>NZ_ATZE01000011.1 GCF_000428045.1 Sedimenticola selenatireducens DSM 17993 | reverse complement strand
GCCCCCAATAATGAGCCCCGGCACAAGCTTCCATGGCAACGTGACAGGGTGGTTGTTTGGCCAGAAATCTCAGCAACTGCCGACGCCGCAGATTCCGGTGCCACAGCTCCTGGCCACTGGGCTTGAAGGCCACCAGCGCAAACAAATTCTTTGCTAGATCGATCCCGATGGTCGTAAGCTTATTCATGGTCTCCTCCTCAACTCATTTAGATAAAAGGGATGCTTTTATCTTGGCGCATTGCGACGCCGATTGGAGTGGGGAGGAGACCATCTCATCACCCTATGAATCTCATCTTTGGCAGCGGCCGCAGAAAAAACTGGAGCGCTGTCCGATCCGTCGCTGTTTCAGTGGGGTTCCACAGCCGGGGCAGGGCGCCCCGGCCTTCCCGTAGACCAGCAGCTCCTGGGCGAAATAACCCGGTTTGCCATCCTCCTGCTGAAAATCCCTGAGCGTGGTGCCGCCTCGCTGGATGGCGGCCGCCAGCACGCTTTTGATCTCCCCGGTCAGCCGGGCACAGCGAGCGGCTGATATCCGTTGGGCGGTCCGGGCCGGGTGGATGCCGGCGCGGAACAGCGCCTCGTTGGCATAGATATTCCCTACCCCCACGACGACATGGCCGTCCATGATCAGGTTCTTTACCGCCACCCGACGCTGTTGTGCCTGCCGGTAGAGATAGTCGCCGCTGAATTCCAACGACAGGGGCTCCGGTCCCAGGTGGGTGATCAGCGGGTGTTGCTCCACTGGCCGGTCGGTCCAGAGTACCGCACCGAAGCGGCGCGGATCACGCAGTCGCAGGCAACAGTGCCTGAACAGCAGATCGAAATGGTCATGTTTACCCGGGGTGGTTTCTCGCGGCAGTATGCGCAGGCTGCCCGACATACCCAGATGCAGTATCAGGGTCCCGTTGGCGAGATTGAGCAGGAGATACTTGGCGCGCCGTTCTACTGAACGAACGGTTCTGCCGGTCAGCAGGCTGGCCAGATCGTCCGGGATCGGCCAGCGCAGCTGCGGCTGGCGCACTGCAACCCCGGCGATGCGTTTTCCCTCAATATGCGGCGCAATGCCGCTGCGGGTGGTCTCGACTTCGGGCAGTTCCGGCATGCTATTGGTTTATTCCCGGGGCTCTGAGCAGGGCGTCGCTATTGAGTTGGTAGCCCAGCCCCAGCGCCTGATTGATCAGCAGAATCCTTGGCGCCTGGCTGATTATCCCCAGCTTTATCGGACCTTCGCTGCCCCGTAGACGAATGGTCAGTTGTTGTTCCGGTGGTGTATCAGGGGCCTTAATGACCTTGGACACCCGGGTGTGCTGCCAGGCCGCCACCTTCTCCTGTAACTGCTCCGGATCGCTTCCTGTGCCGTCAGGATCAAGCGTCCAGATGCCCTGCTGCCGGTACAGGCGCCAGGTCGGCGTATTGATTTCGCTGATCTCCTCACCGTCCGGGAACAGGGTATGACTGACAAACTCCTCGGCCCGGGCCAGGGCGTGGTGGGGGAAGATGTCATTGGTCAGATAGAGCTGGTCATCAATGCGCAGGTAGCGGCCATAGTTGTAGGGGTGGGTGCCGCCGAAGGTGATTTTGGTCTGGTTGAAAGTAAGTTCGGCCAGCGGCTGTTCCAGTCCGAATTCGGCCAGTCGATCGGCCGGCAGGGCAAAGGTTTCGATCTGCGGTGTGGAGAGCAGATCCAGCAGGCTATGGATGCGTGGCGTATTGGCGGCTACCTGGTAGGGCTCGGTCATGTGCCAACCCCGGGTGCCCCGTTGCAGAACGAACCGGGGACCGTTCTTGTTGCTGATGGTTATGCGCTTGACGGTTGCCGGATCCAGACGGGTAAGCGGACTGCCTGGATGGCTGCTCTCCTCGTCCGGGGTATACCAGACAAACAGGCCGAGCGCAGCCACCAGTAGTAACAGGAGCAGGTTGACCAGGCTTTGTTTGCGCATTGCGGGTTTTCCTAGGCCCTGCGGCGGCGCCACCAGATAAACAGGCCGGCGGTGAACAGCAGTATGGGTAATATAAACAGGAATCCAAGTCCGATGATGGCTCCGCTGGTGCGACTGAGGTCGAGCCGGGTATCGGGGGCGGTCCTGGCTGGAATGTCCAGCAGGTTATCGTCACCGCTGAGCCAGCGAATCAGGTTGAGGCCCAGATCGAGGTTGCCGCCGTTGCCCAGATAGCTATTGGAGAGAAAATCGCCGTCACCCAGTGCCACCAGCCGTTGTGATTTCCCGTCCAGTTGACGACTGAAGGCATAGCCCAGGGTCAGGGGGCCGGACTCCTCGCCCTGGTCGGCATCACGCTGCAGCTCGCCAACCAGTTTACCGGTCTCGTTCCAGCTGCCGGGCTGGGTCTGCAACAGGGGTGTAGTCTGCCAGCCTGCGGCGGTGCCGGCCTTGAGGGCGGCGGCAAACGGATAGAGTGTCACCAGTCGGAACTGGTTGGTAGCCGGATGCTCCGGAAATCGGGTCACCAGGGCGATGGCGGGATTGTCCAGACCCAGTCCGGCAGCGTTGGCATCCACCACGGTGCCGGGCAGTATTTCCAGGCCAAGCTCCTGAAACAGGCTCGGCAGTGCATGCTGTGGTCCGGGGTCGGTCAGCCAGAGCAGGTTGCCGCCCCGGTCAAGGTAATCGTGGATCACCGCTAGTTCACCCGGCAGATATTCAACGCGTGGCCCGGCAATTACCAGCAGCGCGGTATTTCTCGGGATTACCGGTTGCTCGGTCAGTTGCAGGGGCTGTATCCGGTAGCCCTTGCGCCGCAAGGCGGCGCCAAAATCCCCCAGGTCGTGATTGGCCTTGCCGTTCAGGCGGCGCTCACCATGCCCCTCAATGGTGGCGATCCAACGCTGGCCCTGCTGAATCAGTCGCTGGATGCTGTTGCTGATCTGCTGCTCATTCAGCGTGGACAGGTTTTCGCTACGTCCCTGGTAGCTGATGTGTAGTTCGCCGGAGCGGCGGATACCCGATTCACGGGTCAGCTCGGGCTGCAGGGACGGATCGATGAACTCCAGGGTGATATCAGGACGCGCCCGCTGATAAGGCTCTATGACTGCCCGTATGCGCTGGCGCAGTTGTGCATCGTCCGGGGCAAAGGAGCGGATCAACAGCGGCGCTTCCAGTCGACTCAATAGCTGCTGGCTGGCACTGCTGAGGCTGTTTCTGGCCCGGTCGCTCCAGTCGAATACGCCCTGATAGCGCTGGCTGAGCCAGCCGGCCAGGCCTATGGCAATTACCAGTAGCAGGTAGAAAAGCAGTCCCTCCAGGCGCTGTCTGAGGCGATTGCGGGAGACTGTTTTCAGTGGCTCAGTCACCACGGCGTCGACTCTCCAGGCGGTGGATGGTCATCAGCAGACTGCCGGCAATCAGCAGCAGGAAGTAAGCCAGATCACCGCTGCGCACCACGCCGTCGAGAAAGGGCCGGTAGTGGCTGCTCAGGGAGAGCCATTCGAACAGGCTGCTCCGATCATCGGTGCCGGACAGGTTGACGATCCAGAGAAACAGCAGCAATCCGTAGGTGCTGATGGCCGCCACCGCCGGCTGTTCCGTCATGCTGGAAAGAAACAGTCCAATGGCGCCGTAGCAGGCCAGCAGCAGCCCCAGGCCGAACAGGGCGGCGGCAAGCCGCCCCAGGTCCAGGGCGCCGCCCAGCAGCAGTGACAGCGGCATCAGCGCGGCCAGTAGCAGCAGCAGGCCGAACACGCCCAATACAGCCAGGTATTTGCCCAGTACGATCTGGGTTGAGGAGAGCGGAGATGAGAAGAGCAGCCGGATGGTGCCGCTGCGGTACTCGTCACACAGCAGGCGCATGGTCAGCAGCGGGGTCAGCAATAACAGGATCATGGCGCCGGAATCGAACAGCGGTGCGATTACCAGGTCGGTGACTCCCAGTTCCGATGCCCCGGCAATCAGTTTTGGTTGCAGCTGCATGAAGCTCTCAATCTGTACCAGAAACAGCCAGGCGAGAATCAGCATGGCGACGCCCAGCAGGCTCCAGGCAAGGGGGGAGAGAAACAGGGCTCTCAACTCTCTGCCGGCCACCGTGCGGATCACTGAACCCGCCCGCCGAGTGTGGCCTGGGTGAAGATGCGTTCCAGGTCATCCTGATCGGTGCGCAGTTCGCACAGTTGGCCGCCATGTTTCACGATCGCCTCGGCGATGTCGGCCGGGCTGCACTTATCTGAAAGGGTCAGCCGGAACTGGTGCGGGCTCAGGGGTTCAACCTGCAGTACGCCGGGCAGGGTGGTCAAATAGCCGTTCTCCGCATCATCTGTCGCCAGCGTGATCAGCAACCGGTTGCGCTGCTGTTGACTGACCGGCCCGGAATAGACCAGCCCGCCCTGGTACAGGATCAGCGCCCGGTCACAGAGGGATTGCACCTCGGGCAGGATATGCGTGGAGAGCAGAATGCCACGCTCTTCAGCCAGGTCCCGAATCAGCGTGCGAATCTCCCGTACCTGGTTCGGGTCCAGCCCGCTGGTCGGTTCGTCCAGGATGATGATGCGCGGGTTATGAATGATCGCCTGGGCAATACCTACCCGTTGCTGGTATCCCTTGGAGAGATTGCCGATCACCCGTGAGCCCATCGGTTTCAGTCCGCAGCGCTCCTTGGCCCGGGCAACGGCACGGTCCGTGTCGGACGTGCCGATCTGGTGCAGTCGGGCGCAATAGCGGAGGTATTCGTCCACCCGCATTTCCGGATAGAGTGGGGGCACTTCCGGCAGGTAGCCGAGGGTACGTTTTGCCCTGACTGGATCTTCCTGCAGATTGAAACCATCCAGCCGCACACTGCCACTGCTGGGTGCCAGTACACCGCTGATAATCTGCATGGTGGTGGATTTGCCGGCGCCGTTGGGGCCGAGAAATCCCAGCACCTCGCCCGGTTGCAGATCGAAATTGATACCCGCCACGGCGCAGTGATCGCCATAGTATCGGGAGAGGTTTTCGATGTGGATTAATGCTGCCATTGGGGCAGCAAGGTACAGGAGATTGGGTCGTGAGATCAAGGCGTCACGACCCGCTCTCCAAAGTTGCGGCAACTATCGTTAACCGGTGTTGGGTCGACACCCCATGCTGGAGCCCAACAGGATGAACAGAAGCAGTGCGCCCAGTCCGGCACTGATCAGGGCAATACCCACCTCTGAGCCGAGCAGGCTGAATAATATACCCAATCCCAGGCAGAGCAGGGTCAGAAAAACAATAGGCCGGCCCGATTCACGAAAGGCCCGGATAAGGCAATCTAGTTTCATGGCGTCACCTGTTACTTGATGGGATAAACCTACTCCGATTGTTTAGCGGGATGGCTGGTCCGGCGTGCCGGTATGCTGGCATACACAACTGGAGGTCCAGCGGGCAAAGGTGTGCTCGGAGGGAGGCTCCACTCCGATATAGTCCGCCGATAGCGCGAGAAAATCGGCTATCCGTTCCCGCTCCTGACAATTGATGGTTTGTTGTTCCATGGCAAGCCCCCTGTATCGATAATCTATTGATTAATACCATACTGTTTCGCTTGGTTATTATCAAGCACAAATATTTCAATGGTATTAAGCGTGTGACGATGATTTTTCTGATTGGCTGTCCGGTCCTGTTGGTGTTTATCCGGGGAACCAGCGGGTGGTAGCGGAGGGCTGGAGGGGGGCGCGTAAAAAATAGCACCTATTGCAATTGCGGATCAGGATTCTGGGTCAGCCAGAAAGGCTGTATTTGGTGCTGAGCCAGAAGATGCCCAAACTCCATGGCCGGAATCGGCTTGCTGATCAGGTAGCCCTGGATGTTGTCGCAGCCGCAACGCTTCAGGAACTTCATCTGTTCCTCCGTTTCCACACCCTCGGCAATCACCTCCAGTTTCAGACTTTTGGCCATGGCGCCGATGGTCATGGCGATGGCGGCGTCATCCTCTGAGCGGGTGATGTTCCGGATAAATGCCCGGTCAATCTTGATTTTGTCGAAGGGGAAGCGTTGCAGGTAAGAGAGGGATGAGTGGCCTGTACCAAAGTCATCCAGGGCCAGCCGGACACCCAGTTTTTTCAGCGCACTGAGGGCTTCGATCATGCGGTCCGGATCTTCCATCATGGTGCTCTCCGTGATCTCAATCTCCAGTGAGGAGGGATTGATTGCGGTCTTGCTGATGATCCGATGAACGGTGTCCGTCATGTCCTGACCTTCCAGTTGGCGTACCGAGACATTGACGGCGACAACCAGGTCTGGATAACCGTTGCGCTGAAACTGCTTGAGTTGCAGACAGGCGGTCTCCAGAACCCACTCCCCGATCGGCAGGATCAGACCGGTCTCCTCGGCCAGAGGTATAAACCGGTCCGGGCTGATCAGTCCGCGATGCGGGTGGTGCCAGCGCAACAGCGCCTCCATGCCGGTTATCCGGTTGGTCCGCTGGTTGAACTGGGGCTGGTAGTAGAGTTCAAGTTCATTGCCCTGAACCGCGTTGCGCAGGCCGTTCTCCATCTCCATGCGCTGCTGAACCTGGTGGTTCAGCTCTTCGGTAAAGAACTGCAGTTTTTCCCCATTGCGTTTTTTTGCCTGATACATGGCGGCGTCGGCATTGCTCAGCAGGTTGTCCAGTGTTTTACCGTCCTCTGGCCAGAGGGCGACGCCGATGGTGCAGCTGACATGGAGGAGGCGGTCGCCGACTGTTATCGGCTTGCTGATTTCCCGGCTAATTCGGCGTGCAAAGTCCGTGACGGTGTTGGCTGATTCAATCTCCGTCAACAGGATGACAAATTCGGCACCGCCATAGCGTGAAACGGTGTCGCTGGTGCGCGCCAGTTTCGTCAGCCTGTTACCGACTTCAACCAGCACCCGATCGCCGGTCTCATGCCCGAGGCTGTCATTGATCAGTTTGAATCGATTCAGATCCAGTATCAGCAGGGCGACTTTTTTCTGGTGGCGTTGCGAGTGGCTGATCAGTTGGGTGAAACGGTCGGTCAACAGGCTGCGATTTGGCAGGCCGGTCAGCTCGTCATGATAGGCGAGGAAATTAAGCCGTTCCTCCATCACCTTGCGCTGGGTGATATCGTGATGCATGCCGATATAGTTGCTGATCTCTCCCTGTTTGTTCCTGACTGGCGAAATGCTGACCAGTTCCCAGAACAGCTCGCCACTCTTCTTGCGGTTTAGCAGCTCCCCTTCCCAGATATGGCCCGACTTGATGGTGCGCCACATCTGTTTATACACCGCTTTTGGAGTCCGGCCGGATCGGGTTTTGTTATACCTTTTGCCAATAACCTCTTCCTGGCGGAAGCCGGTGGTGAGTTCAAAGCGGGGGTTAACATATTCGGTAACGCCTTTGGCATCGGTGATCACCAGGGAACTGACACTCTGCTCCACCGCCTGATGCAGTTTTCGCAACTCCTGCTCTGCCAGTTCCCGCTTTTGCCGGTCTGCCAGCAGACTCAGTCGCATCGATTCAAAACTCTGGCCCAGGCGGCCAAACTCGTCCTGTGCATCGATCAAAAAGGGTTGGTTGAGGTCACCGGACTCTATGGTTCTGGCAGCGTTCTCCAGCAGATTCAGGGGGGAGAGGATGCGCCGATAGGTGATGAAATAAGTGGCGATAAAGAGCATGAAAACCAGCAGAATAGTGGCCAGCAGACTGGCCACCGTCTGGTTGGCCTGCTGCTGAATGATGTCGATATCCTGCTGATTGTGGATACTGGCGGCTTCCGATATGGCGGTAATGGTATCGATGGAACGTGAGGCCTCAGAAAACCAGACCAGTTCAGTCACCGGATAGGGCATACCTCTCCTGCCGGCTTCCAGTACCTGATTGCGCAACTGTTCAAAACTGCCCTTGAATATCGAGTGATAATGGGCCAGGGCGGCCTTGATCTCCGGGGTTTCCGGGTAGAAGTCCAGAACTTCAAAACTCTTTTTCTCACCATACTCCATAGCCTCGCGGAATTGCACGAGCTGTCGAAGTTCACCCTCGTCAAGCGCCCGCTCCAGGGCAATGGCCCGGCCGATTGTGGCTCGTTCGCGACCGGCATACTCGGCCATTGTGTAGAATGAATCACGCAGCATCTGCCCGTAATTGATGACGTGCCCGGTTTCTTCCGTCGGGGCCATGATTGAACGCTGCAGTTTTGATATGTCATTGATTTTGCCTGTCATCAGACCAAGCCAGCGCAGCGATATCTGCGGGTCCCTGTCACCGAGAAAGACCCGATCCACTTCGCGGCGGAGTTGCTGCAACTGTTGGTGAATCTGCTGCATGGCCGGGTAGGCATGCTCTATAGGGGTCGCACCTTCAGGGGCGTGATGTTTCTGCAGGATTTGCGAGAACTCCTGGTATCTGTTGTCTGTTTTCTTGCGCTGGTTATTCAGGCGGACCAGCTGATCGGGGTCCAGCTTGTCCGGCATGGCCAGAAGTGTCGAGGTGAGACCCCGCTCCACGGCCAGTTCCGTGGTCAGCTTGAGTGATTTGTCCGCCAACAGGTTGACCAGTCCGAGTCGGCTGGCGGCTTGGTGTTGGCGGATGACGTCGATGCTGTTCCAGGCAATGGCAGAGATGGCGACCGCACACAGCAGGCCCAGTACCATCAACAGCAGTCGGCGTATACGGATATGGCAGATCAATTTTCGGAGCCCGGGCAACATATCACCTTATAGTTGTTTTGCGACGGCATCCCTGGCGTGAAATAATGCGCCCGTGTTGAATTCAGCCTGCCCGTGATGTCGTGCAGGTAATGCAGCGTCCCGGTCGCTATGCTTACAGATATGCTTGTCGGCGCCAACTAGCGATTCTTTAAAAAGTTTTTAACGAATCTACAGTAACCTTAATGTTGCTGTGGTATTAGCCCTCCACTTCATACTTTATTTGAGATATTTCATGCAGATCAGCGATTTTAAAGCCGTCATCCTCGATTATGTAACCCGTGACCAGAGTGGCGAGATCATCGACAGTTCCGCCAATGATGGCTATCTGACCTATATTCACGGCACCGAAAGTCTGATTCCGGCACTGGAGCAGGCGCTGGCGGGGCACCGGCAGGGCGAGAAACTGTCCGTCAGTATTCCCTGTGAAGAGGCCTATGGTGAGCGGGATGAGAGCCTGATCGAGGGAGTGCCCCGGGACAATTTTCCCGGTATCGAGCGTATCGAGGTGGGCATGCAGTTCCAGACCGAAATGGATGAGGGGGTCCCCTTCCTGGTGACGGTGGTGGAGGTGGATGAACAGACGATCACCGTGGACGGCAATCACCCCATGGCCGGCAAGGACCTCAACTTTGATCTGGAGATTATCGAGGTGCGAGAAGCCAGTGCCGACGAGATCGAGCACGGCCATGTGCATCACGATGGCGCGCACTGTCAGACTCACTGAACCGCCCGGGCGTTATGCATTACCGCATACCTGAGCGGCTCGAGACCGAGCGGCTCGTTCTGCGTACCTTTCAGGAGGAGGACTGGCGGGACCTGCACGCCTATTACTCCGACCCTGAATGCACCCGCTACACGATGGGGAAACCGCTCAGCGAGGCGGGAACCTGGCAGGTGCTGGCGGGGATGATCGGCCACTGGCAAATGCGCGGCTATGGGCCCTACGCAGTTCTGGAGCGCGGCTCTGGCCGGGTGATTGGTCCGGTCGGGCTCTGGTATCCCCTGGACTGGCCTGGACCGGAGATCAAATGGGCCCTGGCCAGGGATTTCTGGGGGCAGGGCTATGCCCTTGAGGCGGCCCTGGCGGTAAGGCGGATGGCCGCTGAGACCCTGCCCGGGCTCCGGCTGATCAGCTTTATCCAGGCCGAGAACCGCGCCTCTATCGCACTGGCGGAACGGATGGGGGCGCTGTTTGAAAAGACCCTGCCTTTCCGCGGTGGGGAGTGGTGCCTCTACCGGCACCAACATTGATGAAACGGGGGAATCGAGATGGCGATTGAACCACAGGAAATCCTCGACTACTGGTTTACCGAGCCGGTCTGTCGGCACTGGTTCTCTCCCACACCGGAGCTGGACCAGGAGATCGGTGACCGCTTTGAGCGCCTCTGGGTACTGGCATCCGAGGGGCAGCTGGATCACTGGATGACCAGCGCCGAGGGTTGTCTGGCCCTGGTGATCCTGCTGGATCAGTTTCCGCTGAATATGTTCCGCGGCCGGCCTGAGAGCTTTCAGACCGAAGCCCAGGCCAGGACTGTTGCCGGAGTTGCCATTAAACGCAGCTTTGATGAGACCCTGAGCGGAGCCCGCTGTGCCTTTCTCTACATGCCCTACATGCACAGCGAGGACCCGGACGACCAGGATAGATCTGTCGAGCTCTATGAGCGTGCCGGGCTGCAGGATAACCTTGCCTTTGCCCGGCACCACCGGGAGATTGTGCGCCGCTATGGGCGCTTCCCCCACCGCAACGCCATTCTGGGCCGACCGAGCACTCCTGAAGAGCTGGAATACCTGAGCTCCGAGGGGGCATTCACCGGTTGACGGTGCCCGGCGTGACTATTCGTAGGTGCAGAGATAGGCGGTCTCGACCGCTACCTTGAGCTGAAACTTCGCCCCTGCCTCCACGACAAACTGTTCACCGGACCGATAATCCTGCCAGTCGGCTGCACCCGGCAACTTGACAGTGAGACAACCGCTGACCACGGTCATGGTCTCCTTCTGGCTGGTGCCGAACTCATACTCACCCACGGCCATGACGCCGACAGTCGCCGGCAGGGTGGCGGTCTGAAAGGCGATGGAGGCGACATTGCCGTCAAAGTACTGGTTGATCTTGAACATGGGGTGACTCCCGGGGATGAAAAAAGGCGCTAAAGGTGGACCGATTCTGTTGGAGCGTCAACCCTTTTTTCGTGCCCATGCCTCCATCGGAGACGTCGCCCATTGGCGAACGTGGCGCCCTATGATCTTGAATCCGAAAGGGTGGCGTTGATCAGCCCCGGCGCGCACTCGATCTCCTCGACCACCACCGAGGTCTTGATACTGCCCACCCCGGGTACCGACATCAGTCGGTGCATCAGAAACTCCGACATCGCCTTGAGGTTGGGTAGCCGCGCCTTGATCAGGTAGTCGGTCTCGCCTGTCAGGGAGAAGCACTCGATCACTTCGGGCACATTTTTAATCGCGTCGCTGAAGCGTTGTGCCGGGTTGGGACCGTGGGCATCCAGGGAGACATTGACAAAAATAGTGATCTCCAGTCCCAGTGCCTGTGGATCGATCTGCGTGGTATAGCCGCGGATGATATTCAGTTCCTCCAGTCGCTTTACCCGACGGTGGCATTGGGAAGGGGAGAGGAATGCCACCTCTGCCAGTTCATGGTTGGAGGCTTTGGCATGGCTCTGCAGGTGAGCCAGTATTCGGAGGTCGGCTGTATCAAGTGCCTTGTCGTGCATTATTTTCTCTTTTTGGTGGGCTTTGCTGCGAATTTGTTGCAATAAACAGGGTTGATTATAGGTTATTTGCAAAATGATTGAAGCGTATTAATGGTAACCTTGCCGCCTTGATTATCCATAGAGAGGACGGTCATCCGGCATTCCCGGGTTGCCGCGTCTCACCGTGACCGAGGACTCCATTTGTGAATGCGCTCGCTGAAGAGATCAACCCTGCCCTGGCCAGTCGGCGTTTCATGTCCGGAAACGAGGCTGTGGCCCGGGGGGTCTGGGAGTCTGGCGCCCGCGTCGCCACGGCCTATCCCGGGACACCAGCGACCGAAATCCTGGAATACCTGGGTACCTATGACGATATCCATGCCAACTGGTCACCCAATGAGAAGGTGTCGCTGGAGGTAGCCATCGGAGCCTCGATGTGCGGCACGCGAGCCTTTTGCGCCATGAAGCATGTCGGTATGAATGTAGCGGCTGATGCACTGATGACCCAGACCCTGGCGGGGGTGGTGGGTGGGCTGGTGATCGCTATTGCCGACGATGTGGGCATGTCCTCGTCCCAGAACGAACAGGACTCGCGCTACTGGGGGCGTTTCGCCCATCTGCCTGTGCTGGAGCCGGCCGATTCCCAGGAGGCGTATGCGATGGTGCTTGAGGCGTTTGAACTCTCCGAACAGTTTGATTGCCCGGTGATTCTGCGCCTGACCACACGGATCTGTCATGTCAAGGGAGTGGTCTCCACCGGTCAACGCCAACAACATGCTGCCGCAGGTTTTACCCCCGATCCTGCTCATTGGGTGATGGTGCCGGGAAACGCAAAAAACCGTTTGCAGTTGCAGCACCAGCGGGATGGGAAATTGCGCGCCTACAGTGAGCAGTCTCCCCTCAATTCATCGCAACCCGGCAGCGATCAGCGGTATGGTTTTGTAACCTCAGGACCTGCCTATGTCCATGTGAAAGAGGCGTTCCCCGAGGCGCCAGTGTACAAAATCGGTTTCAGCCATCCACTGCCGGTGGAACAGATCCGGCAATTTGCCGGGGGGGTTGGGTCCCTGATTGTGGTGGAGGAGACCGAGCCGCTGATCGAGAATGAACTCAAGGCTGCCGGTCTGACTGTCAGCGGCAAGGATATCCTGCCTGCCAGCGGCGAACTGGCACCGGAGATCCTGCGCCGGGGTATCGCTCGTCTGAACGGTGAAGTTGAACAGCCGCCTGCCCAGCCGATAGCGATACCGCCGGTACAGGCACTGTTCCCCCGTCCGCCCACCATGTGTGTCAGCTGCCCCCATCTGGCGGTCTTCTATACCTTGTCGCGGCTGCGCAAGCGGGCCAATTTTGCCGGTGACATCGGCTGTTACACTTTAGGTGCCGGCAAGCCCTGGAATGCCCTGGATACCTGTATCTGCATGGGGTCGGCGATCGGCATCGGTCTGGGTATGGATCTCGGGCGCGGTGAGAGCGACAAGGAGAAGGGGATCTTCTCCATTATTGGTGACTCCACTTTCCTGCATCTCGGTATCCAGGGGCTGCTGGACCTGGTCTACAACCAGGGCAATGTGACGGTGATGATCCTGGACAACTCCGCCACCGGCATGACCGGAGGCCAGAACAACCATGGCAACGGGCGCGACCTGCGGGGCCGGGAGGCGCCGAAGGTGGATTTTGCCGAGCTGGCCTGTGCCCTGGGCGTAGACCGGGAGCGCGTGCATGTGGTGGACCCTTATGATCTGCCGGTGCTTTACAAGATCGTCAAGCAGGAGATGGCGGCGCCGGTGCCTTCGGTCATCGTGGCCAAGCGTCCCTGTGTGCTGACCGACCGCTTTGCACCGCGTCGTCCCCTGATGGTGGAGGCGGACAAATGTAACGGCTGTGCCAACTGCCTGAGTGTCGGTTGTCCGGCCATCCTGGTGACCCGGCGGGAGACCGAGGTGCGCAAGGGCGGGCGAGAGGTGATGAAGGCGTGGGTGCGCATCGAATCCGCCGCCTGTACAGGTTGTGATATCTGCTTGCAGACCTGCGGGCCGGAGGCGATATTGCCGGCCGATCTCTCCAGGATAGAGCCGATCGAGGAGTGATCCGGATCAGATCAGGAACAGGGTGGCGAGACCCAGGAAGGAGAGGAAGCCGACGATATCGGTCACGGTGGTAAGCAGCACCGAGCCGGCCAGCGCCGGATCGATGCCGAGCCGGGCGAGGGCCATCGGCAGCACAGTGCCGGTAAGGGCGGCGAGGATCAGGTTGATGCACATGGCCGTGGCAATCAGCAGTCCGATGTTCGCATCGTGGAACCAGAAGCCGGCAATCACTGCCACTACCCCGGCCCAGATAAGGCTGTTCAGGGTGCCCACGGCCAGTTCCTTGAGGATCAACCAGCGGGTATTCTTGCTGGAGAGCTGACCCAGGGCAATGCCGCGTATGGTCAGGGTCAGGGTCTGGCTGCCGGCAATGCCGCCCATGCTGGCGACAATCGGCATCAGTACCGCCAGCGCCACCACCTTCTCGATAGTCGCCTCGAACAGGCCGATCACCCAGGAAGCAAGCAGGGCGGTGATCAGGTTAATGCCGAGCCAGAGAGCCCGCCGCCGGGTGGAGATCCAGACCGGTGCGAACATGTCCTCGTCTTCCGAAAGACCGGCCTGGCCCATGAACTGGTGCTCGCCCTCCTCACGAATCACGTCCACCACGTCATCGATGGTGATGCGGCCGATCAGTTTGCCGTTGTCATCCACCACCGGGGCTGAGATCAGGTCATGCTGCTCGAAGCGGTTGGCCACCTTGCCGTCGTCCCAACTGGCCGGAATGCCGCGCACATCCAGGGACATCACCTCCGCCACTGTCTCATCCGGATCGTGCGTGACCAGCACGGTGAGGGGGAGAACCCCCAGGTACTTTCCATCCCGGTTGGCCACCATCAGGATATCGGTCTGCGGGGGCATCTTGTCTCTAAAGTGGCGCAGATAACGCATCACTACGTCCAGGGTCACTTCCGGGCGCACGGTGATGGTATCCGGGTTCATCAGACCGCCGGCGGTATCCTCCGGATAGGAGAGGATCGCTTCCAGCTGTTCTCTGCGCTGGTGATCCAGGGAGTCGAGGATCTCCCGGGTAATGGCCAGCGGGAGCTCCTGGACCAGGTCGGCCAGGTCGTCGGTGTCGAGTCCCTCGGTGGCGGCCAGCAGTTCTTCCGTATCCATTTTGCTGATCAGGTCGGCCCGCACCTCATCGGCGACCAGGATCAGCACCTCACCGCCGTTCTCCTCATTCACCAGACCCCAGACGATATCGCGCTGGGTGAGCGGCAACGATTCCAGCAGGTGGGCAATCTCACCGGGATGGAGGGCGTTCAGCATTCGCCTGGCTTGTTGCAGGGTGCCGCTCTCCAGGGCCGCGTGCAGGCGCTCCAGACGGGTGCTGCCAGTTTGTACAGGTACCTGATCAGACATGACTGATGTGGTTCCTCGCCAAGTGAAGGGTGGGTGGGTCAGACGGGGCCGATTCTAGCAGTTGCAGATGACAAGCGGGAGACATACGGCATGAATAAACGCGAATACCGTTTTTTCGGCCATTTTTCAGCCTGAATCAGGGGGTTCTGACTGTGAATGGTAGATGAGGGGGGATGGACAAAAACGGCGTGTGCCAGCCTTTTACCGGACCGGTGATTTCGGTTTTTACCCATCCTTGTGTGTTACGAGAGCACCGTAGGATGGGCAAAGGAGCGCAGCGACCTGCCCATCATCTAGAGATTTGATGGGCACGCAAGCTTTGCCCATCCTACGCTTTTTTTCTGTGTCTCCAGCGAGTGCTGAATAACGCTTGTTCAGTTTCCCACCGATTGAGGCGATTCAGTGCAGGGCGCAGATTTTCCCCAGCAGCTGCTCAAAATCGCTCTCGCCCAGTCGCTTCATCAGCCTGCGCGTCTGTTTGGCCAGTTTGGCCGCATCCAGTTGCAGCAATCGCTCCTTGGCGATTAACAGCGACCCCGGTTGCATGCTGAATTCCCGAAGGCCCATGCCGATCAGCAGCGGGATGTAGCGTGGATCACCGGCCATTTCACCGCACATGCTGATCGGGATACCGGCGCGCTGGCCCGCAGTGATTACCATCTGAATGAGACGCAGGATGGCGGGGTGTAACGGGTCATAGAGATAGTTTACTTCGTCGTCCACGCGGTCGATCGCCAGGGTGTACTGGATCAGGTCATTGGTGCCGATAGAGAGGAAATCCAGTTCGCGGGTGAAGGCGTCGGCGGCCAGGGCGGCGGCTGGCACCTCGATCATCCCACCCACCGGGATGTCTTTGGCGAACGGTATGCCATCGGCACTCAATGCGGCTTCGGTTTCGGCCAGCAGGGCCTTCAGTTTGCGCACCTCCTGGAGATTGGAGAGCATCGGGATCATAATCCGTACCGGCCCGTGAACGGCAGCGCGCAGGATAGCCCGCAGCTGGGGCTGGAACATTTTTGGTTCCTTCAGGCAGAGACGGATGGCGCGCAGCCCGAGTGCCGGATTGCAGCAGTAGGAAGTGCAACCGTCGACCTGTTTGTCGGCACCCAGGTCCAGGGTGCGTATGGTGATCGGGATACCGTCGAGTCCTTCCACCACCCGGCGGTAGGTCTGGTAATGCTCCTCTTCATCCGGCATGCCCTGCCGGTTCATATAGAGAAATTCGGTACGGTAGAGGCCGACGGCATCGGCCTGAAGTTCCCGGGTGGTTTCAATATCCTCCGGGAGTTCGATATTGGCCATCAGATGTACCCGCACACCCTCACGGGTGGTGGCGGCCTTGCCGATCAGGTTGCGTAATTGGGTGGCCCGGCTCTGGGCGGCGCTGATCCGCTGTTGATAATGGGCGAGGGTGGCCTGATCGGCATCTGCCAATATTACTCCCTGCTCTCCATCCACCACCACGGTTTCACCCTGGTGCAGCAACCGGGTGATGCTGTGCACACCAACAACCGCCGGTATATCGAGACTGCGGGCCAGAATGGCTGTATGGGACATGGGGCCGCCAAACTCGGTAATGAAGGCGGCGATTCCCTGATGGCGCATCACAATGGTGTCGGCCGGGGTGAGGTCCTGGGCCAGGATCACCTTGCCACTGAGGTTGTCGTTGCTCTCATCATCCAGATCCAGCAGGGCCATCTGGATCTGATTCACCACATGTTCCACATCATCCTTGCGTGTTCTCAGGTAGGGATCATCCATGGTGTCGAACACCTGCACCAGGGATTCCCGCTGCAACTGCAGTGCCCACTCAGCGGCGTAGGCGTGCTTGCGGATCAACTTGATCGGTACCTCCACCAGGGCCGCGTCATTCATCATCAGGAGGTGGGTGTCAATGAAGGCGATAATGTCAGAGCGGGTGTTGCCGGGGATTTTCTGACGTATCTCATGAAGCCTTTCCCTGGCGCCGTTCACCGCCAGTTGGAAGCGTTTGATCTCGGCCGGGACATCGGCGGTATCAATCATACGCGGGCTGATTTCCAGCAGGCCGCGCTGCAGGATATGGGCCTCGCCGATGGCGATGCCCCGGGTGATGCCTATACCGTTACCGGCAAAGGTCATTCGGGCTCTCCGAAGCGGTCATTGACCAGGGCCTCGAGGGCATTGGCTGCCTCGATTTCATCATCGCCCTCGGTGGTGAGTGTCAACTCCGTACCCTGGCTGGCTGCCAGCATCATCACCTCCATAATGCTTTTTCCGTTGGCCGGTTTGGCGTCTCGGATCAGCTGGATGGTGCTGCTGTATTGTCCCGCCTCGGTGATGAACTTGGCCGCGGCGCGGGCATGCAGTCCCAGTCGATTGATAATTGTAATCTGCTTTGTGACCATAAAAAGCTCAAATCGCCCATGCCAAGGGGAAACAATATCGCACAATCCGTGCCGGTAACAAACCATCCATCTCACATGGCACCGAAGCCTGGATGAAGCCGCTCCCGGTGAAACCGACATCACCACCTGTGCTCAAGGTGGTGTAATCCGGGAGTGGCCGCCGTGCCATGCGCCGGATTCCGCCCGTTAGGAATTGCCTGTCTGCGGGCTTTCGTGGGCTGGGCTTTATCCAGGCTGCAAACTGCCTATTGGGTTAATTCGGTGCCTTCTCCTCCCGTGGCAGGTCCCGATGACGGGTCTGAATCTGCCGGCCATGGGCGCGGAAATGGATGGCCAGTTGCTCCACCAGATAGACCGAGCGGTGTTGTCCGCCGGTGCAGCCGATAGCGATGGTCAGATAGCTTCGCCCCTCGGTTTCAAAACGGGGTATCCACTGTTCCAGGAATTGGGCCAGATCCGCTTGATAATGCTTCACGTCATTGCTCGCACCGAGGAATGCCTGCACAGCCTCGTCTTTTCCGGTGAGCTGGCGCAGCGTCGGCTGCCAATGAGGATTAGGGAGGCAGCGTGCGTCGTAGACAAAGTCCGCATCCCGGGGTACACCCTGCTTGAAACCGAAGGATTGAAACAGCAGGGAAATCTTGGTATCCAGCCGCTCGGTGATGCGGGAACGGATCAGGTGCCGCAGCTCATGCAGAGTGGTCTGACTGGTGTCGATGCGGATGTCGGCAACGTTGAGGAACGGCGCCATCAGTTCCCGTTCGTAGCTGATCGCTTCCGCCAGCGGACGTGCGCCACCGGTCAGGGGATGACGCCGCCGGGTCTCACTGAAGCGTTTGATCAGGGTCTCGTCCTGTGCTTCGAGGAAAATAACCTCAAAGCGAATCTTCTCCGCTTTCAGCGGCTGCAGCAGTGTGGAGATGCTTTCAAATTCGGTGGGCGTATTGCGTGAATCAATACTGATGGCGACCAACTGGAATCGCTTGTCCTGTCGTTTGACCAGCTCGCCGGCTAATGCAGGCAGCAGAAATACCGGCAGATTGTCGATACAGTAGTAGCCTTCATCTTCCAGGGTATGGAGTGCGACACTTTTTCCAGAACCGGAGAGTCCGGTGATGATGGCCAGCTTCATAGGGTCTCCGTTACCTCTGATTACACGATGGATGGCAGAAAAGCGTGTCGGCAGCGAAAACAGAGATCCTCTGTAGGCGGCCAGGGATCAGCCGCTGGCGCTTATCGGCATCGGTTCCTGTTGTATGAACTCCTGTAGCAGTGTCTCGCTGTCCCGGGCTTTTCTGAGTTTCTGGCAGAATGCTTCGTCACTGAACAGAGTGGCCAGTTTTGCCAGGAGTTGCAGATGTTCTTCTGTCGCCTCTTCCGGTACCAGGAGGCCGAACACCAGGTCGACCGGTTGCTGGTCTATAGCGTCGAAATCGGCGCCGGACTGGAGCTGGATGAAGGCGCCCCGGGCCTCCGTGACACCGGCAACACGGGCGTGGGGCAGTGCTATGCCATGCCCCAGCCCGGTGCTGCCCAATCGCTCCCGCTCAAGCAGTTTGTCGAACACAGTACCCTGGTTGAGCTCCTCCGAGGAAGAGGCCAGCAGTCCGGCTATCTCTTCGAGTACGCGCTTTTTACTGGCGGCCGGATTCGCGGCGCTGATGCGTTCGGCAGTAATGAAATTTGCGGGAAACATGATTTTGCCTGTTGATTAGATTTCGGCGTTGGCGGGATCGATTCCCTTCATGCCTACACCATTGCGATGGTTGGTGCTTTTCTCCTTGAGCTTTTTCACCTGACGGTCGATTTTATCCACCAGACCGTCGATGGCGGCATACATATCCTCTTCTTCACAGTCGGCAAAGACATCGGCGCCATTCACATGGAGAGTAGCTTCCGCCTTCTGGCGCAGTTTCTCAACACTCAGGATGACATGGATCTTGGTGACATGATCAAAGTGCCGTTCCAGGCGCTCGAATTTTGTTTCGACATAGTTGCGCATGGCTTCGGTGATGTCCACATGATGACCGGTGATGCTGATTTGCATGATTTGCTCCTTGGTTACTGGCCTCTAGACGAGGCGCTTTCGCTCGTTTGATGGCGGGATCGCCATGGACTCGCGGTATTTTGCTACCGTCCGCCGTGCGACCTGAATGCCCTGATCGGCGAGTATGCTCGCCAGTTTGTTGTCGCTGAGTGGCTTGTTCGGCTTCTCGGCAGCGACCAGTTTCTTGATCAGTGCGCGTATCGCGGTGGCGGAACACTCTCCGCCTCCAGCCGTGCTGACATGGCTGGAGAAGAAATACTTGAATTCCAGCGTACCCCGGGGGGTATGCATATATTTTTGCGTGGTGACCCTGGATATGGTGGATTCATGCAGCTCCAGGGCCTCGGCGATGTCCCTCAATACCAGGGGCTTCATCGCCTCTTCGCCGTGCTCGAAGAATCCGCGCTGCAGTTCGACAATCTTGGTGGCCACGCGCAACAGCGTTTCATTGCGGCTCATCAGACTTTTGATAAACCAGCGCGCTTCCTGCAGATGATTCTTCAGGTAGTTGTTGTCGTCGCTGTTGTCGGCGCGCCGGATCAGCCGCGCGTATTCCGGGTTAACCCGGAGTTTGGGGGCGGCATCAGCGTTCAGATCCACATGCCAGACGCCATCCCGGCGGGTCACGAATACGTCGGGAATGACATATTGGGGTTCGGTTTCGGCCACCAGGCTGCCGGGGCGCGGTATCAGCGAGCGGATCAGCTGATTAATCGATTTCAGGGTGTCGTCATCAATCTTCAGCTTGCGTTTGATCTGGTTATGATCCTGCTGGGCCAGCAGGTCGAAGTGATTGTTGATCAGCTGAGTGGTCAGGGCCATGCACGGATGGGGATCCGTCAGCTGACTTAGCTGGATCAGCAGGCACTCCCTCAGGTCACGCGCGCCCACGCCGGGTGGATCAAATTGCTGAATCCGGTGCAGCACCGCTTCGATCTCATCCAGCTCAACCTCGTCAGCGGACATGCTGACAAGAATCTCGTTCAGATCCATCCTCAGGTAACCGTCTTCATCGATGCCGTCAATGATTGAGACGGCAATCTCGCGGTCCAGATCGCTGAACGGGGTCAGGTTCAACTGCCAGGTGAGATAGTCATAGAGGGTGCGGGCACTGCGGCGCTGGGCCAGGTAGTCACTGTCGCCGGCGTCCCGGGATGCCAGTCCGGAAGAGGGTGGTAGCGTGCTGTCGTAGACATCGTCCCAGCCGCTGTCCACCGGCAGCTCTTCCGGTATGGAGTTTGCCTCGCCGTTGACCTCTTTTTCGTTGTTGAGGTCATTGCTGCTGGCCTTGTCCCCTTTCAGGCCATCGCCATTGAGCCGCTCGATGGTGCGCTCTTGTTCATTCCCACGGGCCTCTTCGCGGGCGCTGTTCTCCTCTTCGGTCTCCAGCATCAGGTTGGAGTCGAGCGCCTCCTGAATCTCCTGCTTGAGATCCAGCGTAGAGAGTTGCAGCAAGCGGATGGCCTGCTGCAACTGCGGCGTCATGGTGAGATGTTGGCCAAGGCGAAGCTGGAGCGTTTGCTTCATGCGGGTATCTGGATCTGGTACGTAATTTGTATGGTTTTCACAGTTTCATTCTAGCGTAAAAAATCACCAGACGCACAAGGAGAAAATGGTTTATTGCCGTCAATCAACTGATGATCAACTCTAGAGACTGAACTCTTTTCCCAGGTAGACGGAGCGCACTTCCTGATTGGCCAGAATCTGCTCCGGTTCGCCCTCCGCCAGCACCTTGCCTTCGCTGATAATATAGGCGCGCTGACAGATGCCGAGGGTCTCCCGGACATTGTGATCGGTGATCAGTACGCCGATCCCCCGGGATGAGAGTGTACGGATAATATTCTGTATGTCCTTGACCGAGATCGGGTCGATACCGGCGAATGGTTCGTCAAGCAGTATGAAGCGGGGCTCCATGGCCAGTGATCGGGCGATCTCCAGGCGGCGACGTTCACCCCCGGAGAGACTCATCGCCTGGTTGTTGCGCAGATGGGTGAGGTTAAAGTCCACCAGCAGTGCTTCGCAGGCCTCGATCTGTTCCGGGCGTCGCAGATCCTTGCGGGTCTCCAGGATGGCGAAAATATTATTGAATACGGTCAGCTTGCGGAAGATGGAGGGTTCCTGGGCCAGATAACCCAGGCCGAGGCGCGCCCGGGCGTGCATCGGCAGGGCAGTGATGTCATGACCGTCTATGCGGATGGTTCCACCTTCCGAGGGAACCAGTCCGGCAATCATGTAGAAGCAGGTGGTCTTGCCGGCGCCGTTGGGTCCCAGCAGCCCCACCACTTCACCGCTCAAAACGTTCAGGGAGACACCGTTCACCACGGCGCGGCGGCGATAGTGTTTCGCCAGATTGTCAGCAGCCAGCAGGGTCATGGATCGATTACTTTTTTCCACCGATGGTGACCTTGACGCGCTCTTTGCCCTTGGCGCTGGCACCTGCCTTCACTACCGCCCGGGCGCGATCATAGATGATCCGGTCGCTCTTGAAGGTGTCCTGACCCTGGGTGAGTACGGCGTCACCGATCATATTGATGATTTCGCTGTTGGCAGAGTACTCGGTCTTCTTGGCGCGGCCCTTGATAGTGCCCTTGCCGTCTTCAGTATCCTGCTGAAAAGTGACCGGCTTGCCGACCGCCTCGATCTGATCAGTCTCGTTCTGGCGCTGGGTAACTGTTACCTTGTCGGCCTTGATAATGATGCTTCCCTGGGTCAGTTCCACATTGCCTTTATAGGTACTGATGCCGCTTCGGTCATCGATATCGACCGCGTCGGCCTCGATATAGATGGGTTGGTCCTTGTCCGACTGCAGGGCGGATACAACTCCCGGCAGTATCAGCAGCAGGGCAATGGCGAACCAGCGCCGGCCAGTGTGATGGGGCTTAGGGATTGACTTCATAGCGTCCTCGTACATTGGCAAGTAGTTTGATGCGGATTGGCTGCTGGAGCCATATCTGCATGCCTTTGGCGTCGATGTGGTCCTTGTTGCTGCGGACGTTCACTTCAGCGTCGGTCTCCACGTAGTTGTCGCCCGGCTGCACGCGCAGATCCCGGGTTCTGATACGCATCGGGCGTACCCCAAGTGCCGCAGAACGGTCGATTTTAACCGCACCCTGCAAAAGAAGCACCTCCCCATCCCCCGATAGCCAGCCAGTTTCGGAGTTGACCCGCCAGGGCGGCCGGTCCAGGTCATACAGGGTGAGGCGGGGTAACTTCAATTCGGTACTGTCGTCGTCCATAAAATGGGTCATGCGTTCGGCAACCAGGCGTTTGCCTGGTTTGCCGGAGAGATCCATCAAGGTGGAGTCAACCCCTTCCAGGTAGTAATCGGCCCTGTGTTCACGGGTGGTGTACCCCGGATCTTCCGCTGTGTTCTGTCTGGACAGCCAGAAGGTGCCCGCGACAAGTAGCAGCAGGATGCCGCCGATCATCAGGTTTTTCTGATCGATCATAAGGCGTTGCTTCCCGCCAGCGGTACCGGGGTGATCGATGCTTTACTTGAGATATTTTTCAAATGCCTGCTCCAGGGTTCCCTGCGCCTCCATCAGCATTTCGCAGATCTCGCGTGCCGCCCCACGGCCACCACCGGCCAAAGTCTGCCAGTGGGCATGTTGTTTTACCAGCGGGTGGGCGTCCTGTACGGTAATCGCCAACCCGACCTGACGCATGATGGGCAGGTCGACCACGTCATCACCCACATAGGCAATCTGTTCATTTTTGAGGCCCAGTTTGTCCCGCAGCTCTTCGAAGGCCGGGACCTTGTGGCGTTGTCCCTGATAGACATCGCGGATACCCAGGCTCTCCATGCGAATGGTTACTACGTTGGAGGTGCGTCCGGTGATAATGCCGATCTCCACGCCGCTCTTCTGCAGCAGCTTCATGCCAAGGCCATCCTTGGAGTTGAACGCCTTGTACTCCTGCCCGTCATCCCCCAGGTAGAGGCCGCCGTCGGTCAGGACCCCGTCCACATCAAAGATAATCAGGCGGATCTGTTTCGCCCGGTTCAGGATCTCCTGCATCTTTTAAATCTTTCCTACCGCATTAAGTAAGTTGCCACAAGGCATTCATCGCTCAGACGATGCCCGCCAGCAACAGGGTGTGCATATTCAGGGCGCCGATCGGTATCTGCCGGTCATCCACTATAAACAGGGAGTTGATCTTCTTCTCCTGCATGATTTTCAGCACCTCGGCTGCCAGCATGTCGGCTCTGGCCGTGGTGCTGCCGTGGGTCATGACGTCGGTTATCAGGCAGTTACGTATATCGATCGGCCGGTCAAGGGTGCGGCGCAGGTCGCCATCCGTATAGATCCCGGCGAGACGACCCTGTTCATCAATTATCGCCGTCATGCCCAGCCCCTTCCTGGTCATCTCCAGCAATGCATCTTTAAGGCTCGCCCGGTCGGACACCCGGGGTATCTGTTCGCCCGTTACCATGACATCACTCACCATCAGCAGTAGCCGGCGACCAAGACTGCCGCCGGGATGGGAGCGGGCAAAATCCTGCTCGGTGAAGCCCCGCGCCTCCAGTAGCGCGATGGCCAGCGCATCCCCCATGGCCAGGGTGGCGGTGGTGCTGGATGTGGGTGCCAGATTGAGTGGGCAGGCCTCCTGTGCCACGCTGACGTCGATATGGACATCAGCCTGCTGGGCCAGGTTGGATTGAGGATTACCCGTCATGGCAATCAACGGGACGCCCAGGCGCTTGATCAGCGGCAGGATGGTGAGCAGCTCGCTGGTCTCTCCCGAGTTGGAGAGGGCCAGTACCACATCCTTGGCGGTGATCATGCCCAGATCGCCATGGCTGGCCTCGCCCGGGTGGACAAAGAAGGCCGGACTTCCGGTGCTGGCCAGGGTAGCGGCGATTTTGCTGCCGATGTGGCCCGATTTACCCATGCCGGTCACCACGATACGGCCTTCACAGTTCAGCATAATGCCGCAGGCATGGGCAAAATCGCCATTGATCCGATCAGATAGCGCCTGGATGGCTGATGCTTCGTTATGAATCACCGCCAGTCCCAGGGCCTGGAGTTTTTTTGCCTCTTCGGGAGAGGGCTTGCAGTCCTTGTTCATGTGGCTTGCTGCTCTACTGTCTGTTGATATGCCGCGGGTTCAGCGGCCTTGACACTGCCGGTGTGCATGAAGAGTACCCCCTGATAGGCGAGAAAGGCCAGTACCAGCAGGAATCCTTCAATCCGGTTGATGCGCCCGGTACCGCCGAAGCCGTAACTGATGATAAACAGCGCCAGCGTCAGACCGATCATCATCGGCATGTCCCGGGTCAATACCAGCGGATCGAACGGGCCGGGGGCAATCAGTCCCGGCACCGCCAGGACCGCCAGCAGATTGTACATATTGGAGCCGATGACATTACCGATGGCAATATCGTGCTCATTCTTCAGGGCGCTGGCGATACTGGCTGCCAGTTCCGGCAGGCTGGTGCCCAAGGCGACGATGGTCAGGCCGATAATCAGGTCGCTGACGCCGTAGGCGGTGGCAATATTGACTGCACCCCAGACCAGGATGCGGGAGCTGAACAGCAGCAGGGCCAGGCCTAGACTGAAGTTGACCACCGCCCTGGCGGTGGTCATCGCCTCGGGCAGTTCGTCCAGGATCTCGGCGGTTATCGGGTCGCTGGCGAGACTGCGCATGCCAATGCGCACCATGGCGAAGAGCATCGCCACCAGCCCCACCAGCAGGACCATGCCATCGATTCTCCCCAGGGTGCCATCCAGCATCAGCAGCAGGGTGCCAAGACAGACCGCCAGCAGGATGGGATATTCCCGGCGCAGGGTATCCGATTGGACATTCAAGGGGGCAATCAGGGCGGTGATACCCAGGATCAGACCGATATTGGCGATGTTGGAACCGAGAGAGTTACCGATGGCCAGTCCGGTGTTTCCCTGCACGGCGGCCATGCCGGAGACCAGTATCTCGGGGGCCGATGTTCCGAAACCGACAATGGTGAGTCCGATGATCATCGGCGGCAGCCCCAGATTGCTGGCAATGCCGGACGCGCCGATGACAAACCGGTCGGCACCCCAGACCAGCAGGGTAATACCGGCAATGATGGCAACAATATCTAACAGCATAAAGAGAGTCGTGGGGGACGATATGGTTAAAATTCAACAGCTTTTTTTAGCGCAGGCATTGTTTCAGACCTTGCCCGGATTGTCCAAGCCTCTTGCTGCCGGAGCGTGCCGGTTACAGTCTGGTCGGGCAGATCCTCTGCCGGGCTTATTCCGCCCGGTTGCGGACGATGCCGCAACGATTGCAGCGGTAGCGACTGACCAGCCGGCCCTGCTTGACATCGAATACCTGGGACTGATCAAGTGTCCATTTGTGGTGGCCGTTGCGGCAAAGTGTATTGCCCTTGTGGCGTTCGCTGGCGCGGATCTTTTTGAACGGGAGTATGTTGCCCATTTCAGTCGATGTAGAAATCCTGGGACAAGGTGGCGTCGATCGGGCGTGAGCTGCCTTCAGGGGTCACTTCAAGCATGAAATTCAAGGTCTCCCCGTCGACGATGGGAAAATCCCCGATGTAGTAGATGGCATCCGCCTCGCGGATCTCCCGGAGGTCTATGCCATGGCGCCTGCCGATCAGATTCAATGCGTAGGCCGACACCTTGGCCGTCACCGGCTGACCGGTCGTGCCCGGGACATCCCGGATTACGCTGATATTCAGCAGCCCACGGTACTTGCTGCGCACAATCCGGTAATTGCTTGCCACCTCGGGGCTCAGCAGCGCCGTTGGAATGGCGTTGTGATGGATGGTGTAACCGTTGGCCCGGGTACTGTTTTCGGCAGCCACCAATGTGGCGGTAAGCAGCAGTAGCAGGGTGACGGCAATCGTGGAAATCCGGACTCGCATGGTGCTGCCTCTCTTCTGGGTCCATCGGTGTGAGGGGTAACTCATTCTGTCTTAAAGGATAGCGCTAAAGCGCCTTTATGAAAATGCGCTGCTGGCAGCAGTTGATTCTGGCGGACTGGCTCAACTGGCGGTTTTTCTGGTCGATACCAGTTTGGGTTTCGGTCGCGCCTCTTCCGCCAGCGGATAGCTGGTATTCAACGTATTGTGGATATTTCGTAAAATGGTCAGCTGCTTAGCCACTGCATTGTGCTGATTCTTCAGTTCAGTCACCCTGGAGTCCAGGGTGTCCCGGGAGCGGCTGATCTTCTGCAGGTCCAGCAGGCGGCGTTCCATCTGTTCCTTGTGTTCGCGGATCTGGAAGGTGAGGGGTTCCAATGCGGTGCTGAGCCAGCTGTCCACTTCCTGTCTGGCCTGGAAGAAGATATCCTTGGCCCGACTCACCATGGCAACAAAGAACCGCTTCACAACGAAGTGTTTTTCGGTCATGGCGGTAACCGGGCTCTTGCGGAAAATTTCCGCCTCCTGATAGAGCATCTCCAGCTCAACCCGGTAACGCATGATAGAGAACATCTTCGGTTGCACCACGGAGAAGCCGTGCTCATTCTGAAACCGCCGATAGATACTGCGGATCAGCTTGCGTGCCTGCTCGCTCTGTTCCACCACCACCTGCATATCGCTGCGCATGCCGTCGAACAGGCTGCGCATGCTTGATTTGAGGCCGAGAGTGGTCCAGTTGTCCGCCATGGTGTTGTGGGTTGCGGTGATGGAGCGCTCCAGTTTTTTCAGATCCAGGGCGTCCCGCAGCGTAGTGGCCTGCTCTTTCAGGATTTTGCGGCTGGCCTGGAAGCTGTTGACGTTGCGCATGTAGTCCGCCTGTTCGGCGCGGGTTTTGGTCATCATGTGTTCGATCACTTCCTGACTTTTACCGCTGAGCTGGCGCAGTTCATCCAGTTGTGCCTGGATGCCGTTAAGTTTGGTGGCGACAATGCCGCGGGTGTTTTCGACCATCTGGCTGATTTCGGCCGTCACCGTATCCTTGATGATCTCCTGGCGTGAGTCGAGGATATCGTTTGACAGGTAGTGCTCCAGATTCAGCAGGCGACTCTGCTCCATTAACTTGTCGTCACCCTTGATCTTACCCAGCAGGCCCTTGTGGGCAGAGACAGGGAATATCGCCTTGCGGTTGACCCCAAGTATCTGGGCGGTGTGATTGCGCTGGCGGCTGATGGCGTCATTGATACTCGTCTCATCCTGTAGTTCATCCCAGAGCGTGTCGATCTTGTTCAGCACCACGATCAGGCCGCGCTGGCGACTGCGCTGAAAGCCCTTGATATGGTTCTGCCACATCTCGAGATCACTGCGGGTGACGCCGGCATCGGCGGCCAGTACGAACAGCACCGCCTGGGCGGAGGGGAGCATCTTCAGGGTCAGTTCCGGCTCGCTGCCCAGGGCATTGAGTCCCGGGGTGTCGAGGATGGTCAACCCCTGTTTCAACAAGGGATGGGGGAAGCTGATCATGGCATGACGCCACTTGGGTATCTCGACGAAATCGGGGGGCCGGCTCTGATTGGGGTGCTGCTGGGGGTCATACATGCCCAGGCGAACCGCCTCGGCCAAAGTGACCTTGCGGGTCTTGACCACCTCCTGCAGGCAATCTTCGACCTGATCCGCCGAGTCCAGGTTCAGCGGATAGGTCACCCAGAGCGCCGGTTTACGCTTCAGATCGCGAATGCTGGTGTCCTGCAGACGGGTTTCGATCGGCAACAGCCGGACATAGGATTGGTCTGCCTGCTGATCATAGAACAGCTCGGTTGGGCACATGGTGGTGCGGCCGGCGGTGGAGGGGAGGAGGCGGCGGCCAAAGTCAGAGAAAAAAATGGCGTTGATCAACTCGGTCTTGCCGCGGGAGAACTCGGCCACGAACGCGATGGTCAAACGATCACTATAGAGCGATGCCAGGCACTCCCGGATGCGTTTTTCACTCTCATCCGTCGCCAGGCGATGTTTGCTCAACCAGCTGTAGTAGAGCTTGACCGTACGAATAATATCCGCTTTCCATTGCTCGTAGGCCTTCAACTGTGTTTCCAGTCGCGATCGCTCCACAGGACGCTCCTTCTGTTTTTATTGGCCGATCTTACTACAGGGTTGGCTGAGGTTTCGAGAAATTATAGGTAGTTTCACGGCTACTGCGTTGAAATTTCAAATAAACCGCAGGTGTTTTTTATGGTTTTGTGAGGGAGATTGGGAATTTGCGCGGCCCCTGGATGCGGAATCCCTTGTTTTTGCAGCTGTCACCACTGATCAGGCTGACCTGCTCCCGGCTGACCCCGAAGGCCTTGGCCAGGAAACGCAACAGGTGCTCGTTGGCCTTGCCCTCCACGGGTGGAGCAGTGATGCGCACCTTGTACTGGTCACCGTAAGGGCCGACAAACTGATCTCTCCCCGCCCTGGGCTGCACCCGCAGGCGAAGCAGCAGGTCATCCCCCTCCCAGCGATACCAGTCAGCGCTCAAGATGGCCATCGTCCCCGGTCAAAGGAGCAGGCCTGCGGTTAACATCTGCAATGGAGGGATCAGCAGCATTTTCAATAGTTGCAGCGCCACCAGTACCGCCATGGGAGAGAGGTCGATGCCGCCAATGGGCGGGATCAGGCGCTGGGCCGGTCTCAGCAGGGGTGCCGTGATGCTCTGGATCAGGTCAGTGGCAGGGCTGTAGCTGCCCGGATTGACCCAGCTCAGGATCACCTGGATCAGAATGGCAATCAGGAAGAAGTTAATAGCCAGACTGATCAGCTCAGGTATGGCGATGGCCATGGCGGCGAGAGGTTGGACCCCCGTTCCCGAGACCAGCATGATCAGGATCAGTTCCAGGGTCTTGAGCAGGATCATTAGTACGATCGAGGCGATGTCGATACCGCCCATCCCGGGGATGACCCGACGCAGTGGACGCAACAGCGGCGTGGTCATCTTGACCGTGAACTGGGAGATCGGATTGTAAAAGTTGGCCCGCACCAGTTGCAGGATGAAGCGCAGCATCACCACCAGAATCATCAGGTCAAAGATGACCTGGATCAGGAACGCCAGCGGATCGGTCAGGTAATTGCTGCCCATCAGTGATTCCCCAACATCTCTGACAGCTCCCGGGAGCGTTCACAGGCACCGCTAATGGCTTCTTCGAACAGGGTCCTGAGATTGCCCTGTTCCAGAATCGACAGGGCCCGCTCGGTGGTGCCGCCCGGCGAGGTGACCTTCTGTCTCAGGGTTGCCGGGCCGTCGCTGCTTTCGATGGCCATGCGCGCCGCACCGAGGGCGGTCTGGATGGTGAGCAGGCGGGCCGTATCGGCGGGCAGGCCGTTGCTGATGGCGGCTGCCTCCATCGCCTCCATGACCAGGAAAAAGTAGGCGGGGCCACTGCCGGAGAGGGCGGTGGCGATATCCATCAAGGCTTCGTTGTCGACCCAGCGGGTCAGCCCCACCGCGCGCAGAATGGATTCCGCCAGATCCCGTTGTGCCTCTGATACGCCACGGCCGGCATGCAGCACGGTGGCGCCGGCCTGCAGCATGGCGGGTGTGTTGGGCATGGTGCGTACCAGGGCGATGTCGCCGCCCAGCCATGCCTGCATGTCCGCCTCCCGGATGCCTGCAGCGATCGATACCAGCAAGGGCTGCCGCTGCTGCACGGCTTGCCGTATCTCATCACATATCCGCTCCAGTACCTGGGGCTTTACCGCCAGTACCACTACATCCGCCCGCTGGATGGCAGTGCCGTTGTCCGTCGCTGACTGGATGCCGAAGCGCGCCGAGAGATCGGCCAGTTTGCCACTGTCAGGGTCGCTGGCAATAATTCTTTTCGGGTCGTAGCCATCGGCGACCAGGCCGCCGATCAGGCTGGTGGCCATATTGCCGGCGCCGATAAATGTGATGGTCTTGCTGCTCATGTCAGTCATCGTAGTTGGTTGTTGTGGTTGATTTGACCCTATATCCTAGCGCATTCGGATCGGCTGATATATGCCGGATCATGACTGGTCGGGATAGTGTCTCGGGCCAAAGATGGCGGTACCGATACGTACCATGGTCGAGCCTTCCGCAACGGCCGCCTCAAGATCATCCGTCATCCCCATGGAGAGCATGGTGAGCGGTAATTCAGCGCTGGCCAGTTCATCCCTGAGCTCCCTCAGTTGCCTGAATGGCTTCCGTTGGGCATCAAACTGCTCCGAAGGCGCCGGGAGGGTCATCAGCCCCTGCAGCGAGAGCCTGGGGTAGTGGTGCATCGCTTTGACCAGTTCTCGCGCCTCATCTGGCCGGATGCCTGCCTTGCTCTCTTCTTCGTCTATCTTGATCTGCAGACAGATTTTAAGAGGAGCCAACGACCCTGGACGCTGGTCATTCAGGCGTCTCAGCTGTTTGGCACTGTCGATACTGTGAACCCAGTCGAAGTTTTCCGCTATGGCTCGTGTCTTGTTTCCCTGTATCCTGCCGATAAAGTGCCACTCGAGAGCCAGATTGCCGAGCTGTTCGATTTTGTCGAGGGCCTCCTGGATATAGCTCTCGCCAAACCGGTGTTGCCCGGCCTCGACGGCCTGGAGAATATCTTCCACAGGGCGGGTTTTACTAACAGCCAGCAGTTGCACCGTACCGGCGTCGCGATGGTACTTCTGTTCAGCCTGTTGGATCTGCTGTCTGACGGATTCGAGCCGGGATTGGATAGAGGGCATGATCTTGATAGGCCTGTGTGTCTATAATGGGTTGGTAATGGGGTGCGGTTGCAGCTTGGATATTAAAACAAATAAATACCAGTTTCCCCAATAGCGGCCGCTAATCCGTAAACGGCAGGCACAACCGGGGCAGTGGGGATAGTGTCACGGCGTGCCATACAGATAACAAAATAACGGGAGAAGTGTTGTATGGATATTGCTGAGCTTCTTGCCTTCAGCGTCAAGCATGAGGCTTCGGACTTACATATTTCGGCGGGATTGCCACCCATGATTCGGGTGGACGGGGATATTCGCCGGATTAATGTACCGGCACTGGACCACAAGATCGTTCATGGTCTGGTCTATGACATCATGAACGACAAGCAACGGAAAGATTACGAGGAGTTTCTGGAAACGGACTTCTCCTTCGAGATACCGGGTCTTGCCCGTTTTCGTGTCAATGCCTTCAATCAGGATCGCGGTGCTTCCGCGGTTTTCCGTACCATTCCGTCGAAGGTGCTGACGCTGGAAGATCTGGGTTGTCCGGAAACTTTCAAGGATATTGTCAATGTGCCACGCGGGCTGGTGCTGGTGACCGGGCCCACCGGTTCGGGTAAATCCACCACGCTGGCGGCGATGATGGATTACAAGAACGACAATGAGTATGCCCATATCCTCACCATCGAGGATCCGATCGAGTTTGTACACACCAGCAAGAAGTGCCTGATCAACCAGCGTGAAGTGCACCGGGATACCCTGGGTTTTTCCGAGGCGTTGCGTTCGGCACTGCGTGAGGACCCGGATATTATTCTGGTCGGTGAGCTGCGTGACCTGGAGACCATCCGGTTGGCGTTGACGGCGGCCGAGACCGGACACCTGGTGTTCGGTACCCTGCATACCAGTTCGGCGGCCAAGACCATCGATCGTATTATCGATGTGTTCCCGGCCGGTGAGAAATCGATGGTCCGCTCCATGCTGTCGGAATCGCTGCGATCAGTGATCGCCCAGACCCTGCTGAAGAAGGTAGGGGGTGGCCGTACCGCCGCCTGGGAGATCATGGTCGGTACGCCGGCGATCCGCAACCTGATCCGCGAGGACAAGGTGGCGCAGATGTACTCGGCGATCCAGACCGGACAGGCCCATGGCATGCAGACGCTGGATCAGCATCTGCAGGAGCTGGTGAAGAAGGGAATGATCAGTCGGCTGGATGCACGTTCCAAGGCGATGAACAAAGAGATATTCAGTAGTTAATGCATGCGTGAATCATGGAGCCGGTGGAAATCGGTAGCGAGGATAAAGTGGACTTTAATGCAATCTTGAATCTGATGGCCCAGAAAAAGGCCTCCGACCTCTTTATTACCGCGGGCATGCCGCCCTGCATCAAGGTCAATGGCCGTATCATGCCGGTGGCCAAGACCAAGTTCAGCGATGAGCAGTCCAGGGAGCTGGTGATGAGCATCATGTCGCCGGCCCAGCGGGAAGAGTTTAACCAGACCAATGAGTGTAACTTTGCGGTCAGCTCCAAGGGGGCGGGCCGGTTCAGGGTCAGTGCCTTCGTGCAGCGGGATGCCGTCGGCATGGTGCTGCGGCGTATCGAGACCCGTATCCCGGAGATCCATGATCTGCTGTTGCCCCCCATATTGAAGGAGCTGGCAATGGCCAAGCGGGGGATTGTGTTCTTTGTCGGTGCCACGGGAACGGGCAAGTCCACCTCGCTGGCGTCCCTGGTGGGATACCGGAATCGCAACAGTTCAGGCCATGTCATCACCATTGAGGACCCGATCGAGTTTATCCACAATCATGACGGCTGCATCATTACCCAGCGCGAGGTGGGTATAGATACAGAGTCCTATGAAGTGGCGCTGAAGAACACCCTGCGTCAGGCGCCGGACGTGATCCTGATTGGTGAGATCCGCACCAGGGAAACCATGGAGCATGCGATTGCATTCGCGGAAACCGGCCACCTGGTGCTCTCCACGCTGCATGCCAACAATGCCAACCAGGCACTGGACCGGATGATCAATTTCTTCCCGGAAGATCGCCGTGACCAGGTGTTCATGGACCTCTCGCTGAATCTGCGGGCGGTTATCGCCCAGCAGTTGGTTCGCCGTCCGGATGGCAAGAGCCGCCGGCCGGTGGTGGAGATCCTGGTGAATACCCCCCTGGCATCCGACCTGATCCGCAAGGGTGAGGTGCACAAGCTGAAGGAACTGATGAAGCGCTCCACCGAGCAGGGCATGGTCACCTTCGATCAGGCGCTCTACAAGCTCTATACCGACGGCGAGATCACCTATGAAGATGCCATCCTGTATGCCGACTCGGCCAACGAGGTGCGTCTGATGATCAAGCTGGGAGGGGGTGATGCGGAGCGCCATGCGGCGAGGATGAATACGGTCTCACTGCTGGATGAGGAAGATATCTAGGGGTTCGTTCCTCACCCCAACCTACGAAACTGCGAGCGTCGGAACCCAACCTACGTCACCTTGAGATCCCGGGAGCCCCTCGTTCCCACGCTCCGCGTGGGAATGCATCGGGATGCGGGATCGGTTCCCGCCTGCTGTGGCCGGCTCTCAGGACGGAAACACCGCGCGCGCGTCGAACACCGGCCCATCCACGCAGACCCGCTTCATGGCAGGACCCTGGCCAGTCTGCACCTCTACTACGCAACCGGCGCAACCGCCCACGCCGCATGCCATGAACTCTTCCAGCGAGACCTGACAGGGGAGGCTGAATTCACCTGCCAGCCGCGCCACGCTCTCCAGCATCGGATGGGGCCCGCAGGAGAAGATCTCCACTTGGGCCAGTTCATCCGCAGGTAATGCCTGTAGCCAGTGACGCGCCAGATCGGTCACGTAGCCTTCGTGGCAGCCGGGGAAACCCTGCAGGCTGGCCAGCCGGCTCGGTATGTGCCAGTCATCCAGCAGCGGCATGCTGGCGATGACCCCGTCCGGCATCTCTGGCATCAGCAGGGCCGAAGGCTGGGGCTTGAAGGGGAAAGGCACCTCGGAGCCGAGGATCACCAGCGGTTTGAACTCGGCATTGCCCGCCAGTGCCTGCGCAATAAAAACCATCGGTGGCATGCCGACCCCGCCGCCGATCAGCAGCGGCCGGGAGCGCTCCGGATTGAACTTGAAAGGGACACCGATGGGGCCGAGAACGCTGATCCGCTCGCCCGGTTTGCGTCGGGCCAGCAGGCGGGTGCCTTCACCCACGGCCTTGTACAGGAATTCCACCCAGCCCTGCTCTGCCGAGGTGCGCATGATGGAAATCGGTCGGCGCAGCGGCCTGGAGCTGTCGCACTGGATATGGGCGAAACTGCCGGGCAGCGCCTTTTCAGCACAGCGGGGCGCCCGCAGGCGGAGAATGTATTGATCGCCTTCGAACGCCTGGTGGGAGATGATCTCCGCCTCTTCCAGGAAGATGGTGTCTCTGTGGGGTCTGCTGTCTGTCATGTGCTGGCTCAAGCCTGGGTTGTACTGTCGGAGTGGAAAACGATGCGCCCTTCAAACAGGGTATGGGTCACCTGGCCCTGGAACTCCCAGCCGATAAAGGGGGTGTTGCGTCCCGAGCTTGGCATCTCCTCCCGCTTGAGGACCCAGTGTCTGTGGGGATCAAATATACAGATGTCCGCGCTGCTGCCCGGCTGGAGCCTGCCATAGGGGAGGCCCAGCATATCCGCCGGACCGCAAGTGATGCGGGCAATCGCCTCGGAGAGGCCGAGTACCCCCTCATCCACCAGTTTAAGGGTCAGCGGCAGCAGGGTCTGCAAACCGGCCATGCCGGTGGCGGTGGAGGGAAAGGGCGCCTCCTTGGCGTCTGCTTTCAGCGGTTGGTGATCCGAGCAGATGGCGCCGATTACCCCCTTGGCAAGGGCTGCACGCAAGGCCTCCCGGTCTGCCAGGCTGCGCAGGGGCGGGTTCAGATGACAGTTGCTGTCGAAGTCCTCGATATCCATCTCGGTCAGGTGTAACTGGTGGGCGGCCACATTGGCGGACACCTGCAGGCGTTGCTGTTGGGCCTGTTCGATCATGCGTGCCGCCGTGCCGCTGGAGAGCAGGTGGAAGTGGATGCGACAGCCGGTGTGCTCGGCCAGTGCCAGATCCCTGGCCACCGCCACCGACTCGGCCGCTTCCGGGATGCCAGGTAAACCCAGGCGGGCGCTCACCGGTCCTTCGTGGGCATAGCCGTTGTTACGCAGATGACGGTCTTCCGGGCGCAGAATCGCTGTAATGCCAAAGGTGGCGGCATATTCCAGGGCGCGCCGTTCAACCAGGGTGTTGGCGAGCGGGGCGTAGCCGTTGCTCATGGCGACACAGCCGGCCCGTTTCAGGGCCACCATTTCGCTCAGGTGTTCGCCAGCCAGTTGCTGGGTCATAGCGCCGATCGGCAGCAGTCGCGCCCGCGCCGAGCGTTTGGCGCGGCGCAACAGCAGGGTGACAACCGCCGGTGTGTCAATAACCGGATCGGTGTCCGGTGGGCAGCAGAGGGTGGTGATGCCGGATCGGGCCGCCAGCGCGGTTTCGCTGGCGATGGTGGCGATATGTTCCTGACCGGGTTCGCGCATCCGGGCACTCAGGTCCACCAGGCCGGGACAGACAATCTGGCCGCTGGCATCAATGGTGTGGTGGGCGGTGAAGCCCTCGGGTGGCTCGCCAATGGCCAGGATTTTTCCATTGTGTATGAAAATGTCCGTGACGCTGTCGATACCGCTGGCTGGATCAATCAGGCGTCCGCCGAGAATAGAGGTGCTGTTGGGGGCGTTCATCGTGCCGCTGCTCCCTGGGCCTGGGTACCCATGGTCATGGACATCACCGCCATGCGCACGGCGATACCGAAACTCACCTGCTGGAGGATCACCGAGCGCGGCCCGTCGGCCACCTGGGAATCCATTTCCACACCCCGGTTGATGGGGCCTGGATGCATTACGATAGCGTCCGGCTTGGCCGCCTTGAGGCGCTTTTCGGTGAGTCCGTAGAGCTGGAAGTATTCATGCTCGCTGGGTAGCAGGGCGCCGGTCATGCGCTCTTTCTGCAGACGCAGCATGATCACCACATCCACATCCCGGATGCCCTCTTCCAGGTCATGGAAAATGTGCACCCCCAGGGTGCGGGGGTCGGGTGGCAGCAGGGTGCGCGGGGCAATCACCCGGACCTCGGATGTGCCCAGGGTGTTCAGGGCCAGGATCTGTGAGCGGGCCACCCGGGAGTGCAGCACATCCCCGACTATGGCCACCCGCAGTCCGGTGAACTCCTCTTTGTGGCGCCGGATTGTGAACATGTCCAGCATCGCTTGTGTGGGGTGTGCATGCTGGCCGTCGCCGGCGTTAATGACGCTGATATGAGGTGCGGCGTGGGTGGCGAAAAAGTGCGCGGCACCACTGTCTGAATGGCGGATCACGAACATGTCCACGTGCATCGCTTCGAGATTCCGCAGCGTATCCAGCAGGGTCTCGCCCTTGGTGGTGGAGGAGGTGCTGACATTGAGATTGAGCACATCCGCCGAGAGCCGCTTGGCCGCCACTTCGAAGGTGGTGCGGGTGCGGGTGCTGTTCTCGAAGAACAGGTTGCAGATGGTCTTGCCGCGCAGCAGCGGTACCTTCTTGACCACCCGTTCCGATACCCCGGTGAAGGATTCGGCGGTGTCGAGTATTTCGGTCAGCATCTCCCGCTTGAGGCCGTCAATCGTGAGGAAGTGTTTGAGTCTGCCGTGGCTGTCGAGTTGGATATTGGGCTTGCTCACGATGTTCCCCTGGTCTCCTGTTTCGAGGTGCCGATGATCAGCTTGAGCGGGTCCGGCCCGGTCAATGTTATCTGTTGTTCGCTGGTCAGGGGCGGCCGTACGCCCACCACGCTGGGCTGTATCGGCAGCTCTCGACCGCTGCGCTCCACCAGGGTGGCCAGGGTGATCGAGGCGGGGCGGCCGTAGTCGAAAATCTCGTTCATGGCGGCGCGGATGGTGCGGCCGGTCTGCAGCACATCATCCACCAGGATAATGTGGCGGTCCTCCAGCTCGAAGGGGATCTGTGACGGCTTGACCTTCGGGTTCATGCCGATACGGGTGAAATCATCCCGGTAGAATGAGATGTCCAGGGTGCCCAGCGGTTGTTTGATTCCCAGCAGTTTGTGCAGTCGCTCCGCCAGCCAGACGCCACCAGTGTGAATGCCGATCATGACCGGGTCCTTGATTTGCTGAACTTCAAGGCGGGTTTTGATGGCTTGTGTCATTTCGCCGATCAGCTCATTAATCGCTTCGGCCTGCATATAGATTTTATCGTCGTTCACTTAGCCAGGTTTCCAGTATCAGTTTTGCTGCAATAGCGTCCAGTTCTTCATATTTTTTTATCTTGCGCCCCAGTAACTGCCGGGCTACCTGTGAGGTAAGCCGCTCGTCCGCCATGTGCACAGGGAGCCGGTAACGACCTTCCAATTGCCGGGCAAAGCGGCGCGCAAGGGGCGCAATCTCGGTCTCTGTGTCATCCATGTCATACGGCAGGCCTACCACCAGTGCCTCCGGTAGCCAGTCGTCGATCAGTCTGCCGATCGCTGTCCAGTCAGGTTTTTGCTGGATGGCCCGCAGGGTCGTGAGTGGATTGGCGGTCCCGGTCTCGGTCTGGCCGACGGCAATGCCGATCTTGGCGGTGCCGTAGTCGAAGCCCAGTAGTGTACCCATTTTTTCGCGCTGGATCAGCGTGCAGTTCGGCAGGCGTCTGAATGACTGCCGAAAATTCCATGCGGCCCCGGAGATAGGGGATCAACTGCGGAGCGGGAATCCTGAACCGGGTGGGTCAGTTTGAAATCGGCCGGGTTCCTAGGCATGCCCGGCTTCACCCGACAGCAGGTTCAGGTCAATCCCGAGAGCTTTTGCGGCGGCTTCCCAGCGCGCCTCCGCCGGCAGATCAAACAGCACATTCTCCGGCGCCGGCCCGTTCAGCCAGGCGTTGGCACTCATCTCCTGTTCCAGTTGACCTACTCCCCAACCGGCGTAACCGAGAGCGATCAGGGACTTTTCCGGTCCCTTGCCCTTGGCGATGGCATCCAGGATGTCCCGAGAGGTGGTGATGCTGATGGTAGAGGTGATTTGCAGTGTTGAATCCCACTCGCCTCCGCTGGTGTGCAGCACGAAACCGCGGTCAGTCTGTACCGGCCCGCCTATATAGATCGGCTGTTCGGCAGATGGCAGGGCGCTGTCACTGATCTCAAGCTGTTCGAGAATGTCATTGAGGCGCAAACCGGAAGGTCGGTTGATGACTATACCCATGGCGCCCTCAAGTCCGTGCTGACAGAGATAGGTCACGGTGTGGTGAAAGTTGGCATCATCCAGCCCCGGCATGGCGATGAGAAACTGGTTGGTCAGGGATTCAGGGTTGCTCATGGCTATATAGTATCGGATGCGGGGGTGTGCTCCGCAACCACCAGCGGATACTATTTTGAAAAAAGTTGGTCGTTGTTGCGGAACTGCCAGGTACGGATGATATCGAGGATATCGGTCTCTTTTCTGATCTCGGCCGGAAAGGGGGCGAACGGGGCGGAGAGCTTGACAATGCGGATGGCCGCGTCATCCAGCAGCTTGTGCCCTGAGGATTTGCGCACATTGATTGCCCTGACGCTACCATCGGGGCGAATCGCCACGTGCAGTACCAGGTTGCCATACAGCTTGCGCCGTTTCGCCTCATCCGGATAGTTCAGGTTGCCGACCCGCTCCACCTTGCGTCGCCAGGCATCCAGGTAACTGGCATATTTGTACTCCTGGGTGCTTGCCATAAGGGTTTTGCGGCGCGGGCGCTTGGCGTAGGCCTTGGTTTTTTTGTCCAGTTCGGCGGTCAGCCGGGTGATCTCCTGGTTGGTGCTGGCCAGCAACTGTGCCGCGGTCACCTTTTTTGGTGTGGACGGCTTCGGCTGCTGCTTGGGCGTGGTTTCGATCTTCTGTTCTGTCGGCTGTTGCCGGGTAAGCACCTTCCTGGGTTTTTTTGCCGTTGTTTCGGGTGTCGGTGGTGATGTAGGTGCCGCCTGGACCTGCTCCCGCCGCTGGGGTGGTGTTGGAGGCGTTATCTCGGTTTTGGGACGTACCTTCTCGGTCTGGTCTCCGCCGCCCTCGTGGCTGGACTGGGCAAGAAAGTCTGCCTTCTCTATCGGCTTTTTTATCTCGGGTTTTTTGGGATTCTGCACCACCATGATCTCCAGGGTACGATCAGGTGTGGGGGGCTTTTTCGGTGTCTCCAGGGTGAAGCTGATGCCCAGAATGATGATGGCATGCAGGGTGACCGCCACGAACAGCGTTAGTCCCAGTCGGTCTATCGAGGTGATTATGCCGGAACGCTTCATTATGCCTTGGCCGGTCAATGTCCGGGTTTCGTTGTGAGCGGGGGGCTCAGCTTGATGGTGTAGCTATTGTCGGTCAGTTCAACCCGTTCCTGCATCGCCGGGTTCATGTGCAGGATGCCGTCCGAGTCGACCAGTAGTACATAGCCTATTCCCATGCGCTGGGCGATCTCATACCAGTTTGAGGGGCCGGCAATAAACAGGGCGGTAGCGGCCGCATCCGCCGTGGTGGCGTCATCATGGATCACGGTCACCGAGCGGGTGCCGATGGCAGGATAGCCGGTTCTGGGGTCAATGATGTGGTGATAGCGTTTGCCCTCCCAGGTGAAATTTCGCTCGTAGTCGCCCGAGGTGAAGATACTTTCACTCCCCTTTGTCTCTATAACGCCCAGCACACCCTCACCGCTCGGGTGACGTATGGCGATGCGCCAGGGCTCACCGTTCTTGTTGCCTATCGCCCGCAGGTCTCCGCCAGCATTAAGAATGGCGTTTTGAATGCCCAGCTCTTTCAGGTGCTCCATGGCGAGATCAATTCCGTAGCCTTTCCCGAAGGCGCCAAAATCCAGTTTGACCGAGGGATTGTTGCTGCGCATCTGTATACCGTCCAGCTGCAGGTCGCTCATCTTTGGTGCGTCAGCCAGCATCCGGTCAATGGCTGCCTGTGGCGGAGGGCGATGTCCGTTCGGATCGTTGCTGTGAAAACCCCATAAATCGATCAATTGGCCAATGGCCGGATTGAACAGGCCATTGCTTTTGTCTGACAACCTGATGCCGTGTTTGATCAACGGCAGCACGGAAGGCGGCGCGGAAAAGGTCTCGCCGGTCTGAATCAGTCGATTGACCCGACCCAGCGGGCCCGGATCCCAGGCGTGCCAGGAGCGGTGCATGCGCTTGAAGTCATCTTCTATGATGTCGGTGGCGGCCTGGGCCTCCCGCTCAGGCAGTCCGGCGATAGAGATGTCCACCAGGGTGCCAAAGGCCAGGAATTTTCCCTTGTAGATCGGGGGGGGCGTGTCGCAGCCGGTCAGGAGTAGCAGTAATATCAGCCAGGCAACGGTTTTCAGACACTTCATGCAGCCAATTTCTCTTCAATACGATCCATCAGTTGGGCGCTGATATTGAGTCCGAACTGGCTATCCAGTTCGCGGATACAGGTCGGGCTGGTGATGTTGATCTCGGTAAGATAATCACCGATTACATCCAGTCCTGCGAACAGTATGCCACGCTGCCTCAGGCTGGGGCCTACCTGAAGGGCAATCCAGCGATCCTGTTCTGACAGCGGAATACCCTGGCCGGTGCCGCCGGCCGCCAGATTGCCTCTGGTTTCACCCGGCTTGGGGATTCGCGCCAGGGCATAGGGAACCGGCTCGCCATCCACCATCAGAATGCGTTTGTCGCCCTGACTGATCTCGGGTACGAAGCGTTGCGCCATGCTGAGCCGTTTGCCGTGGCTGGTCAGGGTTTCGATAATCACATTGGCATTGGGATCTCCCTGGCGTATGCGGAAAATCGAGCTGCCGCCCATCCCGTCCAGTGGCTTGAGAATAATGTCTTTCTGCTGCTCCATGAAGCGAAGAATTCGTTCCCGATTGCTGGTGACCAGAGTAGGTGTGCAGCACTGGGGAAACCAGGCGGTAAACAGCTTCTCGTTACAGTCTCGCAGGCTGGCCGGGTGATTGACGATCAATACACCACGCTCTTCCGCTTTCTCCAGCAGATAAGTGGAGTAGATATAGTCCATGTCGAAAGGTGGGTCTTTGCGCATCAAGATGACATCAAGTTCATCCAGTGGGATAGTTTCATCACCTACAAAACGGAACCACTCCTGGGGATTCTCTTCAACCAGCAGAGTCCGGACCCGGGCACAGGCCCGGTCGTTGTCCAGATACAGATCCTGCTGCTCCATGTATCGCACCCCCCAGCCACGTCGCTGGGCTTCCAGCAGCATGGCAAAGGTGCTGTCTTTTTTTATGTTGATGGAATCAATCGGATCCATCACGACACCGAGAGTAATAGTCATTTTCCAATAATACCCGAGGACGGTCTGTTTGTCGGCGACCTTGTGGCAACTTTCCTTTTTCATGGTTGCAGTGGGGGTTATCTGTTGCTATTTTCTCTCAGGTTATGATCGTAATAAAGCGCCATGGCTAGAAAAAATCAGATTCATACAGGGACCCGATTATTACAATTACACCCAATGGAATGGGCGTTTGAGGGCAATGAAAGGCTGTCAGGCGTGGGATTTTGAATCTCTAGTGTATGTGTGGTTTGGGAGGTGTGATGTGTTATGAGGATGTGGCAATTTCGTGGTGAAACAGGCCGGGTTGTCCCGACACTGCGCTGGTCCTGCCGGGTGATTTTCGGTTTTGTGATCTCGTTCTCAGTGAGTGCGGCCGGAGAAGATGATTATCTGAGCGCTCTTCAACAGGAGGCTGGCAAGGTTGACAAGCCTGCCGCAGGCGTGGCTTCCGCAGAGGTGGCGGGTGACCGACTTTCCCGTGAATCCTTTGAGAGTGAGTTGAAGGAAAAATATGCCGGCAGCGCTGTGTTTTACAGCAAGCTGGGACCTAGCAGCCAGGAAGAGATATATCAGGAGTATCAATCCGGCGCGACTATTTCTGAGCTGAGAAAAAAGATCATGGATCGTTTTCTGCATCGATGATGGCAAAAACAGAAAAAAAATATTCAGGTTAGACGATAACCGGACGATACAGCTGAAAGTAACAGTGAAGTTTCAATAATTAAGCTACGTCAGATAGCAGGTCTCAATGGGGGTAATGTATGAGGAAGTTAATGGTCTTTCTGGCCGTTTTTGCTGTCCTGTCGCTGGCGGCGGGGACGGGGTTTGGTGCCGAAGATGAAGTGAAGGTGGGCGCGGATGATGGCGCGATCATGCTCTACAAGGGAAAGCCCTATCTTCATGTGATTCACAAAGGTCGTTCGGTCAAGGTACAGCGGGTGCAGGACCCTGATTATGAACTGCGCGGCTACTACGCCAAGACCGCCCGGCCTTGCCCGCCGTTCTGCATCGGACCGATGGAAGTGGATCAGTCGGTCAAGACGATCGGTGAAATTGAAGTTTTTCACTTTATGGAGAATCAGTTGCGGGATGGTCTGGGACTCCTGATCGACGCCAGAACACCGGAGTGGTACGCCAAGGGTACCATTCCTGGATCGATCAATATTCCCTTTACAGATTTGAGTAAAGACGTCGAAGACATAGAAATGGTAGAGGCGCTATTGTTGTTCGGCGCCAAGCAGAGGGAGCCGGTCGGGGCGCTGACGCAGACACTGGAGCAGTGGGGTGTGCTGGACGCCGAACATATGACGGACAAGTGGGACTTCACCGACTGCAAGGAACTGGTGCTCTGGTGTAACGGTCCTGAATGCGGGCAATCACCCAGGGCAATTCGCGGCTTGCTGGCAGTGGGTTATCCGGCAGAAAAGATATATTACTATCGTGGTGGGATGCAGCTCTGGCAGTTGTGGGGACTGACCACGGTAAATTGAATGTGATCCCTGTTGGATGCGGATGGGTAAATATATCACCGCGGCCAACGGCAGGGACGGTGCTGTATCGTCCATACCAAGGGTTGTGCGAATCAAAGGAAGCTGGGTAATGAATGAAGATGTCGATATCTCCGGTCGGAAGGTGATGGTCATCGATGATAGCAAGACAATTCGCAGGACCGCCGAGAGCCTGCTGAAAAAAGCCGGGTGTGAGGTGTTCACCGCCAATGACGGTTTCGAGGCGCTTTCGGTAATCGCTGACACCAATCCGGATATCATCTTCGTGGATATCATGATGCCGCGTCTGGACGGCTATCAGACCTGTGCCCTTATCAAGCATAACAGTGAGTTCAAAAAGACCCCGGTCATCATGCTCTCTTCCAAAGATGGCCTGTTTGATCGTGCCCGGGGACGCATTGTCGGCTCCGAGGAGTATCTTACCAAACCGTTTACCAAAGATGAGCTACTGGGTGCCATTCGAAAACACATCGCCAGGGCCGCCTGATGAGCCGCTCCTGAGCCCGTATCCCAATAAAGCCGCAGAGATTAGATTATGAGAAGTTTTTTTAAGAAAAACAGTGCAGAACAATCCGGTGAAAATGCTGCTGTGGATGCAACCATTTTGATTGTCGATGATTCCCCGACGGAGACGCACATTCTTAAAGGGATTGTTGAGAGTGGCGGGTACAGGGTGATTACCGCCTCGGATGGCGAGTCGGGTGTTGCAGCAGCAAAAGAATCAAGACCTGATCTTGTGTTGATGGATGTTGTGATGCCGGGATTGAACGGTTTCCAGGCGACGCGTCAGCTCAGCAAGTTGCCGGAGACCCAGGACATCCCGGTTATCGTGGTGACCACGAAGGATCAGGAGACTGATCGCGCTTGGGGATTGCGGCAGGGTGCCAAAGAGTATGTGGTAAAACCCGTGGCGGCAGAGGATCTGCTCGGTAAGATCAGGAACATTCTTGCCGGCTGATAAGAAGAATATGACGGAAACTACATCGGCCGATCTGCTGCAGCTGCTGCAGACTATCGAAAACAGAAGTCACCAGTATGCGGTGGGTCTGCCCAAGCACAAGATTCAGCAGTATTGGGAAGGTGTGCTGTTCAGTATTTCCGGTCTGGGTGTGATTGCGCCGCTCCAGGAGGTCAAGGAGATTCTCAACTATCCGGAGGAGCTGACCCAGGTGCCCGGTACACAGGCCTGGCTGCTCGGGATGGCGAATATTCGTGGAAATCTGCTGCCGATTATTGATCTTCAGCAGTTCCTGGGCGGGGCGCCGTTAGTGATCGGGCGGCGCAGCCGGGTGCTGGTCATCAATCACCAGGGGGTGTATTCCGGATTGTTGGTAGGGAATGTTCAGGGCATGCGTCACTTCCTTGAGGAGCAGCGCACCGGGGTTCCCATCCTGCCGGAGTATATTCGGCAGTTTGTCCAGGGTGCGTACCAGGTTGAGGACGCGGTCAGGCCGGTGTTCAGTATGAATCTGCTGGCGGAAAACACCGAGTTCAGGGTGGCTTCGCTATGAACCTGGTATCTGCGGATTCCAGGATGATTTTTTTCCAGGCGATTTCTGTGTGTGAACTTTTGTCTTTTGTGGCAACGGAAACCTTCCAAGAACAAGCCTCTTGCGGGAGAGAGACTAAATGAATACCAGGGTTACCAGACGTACAGGTGGTGGAGCGGCCTCAAACAGGCTGGTGGTTGTGCTGTCAATCGGCTTGCTGGTCACGCTGCTAGTGACACTGCTGGCATTTGCCAATGTGGCAAAATGGGCGGCCAATGACGAAATCTACATTATCCGTTCTGAAGAGCAGCGCGTGGTCTCCCAGGAGATCGCCAAAAGCGCGCTCTCAGCGGCGGCTGGCAACAAGGCGGCTTTCGCTCAGTTGCGGGAAGCCCGGGACAAGTTCGAACGCATCATGTCGGAGTTGAAACAGGGCGACCCGGCGGTGAATTTGCCGCCCTCGCCTGAACCGGTCTCTGCGCAGTTGCGCGAAGTTGAAAACGCCTGGCTGGAGTTGCGCCAGAATGCTGATGACATCCTGTCAAACCGGGATGCCATTCTGTCGGTGCAGGAGTTTATCAGTGTGATTACCGAGTTCATGCCGCAGTTGCAGGAACTTTCCGAACAGGTGGTCAGCGATCTGGTGGCAACCAATGCGGACCCGGTACAGATATCCATTGCCTCCCGCCAATTGATGCTCTCTGAACGTATCGATAAAAACGTGAATAAGGTGTTGGCGGGCGGCCAGGCGACGGCGGCAGCCATCGACCAGTTCAGCCGTGACTCCGATCATCTGGGCCGGGTACTCGACGGCATGCTGGAGGGTAGTGAGTCGCTGGGCATTGCCAAGATCACCAACCCCGGGGTGGTACAGAAGCTGCGTGAAGCGGCGATGCTGTTCAGCTCAATCAATGATCACGCGGACGAGATCATCGAGACGGTTCCCGCAGTGCTGCCGGCGCTCGAGGCAGCCGGTCAGGTGACCTCGGTATCTGACCGGGTGAATGATGCAGCGCTACGGCTGGTAGAGGCCTACGGCGACAGCCCGGGGCTGATCAGTATCATGGGCGTCAAGGCGGGGCCGGTACTGATTGCGGTGCTGGGTGGTCTCTCCATTGCCATGCTCATCTCACTCGGTTATGTGCTGCTGCTGACCGCCCGTCGACGTGAGGTGGAAAGTAATCAGCTGAATGAGCGAAACCAGCAGGCTATTTTGCGACTGCTGGACGAGATGGGTGACCTGGCGGATGGTGACCTGACGGTGACGGCGACTGTGACCGAAGATGTGACCGGCGCCATCGCCGACTCCATCAACTACGCTATCGAGGCGCTGCGCAGCCTGGTAACCACCATTAACGAGATTTCCGAACAGGTATCCACGTCTGCGCAGGAGAGCCGTGCTACCGCCATGCACCTGGCGGAAGCGAGTGAACATCAAGCCGACCAGATCACCTCCGCAACTACCGCCATTAACAAGATGGCATCGACCATTGATCAGATGTCCCAGGAGGCAACCGAGTCGGCAACGGTGGCACAGCACTCGGTGGACATTGCCGCCAAGGGTAATGAGACGGTGCGGAAAACCATCAAGGGTATGGACACTATCCGCGAGCAGATCCAGGAGACTTCAAAACGAATCAAGCGGCTGGGTGAAAGCTCCCAGGAGATTGGCGATATCGTGGAACTGATTGATGACATTGCCGACCAGACCAATATCCTGGCCTTGAACGCAGCCATGCAGGCGGCGATGGCTGGCGAGGCCGGTCGTGGTTTCGCGGTGGTTGCGGACGAGGTACAGCGACTCGCGGAACGTTCCGGTAATGCAACCAAGCAGATTGAAGCGCTGGTGAAGACCATTCAGGCCGATACCAATGAGGCGGTCTCTTCCATGGAAGCGACCACTACCGAAGTGGTGACCGGTGCTCAACTGGCTGAGGATGCCGGTGAGGCGTTGAAGGAGATCGAGAGTGTTTCGAATCACATCTCCGAGCGTATTCAGCGCGTTGCCGATACCGCACAGACACAGTCGGAAGAAGCGGCCCGCGTGAATGACACCATGAGTGTTATCCAGGAAATCACCACCCAGGCATCGGATGGCACCAACCAGACGGCTGCGGCGATTGGAACCTTGGCGGATATGGCGGATGAACTGCAGCGATCGGTTGCCGGTTTCCGTCTCCCTGAATACAACTAACGGGCGCTTGTTTCAGATGGAAGGATTCAGTGGCAGTACTTTGGTAACGATGAACGACCACTGGCGGATATGAAGGCCTGGTATGAGTGATGTCCAAGATCATAGTGTGCTGAAATGGATCAGGGGTGAACTTGATTCGTCTCTTGAGCTGGCTCGGCATGCATTAGAGTCGTACGTGGATGAATCGGGTCCGGAAACGGAACTGGATGGTTGCATAGCTCAACTGCACCAGGTGCGCGGAACCCTGCAACTGATGCAGTTGTACGGCGCGGCCATGCTGGCGGAAGAGATGGAGTTGGTGGCCAAGGCCCTGGGATCGCTCGGTGAGAAGCGGCGCAAGGAGTCCGCTGAGGCGCTGATGGTCGGGTTGGCGCAACTGCCCGAGTATCTCGAAAAAATCGAGTCAGGTTCAGCAGACAGTCCGATTCTGCTGTTGCCCCTGATGAATGAACTGCGGGCGGCGCGGGATGCCTCCCTGTTATCCGAAGTGGCGCTGTTTGCACCGGATCTGGAGGGCAAACTGCTGCCTGCCGACGGGACTCAGGATGCCAACCCCGAACTGCCGGCGGTCACCAGAAAACTCCGGTACCAGTATCACAAGGCATTGCTCGACTGGTACCGGGGTGAAGATGCCACGGGTGGTCTGGAGCGCATTGCCGGGATATTTCGGGATCTTGAAGAGAGCGCCTGGACCGATCAGGTCAAGCGCCTGTTCCGGGTCGGGCAGGCGGTGGTCAATGCCCTGCGTGACGGAGGCCTTGATTCGGGTATTGCCACCAAATTACTGGTGGGCAAAATTGACCGGGAGATCAAGCGGGTCATCGATGTAGGGGAACAGGTTGTTGCTGAAACGCCGGCCAATGACCTGATGAAAAATCTGCTGTATTACACCGCCTGTGCGGACTCATCCGATCCGGTGGTGGCGCAGATTCGTCAGGAGTTTGATCTGACTCATGGCCCGCACGGCTAGCCAGGCCTGGCGGGAGAGCAGGCTGACCTGCACGCGCCCGGCCGAGACCTGCTTGAATCCCTGCGTACCGCCATCAGTGCCGACCTGACGACGATCAAGGATCAGCTCGACCTGTTTATCCGCGGCAAGCGCGGTGATCTCAGTCGACTGCAGGCGCAACAGGAACCACTGAAGAAACTTGCCGATACCCTTGGTATGGTCGGCCAGGGTGAGTTGCGCTCGCGCCTGAAGCGTCAAGCCGACAAGATCGAGGAAATCGTCGCCGCCAACAGCCAGCCTGATGAACAGGACCTGATGGCCATGGCAGGCGATATCCTGTTTATTGAAACCTCGTTGAATAATCTCTCGGTCGTCAGGCGCTATGCCCAGCCCCAGAGCGACCAGGCAAAATCCAGTTTGCCCGAAGGCGAGTTCGAACGCCTGGTCGACTCGGTGATGCACGAGGCTGGTATCGATATGGCCCGCAACAAAGAGGCCATTATCAGCTATATCGAAACGCCCGATAACCGGGCGCTCCTGGTGGATGTGCCACGCCGGTTCAATGGGATTGCCGGCGCCTTTAGCGTGCTTTCACTAACTGATGCGGCGGCCCTGATGGGGCGGTTGAACCGCTATGTCGAGCAGACCCTGCTCGGCGACGGCGGCATTCCCAGTGCCGATGATCTGGACGCCTTTGCCGATGCCGTGACCGGTATCGAGTATTTCATGGAAGCGGTTACCGAAGGGCGTGGCATTCACCTGGAAATCCTTGATGTTACCCGGGATGCCCTGGCGAGTCTCGGGGTGCCGGAATCGCCTGTTCAGACGGAATCACAAGCCGCCGAAAACGAGTTTGATCAAGTTGAAGCGACACCGCATGAGGATACTGTTGCCCCGTTGTCAGTGGCGAGCGAAAGTCCGGTCGATGCTGTAACGGAAGCCGCGCCCGCCCATACGCCCTCAGCCGACAAGCCCGCGCTTGAGGATATCGATGCCGAGATCCTTGAGATCTTCATCGAGGAATCGGAAGAGGAGCTGGCGGTCATTCAGGAGTACCTGCCGCGCTGGTGTAAAAATCAGGATGACCGGGATGCGCTGACGACCTTCCGCCGCTCTTTTCACACCCTGAAGGGGAGTGGGCGGCTGGTCGGTGCAAAAACCATCGGCGAATTTTCCTGGGCGATCGAGAACCTGCTCAATCGTGTCATTGACCAGACGATTGACGTATCGCCCGCAGTTATCCAGTTGCTGAACGAGGCGGTCGAGATACTGCCCGAGTTGATTGATTGCCAGAAACGCGGGGTTGTTCCCGCGGTGGCCACGCAACCGCTGATGGATCGGGCCGAGGCCTTGGCCCAGCCGGGTCGGGCAGCGGCCGTGCCAACATCCGATGATGCTGTTGGTGGGGTGGATGAACCGCTGACGTCTGAAGAAAAACTGGATGCGCTTGAAGACGAGATCAGCGCGGATGAGTCGTTGGAGTTTACCGCTTCAGACGATCTGGATATGGAAACGGCCGCGGAACAGGTGGCGCAATCTCCGGCCGTTGACGAAGAGTTGTTGCCGCAGTCGGATGCGGCCGAAATCGAACTGGCAGTCGAGGCCGAGGCTGACGATGGCGCTGAAATCGCGGCGGCTCCGATCAGCATGGACGAGATGCTGCTGGAGATATTTGAGGCGGAATCCAGGACCCATATCGAGACCCTGGGTCAGTTTCACGAGGCGTGTAGCGGCAACCCGATCGCCTGCAGAATCGACAAGGAGATGGTCCGGGCGCTGCATACCCTGCACGGGAGTGCCGAGATGGCGGGGGTTGATTCCATCGCCCAGGTCAGCTCGGCGCTCGAATCCCTGGCGGCGGATCTGAAAAGCATGAACCGGCCCGCTGATCCGGTGGCCCTGGATCTGATAGGCCGCAGTGTTGATCAATTCGGAACAATACTTGGCGCGATCAATGTCCCCGGGGCGCAATTGCCGGACTGGCAGGTGCTGGTAGGTGATATTTACGCCTACGGACGCGCTGCTACCGTCCCACAGTCGCCGCCGGATGAAAATGACCGTCCGGCAGTCGTGTCGACTGCTTCGGTCCACGATGATGTCTCCCTTGTCGATTTGTCCGAAGAGCCTGATGAGGTGATTGAGGATGTCGCCGGTCAGGAAGAGTGGCTGGATGAGGCCGACGATGGGGACGTGACGGAAACAGATTCTATCCAGCCCCTGGAAGCGCTTGCAGGAGAGTCGAGCGCCGACCCGTCGCAGATTGAATCAGGTGGCGAGGCGGGTGAGCCGGTGGTAGCGGAATCCATGCCTGCTGAAACGGCCTTCACCGCCCCCGAGGCGCCGACCGAAGAGTTGGAGAGCGTCGGTGAACGCGCAGATCAACTAGAAGCGCAGGATCTGTCACCACCGCTGTTGGATGAAGCAATCCTGGTAGAAGCCCCGGATGAGGCGACAGAGCCGGTATCAGCAGCCACGGAACAGATCCCGCCAGTTGTCAGCCAGGAAGCAGGCATGGAGATGGCCGGCCCGCTCATGGTGGACCTGGACGGTGATCCCGAACTGGTGGATATTTTTCTGGAAGAGGCGAGAGAGCTGCACGAATCCCTGGAGGGGTCGCTGCAGGCGGGGGCGTTCGACCTCTCCGACAAAAAGCTTTCGGAAGAGTTGCAGCGCACCCTGCACACCCTCAAGGGGGGTGCGCGATTGGCGGGGGCGATGCCGATTGGCGATCTCAGTCATGGTTTTGAATCACTTCTGACAGCCGTCGACCAGGAGAAGGTCGCTACCGGGGATCAACTGGTCAAGTTGACCCATGAGGTGGTAGATCGTCTGGCGGAACAGATTGACGATTTGTCCGGTGGCCCCCGGCTGCGCGTGGCGGATGATCTGGTCCAGAAGATGGATGAGTGGCTGGTTGCGGGCGGGCCACCATCAACCACCGCCGATCTGCCTGCTGGCAGTGACGATTCCGGGATGCCGGTTGTCGGTGCCGAAGACGAGACAGCGCCGGTCCCGGTCGAGTCCATCCCGGACTCCCCGGTGACAGGGCTGCTCGAAACCGAAGAGTCGGATGTGGAAGCGGAACTGCAGGAGCCGGAGGCGCCTGCGTTGGAGATTGCCGATGAGGCCATTTCCACGCCAAACGCGCAAGTTGATAAGTCGGTCCCGTCCGATACCACCATGAGCGTGGTCGCCGAGGAGGCAGGTTCGCTGCCAGGGCGTGCTCAGCGCGAGCAGGTGCGTGTCCGCTCGGATCTGCTGGACCGGCTGGTCAACTATGCGGGTGAGGTGAGTATCTATCGTACCCGTATCGAGCAGCAGAACGGACAGTTGGGATTCAACCTGTCCGAGCTGGAACAGACTGTAAGCCGCTTGCGTGATCAGCTTCGGCAGCTGGAAATTGAGACAGAGGCACAGATCCTGTTCCGTTATGAGCAGGACCGGGGTGACGAGCCGTCCCATGATGCCTCGTTTGATCCCCTCGAGCTGGATCGATTCTCCGCCATGCAGCAGGTCTCACGAAGCCTGATGGAGACGGTGAACGACCTGGCCAATATCAACGGCTTCCTGGAGGAGTTGCAGGCTGAGACAGATACCCTGCTGCTGCAACAATCACGGATCACCACTGATCTGCAGGACGGGCTGATGCGCACCCGCATGGTGCCGTTTGCGCAGATTGTGCCGCGTCTGCATCGGGTGGTCCGGCAGACCAGTAACCAACTCAACAAACCCGCTGAACTGGTGATACAGGGTGCTGAAAGCGAGATCGATCGTGGCATCCTGGAGCGCATGATCGGCCCGCTGGAACATATTCTGCGAAATGCCATCGCCCACGGCATTGAGAAACCCGCCCGGCGGGTGGAGACGGGCAAGTCGGAGACCGGACAGATCCAGTTGCGGCTTTCCAGGGAGGGATCGGATGTACAGATCGTGATCTCCGATGACGGCGCCGGGGTTGATATGGCCAGGATCAGGGAGCAGGCGATCAAGAGCGGCCTGCTCGATCCCAATGCCGATGTGGCGGATTCCGATGTGTTGCCATTTGTGTTGGAGCACGGATTCACTACCGCCAAGGAAGTGACCCAGATTTCCGGGCGCGGCGTGGGACTCGACGTGGTGGTGAGTGAGGTCAAGCAGTTGGGCGGCTCACTGGATATCAGCTCACAGGTGGGCCAGGGAGCCAGCTTTATCATACGTCTGCCACTTACGCTGGCCATCACCGATGCCCTGCTGGTGGAGCTCGGCGGAGAGATTTACGCTATCCCTCACACCAGTGTTGAGGGCGTGGTGCGGGTCTCCCGGCAAGAACTTGAGGCTTGCTACAGCGGACGGCAGCGGGTCTACAGCTACGCCGGACAGGATTATCAGGTTCGCTACATGGGCAGCATGCTTAATGTGGGTCAGGTCAATCTCTCCGATCAGCGCAAATGGTATCCGCTGCTGCTGGTGCGTGCTGGCGAACATCATGTGGCCATGCAGGTGGATGGTCTGCTGGGTAATCGCCAGATTGTGGTCAAGTCAGTCGGCGTACAGGTCTCCACCGTGCGCTGGATCTCCGGCGGTACGATCCTGGGCGATGGACGGGTTGCGCTGATTCTGGATGTGACCGCACTGGTGCGGTCCGATGTGGCCCAGACCGCGGCCCCACAACCCGAGGTCGCGCGGGTCGATATGGCCGCTCCGGAACCGGGAGTTGGTCGTTCGGTCATGGTGGTGGACGACTCGATCACTGTGCGCAAGGTGACCGGGCGACTGCTTGAGAGGCATGGCATGAATGTGGTGACGGCGAAGGATGGTGTGGATGCCGTCGCAATGCTGCAGGAGCAGCGGCCGGATATCATGCTGCTGGATATCGAGATGCCTCGAATGGACGGCTATGAGCTTGCCCGACATATGCGTAATTCGGCTGAACTGAAAGGAATACCGATTATCATGATCACCTCGCGCACCGGTGACAAACATCGCAATCTTGCCATGGAGCTGGGTGTGAAACGCTACCTTGGAAAACCTTATCAAGAGAGTGAGCTGTTGGAGAACATCTATTCGGTCCTGAATGAGGGGGCAATATGAGCAGCGGCCAGGCCTCTGCGGAGGTAAGGGGTGTATTGCTGCCATTGCAGGAGGGACAGCTGCTGCTGCCGAACGCGGCGGTATGCGAAGTGGTCAGTTATCGAACTCCGGATACCCCCTCCACAACAGTACCCGATTGGCTCCTGGGAACATTTGTATGGCGTAACCATGCTCTGCCGTTGATCGCCTTTGAGCGTTTGCTGGGCCGGGATGCCGGTGAGGTCGGCCTGCGTGCCCGGGTGGCCGTTTGCAATACCCTGAACGGAAATGACCAACTGCCCTATATCGGGATTTTACTCCGTTCGGCGCCCCATCTGGTGCGGGTAACCGAGGCGGCGATTGTGCCGTTTGCCGGGGAAGAGCCACAGCATGAAATGGTCGCCAGCCGGGTGATCATCAACGGCGTGGATGCCTGGATCCCGGATCTGGATGCCCTGGAGTCAGCGCTGTCCGCATTTCCGTTGTAATCTTGTAACGACGCATCGATGTCTCCGCCGACTGAGGCGCCGCGCTGTTTTTTTTCGGCGGGCGCGTGTAATATCCCCCGCTTTACCCCACCACTGCGATAAGTCCCATGTCAGAACTCCCGGAAAAGACCCGAAGCTCCAATAATTTCAACAAACTGAAAAAACGGCTGGAGCGGGAAGTCGGTAAGGCGATCGGCGATTTCAACATGATCGAGGCGGGCGACCGGGTCATGGTCTGCCTGAGCGGCGGCAAGGACTCCTATACCCTGCTGGATATCCTGCTTACCCTGAAGGCCCGGGCACCGATTGACTTTACCCTGATCGCCATGAACCTGGATCAGAAACAGCCTGGTTTTCCTGCGGAAGTGCTGCCGGCCTACCTGGAACGGCTCGGTGTGGAGTATCGGATCGTGGAGGAGGACACCTACTCCGTGGTGCAGGAGAAGATTCCGGTGGGCAAGACCACCTGTTCGCTCTGCTCCCGGTTGCGCCGTGGGATCATCTATCGGGTTGCCAGTGAGATGGGAATCAGCAAAATCGCCCTCGGCCATCACCGGGATGATATTGTCGAGACCCTGTTCCTGAACATGTTCTTTGGCTCCAAACTTAAGGCGATGCCACCAAAACTGCACACCGACGATGGCCGCCATGTGGTGATCCGACCGCTTGCTTATTGTGCCGAGAAGGATATCGCCCGCTACAGCCGGACCCGTGAATTCCCCATTATTCCCTGCAATCTCTGCGGCTCCCAGGAGAACCTGCAGCGCAAGCAGATCAAACAGATGCTGGCGGCCTGGGAGCAGCAGTATCCAGGCCGCACCGCCAACATCTTCAGCGCCCTGTCCAGCGTGGTGCCATCCCATCTGGCCGATGCCGCGTTGTATGATTTCAAGAATCTGGGGGCTGCGGACGGTGAGGGCGATACGGTGTTTGACCCGCCCGAGGTTGCCGGGCCGGCGTTGGGTATCTACAAGATCGGCTGAATCGCCAAGTAAAGAAATACTACAGTCTCGCAGTATGGAAATAAAAAGCGGGCCCACCAAATGGGTCTTTATTTCACTACATTCAAATTTTCGTCATAATCTCTCCACAGCATACTGTGAAGTTGACGCCTTTTTTTTGGAAATTGGTAATAAATTCCCTAAAACCACCCTTGTTCCATGCGTCAGGTCGGTCTGGGCCAACATAGAGAATAAGATCTTCTCCTTTGTTTGCTGTACCAATGACAACACGTGACTTATCTGGTCTAAGCGCCAAGGGCATAGGATTTTCCAGTACCTGGGTCTTCAACCAGACACATTCGTACACCCGACAAGATTCTGGGCGGGTTTCATAAATAGTACACCCTTCCCCAATTTTACAATGTTGACACCAAAGGTTTCGTGGCTTTTCAAGCTCCTCGACTCCCATAAATTTGCAACAAATGGTGCAGCTATCGCAGTTATACATATGTCCTCCATTACAGTGATTTAAAGCGGATTTTTAGCCACGTATTGCATTGTGTTTAAAGCGACCTGATCGTGTAAGCCTGAATTTGAGAGATTCCGAGGGTAATTCCCGAATTATCGAAAATCCCCCCACAGGGTCTGGATGGCGGCGATGGCGGCCAACGGTGCGGTTTCGGTACGCAGTACCCGTGGGCCCAGTCGCGCGCCGTTGAATCCAGTTGCAGTGGCCTGTTCACGTTCATCCCCCGACAGGCCGCCTTCGGGACCGATCAGCAGGGTCACTTCACCCGACGGCGGGGGCAGTTCATGCAGAGCGCTTTCGGCGCGGTGATCCAGCAGGATGCCACCCCGTGTGACCCGGTGCCGGAGCCATTCATTCAGCTCCATCACATGATTGAGCGCGGGAATATAGCGGCGCCCGGACTGCTCGCAGGCGGCGATGATCACCTGCTGCCAATGCTGCAGTCGCTTCTCCTGACGCTCACCGGGTAGTCGCACTTGGCAGCGCTCGGTGATCAGCGGAGTGATGTCGGCAACCCCCAGCTCGACCGCCTTCTGGATGGCGAAGTCCATCCGCTCGCCCCTGGAGATGCCGATGGCCAGGTGGATTTGCAGGGGCGCAGGCGCTTCGGCGGGTTCCAGGCACCGGTCCACTTGTGCGCTGGTGGCGCGGCGGGAAACCTCGTTCAGGCGGGCGCTGTAGTCGTGGCCGTCGCCGTTAAACAGGGTGATCTCTGCACCCGCCTTCAACCGCAGCACCTGGGTCAGGTGCCGGGCCGGACTCTCTTCCAGGATCACTACAACGCCTGGCTGGAGTGGCTGACCGGTGTAGATGCGGTGCTGCTGCATGTCAGTCCCGGGTCGCCAGATCGATGCCTTCGGTGGCAATGGTTGCCAGTTCCCGGATCTGCTCCGGGGTGATGACGTAGGGCGGCATGAAGTAAGTGACATTGCCCAGCGGGCGCAGTAGTGCGCCACGGCTCAGTGCATGCTGGTAAACCCGCAGGCCGCGTCGCTCCTGCCAGGGGTAGGGGGTACGGCTGGCTTTGTCCTTGACCATCTCGATGGCGAGGATCATGCCGTGCTGGCGCACCTCGGCCACTCGGGGATGGTCATTCAGGTGCGCCGTCGCCTCTGTCATCACCTGGGCCAGTTTCTGGTTGTTTTCGATCACGCTGTCCTGTTCGAAAATTTCCAGACTGGCCAGCGCGACGGCGCAACCCAGCGGGTTGCCGGTGTAACTGTGGGAGTGCAGAAAGGCGGTCAGATTTTCATAATTGTCGTAGAAGGTCTGGTAGGTCTGCTCGCTGGTGAGTACCAGGGAGAGGGGAAGGTAGCCGGCAGTCAGCCCCTTGGAGAGGCAGAGAAAGTCCGGGGTGATGTCCGCCTGCTCACAGGCGAACAGGGTGCCGGTGCGGCCGAAGCCGACGGCGATCTCATCGGCGATCAGGTGCACCTGGTGGCGGTCGCATGCCTCACGCAGCAGCTTCAAATAGATCGGGTGGTACATGCGCATGCCGCCGGCGCACTGTACCAGCGGCTCGACAATCACCGCGCTGATCTCACGGCTGTGCTCGGCCAGTAGCGTTTCCATCTCGGCAAATCGCCGAATCGAGTAGGCCTCCCAGGACTCTCCCGGCTCCCGGTTAAAGCAGTCCGGTGAGGGGGCGGTAAAGACCTCCATCAGCAACGGCTCGTAGGTCTCTTTGTAGAGAGATACGTCGCCCACCGCCAGGGCGCCCAGGGTCTCGCCATGATAGCTGTTGGAGAGGGTGACAAAACGGTGCTTGCCTTTGTGGCCCTGGTTGCGCCAGCTGTGATAACTCATCTTCAGTGCGGCCTCGATGGCGGAGGAGCCGTTGTCCACGTAGAAGCAGCGATCCAGTCCTGGTGGGGTGAGTGCAACCAGTTTTTCTGCCAGTTGTATTGCCGGCTCGTGGGAAAAACCGGCCAGCATGACATGTTCCAGCTGGTCTACCTGGGCCTTGAGGGCGGCGTTGATCCTGGGATTGGCGTGGCCGAACAGGTTGACCCACCAGGAGCTGACCGCGTCGATATAGCGGTTGCCGTCGAAGTCCTCCAGCCAGACCCCTTCGCCTCTTTTGATTGGGATCATCGGTAGCCACTCATGATCTTTCATCTGGGTACAGGGGTGCCAAAGCACCGAGAGGTCGCGCCGGGCGATTTGCTGATTGTTACTCATACGGTTAATACCTGATCTGCATCTCAGGGAGGATGATAACAGTTGCGCTCATGATTTCGAGCGAAGGGAGAAAAGCACGGCGCTGAGGAAGTGCAGAAGCGCGAGCAGAATCGGTACCATACCCCAGTTTTGATCGGCCAGTATGAGCGCGCCCCCCAGGAGGAACAACGCGGCGCGCACGGCGCTGTGGCGTCCCAATCGTGAACGCAAGGCCTGTTCCCGGCTGTTGTCACCAGCCGATGTGATCCAGAGGGGCAGCAGATGGGTAGCTGCACCGGTCACCAGCGGTAACAGAAACAGCGGAATGAATGCCTGGGTAGTGTTTGCTGCGTTGAGCAAGCCAAAGGCGTGGGCCGTGCCGCTCAGTAGCAGGATCAGCAGGCCGGATACCGCTGTTGCCAGTGAGGTGCTGGCGCCATGTGCCTGCCACACTGCCCGTCGATGGGTGATCAGCAGTGATCTCAGCAGTTGACCGAGCGGGGGCAGCCATAGCAGCAGGCCAAGCAGTGAAAGGGCGGGAGACCAGGCGGCACCCGCAGCAATCAATCCGGCGCCGGCTGTGATCCAGGGCCATTGACGCATCAGCCAAGGGCCTGCCTCGGGATCGGCATAGCCGCCAGTGGTGGGGAGCAGCACCCGCAGGGTGCCCAGGGCAGTCAAGCCGACAAATCCCAGGAGATTCAGGTGCAGGTGCAGTCGCCGCAACTGGGTCCACTGATCCGGCAGCAGATAACCGGCCAGAATGGAGAGCAGACCAAGTATCAGCGCCAGCAGGGCCAGTTGATACCAGAGTAGTCCGGGGTGGGGGCGCCCCAGGGTCTGCCGTTTGCGCCGTTGCATCCAGATGCTCAGCCAGAGTGCGGCAATCAGTCCGGCCACGGCGCCAAATGGATAGAGGGCGAAAGAGAAAAACAGGCTGAAACTGAGCACTATGCCCGCGCCGAGTGCCAGCAGGGCCGGAACCAGTGACAGGGGCTCCGCCGCGCGGGTACGGGTCAGTACCGGCACGAAATAGGTCATGGCACCCATGATCAGCGGCATGATACCCAGGGCGAATATCAGGTGCAGCGGTGCGGACGGGCGCAGCGGCAGCATGTACGGCAGCAGCAGTCCCGAGGCGAATCCCGCCAGGGTGGTCAACAGCAGAACTATCAGCAGCGGGTGCAGTTTCACCAGTTATCCCTGAAACACCCAAGGGGTCGGTGTCAAACCGGGTAATACCCGGGAAAACAGCGGTAAAGGCTGTTTGGTTTGTCTCCGATCCCGGTACCGTTCCATGGCAATGCTCACTCGGTCAGTCCGAGGTTATCCCAGATCTTCAAAGTCGCCGCCGACTGGTTCATGGTGTAGAAGTGCAGGCCGGGCGCGCCGTGATCGAGCAGGCGTCGGCACAGTTCACTGACCACATCCACGCCAAAGGCGCGGATGCTCTCCACGTCATCGGCATAAGCCTCCAGGCGCTTGCGTATCCAGCGCGGTATCTCCGCACCACAGGCGTCCGAGAAACGACTGAGGTTGCCGTAGTTGGTGATCGGCATAATGCCCGGCACGATGGGAATCCCGATATCCATTTTTTCGCAACTGTCGACAAAGCGGAAATAGGCGTCGGCATTGTAGAAATACTGGGTGATGGCGGCGTTCGCCCCGGCATCCACCTTGCGCTTGAAGTTGTTCAGGTCCGCCCGGGCGTTGGCTGCCTGGGGATGGAACTCGGGATAGGCGGCCACTTCAATGTGGAAATAATCACCGAATTCACGACGAATCAGCGCCACCAGTTCATTGGCATAGTTGAGTTCACCCCGGCCGCCCAATCCGGTGCCTGATGGCAGGTCGCCGCGCAAGGTGACCAGGCGGTGGATGCCCTGTTCTTTATAACGGTTCAGCAGCTGCACTATCTCAGCCACACTGCTGCTGATACAGGAGATGTGAGGCGCCGCCTCGATGCCCTCGGACACCAGCCACTCGACACTCTGGAAGGTGCGCTGCTGGGTGGACCCGCCGGCCCCAAAGGTGACGGAGACATAGAGCGGATTGACCCGGGCCAGTTTTCTGACCTGGGTCTTCAGCTTCTCCATGCCCTCCTCGGTCTTGGGTGGGAAGAGCTCAAAGCTGAACAGTTTCTGATCGGTCTGTTGTGAATGCATCGGTTTCTATGGATCTATGAAAATCGGCGGGCCACCTTGATGAACAGTGTTCGAAGGTGGGGGCTGCCATAGTGAAATCAGGATGGCCCCGCTGTACCAGCGGGGCCGGATCGGTTGCCGATCAGTAGCGGTAGTGCTCGGGTTTGTAGGGCCCTTCTACCGGTACACCGATGTAGTCCGCCTGTTCCTGGCTCAGGGTGGTCAGCTTGACGCCGATCTTCTCCAGGTGGAGGCGGGCGACCTCTTCATCCAGCTTCTTCGGCAGGGTGTAGACCTTGTTCTCGTATCCGCCGGTGTTATTCCAGATCTCCATCTGTGCCAGGGTCTGGTTGGTGAAGCTGTTGGACATGACAAAACTGGGGTGGCCGGTGGCGCAGCCCAGATTGACCAACCGGCCCTCGGCCAGGAGGATAATCCGCTTGCCGTCCGGGAAGATGATGTGATCCACTTGGGGCTTGATGTTCTCCCACTGGTACTGCTCCAGGCTGGCGACATCGATCTCGTTGTCGAAGTGGCCGATATTGCAGACGATGGACTGGTCGCGCATCCTCGCCATGTGATCATGCTGGATCACGTGGTAGTTGCCGGTGGTGGTGACAAAAATATTGGCCTCGGCGCAGGCCTCGTCCATGTTCACCACCCGATAACCTTCCATCGCCGCCTGCAGGGCGCAGATCGGATCGATCTCGCTGACCCAGACGGTGGCACCGAGTCCTTTCAGGGATTGAGCGCAACCCTTGCCGACATCGCCGTAGCCGAGCACCAGGGCGATCTTGCCGGCGATCATCACGTCGGTGGCGCGCTTGATGCCGTCGACCAGGGATTCGCGGCAGCCGTAGAGGTTGTCAAACTTGGACTTGGTCACCGAGTCGTTGACATTGATAGCCGGGAAGGGGAGATCGCCACGCTCCTGCATCTGATAGAGCCGGTGCACACCGGTGGTAGTCTCTTCGGTAACGCCCTTGATGTTCTTCAGGTTGCTGGAATACCAGTTGGGTTGCTCCGCCAGGCGAGCGCGGATGGCGGCATACATCACCTTCTCCTCCTCGCTGCCCGGGTTGTCCAGCACGCTGATATCTTTTTCCGCCTTGCTGCCGAGGATCAGCAGGCCGGTGGCGTCGCCGCCGTCATCCAGGATCATGTTCGGGGTGCCGCCGTCATGCCACTCCATGATCTTGTGGGTATAGGCCCAGTAATCCTCCAGGCTCTCACCCTTGAAGGCGAAGACCGGAATGCCCTGGTCGGCGATGGCCGCCGCGGCGTGGTCCTGGGTGGAGAAGATATTGCAGGAGGCCCAGCGCACTTCGGCGCCCAGTTTCACCAGGGTTTCGATCAGCACGGCAGTCTGGATGGTCATGTGCAGGCTGCCGGCGATGCGCGCGCCTTTAAGGGGCTTGCTCTCCCCGTATTTCTCCTGCAGCGCCATCAGGCCCGGCATCTCGGTGTTGGCGATGGCGATCTCCTTGTGGCCCCATTCGGCCAGGGAGAGGTCGGCGATTTTGTAATCGGTAAAGCTGTTTTCTACTACGGCGTTCATGATTAGTCTCCGAAAAAACTAAGCGCCGTTCATGGGTTTTTGAAGCCTCCTCCTGAGCCTGGCAGGGTGAACCTGTTGCAGCGCTTCTCAGGAGGAGGAGTGTTTTATGGATCTTTACAGACCGGCCTCTGCCCGCAGCGCCTCGGCCATGTCGGTGCGTTCCCAGGTGAACTCCGGCTCTTCACGACCAAAATGTCCGTAGGCGGCGGTCTTCTGATAGATCGGTTTCACCAGATCCAGCATCTGCAGAATACCATAGGGACGCAGGTCGAAGTGTTCACGCACCAGCTGGGCAATCCTCGCCTCGTCGATCTTGGCGGTGCCGAAGGTCTCTATGGATATGGAGGTGGGCTCGGCCACACCGATGGCATAGGAGACCTGAATCTCACACCGATCCGCCAGTCCGGCGGCGACGATATTCTTGGCTACATAGCGCCCGGCATAGGCGGCTGAACGATCCACCTTGGAGGGGTCCTTGCCGGAGAAGGCGCCACCGCCGTGACGAGCCATGCCGCCGTAAGTGTCGACGATAATCTTGCGCCCGGTCAGGCCGCAGTCGCCCACCGGACCGCCGATCACGAAGGAGCCGGTGGGGTTGATATGAATCTTGTTCTGCGGGCATTTGTCCAGCCAGGCCTTCGGCAGCACCGGCTGCAGGATGTTCTCCATCACGGCTTCGTACAGATCACTCTGCTTGATTTCGGGGTCATGCTGGGTGGAGAGCACTACAGCATCGATGCCGGTCACCACGCCATTCTCATAGCGCAGGGTTACCTGGCTCTTGGCATCGGGACGGAGCCAGGGCAGTACCCGTTTTTTACGCATCTCCGATTGACGCTCCACCAGGCGGTGGGCATAGGTGATGGGGGCGGGCATCAGCACATCGGTCTCGTTGGTGGCATAACCGAACATCAGTCCCTGGTCACCGGCGCCCTGTTCTTCCGGCGCCTTGCGATCCACGCCCATGGCGATATCGCCGGACTGCTTGCCGATCAACGACATGACGGCGCAGGTGCTGCCGTCAAAGCCCACGTCCGAGCTGGTGTAGCCGATGTCACAGATCACCTTGCGCACCAGGTCGTCGAGGTCGACCCAGGCGTCGGTGGTGATTTCGCCGGCGACAATGACCACACCGGTCTTCACCATGGTCTCACAGGCCACCCGGGCATGTTCCGGGTTGGGATCCTGGGCAAGGATGGCATCCAGTACCGCATCGGAGATCTGGTCTGCAACCTTGTCGGGATGGCCTTCGGAGACCGATTCAGAAGTAAAGATGTAGTCACTCATAATTTATTTCTTCCAGAAAATAGAAAACCCGTCTAGCGATTGCTAAAGACGGGTTCACAGTGATCTTTAACTGTTCCCTCGCTTTAGCTGTATTTATAGAGCGCCCGCAATCTGAGTCAAATTGGCGCTGCCCTAAGTTAGCCTCAGCCTCTATCAATGTCAATTAATCCACAGTAATAGCTTCCATAAGAATTTTATATCAATCTTGCCATTCTTTTAAGGTAGGATTATGTTCCGTTGTTTTTGCGCCTAATAAGATCGGGAGGGTGCAACATGGTCTCTCTGCAAACTCCGGTATGTGACTTTGGCCAGCCGGCGATCGATTTCGATCTCCCGGGTGTGGACGGGAAACGCTGGACTCTGGCGGACTGCCGTGGCGAGAAAGGGCTGCTGGTAATGTTTATCTGTAACCACTGTCCCTATGTTCAGGCGGTGCGGGAACGGATCGTACGAGATACCGCGGAGCTTACAAGCCTGGGGGTCAACGCGGTAGCGATTATGTCGAATGATCCCGCGCTCTACGAAGAGGACTCGTTCGAGAATATGATTCGGGTCTCCCGGCAATATCGCTTTCCTTTTCCCTATCTGCTGGATGAGAGCCAGGCGGTGGCCAGGCAGTATGGCGCAGTCTGCACGCCGGATTTTTTCGGTTACAACGCCGACCTGCAGTTGCAGTACCGGGGGCGACTGGATGCCAGTGGCAAGGCGGCTGCGCCTGACGATGCGCGGCGTGAACTGTTTGAGGCGATGCGGCAGGTTGCCATGACAGGAAAGGGGCCGGAGGATCAAATCCCCAGTATCGGTTGTTCGATAAAATGGCGTGACGCATAACCGGCGCGCATACCGTTTATTCATGTTGCAAACAGCGTATATGCATTGAAATCAATGCTTTATATCGGTTGTGGGATGCTGTTTTTACCCCCATAAGCGGATCTGGCTTGCCCTGCGAAGATGATGGCGCAAGAATGACACCCCGGGCCGGTTTTCGGGTGTGGTGTCGCCCGGGTGGGGTCTCTCCACGCGACAGGTTCGGGTCGGAAATATGACCGGATCGCTACAGCCAATGAATTAATGGGAGTCGCCTGCCGTGCAGGCGATTCCTGCCGCCGGTACAGGGCAATCCCGGCCGGGCGGAATACAGAATTATTAAACCATCCTAAAGACAGGAGAGACATATGTCCTCACGCAGAAATCTTGCAAACGCCGTCCGTGCCCTCAGCATGGATGCGGTCCAGAAGGCCAAGTCGGGCCATCCCGGTGCGCCCATGGGTATGGCCGATATCGCCGAGGTCCTCTGGAACGACTACATGAAGCATAATCCGGCGAATCCCAAGTGGCCTGACCGGGACCGCTTTGTCCTCTCCAATGGGCACGGTTCGATGCTGATCTACTCGTTGCTGCATCTGACCGGTTATGACCTGAGCATTGAGGACCTGAAACAGTTCCGCCAACTCCATTCCAAGACTCCGGGGCATCCGGAGTACGGTTATGCGCCGGGAGTGGAAACCACCACCGGCCCACTCGGCCAGGGCATCACCAATGCCGTCGGCATGGCCATCGCGGAGCGTTCGCTGGCGGCCGAGTTCAATCGCGACGGCCACACTATTGTCAACCACAACACTTACGTATTCCTCGGCGATGGCTGTCTGATGGAGGGCATCTCCCACGAGGCCTGCTCGCTGGCCGGTACCCTCGGGCTGGGCAACCTGATTGCCGTTTGGGATGACAACGGCATCTCCATTGATGGTCATGTTGAGGGTTGGTTCCAGGACGACACTCCGAAGCGCTTCGAGGCCTACGGCTGGCATGTGATCCCTGATGTGGACGGACACGACCCCGAGGCGATCAACAAGGCGCTGGAGTTCGCCAGGGCGATGACCGACAAGCCGACTCTGATCTGCTGTAAGACCACCATCGGTTTTGGTTCCCCCAACAAGGCCGGCAGTCACGCCTGTCACGGGGCGCCGCTGGGTGACGAGGAGATCAATCTCACCAAGGCTGCGCTGGGGTGGGATCATGGGCCTTTCGAGGTCCCGGAGGATATCTATGCCGGCTGGGATGCGCGGGAGAAGGGCGCTGCCGCCGAGGCGGCCTGGAACAGCAAATTTGCCGCCTACCAGGAAGCCCACCCGGAACTGGCCGCTGAGTTCAAGCGGCGCATGGCAGGTGATCTGCCGGAAGACTGGGCGGCCAAATCCGCTGAATTTGTCGCCAAGATGAATGCCGAGGCGAAGAGTCCGGCGACCCGTCAGGCCTCGCTGGCTGCCATCGAGGGTTATGCCGCCCTGTTGCCGGAGCTGTTTGGCGGTTCCGCCGACCTGGGCTGTTCCAACCTGACCGAATGGTCCGGCTACAAGCCGATGCGGGCCGAGTCGCCCGACTCCAACTACATCAACTACGGGGTGCGGGAATTCGGTATGTCGGCCATCATGAACGGTGTGGCCCTGCATGGCGGTCTGATCCCGTTTGGCGCCACCTTCCTGATGTTTTCCGAATATGCCCGCAATGCCCTGCGCATGGCGGCGCTGATGAAACAGCGTTCGCTGTTTGTCTATACTCATGATTCCATTGGTTTGGGTGAGGACGGTCCAACCCATCAACCGATCGAGCAAATTGCCACCCTGCGCATGATCCCCAACATGTCGGTGTGGCGTCCCTGTGACAGCGTGGAGACCGCCGTGGCCTGGAAGGCCGCAATCGAGAGAAGTGGCGGACCGTCCTGCCTGATTTTCTCCCGCCAGGGACTGCCGTTCATGCAGCGCAATGAGCAGCAGATCGCTGATATCACCAAGGGTGGCTACGTGCTGCGGGATTGTGACGGCACACCGGATGCCATCCTTATCGCCACCGGTTCCGAGGTTGGGTTGGCGGTGGATGCGGCGGCGGAACTGGCCGGCAAGGGCACCCGGGTGCGGGTGGTTTCGATGCCGTCGGTGGATGCCTTTGAAGCCCAGGATGAGGCCTACCGGGAGTCGGTCTTGCCGGCGTCGGTGACTGCCCGCGTTGCGGTCGAGGCGGGTGTAACAGACGGTTGGTACAAATATGCACGCAAGGTGGTGGGTATTAACCACTTTGGCGAGTCTGCGCCGGCTGATCAACTGTTCAAGGAGTTCGGCTTTACCGTTGAAAATGTCGTCAAGGCAGTGGAAGAGACACTTTAACTGAAATAGTGCCGGGGCGCCTCGGGCGTCCCCGGCCTGAAGATCCGATTGCAGTAAATAACAACTTATCTGGAGGTTTTTCTAATGACTATCAAAGTAGGCATTAACGGTTTTGGTCGAATCGGTCGCATGGTGTTCCGGGCCGCCGTACAGAATTTTGACGATATCGAGGTCGTTGGTATCAATGATCTGCTGGATCCCGAGTACCTGGCGTATATGCTGAAATACGATTCAGTGCATGGCCGCTTCAAGGGTGAGATCGCCGTCGACGGCAACACCCTGATCGTCAACGGCAACCGCATCCGCCTGACCGCCGAGCGTGACCCCGCCAACCTGAAGTGGGACGAAGTGGGTGCCGAGGTGGTGGTGGAATCCACCGGCCTGTTCCTGACCAAGGAGACCTGCGAGAAGCACCTTGCAGCCGGCGCCAAGAAGGTGATCCAGAGCGCGCCCAGCAAGGACGACACACCGATGTTCGTGTACGGCGTAAACCACGAGAAATACGCCGGTGAGACCATCATTTCCAATGCCTCCTGTACCACCAACTGTCTGGCGCCGATTGCCAAGGTGCTGAATGACAGCTTCGGTATCAAGCGTGGCCTGATGACCACCGTGCACGCGGCGACCGCTACCCAGAAGACCGTGGACGGTCCGTCGATGAAGGACTGGCGCGGTGGACGTGGCATCCTGGAGAACATGATCCCCTCTTCCACCGGTGCCGCCAAGGCGGTTGGCAAGGTGATCCCGGAACTGAACGGCCTGCTGACCGGCATGGCGTTCCGCGTGCCGACCTCGGACGTGTCGGTGGTTGACCTCACCGTCGAGCTGAACAGTGAAGCCTCTTACGAGGAGATCTGTAGCGCCATGAAGGACGCCTCCGAGGGCAAGATGAAGGGCGTTCTTGGCTACACCAACGAGAAGGTGGTCTCCACCGATTTCCGCGGCGAGTCCTGTACCTCCACCTTTGATGAGGAAGCCGGTATCGCCCTGGACAAGACCTTCGTCAAGGTCGTCTCCTGGTATGACAATGAGTGGGGCTACTCCAGCAAGGTGCTGGAGATGGTCCGCGTCATGCAGAAATAGTCGCGTGACTTGGCGGGGCGGGGGAATGCCCCTGAACCGCCGGCAGACGGCGCCCCGGTACGAACCGATCGTACCGGGGCCGTCGATTACGACCAGAGGCATTAGTTGAAATGCTGGTTTCACCTAATCCCTTTTAAATAATAAACACGCGTTCTCAGGAGATCTTTTCCATGTCCGTAATCAAAATGACCGACCTTGACCTTGCCGGAAAACGGGTGCTGATCCGCCAGGATCTGAATGTGCCTATCAAGGCGGGCAAGGTGGCCTCGGATAAGCGCATTCGCGCCTCCCTGCCGACCATCGAACATTGCGTCAGGGCGGGGGCGCAGGTGATGCTGATGTCCCACCTGGGCCGACCCACCGAGGGTGAGTATGCCGAGGAATTTTCGTTGCAACCGGTAGCCGGTTACCTGAGTGAAGCCCTGGGCAAGGATGTGCGGCTGGTCAGTGATTATCTGGAGACTCCTCCACAGATGAATAACGGCGATGTGGTCCTGCTGGAGAATGTCCGTTTCAATGTGGGCGAGAAAAAAAACGACGAGACCCTGTCGCGCCGCTATGCCGCCCTGTGTGACATCTATGTAATGGATGCCTTCGGTACGGCGCATCGTGCCCAGGCCTCAACCCATGGCGCCGGCAGTTTCGCGCCGACCGCCTGTGCCGGTCCGCTGCTGGCGGGCGAGCTGGATGCCCTGGGGCGGGCGCTGGACAACCCGGCCCGTCCCATGGCGGCCATCGTCGGCGGCTCCAAGGTGTCCACCAAGCTGACGGTGCTGGACGCCCTGTCCAAGATCGTCGATCAGCTGATTCCCGGTGGCGGCATCGCCAACACCTTTATTGCGGCGGCCGGTTACAACGTGGGCAAGTCGCTCTATGAGGCCGACCTGATTCCGGAGGCCAAGCGCCTGATGGCGGCAGCCAAGGCCAAGGGTGGCGAGATTCCGGTGCCTACCGATGTGGTCTGTGGCAAAGAGTTCTCCGAATCGGCCGAGGCGACCGTCAAGCGGGTCGAGGATGTGGCGGACGACGATATGATTTTTGACATCGGGCCGGAGACAGCGGCCCGCTTTGCCGGGATGATGAAATCCGCCGGCACCATTGTCTGGAACGGGCCGGTGGGTGTGTTTGAATTCGATCAGTTTGGTGCCGGTACCCAGACCCTGGGTATGGCAATTGCCGACTCTTCGGCGTTTTCGATTGCAGGCGGCGGCGATACCCTGGCTGCTGTGGATAAATATGCCATTGCCGATCGCGTCTCTTATATATCAACCGGCGGTGGCGCCTTCCTGGAGTTTCTGGAAGGCAAAAAACTGCCGGCTGTCGAGATGCTCGAGTCACGCGCGGCTGGCTGACAACCTGAGGAATCACCGTCTGTGAGGATCGGACGGTGATTCCGGAGAAACTATGTTAAGAAGAACCAAAATATTGGCTACCCTGGGTCCGGCTACCGATGACCCCAAGGTAATGGATCAACTGATTAGTGCCGGGGTGGACGTGGTCCGGCTGAATCTCTCCCATGGTACCCATGAGGAGCACCGGCAGCGTGCCGAGATAGTCCGTGACCGGGCGCGCGCCAGCGGCCGTCAGGTGGGTTTACTGGTGGATCTGCAGGGTCCCAAGATCCGCATCACAGGATTTCGTGAGGGTAAGGTCTTTCTGGAGCAGGGTGATCCATTCATCCTGGATACCCGGTGTGGCCCCAAGGAGGGCGACAAGCAGCGGGTCGGTCTGACATTTCCCGAACTGATCAAGGATGTGAAACGGGGTGACACCCTGGTATTGGCCGACGGGGCCATCGTGCTCTGGGTTAACGAGGTGAATGAGACCGAGATTCACTGCAAGGTGGAGACCGGTGGCGAGCTCTCCAACAGCAAGGGGATCAACAAGCAGGGCGGCGGTCTCTCGGCTCCGGCGCTGACCGACAAAGACAAGCTGGATATCCGGTTTGCCGCCAGTATCGAGGCCGACTATCTGGCTGTCTCCTTTGTGCGCAGTGCCGAGGATGTGGATCAGGCCCGGGCGCTGCTGCGCGAGGCGGGCGGAAGTGGCGGCATTGTCTCCAAGGTGGAGCGGGCCGAGGCGCTGGAGGTGATCGAGGAGATCATCGCCGCATCCGAGGCGATCATGATCGCCCGGGGCGACCTGGGCGTCGAGATTGGCGATGCGGAGCTTCCGGCGGTGCAGAAGCGACTGATCCGCCTGGCCCGTTCGCGCAACAAGGTGGCGATCACCGCCACCCAGATGATGGAATCGATGATTGAACATCCGATCCCGACCCGGGCCGAGGTGTTTGACGTGGCTAACGCGGTCCTGGACGGTACCGACGCGGTGATGCTCTCGGCGGAGACGGCCGCCGGCCGTTACCCGGTGCAGACAGTGGAGGCGATGGGCAAGATCTGCCGTGAGGCGGAGAAGCAGCGCAAGGTGCGTAAATCCCATCATCGTCTGAACAGCGTGTTCGGCCGTATCGATGAGGCAATCGCCATGGCCGCCATGTATACCGCCAATCATCTGGATGTGGCGGCTATCGCGGCCTGGACCGAGACCGGCTATACGCCGATGTGGATGTCACGCATCAGCTCCGGCATCCCGATCTACGCCCTGACCTCACACGTGGCAACCCGGCGCAAGGTGACCCTGTTTAGGGGCGTCTATCCGGTCAGCTTTGATGTCTCCAACGATAGCGCCCAGGATATCAACAAGGCAATCGTGGACGAGATGCTGCAGCGGGGTGCCGTGCGCAACGGCGATCTCCTGATTATCACCAAAGGTGATACCAACGGGGTCATGGGGGGCACCAACGTGATGAAGATTTTACGCGTCGGGGAGCACTGTTGAGCCGGATTGGTTTGTTTTACGAATAACAGAGGGTAAGGGGGGTGCCTCTTCTGTGCCCACCCTACGCGCTTGATTTACTAGACGGACGGGATTTCGTCCGGCGGATTAAACAAAAAATTATCTAGAGAAGGAGAACATCATGCCTCTTATTTCCATGCGACAGCTGCTGGATTATGCCGCCGACCATCAGTTCGGTATGCCCGCGTTCAACGTCAACAATATGGAGCAGGTGCATGCCATCATGCAGGCTGCGCACGAGACCGACAGTCCGGTCATCATGCAGGGCTCCGCGGGTGCGCGTGCCTATGCCGGTGAGACCTTCCTGCGGCACCTGATCCTGGCGGCCCTGGAAGCCTATCCGCATATCCCCATCGTCATGCACCAGGATCACGGCACCTCCCCGGCCGTCTGCCTGCGCTCCATTCAGTCCGGCTTCTCGTCGGTGATGATGGACGGCTCGCTGATGACCGATGGCAAGACCCCATCCTCCTACGAGTACAATGTGGATGTCACCCGCCGGGTGGTGGAGATGGCCCATGCCGGTGGCGTGTCGGTGGAGGGCGAGCTGGGTTGTCTCGGCTCCCTGGAGACCGGCGAAGCGGGCGAGGAAGACGGCATTGGCGCCGTTGGCAAGCTGGATATGGACCAGCTGCTGACCGATCCCGAGCAGGCGGCCGACTTTGTCAAGCAGACCCAGGTGGATGCCCTGGCCATCGCCATCGGCACCTCCCACGGCGCCTACAAGTTCACCAAGAAACCGACCGGCGAGGTGTTACGCATCGACCGGATCAAGGAGATCCATCAGCGCATCCCCAACACCCACCTGGTGATGCATGGCTCCTCCTCGGTACCGCAGGAGTGGCTGGCCATTATCAACAACTTCGGTGGTGATATGGGCCAGACCTATGGCGTGCCCGTTGAAGAGATCGTCGAGGGTATCAAGCACGGAGTGCGCAAGGTCAATATCGATACCGATCTGCGCATGGCATCGACTGGCTCCATCCGTCGCCACCTGCACGAAAATACCTCCAACTTCGACCCACGCAAGTTCCTCAAAGAGGCGACCAAGGGCATGAAGGAGATCTGCAAGGCGCGCTATGAGGCGTTTGGTTGCAGCGGCCACGCATCGAAGATTCGTGCCCGATCCCTGGAAACCATGTTCGGTCTGTACGAGAGTGGCGAACTGGACCCGAAGATCAGCTGATCCGCGATCTTCCAGTCGTTTTTTCGAAGGGGTGCCCAAAAGCACCCCTTTTTTTATGGGAATCAGGATTTAGATTTTTACTCCTATGTCATAGAATCCATCGATAGTGCTCTGTCGGTGGCAAGGCTAGCGGATTGCGGAGGCGAGGAATAGGGCATGGTGAGCGGTCGTCTGGGGCGGCCCGCAACATAACAACGACAACAGGAAGGAGAAAAGATTGTGGTTGAGCACTACCAAGTGATCTATACCGGCCAGTTGCGGCTTGGCACCGAAATAAGCGACGCGATAGAGAATTTTTGCCAACGTTTCAAGGTGTCCGAGGAGAAGGCCAGGAAGGTTCTTTCATCAGCCCGTGAAGTGATACTGAAGAAGGCGCTGGAAAAAGAGAAGGCGGAAAAATACCTGCAGGCGCTGGAGGCGGTCGGCATGATCGTGCGCCTGGAACCGATGGAGCAGACGGCCAAGTCGGATGCACTCTCACTGGTGCCACTGGAGGATGGAGAAGCGGAAGCGGACAGCCCTACCGTGGCCTCGTTGAATACCGGGAAAGAACGCTCCCAGCGGGCGACCCCGACCTGCCCCAAATGCGGCTCGGAACAGCTGGAGAACGACACCTGCCTCAGTTGCGGTATCGTGATACCCAAATACCTAGCCAGACAGGCGGCTGCGGCCGAACAGACCACTTTTGTAGAATCGGCGAGTGAGGCGGAAGACCCCTATGCCGCACCCCGGGCCGAGCTGGTGGGTGAGGCGGAACGAGGCGAGCTGTCCGGCCCGATATCCCGGCCGATAGGCAACGGCTGGCAGTGGATCAGCCGGGGCTTCTGGCATTTCAAGCAGAACCCGCTGGCGTGGATTATCACCCTGGTGGTCTGGGTGGTGCTCTCGGTGGTGCTCAGTCTGGTGCCGTTTATCGGTTCGCTGGTGATTACCCTGGTTTCACCGGTGATCCTGGCCGGCCTGATGCTGGGGTGTGCCGCCCAGGAGCATGGAGGTGACTTTGAAATCAGTCACTTGTTTGCCGGTTTCTCCTCCAGCGTCGGTCAATTGGTGCTGGTCGGTCTGCTCTATCTGGTCGGCTTTATCGCCATTGCCTTTGTAATGGCCATGGTCGGTGGCGGGGTGATGATCGGTATGTTGGGGGGAATGGATGCCATGCAGAATTCCGATCCGGATGCGCTGCAGTCTGCCATGGGGGTTGGTTCGGTGGTGTTGGTGATGCTGGTGGCGTTTGGTCTCTCCATCCCGCTGATGATGGCTTACTGGTTTGCGCCCGCGCTGATTGCGATGGAAGGGATGTCGGCCCTCGCCGCCATGAAAATGAGTTTTTCCGGCTGCCTGAAGAATATCCTGCCGTTCCTGCTGTATGGTGTTGTGGCGCTGGTGATGTTCTTCATAGGCGCCATACCGGTGGGCCTGGGTCTGCTGGTGGTGATGCCGGTAATTACCGCCTCCATGTACACCGCCTATCGCGATATCTATTATCAATGAACGCTGTTTGATGCTCGACACCAGCCGCAGCTATGAGACGCCGGAGGGGATTGCGCTGAGTCTGCGCATTGCCGGACCGGTAGTACGTAGCTGCGCCTGGGCCATTGATATGCTGATCCGCGCCGGACTCTATCTGGCGATTGCCATCCCGTTCTCGTTTCTTGGTGGCCTGGGGTTTGGTATCAGCCTGGTGGTGTTCTTTGTCATCGAATGGTTTTACCCGGTGTTCTTTGAACTGCGGCAGGGCGCCACGCCGGGGAAAAAGGCTATGGGACTTGAGGTGATCCATGACAATGGGACACCGGTATCCTGGTCTGCATCGTTGATCAGGAATCTGTTACGGGCGGCCGACTTTCTCCCTTTCTTATATGCCACCGGACTGATTTCGATGCTGTTGAGCCGAAACTTTCAGCGTCTGGGTGATCTGGCGGCAGGCACCCTGGTGGTCTATAGGGACAAGGCCTCCGTGCGTCATGAAATGCAGTCTGTACCGCCCGTCCAGCCGCCCAATCACTTTACCAGTGAAGAGAAACAAACCCTGCTGGCATTTGCCGAACGCGCGCCGCTGTTAACCGCGGCACGGCGCATTGAATTGGCGGAAATTCTGACCGATCTGAGCGGTCGAAGGGGTGAGCCGGCGGTGTCCGAGCTGCTAGCCTACGCCAGTTGGCTGGCGCAGGGACAAGGGCGCTAGCATGCGGCAACTGGGCTTCGAGCAGCAGCATCGGGACCATTGGGAACGGTTAAGGCTGCTGCTGGATGACCTTGATCGCGCGCGACGCAAACGCCAGCACACGGCTGCTGAGCTGGCATCCCTGCCCAAACTCTACCGGGAACTCTGTAATCACTATGCGATTGCCCGAAGCCGCCACTACAGTCCGGCGCTGGAGCAGCAGTTGCACGAGTTGGTGTTGCGCGGCCATCGCCAGCTCTATTCGGGCCGCAGCGCCGAGCTGTGGCGCCTGGTGCAGTTCATCGCTTATGGCTTTCCCCGCGCCTTGCGCCGTCATATCGGCTACTTCTGGCTCGCGGCGGCACTGTTGACCCTGCCAGGATTACTGGTGGGCAGCTTCTGCTATCTGCAACCCGAGTTGATCTACAGTGTAATGGATGAGGATCAGGTGGCCGGCATGGAATCAATGTATGACCCGGCGAACCGTAAACCGGGCCGGTCGCTGGAGCGCGGCGCGGAGACCGACCTGATGATGTTCGGTCACTATATCTCGAATAATATCGGTATCGGGTTTCGCACCTTTGCCGGTGGCATGCTGTTTGGCCTGGGGACCGCGCTGCTGCTGCTGTTCAATGGTGTGGTCATCGGTGCCGTGGCGGGTCATTTGACCCGGATCGGTTATCAGGACACGTTTTGGCCTTTTGTCAGCGGTCACGGCGCGTTTGAATTGACCGCCATTGTGATTTGCGGTGCCTCCGGGCTGCTGCTCGGACATGCCCTGATCGCACCGGGGCCGCTGACCCGGCTGGAGGCGCTGAAACTGCGCGCCCGGGAAGCGCTGCCGCTGGTGATGGGGGCCGCCTTCATGCTGCTGATCGCTGCCTTTATCGAGGCGTTCTGGTCCTCCAGTCCGGTGGCCGGTGAAATCAAATATGGCGTGGCCGGTCTGTTCTGGATACTGGTACTGCTCTATCTGGGACTTGCCGGCAGGAAAGCCCATGGAACTGGATAGGATTGCGGTGATCGTTCGTCCCCGCACCTCCTGGGAGGCGGTTGACCTCGGCTTTGCCATGGCCCGGTCCTGGTTTGTTCCGCTCTGGCTGCTCTGGCTGGCCCTGGCACTGCCGGTCTATCTGCTGTCCGCACTGTTTTTTGCCGACCAGCCGTCCTGGGCGATTCTCATCGTCTGGTGGTGTAAACCGGTCTACGAACCGCTGCTTTTGTTCTGGCTGAGTCGCGCCCTGTTTGCCGACAGGATCGGCGCCCGCACCCTGATCCGGCAGGCGTTCAGCGTCATCCGTCCGCAGCTGATCGCCAACCTGACCTGGCGCCGCTTCAATCCGAATCGCTCGTTCAACATGCCGGTGACGGTACTGGAAAAACTCAAGGGCAAGGCGCGAAAAAAGCGCATCGCGGTATTGAGCCGGGGACAGCAGGCGAGTACCTGGCTGACTATCGTTGGGCTGGTGTTTGAACTCATACTGCAGCTCTCCTTCATCTTTCTGATCATCGTCATGCTGCCGGAGGAGTTGCGCTGGCTGGATCTGGACGGCTTTTTGTTTAACCCCGGACCACTGGAGCAATGGTTGCAGCATCTGGGAGACCTGCTCGCCATGTCATTGATTGCCCCGTTCTACGTGGCGGCCGGTTTTTCACTCTACCTGACCCGGCGTACCGATCTGGAGGCGTGGGATATCGAGATCGCCTTCCGCCGCCTGATCGGTAGAAAGCACGGCGGAAGGCAGACCCGTCGTGTCGGGTTGTCGGGCAGGGCAATTATTCTGCTGCTGTGTGGCACGCTACTGTCCGCTGGCTATACATCCGATCTGCAGGCCGCGGCAATGGAGGCGGCAGAGGCGAAGACGGTGATCGATCAAGTATTGGCGGACGAGGCGTTCGGCCAGCGCAAACAAGTGACTTACTGGAAATATATCGGCGCAAAAGACGAAGCACCAGGCGCCCCGGAGGATTTGCCCTGGCTGGTGAAGTGGATACTGGAAGTGCTGGAGGGTTTCACCCAGGGCTTTGCCGCGTTTGGCAAGGCACTGCTGCTGATCGTGGCGGGGGTGCTGCTGACCTGGCTGCTGTATAAGGCCTGGGCCAATCGGGAGTACCTGGTCATCCGTCAGCCGCCAACCGCAAGGCAGCGGCAGCGGCCGGCCCGCCTGTTCGGCCTGCCGTTGGATGCCGGGTCACTGCCAGCCGATATTGCCGGGGAGTGTCGAAGTTTGTTGCAGCAAGGGGATGTTCGGGGGGGCTTGAGCCTGCTCTACCGGGGCGTGCTGATGGCGCTGCTGGAGCATGACCGCCTGGAGATACCGGACAGTGCCACAGAGGGGGAGTGTATCGAGCGGGTGCGGGCGGTCTGTCCCGAGGACCAGAGTGCATACTTTGTGCGCCTCACGGGGTTATGGATAGGGGCCGCCTATGGCCATCAGGCACCGGATGAGCGGCAGGTGAGCGGGCTCTGCGGTGAATGGGAGCGGCTGTTTGGCCGGGTGACTGATGGTGCGGAATAAGCTGATATGGACGTCGATTGCCGCGCTGCTGTTACTGCTCGCAGGCTGGGGAATGCGGTGGTTTTCCGCCAACTTTGAACAGCGTACCCGGGAGGTGGTTGAAGGGATGTCGCCGGCGGCAAAAAGAAACCCGCTGCTGGCGGCCGAGCGTTTCCTGAATCGCATCCATGTGGTGACCGAGAGTGTCAGTGGCCGGGATCGGCTGCTGAATCCACCGGCGGAACCGGGCCTGCTGCTGGTCTACCGGCTGGGCGTGAGCCTGCCGGCCGAGCGCGAGCAGACACTGCTGGCGTGGGTGAGGCAGGGCGGTCATCTGTTGATCACGCCACAGGATGCCTGGGACGAAGAGGCGGAAACCAGTGGCAACAGCCTGCTGGATACGCTGGGCGTCCAGCTGGTTTTACGGGACAGCGGGCAGGATCAGTCCGATGAGCCGGATGCGGAGTCGTCCGCCGATGGTTCGGACAAACCAGCGCCGCTACGCTTCGAGATGCCCGGGGTAGACGAGCCGATTGCCGTGGCTTTTAGCGAGCGGCGCGTGCTGTTTGACAGCCTAGGGCACGCGGACTGGAAGGTTGAGACCAACGAGGGTGGGCATCTGCTGCAATACGCGCTTGGACAGGGAAGGATCACGGTGATCAGTGATCTGCAGCCGTTTTCCAATCCGTCGATTGGTGAGCATGATCACGCCCTGCTGCTTGCCCTGCTGGTGGGTGATCAGCAACATGCCTGGCTGCTATACAGCAGCGCCATGCCGGCCCTGCCGATACTGCTCTGGCGACGGGCCCCCGGCCTGGTTATATCGCTGCTCGCGCTGGGGGTGCTGCTGGTCTGGTCGCTGACCCTGCGCAGCGGGCCGGTCAGGTCGGTAGGGCGGCCGGTCCGGCGTAACCTGATGGAACACCTGGCGGCAGTGGGGGGCTACCTCTGGCGCACCGATCAGGCAGCCGGGGCCTTCCTGCATTCCCAGGCGGCGCTGGAGCAGGCATGGCGACGGCGCCATCCGGTGCTGGGGGCGATGGAACAGGCCGCGCGCTGTCAATGGATTGCGCGACATGTCGGGCTGCCCACGCAGCAGGTGGAGCAGGCGCTCTATGGCGAATACCAGGGGGAGCAGGGATTTATCCAGGTGACGGCCATACAACAGAGGCTGGCGGCACAGCTGCGGATACAGAAAGAACAGACTTCAAACGGGGAGAAGGACAGTGGATGAGGAAACGAACGGGACCGATCAGACAGCCGGCGGTTTGTCTCAGGAAATACAGGACCAGGTCCAGGGGCTGGAGCGTGAGGTGCAACGCGCCGTTATCGGCCAGATCCGGGTGATCCGGGAGGTCATTGTCGGTCTGCTGGCGGCCGGGCATGTGTTGGTGGAAGGGGTCCCGGGACTGGGCAAGACACTGCTGGTGCGGGCGCTTGCGGCCGCCGTGGGTGGCCATTTCAGCCGGGTACAGTTCACCCCGGATCTGATGCCCAGCGATATCAGCGGACATGTGATGTTCGATATGAAGCGGGATGCCTTTCGGGTGCGCAAGGGGCCGGTATTCTGTAATTTCCTGCTGGCGGACGAGATCAACCGCGCGCCGGCCAAGACCCAGTCCGCCCTGCTGGAAGTGATGCAGGAGCAGCAGGTCACCATTGAGGGCAACTCTTATCCGCTACAACTGCCGTTTCTGGTGTTGGCGACACAAAACCCGATCGAGCAGGAGGGCACCTATCCCCTGCCACAGGCCCAGCTGGACCGTTTCCTGCTCAAGGTGTTCATCGATTATCCCGCTCAGGAAGAAGAGCAGGCGCTGGTGCAGCATGTTACCAACGGCGCGGTGGGTGATCAGCTGGATATCTCGCAAGTGCAGACGCTACTGCAACCGGACCAGGTACTGAACCTGCAGCGGGCGGCGGCGGGACTGCGGGTGGATGAGCAGATTGTCGCCTACGCGGTGCGGATTGTGCGCACGGCACGGGACTGGAGCGGCGTGGAGGTGGGGCCGGGACCGCGGGGGAGTATCTCCCTGCTGCGCGCCGCCCGTGCCCATGCCCTGTTGGCGGGAAACAACTTCGTCACCCCGGACGATGTGAAGGGGGTCGCGACCGCGGTGTTGCGCCATCGCATGAAGCTGGCCACCGATCTGGAGATCGAAGGCTACCGTCCCGATGATGTACTGGCCGATATCCTGGTTAACGTGGATGCGCCCCGGGTATGACCCCCAGCCGGTCACTGCTCTGGACCGCTCTCGCCGTCAGCCTGACGGCCCTGCTGGCGGTCTTTTACCCGGCACTGTATGACCCCTGGCAGGTGCTGTGCTGGGTAATTGGCGGCGTGCTGCTGCTGGATGCCGTGCTGGCACGAAAGACCCCGGGGATGACGGTCAGTCGTACCCTGCGACACAGTATTCCGGTCGGAGTCTGGTCGAAAGTGGGCCTGACCCTGGAGAATGTGGACTCGCGCCCCCTCAGGCTGTCGCTGCATGACCATTATCCGCCCGGATTCGACAGCCAATCCATGCCCTGTTCACTGGATCTCCCGGCGCACTGCACGGGGCGGGTCGAGTATCGGGTCAAGCCGCTCCGGCGCGGCGATGCCGAGTTCAACGGGTGTGATGTAATCGCCGTGTCTCCACTGGGATTCTGGCGTAAACGGCACTTCTATCCATTGGCCGAACGGGTCAAGGTGTTCCCCGATTTCCAGGAGATCGGGCGTTATGCCCTGCTGGCAACCGATCATCGGCTCAGCCAGATGGGCGTACGGCGGCGCCAGCGGCGCGGGCAGGGTAACGATTTTCATCAGTTGCGCGAATACCGTGCCGGCGATGCCCTGCGTCAGATCGACTGGAAGGCCAGTTCGCGCTATCGCAAGCTGATCTCCAAGGAGTACCAGGACGAGCGTGATCAGCAGGTGCTGTTTCTGCTCGATTGTGGTCGTCGCATGCATCACGAGGAGTCCGGCCGGGTACATCTGGATCAGGCGCTGAACGCCATGCTGTTGCTGGCCCATGTGGCAGCACAGCAGGGGGACGCGGTGGGTCTGCTCACCTTTGGTGGCACCGACCGCTGGCTGCCGCCACGCAAAGGGGCTGGAGTGGTCAGGGAACTGCTGTCGCGTACCTATGACCTGATGGCGGGGCAGGACGCGGCCGATTTCCTGTTGGCCGCAAAACAGCTGATGTCGCTGCAGCAGCGCCGGGCGCTGGTGGTGCTGCTGACCAACACCCGGGATGAAGAGCATGCCGACCTGATTGGAGCGATTCAGCTGCTGAAACGGCGCCATCTGGTGGTAGTGGCCAATCTGCGCGAGTCGATACTGGACGAGGTCCTGGAACGACCGGTGAGTGATCTGGACGGGGCGCTGGAGTTTCATACGGTCAACGAGTATCTGGAGAGTCGGCGGAAGAGTCTGGAGAATCTGCGCCACCAGGGGGTATTGACCCTGGACCTGCAGGCGCCCCAGTTGCCGGTGGCCCTGGTGAATGGCTATCTGATGATCAAGGCGTCGGGTTCACTCTGATCAGGTTACGGGAACAAACTACAGATTACCGGCCAGATGACGCTATAGCAGTTAACAGGGATGGGGGAATACAACAGGACAGAGAGTGGTTGTGCAGGAGGTAGTGATGGCACTGTTTGGCATGGGTGAACAAAAGAGGCGGTTGATTGAGCTGGAAGAGGAGAACAAGCGACTCTGCCAGGAGATGGAGCGATACAGGGCTGAACTGGCGGCTCGGAATGAAGAGCTGGAGCGCCTGCGGGTTAGCGCTGGTATGGAGGCGCAACTGGATAGCCTGATGCGCTATGAGAATGAAAACCTGAAACTGGGGCTGGTGGATATCCAGGGAAACCTGGCAGGATCGGTTGGTGCCGCCAAACACTCACTGGCCGGATTCGGTGAAATCAACCGGGAATTCAAGACACTTTCCAGTCATATTCAGCAGATCACCGCGGATCTTGGCAATCTTTCTGAGGTGTCAGAGCGGTCTGGTGAATCGGTGTCGGATATGTCTTCCCGGGCCGGTGAGATCAGCTCTATTCTGGCCCTGATCAAGGGGATTGCCGAGCAGACCAACCTGCTGGCGCTCAATGCGGCTATTGAGGCGGCACGTGCCGGTGAACAGGGGCGTGGCTTTGCCGTGGTTGCCGATGAAGTACGTGGACTGGCCGACAAGACCCAGGCGGCGATTACCGAAATCAATGATGTGATTCAGACGATGCAGGACAACGTCAAGTCGGTCTCCCAGGCATCGGTACAGGTGATCGAGAAGGTGGGCAAGGTCACGGTGGCGGTCAGTGGTTTTCAGCAGGATCTGGGCAAGATGGGGAGTGGGGTGCAGTCCTATTTTGATGATGTCACCCTGATGACTGACAACGTTTTTCTCAGTCTGGCCAAGCTGGATCATGTGCTCTGGAAGGTCAATACCTACCTCTCGGTCAATATGAACGAACCGGCCTTTAATTTCGTGGATCATCACAACTGTCGTCTGGGCAAGTGGTATTACGAAGGGGACGGCAAGGAGTATTTCTCCCATTCAAATCACTATAAGCAGATTGAGCAGCCTCACTCGGTAGTTCATCAGGGAACCAAAGGGGTGTTTGAACTGCTGGGCGGGGAACAGCGTGATTATCCGGCCCTGTTGCAGGCGTTTCACGTGATGGAGGAGAACAGCCAGAAGGTGTTTGAAATGCTCGACCGGGTAGAGGCGGATGCCAAGCAGGACGGGCGATAATCTGCATATTCGGCGACTCGATCCAGGCCCGCCTCCAGCGCTGCTAAGCATAGGGCACACCGCCCGCCCTATGATTCTTGGTCATCCGGTGCCGGTTGGCTTGCGAATCGCACCGTTGCCGGAATCCCGGCCAGGTACGCTGAGCCATTCGGACGAAATCCGGGGCGCCATAGCGGTGTGTCTTAATAGAGCGGCAGCGGCGGCTCATCCAGCAACCTGAGCTGCTGCTCCAGCTCGCCCAGATGAGCTTGCCAGTATTGATGGGTATGAAACCAGGGAAAGGCTTGGGGAAAGGCCGGATCGCACCAGCGTCGTGCCAGCCAGGCGGCATAGTGGATCATGCGCAGGGTGCGCAGTGGTTCGATCAGTGCGACCTCCCGTCCATCCAGTTCCCGGAAGGTTTCATAGCCCTCGCGGATATAACTTAATTGCAGCGCCATCTCCTGGCGGTCACCGGACAACAGCATCCACAGGTCCTGAATCGCCGGGCCACTGCGGCAGTCATCCATGTCCACGAAGTGCGGACCCTGCTCGGTCCAGAGAATGTTGCCCGGATGGCAGTCACCATGCAGGCGGATCACCCGGCAATCCCGGGTGGCGGCAAACGCCTCGTCGATGCGCTGCTGCAGCGCTTCGGTGATTCGCCGGTAGCCCGATTCCAGCTCGAGTGGTATACAGCCCTCGGCCAACAGGTAGTCAGCAGATGCCCGGCCCATCTGGTCCGGGTCGATGATGGGGCGATGCTTGAACGGCTGGGCCGCGCCGAGCAGGTGGATGCGGGCGATGAAGCGGCCGATCCACTCCAGGTTGTCGGGGTTTTCCAGCTCCGGCCAGCGCCCGCCACGACGGGGGAACAGGGCAAAACGGTAACCCTGGAAGCGGTGCAGGGTGTTGCCCTGGGCATCCGTCAGGGGTGCTACCACCGGGATCTCATCGGCGGCCAGTGCCAGGGTGAAGTTATGCTCCTCCTGGATGCTGGCATCACTCCAACGCTCTGGCCGATAGAATTTGGCCACCAGGGGCGGTGCCTCGTCCATGCCGATCTGATAGACCCGGTTTTCGTAACTGTTCAGCGCCAGCATGCCCCCGCTCGGCTGATAGCCGACGGATTCCAGTGCGCAGAGGATGGTTTCGGGTGTCAGGTCGGCGTAGGGTGTTTGCGCCTCAGACATCGAATCCCGCCTGGCGCAGCGCCCGCTGCAGCTGGCGCGGTTCGAAGCCCTGGATCTGTTGTTCGCCGACCGTGATCAGCGGCACGCCGCGCCCGCCGGCGCGCATGAAGTCGAGCTGGGCGCGTCGGTTACGCTCCACGTCCTGCTCTGTAAAAGGGATATGGTGCTCCTGCAGATATGCCTTGGCGCGCCGGCAGTGGCTGCAGTTGCGGCTGCTGTAGAGGGTGATGCGTGTCTGTCGCTTTTTCATGGTTCAAATCACCCGGTGAATGTGGGCCGGTGTCACTCCATTCGATTTCGCGGGGTGGATAAGCCGGTAGGCGTACCCACCCTGCGTGGTTCTGACCCAGGGATCAACGGCCAGTCAGGATGCTTTCGGCCTCGCGGTATTTTTCGGCAGTCCTGCTGATTACCTCGTCCGGCAGTACCGGTCCCGGCGGGGTTTTGTCCCAGTCCAGTGTCTCCAGGTAATCGCGTACAAACTGCTTGTCGAAACTCGGCGGGCTGATGCCTGGCTGGTACTGGTCGGCTGGCCAGAAACGGGAGGAGTCGGGGGTCAGCACCTCATCGATCAGATAAAGCTGGCCCTGGTCATCCAGGCCGAATTCGAATTTGGTGTCGGCGATGATAATGCCTTTCTGCAGCGCGTAGTCGGCGCACTCGCTGTAAATGCGCAGGCTCGCCTCGCGCACCCGATTGGCCATCTCTTCGCCAATCAGCTCCACCATCTGGTCGAAGCTGATGTTCTCATCATGATCGCCCACTTCGGCCTTGGACGAAGGGGTAAAGATCGGTTCCGGCAACTTGTCGGCCTGGCGCAGTCCCTCCGGCAGGCGGATACCGCAAACTTCGCCGGTTTTCTGATAATCCTTCCAGCCTGAACCGATGATATAGCCGCGCACAATCGCTTCCACCGGCAGGGGTTTCAGCTTGCGTACCACGATGGCCCGGTCACCCAGCATGGCCCGCTGGGCGGGGTCCGGTACCACCTGCTCCAACGGCAGATCAGACAGGTGATTGGGCAGTATGGAGCGGGTGCGCTCGAACCAGAAGTTGGCTACCCGGGTCAGCACCTCGCCCTTGCCGGGGATCGGTTGTGGCAGCACCACATCGAAGGCCGACAAGCGGTCGCTGGCGACGATCAGCATGTGCCCCTCGTCGATATCAAAAATATCCCTCACCTTGCCGCGGTTCAGCAGCTTCAGGTGGGGCAGATCGGTCTCAAACAGTGCGTCAGCTTGGCTCATAGTAGTGAAACTTGGTGACTGAAAAGGGGGAGCGATTATACCCTGAACCTGCGGCTCTTTATAATCCCTTAATACATTTTGATTACAAATTGTCCGATTGCTGTGGGAGACTGCAGCAGTGCTGACGGAAGCGGGAACCTGGGTACTATGACTGTAGAAGATAGCGAATTCATGTCCGCCTTTCGCGGAAGCTTCACCTCGGCGCTGCGCTGGCCGCAGCTGGATGCGCTCTGGGATCTGTTGCGCACGGACAGTGGCGCTGACTGGTTTATCTATGCAGTGGGCGAGTCTCCACCGGAAGTTCCCGCAACCCCGGAGGAGCTGCTGCGTTTTATCGATGAGATGGACCGGTTCCTGCACCGGGAACACGATGAAGATTACTGCGGAATTGTCTATGCCGATAATCTGCAGCAGCCGACCTTTATCAAGATTTATGATCCGCACAATCTGGGCGTCTCCTGCGGCTACAGTGACAACCCGCCGTTGCCGGGTTGGGTATTGAGTAAAATCCCTCCCTGTGATCTCCCTTCGACCCGTGTCCTGCCGAACAATCGCAAGCGCTGGTGGCGGCAGCTATTTGGCTAAGGTAAATCCATTCTAAAAGTGCTAGACTAGAAAACCTAGTAAATAACTATGAAATTAAAGTAACGGGAGGCATGTTTCATGAGTGCGGTATCCATGAATCAAGCGATATACAAAACACAAGAGACCATGGAGGTCCTGCGGGTCTGGCGATTGGGTGTCGAGCAGGTCTGTTTTGTCCTGGGTCTGCCGGAGACCCGGTTAAGAAAACTCAACCGGTTGGGACAGAGTGAGGCGTTTCCCGATGATCCGGAGATTCAGCGCCGTGCCGCCTATGTGCGACGCATCGCCCAGGCGCTGCACACCAGTTATCCCACCAATCCCACCATGGGTGGGCGCTGGCTGCGCCAGACCCACCGTCGCCTTGGTCGGGCGCCGCTGTCACTGATCCTGGAGCAGGGTGAGGGCGGTCTGGAGCAGGTACTGGCGGAGCTGGATTGCACCTTCTGCTGGGAACAGAACAGCACCCGGCCCTCGTGACTGTCAGTTGTCCGGGTTGAGTGCCTTTGACAGGCCGATGCGCCAATCTTCCACAAACTGATCGATCGATGCCACAAAGTCGGGGTCGTGTTCGCTGCGGTTGATGGTGCAGTGGATGGTGATGTTTTCCGGTTCCGCGGTGATGGTCCATGCCAGCGCGTTGGGGCACCCGGGCAGCGTGAAGCGAACGCCATCCCGGATCTCCTCACGGTTCACCGTGAAGGTGCCCCAGACGCAATAGATCCGCCCCTGCTCTCCCTGCTGTTCCAGCAGGGTGTCGATCGAGGCGCATAGCTGCGGCAGTCGATCCAGAACAATCAGATCCTGCAGCCGGGTCGTCCCGAGTTCACTCTTGAGTTGCCGGTAAAACTCCATGCCGGACTTACTGCTGCTTTTCCCGGCGTTTCAGCCAGACCTCAAGGCCCTGGGCGCAGAGGGCGATGTCCATGCCGAGGACTTCGTCGATCTCGACATCACTCAGCTGCGATCCATGCTGCCTGAGTCGGTCACGATAGTAGTGCGTCAACCCTTCACGAATCTGTTGTTCCCGCTGCTCGCCGCCGGCATTGAGCGCGATGGCGACATAGTCGTCAATCTCTTCATGCAGCGCCACCGCCCGCAGCGCGGGCTGGTCCACCCGGCAGAAATGGGTCAGAAACAGTTGCGTCGGATTGAGATGGGTGAGTCGGTTCAGTGAGTCGTGCCACGCCTCCGGGTCAAAGTCGATGGGAGTCGAGGGGAGGAACATGAAGGGGCCCTGGTCGGTATCCAGCTCCCGGTAGGAGATGCCGAAGGTGTCGCCGGTGAACAGGCCACGGCTCTGCTCGTCCCAGACGCAAAAATGGTGCCGCGCATGCCCCAGGGTGTGAATGCAGCGCAGCTTGCGCCCGGCAAGGGAGACCTCGAAACCATCCTCCGCCTCAATGGTGCGTTCTTCCGGCACCGGCAGGATGGTACCGTAGCGCTCCTTGAATACCTCCTCGCCGTAGACGGCGATGGTGCCGGCGATGATCTTTTCCGGATGGTTCATGTGGCGGGCGCCCATGGGGTGGATAATCATCTGCGCATTGGGTAACAGGGCCATCAGCTGTCCGGTTCCGCCGGCGTGGTCCAGGTGAACGTGGGTGGGGATGACGTACTTCACCTGTTCGGGACGGATGCCACGCAGGTCGAGCAGTTCCATCACCGCCGGTGCGACGTGTGAAGTGCCGGTGTCGATCAATGCCGCCTCGTCACCCTGCTGGATCAGATAACAGCCATCCAGATTGGGGCGATAATAGAAGGTGTCGATGCAGAAAATGCCCTGTCCCAGGTCTTGATAGGAGAGTTTCACGATTTCAGCTCACGGGTTGCCTTACGTCAGGCGGTGGACTTTGCCATGTATGGCCGGGTCGGGCAAGGTGCTATTGACCCGGTAATTTTTGTGTATAAACGCTATTGGGGTTACTGAGCAGTTTTTATTATTGGATGGATTTTCAAGGCATGCGGGAATCAGTTTGTTTCCGTATCCTTTGGCTATAGTAGTTAAAGAAACACTTTAAGGAGATTCGGCATGGGTTCACATATCTACAAGAAAGTCGAGCTGGTGGGTACATCCAGCGAGAGTTCCGACAAGGCGGTTGAAAATGCCCTGGAGCACGCGGCCAAAAGCATACGTAACATGGACTGGTTCGAGGTGGTGGAGACGCGCGGCCATGTGGTGGACGGCAAGGTCGCCCACTGGCAGGTGGTAATCAAGGTGGGGTTCCGGCTGGAAGGTTAGCCGGGGTATCGCGCGCGGCACACCCCCTATGATCAGATCAGCGACTGAGCAGCATCTCCAGCAGGGCCTTCTGGGAGTGCATGCGGTTTTCCGCCTCGTCCCAGACCACGCTGTCCGCGCGGTCGATCACTGAGGCGGTCACCTCTTCGCCCCGATGCGCTGGCAGGCAGTGCATGAACAGTGCATCCGGCTGGGCCTGTGCCATCAGCTGGTCGTTCACCTGGTAATTGGCGAAGGTGATTTCGCGCTGTCTTTGCTCCTCTTCCTGGCCCATGCTGGCCCACACGTCCGTTACCACCAGATCTGCGCCGCTGGCCGCGTCCATCGGGTTGCGGATCACCTGGCAGCGGTCTCCCGCCGCCTGCAGAATCTCCGGGTCAGGTTCATGCCCTTCGGGACAAGCGATATTCAGCTTGAAATCAAACTGTCGGGCGGCGTTGATGTAGGAGTGGCACATGTTGTTGCCGTCTCCTACCCAGACGACGGACTTGCCGGCGATGTCGCCGCGATGTTCGAAATAAGTCTGCATGTCGGCCAGCAACTGACAAGGATGCAGCAGGTCGGTCAGGGCGTTGATCACCGGCACCCGGGAGTGGGCCGCAAACAGCTCCACCTTGTCGTGCTCGAAGGTGCGGATCATGACACAGTCCACCATGCGGGAGATCACCCGGGCGCTGTCCTCGATTGGTTCACCGCGTCCCAGTTGGGTATCCCGTGACGACAGAAACAGGGCATGCCCGCCGAGCTGGGTAATGCCCGCCTCGAAGGAGATCCGGGTACGGGTCGAGGATTTCTCGAAAATCATCCCCAGAGTCTGGTTTTTCAGCGGCTCGTGCAACTCGCCGGCGCGCAGAATCCGTTTAAGCTCGGTGGCCCGGCGCACCAGTGCGCGCAGCTCATCGGGCGAGAGATCCAGCAGCGACAGAAAATGTCTGACGGGTTTATTGGCTTGGGCTGTCATAATCGTCTACCTTGCGCAGGTGTTACGCCTCAATCGCTCTGCTCAGTCAGGAAATCCCGGATCAGGGTGGAGAGGGTTTGCACCAGTTTGGCAGCCTCTTTGTCACTCATGATCAGTGGTGGCAGCAAGCGGATGACGGTGTCCGCGGTGACATTGATCAGCAGGCCCTGCTCCAGGGCTTGTTTGACCAGTTCGCCGCAGGGGCGCTCCAGTTCGATACCGATCAACAGGCCCTGCCCGCGGATCTCCTCCACGCCGGCAACATCCGTCAGGGCATCGGCAAAGTCGGCCAGCAGCTTTGCCCCCAGTACTTCGGCCCGGGCGGTAAGATTGAACTGCTCGACCGTCTCGACCACTGCCAGTCCAACCCGACAGGCCAGCGGGCTACCGCCAAAGGTGGTGCCGTGGTTGCCCGGTCCCAGGAGGTTGGCGGCCCGGCCGTTCACCAGGCAGGCACCGATCGGCATACCGTTTCCAAGCGCCTTGGCCAGGGTCATGACGTCGGGCACGATCCCCTGATGCTGATGAGAAAAGAATTTGCCGCTGCGGCCGATACCGGTCTGGATCTCGTCCAGCATCATCAGCCATTCGTGCTCATTGCATATCTGGCGGATCTGGGGCAGGTAGTCATCGGCGGGGATATTGATGCCGCCCTCGCCCTGCACCGGTTCCACCAGTACGGCGACCACGTTCGGGCTGTTCTCCGCGACATTTTTCAGGCTGTCAATATCACCAAACGGGATGCGCACGAAGCCCTGAACCAGTGGCTCAAAGCCGGCCTGCACCTTGCGATTGCCGGTAGCGGTCAGGGTGGCCAGGGTGCGACCATGGAAGCTTTTTTCCATGACCACGATGGCCGGGTTCTGAATCCCCTTCTGATTGCCGTAGAAGCGGGCGATCTTGATCGCTGCCTCGTTGGCTTCGGCGCCGGAGTTGGCAAAAAACACCTGCTGCATGCCCGCAAGGGCGGTCAGTTTTTCACCCAGTTTCTCCTGTAGCGGGATCTGGTAAAGGTTGGACGTGTGTAACAGTGTGCCGGCCTGATCGCAGATGGCCTTCTGGATGGCGGGATGGGCATGCCCGAGACCGCATACGGCGATGCCGGAAAGGGCGTCCAGATAGCGTTTCCCCTCGGTGTCCCAGAGCCAAACCCCATCACCCCGTTCAAAACTCACGGGAAGCCTGTTATATGTGGCCATCAAAGCGTTGGACATGGTCGTTATCCTTAAGGTCTCCAAACCGGGAAGAGCAGTATTCAGTCGCCTCAGGCGAGGCGCAAATAGCCAAGAAAACCGTCAATACTATGAGTATTGGTCGTGGATGGCAAGAGAGACGGACCGCCGAATTGGCTTGCACAAGCGGGATGATAGGACTACCCTCCACGCCGGGAGTCGGCCGGATGGTCGCTGCCTTGAAAAAGGCGGAGGAAAGTCCGGGCTCCGACGGGCAGGGTGCCAGGTAACGCCTGGGGGGCGCGAGCCTACGGAAAGTGCCACAGAAAATATACCGCCACCGATCCACGGATCGGTTGGTAAGGGTGAAATGGTGCGGTAAGAGCGCACCGCGCTGCTGGTAACAGCAGTGGCAGGGTAAACCCCACCCGGAGCAAGACCAAATAGGGGGGCAGGCGATTCGATCGCCACGTGTGGCCCGCACGGTCCCCGGGTAGGTCGCTTGAGGTGCGCGGTGACGCGCATCCCAGATGAATGACCATTCAAGACAGAACCCGGCTTACAGGCCGACTCCCAACCAATTCCCTGGCAGGGCAGAGGTATCTGCTCCTGCGTTAGTGATTTTCCTCCTCCCTCTCTCGTTAATGCTGCTGATGGCCGATTGCCATATCTCCGTCGATCCGTTTTACCTGGAAAAGTGGAGCTTATGCGTAAAACAGGGCTTAAATTCAATATATCTTTATAAGTTACTTTAACTCCGCATTTTATCGCGCTGTTTTTTATTGTCTTGTGCGCCTGTTTTTTCTTTAAGCGACGCCCCTAACCCTCTGTCTTTAAAGGAACTTTCTCCTGTTTTGGTGGGATGGTTTCCTTGACAATACCTAATTTGAGTACCTATTATGGGGATAAGTGGGTAAAAGTGGATTTTTCTGGAAATCGGAATTCCAAAAAAGGGGGACTCGTTCATTGTTTCGGGGTGTTAACAGACTCAACCTGGATGCCAAAGGGCGTTTGGCTGTGCCGACGCGTTATCGCGAGCGGCTGCAGGAGGGTTGTGCCTCGGAATTGGTAGTGACGATAGACCGTGATCATTGTCTATTAATCTACCCGCTGCCTGAATGGCAGGAGATTGAACGAAAGCTGATGAAACTTCCCTCCTTTAACAAGGCGGCTCGCAATCTGCAGCGTCTGCTGGTGGGGCATGCCACCGAGGTTGAGATGGATGGTCAGGGGCGCGTTTTGCTGCCCCCCGCCCTACGGGATTTTGCTCGTTTGGAGAAGCACGTCGTGCTGATCGGGCAGGGCAACAAGTTTGAGTTGTGGGATGAGGATCGCTGGAACAGCCAACGAGCTGATTGGCTGGATGAGGTGAATCTGGAAGACCTCGATTTACCAGCCGACTTAGAAACGCTCTCGATATAGTCATGGCCAACACGGACACACATCTGCCGGTGCTCTTCCACGAGACGCTGGAGGCGCTGAATATTATACCGGGCGGCATTTATATCGACGGCACCTTCGGGCGTGGCGGTCACAGCGCGGCCATATTGGAGAGGCTGGGTAGGGCGGGGCGTTTGCTGGCAATTGACAAGGATCCGGATGCGGTTACATACGCCCGGAGTATGTTTGGGGATGATGCGCGGTTTGAAATACAGCAGGGCTCTTTTGCCGATCTGCAGCGTTTTTCCGATGCGGCGGGGGTTGATGGGCAGGTCAACGGTGTGTTGCTGGATCTGGGAGTCTCTTCGCCTCAGTTGGATCGGGCCGAGCGGGGTTTCAGCTTTCTTAATGATGGGCCATTGGACATGCGCATGGATAACAGTACCGGTGTCAGTGCGGCTGATTGGTTGAAGGTGGCTGAGGCCGATGAGATGGCGCAGATATTCAAGACATATGGCGAAGAGCGTTTCGCCCGGCGGATTGCCCGTGCCATCGTCGAGGCACGGATCGAGCAGCCTATCGTGACGACTCGGCGCTTGGCTGAAATTGTCTCGGCGGCCAATCCCTCCTGGGAAAAGGGCAAGCATCCCGCGACCCGCTGTTTTCAGGCCATCCGTATCCATATTAACCGGGAGCTTGATGACCTGAAGACCTGTCTTGATCAGTCCTTGCGGGTTCTGGCGCCGGGTGGGCGTCTGGCGGTGATCAGTTTTCATTCGCTGGAGGACCGGATAGTCAAGCGCTTCATGCGCGATGCGGAACGGGGTGATCGTTTTCCCGCCGGTATTCCGGTGACTGAGCAGCAGCGCAATTCACGTCTTGCCCTGATTGGCAAAGCGATCAAGCCCTCGCTTCGGGAGGTGGAAGAGAATCCGCGCGCACGCAGTGCCGTGTTGCGGGTAGCAGAGCGAAAGCAGTGAACCGGGGTCAGTTGATCATATTGCTGTTTCTGGCCTTTAGTCTGCTGTTGACTTCGACCGGAGTGGTGTATTCGAAATACGCCACCCGTAAACAGTTTGTGGCGTTGCAGATGTTGCGCGCCGAGCGTGACGCGATAGAGGTGGAGTGGGGGCGGTTGCAATTGGAACAGAGTACCTGGGCTACCCATGCACGGGTCGAGAAGATTGCCCGCAAGCGGTTAAAAATGCACATACCGACGGCCGAGGAGGTCGTGGTGGTGAAACCATAGACATGAGTGGGAAAACCAGAAACAGGCGTCAGAAGAATGCCCGCCGGGTTGAGCTGGCCCTGCCGAGCTATCGCGCCCGGCGCTGGACCCTGCTGGGCCTGTTGTCGCTCTCCGCCTCCCTGTTGGTCTGGCGTGCGGTTGACCAGCAGATCTTTGAAACCGACTTTCTGCAGAATGAGGGGCAGCGCCGCTATCTCCGGGTGGTGGAGATGCCGGCCCATCGCGGCATGATCAAGGACCGTTTCGGTGCCCCCGTGGCCATCAGTACCCCGGTCGATTCCATCTGGGCCAATCCCCGCACCCTGTCGCCGGATCGTCGGGTGTTGGTGCCGGTGGCACAAATACTCGAGATGGATCTGGATCATCTGCGCCAGTTGCTGGCGCGTCGCAGTGATCGCTCGTTTGTCTATCTGAAGCGACGGGTCAATCCCGACAGAGCCAAACGTTTGATGGACTATGTGGCGGAAAACGATATCTCGGGCATTGGCCTGCAGCGCGAATATCGCCGTTATTATCCTGACGGTGAGGTGTTCGCCCATGTGGTTGGCTTTACCAATATAGACGATCAGGGTCAGGAGGGGCTGGAGCTGGCCTACGACGAGTGGTTGCAGGGAACTGCCGGCCGCAAGCGGGTGATTCAGGACGGGCGTGCCCGGGCCGTGAAGGATGTGGAGAACATCCTGGAGCCACAGGCCGGCAAGGAGTTGGTGACATCGATCGACCGGCGTCTGCAGTTTCTTGCCTATCGCGAACTGAAGGGCGCGGTGCAGCGGAACAAGGCAAAGTCCGGCTCCGCAGTTATTCTAGACGCCCGCAATGGCGAGATTCTGGCCATGGTGAACCAGCCGGCCTATAACCCGAACGGCACCAAGTCCGGCAAGGCCGGTCGTTTTCGCAACCGTGCGGTTACCGACGTGTTCGAGCCCGGATCCACGGTAAAGCCCTTTACCATTGCCGCCGCGCTGGAGTCGGGCCGTTACACCCCCGGTACGGTGATCGATACCACCCCGGGTACCTTTCGGGTCGGCCGGAATCTGGTGCGGGATCATCGCGACTACGGTCGTATCGATCTGGCCCGGGTGATCCTGAAGTCCAGCAATGTGGGGGTCAGCAAGATCGCCCTGGATCTGCCCAAGGACAAGTTCTGGGGCTTTTTCTCACGGGTTGGTTTTGGTGATCCCACCAGTACCGGGTTTCCCGGCGAAGTGACCGGCCAGCTGGCGCCCTACCGCCGCTGGGCGGAGATCGATCAGGCAACCCTGGCGTTCGGTTATGGTCTCTCGGTAACCGCCCTGCAACTGGCACGCGCCTATGGCGTGCTGGCCAGCGATGGTATCCGCTACCCGGTGTCCCTGCTGCGCCAGGATGCGCCGGTTAAGGGTGAGCGGGTCATGCGTGCATCCACGGCCCGGGCGGTGCGCAAAATGATGGAGGCGGTGGTGACTGATGAGGGCACGGCACCGGCCGCGGCCGTTACCGGTTACCGGGTGGCCGGTAAGACAGGAACAGCAAAAAAGAGCATTAGCGGTGGTTATGCCGACGACCGTTATATCTCGGTGTTCGCCGGCATTGCGCCGGCCAGCGATCCACGCCTGGTGATGGTGGTGATGATCGATGAACCGACAGCTGGAAAATATTACGGCGGTTCCGTGGCCGCACCGGTGTTTTCGCAAGTGATGACCGGCGCCTTGCGGCTGCTCAACATTGCCCCCGATGCCCTGGATGACTCAGTGGTCAAACTGGCCGGCAGCGGAGGTGGCGGGTGATGGTGGCCATGTCACATAACCACAGTTGCCGGTTATCCCGGCTGCTTGACGGCTGGGTCGATGCCGCCGCACTGGCGGATCGGGAAATCAGCGATATTACCCTGGACAGTCGGCAAATCCGTGAGGGATCGCTGTTTCTGGCCTGTGCGGGGATCGCCCATCATGGGCTTGAATTTCTCCAGCAGGCGGTGGATCGCGGAGCAGCCGCGGTGGCTTGTGAGCCAGATGCGCGTTGGACCCTGGACGATATCCGGGAGCTGGCGCGGACGGCGCGGATACCGCTGTATGCGATCAGCGGATTGAGCCAACAGGTTAGCGCCATCGCCGGACGTTTTTATGCCGATCCCAGTCACCGCCTGGTGGTGTTCGGCATCACCGGCACCAACGGGAAGACCAGCTGCAGCCATTTCCTGGCCCAGGTGTTCAGCCCGGAGCATCTCTGCGGATTGATCGGGACCATCGGTAACGGTTTGCCGGGTGCGCTGGAAAATGCCAGCCATACCACGCCTGATGCGGTCAATCTGCAGGCCCAGCTGTGGGATCTGGAAAACCGCGGCGCCGACATGGTGGCCATGGAGGTCTCCTCCCACGCCCTGGATCAGGGGCGAGCCGCCGCCGTGCGTTTTGATGTCGCCCTGTTGACCAACCTGACCCAGGATCATCTCGATTATCACGCCAGTATGGAAGGGTACGCCGACGCCAAGCTGCGCCTGTTCACGGCCTGTGAGATCAATTGCGCGGTGCTCAACATGGATGACCCGTTTGCCGGCCGGGTGCTCTCCGTGCTGCCCGAGAGCGTGCGAAAAATCGGTTACAGCACGGATGCGGCCAATGTTCCGGAGACGGAATATTGGGTGAAGGCGACCCGCATCGTGCCGGAGGTTGAAGGCATGTCCCTGACCATCGATAGCAGTTGGGGGCGGGGTCAGTTCGCCAGCCGGCTGCTGGGTCGGTTCAATGCGAGCAATCTGCTGGCCGTGTTGGCTGTGCTGCTCTATCGCGGTATTCCGTTCGCCGCGGCGCTTGAGAAGCTGGCGCGGGTGGAGACAGTGGCCGGGCGCATGGAGCGCTTCGGCGGTGGCGAGTTGCCGCTGGTGGTGGTGGATTACGCCCATACCCCGGATGCCCTGGAGCACGCCCTGACCGCCCTGCGTGAACATGTGGGAGGCCGGTTGGTGTGCGTGTTCGGTTGCGGTGGTGACCGGGACCGGGGAAAACGGCCGTTGATGGGGGCTATTGCCGAGCGGCTGGCGGACCGGGTGATCGTTACTGATGACAATCCACGCAGTGAATCGGGTGATCGCATCGTCGCGGAGATCGTGTCCGGTATGGATCATACGGATCCTATCCAGATCGTGCGTGACCGCGCCGAGGCCATTGCCATGAGTATCCGTGAAGCGCTGCCGGGCGATCTGATTCTGATTGCCGGAAAGGGGCACGAGAGCTATCAGCTGGTGGGTGACCAGGTGCTTCATTTCAGTGACCGGGAGCAGGTGGAAAAGGTATTGCAGGAGGTGAGGCGATGATCGCATTCACGCTTGCTGAAATGGCGCCAGCCATCCACGCCCGGCACCTGGGCAGTGATAGTCGTTTTGCCGCCGTCAGCACCGATACCAGGACACTGGTTAACGGCGATCTGTTTGTGGCCCTGAAAGGCCCCAATTTCGATGGCCATGACTACCTCGATCAGGCGCTGGCGCAGGGTGCGGTCGCGGCCGTGGTGGATCATGAAATGCCCCTGGAGTGCCCGCAGCTGGTGGTGCCTGACACACGAATCGCGCTCGGGCTGATGGCGGCGGAGTGGCGTCAGAAAAGCACGGCACAGGTGATCGCGGTGACCGGCAGTAACGGCAAGACCACGGTCAAGGAGATGATCGCCGCCATCCTGAGCCGCAACGGCACGGTGCTGGCCACCCAGGGGAATCTGAACAACGACATCGGTCTGCCGCTGACCCTGATGAAACTGCAGGATGAGAAGTTTGCGGTCATTGAAATGGGCGCCAATCATCCGGGTGAAATTGCGTATCTGAGCAAAATCACCCGGCCGGATGTAGCGTTGCTGAATAATGCCTGCCGCTCGCACCTGGAAGGGTTCGGCACCCTGGAAGGGGTGGCCAAGGCGAAGAGCGAGATTGTTTCCGGGCTCGCCGAGACCGGCTGCTTCGTATTCAACGCCGATGACAATTTCGCGCCGTTCTGGGGTGGCGTCGCCGCGGGACGGCGTCTCTGCACATTCGGCATTCGTCAGCCGGCCGATATCAGCAGTCCGGGTAGCCTGGAGCTGCAATGGCATGCGCAGGGCTTCAGCAGTCGCTTTGCGGTGAATATACCGAACGGCAGTTTGACCATTGATCTGCCGCTGGCGGGGGAGCACAACCGCATGAACGCCCTGGCGGCTATTGCCGCGTCGCTACAGGTCGGAGCGAGCGAACAGAATATCGTTGACGGCTTGGCGTCAATCCGCCCGGTCAAGGGGCGGCTGCAACCGCTACAGGGTCGGCAGGGTGTCTGGTTGATCGATGACAGCTATAACGCTAATCCCGATTCTGTAGGTGCTGCCATCAATGTTCTTGCCCAGGCGCCGGGCCGTCGTTTTCTGGTACTGGGTGAACTGGGCGAATTGGGGCAGGGCACCCTGGGGTTCTACCGGGAGCTGGGCCAGCAGGCACAGGCGGCCGGGATCGACCATCTCTACGCCGTCGGTGAGGCGGGTGAGGCGGCCCAACAGATGACCCGGGGCGGCGCGGTTTTCGAGCATCGCGAGTCTTTGATTGAGAGGCTGCAGCAGGAGCTGCGCTCAGGTGACAGGGTGCTGGTCAAAGGCTCCCGTCGAGCCGGAATGGAAAAAGTCATCAACGCACTCGTCGACCGGGAGACAGACTGAGATGCTCGTTTACCTAACCGATTACCTGACCCAGTTCAACAGTGGCTTCAGTGTATTCCAGTATCTCACCCTGCGCGCCATCCTGGGCATACTCACGGCCCTGGCGATCTCGTTTATCGTGGGACCGGTGATGATCCGCCGCCTGACCCATCACCAGATTGGTCAGACCGTACGCAGCGATGGGCCCCAGAGTCATCTCTCCAAGGCAGGTACGCCGACCATGGGCGGTACCCTGCTGCTGGTGGCGGTGGCGGTCAGCACCCTGCTATGGGCCAACCTGGACAACCGCTATGTCTGGATCGTGATTCTGGTAACCCTGCTGTTCGGGCTGATCGGCTTCTACGACGACTATAAAAAACTGGTATTGAAGGATTCCCGGGGACTTTCGGCCCGTTACAAGTACTTGTGGCAGTCGCTGGTGGGTGCCGGCGCCGCCTATGCGCTCTACAGCACCTCGTCGCTACCGGCCGAAACTCAACTCATTATCCCGTTTGTGAAAAGCGTGGTGATCGACATGGGGCCCTGGTTTGTTCTGCTCAGCTATTTCGTGATTGTTGGCACTAGCAACGCGGTCAACCTGACAGACGGTCTGGATGGACTGGCGATCATGCCGACCGTACTGGTGGCTGGCGCGCTGGGTATTTTTGCTTATGCATCGGGTCATGCCCAGATCGCCAATTACCTGCTGATCCCTCATCTGCCCGGGGTTGGTGAAATGGTCATCTTCTGCGGCGCCCTGGTGGGTGCAGGGCTCGGATTTCTCTGGTTCAACGCCTATCCGGCCCAGGTATTTATGGGCGATGTGGGCGCTCTCGCACTGGGCGCCGCACTTGGCGTGGTGGCAGTGGTCGTTCGCCAGGAACTGGTGCTGTTGATCATGGGCGGCGTGTTCGTAATGGAAACCGTATCAGTGATGCTGCAGGTGGCTTCATTCAAGCTCACCGGACGGCGCATCTTCCGCATGGCGCCGCTGCATCACCATTTTGAATTGAAAGGTTGGCCGGAACCCCGGGTGATTGTGCGCTTCTGGATCGTCACGGTGATTCTGGTCCTGGTTGGGCTGGCGAGTCTGAAAATTCGTTAATGGAACCACGCATCGAAGCGTTTAAAGGTATATGAAACAGCAACTGGCGGGTAACAGAAAGAGTCTGATTGTTGGTCTGGGCAAGACCGGGCTCTCCTGTGCCCGTTATTTGTCGGCCCGCGGTGTGCCGGTGGCGATTACCGATAGCCGGGACACCCCGCCGGGGCTCAGTGAGCTGCGCCAGGAGCTACCCGATATTGCCCTGTTTCTGGGCGGCTTTGATCCGGATGCCTTTGCGGTGGCGGAGCAGTTGGTGGTCAGTCCCGGGGTACCGATGAGTGAGCCGCTGATCCAGCAGGCGGTGGCCAGGGGAGTGCCGGTGGTCGGCGATATCGAGCTGTTTGCCCGGGAGGCAAAGGCGCCGGTGGTGGCAATTACCGGTTCCAATGGCAAAAGTACCGTCACCACCCTGCTGGGCGTCATGTTGCGGGATGCCGGGTTGAAGGCCGCTGTTGGCGGAAATCTGGGCGATCCGGCTCTGTCGTTGCTGCATGATGATGTGGAGCTCTATGTGCTGGAGCTCTCCAGTTTCCAGCTCGAGACCACCTTCAGCCTAAAGCCGAAGGTGGCAGTTGTTCTGAATATCTCGCCGGATCACCTGGATCGCTATGCGGACCTGCAGTCCTATATGGATACCAAGGCGACCATTTACCGGGATGCCGAGGCCGCGGTGTTCAATCTGGACGACCCCCAGGTGATGGCCATGAATCGGCACGCAACGGGTGACTTGTTCTTTACCTTGGGCCAGCCCGATGAAGGGGTGTTTGGGGTTTGCGAAGACCAGGGGGGGCGTTGGCTCTGTCACGGCGCCGAGCGGCTGATCCGTACCTCGGCGTTGAAAATACCCGGCACACACAACCTCGCCAATGCGCTGGCGACGCTGGCTATCGGTAGCCTGTTGGGGTTGTCTCGCGACACCATGCTGAAGAGCCTGGTGGGCTTTTCCGGTCTGCCGCACCGCACCCAGTTTATCAAGGAGTCCGCCGGGGTACGCTGGTACAACGACTCCAAGGGCACCAACGTCGGGGCCTGCGCCGCGGCGCTGGAGGGCTTGTCCACCGGGGATGCGGCGCGCACGGTATTGATAGCTGGCGGCGACGGCAAGGGGGCCGACTTTTCCCCGCTGACTCCGGCAGTGGTCAGACACGCCCGCGCCGTGATCCTGCTGGGAAAGGATGCGCCCCGCATCGCCAAAGCCCTGAGCGACACGGTGCCGTTGATGCATGCCAAGAATATGGATGATGCGGTGCTGCTGGCGGCCAGTTACGCCGAGCCGGGGGATCGGGTGCTGCTGTCGCCCGCCTGCGCCAGTTTCGATATGTACAAAAACTATCAGCAGCGGGGCGAAATGTTCGTGGATGCGGTAGCGAGGTTGATCCCATGAACCTGACCGCTCATCGCCAGGCTACCATCGGAGAGGGGCGCAAGCTGTTGCCGGCGCTGGATTATCCGCTGCTGTTTGCTGCGCTGGTGCTGTTGGGTCTCGGGTTGGTGATGGTTGCCTCCGCTTCACTGCACCGGATCGGCGAGGCGCCTTTCTATTATGTGAACCGTCATCTGGTGGCTATCGGGTTGGGGTTGCTGGGGGCGTTGATCATCTCCCGGGTGCCGGTGACGCTGTGGGAGCGCTCCGGAACTCTGCTCTATTTTATCGGGCTGCTGCTGCTGGTGCTGGTGCTGGTGCCCGGTGTTGGTCGCGAGGCGAACGGTGCCACGCGCTGGATACCATTGGGCGCATTCAACCTGCAAAGCTCGGAATTCATGAAGCTGTTCATGGTGATCTATATCGCCGGATATCTGGTGCGCCGGCAGCTGGAGGTCGCGCACAGTATCTGGGGATTCATTAAACCGATGCTGCTGCTGGTGATCGCCTGTTCGCTAATCATGGTGCAGCCCGATTTCGGCACCACCACCGTGTTGCTGGCCACGGCCATGGGTATGCTGTTTTTGGGTGGCGTCCCGGTGTGGCAGTTCGCCATCCTGATCGGTCTTGCCGGCTCGGCGCTGGTGGGGTTGGTACTGGTCTCACCCTATCGGCTGCAGCGGGTGACCGCCTTTCTCGATCCCTGGGCCGATGTGGAAAACAGCGGCTATCAACTCGCCCAGGCGCTGATCGCCTTCGGCCGCGGCGAGTGGTTCGGTGTCGGATTGGGCAATGGTATCCAGAAACAGTTTTATCTGCCGGAGGCCCATACCGATTTCCTTATGGCGGTTATCGGTGAAGAGTTCGGGTTGCTGGGCACCCTGGTGGTGATCACCCTGTTTGCCCTGATTGTCTGGCGTGCCTTCCGCATCGGTGCCCGGGCAGAGGCGCACAGCCGGCGGTTTTCTGCCTATGTGGCCTATGGTTTCGGACTCTGGATCGGCATGCAGGCGTTCATCAATATTGGCGTCAATGTTGGACTGCTGCCGACCAAGGGCTTGACCCTGCCGTTCATGAGCTATGGCGGTAACAGCATCATCGTTGCCATCCTGGTGGTGGCGATACTGCTGCGCATCGACTACGAACTGCTGCGGCCGGAACCGGTCGAGCAGGGGGGGGCGGCATGGCAGGGAGCGTAATGCTGATGGCAGGCGGCACCGGTGGACATGTATTCCCGGCCCTGGCGGTCGCCCAGGAGCTGCGCAATCGCGGTATAGCGGTCTCCTGGCTCGGCAGTCCGGACAGTTTTGAATCGCGGCTGGTGCCGGAGCACGGGTTCGATATCCAGCTGGTGGATATCAAGGGGCTGCGCGGGAACGGGCTGAAGCGCTGGTTATCGGCGCCGTTCAAGATCGGTCGCGCCATGCTTCAGTCAGCACGTATTTTGCGGCAACGCCGGCCCCGGGTGGTGTTGGGGATGGGGGGCTTTGTTACCGGCCCTGGCGGCCTGGCGGCGCGTCTGCTCGGAATACCGCTGGTGATTCATGAACAGAACGCGGTGCCCGGCATGACCAATGGCTGGTTGTCGCGGATGGCCACGCGGGTATTTGAGGCTTTTCCCGGCAGCTTCGGTGAGCGTGTCGGCGCGATAGCCTGCGGCAACCCGGTGCGCCGGGAGATCGCCGCACTGCCGGGCCCGGCCGTGCGCATGCAGGGACGCAGCGGTCCGGTGCGGCTGCTGGTGGTCGGCGGATCGCTGGGGGCGCAGGCGCTGAATCAGTCGATACCGGAGGTACTGGCAACCTTGGGCGGCAGTGAGCGCCCGCTGGTACGACATCAGGCTGGGCGCGGAAAAAGTGAGTCAACCCGTGAGGCATACCAGCGGCTCGGTGTGGACGCAGAGGTGAGCGATTTTATTCAGGATATGGCCGATGCCTATGCCTGGGCGGACCTGGTGGTGTGCCGGGCCGGTGCGCTGACGGTGAGTGAACTGGCGACGGCCGGGGTTGCCGCCATCCTGGTGCCCTATCCCCATGCGGTTGATGATCACCAGACCCGCAATGCCGACTACCTGGTGGCTGCGGGTGCGGCCCGACTGCTGCCCCAGGCCGAACTGGAACAGAGCGGCTTTTCCGAGAGTATGAGGACGCTGTTGGTGGATCGTGCGGCACTGATGGAGATGGCGGTAAAGGCTCGCGCCCTGGCGATGCCCGGCGCCACCAATGCCGTGGCGGATTATTGTGAGGAGATTGCGAGCCGATGAAAAAGAGTGAAGCTACACAGCGTCGCCTGGCGGCAACCACCATGGGCCGCATCCGTCACTTGCACTTTGTCGGTATCGGTGGCGCTGGAATGAACGGTATCGCCCAGGTGATGCTCAATCTCGGTTACCGGATCTCCGGGTCTGACCTGAAGAGTAACCCCGCTATCACCCGACTGACCAAACAGGGTGCGAGCATCCATATCGGCCATGCGGCGTCAAATATCGCCGGTGCCGACGCGGTGGTGATCTCTACCGCGGTCAAAGAGGATAATCCGGAAGTGCGCATGGCCCGGGAGCAGCGTATCCCGGTGGTACCCCGGGCGGAGATGCTGGCGGAGCTGATGCGCTTCCATTTCGGTATCGCGGTGGCGGGTACCCATGGCAAGACCACCACCACCAGTCTGGTGGCCAGTCTGCTGGCGGAGGGTGACCTGGATCCGACTTTCGTGATCGGCGGCCGGCTCAATTCCGCCGGCACCCATGCCCGGCTGGGCGGTGGAGAGTATCTGGTGGCCGAGGCCGATGAGAGTGACGCCTCCTTCCTCTATCTCCAGCCGATGATGGCCATCGTCACCAATGTGGACGCGGATCACATGACCACCTATGGCGGTGATTTCAATCGCCTGCGCCAGACCTTCATCGAATTTCTGCATCATCTGCCGTTCTACGGCCTGGCGATACTTTGTATCGATGACGAGGAAGTGCGCGGGCTGCTGCCCCAAGTCACGCGGCAGGTGATCACCTATGGCGAATCGGCGGATGCGGATTGCCGCGTCAGCGGGATTCGGCAAGAGGGGCTGCGCACTCATTTCAGCGTCGCCTTCAGCGGTGAGCAGTCGTTCGATGTGACCCTGAACATGCCGGGGCGACACAACGTGCTCAATGCCCTGGCGGCTATCGTGGTGGCACATGAGGTGGGTGTGGATGTGGCTGCGATCCAGCGCGGCCTGGAGCGATTCGAGGGCATCGGGCGGCGTTTCAACGCCACCGAATGCGCGCTGACCGATGGTCGGCGGTTCATGCTGGTGGATGATTATGGACATCACCCGCGCGAGGTTGCGGCAACCCTGGACGCCGTGCGCGCGGGATGGCCGGAGCGACGGCTGGTGCTGGTGTTCCAGCCGCATCGTTACAGTCGCACCCAGGAGCAGTTTGATGACTTTACCCAGGTGCTTTCGCGGCCCGACGTACTGGTGCTGGGAGAGGTCTATGCCGCGGGTGAGGTCCCGATAGCCGGGGCGGATGGTCGTTCCCTGAGTCGTGCCATCCGGGCGCGGGGACAGGTCGACCCGGTGTTTGTCGATCCGATCGGCGAACTGCCGGAGCTGCTGGAAGGGATGATTCTGGATGGTGACATTGTATTGACCCTGGGGGCCGGGGATATCGGGCAGGTTGCCGCCCTGTTACCGGGCTGGTTTCAACAGCAGGGAGGTGAGTCGTGACAGACGAGGTGAATCGACGATTGCATATGGGTTGTGGTGAGCCACTCTCAGGGATTTTTTCCTTGCGTGACAAGTCGCGGGCGCTGATCCGTCCCCCGGCTGCGCCTGGGAAACGGCCGGAGCGGCCGCGGCCATGTGGAGGCAAGGGCGCGTGATGGCGGCACAGGACAAACCTTCTCTGCGTGGTGAGATGCGGTTCAACGAACCGCTGGCTCGCTACACCACCTGGCGGGTGGGTGGTCCGGCGCGCCAGCTCTACCGGCCGGCCGACAGCGCCGATTTGCTGCAGTTTCTCGCCACCCTGCCGGCGGGCGAACCCCTGTTGTGGCTGGGTCTGGGCAGCAATCTGCTGATCCGGGACGGTGGTTTCAGCGGCACGGTGATTGCCACCCAGGGCCGGCTGGATGGGATGGAGTTGGTTTCCGCTACCGAATTGCGGGTCGAAGCCGGCGTCAGTTGCGCCCAGGTGGCACGGTTTGCGGCGCGGCAGGGACTCTGTGGGGTGGAGTTTCTGACCGGTATTCCCGGCACCTTCGGCGGCGCCCTGGCAATGAATGCCGGCGCCTTCGGCGGCGAGACCTGGACTCATGTGACGGCCGTGGAGACGGTGGACAGAACAGGAAAATTGCACAAGCGCCTGCCGACTGAGTTCAAGGTGGGCTATCGGCAGGTGGAGCGACCGGCGGAGGAGTGGTTCCTGGCCGCAACCCTGCGCCTGGAAGCGGGTGATGTCAGTGAAAGCCAGCGGCAGATACGGGCGTTGCTGGAACGGCGCAACAGCAGTCAGCCGATCGGCCAGCCAAGTTGCGGCTCCGTGTTCAGGAATCCGCCCGGTGATCATGCCGCGCGCCTGATCGAGGCGGCCGGCTTGAAGGGGACGGTAATTGGCGGGGCCCAGGTCTCGGAGAAGCATGCCAATTTCATCATCAACCGGGGTGATGCCACGGCCATGGATATTGAAGCAATGATTCAACAGGTCAGGAAACAGGTGCAGGCGGCCAGCGGTGTGGAACTGATTACCGAGGTACATATCGTCGGTGAGGCGGAGGAGCGGCTATGACAGAGTTGGCAGCAGATTTCGGCAAGGTGGCGGTGCTGATGGGCGGGCTTTCGGCTGAGCGGGAGGTGTCGCTTCAGGGCGGTCGGGCGGTGCTGGAGGCACTGGTTCGCCGGGGTGTGGATGCCCATGGCGTGGATGCTGGACGGGATGTGCTCAGCCTGCTGCAACAGGAGCATTACGACCGGGTATTCATCATGCTGCATGGTCGCGGCGGTGAGGACGGGGTGATCCAGGGCGCGCTGGAGAGTATCGGTATGCCCTATACCGGCAGCGGCGTCGCAGGTTCCGCGCTGGGCATGGATAAGTATCGCTGCAAACTGCTATGGAATGGACTGGCTTTGCCCACAGCGGATTTTGTCATGCTGGAACAGGCGGCTGATCTGGATCGCGCTGAGGCGCTCGGTTTCCCGCTGATGATCAAGCCCTCCCACGAGGGGTCCAGCATTGGTATGGCCAAGGTGGAGAGTCGCCAGCAGCTGGAAGAGGCGTGGCGGCAGGCGGCCGGTTACGACATCGAGGTGATGGCGGAGCGCTGGATCAGCGGCGCCGAGTATACGGCATCGGTTCTGGACGACCAGGTGTTGCCGTTGATCCGCATCGAGACGCCCAATACCTTCTATGACTATGAAGCTAAATATCAGGCCGACAGCACGGCCTATCACTGCCCCTGTGGCCTCGATACAGAACAAGAGCAGGCGCTGAAGCGACTGGCGGAGCAGGCGTTCCGTGCGGTTGGAGCGCAAGGCTGGGGCCGTGTCGACATCATGCTGGATGAAGCGGGGAGCCCTTATCTGCTGGAAGTGAATACCGTGCCGGGCATGACCAGCCACAGTCTGGTGCCGATGGCGGCCCGGGCGGCGGGTATCGATTTTGATGAGTTGGTCTGGCGGATTTTGTCGGCCAGTCGGGTAAGCGGCTAATGGCGATGGAGCCCCGCAAAACCACACAGAAGGCCGAGGCGGCAGCCGGTGCCGGCATGTTGCAGCGGTTGTTGCACTGGCTGACCGTCCTCGGTGTGCTGCTGCTGTTTGCAGGTGGTGGAGTCTGGGGCGTGATAACCCTGCGTGATCCGGCGGTACTGCCGCTCAAGCTTGTGCGGATCGATGGTGAGCTCAGAAATCTCGATCGTCGAGAGTTGGAACAGGCCGTCGGTGCGGTGGTGGATGGCAACTTTTTTACCGTCGATCTGGATGCGGTCAGGGCGGCGGCGCTGAAGTTGGCCTGGGTCGATCAGGTAACCGTCAGGCGTATCTGGCCGGATACCCTGAATATGTGGGTGGAAGAGCAGCAGCCGTTGGCGCGCTGGGGTGATTCACAACTGGTGAATGGACGTGGGGGTGTGTTTACCCCCGAGTCCGAGGCGCTGAAGACGGAGCTGCCCAGTTTGGCAGGCCCTGCGGACAGTGCGACGGAAATCGTTGCCCGCTACCAGCGCATGGGCAGTCGGTTTGTCGCCCTGAAGCTGGATATCGATCGACTGGTTATGGACGGGCGAGGCGCCTGGACCGTGGGGTTTAAACAGGGGATGGAACTCAAGCTGGGTCATACGGATACCGAGGCGAGGGTGGACCGGTTTGTGCGGCTCTATCCAATGCTTGAACAGGCGGAGAAGCGCAGGGTGAAGCGAGTGGACATGCGCTATGCCAATGGGGTGGCGGTGCTCTGGGGAGAAGCAAGTTGAAGGTAATGAAAATAAACGTCTCGACCAGTCACAGGGTGGGGATGTGCCCGGTTGCAGAGGAACGGTTTTAATGACCAAAAAGACAGAAAAAAACCTGATTGTCGGGCTCGATGTCGGCACCTCAAAGGTGGTGGCCATCGTGGGTGAGATCAAGCCGGATAATCAGATTGAGATTATTGGCATCGGTTCACATCCGTCGCGCGGGATGAAGAAGGGTGTGGTGGTGAATATCGAATCCACTGTTCAGTCGATTCAGCGGGCCCTGGAAGAGGCCGAACTGATGGCTGGTTGCGAGATTCATTCTGTGCATGCCGGCATTGCGGGAAATCATGTTCGCAGCCTCAACTCCCACGGCATCGTGGCGATCAAGGACCGGGAAGTGACCCATGGCGATGTCGAGCGGGTGATTGATGCGGCACGAGCCGTGGCCATTCCCGCCGACCAGAAGATCCTGCACATCCTGCCACAGGAATTCATTATCGATGAGCAGGAGGGAATCCGCGAGCCGGTGGGTATGTCCGGCGTGCGCCTGGAGGCCCGGGTGCACATGGTCACCGGGGCGGTCAGCGCAGCGCAGAATATCGTCAAGTGTGTCCGGCGCTGCGGGCTTGAAGTGGATGACCTGATCCTTGAACAGCTGAGCTCAAGCTATGCCGTACTCAGCGATGATGAAAAGGAGCTGGGTGTCTGCCTGGTGGATATCGGCGGCGGCACCACCGATATCGCGGTCTTTACCGAGGGCTCGATACGCCACACCGCGGTGATTCCCATTGCCGGTGACCAGGTGACCAACGATATTGCGGTGGCCTTGCGCACGCCGACACAGCATGCGGAAGAGATCAAGATCCGCTATGCCTGTGCACTGACCCAGTTGGCGGCCAGTGACGAGACCATTGAGGTGCCGAGCATCGGTGAGAGGCCGCCCAGGAGGTTGTCCCGCCAGACTCTGGCCGAAGTGGTGGAACCAAGATATGAGGAGTTGCTGAGCCTGGTCCAGGCGGAGCTGAGACGCAGCGGGTTTGAGGATCTGATCGCCGGAGGTGTTGTGTTGACCGGCGGCAGTTCCAAGATGGAGGGGCTGATTGAGCTGGCGGAAGAGGTATTTCATATGCCGGTGAGGTTGGGTGTTCCGCAGTATGTAACGGGGTTGGTGGATGTAGTACGTAATCCGATCTACGCGACAGGGGTCGGTCTGCTGCTGTTCGGGCGGCAGAACCAGACGGGACGATTGCAGGATCTCCCGAGGAGTAACAATTTCAAAGCGATCTGGACTCGCATGAAGAGCTGGTTTCAGGGCAATTTTTAAGTTTTGTTTTTAAACATTTTTTGGGTTTTTTCAGGTGGCCGTGTAGCAGGGCCTGGATCATGAGGAGAGAGTGACATGTTCGAATTAATGGATGCATACAGTCAGAACGCAGTGATCAAAGTCATTGGTGTCGGCGGCGGCGGTGGCAATGCGGTCAACCACATGCTGAATGCGAGCATCGAAGGGGTGGACTTTATCTGTGCCAATACCGATGCTCAGGCACTGAAGAATAGTCAGGTGCGCACGCTGCTTCAGTTGGGCTCCAATATCACCAAGGGACTCGGCGCCGGTGCCAATCCCGATGTGGGGCGCGACGCGGCCATGGAGGACAGGGAGCGCATCCATGAGGCCCTGCAGGGCAGTGACATGGTCTTTATTACCGCCGGTATGGGGGGCGGAACGGGTACCGGAGCGGCGCCGGTGGTTGCCGAAGTGGCCCGTGAAATGGGTATTCTGACAGTGGCGGTGGTGACCAAGCCGTTTCCGTTCGAGGGCGTGAAACGAATGCAGATTGCCGATCAGGGCATCGAGGCGTTGAGCCAGTATGTGGATTCATTGATCACTATTCCCAACGAAAAGCTGTTGGCGGTACTGGGGCGCGACATGAGCCTGCTGAACGCCTTCAAGTCGGCCAACGATGTGCTGCAGGGTGCGGTACAGGGTATTGCCGAGCTGATTACCCGTCCGGGCCTGATCAATGTCGACTTTGCAGATGTCCGTACCGTGATGTCCGAAATGGGTACCGCGATGATGGGGTCCGGCTCGGCGAAGGGTGAAAACAGGGCGCGTGATGCAGCGGAACAGGCGATCAACAGCCCGCTTTTGGAAGATGTCAATCTGGCGGGCGCCAAGGGTATTCTGGTGAATATCACCGCAGGTCTGGATCTCTCGATTGGTGAGTTCGACGAGGTGGGCAGCACGGTCAAGGAGTTTGCCTGCGATGACGCTACTGTGGTTGTGGGTACCGTGATCGATCCCGATATGAGCGATGAATTGCGGGTTACCGTTGTGGCCACCGGTCTCGGCTCTGTGGGTACGGTGGAAATCAAGCCGTCGGTGATTGAAGAAGCTCCCCCGGTGCGCCTGGTCAATTCCGATGTGGTGGCACCGGGGCCGACTGATTATCGTGAAATGGATAGCCCGACCGTAGTCAGGAAGGCGGCTAAATCCTATGTTGCCGCTGCACAGGAACACAACATGGACTATCTGGATATCCCGGCATTCCTGCGGCGCCAGGCAGATTGAGGCGTGAGTGCCAGACACCTTGATAAGGCAGGTGTGGCGGATTACCCGCTAACCGGCTCCCGGAGCGGCCAGTGCCCGTTCCTGCGGGCGAAATAAACTTGCAATAGAAGGGTGAAACTGGTACTTAACGAGGGAATACCCTAATGGGTGTTCGGGGGGCAGGTATTCATCTGGCAGATGTTTGAGCCTGGCACTATTTTTATAGGGCGCAGTTCGCGGTTAGTGGGTTTCTGTTTAGCTCAATAAGCGAAATGTGTGATACCATCCGGCCGTTTAGTAGCCGGGAGATGGGGAATACAGGAAACATGATACGGCAACGTACGCTCAAGAACGTTATTCGTGCTACAGGAGTGGGTCTGCACACGGGGGGAAAGGTATACCTTACCCTGCGTCCCGCGGCGATAGACACCGGAGTGGTGTTCCGTCGGGTTGACCTGGATGAACCGGTCGAGATCGCGGCGCGGCCGGATAACGTCGGCGATACCCGGCTCTCCACCACACTGGAACAGGACGGCCTGAAGATTTCCACCGTGGAGCATCTGCTTTCCGCTTTTGCCGGCCTGGGGATTGATAATGCCTATGTGGATGTGAGTGCCCCTGAGGTTCCCATCATGGACGGCAGTGCGGGACCCTTTGTGTTTCTGATCCAGTCGGCGGGCGTGGAAGAGCAGAATGCAGCTAAACGCTTTATTCGCATCAAGCGCAAGGTGATGGTCAAGGAGGATGACAAATTCGCGGCGTTCGAACCGTTTGACGGTTTCAAGGTCTCCTTTGGTATTGATTTCAATCATCCGGCATTTGCCGAGCGTACCAAGTCCGCCACTATCGATTTTTCCTCCACCTCTTTCGTTAAAGAGGTGAGTCGCGCGAGGACGTTTGGTTTCCTGCGTGACATTGAAATGCTGCGCGAGCGGGAGTTGGCGCTTGGCGGAAGCATGAGCAACGCCATTGTGGTGGATGATTACCGGGTGTTGAACGAGGATGGCTTGCGTTACGAGGATGAGTTCGTCAAGCACAAGATTCTGGACGCCATCGGTGATCTCTATTTGCTCGGACACAGTCTGATCGGCGCGTTCAGCGGTTATAAATCAGGGCACGCCCTGAACAACAAACTGCTCAAGGCGCTGATAGCGGATGAGTCCGCCTGGGAAGAGGTGACCTTCGAAGAGGGAGATAGTGTGCCCATCTCCTATATGAAACCGGTTCAGGCAAGCTGACGGTTATTCGGGTGATTTAACGGCGTGTTTGCCGAGGCGAATCAGGGCTTCACTCAGATTGCTGTCCTCGATCCCGGCGGCTGTTTGATTAATCAGGGACGCGTTTTCCAGGCTTAGGCGCCTGGTCCTCTCGTGCTCCGGCTTAGGCGGTTTGCTGGTGACCAGTACACGCACTGTAATGCGCTCGGTTGCTATACCGTTGGCATTCAGTTGCCGGGCGAGTTCCCGGGTGGTGAAGCGCAGTCGACTGGCCCAGGTGGACGAGTCGACGTAGAGCACCAGTTGGGAACCCTTCTGTACCACTGCGGCGCAGTGTGTATTCAGGGGCGGCGGAATCAGGGCGCGAATACGCTGCAGCAACAACGATTGCACTTTGGATTGTTCCAGTAATCCACGGAGTGTATTTTTGCGTTGAAAATAGTCTTTGATGAGACGCGGTCGTTTGTTCATGGATGAATTGTGTCACGGAAGTTGCTGTCTTGGTGATTTATCTTTCAAACAGGCACTTGTGAGTCTAATACGCTACCATGAAGATTATACTCCTCTCCAGGTTCTGCCATAAAAAAGGCAGCCGTCCGATCTCTCCGTACAAATTAATGCTTACCCTTGTGCCAGTGCTTGCACTGCTGATGGGAGGATCCCTGTGGGCTGGCTACCAGTTGGGAATGGATGCGTCGTTACCGCAGGCCGCAACTGACAACACCACGGAAGTGGTGCGCAATCTGTTACAGGCACAACGTGATGAACTGCAGGAGGCCAAGGGGCGGACCCAGGAACACCTGGATGCGCTGGCGCTCCGACTTGGCCAGTTGCAGTCACATATTCTGAGGATTGACGCGTTGGGTGAACATCTGGCCAAGATCGGCAAGCTGGATGAGGGCGAGTTTAATTTCGATGAAGAGCCTGCCCGTGGCGGAATCGAGGCATTGGAGGCGGCACAGTCGGTCAGTGTGTCTGAGCTGGTAGCCGATATGGAGCAGCTCTCGCTGGTTATTACTGATCGTGAGCATAAACTGGATCTTATGGAAGGTCTGATGCGCAATAACCTGCTGAATGAAGAATTGGTCCCCGCCGGGCGTCCGGTGGAAAAGGGTTGGATATCCTCCCGCTATGGTTACCGTAATGACCCGTTCAGTGGCAAGAAAGCGTTTCATCATGGTGTGGATGTAGCGGGAAAAAAGAATTCGAACGTCGTTGCAGTTGCTTCGGGTATTGTTACCTGGACCGGGACCAAGAGTGGCTATGGGAACCTGATCGAGGTGAGGCACTCAGGTGGCTATGTGACCCGCTATGGTCATAATGGCAAAATTCTGGTGGCCCCGGGAGACCTGGTTACCCAGGGTCAGCCGATCGCACTGATGGGGTCTACCGGCCGTTCAACCGGACCCCACGTGCACTTTGAGATAGCCCGCAACGGCAAGACAATCAATCCTTCCAAGTATCTCAGCGCCAAACGCTGACCCACACGGCAGGTGCTTCTGCCATGCCGCCACGATCCGCACTGGATAGCGTCCTGATTGTATGTAATGCCTGCTATCGCAGTCTTTTTACGGTATCATCACCGTTTTATTTTCTGTTCGCATCGGCCTCTGCCGGTGTGGGCCTAAATTCATATCAGCAAGAGTTTTTCCATGGTCAGTAAGATTCTCAGGAAGGTCTTCGGCAGTCGCAATGACCGCCTCGTCAAGCGGATGTCGAAGGTGGTTGATCAGATCAACGCACTGGAGCCGGAGCTCCAGGCCCTTACGGATGATGAGCTGAAAGCCAAAACCGGAGAATTCAGGGCGCGGCTTGAACAGGGTGCGGAGCTGAATACACTGATGCCGGAAGCTTTCGCGGTCGTGCGCGAGGTCGGCAGTCGGGTGCTGAATATGCGCCATTTCGATGTGCAGATGATCGGCGGTATGGTCCTCAACGACGGCAAGATCGCCGAGATGCGCACCGGTGAAGGTAAGACTCTGGTGGCAACCCTGGCGGTCTATCTCAATGCTTTGCCGGGCAAGGGTGTGCATGTAGTGACGGTCAATGATTATCTGGCCCGACGCGACGCGGAGTGGATGGGGAAAATCTATACCTTTCTCGGCCTGAGCGTCGGGGTGATTCAGTCGTCCGGCGCCGGACTCGAGGACTCTTCCTTTGCCTGTGATTACGACTACGATGGCAAAAGCGGCGGTTATCCTCATCTGCGTCCGATAAGTCGTCGTGAAGCCTATGCCTGTGATATCACCTACGGCACCAACAACGAATACGGTTTCGACTATCTGCGCGATAACATGGCCTTCAGCGCCGATCAGCGCGTCCAGCGGGAGAAGTTCTTCGCAGTGGTGGATGAGGTGGATTCAATCCTCATTGATGAGGCGCGTACCCCGCTGATCATCTCCGGGCCGGCCGAGGGGAGTTCGGACCTCTATACACGCATCGATCAGGTGATTCCGCGCCTGACCCGACAGGAACCTATCGAAGCGGATGAAGATGGCAAACCGGCCTTTGGTCCCGGCGACTACTCGGTGGACGAAAAGGCCCGGCAGGTATACCTGAGTGAAGATGGGCATGAGCATGTGGAAGAGATGCTGCTTGAGATGGGTCTGCTCGATCCCGAGACCAGCCTTTATGACACCGCCAACATCAGCCTGATGCATCATGTCACTTCCGCGTTGCGCGCCCATGCGCTGTTCCAGAAAAATGTCGATTACATCGTGCGCGACGGTCAGATTGTCATCGTCGATGAGTTCACCGGCCGCACCATGCCGGGGCGACGCTGGTCAGAGGGCCTGCATCAGGCCGTAGAGGCCAAGGAGGGGGTTGAAATCCAGAAGGAGAATCAGACCCTGGCGTCGATCACCTTCCAGAATTATTTCCGTCTGTATAACAAGCTTTCCGGTATGACCGGCACTGCCGATACCGAGGCGCCGGAGTTCCTGCAGATCTACGGTCTGGAAGTCGTGGTGATACCCACTAACCGGGATATGGTGCGTGATGACATGGGCGATCTGGTGTATCTGACCGCAGCGGAAAAGTACCGGGCCATTACTGAAGACATTCAGGACTGTGTCAAACGGGGTCAGCCGGTGCTGGTGGGTACAGCCTCCATTGAAACATCCGAACTGATCTCGGAATTGCTGGATAAGGCCAAGGTCACGCATCAGGTCCTGAATGCCAAGCATCATGAGCGCGAGGCCAATATCGTTGCCGAGGCCGGGCGGCCCGGTGCGGTGACCATCGCCACCAATATGGCGGGACGCGGTACCGATATCGTGCTGGGTGGCAATCCGGATATGGAGATCGCCGATCTGGGTGACGCGGCCACCCCGGAGGCTATCGAGAAGATCAGGGCTGACTGGAAGGAGCGTCACCAGCAGGTGCTGGATGCGGGCGGACTGCACGTGGTGGGCACCGAGCGGCACGAGTCGCGACGTGTGGACAATCAGTTGCGCGGCCGTTCCGGACGGCAGGGTGATCCCGGTTCAACCCGATTCTATCTTTCACTTGAAGACAACCTGATGCGTATCTTCGCCTCCGACCGGGTGTCGGCCATCATGCAGAAACTGGGCATGGAGGAGGGTGAGGCGATCGAACACCCCTGGGTAACCAAGGCGATTGCCAACGCTCAGAAGAAAGTGGAAGGGCGCAACTTCGATATCCGTAAGCAGTTGTTGGAATACGATGATGTGGCCAATGATCAGCGCAAGGTGATTTACCAGCAGCGTGATGAATTGATGGATACCGGGGATGTGTCCGACTCTATCACCTCTATCCGGCATGATGTGGTGAACGCGCTGATCGACCGCTACATTCCGCCGGAGAGTCTCGATGAGCAGTGGGATATTCCCGGTCTCACCGAGGCCTTGAAGGCGGAATATGAGCTGGATTATCCGATACAGGAGTGGCTCGACACGGATGATAGCCTGCACGAGGAGACCCTGCGGCAGCGGATTATCGATCAGATGGAGCAGGAGTACGCCGAAAAAGAGGCGTTGGCGGGAAGCGAGAATCTGCGCATGTATGAGAAGGCGATCATGCTGCAGATCCTGGATGCCAGCTGGAAAGAGCATCTTGCCGCAATGGATTATCTGCGGCAGGGTATCCATCTGCGCGGCTATGCGCAGAAGAACCCCAAGCAGGAGTACAAGCGGGAGGCCTATGAGCTGTTCTCCAACATGTTGGACAGCATCAAGGCGGAGATCATAGTCGTCCTTACCAAGGTGAGGATTCAGCCGCAGGAGATGATGGAAATTCCGGCTCATGAGCAGAATGAAGCCGATTTCCAGTTCAAGCATGAAACCTTTGGCGGTTTTGGCGATGAAGAGGATGCAGCGGCAAGCGGGGCGGACGAGGAGTCGCAGCAGCCGTTTGTCCGGTCTGATCGCAAGGTGGGGCGTAATGAGCCCTGCCCCTGTGGTTCCGGTAAAAAATACAAGCAGTGCCACGGGCGTATTCAATAGCAGGGCCAGCATCCACACCAGAGATACCTGCGGATAGGATAGGTAGGGCAGTAGGATGGGCAAAGCGTAGCGTGCCCATCAATCGGCTGATCAGGGTGGTGTATGTGGTTTAAGCAAAAACGAGAATTGGCGGAATCGAGTCAATGAACGAAGAGTTGGAGTTTCAGCCGGTTCCGGGTATTCGCCTCGGCGCAACAGGCGCGGGGATCAAGTATCGGGATCGCGATGATCTGGTGATTATTGAACTGGCCGAGGGCAGCACTTGCGCGGCGGTCTTTACCCGCAACGCCTTCTGTGCAGCGCCGGTGGTGGTTGCCCGGGAGCACCTCTCGGCCACGATGCCACGCTATCTGCTGATCAATTCCGGCAATGCCAATGCAGGTACCGGCGATGCCGGTCTGCGCGCCTCCAGAGAGTCCTGTAAGGCGGTCGCGGCGGCAAGAGCCTGCGCCATTAATCAGGTATTGCCTTTCTCCACCGGGGTGATCGGTGAACCGCTTCCGGTGGACCGGATTGCCGTGGCGGTGCCCGATGCGCTCACCGCCTTGTCTGAACAGGGCTGGGCCAGGACGGCTCGCGCCATCATGACCACCGATACGGTCCCCAAACTGGTTTCCCGGCAGCTGGAACTCGCCGGCAAGACCATCACGGTCACCGGCATGGCCAAGGGGTCGGGTATGATCCGCCCGGATATGGCGACCATGCTGGCTTATATTGCTACCGATGCGCTGGTCGACCGGCACCTGCTTCAGCGCTGTCTTGAACTGGCGGTCAAACCCTCGTTCAACTCAATCACCGTTGATGGCGATACCTCCACGAATGACGCCTGTGTGCTGATGGCGTCCGGCGTTAGTGGGTGCTCACCCATCACCGACGAGACTTCGCCTGACTTCCTCAAGTTGTGCGCCGTGGTGGAAGAGGTCTGTATGCAGCTGGCCAGGGCTATTGTGCTGGATGGTGAAGGTGCCACCAAGCTGGTTGAGGTACGGGTTGAGGCGGCCGGGAGTGAGCAGGAGGCCCGTGACGTAGCCTACACCATCGCCCATTCACCGCTGGTCAAAACAGCGCTGTTTGCCTCTGATCCCAACTGGGGGCGCATACTTGCCGCCGTGGGGCGCGCCGGGATCGAAAATCTGGATATCGACCGGATCAAGATCTGGCTGGATGACGTTTGCATTGTCAGAGATGGCGGCCGTGCGGATGACTACACCGAAGCCGCCGGCAAGCGGGTGATGGATCAGAGCGAACTGACTATCCGGGTGGCGCTGGGGCGGGGCGAGTCGATGACGCGGGTGCTGACCTGCGATCTCTCCTACGATTACGTGAAGATCAATGCGGAGTACCGCTCGTAAGTGAAGTTGCATGGAATCGTAGGAGCGGCTTCAGCCGCGAAGCAAACGAGCCAAATGCCGATATTGAGAAGATTTAATTTATGCTGCCGGTTCACGTCGCTGTAGCCGTCATCCAGGACGCTGCCGGTCGTGTGTTGCTGACGCGCCGCGCCGAAGGTGTGCATCAGGGTGGTCTGTGGGAGTTTCCAGGTGGCAAGGTGGAGAATGGGGAGAGCCTTTCCCTGGCGCTGCACCGGGAGATTCGGGAAGAGCTGGGTATTGAAGTCAGTACTCACCAACCTCTGATTGACCTCACCTATCACTACCCGGATAAGAGTGTCCGGCTGGACGTGCACAGAATACTCCGGTACAGCGGTAATCCTACCGGCCTGGAAGGGCAACCCCTTGAGTGGGTATTACCTGAAAATCTGCACCAGTACGCCATGCCGGCAGCTGACCGGCCCATCTGCACTGCGTTGAAACTGCCCCCCCGGTATCTGATTACCGGTCCCGATCCGGCGATTCCCGGCCAATTTTTGCGGCGTCTTGAGGCATCTTTACTTCGCGGCGTGCGGCTGGTTCAGCTGAGAGCGCCCCGGCTTGGACGGGCCGAATATTCAATGCTGGCCACCGATGCGCTGGCACTGTGCCAGCAATACGGTGCGAAGCTGCTCTGCAACTGTCCGGTGGAATTGGCGGTGGAGCTGAATGCGGACGGTGTTCATCTTAGCAGCAGTCAGTTGGCTGAGTTGAGTGAGCGACCACTTACTCACGATAAATGGGTTGCCGCCTCCTGTCACAATACGGAAGAGCTGCAGCAGGCAATGGCAATTGATGTGGATTTCTGTGTGCTCTCCCCGGTGTTGCCCACCACTTCCCATCCGAATGCCGTGCCCATGGGGTGGGGCAAATTCTCCCAAATCGTCGCGATGGCGAATATCCCGGTGTATGCCCTGGGTGGTTTGGGCCCGAATCATGTCGAGGTAGCTCTGGAAAATGGCGGCCAGGGCATAGCCGCCATCAGTGCGCTCTGGGCGGATGAGAATTCAATTGAGTAGCTTGATTGTCGGATTACGTAATCGCTAATTCGACCTATATTAGGAACCGGCAATCCACACAGAAGGTCACGTCAGCCGAAGGCGTAACTCGACAGCGTGGGAGGGGCGAATCCGGTGCATTGCACAGGAGTCCCCCATCCTCATGTCTACATTTCTGGATCAGGAAAGGCTAACTGTAATCATCCTCAGGCGGCAGGAACGGGTTTGCCGGGGTCGTGTCCGGAATACGGTGTTTCTCTTCCAGCCAGTCCCCCAGGTCGATAAGTCGGCAGCGCTCGCTGCAAAAGGGGCGGGATTCCGGATTGCTGTGCCAGTCAAAGGCTTTTTTACAGATCGGGCAGTGTACGTTTTTCAGCGCATCAGACATGATCTTTAAAGGATACAGCAGTTGAGGAAAAAAGTGGTGTCCAGCTTGGTCTGGGTGGCGCGCTCTTCCTTCGATTGCTCCATGAAGCGGATGGTGAAGCGATGCTTGCCGCCGCTGATCTCGGCAAACAGATGGCTTTCCCGGGGCAGCCCGACGCGGATCAGTTGGGCGGGTGACTGGGCATCCAGACTCTGTTGAAAAAAACCGTTGGAAGCAAGCTCACGGGTGGGTGTGGTACTGCCCCGGACGAGCGAGAGCAGCAGGCTGACCGCGGTAAATACCGGTTCCAGCGTCTGCCTCCAGACAACAATCTCCTGGTGACGTTGTTCGAAAGGCTGCTGCAGCCAGAAATGATACAGAGGTAGATCAAAGGCACAACTCCCCCCAGGGATGCTGCTGCGTTGGGTGATGCTTTTGAGAAATTCATTCTCTCTTAGCTCCTGTCCCAACTGCCCGCTGTGCTGCTGGAGTTTGCCGGACACTCCATTCAGCTCGCGCAAAATCTGGTCCAGGCGCTCTTCATTGATATCTGGAACGGCGCGGATGCTGGCCAGCTTCTCCTGGTGCCGTTTTAACTCCTTGATCAGGTCGGTCTTTATGTCGGCGCGGGAAAATATGGCCACCATGTCCATCAGGCTGGAGATGGCGGCCCGGCTGTCCCAGGTGCTGGATTGCGGGATGTGAAAATCCACCTGGCGAAACAGATACTCCAGACGAAGAAAGGTTCTGGTTTTCTCATTGAGCGGGTGCTCGTAGATGATCTTGTCTGAAACGGCTGGTTGCATGAATCAATGTCTGTTAATAATCGCACCTGACCCGGTGCCTGGAACCGACAACTTTTTACATTATACCGATTCTGGCAACTATAAGCTTGTCAGGGGGCAAGTTTAAGATATTTCTGGTGGAGGTGTTCGACCATTGGACGGAGATCATCCAGAGTCCCTGAATTGTCAATAATATCATCGGCTTTAGCCAGGCGGCTTTTTCGGTCAATCTGGGAGGCGATGATGGACTTTGTCTGTGCTTCGTTTGCCTGGTCACGCCGAGCGACACGGCTGATCTGCAGTTCAGGCGCGCAGTCCACCACCAGTATGCGGTCGACGCCCTTGTCCTGCCCGGTTTCAAACAGCAGTGGAATGGAGAAGATGGCATAGGGGGTATCGAATTCATCCAGCCTGCGATGCATTTCAGAGCGTATCCTGGGATGCAGAATCCCCTCCAGTGTGGATTTTGCGTCCGGGTTGGAGAAAATATGTCCCCGAAGCCAGGCCCGGTTGAGTGTCCCGTCGGGGAGCAGTGCGTCGGTGCCAAACTGCTCGACAATCTCCCGCAGGGCGGGTTGGCCGGGTTCAACCACTGCCCTTGCCACCACATCGGCATCGATAATCGGCACGCCCAATGTGGCGAAGCAATCTGTAACCGCGCTCTTGCCGCAGCCTATTCCACCGGTGAGTCCGACAATGAACATGGATCAGGCCAAGCCTGCCCACTGGAGGTAGGCCGCGTTGATCAGGTCACCCCAGATCAGGCTGATCCAGCCGGCTGCCGCGAGGTAGGGCCCGAAGGGAATGGGGATATTGCAATCACGCCCCCGAATCAGAATTAACAAAATTCCTACTACCGCGCCAACCACGGAAGAGAGCAGAATAATCTGGATCAGGGACTGCCAGCCAAACCAGGCACCGAACAGGGCAAACAGCTTGAAATCGCCGTAGCCCATGCCTTCCTTGCCGGTCAGCAGCTTGAACAGTTGGAAGACGATCCATAACGAGAGATAACCTGCCACCGCACCGATAATGGCCGAGTGGCTGTCGGTGAAGATGCCAAAAATACTCAGCAGCAGGCCCAGCCAGAGCATGGGGAGTACTATGGAATCCGGCAGCAACTGCTCATCAAAATCGATCAGGGTGAGGGCGATCAGGGCCCAGGTCAGCGGAAGGGCCGTAGCGGCCTGCCAACTAAAACCGAAATGGAGTGCTACCGCCAGGGAGAGCAGACCGGTCGCCAGTTCGATGACTGGATAACGCAAGGAGATGGGTTTTTTACATTCGGAGCAGCGGCCCCGCAGCAGCAGCCAGCTGATGACAGGGATATTCTCCCACGCTCTGATTTTGTGCCCGCAATGGGGGCAGCTTGAGCCGGGGTGACTCAGGGTCAGGGGCGGGCTGGATGCTTCGGATGTGTTCTTGATATCCAGAAAATCATGACACTGATTCCGCCAGTCGATCTCCATCATCTTAGGAAGGCGGTATGCCACCACATTCAGAAAACTGCCGACGAACAGGCCGAGGAGCATACAGGCGACGGCAAAGAACAGCGGGTTTTGCTGAAAAATTGATAGGTAACTCATTAATATGGCTATGTCCCAATTAGTTATTGGTCTTGTTTTGGCCTAGCTTGGCTATTCGCCCGGTAGGAGCGGCGCCTCGCCGCGAATTCGGCCCGAGGCGGACCTCCTACAGGTCAAACCCCTCTCCNGCGGCCAAGCGTAGCGGTAGGAGTGGCTTCAGCCGAGAATTTCGCGGATCAATCTGTTCCTACAAAAAGACCACTTCTCATGCAACAGGTAACTGGGACAGAGCCATTAATATGGCAGATAACCGCTTATTAAAATATTAAACAACCGATGCCATCTTGAAGATCGGCAGATACATGGCGACCACCAGGCCGCCCACCAGGGTGCCGATAACCACCATGATCAAGGGCTCCATCAAGCTGCTGAGGGCATCCACTGCGTTATCAACCTCCTCTTCATAAAAGTCGGCCACTTTGGAGAGCATATGATCGAGTGCGCCGGACTCCTCGCCAATGGCGACCATTTGAACCACCATGTGAGGAAAGAGCTGCTGCTGTTTCATTGTTAGCTGAAGAGATTGCCCTGTAGCTACATCTTCACGCATGCGCATCACGGCGTCGCTGTAGATGATATTGCCGGTTGCACCGGCCACAGATTCCAGAGCTTCAACCAAAGGGACACCAGCCGCAAACATGGTTGCAAGCGTGCGGGAAAAGCGGGCGATGGTAGCCTTATGTATGATGGCTCCGATAATGGGTATCTGTAAAACGATTTTATCTATTCGTTGACGCATTTTTCTCGATCGTTTGTAGGAAAAACCAAACGAATAAACTGCCCCGACAACACCGATCAATAGCAGCCACCAGTAGCTGGTCATCCATTGTGAGATTGCAATGACCATCTTGGTGAATGCGGGGAGATCACCGCCAAAGCTGGAAAAAAGATTCTCGAATTGAGGTATCACGAAAAGCATAATCAGGACGGTGACCAGTATCGCGACAATGACTACGGCAGCCGGATAAAAGAGGGCCTTCTTGATCTTGCCCTTGATAGATTCAGTTTTTTCTTTATAAGTTGCAATCTTGTCCAGCAGATCTTCCAGCACACCTGCCGCTTCACCGGCGCGCACCAGGTTGCAGAACAGGTCATCAAAATAGAGCGGATGCTTTGCCAACGCCTCTGCCAGCGCCGTACCCCCTTCCACATCGGCCTTGACGGCGAGGATCAGATCCTGCATGGCCGGATTACTATGACCCCGACCAACAATATCAAAAGCCTGGACCAGGGGGACACCCGATTCCATCATGGTCGCCAGTTGTCGCGAAAAGACCGCGATATCTCCCGCGGTAATTTTTTTCTTGGTGTTAAAAAGCGCCGTAGCTTTTTTCTTTACCTTTAACGGATTGATTCCCTGCCGCCTGAGATCGGCCCGTACCAGGGCCAGAGAAGCTGCACGGGATTCCCCCTTGATTCGCTTGCCCTTCCTGTCAGCGCCCTCCCAGGTGTAGACATAGGCCTTTTCGGCCTTGGGGGCTTTTTTTGCGGCAGTTGCAGTGGCCATATCGGTTAATCCTTGGTAACCCTGTTAATCTCTTCCAGGCTGGTAACGCCCGCCCTGATCTTGTTCAATCCGGCTTCCCTCAACGTGAGGATGCCCTCATCCCTGGATTGTTGTTCCAGTTGCAATGAGTTGCCCCCCTCCATCACCAGCTTTTCCATGGCGGAGGAGATAGGCATGATTTGAAATATACCAACACGCCCCTTGTAACCCATAGTGCAGAGGTCACACCCTACAGCTTTATATACTGTCAGATTTGCCAATTCATCTTCTCTGAAACCCTCTTCAATAAGTGCTTCTTTAGGAAGATGGTCGGCCACCTTACAGTGTTCACAGAGCCGCCGGGCGAGTCGCTGGGCCATGATCAGGATCACAGACGAGGCAATATTAAAGGGGGGAATGCCCATGTTGGCCAGTCGAGTCAATGTCTGGGGGGCATCATTGGTGTGCAATGTTGAAAGCACCAAGTGCCCTGTCTGGGCCGCTTTGACGGCGATCTCGGCCGTCTCCAGGTCGCGGATCTCGCCCACCATCACGATATCCGGGTCTTGTCGCAGGAAGGCGCGGAGTGCCTCCGCAAAGGTCAGGCCGGTTCTGACATTCACATTGACCTGATTGATGCCGGCCACCTGGATTTCCACCGGGTCTTCCGCGGTTGAGATGTTCACACCCTCGCTGTTCAGCATGTTCAGCGCGGTATAGAGGGATACCGTTTTACCGCTGCCGGTCGGCCCGGTCACCAGGATCATGCCGTAGGGCTTCCTGATCGCGGTCTCGAACAACTGCTGCTGTTCCGGTTCAAAGCCGAGTGCCTCGATACCCAGTTGGGCGCTGGCCGGATCCAGGATACGCAACACCACCTTCTCACCGTACAGCGTGGGGCAGGTATTGACACGGAAATCGATGGCCCGGTTGCGCGACAGCTTCATCTTGATGCGGCCATCCTGGGGGACCCGCCGCTCGGCAATGTTCATACGGGACATCACCTTGATGCGCGCGGTCAGGCGTGAGGCAATATTGACCGGCGGTGAAGAGACCTCATGCAGGATGCCATCTTGTCGGAGCCTTACCCGAAAAGTCTTCTCATAAGGTTCAAAGTGGATATCCGATGCGCCGCTGTTGATGGCATCCAGCAACATCTTGTTGACAAAGCGCACCACCGGGGCGTCATCGACATCCAGATCCCCCTCTTTTTTCTCGCCATCCTGGTTTTCAGAACCGATATCCAGATTGTCCAGGTCGGCATCCAGCAGATCCGACATGCTGGAGTCCTTGGCCTCCATTGCCAATTGAATCGCCCGAACCAGTTTCTCTTCTTCAACCACAATGGCTTCAATCGCCAGACCGGTGTGAAACTTGATCTCATCCAGACCCTGGATATTGGTTGGGTCAGAGACCGCCAGGAAGAGTCGGTTGCCGCGGCGAAAGATCGGCAGGGCGTGATGAATTCGGATCAGTTTCTCGTCCACCAGCCCGATTGGCGCGACGGCCATATCCAGGGCTTCGAGCTGTAACAGGGGTACGCCAAACTCCTGTGAGGCGGAGAGGGCGATGCTGTTGCTGTCGAGCAACTTGTTTTCGACCAGGTAGGATACGAACTGCTGGCGTTTCTTGGTGGATTCAAGAATTGATTTTTGTGCAATCTCTTCAGACAGCAGTTTGTCCTCAACGAGACGTCGAGGCAGGCCGCTTAATGCTACTTTCTGGGTTGCTGTTGCCATCTGTTCCGGGATTTCTGGAAAATGATTTTTCTCGGGTCAGGGTAAGTTTAACGTCGAAGCGCTACCCTGTGGGAGGTCTATCGGCAGTTTCTAATAATTTTTTACCCTGATGCCGGAAAACTATACCTTAATCGAATCTAATAATCGATTATAGATTGTTTTTCAAGTTGATTGTATTGTTTTTATAATAAGTTATTGTTTTTAATAAAAATCACTATTAGTTCAAGTTTGCGCCGATCCATAACGGTTATATGAGATTGATATGTACACATCACATGGATCATGTGATGCGCCTATCTGATTCGACATGGACTGGGCACCAGCATGCTGAAAAGTGGCCAACCATAAACTAGCGATACACGTCGCGCTACCAATGTGTCACTCAACGCGTATTTATTGACGGAGGCCCGGGCGCTTGAGGTCAATGTTTCAAGTGCTGTCGAACAGGGGGTGGCACAAGCCATCGCTGAACGGCAGGTGGCCTTGTGGCTGGAGGAAAACCGGGATTCGCTGATAAGCTCTAATGCCTTTGTCGAGTATCACGGCTTACCGCTGGCGCAATACCGGGAGTTCTGATGACACACTTCGATGTATACAAAAAACCGGTGGGTGAGGGTTGTCTGCTTGACGTTGCAGGCCGACTTGCTCAGTCAGCTCTACACGCGGTTGGCTATTCTCTTGTTGTCGATGGCGCCAAAGCCCACGCGGACTCTCAATCCATGCTTTGAGATCGGGGATGAGGCCCTTGTGATGGCCACGCAGTTCATGACCGCTGTTCCTGCCAGCATCTTACACATGCCGGTTACGAATCTTCAGTCCCAGCACGATGGGATCGTAGCCGCTATTGATTTTCTACTGCAGGGATTCTGAGGTACGGGAAGGACAACGGACTATCTCGCCTTGATATTACCCTAACTCTACCGGGTAAGAGGGGTGGTATCGCTTGTTTTAGGTAGACAAAACGAAAGACCTGATGCCAGTTGTACTGCAGACTCATTTATGAATTGGAAAATACTGCCACCGGCTTTAGCTGGTGGCAGTATCCACATGAAAAAAGGCCCGATGCGGTAAGCGTCGGGCCTTTTTGTCTGTTAGTAAATACTACTCTCTGACCCGTTTTTTTGCTTATCGGCAAGATGCGGGCAGATGCTTCGCAAGTCCAGCCGTCAGGGCGCAGGTCCAAGTAAGCGGATCATCAGTGGTGGCGCCCGGCGTCGGAGTCAGCGTGAAAGCAGGGTCGGTAGCCGCGCCCGTCGCTCTTGTTGTTACTGTAATAACACCGGTGACGTCAGTGATTGCGATTGAGGCGACGTTGTCGGTCGCATTTGCGGTAAACGCAAAACCACTATTGGCGGCAGTAACCTGATCAAGTCCGCCCAATGCAGCTGCAGTTTCCGCCACAGCCAGCTTCGCTGGAGCCGCTTGAACCAAGGCTTCCGATACCCTTGTTCTGATCGTGTAATCCTGATAAGCAGGCAGAGCTATAGCTGCCAAAATACCGATAATCGCCACCACGATCATCAGTTCGATCAATGTAAAACCAGCTTGTGCTTTTTTCATGGGTCTCTCCCTTTAAATATCAAATATTCTGTGGCAAATGCCTGGTGTAATGCGTCATCCCTTTCATCATGCGGCCCGGCAGATGCCAGCCTCAGACTACTTGCCTGTTATTGAGCAACAGCTGTGCCAGTTTTTTAGTGCTGTTTTTGAGCGGCCTGTAACAGGTTGATTATCAATTGAATGTTTCCATTATTCCGGTGGTTCTGTGGTTGGTGTGGTTGAGCCTTATCCTGGTGCGGACCTTACGGGGAATGTCAGAAAGTGACGTAAATTGTCACTTTCAAATAGACAGAAAGCGCTACGGGCGGAAAACAAACATATGGGGTCAGGTCTTTCATCTTGCATCATTAGCCTTTTTTGATAGAGTTGGCGCATGGCAAGACAACATATATGGGGTCAGGTCTTTCATCTTGCATCATTACCCTTTTTTGATAGAGTTGGCGCATGGCAAGACCGTTACGTATTGAATTCGCCGGTGCTTTGTACCACGTGACGTCGCGAGGAGATGGTCGGGAAGAGATCTATCGGAGTGATGGTGACCGGCGCCTGTTCCTTGGCGTAATAGAGGCTGTGTGTGAGCGCTTTGATTGGGTGATACATGCCTATTGTCTGATGGACAACCATTATCACCTGCTGGTGGAGACACCGAACGGAAACCTGGCCAAAGGCATGCGGCATCTGAACGGGGTCTATACGCAAGCGTTTAATCGCGAGCATGGCCGGGTGGGCCACGTCTTCCAAGGGCGATATAAGGCCATTCTGGTACAGAAAGAAACATATTTGTTGGAACTGGCGCGCTATATTGTGCTCAATCCTGTGCGGGCGCGCATGGTTAGACGGGCGATGGATTGGGCGTGGAGCAGTTATCGGGCGACTGCAGGCCATGATGAAGGGGCAAAGTGGCTACAAACCGAATGGATACTCTCGGCCTTTGGAGGACAGAAAGGGCGGGCCATGAAGCGCTATCGGGATTTTGTGGTTGAGGGCAAGAACCAGTCTGGCCCCTGGGAGCAACTTAAAAACCAGGTGTTTCTGGGAACGGAGCAGTTCGTCACGAACATGCAGGCCCAATTGGATGTGGGTAAGGACTTGAGCGAGATTCCGGTGAGGCAGCGGCGTGCCCCACCTAAGCCCTTGGAACATTACGCCGCCAGCAATGAAGGGCGTGATTCGGCAATTGTGGCGGCATACGCAAGTGGTGGATACAGCATGAAAGAGATTGGAGATCACTTCGGCCTCCACTATTCGTACGTCAGTCGAATCATTAGCCGCGCAGGGAAGGCAAGATGAAAGACCTGACCCCGGTTGTGCGGTTGTCTGTCGCCTGCCTTCCGCATCCGGCATTTATTGTGGGCCCACTCGTCATTGGTTACTCCAGACCCAGCTTCTCCAGTTTGTATCGCAGTGCCCTGAATGAGATGCCCAGTCTCTTCGCGGCGGCGGTTTTGTTCCAGTGGGTCTCTTCCAGCGCGGTGGTGATCAGTTTCCGTTCCACCTGCTCCAGATGTGCCTCAAGCGGCAGGTCTGGATTGACACCGTGGGTGGTTGGGGACTCTGCTGCGGTGTCGGCAGGGATCAGCAGATCCTCCAGGGTGATGGTCTCATTCTCACAGAGCGCCACCGCCCGCTCCAGGATATTCTCCAGTTCACGGATATTGCCGGGAAAGCTGTATTTGAGCAGCGTCTTCAGGGCATCCCTGTCGATGCGTGGTTTCGCGCAACTGGAGTGGGCGGCGATGCGGCCCAGCATCATGTCTGCCAGTAACGGGATGTCATCCTTGCGTTCCCGCAGTGTGGGGATCGCCAGTTCAATGACGTTGATTCGATAGAACAGGTCCTGTCGGAAATTTCCGTTCTCCACCAGACCGGCCAGATCCTTGTGGGTGGCGCTGGTGATGCGGACATCCACGGGTATCTCTTTTTGGGCGCCTACTGGTCGGATTGATTTCTCCTGGATGGCGCGCAGCAGTTTTACCTGCATGTTGAGCGGCAGATCGGCTACCTCATCGAGGAACAGGGTGCCACCGTTAGCCGCCTGGAACAGCCCCTGTTTGTCACTGATGGCGCCGGTAAAGCTGCCCTTCATATGGCCGAAGAATTCGCTTTCCATCAGCTCCTGGGGGATGGCGCCGCAGTTGACGGCGATGAAGTTGTGATCGGCGCGCGGGCTCTGCTGGTGGATTTGCCGGGCCGCCAGCTCCTTGCCGGTGCCGGATTCTCCACTGATGAATACCGGCGCCTGGCTTCTCGCCAGTTTGCGGATCAGGGTACGAATCTGCTCGGCAGCGGGGGATTTCCCCAGCAGTTCCGATTTACCGCCGGGCTTCTCCATCTTCGCCTCTGTGGCTAAGCCCCGCTCCAGTTTCAGTGCGGTGTTGACCAGGTTGCGCAGCATACCGAGGTCCACCGGCTTGGAGACGAAATCAAAGGCCCCCGCTTTCAATGCCTGGACGGCCGAGTCCATATTGCCGTGCGCGGTGATTACCGCCACTGGGAGGTCCGGGTGGCGCCGGCTGATGGTCTCCACCAGATCGATGCCGTTGCCGTCCGGCAGGCGCATGTCGGTCAGGCAGAGATCGAAGCGTTCCGACTCCAGCAGTCGCTTGGCTGCTCGCAGATCTTCCGCCGAACGGGAGTCGATATTCATCCGTCCCAGGGTGATCTCCAGGAGTTCCCGGATATCGGGTTCGTCATCAACAATGAGTGCCAGTGGATTATTCATTATCGAACCGGTTGGTTGCCCCTGCCGGGGAAGGTGATGCGGAAACAACTGCCGCCACCGGGAACGGCAATATAGTCCAGCCCAAGGCGATTGGCCTCGCACAGTTCTTTGGCAATATACAGGCCCAGGCCTGTTCCCGCATTTCGGGTGGTGAAGAAAGGTTCGAACATCTGCCGTACATGCTCGGGGGCAATCCCCGGGCCGTTATCGATAATATCCACGAAGGGGCCGCCCGACTCCCGGGTAATGCCGCCGCTGATCTGTATGCTCAAGGCTTCGCGCTCCCTGTCGAAGTGTTTGATGGAATTTTCGCACAGGATAACAAAAACCTGGCGGAATTGGCTCGGGTCAGTGCGAATCAATGTGCTGTCCGGATCGATCTGCAGCGTTAACACCCCTTCTGGTAAATTCAGGGTTCGGGCCAGCTCGCTGATGAATTGCTCCAGCCAAGGTTTTAACAGAAATTCCTTGGGCAGTGAGCGTCCGCGGCGCGACAGTTGCAAGATATTTTCGATAATCTCATTCACCCGCCGGGTATTGGTGCTGATAATGTCGATCAGTCGTCTGTCTGCCGTTGGAATATCGGGCGACTCTTTGAGCAGTTGCTCGGCATGGCTGATGGCACCCAACGGGTTGCGAATCTCATGGGCGATACTGGCGGTCAGCCGACCCAGTGAGGCCAGTTTCATCTGCTGCGCCTGCTGGGTGACGGTGGCGGTATCCTCCAGAAAAATCACCGCGCCGCCCTTGTTGTTCTCGCCCAGCATGGAGAATCCTGCGGTCAGCTCCCGGCCTCCTGTGATCGGGCGGAATGGTTCGGGTGTGGGGTGAGTAGCCTGATCCCACTCCGAAAGTTGAGCCGCCAGTTTATGACACGCCTGCTCCAGTGGGCTGCCGGTGCCGACCTCAGGCATGCCGAGCAGATACCAGGCCGACTCGTTCATTAGGCGGATGGTGCTGTGGGTGTCGACCACGATAATCCCGGTGAGCATGTGCTGGATGACGTAGTCATTAAGCTGTTCCATATTGGCCAGATCCAGTTGGCGCTGGGTTGCCAGGGCTTCACTGGACTTCAGTTGGCGTGCCATGACCTGGGCAAGAATGGCAATGGCAAAGAACAGGGTGCCGAGCAGCCCCGCCTGGGTGTAGGAGGTGGTCTCGAAGGTCTGGTTCAGATGGGCATAAACCTGTTCCGACAAAATAAATATGGATGCCATTGCCGCTTCCAGGCTGGCATAGACCCCCCGGGTGATGAGGCTGCCGGTGGCGATGGAGACGGCCAGCAGCATGCCAAGGCCGGAACTGATACCCCCACTGGCATGCATTAACAGCGTGATGGCACAGATATCCACGAGTACCATCAAAAACGTCTGCTGGTTGATAGACAGGGGGCGGGCGGCATACAGCAGCAGTCCGCTGGCGATCACCAGACCAAAATAGACAATGACCACCAGGGCGAAAAGCTTGGGGTTGGTATGCCCCAGCAATGTAGGGCCGGTCTTGCTGAAATAGAGTATGCCGAGCAGGGTCGCCAGCATCAGTCGGTAATAGAAAAAGATCGCCAGCGGCCGCAGGGGTGGTGTTCCTGTCTGCTGAATGTTGTCCAGTGCCAGGTTGTGTTGTCTGGGGTCAGCGAGTGCCATATTTTGGGGAGGTCCTGGACGGTAGGGCGGGTTGCATCATGTGACTACTTCTCGTCTTTCTGCTGCATCAGGTGCTCCCGGGAACAGAAAAAGCTCCCCTGGTGCTGCAATGCCTCGGCTTCGGGTAGATAGGTGCCACAAACTTTGCACTGAACCATGTCGGCTGCAATTTTATTATTCTTTTTGACCCCCGTTTTTGGTAAGCGCCTGATGTAAGCCCGTACTATAATGAACAGCGCCCACAGGGTGAGAAGAATCAATAGTAGCCTTATGCCCATAATCTCAGTTTATTAGGGTATTTCCTAGTTTTGCTTATTTTGTCGATTTCGACCAGAATAGCACTCTTTTTTTATCACGTTGACCGGTTGCGAGAATGAATCTACACGAATATCAATCAAAACAGTTGTTTGCAAAACAGGGTATTCCTGTCCCGGAGGGTAGTCCAGTCACCTCCGTCAAGGAGGCGCGTCGGGCGGCGGAAGCCCTGGGTGGCGACCGCTGGGTAGTCAAGGCTCAGGTTCACGCCGGTGGCCGTGGCAAAGTCGGTGGTGTGGTGCTGGTGGACAGCCTTGACCAGGTTGAGACCGAGGCACAGCGTCTGCTGGGCAGCATGCTGGTGACCAAGCAGACGGGCGAACCTGGTCTGCCCATCAATACTCTGTTGGTTGAGGCCATCACCGATATCGAGCGTGAGCTCTATCTGAGTGTGCTGGTGGACCGGGAATCGAAGAAGATTCTGTTCATGGCCTCTCAGGCGGGCGGCATGAATATCGAAGAGGTTGCAGAAGAGACCCCGGAACAACTTCACATTATCCGCATCGATCCGGCGGCGGGTCTGCAGGGCTATCAGTGCCGCAAACTGGCGTTTGCCCTAGCCCTTGAAGGTACCCAGATCCGTGAATTCCAGAAGTTCATGTTCGCCCTCTACAACCTGTTTATCGAGAGCGATGCCAGTCTGGTGGAGATCAATCCGCTGGTGGTTACCAAGGCTGGCAATCTGATTGCGTTGGACGCCAAGATCAACCTGGATAGCAACGCGCTCTATCGCCAACCCAATCTGTTGGCAATGCGTGATATCAGCCAGGAAGATGAGCGAGAGGCAAAGGCAGCCGAGCATGACCTCAACTACATCACCCTGGATGGCAATATCGGCTGTATGGTGAACGGTGCCGGACTGGCCATGGCCACCATGGACCTGGTGCAGTTGAAAGGTGGTTCACCTGCCAACTTCCTGGATGTGGGCGGTGGTACTACTGCCGAACGTGTGGCAGAGGCGTTCAAGCTGATCCTGTCCGATGACAAGGTGCAGGCCGTACTGGTCAACATTTTCGGTGGCATCGTCCGCTGTGACCTGATTGCCGAGGGCATTATCGAGGCAGTGAAAGAGGTGGATGTCAAAGTGCCGGTGGTGGTGCGGCTCGAAGGCACCAAGGCGCCGGAGGGGCTGGAGCTTCTGGCCAACAGCGGTCTGGCAATTACCACCGCTGCTGACCTCTCGGAAGGCGCGGAGAAAGTTGTCGCTGCCGCCAAAGGCTGATTGTTTGAACCGGAAGCGGCGTCCGACAGGCGCCGGGCTGGAATCACCAGATACAGGAAAAGAATTGTGAGTATTCTCATTGATAAAGACACCCGAGTAATCTGCCAGGGCTTTACTGGCAAACAGGGAACCTTCCACACCGAGCAGGCGATCGCCTACGGCACCAACATGGTGGGTGGCGTTACCCCAGGCAAAGGCGGCCAGAAACATCTGGATCTGCCGGTTTTCAACACAGTCCATGATGCGGTTGACGCGACCGGCGCCGACGCCACCATGATCTACGTTCCGGCGGCCTTTGCCGCCGACGCGATCCTGGAAGCGGCCGATGCGGGCATCAAGGTGATCGCCTGTATCACCGAAGGCATCCCCGTACTGGACATGCTCAAGGTCAAGGCGGCCCTGGCCAACTACGATTGCCGCCTGATTGGTCCCAACTGCCCCGGTATCATCACCCCGGGTGCCTGCAAGATCGGCATTATGCCCGGCATGATCCACAAGCCCGGCAAGATCGGTGTTGTCTCCCGCTCCGGTACCCTGACCTACGAGGCGGTGTTCCAGACCACCACCACCGGACTGGGTCAGAGCACCTGCGTCGGCATTGGCGGTGACCCGATCCACGGTATGAACTTTATCGACTGTCTGGAACTGTTCCAGGAAGATCCCCAGACCGAGGGTATCGTCATGGTCGGTGAGATCGGTGGTTCTGCTGAAGAAGATGCAGCAGCCTTTATCAAGGCCAATGTGACCAAGCCGGTGGTGGGTTATATCGCCGGTGTAACCGCTCCTCCGGGCAAGCGCATGGGCCATGCGGGCGCGATTGTCAGCGGCGGCAAGGGCACCGCGGACAGCAAGTTCGCTGCCCTGGAAGCGGCCGGTGTTGCTACCGTGCGCTCTCCGTCGGATATTGGCGCCAAGATGCTGGAACTGATGAGCTGATAGCGCCAAATTTTTTGATTTTGGGTATCATATGCCGCCCCGGCCGTCAGGTCGGTGGCGGCTTTTGTTTGGCTTTGTACCAGTTATGTGTTGATGTCGATTCGGCTTTGAAATTTGCCCCGGGAAGGGCTTATACCCGGAAGTAGGCCCGTAGGAGCGGCTTCAGCCGCGAAATTCGCGGATAAATCCGCTCCTACAAAGCACTTTCGTTCAGGCAGCGGAAATCGGGATAGAGTCTTTTATTGAGGGGTGGCCGGTAGTGTGCCGGCATATCGGTTGGTGGTCCTTTGAGTTTAAAAATATCTTTAGCGCAAATCGACCTGATGGTAGGTGATATCAGGGGCAATGCCGATCGCGTCCTGGCGGCGATGCGGGTTGCCCGGGATCAGCAGCAGGCCCATGCGGTGGTCTTCCCGGAGCTGACCCTCACCGGCTATCCGCCCGAGGATCTGCTGTTGCGTCCGGAACTGATTGCCCGGGTGGAGTCAGAGCTGGAACGTTTGTGCAGTGAATGTAGCGGGATTGACCTGATTCTGGGCTACCCCAAATGTCAGGACGGCAAGCTTTACAATGCGGCAGGCGTGATCCGGGATGGCGTAATCATCGCCGAATATTTCAAGTCACTGCTGCCCAACTACAGCGTATTCGATGAAAAGCGTTATTTTGAATCCGGCGATCGGCCCTGCGTGTTCGAGTTGCAGGGGATTCCGGTAGGCGTCACCATTTGCGAGGATATCTGGTACAAGACCCCGGCTGCCTCGGCGGCTGAGGCGGGCGCGAAAATCCTGCTTAATCTGAACGCCTCGCCGTTCCATTCCGGCAAGGCACCGGAGCGTGAGACCCTTCTGCAGAAGCGGGCACAGGAGACCGGACTCTCCATTATCTACCTCAATCTGGTGGGGGGGCAGGATGAACTGGTGTTCGACGGTGGCTCGTTCGTGGTCAATCCACAGGGAGAGATCACCCAGCGGGCGGCCTTCTTCAGGGAGGATCAGCCGCTGGTGGAGTTTACCGAGCGGGATGGGCAGATGGTCCCCATATTGGCCCATATCACGCCGCTGCTCTCTGAAGAGGAGGCGGTTTATACGGCCCTGGTCAATGGTGTCAGGGGTTATGTCCTGAAAAACGGTTTCAAGGGGGCGGTGCTGGGGCTTTCCGGAGGTATTGATTCGGCGCTGACATTGGCCATAGCGGTCGATGCCCTCGGTGCCGATCAGGTTGAAGTGGTTCTGATGCCTTCCCGCTATACCGCGGATATGAGTAACGAGGATGCCGTTCGCGAGGCTGAAACCCTCGGTGTGAAGCATCAAACCATTCCTATTGAACCGGCCTTCAACGCGTTTCTCGATTTATTGGAACAGACCTTTGCCGGTACCACCCGGGATACCACTGAAGAGAATATCCAGGCCCGTTGCCGTGGCGTACTGTTAATGGCCATTAGCAACAAGACGGGAAAAATCCTCCTGACGACCGGCAACAAAAGCGAAATGTCGGTTGGTTATGCCACCCTGTACGGGGATATGGCCGGAGGGTTCGCCCCGATCAAGGATGTACCGAAACTGCTGGTCTATCGACTGGCGGAGTACCGCAACCGGGAGGGGGAGGTGATTCCGCGCCGGGTGATCGAACGACCGCCGTCGGCGGAACTGGCCCCGGATCAGAAAGACTCCGATTCGCTGCCACCCTACGAAATCCTGGACCCGGTTTTGGCGATGTATATCGAACAGGATAAAGGGATCAAGGAGATTGTGGCGGCCGGGTTCAATGAAGCGGATGTGCGCCGGGTGGTCCGTCTGGTGGACCGCAACGAGTACAAGCGCCGCCAGGCGCCGCCGGGTGTCAAGATCAGCCAGCGCGCCTTCGGCAGGGACAGGCGCTATCCCCTGACCAATGGTTTTTAACCGGATTGCTCTGTTAAAGGAAGAATCATTCCACAATATTGCCGGTGTGGTTATTTCCGGTAAGATGAGCATCCATAAAACAGTAATTCCGCCGCCAATGCGGTAAGGTGACAACAGGAGCCTGGAAACAATGAAAAAAGTCGACGCGATTATTAAGCCTTTTAAACTGGATGATGTCCGAGAAGCATTGTCTGCTGTCGGTATCACCGGCATGACCGCCAGTGAGGTAAAGGGATTCGGTCGACAGAAAGGCCATACTGAGCTCTATCGCGGGGCGGAATACGTGGTTGATTTTCTTCCCAAGGTGAAGATCGAGGTGGTGATCAACGACAATCAACTGGATGACTGCATTGAGGCCATCACCAGTGCGGCCAAGACTGGCAAGATCGGCGATGGCAAGATCTTTGTTTCGACGGTCGAAAAGGTGGTGCGTATTCGCACCGGTGAGGAAGACGAAAGCGCAATCTGATTTTTATTAGGGCCACAAAGAAGGGGTGCATCATGCACCCCTTCTTTGTGGTCGATGCGTCAGCTGATTTGTCGGGTTACGCCCTTCGGGCTAACGCGACCTACCGCTCAACCCGGTTGCGGGGTTCGTGGGTCGGATTAGCGATAGCGTGTTCCGACGATCCACTCAGTTCTTGTCCAGCTCCAGATAATCCCAGACCGCCTTGCCAAGCGACTTTTTCTCTTCATAGCTGGTCTCTGCCACATCCAGGGCGCCGCTCTGCAGGTTCAGCGCCAGTACCCGTTGGGCGTCGGCAGAGAGTTCTTCCAGTCCCAGTTTGTCATAGGCCGAGATCATGATTTCAAGTGCCTCCTTGACCGATGGTGTGCGCTGGTACTTCTCTACCACGGTAACGCAGCGATTGGCGGCTGCCAGGTAGGCGCCGCGCTTCATGTAGTAACGGGCCACATGAACTTCATGGCTGGCCAGATTATTGCGCAGATAGAACATGCGCTTGCGGGCATCCTCGGCATACTGGCTTTCCGGGAAGCGGCGCACCAGTTCGGCAAAATCATTAAAAGAGTCAATGGTCGAGCCGGGGTCGCGCTGGGAGGTGTCGGTTGGAATAAACCGGGTAATAAAACTCAGGTTACGATTGAAGTTGACAATACCCTTGAGATAGTAGGCGTAATCTACATGGGGATCGCGCGGGTGCAGCCGGATGAAGCGATCGGCCGCGGCGATGGCTGATTCATGATTGCCATCCTTGTAATAGGCGTAGGCCACGTCAAGCTGGGCCTGCATGGCATAGCGTCCGAAGGGGTAGCGGGATTCCAGGCCTTCGAAATATTTGATGGCGGTTTCATAATCACCGTCAGACATGGCGAAGCTGGCCTCGGAATAGAATTTCTGGGCGCTCCAGCCGATGGTTTCGTCCTTCTCTTTGGGGAGCAGGGAACAGCCCGAGAGCAGGAACAGAATAAGTACAGCGGTGAAAATGCGATGTCTGGCCATTTGTGATCGTAACTGGATGATGATTAGAGTCGAAAAGTATACCCGAAAGGTTTCTGTTGGGCGATTATGGAAAAATAAGGTTCAGCAGGTTGGTAAGGTGAGCAGCGGAGGGGTGGAATGCGTTAAACTCCCCTCCCTCAGAGGAGTTGGGCAGAGACTGGACAGAATGATCGGGAGCGGCGGCATTGTCTGAAAGAGTAGAGCATCTCAGTGCACGGGTGGGAGTTGAGTTGGCGGGCAAACGGCTGGACCAGGCGCTGGCCCAGTTGTTTCCGGATTACTCCCGAAGCCGCCTGCAACAGTGGGTGAAAGAGGGGCTGGTCACCCTGGACGGGGTAACCTGCCGACCGCGGGACAAGGTGTTGGGCGGCGAGTGGGTGGCGCTGGAAGCGCATCTGGAGGATCAGGTTGAGTGCCGGCCACAGGCGATTGAGCTGGATATCGTCCATGAGGATGAGGCCCTGATCCTGATCAACAAACCGGCCGGTCTGGTGGTTCACCCGGCTGCCGGAAATCCCGATGGCACCTTGCAGAACGCGCTGTTGCACCACGACCCGTCACTGATCCAGCTGCCTCGGGCAGGAATTATTCACCGGCTCGACAAGGAGACCACCGGCCTGCTGGTGATCGCCCGTACGCCGGCCGCCCACAAGTTCCTGGTGGAGCAACTGCAGGCGCGCGAGTTCGAGCGTGAGTACCGGGCGATCGCCACCGGGGTGATGACGGCAGGTGGTTCGGTGGATGAGCCGATTGGCCGTCACCCGACCCAGCGCGTCAAGATGGCGGTCCACCATGCCGGTAAGGAGGCCGTCACCCACTATCGGGTGCTGGAGCGTTTTCGCGCCCATACCTATCTGAAGGTCAAGCTGGAGACCGGCCGAACCCACCAGATTCGGGTCCATATGGCCCATCTGCGCTATCCCCTGGTGGGTGATCCGGTCTATGCCGGACGGCTGCGTCAGCCGGCGGGCGCCTCGGAACAGCTGCGCGAGACGCTTCGCCAATTCCATCGGCAGGCGCTGCACGCTCTCAAGCTGGGGCTCACCCATCCGCAATCGGGTGAATGGATGGAATGGGAGGCGCCCTTGCCGGAGGATATGCGGCAGTTGCTGGAGGCCCTGCGAATGGATCTGCAACATGCCTGAGCCAATCCCCGAACTGCTGATTCCGGTCTGGCCTGCCCCAGCTGCCGTGCATGCCGTGATCTCCACCCGGGTCGGTGGGGTGAGCCTGCCCCCGTTTGACAGTCTCAATCTGGCAGACCATGTGGGTGATGATCCGGCGGCAGTGGCGGAGAACCGCAAGCGGCTGGAAGTTGTGGCACGGTTGCCGGCAACTCCAATCTGGCTCAATCAGGTACACGGTACTCGGGTGCTGGATTGTGCGGGATCAGTAACAAGCCGGGAGGCCGATGCGAGCGTGACCAGCCAGCCGGGCCAGGTGTGCGTGGTGATGACCGCTGACTGCCTGCCTGTCCTGTTCTGTAACCGGGCGGGCAGCCGGGTGGCAGCCGTGCATGCCGGCTGGCGTGGTCTGGCCGATGGCGTCATCGAGGCGGCGCTGGCAGGTTTTGAGGGCCCGGCCGACCAACTGCTGGCATGGCTGGGTCCGGCGATTGGTCCGGATGCCTTTGAGGTGGGTCCCGAGGTCAGGGAACGGTTCTTACAGGATGATCCGCAGGCTGCCAGTGCGTTCCATCCGGGCCGGCCGGGACACTGGCTGGCGGATATCTACCGGCTGGCGCGTTTGCGGTTAGAGCGGGCAGGGGTCGGTTTTATCGGTGGTGGGGATTACTGTACAGTAACCGATATTAAGCGTTTTTTTTCCTATCGCCGGGACGGGGTGACGGGACGCATGGCGTCGCTGATCTGGATCGAGTGAAAAATCGATACGAGTTCGTAGGTTGGGGTGAGCTTGCGAACCCCAACGGGGGGCATGTGTGTGCGCCATGATGTTGGGGTTCGTTCCTCACCCCAACCTATGGGTTGATACCAAGGTCCGTTTAATAACGGGAGATGAAAAAGATGAATGACTGGAAAATGCTGACACTGGTCGGCGCCGATCAACCCGGGATTGTGGGGCAGGTGACGAATGCCCTCTACCGGGCGGGCTGGAACCTGGGCGAGGCCTCGATGATCCGCCTGGGGGGCAACTTCACCATCATGATGATGGTGACCGGTGAGGGCGTGGTGGAGCCGGTGTTGCAGCCGGTCGTGGATGCCCTGGGACTGCACATGCATGTGGATAATATTGCCGGCTCGCTGCATCAGCATGTAGTCCCCAATATCCAGGTGCGGGTAGCCGGAGCCGACCGGGCCGGCATAGTCGCACAGGTAACCGCCGTGCTGGCGGAGCAGGGCTTTAATATTCTGGAACTGGAATCGGACGTGGCCGGCTCCAGTGAGCGGCCGGTCTACATCATGCATATCCAGGGTTATGCGGATCTGCCGTTAGAGTCGCTGGAGGCGGCGCTGGATAATCTGGGTGATATCGATGTGCGCGTATCTCCCATTGAGACACTGATTGGATAACAATGGCAGTTCTGGAAATATTAAAAATCCCCGACGACCGTCTGAAGCAGGTATCGGAGCCGGTGGAACAGTTCGACGATGAACTGCGCGCCTTTATCGATGACCTGGAACAGACCCGTCGTGACGGTCCCGCCGCAGTCGGCATTGCCGCTCCGCAAGTGGGCCGGTTTCAACGGGTGGTGATTGTCGATGTCTCCAATACCCGCAAGCCGGTGCCCAACCACGGCTACATGATCCTGGTGAACCCAGAGATCACCCACTGGGACGGTTTCGAGATGGGTCGGGAGGGGTGCCTTTCGGTGCCCGATTACACCGGTAACGTGATTCGCGCCACCCAGATCAAGATCCGTGCCCAGGACCCCTGGGGGCAGCCGCTGGAGTATGAGATGGAGGGCTACGAAGCGCGCGCCGTGCAGCACGAGCTGGACCACCTCGACGGCATGCTGTTCATCGATCGGGTGGTGAGCCGGCGTACCGACCTGTTTCAGCGCAAGGTGTATCAGAAAGGCGGCAAGCCTAAAAAATAGCCGGATTGATTTTAGCCGTTCCTACGATCGGGATTATCTATCCGTAATCAGGGCGGGTGTAGGAGTTGCTTTCGCTGCGATTAAACTGCCATCCGCCTTTTCTCGTTTCTCGTTCCCACGCTCCGCGTGGAAATGCATACTACTCGCGATCATTCGCGGCTTAAGTTTACGAGGGAGTTGTGCCATCCACCGCCGTAGTCATTTCATCCCTGCTGGCCGCCCTGCTGCTGTGGCAGCTCTTGCGGCTCTACCGGGCCTGCCACCGTGCCAACCGGGTTGACTGGGGGCGTGGTTGGGTGAACCTGCTGGATGGACTCAACCGCTTGTTCTGCTACCGCTATCACCGGCTCAATCGGATCGGCATCCGCCTGCCGAAGTCCGGGCCGGCGATTGTGGTGGCTAACCATGTCTCCGGACTCGATCCGCTGCTGCTGGTCGCCTCGGCCCGGCGTCCCCTGCGTTTTATCATCGCCCGCGAGGAGTATCAGCGCTTTGGCCTCACCTGGCTGTTTCGAGCCATCGGCTGTATCCCGGTGGACCGGGAAAAACGCCCGGAGCAGGCGCTGCGGGAGGCGCTGCGCTGCCTGCGTGGCGGCGAGGTGGTGGCGCTGTTTCCCCATGGCAAGATCCATCTGGACTCGGATCCGCCGCGTCGCATCAAGGCTGGTGCCATCCGTCTCTCCCAGATCACCGGCGCGCCAATCTTCCCCCATCGCATCTGCGGTATTCGTGGAGAGGGTGGCGTGATCGGCGGGGTGCTGCTGCGTGGCCGGGCCAGTATCAAGGCGGGTTCCGCGATCTATCCCGAGGAGTGGGGCCGGGATCAGTTGCAGACCCTGGTTCAGGGAATCCTGGAAGGTGACGAAGATCAAGAGAGTTCTGTAGCGATCTGAATTTCCAGTTGAATTTCGATATCGGGTGCCCCATCTCCTGGGTAACCTTAGAAATATCGGAGTAATTTCCATGCGAATGGACAGACTAACCAGTAAGTTTCAGATGGCCCTGGCGGATGCCCAGAGTATGGCGGTGGGCCGCGATCACCAGTTTATCGAGCCGGTGCACATGATGACCGCCCTGCTTGACCAGGAGGGGGGCACGGTAAGGCATCTGTTGACCCAGGCGGATGTCAACGTCAACCAGTTGCGGTCCGGCCTCGGCGATATCCTGGACCGTTTACCAAGCATCGAGGGCGCGTCCGGGGATATGCATATCTCCAACGATCTGGGGCGGATCCTCAATCAGTGCGACAAGCTGGCGCAGAAGCGCAAGGACCAGTACATCTCCAGCGAGCTGTTTGTGTTGGCGGCGCTCGATGACAAAGGGGCTGTGGGCGAGCTGCTGCGCAAGGCGGGGGCCGCCAAGGCGCCGATTGAAAAGGTGATCGAGAGCCTGCGCGGCGGTCAGCAGGTAAATGATCCCAACGCGGAAGACCAGCGCCAGGCGCTGGAGAAATACACCATTGATCTCACCGAACGTGCGGAGCAGGGCAAGCTGGACCCGGTCATCGGCCGGGACAGCGAGATTCGCCGCACCATTCAGGTACTGCAGCGGCGCACCAAAAACAACCCGGTCCTGATCGGTGAGCCCGGCGTGGGCAAGACCGCTATTGTGGAAGGGCTGGCGCAGCGGATCGTCAATGGCGAAGTGCCGGAGGGCCTGAAAAACAAACGTCTGCTGTCGCTGGATATGGGTTCGCTGATTGCCGGCGCCAAGTTTCGCGGTGAGTTCGAGGAGCGTCTGAAGGCGGTACTGAACGATCTCTCGAAACAGGAGGGGCAGATCATCCTGTTTATCGACGAACTGCACACCATGGTGGGTGCCGGCAAGGCCGAGGGTGCGATGGACGCCGGAAACATGCTGAAGCCGGCCCTGGCTCGCGGTGAACTGCACTGTGTTGGTGCCACCACCCTGGATGAGTACCGGCAGTATATTGAAAAAGACGCGGCACTGGAACGGCGCTTCCAGAAAGTGCTGGTTGACGAACCGACGGTGGAAGACACCATCGCCATCTTGCGTGGACTGAAAGAGCGCTATGAGCTGCATCATGGCGTGGATATCACCGATCCGGCGATTGTCGCCGCTGCCACTCTTTCCACCCGCTATATCACCGACCGGCAGCTACCGGACAAGGCGATCGACCTGATCGACGAGGCGGCCTCGCAGATCCGCATGGAGATCGACTCCCTGCCCGAGGAGATGGACCGTCTGGAGCGGCGTCTGATCCAGCTCAAGATCGAGCGTGAGGCGCTGAAGAAAGAGTCGGATGAGGCCTCGAAAAAACGCCTGGCGCAGCTGGAAGCGGAGATTGAAAAGGCCGACCGGGAGTTCTCCGATCTGGATGAGATCTGGAAATCCGAAAAAGCCGCCCTGCAGGGTACCGCCCATATCAAGGAGGAGCTGGAGCGGGCGCGGCTGGATATGGAGACCGCGCGCCGCGCCGGTGACCTGGGCCGCATGTCGGAGCTGCAGTACGGGCGTATCCCGGAGCTGGAGAAACAGCTGGATATGGCCTCCCAGGCCGAGATGCAGGAGATGAAGCTGCTGCGCAACAAGGTGACCGATGAGGAGATTGCTGACGTGATCTCCAAGTGGACCGGCATCCCGGTGAGCAAGATGCTGGAGGGCGAACGGGACAAACTGCTGCGCTTGGAAGAGGAGCTGGGTAAGCGGGTGATCGGCCAGGCTGAGGGCATCTCCGCTGTGGCCAACGCCATTCGCCGTTCCCGCGCCGGGCTCTCCGACCCGCGCCAGCCGAACGGCTCGTTTCTGTTTCTCGGGCCCACCGGCGTGGGCAAGACCGAACTCTCCAAGGCACTGGCGGATTTCCTGTTTGATACCGAAGACGCCATGGTGCGGATCGATATGTCCGAATTCATGGAGAAACACTCGGTGGCGCGTCTGATCGGTGCGCCCCCCGGCTATGTGGGCTACGAGGAGGGCGGATACCTGACCGAGGCGGTGCGTCGCCGACCCTACTCGGTGATCCTGCTGGATGAGGTAGAGAAGGCCCATCCGGATGTGTTCAACGTGCTGCTGCAGGTGCTGGATGACGGGCGTCTGACCGACGGCCAGGGCCGCACGGTTGATTTCCGTAATACCGTGATCATCATGACCTCAAATCTTGGCTCCGACCTGATCCAGACCATGGCGGGCGAGGAGCGTTATGAAGATATGAAGCAGGCGGTGATGGAGGTGGTGGGACAGCACTTCCGGCCCGAGTTTATCAACCGGGTGGATGATATCGTGGTGTTCCATCCGCTGGGGCGCGAACAGATCCGCGCCATCACGGTGATCCAGGTGCGCTATCTGGAGCAGCGTCTGGCCGATCACGACATGGGTCTGCAACTCAGCGATGCCGCCCTGGACCGGCTGGGCGAGGCCGGATTCGATCCGGTCTACGGCGCCCGGCCGTTGCAGCGGGCAATCCGCCAGCAGCTGGAGAATCCGCTGGCCCAGGAGATCCTTGGTGGTCGCTTCGGTCCGGGGGATACCATCCGGGTCGATGCTTCGGACCAGGGATTGCGTTTCAGTAAGGCGTAAGTGGAACGGGCCGGCCGGGTCACCCGGTTGGCCCGTTCCCGCCCTCTATTGGCGGCGGGTAGGTCGGGTTAGCCGATGGCGTAACCCGACAGGGTTTGCGCTCAGGGGGGCATAGGTTGTCGGATTACCCTGCGCTAATGCGACGCTACAGCGTTGGTCGCGGCTTTAGCTGCGAATTTTCGACTCCCAGAATCTCCTCTGCGGGTGCTGCAATAGCTCTTCAACGAAACTGACGGCCTGCTCCAAATGCTCCGCTGCCCTCTGGCTCAACGGCTGGCCCAGTTCGAACAGATAGCCTGGAATAGTGAGCAGATAAGCGGGCGGCGGTGCGATTTTGTAGACATCCTGGTACACCGACAGCAGGGTGGCCGGACTCAGGCTGTGGCTGCTGTAGCTGTGGTCCCGTTGCGGGGTCAGGCGGGAAAACTCGAACGGCGGCCGGGCCGAGACCGAGGCATCGATAAACAGCAGTAAATCACGTTGTTCCAGGTCGGTGACGTGCTCAATCTGCAGTTGGAAATCGGTAACGGATTCATACTGCCTTGGATCGATATCCTGAGATTGCCCCAATCGCTCCAGCAGCAGCGGCCCCAGGGCGTCATCGCCCCGGGAAGGATTGCCGTAACCGATAACTGCAACCGGTGCCCTGCTCACCGGCTCAGTTCACCCCGGGTATCCTTGATCAGTCGGTCGATGATGCGTCCATCCGGCTCCTGTAATTCAACCACCAGCGGCATCTTGCCCAGGGCATGGGTGGCGCAGGAGAGGCAGGGGTCGTAGGCGCGCACCGCCACCTCGATGCTGTTCAGCATGCCCTCGCTGATCTCCCGGCCGTCGAACAGATCGGCCGCTACCGTTCTGACCGACTCGTTCATGGCGCGGTTGTTGTGGGTGGTGGAGACGATCAGGTTGGCGCGGGTCACCAGGCCGTCCGGATTGATTTCGTAGTCGTGGATCAGGGTGCCGCGGGGTGCCTCGATGACGCCGATGCCGCGTGGCCGCATCTCACCGCTTTGCTGCAGATCGCTGCCCAGCAGGTCCGCGTCGTCCAGCAACTGCTCGATCTTCTCGGCGCAGTGCAGCAGTTCGATCATGCGTGCCCAGTGGTAGGCGAGGGTGGACTGGACCAGTCCATCCGGTTCCAGGGCGCGAAATTCGACCCTTGCCCGTTCCGCCAGCGGAGTATCGATATAGTCGCAGCTGTTGATGCGGGCCAGCGGGCCCACCCGGTAGGAGCCGTGTTCCGGACCGAGTTGCTGCAGATAGGGGAACTTCATGTAGCTCCAGGACTTGACCTGCTCCCGAATATGCCGGTGGTATTCCCGGGAGTCGATCCGGTCCAGCAGTTTGTGGCCATCGCCGGTGACTACCCGCAGGCCGCCATGGTAGAGCTCCAGCCCCCCGTCATCACGGCAGAGACTCATCATCGGGGTGTCGATGCGGGCAAACCGCCGGTGCTGTTCGCGCGCCTCCAGGAACAGGTTTTGGGCCAGGCTCAGCGCCTCCTGCCCCCATCTGATCATCTGCGGAAGATCTTGTTGCAGGTAGTTCCGTTCACTGCTGTCCAGCGACTTGTTGACGCCGCCCGGGATGGCGCAGGTGCCGTGTATCCGCTTACCGGCGGTGACCCGGATCACCTCCTGGCCAAACTTGCGCAGCAGCACGCCCTGCTTGGCCAGATCGGGATGTCGCTCAATCAGCCCCACCACGTTGCGCTGACCGATGTCGCTGTCGAACCCGAACAGCAGGTCAGGGGAGGAGAGATGGAAGAAGTGCAGGGCGTGGGACTGCAGGATCTGTCCATAGTGCATCAAGCGGCGCACCTTCTCCGCGGTTGGCGTCAGTTGATCGACACCAGCCAGTTGGTCGATCGCCTTGCCGGCCGCCAGGTGATGGCTGACCGGACAGATGCCGCAGAGTCGCTGCACCAGCACCGGCAGCTCCCAGTAGGGACGGCCCTGGATGAATTTCTCGAAACCCCTGAACTCGACGATGTGCAGGCGCGCCTGCCGGATGCGGTTGTCATGGTCCAGCAGCAGGGTCACCTTGCCATGGCCCTCCACCCGGGTGAGCGGTTCAATGGCGATGCGCCGGAGGTTTTCCGGATGCTCCGCCGTCTCCAGTCGGCTGATGTCGGTGGGCGTGCTGTCAGTCATAATGAATCTGCCGGTAGGCGAACCGGATCGGCTTGCCCGAGAGCAGCTCATCCAGAAAAGTAAAAATCGTGTCGGCGGAGGGCGGGCAGCCGGGCAGGAAATAGTCTATCCAGACCACGTCGTGAATCGGATGCACCTGGTCCAGCAGCAGCGGCAGCTCCGGATCGCTGGGGATCTGGGGCTGGTCGATACCGCTGCCATGCAGATAGGCCTCTTCCAGGCACTCAGTCAGGGAATATTGATTGCGCATGGCGGGAATGCCGCCATTGATGGCACAGGCACCCACTGCCACCAGGAGGTTGCAGTGGCGGCGGAACGCCTTCAGTACCTCCACATTCTCCGCATTGCAGACGCCACCCTCGATCAACCCCACATCGCAACGGCCGATCTGCTTGATGTCGGTCAGCGGGGTGCGGTCAAACTCGATATGCGCCACCAGATCGATCAGGCGCTCGTCAATGTCCAGCAGAGACATGTGACAGCCGAAACAGCCGGCCAGGGAGGCGGTGGCAATCCTGATCTTGTCAGCCATCTTCCTGCTCCCGATGGCTGGCCACGTCGCCGACCTGGCTGATCGACTCCTGGTCGTATAGCCGCCGGCCAATGGGGATCTCATAGCCCCGGTGTTTGGGCAGTATCGCTCCCACCGGGCAGACCCGGGCTGCCTTGTCACTGGCGCTGAAGCGGGAGTCACCCAGCCTGCCGCTGGGTGAGTCGATGGTCAGGTGGGCATCAATGCCCCGTCCGCTGATATTGAACACCGATTTGCCGTCATGATCCCGGCTGGCCCTGACGCAGAGTTCGCACAGGATGCAGCGGTTGAAGTCGATGATCGTCTCGGGATGGGAGGCGTCGACCGCCCGCTTCGGGTAGAAGTGCACAAACTCCGGCGCCAGCATGCCGCAGTGGTAGGCCACCGCCTGCAGCTGGCAGGCGCCGCTCTTCTCGCAGGCCGGACAGACGTGATTGCCCTCGACAAACAGCAGTTTCAGCAGCAGGCGTCGGCGGGTGGTGATCTCATGGGTTTCGTTGGCCACCTCCAGACCGTCGGTTGCCAGGGTGGTGCAGGCTGCGACTGTGCGGCCGTTGGCGGTGACGCAGCAGAGCCGACAGCTGCCGTGGGGCTGGAACTCCGGATTGTGGCAGAGATGCGGGATATAGATTTTCGCCGCCAGGGCGGCATCCATGATGCTCTGTCCCGTCTCAAACGGCACCGTCACGCCGTCAATGCTGAAGCTGCCACTCATACACCGCCTCCTTCCAGGTGGGCACCAGGGTCGCTACGGCCGGTGATGGCACGAGCCTCCTCCAGTGAGGCGTCCAGATCGAATGCCGGCTCAAAGCTGGTGGAGCGCAGGCGTGACTGGAAAATGTCGGGAAACTTTTCCAGGCCGTCGAGAATGGGATTGGCTGCCGTCTGGCCCAAGCCACAGTGGCTGGTCTGTCGCATCAGGCTGCCGAGGGTGCCGAGTTCATCCAGGTCCTTGCTGGTGGCGTGTCCCACCATCACCTTGCCCAACTGTTTGGTCAGCATGGCGGTGCCGACCCGGCAGGGGGTGCAGAAACCACAGCTCTCATGGCGGAAAAAGCGGGTGAAATTATCGATCGCATTGAGCAGTTCACGACTCTGATTGAACACCATGAATGACCCCCCGGTGGCGAGATCCTCGAAGGCCAGGGTGCGGTTGAACTCGGCCGGTGGGATCAGGCGTCCCGCCGCCCCGCCAATCTGAACCGCCTGGGTGTGGTGAGCCTGGCAGGCGGCCAGTATCTCGCTAATGGGTGTGCCGAAGGGAAATTCGTAGATGCCGGGCCTTTCGCAGTCTCCCGAGATGCTCAGCAGCTTGCTGCCGGGTGACTGGGCCGTGCCCACGGAGCGGAACCACTCCACACCCTGCTGGGCGATCAGGGCGGCGTTGGCGAGGGTCTCCACATTGTTCACCACGGTGGGCATGCCGAGATAGCCCCGGGTCACCGGGAAGGGGGGGCGGTTACGGGGAATACCGCGTTTTCCCTCCAGTGATTCAATCAGCGCCGACTCTTCACCACAGATGTAGGCACCGGCGCCCAGATGGATGTCGATGTCGAAGTCAAAGCCGTCCCGGCCGAGAATGGCCTGGCCCAGCAGACCGTTTTCTCGGCGCTGTTGCAGGATCTGTTGCAGCGGCCCCAGCAGATAACGGTACTCACCACGCAGATAGAGGAAACCGCGGCGTGCACCGATCACGGCCGCACAGAGGGTCATGCCCTCGAACAGCCGGTCGGCGTGGGCCTGTAACAGGTAACGATCCTTGAAGGTGCCCGGCTCCCCCTCGTCGGCATTACAGACCACGTAGCGTTCTGCCGATTCGGTGGACGCACAGAATCGCCATTTTTTCGCCGTGCTGAAACCGGCACCCCCGCAGCCCCTGAGCCCGGCCTGTTCCAGTCGGCGCAGCAACTCCTCTGCACCCTCTTCCAGGCAGCGCAGGATGGCGGTTCCCGGTTTATAGTCACTGTTGAGTACGATGTCGCGGCGCTCAACCCCGGCACTGACCTGAAAAAGTTCAGCCGGCCAGTTGTCGAGCGGGACTGCCTGTTCGATCAGGGCAGCCAGTTGGTCTACGCGTTCCATGGTTAAACGGGTGATGGGGTGTCCATTGACCAGTGCGGCAGGCCCCTGGTCGCCCATGCCGGTGCAGGATGTGTAATCCAGCGTGACGCGCTGGTCGTCACGGGTGCGACCGATATCAACACCCAGTTTGCTGGCGAGGCGTTGCGCCAGCAGCCGGCTGCCCTGCATCTGGTCCGTGATATTGTCGCTGAACAGAATGTCGTACTCGCCCCGGGGTGAGCTGTGCAGGAAGCTGTAGAACTGAATGACACCGAGAATGAACGCCCGGCTCAGACCGAGTGATTCCGCGAGATGATCTATGGCATCACTCGGTATATGCCGAAAGGCTTGCTGCAGCCCAATCAGTCGCTGTAGCAGATTTGATGGATCGTTTTCCTGGACAGTATGCATATTGGAGTCAGCTTGGAATTATCCTCAGCCATTCTGGAATCCGTGGATTTCACTGATACGAATGTGCAGGCGGCCACATTCAACTCCGTTCACTATAGCGCAATTCGGTTGGCTTCGGGGACGGGTGATTTAAATCGGAAAGATTTGCGCTGGCGTGCCGCTAACCTCTGTACATATTGATTTGAGAGTACAAGTATCCAGGTTATGCCACAGATTGGTCGGTTTGACATCAAGGAGAAATTGGGGGCCGGGAGCCAGGGCTCGGTCTATCGATGTGTCGATTCCGAGTTGCACCGGCCGGTAGCGATCAAACTGTTCGATCGTGTCATGCCGGGTGCCAACTCCAGCGTGGACACTCTGCTGAGTGAGGCGCGCACCATCAGCCAGATTCAGCATCCCAATATCGTGTCGATTTTCGATGTGGGCAAGGAGCGGGCACGGCCTTTTCTGGTATTCGAATTTGTCGAGGGCGAACTGTTGTCGGATCGCCTGCGACGCGGAACGCTGAGCCTGCATGAGGCGCTGGAGATTATTACGGGTATTCTTTCCGGGATTGATCAGGTGCACCGGAAAGGCATTGTGCATCGCGACCTGAAACCAGCGAATATAATTCTTAATGGTGACGGCACACCAAAAGTCATGGATTTCGGTATTGCCCGGCTGCTCGGTGGCGCGGTGAGCCGGGATATGGAGCTGACCGGTACCCCGCGCTACATGGCACCGGAATATATCGACCAGGGAAAGGTAAGCCCTCAGGCCGATGTGTTCGCCCTGGGGGCGATTCTGTTCGAACTACTGACCGGCAAGATGGCGTTTGACGCCCGGGATCAACAGACCCTGCTGAAGAACATCCGCGCCAATGGCGTGGAAAATCCCTCCTGTTTCAATACGGAAGTCAGTGAACAGCTGGATGCGATCGTGCAGAAATCCCTGGAAAAAGAGCCCGGTGCGCGGTTTGCGGATGCCGGAGAGATGCTGGGAGCGATTGTTGAGTACCGTAAAAGCCGTGACGAGATCACCGGGCAGGCGGCCAAGGGGACGGTCGATTTTCTGTTGCGGAGAATGCAGCATAAAAGTGATTTTCCAGTGCTTTCGGAATCGATTCGAACCCTTAACCGCCTGACCGAGTCGGATGACAAGGGCATGGATCATCTGGCCCGCATAATCATTCGTGACTTTGCCCTGGCGAGTAAAATTCTCAAGGTGGTGAACTCGGCCTATTACAGCCGTTTTGCCGGGCGCATCGGCACCATATCGCGGGCGATTGTGGTGCTTGGTATCCAGACCATCCGTTCCATTGCCGCCTCGCTGATCTTTTTTGAACATCTGCACAACAAGACCCAGGCGGTCAAACTCAAAAATGAGATAGCGGCGGCCATTTTCAGCGCGACCCTGGCGCGGCAGGCCGCGGAAGATGCGGAGATGGAGCATGTTGAAGAGGGGTTCCTCTGCGGCATGCTGCACACCCTGGGCAAGATCCTGGTGACCTACTACCTGAATGACGAGAGTGAGGAGATCCGGCGTCTGGTCAAAACCGAATCGGTGTCTCAGGAGCAGGCGGAGCGTCGTGTGCTGGGCATGACCTTTCAGGAGATGGGGATTGCCATTGCCGAACAGTGGAATTTTCCCGCCACCATTACCCGGGGCATGGTCAAGGTTGATCCAGCCGCCCCCGGTGACCTCAAGGATACGGATGTAAAGCTGCGGCTGATTGCCAATTTTTCCAATGAGGCAACGCGGATTATTGGCGAGTCGGACGATGGCGGAGAGCAGCAGATAAAGCAGCTGCTGAAAAGGTTTCGCCGCGGCCTGGCGATCAGTGAGCGGCGCTTTGAGGGCATGCTGGACGAAGCGAGAAAGGAGTTTATTGAACTGAGCGGAAGTCTGTCAGCCAAGGCGGCCAACGATCCGTTTATGCGCCGGCTGTCCCGGCCTGCCCATCCCGATACATCCCACGTGACCCGGGGCAAGGGGCGCAAGGAGGATATGACTACCACGCTTGCACTGGAACCGGGGAAATCATCTTACACAGAAGAACCGGTTGCTGAGATTACCCCGGATGACCCGGCGATCAATGCAGAGATTGTGCTGACCGAGGGGTTGCAGGAAGTGACCGATATGCTGCTGGATGACAACAGCAATATCATCCAGGTGTTCAATGTGGTACTGGAGACGATCTACCGGGCCCTGGCCTTCCACCGGGTGGTACTCTGCCTGCAGGATCAGAGCAAACAGAAGATTAAGGCGAAGCTGGGATTTGGTAGCGATATCGACAACTTCATCACCGGGTTCCATTTTTCCAGACAGTACAGCGCGGATGTGTTTCATGCCGCGCTGAAAAATGGCGTGGACCTGGCGGTCTCCAATACCAGCGATCCCCGGATCAAGGATAACCTGCCGGAGTGGTACAAAAAGCTCTCCAACGCCGGCTCGTTCCTGGTCTTTCCGTTGGTTATCAAGCAACGTCCTTTGGGGCTGATCTATGCCGATCATCCCCAGGCGGACGGTATCGTGCTGACGGCCAAGCAGTTGAACCTGGTCAAGACCCTGCGCAATCAGTTGATTCTTGCATTCAGGTCGCGAATGTGAAAATGTTTCCACTCAGTTGTATCGGCAGGATCAAGGTCGCTCCCCATGTTGGAATATATCTTTTTTGACGAACGCCCCTGGCAGCAATTCATCGCCTTTCTGGAACAGAAGGGGCTGCAGCCTCTCTCTGCCAGCGAGGATCAGGGCTTTATGGTGCGGTTGCCGGATGATACCGATGACAGCCTGATGGATGACATCGAGGCCTTTTATGATGAGATGCTGGATATGAACGAGGCGCTGTTTGTGGAACAGGCCGATGCAACCGAGCATGTGCATGCCGCCGGTGTCAGCGTCAATCTCAGCGATGGGCGATCCGTGCAGGCTCTGGTGGACCCGGCACTGCTGAACCGGATTCTCGAAGTGCTGAGCACAGATGAACTGGGCCGGTTCATCAATTCCATTGTCGATGCGGTGGAGCATCCGGATGAGCGCTCCGTCTGTCGGCGGTTGTGATTTCCTGCTGATTTTCTGCCATTAGCCTTGTGGTTCGTAGGTCGGTGAACGTCTCACCTGCATTTGGCAGCGTGGATGCTACTGCTGTGCTTTCTCCGAATCCTGCTGTTTTTCCTCTTCCGCCGCCTCTGCCTTCCGCTCCTGCTTTTTCTGTTCCACCAGTTCGATGTACTGTTTTGGTGTCAGTGTGGTGGCCCGCTCCGGGGACTCCTTCGGGGCGTAGTAGGCGTAGATAATGACACCGATCAGGACGGCGACTATCAGAAGAAAGGGTTTCTGCTTCATATTCTTTGCCTGCTCAATCCGCACCAGATAGGTCGACTATAGCATGCGGTTTATTCGCGCAGGGTGATGATGGGCCAGCCGTGCTTGCGGGCGTGTTGTGCCAGGGTTTCATCGGGATCAACGGCAATCGGGTGTTCCACCTGCCTTAACAGCGGCAAGTCGTTGTGAGAGTCGCTGTAAAAACTGCTTCCGGCAAGATTCTGCCGATGCTGTTCCAGCCATTGCTTCAATCGGGTCACCTTGCCCTCTTGAAAGCAGGGGGTTCCAGCCACTTCACCGGTATAGCGGCCACCGACCATCTCCGGGTCGGTGGCAATCAGGTGTTCAATGCCAAAGGCGGCGGCGATTGGTGCGGTCACAAAGGCGTTGGTGGCGGTAATGATCATCAGGGTATCGCCCGTGGCCCGGTGTTTGTCGATCAGTATTTGAGCGGCCGGTAGCAGGATGGGTTCGATCTTTTCATGCATAAATGCCTGGTGCCACTGGCGCAACTGCTCCGGTGAATGCTGGCTGAGTGGTTTCAGGGAGAAGCGCAGGAACTCATGTATATCCAGCGTCCCCTCCTTATATTCCTGGTAGAAACGGTCGTTTTCGCGCTCGTACCAGTCGCCATCAACAATGCCCTGCTCGGCCAGAAACTGGCCCCAGAGATGGTCTGAATCACCATTAAGCAAGGTGTTGTCGAGATCAAATATGGCTAAAGGCAAGGTCACTGCTCCTGGTGAAATGGGCGGCCATTCTAACCCAGAACTCAGTGTCGGTATAAGCCGCCGTGGTGCGGAGGTGGAAAAAGCGGGTGGCTGGGAGGAGGAGCAGGATGCTAGTGGTTGCCGGAGTACGGTGGATTGTGGAACAATCAAGTCAGTTTATTGATTCTTATATAGGTTTTCCTTTGATTGATTCAGAAGGGTATAGACCTAACGTCGGCATCATACTTTGCAATAATCAGCGGCAACTATTCTGGGGAAGACGGATAGGGCAGGATGCCTGGCAGTTCCCCCAGGGTGGGATCAACAAGGGCGAGACGCCGGAACAGGCGATGTTTCGCGAACTTGAGGAAGAGGTGGGACTGCGACAGCACCAGGTTGAGATCATCGGTGTGACGTCGGGCTGGCTCAGGTACCGTTTGCCGAAGCGGTTTCTGCGCCACCACTGCAAACCGCTCTGCATTGGCCAGAAACAGCTCTGGTATCTGTTGCGGGTGCTGTGTGAAGAGACAGATTTCTGTCTGGATCATGCGCCCAAGCCGGAATTTGATAGTTGGCGATGGGTAAAGTATTGGCACCCGTTACGCGAGGTGGTCTATTTCAAGCGCAAGGTCTATGTGCAGGCACTTGAGGAACTGGCACCACTGCTGTTTCCTGAGGGCGCCCCTGCCCGGACGCAGACCAACTATCTTCGCCAGAACCGGCGCTCCTAGCCAGTCGTAGCCATTCAGCTGGCCTCTTGGAGAGGACGGTTGAATGGCTGCTTTCCTTGATGCGGGTATTTCAGAGTGGGAGAAACGCTGCCTTCTCGCTGATGCCCGGAGGCAGGCCACCTATTTCGCAACGCGATCTGTAAAGACAAAATCATGCTTGAAATACTTCATCGGATTGTACAAGAGGTTAATGCGGCTCCGGATCTGGGAGAGGCGTTAAAGCTGATCGTGCAGCGGGTAAAGCAGGCGATTAAGGCCGATGTCTGTTCGGTCTATTTGACCGATTTTGATCGACGCGAGCATGTTCTGCTGGCTACCGAGGGTCTGCGTCAGGAGGCGGTCGGCAAGGTCAGCCTGCCGATGCACCGTGGCCTGGTAGGTCTGGTTTGTGAGCGCGCCGAGCCGGTCAATCTCGATGATGCGACGGAGCATCCCCGCTACCTCTTTATTCACGCCACGGGTGAAACCCAATACCGGGGTTTCCTCGGTGTACCCATTATCCAGAACCGTAAGGTGCTGGGGGTGCTGGTGGTGCGGCAGGTGCAGTCGCGTAAATTCGATGATAACGAGGTTACCTTCCTGTTCACCCTGGCGGCACAACTGGCTGGTGCGATTACCTATGCCCGGGCCAGTGGTGAACTGACCCAACTGCAGCCCACGCGTAGTCCGCTGAATCGCTATCTCAGTGGACAGCCGAGTGCTCCAGGGGTGGTCACGGGAAAGGCTGTGGTGGCTTATCAACTGGCGGATCTTGATGCGGTACCGGATCGCACGACAGAGAATATCCAGTCGGAAGTGACCGCGTTCAAGGAAGCTGTTGCCATGACCCGGCAGGAGCTGAAATCCCTCAAGGAGCGTCTCTCAACCGAACTGCCGGTTGAAGAGCAGGCGCTGTTTGATGCACTGTTGTTGATGCTCGGCAGTGACGCCCTGGTGAGTCAGACCGTGGAGCGTATCGAGCAGGGGCAGTGGGCGCAGAGTGCGCTACGCCACACCATCGAAATCCATGCCCGGGTATTCGATAACATGGATGATGTCTATCTGCGCGAGCGAGCCTCGGATATCCGTGATCTTGGCCGGCGTATTCTGATGCACCTGCAACTGGATAAGCCCCGCGAGATCCATTACCCGGAAAAGACCATCCTGGTTGGGGATGATATCAGCGCCGTGCAACTGGCCGAGGTGCCGACGGAACGGTTGGCGGCTATCGTCTCTGCCAAGGGCTCCAGCTCCTCTCATGTGGCGATCCTGGCGCGCGCCATGGGTGCTCCGGCAGTGATGGGCGTGACCGATCTGCCAGTGGGCAGATTGGAAGGTCTGGAGATTATCGTAGACGGGTACCGCGGCCGGGTTTATGTCTCGCCTGATCCGTCTGTTAGTGATGAATACGCCCGCCTGGCCAAGGAAGAGTCCGAGATATCCCGGGACCTGGAAGCCATGAAGGGCCTGAAGGCGGAGACCACCGATGGTGTGACTGTGCCGCTCTATCTGAATACCGGTCTGATATCCGATGTCATGACTGTGGGGCTGGAGGAGTCGGAAGGGGTCGGTTTGCACCGTACCGAACTGCTCTATATCGTGCGGGATCGTTTTCCGGGCGAGGAGGTTCAGGTCGAGAGCTATCAGCAGATGCTGAGTTCGTTCGCACCGCGTCCGGTGATTCTGCGTACCCTGGATATCGGCGGCGACAAGCCGCTGCCCTATTTCCCCTTTGTGGAATCCAATCCGTTCCTCGGCTGGCGCGGGGTGCGCATCTCCCTTGATCATCCGGAGATCTTCCTGACCCAGATTCGCGCCATGATACGAGCCAATATCGGGCTGAACAATCTGCAGATCATGTTGCCCATGATCAGTAAGGTCTCGGAAGTGGATGAGCTGCAGATGCTGATTCAACGCGCCCATGATGAGCTGCTGGAAGAGAACTACGACGTGGTGATGCCCCCGGTGGGGGTGATGATCGAGGTGCCATCGGCGGTCTACCAGATTGACGAGATTGCGCGCCGGGTCGATTTTCTCTCTGTCGGCACCAATGATCTGACCCAGTATCTGCTGGCGGTGGACCGGAACAATCCCCGTGTTGCCGCCATTTTTGATGATATGCATCCCGCCGTGCTGCGGGCATTGGTGCAGATAGTCGAGGGGGCAGCGATCTATCGCCGGCCGGTGAGTGTCTGTGGCGAACTGGCGGGCAACCCGCTGGCCGCGGTACTGCTGCTCGGCATGGGGGTGGATAGTCTCAGTATGAGTGCCGGCAGCCTGCTCAAGATCAAGTGGGTGATCCGCAGCTACAGCCGGGCCCGGGCGAAGAGCCTGCTGCAGGCGGCATTGCGCATGACCGATGCGCGTCAGGTGCGTGAACTGATGGAGAAATCCCTCGATGAGATGGGCCTGGGCGGGCTGGTACGTCCGGGTAAATAGCCGCCGAACCGGTAGGAGCGGCGCCCCCGCCGCGATGTTTGACCCTGCAGCGGTGTTGCGACCAATCGGCTCGAGGGCGAGCCTCCCACAGGCAGTGGGGTTAGCGGTACTGCCGCAGATACCACCACTCGAACAACCGCTTCATCCAGTGGAATGCCCGCATCTGTGGTAGTGCAATGTTGTACTTCGGCGTACGTGCCACCAGGCTGCCGGTGGTCTGGCTGTCAACAATACAGAACAGCTCCACCTTGAAGGTCCGGGTCGGCTGCTCGCCGTTCAGCTCGGCCAGCAGGTTGGCCGCCGCGGCCTCCGCCTGCAGGTCGGCCATGTGGGCCTGTTTCGGCATCCAGTCGGGGCCGGGATAGCTGCCGGAATCGCCCGCCACATAAACCCGCTCCATCCCCTCCACCCGGCACTGGGCATCCGCCCTGATCAGGCCGCCCTCCGACCTGGGAAGATCCGTGTTATCAAACCACTGGTTTCCGGTCATTCCGGGCATGAACAGGATCAGGTCGGCGGCGAACTCCCCTCCCTCGGTAATCACCTTGCTGTCGGTGAACTGTTTCATCTTGTGCCCCAGATGGGTCTCGATGCCGCGCTTTTGCATCTCCCGAAGCAGGCCCGCGACCGCCTTGGGACCGAGACGCTTGCCCGGTTCCGGTGCCGGGGTGAAGAACACCAGCTTGAAGCGGTCCCGACGGCCCTCGCGGCGCAGTTGCCGGTCGATACCGAAGAGAAATTCAAACATCGGGCCACCGCGCATGGCCGAGGGCTCTTTCGGATTGCCCGAGAAACCTACGGCGATGGTGCCGCCCTGCAACGCCCGCAGCCGGTCTTTTATTTTTACTGCCGCCGGGATGCCCTCGCAGGGGGTAATGGCGTGTTCGATACCGGGAAGTTTTTTGATGAAGCGTCCGCCGGAACAGATGATCAGCCCGTCGTTTTCGATCTCGCCCTGGTCGGTTACCAGGATGCGCCCCCCTGCCTTGAGCCCGCTAGCCGATCCCTGATGGTAGTTCACGCGCATGCGGCGGAAGAAGTTGCCCAGATCGATCTTCAGATCCTCAGGCTGACGCAGTCCGGACGGGATCCAGATGGTGCCGGGAAGGTAGGTGAATTCGGCTGCCGGTGCGACCAGGGTGATCTCGGCGGTCGGATCGGCGGCGCGCAGTTTCTGCACGGCGGTCAGTGCCGCGAAGCCGGCCCCGACGAGGGTGATTCTGTTCATGCCTATACCTCAAGGATATTGTTATGGCCGGGAGATGTCCCAAACGCTTTGCCCCATTATATCGGTTTTGCCTGGATCGTCTCCCCGACATTGCTCGGGTTGTATGCTTTGCCCACGGTTGATTTCACCGGTGGCGACACCATATAGGCTGGATGGCCTTGAGAGTAGGTGCGGGATCCATCCGGGTGGTTGATCCGGTGATACAGTTCAACTATTGTGCGCCTGCATCCCAGATCGGTTATCCGGATTTATCGTTACCCCATGAATGCACTGAATATCAGGGACCTGAGAAAGGTCTACAAGAACGGTTTTGAGGCCCTCAAGGGGGTGGATATCACCGTACAGCAGGGCGACTTCTTCGCCCTGCTGGGACCCAACGGGGCCGGCAAGTCGACGGCTATCGGTATTATCAGTTCTCTGGTCAATAAAACCTCTGGTCACGTGGAGGTGTTCGGCCACGATCTGGATAACGACCCCGAAGGGGTCAAATCCTGCATCGGATTGGTGCCGCAGGAGTTCAATTTCAACATGTGGGAGCCGATCGGCGAGATTGTGGTCAATCAGGCCGGCTTCTACGGTATACCCCGGAAAGAGGCGTGGCGGCGCGCCGAGGCGAGTCTGAGACAGCTGGATTTGTGGGACAAACGCCAGCAGATGTCGCGTACCCTGTCGGGTGGTATGAAGCGTCGGTTAATGATCGCCCGGGCGCTGGTACACCGGCCGAAGCTGCTGATCCTGGATGAGCCGACGGCCGGGGTGGATATCGAGATCCGCCGTTCCATGTGGGAGTTCATGAGTGAGCTGAACCGTCAGGGGACCACCATTATCCTCACCACCCATTATCTGGAAGAGGCGGAGAGTCTCTGCCGCAATATCGCCATTATCAACCAGGGGCGCATTGTGGAGCATTCGCGCATGGATCGGTTGCTGCATCAGTTGCACACCGAAACCTTTGTGCTGAATCTGCGGGATCCGTTGAATGAACTACCGTCGCTGCAGGGCTTTGAACTGAAACGGCTGGATGGACAGCGGGTCGAGGTAGCGGTCAACAGCGAACAGAGCATCAACCAGCTCTTCGAGCAACTCTCATTGCACGAAATCGGTGTCACCTCGTTACGCAATAAGCAGAACCGCCTGGAGCAACTGTTCATGAACATGGTGGAGAGCGCCAGGAATGGAGCGGCGCAATGACCCGTTATAGTCGCTACCTGACCGCCTTCCAGACCATTTTCACCAAGGAGTTGCTGCGCTTTACCCGCATCTGGCTGCAGACCATCCTGCCGCCGGTGATCACCACGGTGCTCTACTACATTATTTTCGGTAATCTGATAGGCTCGCGTATCGGCGAAATGGATGGCTTCAGCTATATCGATTTCATCGTACCCGGACTGATCCTGATGGCGGTGATCACCAATTCCTATTCCAACGTGGTCTCGTCATTCTTCAGCAGCAAGTTCCAGCGCCATGTGGAGGAGTTGATCATATCGCCGGTACCCAACTGGGTGATCCTGGCCGGCTACGTGGCGGGTGGCGTGGCGCGTGGCGTGATGGTGGGCATCGCCGTCACCAGTGTGTCGCTGTTTTTTACCGACATCCAGGTGCAGAGCTATGGCTGGACCCTGACGGTGTTCATTCTCACCGCGATCCTCTTCTCCCTCGCCGGTTTCATCAATGCGGTCTATGCCAACAGCTTTGATGACATTTCCATTGTACCGACCTTTATTCTCACCCCGTTGACCTACCTGGGCGGCGTCTTCTACTCCATCAGTATGCTGCCGGAGTTCTGGCAGCAGGTCTCATTGGCCAATCCCATACTCTATATGGTCAACGCCTTCCGCTATGGCCTGCTCGGTGTGTCGGATATTCCCATGGGTGTGGCGCTGGGCATTGTCGTCCTGTTTATCGTGGCGCTTACCGGCTTCAGTCTCTATCTGCTCAACCGGGGCATCGGTATCAAGAATTGACAGTCCGACAGGCTCCCGGGTTTTTAGCGGGATTGCGGAATGACCGGTAGCAGCAGGCTGAACTCGACGGCTGACGGTGATTCCAGGGTATCCGCCTCGGCACGCCCGCCGTGAAACTCGCTGATCAGTCGCACCAGATAGAGTCCCAGTCCCAGGTGCGGTTCGTTGCCGCTGTTTTTGCGGATGGAAACCATGGATGAAAACAGCTCCTGCTCCATGCCCTGCGGGAGTGGCGGGCCGCTGTTGCGGACGCTTAGCCGGACATGATGCCGGTCGGTTCTTTTCAATATCAGTTGAATAGCGGTGCCGGGCTGATGGAAGTCGACGGCGTTGCTGATCAATTTATCCAGCGCCTGACTGATCAGATCGGGGGCGCCATGGATCATAACCGGGCTTTCGCACCGATCGAGCTGGAACATCACCTGCGGGAAGGCGCTGCCATATCCTTCCAGGGCCATATCCAGTAGCGCACCGAGATCGAACGACAGCATCTCGGTCTGCGCCAGCTGCTGTTCCAGCCGGGTCGCCTCGCGCATACGATGCAGGATCAGTCCGAGCCGTTCGATCCCTTCCTGGGCCCGCAGGATGTAGCGCTGTTGATCCCCGTCCGCGGTGTCAGTCTGGAGATTTTCCAGGGAGGAGCGGACAATGGTCAACGGGGTTCGGAACTCATGGGCGAGACGCGAGGCCATCGCCTCCAGATAGCGGTTGTACTCCGCGAGTCGATTCAGTACGCCCGAGAAGCTGTGGCTCAGATCGCCAATTTCATCATTGGATCTGTCTGCCGTCAGCGGACCGAGAATCCGGCCATCGGTGGTTACCGCCTTTTCAATGCGCTGGCTGAGCCGGCGGATGCGCGCTGTCAGCAGACTGGCAAAACCAAGAATCGCCAGTCCGATGAACAGAAACAGTGCCAGGGTAATGCCGGTGATCTGTTCCAGTGCCTGGTTTTGCAGACTGAGAATCCGGTTGGTGGTCTGCTCTACCAGCACGGCTCCGGCCACGCCACTGGATGACTGGATCGGCCACGCGGCAGAGAGGATCACTGCCCGCCCATCGGTCGTGCTGCGGCGGCGCGACTGCGGTTGACCTGCCAGGGCGGCATCGATCTCGCGACCTCCCAGACGGGCGCTGCGGGAGAAGTCATCCTGGAAATGCGCGCTGGGCTGGTCCAGGATCAGTCGCATCAGCGGTTGCAGTGGGGAGAATTGAACCGGCTCATCGTTTTCGATTACCGTCTCCGGTGGTTGCAGACGGCCGCGTCTGGCCAGCACCAGTCGCTGGTTGTTCACTACCCAGATGCGGGCATTCTCATGTTCCAGTCCGCCGATCAGACGGCCGATCTCCGGGTCCGGTCGTACGATACGTCCCAGCGGGGCGGGTTGGCCGTTTCCGGTGGAACTTACCAGGTGACGGGTCAGCGCTCCGGCCGTATCATCCAGGTCCGCCACGGTAACTGCGATGCGCTCCCCGATCAGGTAGCGGGGAATCCTCAGTTCCAGGGTGTAACCATTCTCCGAGGTCTGCCATTCACCCTGAATCCTGTCTTCACGGCCAATCGGCATTGGGTTTTCAGACCTGTCCGGCATCTCGCGGGCGCTGACCCAGCCGGGTGAGGTGGTGGCGATACGGTAGCGGGTAATCTTTCCATCGGGTGATTCCAGCCTGAGGTCGATGTAATCCCCCTGGTCCAGCCGGGTGCTGCCTGGGGGGTGATACAGAACCCGCCGGTCATTCACCCGCAGCAGCAGGTAGAGATAACCACCGTACTCGCCCAGGATACTGTCGAACAGCCATTCACCCTGCTCTGGAAAACGCTGCAGGTTTCCCATATAGGGCAGCCAGTCCTCGGTGTAACCGTCCAACTGGATCGGTCGCTCCAGTTGATTGACATACTGTAGCGGATCGCCGGACAGGTCCCCCGTCGTGTGTCGGGTAGGGTTGATCATGGCCGGACTGTTGTGGAGGATGGCAGCCACTGCCTGTGCCGTACCCAGCAGCATGGTCTCCTGGGTCTGGCGCAAAAACCGCTCGGTCTCCTGCAGGTAGCGGTAGCCAGCCCAGGGAATAGCCAGCAGTGCGAGGGAGACCAGCAGCAGCTTGAAGCGAATGCTCTGAAAAAAACGCCGTTTGCGGGTCATTCCGGGGCAGGGGGCGAGGTGTTGTTCCAGCGATAGCCGATGCCGTAAACGGTCTCGATGGCGTTGAATTGACTGTCACACTCCTCGAATTTTCGCCGGATGCGTTTGATGTGGGTGCTGATGCTGGTGGCGTCCACCAGGATGTTGGCGGCATCCATCAGCTGGTCCCGGCTGCGCACGTGGCCGGGGCGTTGGCAGAGGGCGTGTACAAACCAGAACTCGGTCAGGGTCAGGTCGATGGGGGTGTCGTTCCAGCTCACCTGCAGCCGGTCCAGGTCCAGTCGCAATGGGCCACGCAGCATCACCTTCTCCTCCTGGACCGGCTGGCGCAGCGCCTCCATACGCCGGAACAGGGCAGAGATACGCGCCGCCAGGTGGGCCAGGCTGATGTCCTTGGTCAGGTAGTCGTCAGCTCCAAGACGCAGGCCGGAGACGGTGTCCAGCTCGCTGTCCCGGGCGGTGAGGAAAATGATCGGCAGGGTGGTGGAGCGGGCGCGCAACTCACGACACAGGGTAAAGCCCCCCTCCATCTCGTCATTCAGTCCGATATCCAGAATCGCCAGATCGGGCAGTCGTTCGCGAAAAGCTTCATCGGCCTCCTGGCGTGAGGCGTAACCCCGCACCTCGTAGCCGTGGCGACGCAGCAGGTCGGCATAGTTTTCCCGAATGGCGGGTTCGTCTTCAACGATGGCAATCAGTTTTTTCATAGTCTCGGTGTGTGGCTTTTGCCGCTCACTCTACACCATATCCGGGTCGGCAATAAGTGGCCGAGCTGGCACGAAAGATTGGCCTGGCCGGCCTGTTTGCAACTTATGAGTGTTTGGGCACCCGTGGGTGCCGGGGTTATGGCTGCCGGCACGCTCCGCCCTGTTTTGGACGATGCGCCGGTATAGTCTATGCGGGAGATCGCTACAGTCGCCGTTGCCCAAGCAGCGGCGGCAAATGAGATGGCTGTCCCGGTTGCTGAAAACAGTAGTCGAGGAGAAAACCGGCGATTTCGTCAGGCTGATTGAGATTCAGCACCGGAATATGGCACGGCCGGGTACTGAGATGCCCATCAGTCGCGATGGCGATGATATCGGGGTCATCCGGATACAGCAGTCGCTTGCCCAGACTGGGTCGGTGCAGTTCAATCTTTGGAAAACGCTCTTTTTTGAATCCCTCCACCAGTACCAGATCCAGCGTGGAGAGGTTCAGGGCGTTGAGCAGTTCGGCCAGGGTCGGTTCCGGGTGCCGTGTCTGCAGTTCGGTAATCAGGGCCATCCGGTTACGCGACGTCACCAGCATCTGGTCCGCTCCCGTTTGGCGCAATTGATAACTGTCCTTTTTTTGATGCTCCACCTCGAACAGGTGATGGGCATGTTTGATCGCACCGATACGCAGGCCCTGCGTTGTCAGTATCGGCAGTAATCGGGTTAATAACGTGGTTTTTCCGGTGCCACTGAAGGCGCTGAATCCCAGGATCGGGAGCGGGAATTCAATCATACGTCTTGCCTCCTGGGCAGGCTTCAGGGCGCGAGAGTGTGTTCAGACTGATCGTCTGTTATACGTTTTAGCAATAAAAATGCCAATTGGCGAGAGTGTCGGATTTGATGCAACCTTGCCTGGTATTCCCTCTGGCTGGTCAGAATAAAATCAACAAAACGGGCTGTTTATCGGAGTGGGTGGACCCGTTTGGCTATTCTGCGCCCGGGCTGGGGGATAGATGCCCCCGCTGTAAGGTCAGACTGTCCAAGAGTGCTTGCTGGCAATTGTGACAAAATGTCCCATACTTGGAGAGCGCAGGGGCAGATTTTACCCTTCTGTCCGGATAGGCATGGGCTGATCGGTCACCCTTTTGCATCAGAATAACAATATGTCCCCAGGGACGCGTGGTTCCTTGTGCTTTTTAATTCTCAGATTCCAGAAGCAAGGTGATGATAGTGGGAGAACATCTAGTGGACCCAGACCGGGTTGAGTCGAACACTCGCATGACCTCGGTACTGATTGTGGATCACGAGCCGGAAATACGCAGCTTTCTGCAGCGAGGGCTGCAGAAGTATTTCGGTTTGGTGGAGACTGCCGACAGTGCCGCCGCCGCCGAGGTACTGAATGATCGCTGCTATTTTGACCTGATCATTGCGGATATCCGGTTGCCGGGACGCACCGGCGTTGAATGGGTGAATGCATTGCGCGGGCAGGGAGCCGCAACCGGGGTGATTTTCATGACCGCCTATGCCGATCTGGAGACTGCCGTCGCCGCACTTCGTGCCGGTGCGGAGGATTTCATCATGAAACCTTTTCGCATGGAGCAGATGCTGGCTTCGGTGAAACGTTACATGGATCGCCAAAAGATGCAGCGGGAGAATTTCGTGCTACGCCGCCAAGTGGAGCACATTTTTGACAAGTCGGGAATGGTGGGGGAGTGCGAGCTGATCCGAAGCCTCTGCCAGGTGATCAAACGGGTTGCGCCCATGCCCTCGACCGTACTGATTGAAGGCGAGTCCGGCACGGGGAAAGAGCTGGCCGCCCGGGCGATTCATCAGTGGAGTGGCCGTTCCGGCAGTTTTGTGCCGGTGAATTGCGGCGCTATTTCTGCCGAGTTGCTGGAAAGTGAGCTGTTCGGTCATATCAAGGGCGCCTTTACCGGAGCCCATCAGGCGCGTGAAGGGTTGTTTACCTATGCCAATGAGGGGACTCTTTTCCTGGATGAGATTGGCGAGATGCCGCTCTCCATGCAGGCTCATCTGTTGCGCGTGCTGGAGGATCGAACGGTGCGGCCGGTCGGTTCCAACAAGGAGGTTCCCGTAGTGGTACGGATTATCGCCGCAACCAACCAGGATCTGGGTGAGCTGGTGAGCTCCGGGGAGTTTCGTGAGGATCTCTTTTACCGCTTGAATGTACTCTCCATCCGTATGCCTTCGTTGCGGGAACGATTGGACGATATTCCGGTGTTGACCGACTACTTCAGCAAGTCGCTGGCGTCGGAACTGGGGGTTGAGCCGCCGGAATTTTCTGCTGGCGATCTGGCCTGCCTGAGTAGTTACAACTGGCCGGGTAATGTGCGCGAACTAAAAAATGTAATTGAACGATGCCTGCTGCTCAACAGTAGTCCCAGTCAATGCCTGGCCCGGCCAAGTAGCGCAGATGTGGCAGTTGTAGCGCGGGATAGCGATGCCGATCTGCAGCTGGAAGGTGTGGAAAAGCGGCATATTCTCAGAGTACTGGAGCGCGAAGGGGGCAACAAATCCGCCGCGGCGCGACTGTTGGGTATATCGCGCAAGACGCTGGAGAGAAAAGTTCAGGCCTGGGAAATGAGTGGGCAGCGCGGCAAACGGGGTGACTGAGTATCCCGGTTGATTTTTTCTTGCTGTTGGTGTTTCCGTTCAGAAATCTGTTTTTGGTCGGCTGTGATCAATAAGTTATTCCGTCGACGTTGCGGCTGCAGGTTCCGAAAGTTATATGGACTGTCAGTTGAGGCAGGCTGTGGTGTCAGGATACTATCCATGCAAATACCGCAAAGATATTGATCGATTAATTAAAGGTACTGTCATGACCGATGAGCATGGGTTATTTGTTGAAAGAGAGCTTGAGAAGCTGGATAAAAGACGCCGGGAAATTCTCGAGCAGCACACCAAACTGCTGGAAACGAATGCCTACCTGATCCAGTGGGGGCAGGTGGTCTCGGCGATGCTTGCCGATGGCGGTATGACGCCCGATGAGTGGAGTGCCCGCTGCTTCCAGTATCTGGAGGGAGAGCGGCTGGATATTGCCCTGAAAGGTCTGAAAAATCTCGACTAGGAGCCTGCCGGGGTTTCCATCCGTTATTCATCCCCCCAAACCAACTCTCCGGCACCATCCAGGTTGTAGCCGGTAAACAGGTCAGCCATTGCCTGGCACGGTTGGGATTTCAATCGTGTCAGGAGTTCCTGAAACAGTTTTCTGAACCAGATCGCCCGGGGTAGGGCGAGATCGAATGAGACCCAGCCACAGGGTATAAAACCTAAGCCATACGCGGTTGCCGTGGCTCGGGTGCCGGGTGCGATATCGGCCCGCTGCATGGCGATGGCGGCGGCTGCCTCCCGTTCGGACAGCGCGGTGATGCAACAGTTTAATTGGTCCTTGTCGATGCCGTAGTGACTCAGCAGCTCCAGCAGGAATCGCTGTGCCCCCGATCCGGTCTGCCGCAGTACCCAGCGATACCGGGGATCAAACAGTGGTTGTGGCTCTTTGACCCGCCCGGTAATCGCCGGAGTGATTACCAGTCCCTGTTCCCGTTTGAAGGCGCGAATCAGCACCCACTGACGATGCTGGGGATACTGGCTCAACAGTGCCGGGTGACGGATGTGGCTTTCAGTATCCGGTCCCCAGTGAATGCCGCAGGTGTCCACCCGGTTGGATTGCAGTAGGTCCAGCCCCAGACGGGTGCTGGTAGGGGTATAACTGATCAGGGCATGCGCCCCCGTCGCCCGGGCAAATTCCTGGACCAGATGATAGAGCAGCGGGTCTTCCCCGCCGGAGATCACCAGCCGATCGCTCAGCAGGCCACCGTGAGTCGAGTCCAGCATCCAGCGGTTAACCAACTCACGTGGAAACATCCATTTGCCGGTAACCTTGGTGGCCGGAATGCCGCCCTCATTGACCAGTGCGTAGATTTTCTTTTCGTTCAGGTGGAGGTATTCGGCCACCTGCTTGACACTCATGAACGCATCGCTGTGGGGTGACATTAAGGCCGCCATCAGTGGATTCTCTAGTCTTGCTCGAATGTGCCCTGATACTTCAGGCAAATTTCATACCGCGATGGTTTTATATCCGTTCTCCCGATAGTTAGTCGGTTTTTCCGCCTGTTTGTCGAAACCGGCTCCCCGAATGTGGTCAGATTTGTACCAATGCTGCTGGCCGGCTTGGACAAATTGCCACAATTTTGCCCGAATCCGTCAGCAGATTGCCCGGAGAAGGAAATCCACCTGCCATCCCACTCCCTTTTAATGTCCGCAACATAACAAGCAACCGGCGCAAGTCAGGATGACTGCTTCACCAGGGATGGTGCGCTGGACCAATCGGGAGCGTGTGATGAATAGACTGGTAGTTAATTCCCTGATCGTCGGTGTGATGTTGGCTGGCAATGCCAATGCTTATCAGACCCGGGGGCAGGGAACGGCGTTGGGGTTGGAACAGTGGCAGGCTGGTGAAGACGACCAGATGGCTGGTTACGTTCACTATGCGGGTGAGTGGCAAGGTGCCGGAATCGGTGCCATCGCCGGTGCGCTCCTGGCTGGTCCACCGGGACTTATCCTGGGTGCCGCCGGGGGTGTGCTGGCAGGCAGAAGTGCGGGGCTCGAATCCGATCTGCGCAGTGCCCGGCAGGAGGTGGAGCAGCTTGAACAGCAACAGCTATCGCAGGTGCAGCAACTGACACAACGGCTGGAGTCGGCAAAATCGAGCTATCAACAGCAGTTGGATGCCATAGCCAACGGCTTTGTCCACCGCATCCATTTTCGAACCGGGCAAAACGTCATGGAACCGGATGATCTGCGTGAGCTGACACATCTGGCAGTGGCGCTGCGGACTATCGGCGAGCTGCGGATAGTGATTCATGCCCATGCAGACCGTCGTGGCAGGGAGGGGGGCAACCAGAATCTGAGTGTGGCGCGAGCGGAGGCGGTCAGCCGGCAGTTGATCCTGCATGGCGTGGACCCGGAGCGCATTGTCCGGCAGGCGCATGGCGAGGCGGATGCGCGTTATCCGGCCGAGGACCGCGAGGGGTTGGGCTACGACCGCCAGGTGGTGATCCGGTTCCTGTCGGGGGCCACCTCATGAGTCGGCTCATCCAACCGCTGAGTGAGCACTTTCTCTACTGTTCCCCGGAGACGATGAACCGGGAACTTTACCGATTGTCCCCGCCTCCGCGGGCCGGGTTCAGCCAAAAACCGAAAAAAACCCAAGGGGATCGTCATGCCAAAGCAAAAACCGGTTAATCATCTGGGACGGGATATGTGGTTCACCTCCCTGGCGTCCCTGCTGGCGGGTGTTGTTACATCGCTGTTGCTCGGGTTACTGGTGTTCATCTTCATCAGGCCGGTGGAGGCGGCTGACAACGTCGGCTCACTGCAGTCAGAACGGATTCGGCCTGACCTGGTACAGCGTGGTTCGCTGCTGCTGAAACAGGCCAGTGGCGGTGTGGTCGTGGAAGCGCCGGTGCTGCATACCGATGTAGCGATGAATATCAGCGGCATGCTGGCGCGGGTGACGGTGCGTCAGCGCTTCAGGAATCCCGCCGCTGAATGGGTGGAGGGCAGCTACGTGTTTCCCCTGCCCGAGGAGGCGGCGGTTGACCGGATGCGGTTGCGTATCGGTGAACGCCTGATTGAGGGCGAGATCCGCGAAAAGGGCGAGGCGCGAAAAGCCTACGAAGCGGCCAGGCGGGAAGGGAAAAAGGCCAGCCTGCTGGACCAGGAGCGCCCGAATATCTTTACCACCGCCGTGGCCAATATCGCACCCGGTGAGACGGTGCAGGTGGAGATCGAGTATCAGCAGGCGATTCCCTACAGCCAGGGGCAGTTCAGACTCCGTTTTCCACTGGTGGTGGCACCCCGCTATATTCCGGGATATCCATCGGGGAGTCCTGAGGTGACGGCATTTCAGGGCAATGGCTGGGCGCGGGATACCCCTGAAGTGCCCGATGCCTCGCGTATCACGCCACCGGTGGTGGCGCCGACAGAAGCTCCGGTCAATCCGGTGTCGATGCATATTCGGCTGGATCCGGGTATGCCGCTGGCACATCTGGAGAGCGTCTATCATGCGGTGAATACAGAAAAAAATGCCCAGGGAATCTATCAGTTGACACTGCAGGATGCGCAGGTGCCGGCGAATCGGGATTTTGAGCTGCTCTGGGTGCCCGCGCCAGGGAATGCGCCCCAGGCGGCACTGTTCAATGAACAGTGGCAGGGTGATGAGTATGCGTTGCTGATGTTGATGCCGCCAGCACCGGCACCGGCAGGGGCCACGGCACTGCGTGTGCCGAGGGAGGTCATCTATGTGATCGACACATCGGGGTCGATGCATGGCGATTCCATCATCCAGGCCCGCGCCGCACTCAAACTGGCACTGGAGCGGCTGACAACGGCCGATCGATTCAATGTCATCCAGTTCAATCATCAAACCTCGGCGCTGTTTTCCCGGGCCGTGGCGGCTACTGCGGACAACCTGCAGCGGGCCCTTTCTTACGTCGATCGACTGGTGGCGGATGGCGGGACCGAGATGTTGCCGGCGCTGCAACTGGCCCTGGGCCAGCAGCCGGAGCAGGGGGTGTTGCGCCAGATTATCTTTCTCACCGATGGCAGCGTGGGTAACGAGCAGGCGCTGTTCAGCCTGATTCATCAGCAACTTGGTGACAGTCGTCTGTTCACCGTGGGAATCGGCTCGGCACCGAACAGCTTTTTCATGACCCGGGCGGCGCAGTTTGGTCGGGGCACCTTCACCTACATCGGCAAGGTGGCGGAAGTGGGTGAGAAGATGGCGGCCCTGTTCAGCAAGCTGGAGACGCCGCGACTTACCGATATCGAGATCCACTGGCCGCAAGATCAGCCAGTGGAGATGTGGCCGGCGCGGATACCCGATCTCTATCTGGGAGAGCCGGTTCTGGTGGCGCTGAAGCTGCAACAACCGAACCTGCCGCTGACCCTCACGGGGGATGCCGCCGGCGTCCCCTGGCAACAGCAGGTCACCCTGCGGGGCGGGGCGGCACGGTCCGGGGTGCATCAGCTCTGGGCCCGTCGCAAGATCGCCGATCTGATGGACCAGCGGGCGCAGGGTGTTGCCGAGCCCGAGGTGCGCAAGGCGGTGCTGGACGTTGCCTTGACCCACCGGCTGGTGAGTCGCTATACCAGCCTGGTGGCCGTGGACAAGACGCCGTCCCGACCGGCGGATCAGGGGCTGGAAAACAAGGCGGTGCCGACCAACCTGCCGCAAGGCTGGAGTGCGGCCAGGGTGTTCGGCAGCCTGCCGCAAACGGCAACGACGTCGGAATGGAACCTCCTGGTTGGTCTGTTGCTGCTGGCCTGCGGAGTGCTCTTTTCCCGCTGGCCGGGTGTCGGCTTCGGGGTGCGGGTGGGACCGGTGAGTGATGGTAAGGTGCATGGGGGGAATGTTCTATGAACCGGTCCCGGGATCGCCTGATGCATTGGCTGGTCGTCGGGATGATACTGGCCGGTATCTGGCAGATTGCTGAGGGCGGATATATCAAGGCAAAAGCCTGGCTGGCCCAGTATCTGCTGCAGTCGGCCTGGGAGACCACCCAGGCGGGTGAGGCGCGGGTGCGCCCCTGGCCCTGGGCCGATACCTGGCCGGTGGCCCGGCTGAGGGTGCCACGGCTCGGTGTTGATCAAGTTGTCCTGTCAGGTGCCAGCGGCCGGACTCTGGCTTTCGGACCAGGACATATTGCGGGAACCGCCACTCCCGGTATGGATGGCAACAGTGTGCTCAGTGGTCACCGGGACACCCATTTCCGGTTTCTCCGGGATCTGCAACCGGGTGACCTGATTGAACTGATACCGGCAAGTGGTGCCAGGCTGATGTATGCGGTTGTCAGTGCGGAAGTGCATGACCAGGGCGATCTCTGGCTGCTGGATCAGGGTCAATCCCTGCTCACGCTGATCACCTGTTACCCCTTTGATGCACTGTTGCCGGGAGGCACGGGCCGTTTCGTAATTCGTGCCATACCCCTGAAGGGTGCGGGGTTGCACCCTCAGGCACCGTTATTCGCTGATCCGGGAGAGCAACAGAGGATCTATATGTAACAACCAGTACAGACTCCGCCGGCCTTCTTCAACCTGTGGCCGGCAAAATCCGATGAAATGAGGCGGGATTCAGATTTCAGCATGCAACAGTCCCAGCGCCGGAATGACGTTCGTCAGCAGGGCGCACGGATCAGCGGCGGTATGCGTCAAACTCGGGGTGAGTGGCGATAAAATGCTTCAGCGCACTTTGCAGCAGTTCCGCATGGGCCAGGTTGTTGTTCTCCCTGGCGTGCTGGATATCCTCCACTATCATGCGCTTGATGGTCACCGTTCCGTCCGGTAGTTGGATAAGATACTGGGCCATCTCCAGTGCGACGATTTCCGGAACATGTTCATGCTCGGCAATGGCCATGATTTCATCTTCATCCAGTTCACAGAGGCCGAGACAGTCTTCAAAAGTCAGCATGGGTTGATTCCTCCGGTTGGATACTCTCACGTGTAACTATGGCACGTTACGGAGGAACGTGTGTTGATTCACATCACCAGATTTTACGATCAGCCGCCGGTGGCGTTCATGTGTCTGAATAGCACAGGTTGACTGGTGAGATCGAAATCGTGACCTTTGGGTTTTATATTCATGGATTCTCGTATGGCGGCGCGCAACGGTGCATCATCCAGCGGATGTGCACGCAGTACACGGCGCAGATCCATGGAGTGTTCCTGACCGAGGCAGAGCAGCAATCGGCCTTCGGCTGTCATACGTACCCGGTTGCAACTGTCGCAGAAGTTGTGGCTGTGGGGAGAGATAAAGCCCACCCGGGTCTCGCTGTCGCTGATCCGGTAGTAGCGTGAGGGACCGCCAGTGGTTTCCGTCGTGGGCAGCAGGGAGTACACCTGTTGCAGATCCTGCAGAATCTGGTCGCTGGAGTAGTAGGCCTCGGCGCGATCATGCTCGCTGATTATCCCCAGGGGCATCTCCTCGATGAAGCTTATATCCATGCCGCGCGCCTGGCAGAACTGCACCAGATCCACCACCTCGTCGTGATTACGGTGTTTCAGAATAACCGAATTGATCTTGATGCGCCCGAAACCGGCATCCAGCGCGGCATCGATACCATCCAGGGTGCGTTGCAGCTCACCGGTGCGGGTGATGGCGTGGAAACGGTCCGGTTGCAGGGTATCCAGGCTGATATTGATCCGGGTGACACCGGCCGCCTTGAGTGCTTTGGCATATTTCGGCAGCTGGGTGCCGTTGGTGGTAAGGGTGAAATCGTTCAGGCCATCCAGTTGGCCCAGCGACTGAAACAGATGAATGATGTTCCGGCGGGTCAAGGGTTCGCCACCGGTGATGCGGATCTTGTTGACCCCCAGTTCGACGAATGTTTTGCCGATACGGTAGAGTTCTTCCAGGGTCAGCAGCTGGGAGCGGGGTACAAACTGCATCTCCTCCGACATACAGTAGACACAGCGCAGGTCACACCGGTCGGTAACCGAGATACGCAGATACTTAATCTCCCTGCCAAATCGGTCGATCAGGCCCTGACGCTCTGTCGTAGCACTGCTGCTGATGTACTCTGACTCATCCATAACCACTCCTCAAGACAAAGTGTAGAGTCAGCTCCGAGCAAATACCATACCTAATTACTAGGGTTATTGCTCCATGCGGCCGCCGGTCAAGTTGTCCCGGTGGTGCTTGTTTGTCCGGTGGGACAACTGGTGCCATTTGTCCCAATGTCCAGGTTTAGCTGTGACATTTTGCCGCAATTTTCATTGCATTTAGTTCTTTGGCTGGTCTGGCAGTTCCACCTGTCCTTGATTAAGAGCGCTAGCAGAGCGGCTGGTATGTTCTTTGCGTTGGAGTTCTGACGGAGAGTGGATACGAGGCGATGTGTGATGTCCGAAAAACCTGTCGATGATCTGAATGGGCCGGCGCCAACCGATTTCTCACTGTCGGTAGTGATGCAGCGATCACCCGCGACAAGTCCCTGGCAAACATATCTGTGGGAGGCAGTCGGCGTCACCGCCGCCCCGTGGGAGGCGGCACCGCAGGCGGTAAGCCTGGTGCACCAGCAGGGTGAAATATGCCACTACCTGTACAGTGGATTCCGCCTGCAGCTGCATGCCGATGAGTGTGAGAGCTATTACCACAACCTCTGTTCCCCCACGCCCCGCTGTTTTGTGATGGCCCGGGAGAACGGGGAGGGCACACCGGTCCCTTTTCTGCTCAGCCTCAGTTTCGATCAGGCCAATGCCTGCGAGGAGGTTGACGAAACCGTCTACGCGGTTGCCATGCCGCCGGAGCTTTATCGCTGGTGCGAGCTGTTTGTGCTGAATCACTTTGTGCCGGAAAAAAGGCAAAAGCGCCGTTTGACGGATTGGCGCAAGGAGACTGGCGGGAGTGCGGCGTTATGAGTGGACGCGAGAAGGATGCCGTGGATAGTCAATCACCCGGCGGTTTTATTTCCCGCTGGTCCCGCCTGAAGCGGGCTGCTGCATCACCGCCCCAGGCGGTCGCGGAGTCCTCTGAGGCGTCGCTTCCCGAGGAAGTTTCGGAGCAGCCACTCACGGATGCGGATATGCCGCCCCTGGAATCTCTGGACGAGACATCCGATTACACCGGTTTCCTGTCGGAAAAGGTGAGCGAATCGTTGCGCCGGCAGGCGTTGCGTAAGCTGTTTCATCAGGCGGCCTTCAATGTCCGGGACGGCCTGGATGATTACGATGACGATTACACCAGTTTTACCAAACTGGGAGACGTCATCACCGCGGACATGCGGCATCAGCTGGCCATGGCGGAGGAGCGACTGAAAGCGGCTATGGAGTCGGACCAGACAGATCCGACAACTGCCGCTGCTGAAGAGCGGCCACCGGTCCCGGATCAGGAATCGGAACCCGAGGCCAGGGGGCAGACTGCCATGACCCATGACGATACCCATCCCCGTGGCAGCGGGGCGAATGATTCGATTTCTGCGGCCAATGGCCAACCTGGCTTAACAACGGACGATGGAACGGCATCATGAGTGAGCAGATAACCGATACCATCCGGGTGCGCAACGAGCGAGCCCGCGCAGCGGCCCTGGCCGCACTTGCCGGCGTCAAGGTCGAGGCCACCGACCTGATCGAGTTTCAGTCCCGGGGCAGGGTGGTGATCATCGGCGGAAACGAGGCGCTGGAGTTTGCCAGCCGGTTGCAACCGCCGTTACGGGCGCAGGTGCTGTTGACCGAAGGTGAAGAGCTGCCCGGCGTACCGGTAATCCCGCAGGCAGGGCGGACATTGCGCATTGACGGGCATCTGGGGGCGTTCCGGCTACAGTTGGGCGAGCCGGGCAAACCCAATGCCGAATTACTCACGGCGGATCTGATCCTGGATCTGGAAACCGAACCGCAGCTGGACATGCCGATGAAGCCGCCGGGTTATCTCTGCAGCGGTACCGATGAGCCCAGTCTGGAGCAGGCGGCTGAACAGCTCAGGGACCTGGTGGGTACTTTCGACAAGCCACGCTACTTCAATTACGACGCCTCGATCTGTGCCCACGGGCGTTCCGGGCAGATCGCCTGTACCCGCTGTATTGACGCCTGTCCGGCCGAGGCGATCAGCTCGCTGATCGAAAAGGTCACCGTGGATGTTCATCGCTGTCAGGGGGGTGGTGTTTGCGCCACCGTCTGTCCCAGTGGCGCCATCCGCTACAGTTACCCGCAACCCAGGGACACCCTGGAGCAGGTCCGTCTGTTACTCAAGACCTATCGGCAGGCGGGTGGACTGAATCCGGTCCTGGTGATCAGCGCGGATACCGACGGCGCGCCGCCGCCACTTGAACCCCACCTGATCCCGCTTGAGGTCGAGGAGTTGGCCAGCGTCGGACTGGAGACCTGGCTGAGTGCGTTGGCCTATGGCGCCGAATCGGTGCTGCTGCTTGATCGGGGGGCGATGCCGGAGCGCGTGGGGGAAGCGGTTAAACAGCAGATTGGGAGCGCTGGAGAGATACTGGCGGCCCTGGGTTATCCGGGCAGCGCTGTTCGGCTGGTCGATGAGCAGAGTCTGTCGGCTGATGTCGAGAACGCACAGGTAGCGATCACTCCGGCCAATTTTTCTGCCAATGGCGGGAAACGACAGGTCGCCTACATGGCCATCGATCATCTGTTCGAGCAGTCCACACGGGCCCGTCCGATGGTCAATCTGACGGTGGGTGCACCCTTCGGTACCGCCCAGGTGGAGGCGGATGCCTGCACACTCTGTCTTGCCTGCGTCGGTGCCTGCCCCGGCAGGGCGCTGCTGGCGGGGGAGGATGAACCTCAATTGCGTTTTATCGAGGCCAACTGTCTGCAGTGCGGTATCTGTACCCGGACCTGTCCCGAGGATGCCATCTGGATCACCCCAAGACTGCTGTTCGATCGGGAGGAACGCAACCGGATACGCCTGCTGCACCGGGAGCCCCCTTTCTGCTGCAGCGAATGCGGCAAGCCCTTTGCCACCCGGTCGGTTATTGAAAACATGTTAAAGAAGCTGGAGGGTCACTGGATGTTCCAGGACAGCAAGGCTCGCCACCGGCTGACCCTGTGTGAGGATTGCCGCGTGGTGGATATCGTGCAGGATCCCCAGGCCATGGCCCAGGGAGTAAAGGGCGAAACACTCCAGTGAGCGGTCGGGTTTGGTTGTTTTACGCCTTATCGGTCACTTTTTTACCGGGCCTGTTGGCCCGTCCATTGCTCATAGCTACTACGAGGAAGATGTGATGGCGAATCAGGTCGAAGCTATGCGGACAGAGTTATTGGAACAACAATCACAAACCAATACCGCCACGATCTCAGCGGGTGACAATGAGCAATCTCCGGAGCAGCGCTATCGTGCCGGTGCCTATGGATTGCTGGCTTCACTCTTGAGCCGCCCACCGGATCAGGAGCGGCTGGATTGGGTGTCCGGTTTTGCCCCGGTCGAACAAACCGGCGATGAGATGGCCCTGGCCATGTCCATGCTGGGACTGGCGGCCACAACCTGTCGACCCGAAGCCATTGATGATGAATATCACGCGCTGTTTATCGGCCTGGGCCGGGGCGAGCTGGTGCCTTATGGCTCCTGGTATCTCACCGGGTTTCTGATGGAGCGGCCACTGGGACGCCTGCGGGATGACCTGGCGGCATTGGGATTTCAGCGCGATCCCGGGGTACACGAGCCGGAAGATCATGCGGCGGCCTTGTGTGAGGTGATGCAGTTGCTGATCAGCGATGCCGTACCACACGACCGTCAGGCAGATTTCTTCAATACCCATATGGCCGATTGGTGTAAGCGTTTTTTTATTGATCTGAGTGAGGCGCGATCCGCCGTGTTTTATCGCGCGGTGGGCCGCTTCGGTATTGCCTTCATGGAGGTAGAGCGGCGTTACCTGTCCATGCAGGTCTGATGGAGCCCTTAATCTTTTTGTCCCCTGCGGGAGGAGTTGCAATGAAACAGGATCAGAAAAAGCACCTTGATAGTGAACGACGGAAATTCATCAAGGGTTCGCTGGTGACCGGTGTGGGCGTGGCAACCGCTACGGTGTTGCCGGGTGTGGTGGTGGCGACTGAAGAGGATTCTCCCGGTCAGCCAAAGGAGCAGAAGGGCTATCGCCTGACCCCGCATATCCTTGAATACTACAAAACCACGGCAAGCTGATCGGCACCCAACGCCCAGCAGGGGGAATGCAATGAAACTGACAAAGAGATCCGACCAGATACCCGCGCAGCCGGGCAACGACAGCAATAGCGGTATGGCGTCCGGCAGGAGTGCCATCAGTCGTCGCGCATTCCTGCGCAACTCCGGCCTGATGGCCGGTGGTGCGGTACTGGCCAGTAGCTACACGCCCAGCATGATCAAGCGGGTACAGGCCGCCGAATCGGCAACTGCCGGAGAGGTGCAACAGATAAAGACCATCTGCACCCACTGCTCGGTCGGCTGCGGCATTATCGCGGAAGTCGAGAATGGCGTCTGGACCGGCCAGGAACCGGCCTTTGATCATCCCTTCAGTCACGGTGCCCACTGTGCCAAGGGCGCCTCGGTACGGGAGCATGGCCATGGCGAACGGCGCTTGAAGTATCCCACCAAGCTGGTGGATGGCAAGTGGAAACGCATCAGTTGGGATGAGGCGATCAACGAGGTCGGCGACAAGATGCTGCAGATCCGCGAGAGTTCAGGGCCGGACTCGGTCTACTGGCTCGGCTCCGCCAAGCACAACAATGAACAGGCCTACCTGTTCCGCAAGTTTGCCGCCCTGTGGGGTACCAACAACGTGGACCACCAGGCCAGAATCTGTCACTCCACCACCGTAGCCGGCGTCGCCAATACCTGGGGCTACGGGGCCATGACCAACTCTTACAATGACATCCATTTTTCCCGGTCCATCCTGCTGATCGGTGGTAATCCGGCCGAGGCCCACCCGGTCTCGTTACAGCACATCTTCCGGGCAAAAGAGCGCAACAATGCGCCGCTGATCGTGGTTGATCCGCGGTTCACCCGCACCGCCGCCCATGCCGATCAATATTTGCGGCTGCGTCCCGGCACGGACGTGCCGCTGATCTGGGGCATGCTCTGGCACATCTTCCAGAACGGCTGGGAAGACAAGGAGTACATCAGTCAGCGTGTCTACGGCCTGGATGAGGTGAGGAAAGAGGTCGCCAAGTGGACGCCGGATGAGGTGGAGCGGGTGACCGGTATACCGGAACACCAGGTGTTTGCCGCCATCAAGACCATGGCGGATAACCGACCCGGAACCCTGATCTGGTGCATGGGAGGGACTCAGCACAGCATTGGTAACAACAACACCCGTGCCTACTGCATCCTTCAGCTGGCATTGGGCAATGTCGGTGTTGCCGGTGGCGGCACCAATATTTTCCGCGGTCATGACAATGTGCAGGGGGCGACCGATCTGGGTGTCCTTATGGATACCCTGCCGGGTTATTACGGACTCTCCGAGGGTGCCTGGAAACACTGGGCCGGCGTCTGGGATCTCGATTTCGAGTGGTTGAAGGGGCGCTTTGATGACGGCACTTATGCGCAGGGCAATGGCAAGGAAGTGAGTCAAATGAACGCGGCCGGCATCCCGGTTTCACGCTGGATTGACGGCGTGCTGGAGGACAAGGCGAACATCGCACAGAAAGACAACGTGAAGGCGATGGTGCTCTGGGGGCATGCTCCCAACAGCCAGACTCGTGGCAAGGAGATGAAGAGTGCCATGGAGAAACTGGACATGCTGGTGATTGTCGATCCCTATCCCACGGTTTCCGCAGTGATGCACGACCGCACGGATGGGGTCTATCTGTTGCCGGCCTCAACCCAGTTCGAGACATCCGGCTCGGTCACCGCATCCAACCGTTCACTGCAGTGGCGGGACAAGGTGATTGAACCCATGTTCGAGTCGCTGCCCGATCAGACCATCATGTACAAGTTCGCCAAAAAACTCGGTTTTGGCGAACAGTTGGTGAAAAACATCCAGCTCAATGGCGAAGAGCCACTGATCGAGGACATTACCCGTGAATACAACCGGGGCATGTGGACGATCGGCTATACCGGTCAGAGCCCGGAACGGATGAAAAAACAGCAGCAGAACTGGGGTACTTTTGATTACGATACGCTGCTGGCAGAGGGTGGCCCCTGCGACGGTGAACATTACGGGCTGCCCTGGCCTTGCTGGGGAACTGCCGAGATGGGACACCCGGGAACGCCGAACCTCTACGACACCAGCAAGACGGTGGCGGAGGGCGGACTGACCTTCCGCGCCCGCTTTGGCGTGGAGCGTAATGGCGAGAGCCTGCTGGCCAATGGTTCCTACTCCAAGGGCTCGGAAATCAAGGACGGTTATCCCGAGTTTACCGATGAACTGTTGCAGAAGCTGGGCTGGTGGAATGACCTGACGCCGGAGGAGCAGAAACAGGCGGAAGGCAAAAACTGGAAGACCGACCTGTCCGGAGGCATTCAGCGGGTTGCCATCAAGCATGGCTGTTCGCCGTTCGGTAATGCCAAGGCGCGTACCGTGGTCTGGACCTTCCCCGACCCGGTGCCGATTCACCGCGAGCCGCTCTACACCAGTCGGCGTGATCTGGTGGAGAAGTATCCCACCTACGAGGATCGCAAATCGTTCTTCAGGCTGCCCACTCGCTATGCTTCGATTCAGGCGAAGGATTATTCCAAGGATTATCCCCTGATTCTCACCTCGGGCCGTCTGGTGGAGTATGAGGGCGGTGGCGATGAGACCCGCTCCAATCCATGGCTGGCGGAGTTGCAGCAGGAGATGTTTGTGGAGATCAATCCGCGCGATGCCAATAACGCGGGGATCAAGGATGGTGATGACGTCTGGCTGGAGGGTGCCGAGGGTGCCCGGCTGAAGGTGAAGGCCCAGGTTACCCGTCGCGTCGCCTCCGGAGTGGCCTTTATGCCATTCCACTTCGGCGGACATTTCGAAGGCAAGGATCTGCGTTCGAAATATCCCGAGGGTGCCGATCCCTATGTGTTGGGTGAGGCATGTAACACGGCCATGACCTACGGCTATGACTCGGTGACCCAGATGCAGGAGACCAAGTGTAGCCTGTGCAAGATCAGCAAAGCGTAGACAAGAGGATAAGACGATGGCTCGAATGAAATTCTATTGTGACGCTGAACGCTGCATCGAGTGCAACGCCTGTGTCACCGCCTGTAAAAACGAGAACGAGGTGCCCTGGGGGGTGAATCGCCGCCGCGTGGTGACTATCAAGGATGGCGAGCCGGGTGAGCGTTCGCTCTCCGTCGCCTGCATGCACTGCTCCGATGCGCCCTGTATCGCGGTCTGCCCGGTGGATTGTATCTACGATACCCTCGACGGCGTGGTGCTGCATAACAAGGACATCTGTATCGGTTGTGGTTACTGCTTCTACGCCTGCCCCTTCGGGGCACCGCAGTTTCCCCAGGAAGGGGCCTTTGGGTCGCGTGGCAAAATGGATAAATGCACCTTCTGTGCCGGTGGTCCCGAGGAAGACCTCAGTGCCGAGGAGCGGCGCAAGTATGGCTCCAACCGACTGGCCGAGGGTAAGCTGCCGCTGTGTGCCGAGATGTGTTCCACCAAGGCCCTGCTGGCCGGTGATGCGAATGTGATCGCGGATATTTACCGCGAACGGGTCATCAACCGGGGAGCCAGCGTGCTGAACCGTGGGGTTTCCTACCAGAATGCCGCATTCCGAGCTTCACGCGGCATGGAGGGCAAGAGCAGCATGAAAAAATAGGCTATATCCCAGATTACCTGCCGCATTGGAGTGTTTTTCGCAGGAGTGGCACCAGCCGCGAAATTCGCAGTTGAAGCCGCTCCTGCGGGTGGGCTCTTCAAGCCAGGTCAGATCGGGATAAGTGACAGCGCATCCACCACGGCATCACTCCGTGGTGTTCCGGAGCATGACAGCAGGAGAGAATAATGGGCAGGGTCTTGTTCCCGCAAAATGTGGCAGATGCAATGAAGGGCGGATGGTTGTTTCTGCTCTGCGTGTTGATGTTATTGCTGCTTGTGACGTCCACCGCCGCCATAGGCGCGGAAACAGCCGAACAGGCACAAGCCATACCGGTCCCCAATCCAAGTGCCGATCTGTGGCGGGAAGTGCGCCAGCGTGATGGAATCGTGGTGGGCAAGACTCAGGTGGCGGGTGTGGACAGCGGGGCCCTGATCAACCCTTATGGTGAAACCTGGCGTAATTTCCGCATGCAGCAACTGATCCCCTATAGCGGTTATCTGCTGGTGGGGATGCTGCTGCTGTTATTGCTGTTCTTCGCCATCCGGGGCAAGGTGAAGGTGAATGCCGGGATGAGTGACAAGAAGCTGTTTCGTTACAGCCTCTATGAACGGATGATCCACTGGTTCATCGCCTCGGTGTTCCTGTTTCTCGCCCTGACCGGTCTGATACTGCTGTTCGGCCGTTCACTACTGATTCCCTGGGTGGGGCAGGAGCTGTTCTCTCTGCTCGCCTCCGCCAGCAAGGAGGGGCACAACCTGTTCGGTCCGGTATTCGTGGTGGCGCTGCTGCTGATCTTTATCCGCTTTGTCCGGCGCAATATCTATCAGAGGGGTGATCTCACCTGGCTGCTGAAAGGCGGTGGCATCATCGGCAAGGGTCACGTGCCGTCCAATTTCTTCAACATGGGTGAGAAGAGCATGTTCTGGCTGCTGGTGCTGTTGGGTATCGTGATCATCGGTTCCGGGCTGATACTGGTGTTCCCGCTCTTTGGCCAGACACGAGTGACCATGGAACTGGCTCATCTCTCCCATGCCATCACCACGCTGCTGATGATCCTGGTGATCATGGGGCATATCTATATCGGTTCGGTGGGGATGGAAGGGGCACTGGATGGCATGACCACCGGATATTGTGATCTGAACTGGGCGCGTGAACATCATGCCCAGTGGGCCGAGCGCTGTGAGCAGGAGGGACAGGTGGTATCAGAGGCCGAGGTATCCCGGTTACGTGGAGAGTCGTCCGGCGGTCATATCCCGCCGGCTGGGGCACAGGAGTCCGGGCAATGATCGGACAGCTGATTGACGGACCGCTCTGGTACTTCTCCCTGGCGGTGTTCTGCCTGGGTGTGTTATTTCGTTTTTTCACCATCCTGCGGGCCGGTCTGAAGCCGGATCTCGCCATACCCCGCGCAGGTGGGGCGGCCGGCGCCCTGCGTAACCTGTTCACCCGCTTTGTTCCCCGGCGGGATGTGGCGACGCGCGGCCGGCTGACCCTGGTTGCCGGTTATCTGTTTCACCTGGGGTTGTTTGCGCTGCTGTTTTTCGCCCGGCCCCATGTGGATTTCTATGCCGAACGGATTACCGGCTTTGACTGGCCGGCGCTGCCTTACTGGGCCTTTATCATCAGTGCGGAAATTGCCTTCATCGGTCTGCTGCTGCTCTGGCTGCACCGTTTGTTGCATCCGGTAACCCGGTTGCTCTCAACAGCCGATGACCACATTGGTACCGGCCTGGTATTCCTGGTCATGCTGACCGGTTGCCTGGCCCTGGCGCAATCTTTTGAACCGTTGCGTCTGCTACACCTGTTTCTGGCTGAACTTCTGTTGATCTATTTCCCGTTCAGCAGCCTGATGCACACCTTCACCTTTGTGTTCAGCCGCGGTTATACCGGCGCCATCATGGGACGCAAGGGCGTCAACGCCTGAGAGCGGGAGAGATCATGGAACATGACTTTGCAAAAGGGGTGGAAGAGCTGGGTCGCCAGATCGATTCGAGAATTGCCTCCTACTTCTCTTCCTGCGTTCACTGCGGACTCTGTGCCGAGGCGTGCCTGTTCTATACCGAGACCGGAGACCCGCGTTACACACCGATCTACAAGCTGGAGCCGATGCGCCGGCTGTGGAAGGAGCAGCACACCTTCTGGGGCAAGTTTGCCGTCAAGCTGGGCTTGAGCAAGCCATTGACCGAACAGGACTTCGCCGACTGGGAGGAGCTGGTGTATGACAGCTGCACCATGTGTGGCCGTTGTTCCATGGTCTGTCCGGTCGGTAACGATATCGCCTACATGATTCGCAAGGAGCGGGAGGGTTTCTCCACGGCTGGCTACTCGCCAGTCGGTATGCAGGAGGCGACCCATCGCGCCCTGACTATCGGTAGCCCGATGGGCGTGACGCTGAAGACGCTGAAGGCGGCACTGGCCCACGTCGAGAAGGATACCGGCCTGAAGATACCGATGGATCAACAGGGTGCGGACTACATGACCCTGTTTTCGTCCATGGAGATCGTCAACTTCCCGGAGTACATCGAGAGTGTGGCACGTATCTTTGATGCCGCCGGTGTCTCCTGGACGATTAGCAGCGAGGCGTTTGAGGCCACCAACAGCGGCATACAGATTGGTAGCCACGAGGCGGCCGGGGAGTTGGTCAGCCGGGTGGTGAACGCGGCCGAATCACTGGGTGTGAAATTTGTGATCAGTCCCGAGTGCGGGCATGCGTACAGTGCGATTCGCTGGGAGGGGCCGAACCTGATCGGGCGGCCCTATAAATTCGAGATAATTCATATCCTGGAGCTGCTGGACCAGTTGCAAAAGGATGGGCGTCTGCAACTCTCCGGTCACACGGATACCCCGCTGACCTTCCATGATCCTTGCCAGATCGTGCGGCGTGGCGGCGTGGTCGGACCACCCAGGGATCTGCTGGGCAAGGTCGCCAGCGGTTTTGTCGAGATGGCCGACCACGGGACGATGAACTGGTGCTGTGGAGGCGGTGGCGGCGTCAGCGCCAATGAGCGTGCCGAGGAGTTGCGCCTCAAGGTGTTTGATCGCAAACGCAAACAGCTTGAAGAGCTGGGCGTCAAGACTATGGTCACCGCCTGCGCGAACTGTCGAATCGTACTCGAGGAAGGGATCGAAGATCGTGAAATGGATGTTGAAGTGATTGGGCTGACAGAACTGGTGGCCGAGTATCTCACCACCAAATCGGCACAGTGAACGGGTCGGCAAGTGTATTTCAATACAGCAATGCTAGCTGCCGCTTATTTGTACGGCTTTGGTATAACCTCCACCCCGGAGCATCTTCATCACCCGGAACGGGGCACGCTTGTTGGAAGGTCAAGCTGAAGGTGTAGCCCCCCCTTACCCGCATCAGTACCAGGGTAGGACCATATCAATATTGGAACTAAATGCGAGCCCTGAGCCAAGGGTTCTTGTCCAACTTGTCGTGGTCGATTGTGTTGAGCCTGCCTGAATCCTTTTTGGCAATATTAGATGCCTGATTGATCCCCATCCAAATACTGCAAATCACTCGAAGCTCTATGTCATATGGCACACTCGAGGTGTTCATATTTTGTTTTTGATATATGGGCTGATTGAAGTTGATATTCATCAACCTCTCCATTATCGAAGTCGATAAACTGCCGCACGCGTAACTATCAATGCAGTGCCAGGCGATGAGGGTGCTGTACAAAAACCGGAATCGGGAGAATAAGCAGGATGAACAACAATCACGGGATACTTCACGCTCCGCCCTATACCAAACGCTTACTGGTCCTAGTAACAGCCTGTCTGATCCAGGGTGGGGCCCTGGCTGAGGAAAAGTCGGAAGCTCCAAGCATTACGGTCACTGCGGAACCCATTGTGGACGGTGAAGCTCCCGACCGAACAGCTGTTGATGCCGCCGTGGTGAAACGCTCGCGAGCCGCCACCAGCGATACCGCCAGCCTGTTGGAAAATGTTCCCGGTGTGACGACCTACGGCGCGGGTGGTGTCTCCAGTCTTCCGGTGATCCACGGTCTGGCGGATGATCGTCTGCGTATCAAGGTGGACGGTATGGATCTGATCTCGGCCTGTGGTAACCACATGAACCCGCCGCTCTCCTATATCGATCCAACCAGCGTCAACAATGCCCAGGTATTTGCCGGTATCACTCCGGTCAGTGTGGGTGGTGACAGTATCGGTGGTGCGATCCTGGTCGACTCACCGGAACCGGAATTTGCCCAACCAGGGGCTGGCCTGCTGCAGAAAGGGGAGGTGGGTGCCACCTTCCGCAGCAACGGGAATGTGCGGGGCGGCAATGTGAAGGCCACCCTGGCCAATGAGAGCATCAGCCTCACTTACCGTGGTTCCACCATCAAGGCAGATGACTACAAGGCAGGTGGCGCCTTCAAGCCGGCTGGTCCCGCGGCGGCTGGCCGGGACTGGCTGGATGCCGATGAGGTCGGCTCTACTTACTACGACTCCACCAACCATGCGCTGGATCTTGGGCTTCGGAATGGAAATCACCTGTTTGAGCTGACACTGGGTCTGCAGGATATCTCCGACCAGGGATATCCCAATCAACGCATGGATATGACCGGCAACGACAGTACCCAGATTAATCTAGGTTACAAAGGGGAGTTTGACTGGGGTAGTCTTGATGCACGTGCCTACCGCGAGCATACCCGGCACAAGATGCAGTTTGGTGACGATAAACTCTTCTGGTACGGATCCAATGCAGGTGCCCCCAATCCCGATGGCGTGCCCTGCACGCCGAGTCCAGGGATGAATGGTTGCGCTGCTGGTATGCCGATGGATACCGAGGGTGATAACAGAGGGCTGACTATAAAGACGGACATTGCCCTGTCGTTACGGGATATGCTGCGGGTCGGTGGTGAGGTACAACGTTACCGACTGGATGACTGGTGGGAACCTTCCGGCAAGGGCATGTGGCCCGATACCTTCCTGAATATCAACGATGGCCAACGCGATCGCCTGGCACTGTTCGCAGAATGGGAGGCCCAGTGGGATCCGCAGTGGCTGACCCAGTTTGGCGTGCGGGGAGAGCGGGTGAGCATGGATACCGGTGAGGTTCAGGGGTACAACGCGACCTACGCTGCTGAAGCCGCAGCGTTCAATACGGCCGATCGTGACAAGACCGACAATAACCTGGACCTGACGGCGCTTGCCCGCTTTACACCGGACCGGAATCGCTCCATCGAATTCGGTTATGCCCGCAAGACCCGCTCACCCAACCTGTATGAACGCTACGCCTGGTCGACCGGTGGTATGGCGATGCGCATGATCAACATGGCTGGTGACGGCAATGGCTATGTAGGCAATCTTGACCTGGAACCTGAGATAGCGCACACCCTGAGTGCAACCTTTGACTGGCATGCAGCCGATGGTGAGGACTGGGGCCTGAAACTGACCCCCTACTTCACCTATGTTGATGACTATATTGACGCGAAGCGTTGTAGCTCGGCCAATTCGAACTGCGGAGCAGCCAACCAGACGGCGACGGATGCCTTTGTCTACCTGCAGTTTGTTAACCAGTCGGCCAGGTTGTACGGTCTCGATATCTCCGGGCACTATCCACTTGCCAAGGGCACCCGGTTTGGCCGGTTTACTGCCCGCGGTGCGTTGAGCTACGTGCGTGGTGAAAACCGGGATACCGGTGACAATCTCTATAATATGATGCCGTTGAATCTCAAGCTGGCGGTTGAGCAGCAGTATGGCGGCTGGACCAACTCCCTGGAGGCTGAACTGGTGGATAACAAGTCCGATGTCTCCAGTGTCCGGAACGAGCTGGAAACCGACTCCTACGCTCTACTGCATCTGCGTAGCAGCTACGAGTGGAAACAGCTGCGCCTGGACCTGGGCGTGGAGAACCTGTTCGACAAGTTCTACAACCATCCCCTGGCTGGCGCCTATGTGGGCCAGGGCAAGACCATGTCCGGGACCGGTGTGCCCTGGGGTATTGCAGTACCGGGCATGGGACGTTCCCTGTATGCCGGGGTCAATTACAGCTTCTAGACCTGCAGGCTTGTTGGACAGAAAAAGCGCCGGCATCAGCCGGCGCTTTTTTTGGATGGCGGGTATTCGGTCAGAGGTAGTTCGCCAGCAGCTGGTAGATCTCCTTCAACCCGGCCGGTTTGCTCAGGTAGTCATCCATGCCGGCTTCCAGGCAGCGCTCCCGATCACCAGGCATGGCGAGTGCGGTCAGTGCGATGATAGGCGTCTTGGCCAGCACCGGGTGTTTGCGCAGTTGTCGTGTCACCTCCAGCCCATCCATGTCACTGAGCTGAATATCCATGAGTATGATGTCGGGCAGATGCTCATAGGCCAGTCTGAGAGCGTCCATACCGCTACTGGCGCTCAGTACATTGAAGTCCTGCAGCCGCAGAAAATCACTTAGCATGGCGCTATTGGCCGGGTTGTCTTCGACTAACAGAAGCTTGGTTTCCTGTAGCGATTGCGGTTGTATGGGGGACTCATCGGTATGTTCCTGGGATAACTTGTGATGATGCGCCGTGTTGTCATCGCTGCACCAGGGTAGTCTTACGGTAAACCGGCTACCTGTGCCGGGCGTACTCTCCACCTTGACCTCACCACCATGCAGTTCTGCCATTCGTTTGACCAGGGTCAGGCCGAGTCCGGTGCCGCTGTAACGCCTGGTTGAGTCATTGTCCAGCTGCACGAAGGGCTCAAACAGGTGCTGCTGCTGTTCCTTCTCGATGCCGATACCGTTGTCCCAGACGGCTAATTCAATGCCGGCATTGTCTCCAGCTGTGGTGATCTCAAGACCGATCGTTCCTCCTTCAGGGGTGAACTTGATCGCATTTCCAAGCAGGTTGACCAGGAGCTGTTTCAGTCGACGGCCATCGCCGTGGATCAGTTTCACCGCCGGGTCGATCTGCTGTATCAGGTGGTGTTTTTTGCTGATAGCGGGTTGCCGGACCATTCGCAGGCTGGCTTCGGCGAGCTGGTCGACCGGTAGATAGTCCCATTTAAGCACCATTTTTCCCGATTCCACCTTGGCGACATCCAGGATATCGTTGATCAGGGTGAGCAGGTGGCGGGAGCTCTCCTGGATAGTGGCCAGGGAACGGCCCTGTCCACTATTTATTGGACCGTAGAGTTGGTCCTGCAACATTTCTGTCAGTCCCATGATGGTCGTCAGCGGAGTGCGCAACTCATGACTCATGGTGGCCAGAAACATGTCCTTGGTCTTGGCCGCGCGTGCCAGTTCCGCATTGGCAATGTTGAGTGCCCGGGTGCGCCGTTCCACGCGCTCAGCCAGACGTGATTGCTCCTGTTTGAGTCTGCCCTGAGATATGGCAACACTCTCTTGCATGGACTTCAGCGCCTGCAGCAGTTCACCGGCCTCATCGTCTCCCCGTGCCGGTATGACGCCATTGAGATCCCCCCGGGATATACGTCGGGCCACTTGGGTGGCCTCAGCGATGGGCCGGGCGATCAAGCGATCGGCAAACCAGACCAGCGTTATCACCGTGAGTGTCAGGAGTCCGATCACCGCAAACAGAATGCCCTGTTCAACCTCCGACTGTTGTTGGGCAATCTGCTCCAGTCTGGCCGTCTTGTAGTCGAGAGTGGCGTCCACCACCTGATCCATCAGTTTTGTCGGCTGGCGATCAATGCCCCTTACATCCCGGTCAATATCGATATAGGTGCCCCCGGTGATATTGCGGTTTGTGTTCAGCGCGTTCCGGTATTGCCCGCCGAGAGTTTCGTGTGCCTGCTGAAAATCGCGGGCGGCTTTCCAGGAGACTGTTCCCGGTTCCAGCAGTTCGAGCAGATTGTTGATGCTCTGCTGAGTCAGTTGTTCTGCGCGCTGAAACTGATCAAGGTACTGCGCATAAAGTTCAGCCTGGTGTCCCCGAATCAGGATGTTTTTCCACTCCTGAACCTGCTTTTTGAAATGGACCTGGGTAGTGAGGCTCTGGGTGACAACGTTGAATGTATGCTCGGTTATCCTGTTGCTATCAACAGTGGCCTGCCTGAGACTCATGAAGGCGTAATAGCCTACCGCCAGGTTGATGACGAGCGCGGTGCTGATCGTGGTGAAAAGCTTCCAACGGATGTTCATGGTGTGGGAATATCGGGTCCTTGTCAGCCAGGTCACAGTGTACAACAGAAGCGCTTGAAGCCGGTGATTCTGGCGAACTAATAAGCTTAATTGATCCTGAGATCGAAACCCCTGTTAAGGGAAATACCCAATTGAAGTGATAACTTTTATCCAGTTACCCTGCAAGGCCACCTTGACCCCATCAAGGCTGGGTAATAACAATATTAAGCGGTACTGAAGGGAATCCGACTGGGAGGCTGTAATGATGTTAAAACGAGGTGGAGTAGGAGTTGTGTTTGCGCTGCTTTCGTCCGGGGTTTCTGCCCAGGGGCTGGAAGAGGCTGCCAGGGAGGTGGAGGAAGCGCTGCATTTGACCCCCGATGCGGAAAACGGCAGAAAGGTATATATGGTCTGTACCGTCTGTCATCGTCCTGAAGGCTGGGCCAGCCCGGATGGTATGTATCCGCAGATTGCCGGCCAACAGGCCAGTGTGCTGATCAAGCAACTGGCGGATATTCGGGCGCGAAACCGTGATAATCCGACCATGTTGCCTTTCACTTCACCACGGCTGCTGGGCGGGGCACAGGAGATTGCTGATGTGGCGGCTTATATTTCTGCCCTTCCGATGAATCCCAACAATATGGTTGGCCCCGGATTTGATCTTGAGCTGGGTGAGCGCCTGTATAAGGATGAGTGTGCCGAGTGCCATGGTCCCGCAGGTGAGGGTGACAAGAAGGACCATATTCCCCTGATCCAGGGGCAGAACTACTTCTATCTGATTCGTCAGTTTGACTGGATACGCTCCGGCAAGCGTCGCAATGCGGACTCAAAAATGGTCAAGCAGATTCAGCGTTTCACTCCGCGTGAAGAGTATTCCGTGCTGGACTACGTTTCCAGAATCAGGCCGCCGGAGAATAAGCTGGCACAGCCCGGATGGCAGAATCCCGATTTCCCCGATTATGCCCGCCACCCCTGGCAGACTTTGCCGGCATATCAGATGGCGCGCTAGTCAAGGGGGCAGGTTGAGGAAAAAGAAACGGGGCCAATCGGCCCCGTTTCTTTTATGCGTCAAGCTGAATGTCAGCCAAAGATGTCGTGCGTGATGTTGTTGAACCAACTGTGGGCGTAGGCCACCTCCCGCTTGAACACCTCTGGGCTGGCATCGCCTGGAGTCAACCCGCCGGAGACCGAAGCGATCTTCGAGCGATCTTCCGTCAGGCGGTAGACGGCTGCCACGGAGAAGGCATAGTCTTTACCGGCAATGGAGTAGCAGGTGTTGATATAGGAAGGAGTGCCGGGCTCCTGGCCATTCAGCATGGCCACGATGGCAGCGGCGCAGACCTTGGCCTGGGAGTTGGCGGAGTAGCCTGATTTCGGCATGCTGCTGGCGATGCTGGCATCACCGATGACATGGATGTTCGGGTGAATTGTTGATTCGAAGGTTCCAAGGTCAATCGGACACCAGCCGCTGTCGTTGGTCAATCCGGCTGCAAAGGCGATGGCGCCTGCCTTCTGCGGCGGGATGACGTTCAGTACATCAGCTTTGATCTCGTCACCAAAGGCGGTCACGACCGAATTGTTGGCCGCGTTCACCTTCACAACACCGGCCTCTTCCTGCTGGCCGTGCCACTCGATCATGGCATTGTCGCTCTCGTAGCCGTACATCTTTTTCCAGGCGCCGACAAACAGGCCCTGTTTGGAGAACTTCGGCTTCGGGTCAAAGATCATTACCTTTGATTTCGGCTTGTGCTGCTTCAGATACATGGCGATCTGGCTGGCGCGTTCGTAGGGTCCCGGCGGACAGCGGAACGGGTTCGGCGGCGCAGCGATGACCACGGTGCCACCATCCTTCATGGCCTCAAGCTGCTGACGCAGCATGGCGGTCTGCGGGCCGGCCTTCCAGGCGTGGGGGATTTTTTCGGCGACTTTTTCGTCGTATCCTTCTATCTTGTCCCACTGGAAATCAATACCGGGTGCGACCACGCAGCGATCATAGTTATAAGTGTTGCCATCGGAAGCCTTGACGACACGGGCCTTGGCATCGATACCGGTGACCTTGGCGTGTACCACTTTGACGCCATGTTTGCCCAGGCCGCTGTAGCCGAACTTGATGGAGTCCAGGGAACGATCGCCACCCAGCACCTCGTTACTCATATAGCAGGTGTAGTAGTTGCTGTTGGCCTCGATCAGGGTGACATCCGCGCTGGGGTCCGCCATGCGAATATATTTTGCAGCGGTGGCACCGGCGGTACCACCACCGACCACAACCACTTTTTTTGACGCGCCCAGTGCGATATAGGGCACACCGATCAGACCTGCAGCGGTTGCCGCGCCAGCAGTTTGAATAAATCCTCGACGTGTAATCTTCATGTTCATATGTCCCCTATCTTATTTCTGCTGGCTTGCGTAGAAGTTGAGCAGGGCGATAACACCGTCGCTGCCCTCTCTTTCCAGCAATTCTGATAGTTTTTTCTTCATCTTCTTAGTGGCTTCACGATCGCCCGCCTTGTAGTCGGCGAGGGTCCAGTTTACATAGGGTGTCCACTGGCCAGCGAGAACGCCCGCGTCGTCTTCAGCCGACTGTCCACCATCGGCATGGCATTTTTCACAATACTTGTCGTGCAGTTTGGCACCTTTCGAAGCCAGGTTGGCATCGAAGGACTGTTTTGCCTTGACGAAAGATTGGCCGGCGTAGAACTTGGCCATGGCCTTGATTTCATCTTCGGTGTAACCCTTGGCGATGCGGGTCATGATGGTTGAAGGGATATCACCGCTGGCAAAGCCAACCATGGTCTCTTCAAAATAAGTGGGAGAGAGTCCGGCGATGCTGGGTGCTGCGGGTCCCATGCTGTTGCCATTGGTTCCGTGGCAACCGGCGCAGGTGTTGGACAGCATGGCGGCATCCGCGCCCATCATTGTTTTTGGCTCATCGGCTGCAGTAGCTGAGAACGCGGCGCCAACCGCGAGACCAGCGACCAGTGCGGCCCTAGTTAAGGTTTTATACGCCATGATACCTCCTTTGGTTTTCAGGCTTTTCTTTGGCAAGAGGGTTTAGGAGCCTCTTTTATACAATGCATGATATACCAGTTACCTGGCTTCTCTTGCACCACTTGTTACGACATGAATATAGCGTTTTCATGTCCGGATGTACCGGCATGCCGGATACAAATCTATTATCGTTTCCTGTTTGTTCAGGATTCACCGGCCAGCAGTGAAATCACTTTTTTATTCCGTTTCTTTTTAGCAATATCGGCAGCGGTACGTCCACTTTTGTCCGTCAGGGCGGTATCCGCGCCGTTGATCAGCAGTAGCTTGACCAGCTGCTCGTCCCGCAGGGTGGCCGCCTCCATCAGTGCGGTGACACCGTCATTGTCGGCGCTATTCACATCCGCCTTGCGCCGAAGTAGCAGTTCAACGGCCTCCAGTCGGCCCCGGCCGACTGCCCAGATCAATGCAGTGGCACCGTCATGGTCCCTGGCGTTCACATTGGCGCCCTTTTCCAAAAGTGCTTCCATCACTTCCAGGTGTCCTTTGTCAGCCGCAATAATCAGTGCCGAACTGCCATGTGCGTCACGGGCTTCGGGGTCGGCGCCCCGTTCAATGAGCTTGGTGGCGGTTTCCGTATGCCCTTTCTCCGCCGCATGCATCAGAGCAGTGCGTCCGTCATTGTCGCCCTGATTGGGGTTTGCGCCCTTGTACAGCAACTGTTCGACCATATCCGTCAGGCCGTAACGTGCCGCTATACTGAGTGAATCCCATCCGGCACGGGTTCGTGCATTAAGGTCGGCACCGCGCTCCAGCAGCATGGCGGTGAGGGCCGAATGTCCATTCTCCGCGGCAAAGGTGAGCGCGGTACAGCCAGCGGATGCTACGGCGTTGACATCGGCACCACGGGTTAATAGATAGGCCGTAGTCTCAAAATTGTCATTCTGTATGGCCATCATCAGGGCGGTAACGCCAAACTGATTGCCACTGTTTACATCCACACCCTCATTCAAGAGACGCGTTACCGTGTCGATATCCCCGATACTCGCGGCCAGTCGATATTCAGCCTCTTTGGCACTGTCTCCCGCAAGAGCGGGAGCGACAATAACCAAGTGTAACAGTATGGCGAAGATCCAGTTCTGCTTCATGATCTTAACCGTCTCCCTTATTTGAACCGTGAATAATGATCAACCCTTGTTATCTGTATTCTCTTCAGGTTCATCGGGTTCCATGTGGGCTATGCCCTTGTGGCAGTCAATACAGGTCAAACCCTCATCGACTGCGCCAGAATGCCGTTTGCGGGCCATCCGGCTCTGTGTGCTAAGGTCCATCTGATTAAAATTGTGGCAGCTGCGGCATTCGCGCGAATCTGTTGCCTTCATCTTGGCCCATACCCGACTGGCCATATTCCAGCGATGGGCTTCATATTTCTCTTTAGTGTCGATAGTGCCCAGAATTTCATGCACTACGTCTTTATAGGCCAGCACTTTGGCCACAATCTTGGGCCCAAACTCCTTGGGAACATGACAATCAGAACAAGTCGCCCGGACACCTGAGGTGTTGAGGTAATGAACAGTCTCCTTGTACTCCTCAAAGTTGACCTTCATGGAGTGACATGACGTGCAGAACTCCATTTCATTAGTCGAGGAGAGGCCTATATTGAATAGCCCGGTAAAGAGTATTCCCGCTGAAAATACCAATACAAGGATGACGATGAATTTTTTCCTTGAGGTGTTTCCACCGTTGGAACTGCCTGTCATACACAACCCTCAAATATATCCATGAACTTAGGCGTGGGTTTTGCGTGAATATTGGGAAAAGGGCGGCAGGGAAGGATAATAATATTTAACGAAAATACCCCAAGCCTCGCTGATTAGTGCCTGATCCCCGCTTCTTATGCCCCTCTAAACACAGAATTTCTCTTTATTATTCACAATGATGGTACGGGATATTCGGGGTTTTTGCAAAGCAGCTGGTGGTTTTCCACTATATGATCTAAGTCGCTTTCGATAGTTGGGGGAAACCAGTAAAAATATTGTTATCTTATTGATTTAACAGGTGATTATTGAGTGATATATTGGGAGTTTATGGGGTATTGATATTTGCTGTGCTTCAATCAGAAAATTGAATGGAGGTTTTTCGGCTGGCAGCCTGTATCTCAGGCGGTGAGTTTGGCATAGAGCAGTGGCAGTTCGCGCGGTAGCTGTGAGGGTTTGTGGATAACCACGTAGCTACCGGTACCAAACAGGTGGGGGAGGTAGTCATTAGCCTGTGCATCGATGGTGACACAGAAGGGTTGTAGTCCCAGTTGACGCGCTTCATGGATGGCACGGCGGGTATCCTCGATGCCATAGCGTCCTTCATATTTATCCAGGTCGTTAGGTTTGCCATCGGTAAGGATCAATAGCAGTCGGCGGCCGGCCGGCTGCTCCTTGAGGAGGTCGCTGGAGTGTCTGATAGCCGCCCCCATACGGGTGTAGTAGCCAGGCTTGATGGCATCGATGCGACCCCGGACGGTCCCGGAATAGTGTTCATCGAAGGTTTTCAGCTGGTGCACCCGTACCGGATCCCGCTTGCGGGAAGAGAATCCATACATGGCGAACTGATCACCCGTGGCAGAGAGACTCTCGGCAAACAGGAACAGTGAGTCACGGATAACATCGATAACCCGGGTGTGGTTGTTTACCCAGGTATCGGTAGATAGCGAAAGGTCGGCCAATAGCAGGCAGGCAAGATCGCGGGCACCTACGCGCAAGTCCTTGTACAGGCCGTCACTGGCGGAAGTATGGCCGGCCGCGCGGTCGCTGGCATAGCGCAGATAGGCATCGAGATCGATCTCGCAGCCATCCTGCTGGCCCCGGTGCCAGATACGGGCCGGTGTCAGGTGCTGAAACTGGGCGCGCAGTTTTTTTGCGGTCTTGCGCAGGCTGTCAGGCAGGTCCCGCGGCTGGGCATCGGCTGCCATCATCGGCAGTACGCGACAGTGATCCGGGATCAGTTTCTGCTTCTTGAAGTCCCACTCCGGCAGCAGGATGCCTACGCCGAGGACCAGATCGTCGTTGGCTTCTGAGGGCAGATCCAGATCAAAGCGCAGTTTGCCGGCCGATGCCTTGGCATCACGACTGACGCTGAGATTATCCATATCCTTCAGGGCATCCGCGGCGCTGTCCAGGTCTTCGTTCTCCTCGGAGCCGCGGTCCAGATTCATGAACTCACCCCAGGTAAAGATATTCTCCATGCGGATGGTGATCAGGCCCTGGTCCTCCTTCTCGGGTTTTTTGGCTCGCTCCGCCTTGTGTCGCTGTTGGTCATCGATCTCCTTGGTTTCGCCACTACCGCGTTCACCCTCTTGGTCTCCCGCGTTGCCGGAGGAGGGGGTGGCAATCGGCGGGAAGGGGTGCAGCCAGAGCGGGACCGGTTGTGGTGGTCGTTTAGCCACCGGCAGACGGTCGATACTGCCGGGATGCAGCAAGGCCTGACGGATGGCGGATTCCTGGGCTGCCTCCGATGGGGGTAGCTGGTCCACCGGCATGCGTTCCGCCAGGTGAGCTTCAACCAGCAGTTTGTAGCGCCTGGTTATCCCGGGGTAATCATGCAGGGTTTTTACGGTCAGGCGCTGGTTCTTGGTCAGCCAGGCCTCTTCCTCCTGGTGATCCCCGACGGCCAGGGCGGCCAGCCAGGTATAGAGATAGTGATTGAGTTGTTTTTCCGGAAAGTAGTCGATGGATGCGGGAAGCCGTAGCGATTGTTCATCCCGCCAGGCCAGTTCGATCCGTTTGTTGCTGCCGGCGATACGCTGCAACAGACCACGTCGTGCACCATGTTCCGTGGCATTGGCTGCGGAAACCTCCAGGCCACCATCTCCACCCAGGGCACGGAACATGATACCGACGGTTAGTTCCATCTCCTCCAGGTGAACGGCGGCTTCCGGATAGCGGGTATCGGCTATCCGGGTAATCATGCGGTGCCAGAGCTCGCCGACTTTCTCTTCCATGCCTACTGTTCCTGGAACCCTGTTGTAATATCGGCCTGGTGCTGTGGTTTGTCTGGTATCGATGTGGGCGGTGATGCTTTTTTGCCACTGGCCTCGCGTCCCGTGACCACCGGCAGTGCTTCCAGATCGGCCACCCATTTGAGCAGCCCGGGGCGTGTCTGCTGTGCCTGCACCTGGTTGCAGGCCGATATGCACTGGGCACATTCGGTGCAGGTGAACATTTTTCGCTTGATCGAGCGCGGCTTCAGCCGCATGGGACAGGCGTTGTCACAGGCGTTATTACAATCGGAACAGAGGTTGGCCCGCTTGCGGTCAAAGCCCACTACCATGCCCTTGTCGTTGGCCATCCAGGCCAGGCTTTGGAACAGGCCCACCGCGCAGCCGAAACGACAGAACAGGTGGCGGGCAAACATGAACTCAATGAACAGTAGCAGCGTGCCAATGCCGAGGAAGCGCATCTGATTGGGCGTCAGGGAGGCGGTGATCAGGTTGTGATAGATCTCAAATGGCGGCAACAGATAAGTCAGCAGTGACAACGCCCAGAGAAAGGCGAAAAACAGTGCCGCCAGCACCGTTACCGGCCAGAAGCGCCTGTCCGGTTTTTGTACCGAGCCGTTGGGTTGCAGTTCCGGTAACGGATTCTTCTCCCAGATGCTCGGCTTGCCACTGGCGCGATACATCAGTTTATTGATCGTCTCGACTACCGAAAAGTGGGGGCAGAGCCAGCCGCAATAGAGCCTGCCAAAGCGCCAGGCCGCCCAGATCAGGCCGCCGCCAACCATGGCGATGGGTAAGAAGCCACGGAAGATCAGATTAAAGGCCGCTTGTCCGGGGCCAATTTCGCCTGCGATGAAGGCGTCCAGACCCAATGTCCAATGTTGGCCCAGAAAGAAGAAATGGTTCTGGGTCAGGTCAAAGCGGAACAGATCCAGGGGTGGGGCCAGCACAAACAGGGTGAAGAATCCGGCCTGAAACCAGAACCGGTTCTTTTGCTGCTTGGTTGCGCTCTTGACCAGATCCATAAAAATCAGTTCCCGAAAGCGATATCGACTACTTCCATCAATGCCCGGGTGGTTTCTTCGTCATCGGTCAATGGTTCCACCATGGCCGCCCGACAGGCCTCAACGGGATCGTAGCCACCAAGAATAAGTGTTGCCGTGTAGACCAGCAGACGGGTTGATGCGGCCTCTTCCAGGTCATGGTCCTTGAGGGCGCGCAGACTGTTGGCCAGGTTGACCAGCCGCCTGGCCATCATGGCATCGATCCCCGTCTCGCCAATAATTACCTCCTGCTCCAGTTCGGCGTTGGGAAAATCGAAGCGTGCCGCAACAAAGCGCTGCCGGGTACTTGGCTTCATGCCCTTGAGCAGGTTCTGATAACCCGGGTTGTAGGAGACTACCAGCATGAACTCAGGGGGGGCATGCAGGGTCTCGCCAGTACGTTCGATTGGCAGGATGCGCCGGTCATCGGTCAACGGATGCAACACCACCGTGGTGTCCTTACGTGCTTCAACCACCTCGTCCAGATAACAGATGGCGCCTTCCCGGACGGCCCGGGTCAGGGGGCCATCGCTCCAATAAGTGCCGCTGTCACCGATCAGGTGCCGGCCCACCAGATCGGCGGCTGTCAGATCGTCATGGCAGGCGACGGTGTATACCGGCCTCCCCAGACGGGCGGCCATGTAGTTGATAAAACGGGTTTTGCCGCAACCGGTCGGACCCTTGATCAGCATCGGCAGCTGGTGTTTGTAGGCGTGCTGGAACAGCTCCACCTCATTACCCTGTGGCTTGTAGAAAGGGGTGTCGAGTGCCACGGTCTGTTCCGCGGTCTGGGGCGCGTTGCTCATGCCGTTAGTTCCGTTATCAATGAATGTTCAGTTGGAGAAAATAAAGGCCGTGGCGATCAGTCCGCCCGGGATAATCAGCCAGACTGACACAGGCCAGCGCCACGGTCCACGCAGTTTGCCCAGGCCCATGAAATAGGCGCCCACCAAGTGGCCCTTGATTATGGCGATGCCAAGCACAAGCAGGGACAATTCAAGACCGCCCAATCCCTCTTCACCGATCGAGTAGGTAACGAAGGTCAACGCAATCAGGATTCCGTATACCCAGGTACTGGGGAGTATGCCGAGAAAAGGTTTATTACTCATGGATCACCTCAGCGCATTACGTAAACGAGTGGAAACAGGATCAGCCACACCAGGTCCACCATGTGCCAGTAGGAGGCGCCGGTCTCGACGCCGGTATGCTCCTGTGCGGTGTAGCCGCCTTTCTTTGCCTTGATAGCGACTGCGGCGAGTATCACCATTCCCATGATCACGTGCATGTAATGGAAGAACGTGAGAGACAGGTAAAACATATAGAAGGTGTTGGTGCTGAGATTGATGCCCTGTTCTATATGGTGACTGTACTCACCGGTCTTGACGGCAAGGAAGACCGCTCCCATGCCCATCGCGGCAATCAGCCAGCGGGTACAGGCTGCGCTGTGGTTTTGCTTGATTGCCGAGACCGCGCGCACCACAAAATAGGAGCTGGTAATCAAGGCGAGGGTATTGATCAAGGCTGCCTGGCGATCCAGGTGAAGCTGGAATTCGTTGAACAGCTCGACATTGTCCATTCGGGTGAAGGCATACGCGCCAAAAAAGACCGCGAATACCAAAAGCTCGGCGAGGATGAATATCCAGATCGCCAGATCCCCGGGAGGATAGCGATTTGCCTGATCAGGATCGAATGTTCCTTGATCAGGATCGAGTGCATCTACTGCCTGTGTCATCAGTTAAGCTCCATTGTGTCCAGGGATGGACTGATGCCGCGAAGGCCAAGGCTGGCCGGGAGCGGCGGGTAATTTGTCAATCGTTTGAATAAATATTCAATAGACCTTTTAAATCAGGTAGTTAATACGATTCGTCGAATAAGTTACCAGAAAGATAGTGGGGGGCGAATTGACAAATGTTAAATAAGATAAAAAATATCCGACTATTTTACTCAAGTAAGCGATGGTGTCCAGTCAATATGCATTATTTGGGCTGAGAAGCTGTTGCCAAAAGCGATGCGACACCACCCCTCGCGGTATAAATCCATCCCTGGACAAATCCGCTCTCGGCCATCACTCGGCCCAGGCTCCTGCTTCGCTCTACCTCCTCCATCCCTGGACAAAAAAAAGGCCGGCTCCAGGAGCCGGCCTTAAGGGGGGAGGGGGAACCCCTCCGGAGGATGTTGGTTAAGCGTCGGCGACAACCGCCTCGGGCTCATCCTGGCCGATGAAGAAGCTGGCGATATAGACCACCAGACCGGTGAAGAACATCAGGCCGGCCACCTCACGCAACCAGTAGAAGAGCGAGATCTGATCCTGCACCGCCATGAACGGCTGCGCATTCTCCGCCACCCGCTGCAGGTAGACCTGCAGGATACCGGCGCCGGTAAGGAACAGGGTGATGAAGACAATCGCCACGGTCATCAACCAGAATGCCCACATCTCCAGCACCTGCTGCTTGTTGCTGTTGGCCGCGGAGCGACCGCGCAGCAGCGGCATGGCATAGGAGATGATGGTCAGGCTGATCATCACGTAGGCACCGTAGAAGGCCATGTGACCATGCGCCGCGGTGATCTGGGAACCGTGGGTGAAGTAGTTCACCGGGGCGAGGGTGTGCAGGAAGCCCCACACGCCGGCACCCAGGAATGCCATCACTGCGGTACCCAGTGCCCACAAGGTGGCGACCTTGTTGGGGTGGTTGCGGCGCCGCTTGTTGACCATGTTGAAGGCAAACACCGTCATCATGAAGAACGGAATCGGCTCCAGGGCGGAGAACACCGAACCCCACCACTGCCAGTACTCGGGGGTACCGATCCAGAAGTAGTGATGGCCGGTACCGATCAGACCGGTGATCAGGGCCATGGCGATAATGATATAGAGCCACTTCTCGATCACCTCCCGGTCCACGCCGGTCACCTTGATCAGCACGAAGGCCAGGATGGAGGCCATGATCAGCTCCCAAACACCCTCTACCCACAGATGCACCGTCCACCACCAGAACATCTTGTCCAGCACCACGTTGACGGGATTGTAGAAGGCGAACAGGAAGAACACGGCGAGACCGACCAGCCCCAGCAGCAGCACCAGGTTGATCACGGTCTTGCGACCCTTGAGGATGGTCATGCCGATATTGAACAGGAAGACCAGGGCCACCACCACGATACCGAGCTTGGTAATGGTCGGCTGCTCCAGGAACTCGCGTCCCATGGTGGGCAACAACTCGTTACCGGTCAGCGCGGCCAGGGTGGAGTAGGGCACCAGCAGGTAGCCGGCAACCGTCAGGGCCGCGGCCACCAGGAAGACCCAGAACATCAGGGTGGCGAGCATGGGGCTGAACAGCTCCGTCTCGGCCTCTTCCGGGATCAGATAGTAGGCGGCGCCCATAAAGGCCATCAGCAGCCAGACGATCAGGGCGTTGGTGTGGACCATGCGGGCCACGTTGAACGGGATATAGGGGAACAGGAAGTCCCCGATCACATACTGCAAGCCGATGATCAGACCAAACAGGATCTGCGCGGCAAACAGGGCGATGGCAGCCGTAAAGTACAGCTTGGCGACCGATTGAGATTGATATGTCATGGTTAAAACTCCCCCTTAACCCTGAATGTTTGGCGGCCAGTTGGCGGCATTGATCTCGGAGACATACTTCAGGAACTCCGCGATGGCGTCGAGCTCGTCATCGGAGAAGTTGAACTGAGGCATGCTGCGGCGACCGGGAATGCCGTTGGCAGGACGGCTCTTGATAAAGCCGATGATGCCGTCTTTGGAATTGCCGAAGCGTTTGTAGACATTGCCCAGTTCCGGTGCGAAGTAGGCACCCTCACCGAGCAGCGTGTGACAGCCGATACAGTTATTCTCTTCCCAGAGTATCTTGCCTTTGGCTACCTGTTCGCCGACAGCCCCTTCAAGTGCGGCACGATTGTCGCGATTGGGCAGTTGGCCAACTGAATCAAAGGTCAGAGCCAGGAAAAGGAGGAAGAAAAACGCAGAACCACCGTAAAAGATGTTCCGCGCCATAGTTTTTGTGAAGGCCTGGGCCATT
>NZ_ATZE01000010.1 GCF_000428045.1 Sedimenticola selenatireducens DSM 17993 | reverse complement strand
CGAATCCGTCCCTGCAGACACGCCTCCGCGATGGCTTCAGCATCGTTGTAATCGTTCTTCTGCCCGCGCAGGTAAGCCCTCACGTGCTGCGGGGGCAGCAGCACCACCTCGTGACCGAGTTGCTGCAACCCTCTGGCCCAGTAGTGGGCGCCNGCGCAGGCCTCCATCGCCACACGGCATGGGGGGNGCTGGGCAAAGTGGCTCAGCAGCTGCTTGCGACGGAGCTTCTTGCGCCATTGCCGCTGACCTGCACTGTTCAGTGCTACCATAAAAAACGTATGCTTTGCCAAATCCAAACCGATTGTCATAAGCTGTTTCATGGCCTTCTCCTCCACCTTTGATGGTTGGTTCNCTTCCATCATGGCGCATCGACGCCGGTACGGGGGGGAGGAGGCCATCTCATCGACCTACATTCATTCGCGGTGGATTTTTGTGGACCCGGTCTGATTTCTGTACCTGTTCCGCTGGTGCGGGGTAAAGAACGGGCTGCTGCTGTCGCTACATCTCGCCATAATCACCTAATGCCGTTCCGGCTCCAGATTGTCCAGTGAAATCCATTTTTTTGGTTTTCTGACCGGACTAGGGGCCGGGGTGGTTTGGTGCGCGACCTGGAATACTGCAGAGTGACGGATGGCTGAAACGAACCTGGATGACGATCTTTCCCTGGCACCCCTGGTGCTGGATCACTGCAGCGTCGGGCTGTTCGTACTGGGAGCAGATGGTCGTATCGTCAACTGGAATCGTTGGATGGTGTCGGCCACCGGTATTGGCGTTGCACCCGCTGTGGATAGTCTCTTGTCGGATCTGCTGCCGGAAGTTTCCGGCTCTGCACTTGAACGGGCAATCGATGCTGCATTGCTGAGAGGCGAGTCGGCGGTGTTGCACGCCTCCCCCGGCGTCCCCCTGTTGCCGCTATACCGGAGGTCCGGCCTGGACCTGAACCAGATGATCGTCGTCAAACCACTGCCGGATCAGTCCGGGCCTGTGCTGGTTCAGGTATTTGATCAGAGTGATCCGGCGGACGAAACTGCCTGGTCACCATCCCCGATGCGGGTGCATCAGGGATTGGATTTGGCTACAGGCTCCATTCTCTCCGCTATTACGGATGCCGTGATCATCGCGGACAGGGTGCGTCATATTACCTACATGAACCTGGTGGCCGAAAAGTTGACCGGCTGGCGCCTTAAGACCGCCAGGGGGTTGCCATTGGAACAGGTATTTCAGGCCATGGACGAGGGTGCCGCACGCCTGAAAAACAGTATTGAAAGCTGTCTGGAAAACCGGCCACGGGCGGGTGGACGGCATCAGGAGCTGATTCTGCTGCACCGGGATGGTATCGGCATTGCTGTTGAGCAGTCGGTGGCCCCGATCCGCGACGAGCAGGCGCATGTTCACGGTGTTGTTCTGGTATTTCGTGATGTCAGTCAGACCCGGAGCCTGGCGGCGCAGGTCAGTTGGCAGGCATCACACGATACGCTGACCGGCCTGGTCAACCGGGGCAGTTTCGACAGCAGGTTGGATAACCTGTTGCGGGATGCCATGGAGACGGGGCGAGTACATGGCATGCTGTATCTCGATCTTGATCAGTTCAAGATTGTTAACGATACCTGCGGGCACGTTGCGGGAGATGAACTGCTGCGGCAGATAGCTACCCGGCTTTCACAGCATATCCGCGCCGGCGATACGCTTGCCCGCCTCGGTGGCGATGAATTCGGCGTGTTGTTGGTTGATTGCGCTGAATCCGCTGCGCTGGAAATCGCCAACAAGATGCGCCAGTCGATCATAGATTTGCGCTTTGCCTGGGATGACAAGTCATACGCGATTGGTGTCAGTATCGGTGTTGTCTCGATTACCGCGGAGAGCGAACGGGCCGAGCAGGTTTTGAGCGCGGCGGATACCGCCTGTTATGCGGCCAAGGAAGGTGGGCGGAATCAGGTACATGTGTACCGGTCCAATGTCGGTGAGGCGGCAGAGCGCCAGGGTGAGATGCATTGGGTGGCGCGTATACACAGCGCCCTGGACGAGGGTCGGTTCTGTCTTTATGCGCAACCCATCGTGCCCATCGACGGGCATTCGACCCACAGTGGTCATTATGAGGTGTTGATTCGCATGCGGGATGAGGCCGGCGCGTTGGTGCCGCCGAACAAGTTCATCCCGGCGGCTGAGCGGTTTGGCCTGATGCCACGGATTGATCGCTGGGTGGTCAATCAGGTGTTCAACCTGATCGGGCGTGAGTATGAAACCCTGGTGCCGGGTGGTTACTGCTTCGCCATCAACCTTTCCGGGGGCTCGGTGAATGATGCGGATACCCTGGCCTATATTGGCGAAAAACTGGAGGAATTCAGAATTCCGGCCGGGATGATCAGTTTCGAGATCACGGAGACCGCCGCCATCGCCAATCTTGCTTCGGCCGGCCATTTTATTCGTACTTTGAAGCAGGCCGGCTGCCGGTTTTCCCTGGATGATTTTGGTAGTGGTCTCTCATCATTCGCCTATCTGAAAAACCTCCCGGTCGATTATCTGAAAATTGATGGAGCCTTTGTCCGGGACCTGGCCAGCGACCCGATCGATCGCGCGATGGTCCAGGCGATTAACCAGATCGGCCAGGTGATGGGGCTGATGACCATTGCAGAGTTTGTGGAAAACGACCAGGTGCTGGGACTGCTACGGGAGATCGGAGTGGACTTTGCCCAGGGCTATGGCATCGCCCGGCCGATGCCGCTGGCCGATAAAGACGGCAAGCTGCTGCTGGACTAGAGTCCGATCAGCAACTGAATACAGATATCGGCCGGCTGCGCTGTGGCCGTGAGTCCCGACTGTCGGGTTACGCCTTTCGGCTAGCGCGACCTACACCATTTCATGACTCATCGCCGTAGGGCGGATTAGCGCAGCGTAATCCGACGAATATTTTGGCCGGCTGCGCTGTGGTCATGAGTCCCGGCTGTCGGGTTACGCCTTTCGGTTAATGCGATCTGCACTACTTCATGTTTCATCGCCGTAGGGCGGATTAGCGCAGCGTAATCCGCCGAATAATTTGGCCGGCTGCGCCGTGGTCATGAGCCCCGGCTGTCGGGTTACGCCTGCGGCTAACGCGACCTACTGCTGCTTTCTCTGCCGGGTTAGAGTCCGATCAGCAACCGAATGCTGTCCAGCCGCACACGCGATGAATCCAGATGGCTGTTCAACTCATCCTGATGGTTGGCGAGTAGATCAATATCTGCCTGCCGGACATAGGGATTCACCTTATGAAGGGCTTTGAGGCGATCGATCTCTTCTGCGTAGTAGTGGTTCATTGCCGTCTTTGCTTGCTGTAGTCGTGGCCTGGCTTGGTTGGCAATGTCCTGTTCGCCCTGTGAAATCATCGCCAGGATATGCTTACGCAACGGTGTGACGATTTTATGTATGACCGGCTTTGGCAGCGGGTGGGGCGTCGTTTCCAGAACGGCCTGTTCGATGATATCGCCGCGCTCGGTGAGTCGCTGATCAATGACCGCTCGAAGCAGTGTCGGTGGCAGAAAGCGCGCGGCCTGCAATACCCCGGGGGCGGGACATTCGAGGACAAACAACATCTCCAGTGCCAGTGTCCCGGACGGGACGGTAGGGTGGCGAATGCCCATGGCGCTGCAGTTGCCGTGCCCGCTTTCCAGAATCATACCCATGGCGTCCAGTACCATGGGGTGTTCCCAGGTCAAGAACAGCCGGTCTTCATGGGCCAGGGCAGTATCCCTGTCATAAGTCAGGGTTGCCCCTTCTTCCGGCAGATGGGGGAACTGTTCGGTCAGCATCTGCTGGCCCGGGCGGATTACCAGGCTCTGGCTGGAGTGGGGCTCGGCCTCCACGCCATAGGCAGCGAAGATCTGCTCCATGTAACCGGCCAGTCCGGATGTCCGGTCAATCATGCTCAACCGTTCCACCAGCCGGTTAGCCACCTGTTCCCGGCATGAGTTCAATTCCAGCAGATGGTCGCGGCCATTTTTCAGCGTGGCGCTGATCTCCTCGTGCAGCTGCCTGGTCCGCTCCAGCAGCCGATGCAGATCAGCCGGGTTGTCCGGGTAGGTCGTGCAGGCCTGGTGCAGCGCAGGGCTCAACTGTTCCAGAATCTGCTGTCCAGCCTGGCAGGTGTGTACAAAGGCATTGAGCCCCTCGTGATACCAGCGCAGCAGTACCTCCTGGGCGCTGTGCCTGAAATAGGGTGCGTGCAGTTCAATCTGTCGCTTCTGGCCGATCCGGTCCAGCCGGCCAATCCTTTGTTCCAGCAGGTCCGGGTTTTCGGGCAGGTCAAACAGAATCAGGTGATGGGCGAATTGAAAGTTACGGCCTTCGCTGCCGATTTCTGAACAGACCAGGATCTGGCTCCCCTGTTCCCGGTCCGCAAACCAGGCTGCCGCGCGGTCGCGTTCGATGATGCTCATCCCCTCGTGAAACAGGGCGGCATGCATGCCTTCCCGGACTCTCAGCGCCCGCTCAAGGCCGATGGCGGTCGAGGCGTGGGCGCAGATCAGGAGCAGTTTCTCCCGCCGGTATTGCTTCAGCAGGTCGATCAGCCACGCCACCCGCGGATCGCTGCGCCACCACTCATTGCCGGGCGCTTGTTTCAGTCCGCACTCCGGCTGCAGCTGCCGGGACGCCGCTAACGCGGTGCGTTCGCCGGACTGGTAGATGTCGGGCAGCGTAAGTGGATAGCTGTGAAACAGCCGTGGTGCAAAACCTTTGATCCGGTCGCGGGTATTGCGGAACATACCGCGCCCGGTACCATGCCGGTCAAGTAACAGCTCGATTAACCGGGTTCTGGCCTGTTGCTGCTGTGCTGCAGATGCTTGGGCATTCCGGATGTCGGTGAGCAGGGGGGTTGACGGTGCTTCCCCTAATGTGTCCGCCAGCAGTTCAGCTTCCGGTTCGGATATGGGCCTGTCCGAGACCAGGCAGTCGACGGCATCGGCAATGGACTGGTAGCGGGTCTGCTCCTGTTGAAATTGCGCCAGGCTGGGATATCGGTCCGGGTCGAGCAGTCGCAATCGGGCAAAGTGTCCGTCGCGGCCGAGTTGTTCAGGGGTCGCGGTCAGCAGCAATACCCCCGGGATCCTGCCGGCCAGTGACTCGATGGCCTGATAGGCCGGGCTGGGGTTTTGTTCATGCCACTCCAGGTGATGCGCCTCATCCACGATCAGCATATCCCATTCGCCAGCGAGGGCCTGGTCCAGTCTGTCCGGAGAGTGGGTAAGCAGATCAAGCCCGCAAAGTACCAGTTGTTCGGAGAGGAAAGGGTTGTCGCCTTCGTTTGAGGATTCGATTTCCTGGCAGCGCTCTTCGTCAAACAGACTGAACCTGAGATTGAAGCGGCGCAGCAGTTCCACCAACCATTGGTGCAGCAGGGGGGGTGGCACAACAATCAGCGCCCGGTGCGCCCGTTCGGTCAGCAGTTGGGCATGCAGGATCAGGCACGCCTCAATGGTCTTGCCCAGTCCCACTTCATCCGCAAGCAGTACCCGGGGGGCAAGCCGGCGGCTCGCTTCATGGGCGATATAGAGCTGATGGGGCAGCAGTTCGGTGCGGGCACCACCCAGTCCGATCAGATCGGATTGCTTCAGAACCTGTTGTCGGGTCAGGGTGGCCTTGCGCAACTCAAACCAGATATTGCCATCCAGTTGGCCGGTAAACAGCCGAGCCTGGGGGCGGTTAAACTGCATGAAAGCGCTGATAGACTGTTCATCAAGCGTACCTGCTACCGCGTTTGCTCGAGTGCCGGCGTAGGTCAGCAGGCCGTCGCCGGATTGATGGACCGAGTCTATTGTCAGATACCAGCCCTGGTCGGATTCAATAGTGTCACCGACCTGAAACAGTACACGGGTCAACGGGGCGTTGTCGATCGCGTAGGTCCTGACTTCCGCAGCGGCGCTGAACCGCAAGGTCAGGGTGCGGCCTGACTTTTCTGTCACAATGCCCAGACCCAGTTCAGGTTCGGTATCGCTGATCCAGCGCTGTCCCGGGATGAAGTTATGCTTTGTCATGATCCGCTGTCGTCCCTTTTTTTCGAGGGCGGAAGGATACGCCCATCGAGGGCTATTTTCTAATGCCGCTCATATTTAGTGTGCGGACCAGGACTTCGGGTAACGGATAAGGCCGGGTGTCCAGTCCCCGACGGGAAGCCGGCTGATTTCAACCATGGAAATGTTATGGATTGACAGTCGGGGAAGAATGATAGTATAGATTCCTATTTTTCAATGCGGCTCTTCGATTCGTGGTTATGATGACGGGGCGGTTTTATTCAACTGAAGAAAGGTAATGTACAGATGAAAACCATTGCTATGTTCGCAGGCGCTGCCCTGCTCTCACTGGGTCTCGCCGGTAACGCTGCTGCCGCTGATGGTGCCGCGCTCTATGCTTCCAAGGGCTGTGCCGCCTGTCATGGTGCGGATGGCAAGACTCCAATCATGCCGGTCTACCCGAAGCTGGCGGGCCAGAATGCACAGTATGCGCTGAACCAGATGAAGGACATCAAAAGCGGTGCCCGTAACAATGGTCAGACCGCTGCCATGAAAGGTATTGTCATGTCGGTGAGTGAAGAAGAGCTGCAGGCGATCGCTGAGTGGTTGGCCGCGCAGTGATCTAAGCCCCACTATTGCAATTGAATAAAAAACGCCGGAGACTGTCCGGCGTTTTTTATGTTTTGCCACTAAAAATTTTATTGGGCAGTACGGTAGATTTGGTAGCCGAGTATTTTTCTGATATAAATCACCCCGTCAAAAACAAATGTGTTATTTGCCGCAATTATTTTGGTATATGCCTTGATTGATTGATCGAAGTCAATGATTTCGTTCGAGCCTCAGCGCACCATGCCACTGCAATTCTAACAATAGCGTTTATAGCGCAAGAATAAAGTCCTTAAACGGAGACGTGTCTCATGAAAGTGAACAAAAAGCGAGCATTGTCGCTGATGCTGGGCCTGGCAATGGGTCTGGGCGCAACGTCAAGTGCATATTCCCAGGCGTCGCTCGAAGATGTCATGAAAGCGCGTGGCCTGACGCAGAAAGATCTGCTGGCTGCGGCTAAGACCTACACCCCTACTGGCGGTCGTGACGAGTATCTCGTTTTCGCTTCCGGCGGACAGAGTGGTCAGGTGATCGTGTACGGTATTCCGTCCATGCGTATCCTGAAGTACATCGGTGTATTCACCCCGGAACCCTGGCAGGGCTATGGCTTTGATGATGAGTCCAAAGAGGTTCTCAAGCAGGGGCGTATTCAGGGCAAGGATATCACCTGGGGTGATACCCACCATCCTGCATTCACTGAGACTGAGGGCGAGTACAACGGCAAGTACCTGGTTATCAACGACAAGGCCAATCCCCGTCTCGCGGTGATTGATCTGCACGACTTCGAAACCAAGCAGATCGTGGTTAACCCCTTCTTCAAGTCTTCGCACGGTGGTGCTTTCTTTACACCCAACAGCGAGTATGTGATGGAGGCCGCGCAGTACGCAGCACCCTTCAGCACCGACTTTGTGCCGCTGTCGGAATTTAATGACAAGTATCGTGGTGGTGTGACCTACTGGAAGTTCGATGACAAGAAAGGGCGTATTGATCCTGCCCAGTCATTTACTTTTGAATTGCCTCCCTACAGTCAGGATTTGTCGGATGCCGGTAAGAATGCGTCCTATGGCTGGGGTTTCACCAACTCATTCTGTTCTGAGCGTTATGTGGGTGGTATCGAAAAGGGTCGTCCTCCTTTCGAGGCTGGTTGTTCCCAGAAGGATACCGACTTCCTGCATATCACCAACTGGAAGAAGGCTGCCGAACTGGTCGCTGCAGGCAAGGTTGAAAAAGTTAACGGTTCCTACATGATCCCGATGGCTCAGGCGATCAAGGAAGAGCTGGTCTATCTGGTGCCAGAGCCCAAGAGCCCGCACGGCGTCGACGTCAATCCTGACGGTACCCATATCATCGTATCCGGTAAACTGGATAGCCATGCATGGGTTTACAGTTGGGAAAAGATCCAGAAAGCGATGGCGGCCAAGAAGTTCGAAGGGAAAGATCCCTACGGCATACCCATTATCGCCCTGAAGGATGCCCTGCATACTCAGGTGGCTGTGGGTCTCGGGCCGCTGCACACCCAGTATGATTCCAAGAAATGTACCGTTTACACCTCAATCTACGTGGACTCCATGGTCACCAAGTGGGACTACTGTGAAGGCAAGGTGTTGGATCAACTGCATATTCACTACAACATCGGTCACTTGATGGCGATGGAGGGTGATTCCGTGACTCCGGATGGCAAGTATCTGGTTTCATTGAATAAGTTGGCTATTGATCGGTTCAATCCGGTGGGCCCGCTGCATCCGCAGAACCATCAGTTGATCGATATCAGTGGCGACAAGATGCAGCTGCTCTATGATATGCCGCTGCCGTTGGGCGAACCCCACTATGCGGTTGCCATCAAGGCCGACAAGCTGAAACCGGCCGTACGTTATAAATCCGGCTGGAACAGTCGTACCGATGAGCGCTCTCCCTTCCGGACCCGTGCCGGTCGTGAGAAAACCGAAAAAGTAGACGGCGTAACCCATGTTTACGGTACGGTGATTCGTTCGCACATCACACCCGAGATCATCGAAGTGGAAGAGGGTGATAAGGTCTCTATCCATCTCACCAATCTTGAGCGTGCTGAGGACGAGGTACATGGTTTCGCACTCTATGGTCAGAGCGTCAACCTGTCGATCGAGCCGGGTAAGACAGCTTCTTACACCTTTACTGCTGATAAGGCCGGTGTCTATCCGTACTACTGCACCGAGTTCTGCTCCGCACTCCATCTGGAGATGCAGGGTTACCTGCTGGTTAAGCCAAAAGGTTACCAGGCCAAGGAAGGGGCAATGGTGGAAGGTGAGCAGTACACCAAGGCTGACTATGAGAAGCAGGTTAAAACCAACGTAGAGACTCAAGCGGTTATTGACTCAGTAGTCGCCTTCATCACCAGCCACAACTTCAAGGACTTCCCGTCGGTTGTTGCACTGGTTGAAGATGCCACCGAGCAGCTTGGCTTTGCGGATGAGGCCAAGAAAAAGGCCGAAGGCTTTGCCGCCAAAGGTGACTACCAGAATGCAACACTCTGGGCAGGTCAGTGGTGGCAGTATCAGGTGAAGACTGCCGATATGGGCCTGCGTGCCAAGACCCACCTTGAGCAAAATGGTGCGGTTAAGGTCGAAGCCAAGTAGTTTACTTAATACCATAAGGTAATTGACCTGAAAGGGGAGAGGGGCTCTTGCTGGAGCCCCTCTCCTTTTGTATTCTCTCAAACCTTTATAGTTGTGAGGTATTCGTTATGAACAAAATTAAACTCTTGGCCGTAGCTTTGACTGCGGTGACTTCATTGATGGTGGGTGCTGCCGCAGTGGCGGCAGATGGTGCGGCACTTTATAAGGCCAAAACCTGCTGGTCCTGTCACGGCAAGGACGCGAAAACCCCGCTGATGCCTTTTTATCCCTCTCTGGCTGGCCAGAATGCGGACTACATGTTCAATCAGATGAAGGATATCAAGTCCGGTGCACGCTCCAATGGCCAGACGGCGGCCATGAAGGGAGTGATGGGCCTGGTCAATGAGGAAGAGATGCGAGTTTTGGCTGATTGGCTGGCTACACAACAGTGATATTCGTCGGGAATTGCCCTCTATTGATAGTTCTCAATGCAGGAACCATGGCTGATATGAGAGACTTTCAACCAGTGCTTCAGACTGGTTAGAGGGTGGTTTCCCGGAAAATCGCATGACAGGTGTGGTTGATCTGTATCAATGAAATCTTATATTCATTGTGGCAACCTCGCCGGCGTCCTTATCGGACGTCACCATTTGTCGATTTGCAATCCAGTCGATCAGATTAAGAGTCCGCGGATAGCGGGCACAAAACTAGTGCTGTAATTGTCCGTGTTAGATAGGGCAATCAGGAGAAATGTGATGAGTGTAAAACCTGTACTTAACGGTTTGGCCGCTGCAGTGGCGATCAGTCTCAGCTTTGGCATCAATGCTGCCGATACCTCCAGTTGGAGCAAGGGCACCACGAGCGGTGAAACGGATCAAGCCATGCATCTTGAGCCGGACCTGGAAAACGGCCGGGATGTTTATGAAGTCTGTTCCGCCTGTCATATGCCGGAAGGTTGGGGCTTTACGGATGGTACTTTCCCGCAGTTGGCGGGGCAGCATCGTCCGGTTTTGATCAAGCAGCTGGCGGATATTCGTGCCTTGAATCGCGATAATCCAACCATGTATCCGTTCGCACTACCCGAGTCGATTGGTGACGAGCAGGCCTTGGCCGACGTGACCGCCTATATCGAAGGGCTGCCAATGAACCCGGAAAACGGCAAGGGCGAGTGGGCGGAGGGTACGCCTGAATTCGAGCAGGGCAAGAAACTCTATGCCGACAACTGTGTGCGCTGTCATGGTGAACATGGTGAAGGCGATAAGGAGAAGTTCTATCCCCGTATCGAGGGGCAACACTATGCCTACATGCTGCGCCAGTTCGAGTGGATTCGTGACGGCAAGCGCCGCAACGCCAATCCCGACATGGTAGAGCAGATCAAGAACTTCACTGACAAGGATATGAAGATGGTTATTAACTACATCTCCCGCTATCCGGTGAAAAAAGAGGATCTGGCTCCTTCCGCAGACTGGAAGAATCCGGATTTCGATTGATCCAGTAAAATTACCCGGTCGTGTGGTGTCGTATTTACGGAATCATGCGACCGGGTGATCGCCCGCCTCTTTTTCAACACCTGAAGCGTCTCTTGCCATGAATGCAGTAAATAGTAAAAAGCAGACAATCATTGTGGCCGTCCTGGGTTTTATCGCACTGGGATTGATGGCTGTGATCTTCTACTCTCCGATCTGGTGGGTTTCGTTGACGGCGCCCAACTATCCGGAAGAGGCATTTCCAGATGGGGTGCGCATCCATTTCCATATGAACGGTGTGTTCAACGGCTGCCAAAAGGTCAATAAGGCGGAAATTCAGGAAGATATCGCCCTCGATTGTGTACACGAGATGGATACCATCAATCACTACGTCGGCATGTATCCGATTGCTGCGGGTGGCCCGGTGGAGAGAGGTTTCGGGCAGTTTCTGATGACCTTTATGGGCATCATGCTGGTGGGTTTTATCTGCGTCAGGCCGAAATTGCGCATGGCCATCATGAGTGTTGCCTTTGCCGGTCTGCTGGTGTGGATGTACCTCACAATCTATGGTGAGGATGGGTTTCATCTCCAGAGCGCGGGCTATGTGGAAGCAATGGTCACATCGATGGATCAAGAGGCCGGTGATGAGCAGGAAGAGCCGGATATAGTGATCGGTGGTATTGTCGGAGTTCTGAAAAAATCTCTTGAGGATTCGGGGGTGGTGGTTGATCTGCCTTCCGATAAAGATGCGCCTGTTCAGGTAGAGGCTGTTTCCGATAAAGAGCGCATGATCGAGCATCTCAAGCTTACCTATGAGAGAGATCTGGAGCATGGGCGTGTCGATGAGCCCTGGAATGGCAGCAGTTTCCAGGTCATGACGTGGCATTACGGAAAAAGCCTGGGCCGCTATTTTAATAACCAGGAAGAGATCGTGCCCATGGTGGCCAATCTCAAGATTGCCCTGCATGCGGCATTCATCGGTCTCGCGGGCGCGATGGTGCTGCTGGTCTTTGGGGCACGCAAGAACGGCGGAATTCTTTACTGGCTGCTGGTGTTGGTGCCGATGGCTCTGCCGGTATTTTTTGTCATCGATTATGCCGCCTGGCTCTGGTGGTATGGCCATACGCTGAACGCAATGGGGGCCTTTGCGGTCAAACCCTTTATGCCGACAGTGTTTGGTGATGGTAAGGTTGCGCAGTTTGCAACCCACTCCTATCCCTATATTGGCTTCTTTATTATGCTGGCGCTCTCTCCCATCCTGGCTGTTGCAGCGCTGATACGAAAGAAGCAGTTCAAGGATGTTTAGTCTATAGCCCACACACCTCCGTGTAATCTCTCCTGAGTACACGGGGGTCTGTCGATTCCAAGGTTGAACGGGCGCGAATTTGATGAGTCTGAAAGGACTGTGCCTGGGCACTACCAAACGGGAATCTATGCGTACGTTGCGTTTTTCTATCGCTTTACTGCTGTCCCTGCTTTCTGCCTTGCTTTCGGCGGAAGAGTATCCATCGTTTCAGGCGCTGGTTGATGCCGCGAATGAAAATGATATCTTGATGCCACCGCCGGGAACCTATGCCGGTCCGGTCAGTATCGAAAAGTCTCTGGTCATCGATGGCCAGGGTAAGGTGGTGATTGATGCCGGAGGCAAGGGTTCAGTCATTTATCTGGACTCAGATGGCGTTACCCTTAAAGGGCTGCGACTGACCAATTCGGGCGACTCTCACAACGACATTGATTCAGGCATTCAGGTGCGTGGCAACTTCAATGTCATCAAGGACAATGTGATTGATAACAGTCTGTTTGGAATCGACCTTGGGCAGGCGGAAAACAATATTATTCGCCGAAACCGGATCTCCTCCAAGCCGGTTGAGATTGGTGTTCGCGGTGACGCCATCCGCCTCTGGTACAGTTTCAACAACAAGATTACCGATAACATTATTCGTGACTCGCGCGATATGGTGGTCTGGTACTCGAAAGATAATCTGATTGCGCGCAATGATGCCCGGGGCGGCCGTTATTCGCTGCACTTCATGTACGCCCAGCACAACGAAGTGCTGGAGAACCACTATGAAGACAATCAGGTGGGTATTTTTCTGATGTACAGTGACGGCGTCGTTATTCGCAACAACTATATCGCCCATGCCATCGGTCCTACTGGCATGGGAATCGGTTTCAAGGAGACATCGGATGTGGATGTGCATGACAATCGCATCCTCTACTGCGCTACCGGTATTTATCTGGATATATCGCCTTATGATCCAGAGGCTACCAACCGACTGACCGGTAATCTGATTGCCTTCAGCGGTATCGGAATACAGTTTCTGAATGACTGGAAAGGCAATATTTTCGAGCGAAACCGGTTCAAAGGAAATATCACCCAGATTGCCGTGGGCGGTGGCAAAACCGCTAAAAGGAATGACTGGAGTGGTAACTATTGGGATGACTACGAGGGCTTTGACCAGGATCTCGACGGCGTGGGTGATCGGCCTTACGAACTGTATGGGTATGCCGACCGAATCTGGATGGATGTTCCCTATGCGCAGTTTTTCAAAGGTTCTCCGGTATTGGAGGTGCTCGATTTTCTTGAGCGCCTCGCTCCCTTTACCGATCCGGATATGATTTTACGTGATGAAAAGCCGCTGATGTCTGCGGAGGCAGTGCAATAATGAGCAAGCAGAGCAAATCAAACAGACCCGCCAAGCGAAAGCTGAGCGCCAAACATGTTGAACAAAACCGGCGTGAGTTTCTGCGAACCTCCGCCCTGGCCGTAGGTGTAATGGGATTCTCCCTGGTCGGGTTGCTGCCGGTTGTCCAGGGAAAAAGTCTGGCGCTGCGGCCGCCCGGCGCGCTCAAAACACCCTCGGATGAACGGGATTTTCTCTCTTCCTGTATCAAGTGCGGCCAATGTGTGCAGGTCTGTCCGGTCAATGCGATTAAGCTTGCCGAACTGGATAAGGGGGTAGGCATTGGTGTGCCCTATATCGACGCCCGTGAACAGGCGTGTGACTTCTCCTGCGACGGCCTGCAGTGTGTGCTCGCCTGTCCCACGGGAGCCCTGACCCATGATCTGGATTACCCCGCGGATTCCCGCATGGGTTTTGCAAAGGTGGCAGAGCCGAGAAAATGCCTTGCCATTCAGGGCAAGGGATTCAAGGGGCTGGCGCGTGGTCCCGACTATACCGGATTGTTGCGGTATGACGAGATTGACCGGTGGAATCCCATTCCGGTCGCGGATTATCCCTATGATCTGGAGTTGTGCGATCTCTGTGTGCGCCAGTGTCCGATTGAAATACGTATTGCCCAGTGCGCCGCAGCGGAAGCAGAAGGTGAGCAGAACAAGGACCGGGTTGCCCAGCGGCAGGGTAATGAGTGTCCGCCAAAGCATGCAATAGCGTTTGAACCTTTCGGCGGTGATGACGGCATCAAGCGGATGAAACCGGTGATTCTTGATGGCTGTGTCGGTTGTGGCGTTTGTGAAATGATCTGTCCCCCGGAACCGCCGGCAATCGTTATTGACATCATGCAGGATGCGGACAACATGCGGGGTGCCTCATGAGCTACATTATAGAATCCTTTCGGCAACTGTTCGGTAGCGAACCCAGGCGCCCTGAAAAATCGGAAATTTCCCCCGAGGCGCTGGCGGTCCATGTCTATAAAAAGCAGAATCCTTTCGATAAAGAGGCTTTTGATGTGGCGCGTCAGGCGCATGCCCGGGATGCGAAAAAATGGCGCAACCGGCGCTGGGCCACGTTGCTTGTGATCAACTTGTTGTTTGTGGTCTCCTACTATTTCGATGTCCAATTGCTGGAAGGGGCGCTGACGGCATCAAGATTCATGGGTTTCCACATGGCGGATCTGAACTCCGCCTTGCAAGTGACCCTGGCGTTTAAGCATATGGTCTTGAACCTGGTGATTGGTACCGCAACGATTTTTGTCCTATGGGTTTTACTGGGTGGGCGTACTTTCTGTTCCTGGGTTTGTCCCTACCACCTGCTGTCCGAGTGGGCGGAGAGTGTCCACCTCTATCTTGCCGACAAAGGGTGGGTGAAGGATCATTCGTTTAATCGCAAGGTGCGTTCACTCTTCTATCTGATCTTTGCGCTGCTGGCCCTGATCACTGGCTATACAATTTTTGAAACCATATCTGTCACCGGTATCGTAAGCAGGGCACTGATCTATGGTCCCGGTGTGGCCCTGATCTGGGTCGGTCTGGTGCTGTTGTTCGAGGTGTTCTACTCCAGGCGCGCCTGGTGTCGCTATGTCTGTCCTATTGGTATCACCTATGGCGTGGTTGGGGCACTCTCTCCACTGCGGGTGAAATTTGTACTGAAGGATTGTCATCATGAGGGTGAATGCCGCAAGGTGTGCCTGGTTCCCCACGTGCTTGACATGACGGTGAAGGGCAAGGCGGTGCATACTGAGGTGGATGTAAGTGCGGACTGCACGCGCTGTGGCATGTGCGTCGATGTCTGCCCCACCAATTCACTCCGATTCGAAATAAAAGGTCTCGGAAAGCATCTGTAAAATGCGATAAGCTAGGGGCGCCCCAAGGCGGGTTTGATCTGTATCATGGTCCCCTGGCGGTAAAAATTTAAACTACGACGGGCGCCAAAGTGGCGGACGAAGGCGAAGACCGACGTCCGTCCGGCGTTTTCGTTATGCCGAGATGGCATCAGATTCAGATTTCGGGTCCGTGAATGATCGAGTTTCAGAGCGTCGTTAAAAAATTCCGCCGTCATGAGGTGCTGAAGGGCGTTGACCTGACCATTGAGCGTGGTCACCGTGTGGCACTGGTGGGCTCCAATGGCGCCGGCAAGACCACGCTGATTCGTTGCCTGCTGGGTGAGTATACCTGCGAAGGATCGGTGACCGTGGATTCCCTGGTTCCACGGGAGAACCGGCGCACCGTACTTTCCAAGGTCGGGTTTGTCCCGCAATTGCCGCCTCCACTGAAAATGCCAGTTGGGCAACTGATCCGTTTTGCGGCGAGTGTGTGTGATTCCAATCCGCAACGGATGGCTGAAGTGGCAGCTCGTCTGGGCCTTGATACGGAACGTTTCAGACACCAGCCCTTTGTCAAGCTTTCTGGCGGCCAGAAGCAGAAGCTATTGATCGCCATCGCGCTGGGGCGTGACAGTGAGTTACTGGTGATGGACGAACCGGCAGCGAACCTGGACCCCGAGGCACGTCACATCTTTTTCGGTCTGCTGGCAGAGAAAAAGCATGAAGCGGCCATGATTATCTCCAGTCACCGGCTGGACGAGGTTGCTTCCCTGGTGAACCGGGTAATCGAGATGGATCAGGGGCAGGTGGTACTGGATGACCGGGTTGCTGATCTGGTGGAGCTCTCCAGTCGCCTTAGCTGCAGGATCAGCTTGATTCGCCCTGAGGCGCCCTTTGCCAAGGCCATACAGGAGTGGGGATTCAAGGGGTCCAGTGACGGCAGGGAGTGGAGTGGCCTTGTGGCGGGGCCAGACCGGTTGCGCTTCCTTGGTGTGCTGTCACGTTACGCGGCCCTGCTATCCGGCATCGATATGCGCGAGGCCGAAGCCGCCAGGGATTGTGAGGCGGCGGTGAATGACTGACCGTTTTATCCTGCTGCTGTCAGGGGTATTGCTGCTACTGTTAACCGCCTGCGGCGGTGACCCGGGCAGCGGTCCGGCCGATGTCAAGTGGGACCGGGATGCCTGCGAACGTTGCCGGATGGTGCTCAGTGATCGCAATCACGCCGCACAGGTCCGTTATTTTCCTGCCGATAAAAAGCGCTCCAGGCTGCTGAAGTTTGATGACATCGGCTGCGCGCTCATCTGGCTTGAGGACAAACCCTGGAAAGATGACCCGAAGACACAGATCTGGGTAACGGACCGGAACGGCAGTGGCTGGATCGATGCCAGGAATGCGACCTATATCAAGGGCGATGTCACTCCCATGGAGTACGGCCTGGGGGCTCAGGATGCACCCGCTGAAGGCGGGCTCGATTTTGCCCAGGCCAAGGCGCATATTTTTGCCGTCGAGGAGCGCTTCAATCTCCATGGTGTGGATCTGTTGAGACGCCTCGAGGAGCGTCAGGACCAGCGCCAGCCGGATAGTCCCGATTCCCATAATCACAATGCGGGTGAGACCCATCAATGAAAAATTGGCAGGATAGACAATTTTCACGGCCGCAGGCCGCTCGACAGAGTGTGGCACAGGGAGGTGCCGCATGAAAAATTGGCAGGATAGACAATTTTCACGGCCACAGGCCGCTCGACAGAGTGTGGCACACGACTGCATGGATGCAGGAGGTAGAGCAACGCAGGGAGTGGTTGCCGAGGGAGGTGTTGCATGAAACATCTCTGGTTAACTGCTTACGCCGACATCGTCGAGTCACTGCGGGCGCGCTGGTTCATGGTCTATACCCTGGTCTTTGGTGGCCTGGTTGTGGTGCTGTTCGCCTATGGCCTGGCTGAGTCCCGCATCATGGGTTTCACCGGACTCTCCAGGCTGTTGCTTACCTATATTCAGATATCCATGGCGATTCTTCCGGTGTTTGTATTGATCACAACGGTCCGGTCGGTCGCCGGGGATCGAGAAGCGGGCGTATTTGAGTATCTTTTGTCCCTGCCGATCAGCCTGGCTGCCTGGTTCTGGGGCAAGATTTTCGGGCGTTTCCTGGTGGTGTTCTTGCCGGTGTTGCTGGCCATGGTTGGCGCGGTCATCTGGGGTACTATCAAGGGCGTCAATGTTCCGTGGGACCTGTTTATCTATTACACCGGCCTGCTGATGGCGTTGGCCTGGTGCTTTCTCGGTATCGGCATGCTGATCTCCACGCTGGCGCGCAGTTCGGATGTGGCTCAAGGTGCCGCCTTCGTGGTCTGGCTGACGTTGTTACTGTTTCTTGACCTGATCCTGCTCGGCATCCTGATTCAGGAGCATCTGCCGGCTGAAACAGCCGTCGCCATTGCGCTGGTTAACCCGATGCAGGTGTTTCGTACGGCGACCATGATGCTATTCGATCCGCAGCTGGTTCTGTTGGGACCTTCTGCGTATGTGATTCTGGATGTTTTCGGCCAGGTTGGATATATCGCCTACGCATTGCTTTATCCTGTTCTGGTGGGTACGGTTTGTGCGGCGTTGGGATTTCTTCACTTCAGACGCAGTGACCTGCCCTGATTCAGACAACCCCTGCTTATGGCTGTCCCGTACGTAACACCAAGAACTATTTCCGGCATATTGCGCAGCATTGAGTGATATGCCGCAAGCAGTATGTGCAAAAATGCGGGGCAATCCTTCTGCTCGGATTCCATTGATGGCCATCAATTTCCGCGTAGTCCAACCGCTCTAGCATAGCGCCCTGTGTATATCTGAGGTGCAATCGTGGCTAAATCGACAACCATGCTCTGGGGTATTGCCGGGGTGCTATTCGTGGCGCTTGCCGGTGTGGCGGCATACAAGGCGCTGCCGATCCTGAATCCGGAGGTGGGAGGCGTGGCTGCCCTGGATAGCGGCTGTGACCTGCGTGCCGGGCCTTGCCATTCAGAGTTACCGGGAGGTGGCAGTGTCAGTTTTGCCATAAAAACACCCGGAATTCCGCTGGTGAAACCGCTGGACCTGGAAGTGCGATTGACAGGAATAGAGGCGAGCAAGGTCGAGGTCGATTTTATCGGCATCGACATGAATATGGGTTTTAATCGTCCCCGGCTGAGTGCGAAAGGGGGGGGGATGTATGGTGGTACGGGCATGTTGCCGGTCTGTGTGCGGGTAGCCATGGAGTGGGAGGCCCGGGTGCTGATCACCACTCCGCGCGGGCTGTTAGCAGCGCCGTTTCGCTTTATTACCGTCAAGGAAGGGGTTGCGTTGCCGGGAGGTGGCCAGTGAAAAAAGTCTTGCTGAGTGGACTGGTCGTGGTGCTGGCCGGTTTGCTGATCTGGCTGCTGTTGTTCTGGCAGCCACAGAAGGGGCATCAGGTGCCGGCTACCTCCTCTCTCGGAATAGCCGAGGCACCAAAGGGTGGGGATTTTATTTTGGACTCCTATCAGGGGCAGATTGATACCCGCTCTCTTCGTGGCCAGGTACTGATACTCTATTTTGGCTATACCTGGTGCCCGGATGTCTGTCCAACCAGCCTTGGTTTCCTCAGCGCGGCGCTGGATCAGCTGACCCCGGAGGAGTTGCAACAGGTTCAGGCACTGTTTATCAGCGTTGACCCGGAACGTGATTCCCTGGATCACCTGAGGAGTTATGGTGAGTATTTTCATCCCAAACTACTCGGGATTACCGGTGCCCATGAGCAATTGGAGAGAGTCGCGGCCATGTATGGTGCCGCTTATCGCCATGTTAAGCAGGAGTCGGCAACCGATTATGTTGTCGATCACTCGGCCGATCTCTATCTGGTGGACCGGCAGGGGCAGCTGCGCACAACTATTCGCCATGGCACGCAGCCGGGCGAAATTCTTGCTGCAATCAGGGCAGCACTCAATAACAATTAATCTTTGTACGAGGAGATATTCAATGCGTAAAACCGCCAACTCAGTCATGCTGCTGTCAGCCTTGTTCGGTTTTTCCAGTCCGCTGTTTGCCGGTGCCGCGGACCAGGTATCGGTCGCTGATGCCTATGTGCGTGCCGTGCCTCCCGGGCAGCCGAACAGCGCCAGTTTCATGACCCTGACCAATGCCTCGGCCAGTGATATCGTGCTGAAAGGTGCGGAGAGCCCCGCTGCCAAGGTGGTTGAGTTGCACACCCATACCATGTCGGAAGGAATGATGCGGATGCGTCAGGTGGAGAAGATCGACCTGCCGGCCGGCCAGAGTGTGAAACTGCAACCAGGTGGGCTGCATGTCATGATGATCGGCCTGCAGCAGGAGCTGGTGCCGGGCGAACAGATCGATATGGCGCTGGTGTTCGAGGATGGCAGTAAATTACAGCTCAAGGTGCCAGTGGTGAAGCTGCAGATGAAGATGCAGGATGCCGGCATGAAGCACAAGATGCACTGATCTTTAGCGCGGCTGGTGCTGCTCCTGTGGCCGGCACAGTAGGATGGGCAAGCAAGCTTTGCCCATCCTACTAGCTAACCCGACTTACGACGGGCTTTCGGGTAGGTCGGATTAGCGTGGCGTAATCCGACAGACAGACTAACCGTGAAAGGGTCCGGAATGGATTGTTCAGGCGATCTTTTTAAAGGCCGCCGCCGCCGCCCTGACGGTGGCTTCGACATCTGCGCCGGTATGGGCCGCCGAGACAAACCCCGCTTCAAAAGCCGAGGGCGCAAGATAGACGCCCTGTTCCAGCATGGCGTGGAAGAATCTCTTGAACTGCTCCTGGTGGCAGGCCATCGATTGGGCGAAATTGGTCACCTTGTCCGCTTCGGTGAAGAACAGGCCGAACATCCCGCCTACCTGATTGGTGGTTAGCGCAATACCGGCAGCATCGGCTTCAGCCTGGATGCCGACCAGCAACTCGGTAGTGCGCTCGGTGAGTCGATCGAAGAAACCGGGAGCCGAGATCAACTCCAGAGTTTTCAAGCCGGCGGTCATGGCGACCGGGTTGCCGGACAGGGTACCGGCCTGATAGACCGGGCCCAGAGGAGATATCTTCTCCATGATCTCCCGCTTGCCGCCAAAGGCACCGACCGGCATGCCACCGCCGATTACCTTGCCCAGGGTAGTCAGGTCCGGTGTGATGCCGTAGAGCCCCTGGACACCGCCCAGGGCGACCCGGAAGCCGGTCATCACCTCGTCAAAAATCAGCACGGTGCCGGATTGGTCGCACACTTCCCGCAGGCACTCCAGGAAACCGGGAACCGGCGGTATACAGTTCATATTACCGGCCACCGGTTCGACGATAATGCAGGCAATCTGTTCGCCAACTTCGGTAAAGGTGGCTCGCACCTGGTCGATGTCGTTGTAGTTCAAGGTAATCGTGTGCTCTGCCAGGGAGGCCGGTACGCCCGGCGAGCTGGGCTCTCCCAGGGTCAGCATGCCGGAGCCCGCCTTGACCAGCAGTGAGTCGGAGTGTCCGTGGTAGCAGCCCTCGAACTTGATGATCTTGTCACGGCCGGTATAACCGCGCGCCAGGCGGATGGCGCTCATGGTGGCCTCGGTGCCTGAGCTGACCATGCGCACCAGATCCATGGAGGGCACCAGTTCGCACACCCGGTCGGCCATCACGGTTTCTATCTGGGTCGGGGCGCCGAAAGAGAGTCCCTTGCGAATGACCGCGGCAACCGCATCCAGCACTTCCGGGTGGGCATGTCCGAGAATCATCGGTCCCCAGGAGCCGACGTAGTCAATGTACTGTTTGCCGTCGGGATCGTAGATATAGGGGCCGCTGGCATGATCGACAAATACCGGGTCGCCGCCCACCCCCTTGAATGCCCGCACCGGAGAGTTCACTCCACCTGGAATATGCTGCTGGGCCTGAATGAATCGATCGTGTGAAGCGGTCATGAGGGTGGTCTCTCCGAACTGTCGAATAACTGTCTGAAACGGCGGCAGCGGGCGGCGATGTCCGGTGCACCAAAGATTCCGTTGATGACGGCCAACATATCCGCACCTGCCTGGATAAGCGTGGCGCCATTTTCCGGGGTTATGCCGCCGATGGCAACCACTGGAATCCGCAGGTTCCGTTTGGCCTCGTCCAATAATTCGATGTCGGCCTGCACCGCATCGGGCTTGGTGAGCGAGGGGAAAAAACGTCCGAAGGCGACATAATCCGCCCCGGCGTTCTGGGCGGCTGCAGCCAGCGCCAGCCGGTTATAGCAGGAGATACCGATCACAGCATCACTGCCCACGGTGGCGCGAACGGAGGCGATGTCGCCATCCTGTTTCCCGACATGGACGCCATCGGCGCCAATAGCCCTGGTCAGGTCGGCGTCGTCGTTAATAATCAGCAGGGCATCGTGTTCATGGCAAAGCGCCAGCAGCGCCGCGCCTTCCGATTTTCGTCGAACGCCCCCCGGCTGTTTGTCCCGGTATTGAACAATACGTGTGCCACCGATGAGGGCGTCCGCCACCTGCTTTAGCAGGGCATCAAATCCCTCCGGATGGGGCCGGGTGATGGCGTAGAGCCCTTTCAGCTGTTCCTGTTTGTGCAAAAGTAATTACTCACTTGGTCTGCGATAGAAGCGATCCGGTATATGCTGGCCCTTACCCGGCCGCCAGCCGGCGACGAGGCTTTCCCAGGTATAGCGCTGCGCCTCACTGACCGCTTCAACCAGGGGAGATTTTCTGGCCAGTCCAGCGGCAATCGCCGCAGCGATGGTGCAGCCGGAACCGTGATAGGAGCCGTCAAGTCTCGGCCACCGCTCGCTGTGATGCGGGACGCCTTTTCTGTAAAGGGTATTGGTGACGTCTGTCGTGGTTTCATGGGTGCCGGTGATCAGTACAGCTTCGCAGCCACTTGCCAGCAGTTCATGAGCGCACATCTCCAGTTGCTGTCGTTGGGTCAGGCGTCGCGCCTCCTGGGAGTTTGGGGTGACCAGGCTGGTGTGAGGGATAATCTGCCCAAGAATCGCTTCGACCAGGGACTCTCCTGCGAGCTCGGTTCCCCCGCCTGCTGCCAGTATGGGGTCCAGCACCACCGGTATTTCCGGATGGCGCACCAGTAGCTCTCCAATGGCAAAGGCCGCCTCGGCACTGCCGATGAGGCCGATCTTGATCGCGCCAATGGGATAATCCTGAACCAGGGTCTCGACCTGTCGGGTGATCAGCTCAGCGGACAGTGGAATCAGTTCATGCACATTGCCACTGTCCTGGATGGTCAGGCAGGTAATGGCCGTTGCGGCGTGACAGCCGAATGCCGCCAGGGTCTCTATATCGGCCTGGATGCCGGCTCCTCCTGATGGGTCGTGTCCGGCAATGCTGAGGACGATGGGTTTGGGAATTGTCTGCTTCACATTCTGTCACTGTTTGCCTGCAGGCCGGGCGGTGGGATTAATCTGTAAAAACTGCCGATTCGTCGGCTACAATTAAACCAGCATTCACTCAATACCTCTAGTCCGGGGCAGAAGTGGTTCCTGGGGAATAAGGGACGAATGTCAGCAGTTGAGTTTAGCTCTGCAGCTGAGTCGTCCCTATTGGTGAAGATATGGATAAACAAATGAATGAACTCTCCCGTTTGGCCAAGGATTATTGTGCCCTGATCGAGTCCGCCGACGAAACCGATATCAGTTGGCTGCGACAGCTCTCTTCCCTGCTGCCGCAGCTCCATGCTGCAGTTACCGCGCTGGGGGCTCCTCCGCGCAGTGCAGACTACTTCACCCCAGATCTGGATGAGCGTTTTGAGCGGTTTGCCCAGCTTCGCCGGTTGCTCGGACACCGTGATGCCTACTGGCTGGAGTTTGATGTGGCGCCGGATGAACAGGGTATGTCAGGCAGCCTGGCCGACGATCTGACGGACATCTATTGTGAACTGAAGCATGGGCTGCATCTGCTGGAGGAGCAGCGAGAGCCGGAGCGCGCCTTCGATGATTGGTGCTGCGGTTATCAGGATCATTGGGGCCAGCATCTGCTGGATGCGGAGCGTCACCTCTATGAGCTTGCCTCGCGTAACCAGCTTTAAATGCCTTGATCGGGCTCAAGGGCTAAATTCACTAAAAAATCAATGGTTCATGAAATACCATGTTTGATATAGTATCGCGCGATACTACTGATTTTGTCTGGAGAAAAACCAATGAGTGAAGCAACCACTAACCTGCTGAGGGATGAAGAACTCAGCCTGACCGAAACGGCCCAAGGTAAGATGGCGGAGCTGGTAGGGCAGGTTGAAGAGGAAGTGAAGGGGATTCGCGTCTATGCCACTCCGGGTGGTTGCAGCGGCATCAGCTTCGGCATGACCTTTACCGACCAGATCAATGAGAACGACTATATTCTCAATTCCACCGGATTCGATGTGATCGTGGATGGCGAGACCATGCGTCATCTCGCTGGTGTGCAGATTGATTTCGTGGATCACGGACAAGGGAATGCCAGCTTTGTGTTCAACAATCTCAAGCCTGCCGAGAGCAGCGGCTGTGGCGGTTGCAGCTCCAGTGCTGCCCAGGGTGGCGGCTGCTCCTGATCCGTCGACGAACAGAAAAATAAAAAAGCCCACGAATACGCTATTCGCGGGCTTTTTTATTGCGCACCCGGCAGGGCGTGGATGGGCGCCGGTGTTGTTAAACTTGGCGGTCGCTGCCTGCGGTCGTCAACGGGATGGCTAAAACGGCTTCAGCACCGCCAGCAATACCACGGCAAACAGGATTACCACCGGTACCTCATTGAACCAGCGGTACCAGACGTGACTGTGGCTGTTTCTGTCCTCGGCGAACTCTCTGACCAGCTTCCCGCAGTAGAGGTGGTAGGCCACGAGAACGCCAATCAGCAGCAGTTTGATATGCAGCCAGAGCATTTTGCCGAATGCCGCCCAAGCGTAGTCATAGAGCATCCAGAAGCCGAATAACAAGGTGAGGATCATCCAGGGCGTGGTGAAGTAGTAGAGCTTTCTTTCCATTACCTTGAATCGTTCATTACCCGCTTCATCATCGGTCATAGCGTGGTAAACGAAGAGTCGTGGAAGATAAAAAACCCCGGCAAACCAGGTCACCATAAATACTAAATGCCAGGCCTTTAGCCACATCGTAAATTACCTATTGTGGAAGTGATTAATTATTCAGTTTTTTCGTTTCACTGGCGTCATGGTAGAGCGCGCGGAGGATGTCCTGACGCTTTGTCGCCGGCCGGTCAGGATCAGCTCGGTCGGTATTATTTTTCCGGCCGCCAAAGAATTCCCCGATGGCGCGGAATACCCGCTTCAGGGCCCGCCACAGCTTCGGTAGCAGCCAGATTATCAACAGCAGGGTCAACACCAGGCCGGCAATAAAAAGCCAGGGATAGTGGAGCGATGCCCAGAGACCCCCAATCACCACCAGATCTTCGGTGATGGAGGCGGTCCAGTTGCTGAACGGCTCCGGTGAGGTGTTGATCAATACCCGGGTGCCGGTTTTCGTGAAGTGCGTGGTAGCAGCAAGACCACCACCGATCAGGAGGGCGGCGAATTCGGCGGCCTGACTCACCTCAAGTCCTTGGGCCATCCCGGCGGCCAGCACGGCACCGGCAGGGATACGGATAAAGGTATGCAGCACATCCCAGCCGGTATCAACACCCGGGGTCTTGTCGGCAAAGAACTCCACCATGTACATGAAGCCGGCGGCGGCCAGCACCAATGGATCACTCAGCAGTTCCAATCCTGGCGGTAATGTGACGTCTCCTGTCATGCCTAGATAACCCAGTACCAGCACGGCGGCATAGAGATTGATACCGGAGGCCCAGGCCACGCCCAGTGTCAGAGAGATAAGTTCAATGGTTTCCATTGATTAATTCCTTAATGGCCGTGGTTTGTCCATTGGATAGAAGTGAAGGCATATCGGTTCCCGCCTTGTTGCCATTGGCCAGTCTCGCCGGTGTGCGGAGTCGGCGACTGTTGTATTGAAGTTTGAGGAAGGGATGGGGTTGGAGTCAAGCCGGTTAAAATCAGAATTAACGGCGTGAATCGCTGTGGTGCAAAAAGCCGCCTCCCTGGATCCTGCCGGATATGACTATCCAGTGCCGGCAGTTGTGGCAAGTCGTTCTCTATCAGTATGAATTTTAAGTCAATAATTGACCTTTAAAAAATGTGTATATATAGTGTGCGCATTCCTTGTTCGTGACAACTGCGGAGATATATCCGGGGTAGAAGGAATTAAAAGAATCGTCACGCAGTGCTTAAGCGGCCCACGGGCCGCTTTTTTATTGTTTCCGCCAAGCTGGTATCGGTTTGGATCTTTAGATTTTTCCTGTGGCACCGTATGATTAACGACGTTTTCTGATCCGGATGAGACATGTCTCGCCCCCTCTCGCGTGGCTGCCCTCCTGTGGGTCAACCGTTAGTCACTCTTCAGTGTGGAATCGATAAAATGGTGAAAGTAGGTATTGTTGGTGGTACGGGCTATACGGGGGTTGAACTGCTCCGGTTGCTGGCGGGACATCCCGAGGTGGAGGTCGCGGTCATCACCTCCAGGGCCGAGGCCGGGCGTCTGGTTTCCGATATCTACCCAAATCTGCGAGGCCATTTCGATATCCCGTTTACCGAGCCCGACCTGACAGCATTAAGCGATTGTGATCTGGTGTTTTTTGCAACACCCAATGGCACAGCCATGAAACTGGTCCCGGAGTTGCTCGAAAAGGGTTGCAGGGTAGTTGATCTGGCAGCCGATTTCCGCATCCGGGACATCGCGCTCTGGGAGCAGTGGTATGGTATGACTCATAGCTGTCCCGAACTGGTCGCCGAGGCTGTCTACGGACTGCCCGAGATCAACCGTGAAGCGATCCGTACGGCGAGTCTGGTAGCCAATCCCGGCTGCTATCCCACCGCCACGACGTTGGGTTTTTTGCCGCTGATCGAGTCCGGACTTGTGCGCCTTACCGGATTGGTGGCGGACTGTAAATCGGGAGTCAGTGGTGCGGGTCGGGGAGCCAGTGTCGGTATGCTGATGGGAGAGGTAGGTGAGAGTTTCAAGGCTTATGGGGTGCCTGGACACCGCCACATGCCGGAAATCCGGCAAAATCTCTCAGCCGTTGCAAACAGCAATGTCGAGCTCACTTTTGTTGCGCACCTGTTGCCGATGATCCGTGGCATCCACTCCACGCTTTATGCCACTCTGACAGACGAGGTCGACCTGCAGGCGCTGTATGAGTCGCGCTTCCGTGAAGAGCCTTTTGTCGATGTGCTGCCGGCGGGTTCGCATCCGGAGACGCGCAGCGTCAGGGGGATCAATCACTGTCGGATAGCCGTCCACCGGCCGCAGGGCGGGGATACCGTAGTGGTACTCTCGGTTATCGACAATCTGGTGAAAGGCGCAGCCGGCCAGGCAATTCAGAACATGAACATCATGCTGGGCCTGGAAGAGACGCTGGGTCTGCAGGCGGTAGCCCTGTTGCCATAACTGAATGATCTGGTGTGTACACATTATGCAGTGGCGCATAAGGCATTGATTCTGTCTGGACCGGGAATCTGGGAATGAAAATCAGAACACCCCGCATTGTCCAGACCCGCAGTCGCTGGGTTTTTCTCTGGGCAATATTGCCGATACTGTTGGCTGCTGTGTTGTTGGCGGGCTGGCGGGAGTATATCCAGTTCAGGCAACCGGAGGCGGATCAGCTTCACCGGCTCAAGCTTGAGTTGACCGGACAGCGCCATCAGGTCAAGTTACTGGAAGCAGAGCGCAACCGTTTGCGCGAGCAGGTGGCTGCGTTGGAGCGGACCAGCCAGATCGATCAGGAGTCGATACGTCAGGTGCGGGAGGCGCTCAGAGAAAGGCAGTCCGGGTATCTGGAGATGGAGCAGGAACTCAAGATACTGCGTGGTATCGTCGATACCGGAGTCAAGTCGGAGGGGCTCTATATCCAGCGCTTTAGGCTGGACAAAAGTGATGTGCCTGACAGCTACCGCTTCCGCTTCACTGTCAGTCAGGCGTTGAAGAACGCCGGTACGGCAGTGGGATGGATACTGCTTACCCTGGAAGGGGAACAGGAAGGCGAAATTGTTGAACTCACGCTGAAAGAGTTGACCAAAGAGAAAGATGAAAAACTGAAAATGCGCTTCAGGCATTTTCAGGATGTTGATGGATTAATCCAGCTGCCGGCGGGCTTCAGTCCGCAACGGGTTATTGTGGAGATCAATCCAACGAATAACAGGTTGCCGAAAGTGAAAGAGAGTTTTGGCTGGCTGGTGACCGATTGAGAGGATGACAGATGGCGCGTTTTAAAAAGTTCAGGGCTCCAAAGATTGCCACCGTGATCGGTAGCGGAACCACTATCCACGGCGATGTCAATTTCACCGGTGGTCTGCATGTCGACGGATTGGTCTGTGGCAACGTGATGGTCGAGCAGGGTGGGGAGTCGGCGCTGACTCTGAGTGAGCAGGGGCGGGTTGAAGGTGATATCCAGGTCCCCAATGTAATACTTAACGGCACAGTGGTGGGGGATGTTTACGCATCCGAACGGGTTGAGCTGGCGCCCAAGGCCAAGGTTACCGGCACGGTCTATTACAATCTGCTGGAGATGGCGATGGGGGCGGAGGTCAACGGGCAACTGATCCATACCAAGGATGCCCAGCCGCAGATGCTGGGTTATGACGGCCAGGATATCAAGTCGGAGGATCCAGACGATGGAGCGCAGCCCCGGGTGGTTGCATTTGATAGTGCCGATGAGGAATCGGAGCGGGCGCCCCGGGGGCGTTGACGGCAGGAAGATCGTAATACTTGACTAAATTGATCAGAAAAGCATAATGTTTTAATAATCGCTCGGCGAGAGCGTTTTTATTACAGATTTTGGAGTTGGTTATGAGTGGTATGCAAGCTGAAACCGGGAACCCGCTGGTATTTACCAATGCAGCGGCGACCAAGGTGTCTACCCTGATCAAAGAGGAGGGTAATCCCAACCTGATGTTGCGAGTCTTCATTCAGGGCGGCGGTTGCTCAGGCTTCCAGTATGGATTCAGCTTTGACGAAGAGATGAAAGATGGCGATACCCGGGTGGATACCGATGGCGTCACCATGCTGGTTGACCCGATGAGCCTGCAGTATCTGATGGGCGCCGAGGTTGATTACACCGAGAGCCTGCAGGGGTCGCAGTTTGTGATTCGCAATCCTAACGCTACCACTACCTGTGGTTGTGGTTCCTCTTTCTCGGTCTGATAAGAACAAACAGCACATATCATAAAAAACCCTGCATCTTTGAAGATGCAGGGTTTTTTTGTCCAGGCGTGGATTTGTTCCGCGAGGCACAGGGAAGTGCGGTGGCGGATTTGTCCGGGTAACTGGATCAGTTTGCGGGAGCTGCCGGGGCAGCCGGTGCGGCGGGATAGCCATAAGGTGCGGGGGCGTAGCCATAGGGAGCGCCATAACCACCATAGGGAGCGCCGTAACCGCCATAGGGTGCGCCGTAACCACCGTAGGGGTAGCCGCCATAACCATAGGGATAACCGTAACCACGACCATAGGCATTGCCGTAACCGCTGCCACGGCCGCTGAAGTTCATGTTGAAATCGCCCGTGCCGTCACCCCATCCATCTCCTAAACCGTTCCATGGGCCGCCACCCCAGGGGCCGCCGCCCCATGGACCACCCCACCAGGCGGATGCGGAGGCAGAGGCAACAAGCAAGGCCGCAACGGCGGCAGCTTTCATGATGCTTTTCATAATTTCTTCTCCCTGATTCGTAATTTTGGGTATGAAGGCCACTACTCGGTAGTGGCCTCTCTAATGAAAGTATTAGTGGTTTCTAAATATGTCAACCTGGATTACGGTTATTCTTGATCTGGGTTAACTGTCGTCTTGGCGGTTATTTTTTAAACAACAGGGGGGCGACATCATCAAAACTGCAGGCGAAATGGACTTTAATGCCTTTTCGAATATGTTCGGGTACCTCTTCGTACTCGCCCCGATTCTCCTCCGGTAGGATCAGTTCCCGGATGCGGGCGCGCCGCGCCGCAATCATCTTTTCCCGCACCCCGCCAATCGGGAAGACGTGGCCGGTCAGGGTCAGTTCGCCGGTCATGGCGATATTTCTGACTGGCTGGTTGCGTGCCAGTGACAGCAGGGCGGACGCTATGGTGATACCGGCGCTGGGTCCGTCCTTCGGAGTGGCGCCGGCAGGTACATGCAGATGGATGAAGCTGTTTTCAAAGAAATCCGCATCGGCCCCCAGTCGTTCGGCATTGGCGACGATATAGCCATAGGCGATTTCGGCGGATTCCCGCATCACCTCTCCTAGCTGGCCAGTCAGTTTAAAGCCCCGGGTGTAACTGTGGGTTCGAACGGCCTCGACGCTCAAGGTGGCCCCGCCCATGGCCGTCCAGGCCAGTCCGGTGACCACGCCAGGTCCGGTCAGATTGCGTTCATCGCGAAAAATCGGACTGCCCAGGTACTCCTTCAGGTCCGATTCCTCAACCACTATCGGCATCGGTTCCTTGTCCAGGATTCGTACCACCGCCTTGCGCACGATCTTGCCGATCTGTTTTTCCAGCCGCCGAACGCCGGCATCCCGGGCATAACCCTCTATGATCGCCTTCAGAGCCTCCGTATTGAGTTTCAGCTGGTTGCGTTTCAGGCCGGCCCGCTTCAGTTGCCGCGGCAGCAGGTACTTGCGGGCGATCTGCAACTTCTCCTGCGCGATGTAGCCGGAGAGCGGGATGATTTCCATGCGATCACGCAACGGCGCAGGAATGGTGTCCAGTTGGTTCGCGGTACAGACAAACAGCACCTTGGAGAGGTCGAATCTCAGGTCCAGGTAGTGATCTAGAAAATCGCTGTTCTGCTCCGGGTCCAGCGCCTCCAGCAGGGCCGAGGCCGGATCGCCGTGAAAGGAGGCGCCGATCTTGTCGATCTCGTCCAGCATGATGACCGGGTTGGCGGTCTCCACCTCCTTCATTGCCTGGATAAATTTACCCGGCATGGCGCCGATATAGGTGCGTCGGTGGCCCTTGATTTCCGCCTCGTCGCGCATGCCGCCGACCGAGAAGCGATAGAAGGCGCGTCCCAGGGCGTCGGCAATCGATTTGCCGATGGAGGTCTTGCCGACACCGGGTGGACCCACCAGCAGAATAATCGAGCCGCTGACTTCACCTTTCATCATGCCGACCGCAAGAAACTCAAGAATGCGCTTCTTGACATCATCCAGCCCATAATGATCTTTATCCAGCGCCTTGCGCGCCTGGGCCAGATTGAGTTTGTCCTGACTGTGCTTGCCCCATGGCAGCAGGGTGATCCAGTCGATATAGTTGCGGGTCAGGGCATACTCCGGTGAGCCGGTCTCCAGGATCGACAGCTTCTGCATCTCTTCATCCAGCCGCTTGCCGACCGCCTCCGGCAGCACCAGCGCTTCAAGCCGTTCCTTGAACTTGTCCAGTTCGGCGGTGCGATCGTCCTTTTCCAGCCCCAGCTCCTGCTGAATTGCCTTGAGCTGTTCACGCAGGAAAAACTCCCGTTGATGGGTGTTGATCTTGTCCTCAACCGTCTTGCGGATTTCGTTTTGTGCCTTGGCCAGTTCCAGCTCTTTGTTGAGCAACAGCAGGACCTTTTCCATGCGTGGCAACAACTCGATCTCCTGCAGTATCTCCTGGAGCTGGAAACGGTCGGCCGTGGTCAGGCTGGCGGCAAAGTCGGCCAGGTGGGAGGGATCATCCGGTCCCAGCCGGTCAAGAAATATGCGCAGCTCCTCGCCGTACAGCGGGTTCAGCGGTACCAGTTCCTTGATGGTGTTGATAACCGCCATGGCATACGCCTTGATCTCATCACTGGGCGTCGAAGACTCTTCCGTGAAGTAGCTGACCTGGGCCCGAAACGGGGCGCGCCTTGCGACAAAACTCTCGATTTTGAAACGCTGCAGGCACTCAACCAGCACCTGCAGGCGTCCTTCCACTTTCTGCACGCGATGGATTTTGCAGGCGGTGCCGATGCGGCGGAAGTCACTCGGTACCGCCTCTTCCGAGGTAGAGGCGTCGGTCATGACGATACCCAGTATGGCCTGTCCGGATTCATAAGAGGCAGAGACGGTCTGTTCCCAATGTTCATCGTTCATCAACAACGGAACCGCCTGTCCGGGGAAGAAGGGGCGGGTTGTGACCGGCAACAGGTGAATCACGCCGGGCAGTACATCGCCCTGACGGGCCAGTACATTTTCGGAAATGATGTCAAGGGCTTCGGCGTCAATCGCGTCGTCATTCATTTTTTTTCTGCTCTTTGATATTGTCCTGCCGCTGTGTATGGGTCGCGACAGGTTGTGGGTTCCCGGGTTATTACATTCTCATCCAATTAAGTTATATCAGGCTGACGGCGCGGTTTTGCAAGCCAGATTGGAAAGCCGCACGAAATCGGCCAGGGAGAGCCGCTCCGCCCTGAGTGACGGGTCGATCCCGGCGGCGGTTATCTGGTCGGCGTGCATCAGTTTGCCGAGACTGTTACGCAGGGTTTTGCGGCGCTGGGCAAAGGCGCTGGTGACCAGTCGCGAGAAATACACCGTATCATCGATGGTGTGGGATGGTTCGGTGTATGGGATCAGACGTACGATAGCCGAATCCACCTTGGGTGCAGGTTTAAACGCACCGGGCCCTATCTCGAATAACGCTTCGATTTGACACCACGCCTGCATCATCACCGACAGTCGGCCATAGGTTTTACTGCCCGGCCCGGCGGCCATCCGGTCGACAACCTCCTTTTGCAACATAAAGTGCATGTCGCGGATGACATCGGCGTACTGCAGCAGGTGGAACAGGATCGGCGTCGAGATGTTGTAGGGCAGGTTGCCCACCAGGCGCAACGGACGACCATCCAGGGCGAGTTGGGAGAAATCGAACTTGAGTGCGTCACTGTTATAGATGTTCAGCTCGCCCAGGTCAGCACAGCTGACGGCCAGGGGATGAATCAGGTCCCGGTCCAGTTCCACCGCGTCCAGCCGGCCGGTACATTTCAGCAGCTCCCGGGTGATCGCGCCCTGTCCGGGGCCTATCTCCACCAGATGTTCGTCACTCTTTGGATGGATGCAGGCGATAATCCGCTGGATCACCCCCGGATCGTGCAGAAAATTCTGACCGAATCTTTTCTTGGCCTTATGATTCGAGTGGGTACTCATGGTTATCATTCATCTTATCTGCATATATGAAGCTATAGGTAAATCCAGCGAATAAACGAACCCGGTTGCATATCTGCCTGGAGCGGCTTCAAGTCCGGATCAGAAAATCAGGAAGTCTGTCGATGAGGCTTGGATCATAACACCTGATCTGGCCATTTTCTTCGTATCTGCTTTATTCATTGCGAGTTATCAATGACGTCGGCAGACAGATTCTTACTATATCACTCAAGAATTATTTGTTTGAATAAACAGGAAGGCCGTCCCTCTGTTCAGGAATCAATGATGGCAACCGAAATCAAGGTGGCCCCATTGATGTCGCGTATCAACGAGCTTGCGCCGGTGTTTGAAGCGCGCACTGCCCATTGTGTCGGGAAACTTATTGTTGAGTGATGCGGCCCCTGACCGCAGGAGCCCCAAACGTATAAAATATCGGAACCCGGTCAATGGACAGATTTACCAGAAACTACTCAATTACCCTCGGCCTGATTCTGATCGTTTTTCTCGGTTGGGCGCTGTATGAGGATCCGCTGGTTGCGGACTTGAACGCACTCCTCGAACAGGATAGTGACGTGGCCGCCTATCCATACCGGTTTCAGGTACTGGCGCTGCATGATGGTGTGGCGACGATGAGCAGTCCGCGCTCCAGTGATTTTCCGGTCTACCGGGCACTGGGGATATTGTTTCCTCCATTGGCAAATCGGGCGCAGGATAATCCGGATCTTATGCAGGCACAGCAGGATTTGGCCCGGGTGCAGAAACGGGCTATGGCCATTGTCCTGGAGTCAGGTAAGGCGAAGCGCGTGCGCTGGGAGTTGGACCGGGACTGGCTGAGTCGACACGGGGTTCAGGTCGGGCTCTAGGAGCCTGTCAGACTTAACACTGATCTACTGTGGAAAAGCCGGATTTAGCCATATTTTCCGATCTTCCTCGTTGAATAGGTCCACTATTCGCCTCGAAAGATCAAAAAATCTGTCTCAAACCGGCTTTCCCTCGCTACGATCGGTCAAGCCCGACAACCTCCTGGCTTCTGCAAAGCGCTCCTTCCCCGGTGGTTATTATCAATGCCATCTGTGCGAATGCCCACCGCGCAAAGCGGTGGACGTTGACTGGAGCAATTCGCTATGGCTGTTAAATCATGATGGCAGTAAAACTACGAACGGCTTAATCAAAGGTTACCGGCTACCAAACAGGTAGAGTGCAAACAGGTCCTGCTCACCCAGCCAGAACTGTTGCAGATCGAGCCCGACGTTCGCGGTCAGGGCAATAAACTCTTCCGGTGTGTATTTGTATGAGTTCTCAGTATGCACGGTTTCGCCTTCGCCAAATTCGAAGCGGTAGCCGTTCAGGCGCAGCGTCTGCCGGCAGCGGCTGACCAGATGCATCTCCACACGCCCCTGATCGCCGTTGTAGAAGGCCCGGTGTTCAAAGTTCTGCGGGTTGCACTCGATCCCGGTCTCGTTGCGTATCCGGTGCAGCAGGTTGAGATTGAAGGCGGCGGTGACGCCGGCGGCATCGTTATAGGCCGCGTCCAGGATACGGGGATCTTTTTTCGTATCGACCCCAATCAGCAGCATGCCGTCCCGGCCGATCTTGTCGTGCACCATGGCGAGGAACTGACAGGCGGTTTCGGGGGTGAAATTACCGATACTTGAACCGGGAAAGAAGGCGAGCCGGGGGCCCGTGGAGACCGTTTCCGGTATTGGCAGCGAGTGAGTAAAGTCAACACAGGTGGCATGCACCGGCAGCCAGGGAAACTCGTCGACCAGCGCGCATGCAGCCTCCTTGAGGAATTCACAGGAGATATCCATCGGTACATAGGCGGTCGGTTTCAGGACGTCCAGCAGCAGCCGGATCTTGGCGGCAGAGCCGGCACCGGGTTCGACTATGACGCGCCCGGTGCCGGTCAGTTCGGCGATCTCTTCGGCCAGTCGGCCGAGCATCGCCTGTTCGATATCCGGTGGGTAGTATTCCGGCTGTTCACAGATGGCGGCGAACAGGGCCGAGCCCCGTTCGTCATAAAAAAACTTCGGTGGGATCGATTTGGGCTTGCCCAAGAGGCCCTGAATCACCGCCTCCTGCAGGCTCAGAGCCTTAGGCTTGTGGTCGTGGAAAGTGATTCTTTTGGCCATCAGGCATCCTCTGCCAACCGCAGGCCGGAGAACATCCAGCGTTCATGGGGATAGAAAAAGTTACGGTAGCCAGGACGCATATGTCTGGCGGAGGTGGCGCAACTGCCGCCGCGCAATACCATCTGGCTGGACATGAATTTGCCGTTATATTCGCCCATGGAGCCGGCAAGTGGCCTGAAGCCGGGATAGGGGCTGTAAGGTGAGGCGGTCCAGGCCCAGAGATCACCATACCATTGACCCGCGTTATCGGCCGGAGCCGGATGCAGCAGGCCGCTGTCGACAAAATTGCCCGCAACTGGCAGCTCAGCCAGTATCAGCTCCAACTCCTCCTCCCGGGGCAGTCGTTTGCCGGCCCAGCGGGCGTAGGCATCGGCTTCGTAAAAACTGACATGACAGACCGGTTCATGGGGGTTAAGCCGGCGCTCCCCGGCCAGGGTGAATTGGGTCCATCTGTCATCCCCTGATTGCCAGTACGGCGGCTGCCGCCATCCCTCTTGCTGCAGCCTGGCCCAGCCGTCGGAGAGCCAGAGCGCGGGGTTGCAATAACCCCCGTCCTCTATGAACTCCAGGTACTCCGCGTTGGTCACCAGGCGATCGGCCAACCGGTGGTCATAGATCAGTACGGAGTGGCGGGGTGTTTCATTGTCGTAGGCAAAGCCGTTACCACCGTGGCCGATGGAGTGCAGTCCGCCCTCCTGTTCCAGCCAATGGACCGCTGGGGCTTCCCCTTGTGGTGGCTGAAGATCGTCCCGATAGGCGGGCTTGAGCGGATTCACCGAGAAGTTGTGCTTGATATCCATCAGCAGTAGTTCCTGGTGCTGTTGTTCGTGGTGCAATCCCAGAGTAATACGGAAGGTGAGGGCTTCCATGTCGGTGTCGCTGCTATTGCCGATCAGCTTCTCCACCTGCGTATCAACGTGATGGCGATATTCCAGTACCTGTTCCAGGGTGGGGCGTGACAGCAGGCCGCGCCGGGGGCGCGGGTGCATGGCACCAATGGTGTAGTAATAGCTGTTGAACAGGTAGTGAAAGTCAGGGTTGAACGGGACATGATCCGGCTTGAAATGGTTCAGGACAAAGGTTTCAAAAAACCAGCTGACATGGGCCAGATGCCACTTGGGTGGGCTGGTCTCGGTAATGGATTGGATCTGGTAATCGTCAATGGCCAGTGGCTGGCACAGCTGTTCGCTGAAACCCCTGGTACGACGGTACTCTTGCAGGAGCGTCTCCCTGCCCATATAGAATAACCTGCAGTCTTCGGTCTTTCAGGTAACCATAGACTAAATTGCCGGTGATGGAGGAATACCCTGGGGACGCAGTAGCGGGGGGCGAATTCTGTTCAGGCGGACTTGCGTTTATTGTGGCGGTTCACCAGGGATTCGATCTGGCCGGTTGGGATCGGCGGACTGTAGAGGTAACCCTGACCCATTTCGCACCCCAGTTCCCGGAGGAAGTTTTCCTGGAAAACGGTTTCCACGCCTTCGGCGATGATCGCCAGTTGGAGGCTTTTACCCAGGCTGATAATGGCCTTGACGATGGCAGCGTCATCGTTGTCCTCGGCCAGGTCACGGACAAAGGAGCGGTCAATTTTGAGTCGGTTGATGGGCAGTTTTTTCAGATAGCTGAGGGATGAGTAGCCGGTGCCGAAGTCATCGATCGCCAGTTGAATACCCATGTCGCGCAGCCCGCGCAGGGCATCGATCGAGGCGTGAGTTTCACTCATAATGAAACCTTCGGTCACTTCCAGTTCCAGCCATTCGGGTCGGCAGCCGGTTTCTTCAAGTATTCTGGCGATATTCACCACCAGATCATCCCGGCGGATCTGTTTGCCCGCCAGGTTGACTGAAATGGTGTCGATGGGCAGTCCGTTGCGTTGCCAGGTCACCATCTGGCGGCAGGCGTTTCGCAATACCCAGTTGCCGAGGGGAACAATCAGCCCGGAGGCCTCCGCAACCGGCAGAAAGCGAGCCGGCGGAAGAACGCCCAATTCCGGGTGGTTCCAGCGCACCAGCGCCTCCAGTCCCACAAAGCGTCCATTCGTGAGAGACTTTTGCGGCTGGTAATAGACGGCCAGCTCGTCTTTTTCGATGGCGCGTCCGAGACTCCCCACCAGCGTGATCCGGTCATAGGCGGAGGCGGTCATCTCCTCGGCATAGAAGTTGTAACTGTTACGCCCTTCGTCCTTGGTGCGGTACATGGCGGCATCGGCATTTCTCAGCAGTGTTTCGCCTCTGTCCCCATCCTGCGGGTAGAGGCTGATGCCGATACTGCAACCGATAAAGATCGACTGGCCGTTGATCTCGAAACGCTCATTGATCTTGTCCAGGATCTTCTGGGCGAGACAGATGACATCGGTGGTGTCCCTGATCTCCTCCATCAGGAGGACAAACTCATCGCCGCCAAGCCGGGCTATGGTGTCGTCTTCCCGGGTGATCGAGAGCAGGCGCCGGGTGACATGCTGCAATACCCGGTCACCCGTCGCGTGGCCCAGGCTGTCGTTGATATGCTTGAAATTGTCCAGATCCAGAAACAGCACGGCCAGTTGGCCTTGATTGCGCCGGGCATGCTTGATGGCGTGTTCCAATCGGGCGTCCAGCAGCAGCCGGTTGGGAAGATTGGTCAGGGTATCGTGATGGGCCAGGTGTTTCAGGCTTTTTTCCACCTGTTTACGGATGCTGATCTGCTTTTCCAGGTTCTCGTTGGTCCAGGTCAGCTCCCGGGTGCGTAGTCCCACCTGGTCCTCCAGTTGCGATTGGTGCTGTTCCAGTGCTTCCTGTGCCGCTTTGCGTCGGGTCACTTCACTGCTCAGATGATCAATCAAGGACTGGTTGTGGGTCTCCAGTTCGATGGATCGGCGGATCTGCCTGCTCATGTTGCGGCCAGTGGCGGCGAGCAATGCGGTGTAGATCAGGGTGGCAACGCTCAGCAACAGACTCCAGTGGGTACTCTGGATCAGCAGTACCATCACCAGGATTAACGATTGCGGCAGTACATAGGCAAAAAAAGCGGGCAGTCTGGCGGCAAGCACCGGGACGGCGACCGAAATGGTGCCGAATATGACCAGAAAAATCACAAAGTGGACGAACGGGTCATCGGAGGTGAGCATCAACGGAGCCAGACTCCCCCAGGCGATCCCCACCAGCAGTGTTTGGAACACATAGCGGCGTCCCCAGGTCGCTGGCGAGTGACTTTTTGGTGTCTGTGCGTGACGCACCAGCAGGTAGGTGCGCAGGCCGACGAAGAAGAGAATGGCGCTATTCCAGGCGATCAGCAGTTGGTGGTCCAGCTTGTCCCAGAGACTGATGGAAAGCAGGATGGAGATGGTGGCCACGGTCAGATTGGCTGGCAGGGCGTTGGCGTACAGCAGCTGGACCTGCTGGCTCAGTGCATGCTCTGTAAGGGGGGTGTTGTAGCGCATATTCCATGCCTGTCAGCGGTACGTTGATTCAGAGGGTCCCTCTGCTGAATAACCCAAAACTACCGGGCCGTAGGGGTAAGCTTAGGCATTAATCTCTGCTTTTGTAACGGCTGAGTTGGCCCAACCTTGAGCGGATACCCCAATTATCTGGAAAAAAGCTAGTATAGAAGGTAAGCTACCGCGCCTTTGGCGCCCTATATTTTAACGAACCGAATGCCCGGCAAACTCTATATCAAGACTTTTGGCTGTCAGATGAACGAGTACGACTCCGACAAGATGTCGGACCTGCTCAGGGAGTCTCACGGCTATACCCTGACCGACCGCCCCGAAGAGGCTGATCTGCTGCTGCTCAACACCTGCTCGATACGTGAAAAGGCGCAGGAGAAGGTGTTCTCCCAACTGGGACGCTGGCGTCCCTGGAAGGAGCAGCGCCCCGACCTGGTGATCGGTGTCGGCGGCTGTGTCGCCAGTCAGGAAGGGGATGCGATCCGTGAGCGTGCCCCCTATGTAGACCTGGTGTTCGGCCCCCAGACCCTGCACCGCCTGCCGGAAATGCTGGATACCGCCCGGCGCGAGCGGGCGCCGGTGGTGGATATCTCGTTCCCGGAAATCGAAAAGTTCGACCGGCTGCCGGAACCCCGTTCCGACGGCCCCAGCGCCTTTGTCTCCATCATGGAGGGGTGTTCCAAGTACTGCACCTTCTGTGTGGTGCCCTATACCCGGGGTGAGGAGATCAGCCGACCGTTTGACGATGTGCTGGCCGAGATCGCCGCGCTGGCCGCCCAGGGGGTGCGCGAAGTCAATCTGCTGGGGCAGAATGTCAACGCCTACCGGGGTGTGATGGATGACGGTTCGATCGCCGACCTGGCACTGCTGATCCAGTATGTGGCAGCCATCAACGGTATCGACCGCATCCGTTTCACCACCTCCCATCCGCTGGAATTTTCCGACAGCCTGATTGCCGTCTATGGCGAGGTCCCGGAGCTGGTGAGTCACCTGCATCTGCCGGTGCAGAGTGGTTCCGACCGGGTGCTGGCGATGATGAAGCGCGGCCACACCGCCTTCGACTACAAGGCCAAGATCCGCCGGCTGCGGGAACTGCGGCCCGACCTCAGTCTTTCGTCCGATTTCATTATCGGTTTCCCCGGTGAGACCGAGCAGGATTTTGAGCACACCATGAACCTGATCGAGCAGATCGGCTTTGACCACTCTTTCAGCTTCATCTACAGCGCCCGGCCCGGCACGCCGGCCGCCGAACTGCCGGATGATGTGCCGCTGGCGGTCAAGCAGGCGCGGCTGGAGCGGTTGCAGCAGCGAATCACGGAGATGGCCCAGCAGATCAGCCGTCGCATGGTGGGCAGCGTACAGCGGGTGCTGGTAGAGCGGCACGCCAAGAAGGACCGGCAGCAGTTAGCTGGCCGCACCGAGAACAATCGGGTGGTCAATTTCGACGGTCCCGAGGGGCTGATCGGCCAGTTTGTGGATATCCGCATCACCGAGGCCTTGCCCAACTCCCTGCGGGGAGAACTCATTGACGAGGGGTTGGCCCGATCCGCATGACCAAGGCTGCCTCCAGGACTGAATCCGTGTCCGCCCACCCCAAAGCCCTCGAACTGTCGTTGACTCCGGAAGATAATCAGCTGCTGGCCAACCTCTGTGGTCAGCTGGATGAGCATCTGCGCCAGATCGAGCGCCGGCTTGGTATCGAGATCAACTATCGTGGCAATCATTTCAAGCTGCTGGGCGAACCGGAGGCGATCGCCGCCGCCGGTGAAGTGCTGCAGGCGCTCTATCAGCAGGCTCGGCAGGAAGTACTGACTCCCGAGTCCATTCATCTCTATCTGCAGGAGTCGGGGATCGATGCCCTGCTCAGCGAACTGGCCAAGAGTACGGTCCCCGAAGTGGTGATCAAGACCCGCCGTGGCCTGATCCGGCCGCGTGGCGTCAATCAGCAGGAGTACCTGCATAAGGCGGTCACCCACGACCTTAATTTCGGCATCGGCCCGGCCGGCACCGGCAAGACCTATCTGGCCGTGGCCTGCGCGGTGGATGCCCTGGAGCGGGACCAGGTGCGGCGGATTCTGCTGGTGCGACCGGCGGTGGAGGCGGGCGAACGGCTCGGTTTCTTGCCGGGGGATCTGGCGCAGAAGATCGATCCCTATTTGCGCCCCCTGTATGACGCGCTGTATGAGATGCTCGGTTTCGAGCGGGTGGCCAAGCTGATTGAACGCAATGTGATCGAAGTGGCCCCGCTGGCCTACATGCGCGGGCGCACCCTGAACGATGCCTTTATCATCCTCGACGAGGCACAGAACACCACCCCCGAGCAGATGAAGATGTTCCTTACCCGTATCGGTTTCGGTTCGACCGCCATGATTACCGGCGACGTGACCCAGGTGGACCTGCCCCGGGGCCATGTGTCGGGACTGCGTCAGGCGATCGAGGTGCTGAAGGATGTGGAAGGGATCAGCTTCACCTTCTTCAACGCCCGCGATGTGGTGCGCCATCCCCTGGTACAGAAGGTGGTGGGCGCCTACGACAATTTCGACAAAAACCAGGATAAGCTGTGAACCTGCAACTGGAGGTCCAGCGTGTCGTGGAAGATGACGGTATCCCGGGAGCTATGCAGTTTCAGTCCTGGGCCGAGGCGGCGCTGAACGGGCGGCTGGACCAGGCGGAGCTGGTAGTGCGGATTGTCGACCGGGAGGAGAGCCGGCAGTTGAACCGGGAGTATCGCGGCAAGGACAAGCCGACCAACGTGCTCTCCTTCCCGTTCGAGGCGCCTGCGGTGGTGGAGAGCGATCTGCTGGGCGATTTGGTTATCTGCGCCCCGGTGGTAACTGAAGAGGCGCTCGCCCAGGACAAGCCGCCGCAAGCACACTGGGCGCACCTGCTGGTGCACGGGGTGTTGCATCTGCTCGGATTTGATCATATTAATGAACAGGAGGCCGAAGTGATGGAGGGCCTCGAAGTGGAGATCCTGGAATCCCTGGGATTCCCCGATCCATACCAATCTGAAAGGGAACTATGAGTAGCGACGGCACTACCAACGGTTCGATGCCCAGGTCCTGGCTGAAAAAAATGTTACAGGCCTTCGGCAACGAACCGGAAAACAGAGAACAACTGATTCAACTGCTCAGGGACGCCAAACGCCGCGCCCTTCTGGATACCGAGGCGCTCTCCATGATGGAGGGGGTGCTGCAGGTTTCCGAGCTGCGGGTGCGGGATATCATGATCCCCCGCGCCCACATGGTGGTGATCGAGCGGGATGCCCCGCTGGAAGCCATTCTGCCTATCGTCATCGACTCTGCACACTCCCGTTTCCCGGTCATCGGCGACGACAAGGGCGAGGTGGAGGGGATTCTACTGGCCAAGGATCTGCTGACTTACTTCGGTGAGCAGAAACGCCGTTTCGATATCCGCGATGTGCTGCGGGCGGCGGTCTTCGTGCCGGCCAGCAAGCGGCTTAACGTGCTGCTCAACGAGTTCCGCGCCAGCCGCAGCCACATGGCCATCGTGGTGGACGAGTACGGGGCCGCCGACGGCCTGGTCACTATCGAGGATGTACTGGAACAGATTGTCGGCGAGATCGAGGACGAGCACGATTTCGATGAAGGGACCACTATTCTGAAGCGCAGCGAGACCGAGTTCACCGCCAAGGCGGGCACTTCCATCGACGAGTTCAACGACTACTTCGAAAGCGATTTTCCGGACGAGGAGTTCGACACCATCGCCGGCCTGGTCACCCAGTCCCTGGGACATCTGCCCAAGCGCGGCGAGGTGGCGGAGATCGACCGCTTCCGCTTTGAGGTGCTGCGCGCCGACAGCCGGCGCATCCATCTGCTGAATATCCGGCTGTTGCCGCGCCAACTGGATAGTGCCCTTTAGTCTGGTTCAGTGGTTTAAGTCCAAGTCACCGTGGCGGTTAACGGCCGCCTTTGCGGCGGGCGCCCTGTCGGTGCTTGCCTTCGCCCCCTTTTCCCTCTATCCGCTGGCCTTGGCCGGACCGTTGCTGTTGCTGTGGCTATGGCGTGACGCCACCCCCCGGTTCGGCTTTCAGAGCGGTTGGGCCTACGGGCTCGGGCTGCTCGGCTTCGGGGTGTTCTGGCTGCATATCAGTATCGATCAGTTCGGCAATATGGGGACCGCCGCCGCGATGGCCATCACTCTGCTGTTTGTGCTGGCCATCGCGCTCTATTACGGACTGGTGGGCTGGTTGACTGCACGGTTGTGGCAGGCCGGGATGGGTGGCTGGTGGCTGTTCGGGTTGGTTCCCTCACTCTGGGTGCTGGGGGAGTGGCTGCGCGGCTGGATTCTCACCGGCTTCCCCTGGCTGCTGCTCGGTTACTCCCAGATCGATTCACCCCTGGCTGGTTATGCCGCGCTGTTCGGCGTCTACGGTGTCAGCTGGCTGCTGCTGTTGAGTGCGGTGCTGCTGTTCCGCCTGCTGAGTCCGGCGGTCACCGGCCGTCTCTGGCTGGCCTGCGGCCTGGCGCTGCTGTGGGGTGGAGGCCTGTTGCTAAGCCTGGTGACCTGGACCGAGCCGGCGGGGCCGCCGCTCAAGGTGAGCATGATTCAGGGCAATATCGCGCAGGAGGCGAAGTGGCGGCGAGACTCGCTGCGCCCGACCCTGGACCTCTATACCGGCCTGACTCGTGAAAACTGGCAGAGCAACCTGATCATCTGGCCGGAGACGGCGGTGCCGGCGTTCGCCCATCAGGTGGAGGAGCTGTTGCTGCGGCCCCTCACAGAAGAGGCGCTGGCCAACCAGAGCGCCCTGTTGATCGGCATACCGATGTGGGACGTTGAGAGTGGCGCCTACTACAACAGCATGATCAGCCTGGGACAGGAGCGGGGCAGCTATGCCAAGCGTCACCTGGTGCCGTTTGGCGAGTTCATGCCGCTGAAGGCGTGGCTGCGCCCGCTGATCGACTGGCTGCAGATACCCATGTCCGATTTCACCGCCGGTGATTCGACTCGCCCGCTGCTGCGAGTGGCCGGCTACTGGGCCGGTATCTCAATCTGCTATGAGGATGCCTTTGGTGAAGAGGTGATCGAGGCCCTGCCGCAGGCGGCGTTCCTGGTCAATGCCAGCAATGATGCCTGGTTTGGCGACTCGCTGGCACCTTCCCAGCATCTGGAGATTGCCCGCATGCGCGCCCTGGAGAGCGGGCGCTACCTGCTGCGCTCTACCAATACCGGCATCTCCGCGCTGATCGACCCGAAAGGCAAGGTGCGGGATTTTTCCCCGGCTTTTCAGCGGCATGTGCTGAGCGGCGAGATCATCCCCATGCAGGGGGCGACCCCCTATGTGCGGATCGGTAACTGGGGAGTGGTGCTGTTTTCATGCCTGGTGGTCGGTGGCGCCCTGTTTAGGTTTGGAAGACGCCGTCGGTTATAGAATGAGGCGGCCTCTTCCCTAATATCGAGGGGTTGGAGTCAAACCGCTCAGCGTAACGAGGTTATTGGTTGTGCCACCGGTGGTTTGACTCTGATCCCGCCTGCTAATCCGCCCTGCTGTTCAGTTGCTCCCGCCGCAACCGCTCTTCTTCCTCCAGGTAACGGATCACCTCGCGGGTCTGGTGCAGCACTTCCTGCCGGGTGTCAAGCTGGCGTTCCAGCGGGTCGACTGGCGCTGTGCTGGGTTGCTCTGAACAGGCGGTAACCGACAGGGCGGTCAGGGTGAATAGCCGGAGGGGCGGTTTGAGTCTTTGAATCATCGCAGCGCTCAGGCGTCCGGACTCCGTTCGGACAATATCACCTGACCATCGTCCAGCTCCGGCCAGTATTTTCCGTCCAGCACCTGTAGCAGCCGGTTGCCTGCAATCACCCGGCGCCAGCCGTGCAGGATCTCCAGTTCCCGCTCGCCACTGACCAGGGCCTCGATCTCCTTGCGCCCGGCCAGGGCGGCCGGGGTGATGTTGTTCTGCTCCGCCAGCAGCCGCAGGCAACCGTACAGCATATCGGTCAGGGCCTCCTGGTTGGGCGTGAGCCGGACGGCTCGGCGCTTGTCCCTGGGCCACTGCTCCCTGGGCAGCGCCCTGGCGTCGGCGATCAGTTTCAGCAGCAGTTCGCCGCGTCGCTTGATGGCACCGGGTTCGAGGCCGCGGATCTTCTCCAGTTGATCCAGCGCCTTTGGCTGGCGCCGGGCCAGGTCCGCCAGCACTTCATCCTTGAGAATCCAGCGCTTTGGCCGGTTGGCCTGTTGCGCCTCCCGCTCGCGCCAGGCCGCCAGTGCCTGTAGCACTGCCAGTTGCACGCCTTTGAGTTGTTGCCGCCCCTTGATCCGCTTCCACGCCTCCTGTGGCGGGTTGCTGTAGGTGTCGGGATTGGCCAGCTGGTCAAAATCATCCCGCAGCCAGCCCTCGCGTCCTTCTGCCTGCAACCGCTGTTTTAGCGTGAGGTAGAGTTCTCCCAGGTAGATCACATCATCCAGGGCATAGCGCAGCTGTGCTTCATCCAGTGGCCGGCGTGACCAGTCGGTGCGCGTGTGACCCTTCTCCAGGCTCTGGTTGAGCAGCTTCTCCACCAGATTGCCGTAGCCGACCTGATCTCCCAGGCCGAGCAGGGAGGCGGCCAGCTGGGTATCGAACAGCGGAGTGGGGAGTCTGCCCCAGAGGTGGTGAAAAATCTCCAGGTCCTGGCGGCCGGCGTGGAACACCTTGACGATGTTCTCGTCATAGAGCAGATCCAGCAGTGGCTGCAGCTCCTTGATCTGAATCGGATCGACACTGGCGGCGATGTCGCCGTTGCTGATCTGCAGCAGGCAGAACTGCGGGTAGTAGGTCTTCTCACGGACGAACTCGGTATCCAGGGCGAGCCAGGGGCTTTGCGCCAGCTGCTCGCACAGCTCGCTCAGTTGTTGTTCGTTTTGTATGTGGCGTTCCAGCATAAGGACCATTCATGGATGCGAAGTGTGGGAGGGCAAGCATAACAAATCCTCGTCATCTGTTTGTCTGTTTTCGGCCAAAAGGTATGATGGGACTGATTTTGTCCTGAGCCGGGCGGGCGCAGGACCTGGCCGCAACAATTGGAAGGCAGGGCGTTAGTGAAAAGGTTAATCAATCTGTTTGTGGATATCTGTCTGCTGCGCGCGGCGCCCCAGGATCTGCCGGTCGCCTCGTTTCTGGTGACCTTTACCCTGTTACTGAATCTGTTGACCGGCACCATTGTGATTGTCGGCCACTTCAATAGTGTCGTGCCGGCGCTGCTGGCCCAATTGATGGATCTGGCGCTGCTGGCGCTGCTGGTGCGGCTGGCGTTGAACTATCAGCGACACACGGGACGTTTCACCCAGGCAATCAGCGCGCTGTTCGGTTGTGGGGTACTGATCAATCTGGTGGCTATGCCGTTGCAACTTATGATCGGCGATGATCCCCGGGTGTCGCCGCTGGGTGGGCTGGGCGTGCTGTTCTACGTGATGCTGGTGATCTGGGGTATGGTCGTGATGGCGCACATACTGCGTCACACCTTCGAGATCCGCTTCGGCAACGGCATGCTGCTTTCCATCGGGTATTTCATGCTGATCAACTGGTTGGTGGAACTGATTTTTCCAAGGAGTAGTTGAGATGCATATCCATATACTCGGCATCTGCGGCACCTTTATGGGTGGCGTTGCCCTGTTGGCCCGGGCGCTCGGTCATGAGGTGAGTGGGTCCGATGCCAACGTCTATCCGCCCATGAGTACCCAGCTGGAGGCGGCGGGCATTCAGTTGCGCGAGGGCTACGACCCCGCTCACCTGATGCCGGCCCCGGATTGCGTGGTGGTGGGCAACGCCCTGTCCCGCGGCAACCCGGCGGTAGAGTATATGCTGGACGCGGGCCTGCCCTATACCTCCGGTCCCCAGTGGCTGGCCGAACAGGTGCTGCAGGAGAAGTGGGTGCTGGCGGTGGCCGGGACCCACGGCAAGACCAGTACCGCCAGTCTGCTGGCCTGGATTCTGGAGTACGCCGGCATGGAGCCGGGCTTTCTGATCGGCGGCGTGCCACTCAACTTCGGCCTCTCGGCGCGCATCGGCGGAACGCCGTTTTTCGTGGTGGAGGCGGATGAGTACGATACCGCCTTTTTCGATAAGCGTTCCAAGTTTGTCCACTACCACCCGCGCACCCTGGTCATGAACAACCTGGAGTTTGATCACGCCGACATCTTCGATGACCTGGCCATGATCCAGCGCCAGTTTCATCACCTGGTACGCACCGTGCCGGGCAGCGGCCTGATCATCGCCCCCGAGGGGGAGCAAGCCATGGACGAGGTGCTGGAGATGGGTTGCTGGACTCCGCTGGAGCGTTTCTCCGCCGACACTACGGCTTACTGGGGTGCCCGTCCGATCACGCCGGATGGCAGCCGTTTTACCCTGCTGTGCGATGGTGAACCGGTGGGTGAGGTGGCCTGGGAGTTGACCGGCCGGCACAGTATCAGCAATGCCCTGGCTGCCATTGCGGCGGCCCGGCATGTGGGGGTGACGCCGGCCGTGTCGATTGAGGCGCTGGCGGAATTTCGCAATGTGAAACGGCGTATGGAGCTGCGCGGAGAGGTGGATGGCGTGCAGGTGTATGACGATTTTGCCCATCACCCGACGGCCATCGAAACCACGCTTGGCGGCCTGCGTGCCCAGGTTGGCGAGGCGCGTATCTTTGCCGTGCTGGAGCCGCGTTCCAACACCATGCGCATGGGCGTGCATGCCGGGCAACTGCCTGCGTCACTGGCAGCGGCTGACCGGGTGCTGGTCTATTCGCCGGAATCGCTGGATTGGAATGCCGCGGCGGTATTCGCGCCCCTGGGCAACACGGCTCGGGTGTTCGGGGGTGTGGAAGAGATCATCCAGACCCTGGTCGCTGAAGTGGCCCCGGGTGACCGGGTGTTGATCATGAGCAACGGCGGCTTTGAGCAGATTCACCAGCGTCTGCTGGATGCCCTGTCCAGCAGGAACTAATCTTTAGCCATGATGCATCAATCCACCAAACCCATCGCCCTGGCTATCACCGGCGCCTCCGGCGCGCCCTATGCCTTGCGCCTGCTGGAGTCTCTGGTGCAGGCGAACCGGCAGGTCTATCTGATGGTTTCCAAGGCGGCGCAGGTGGTAATGCCCATGGAGACTGCGCTCAGTTTTCCTTCGCGACCTGCGGAGGCGGAGGCGATGCTGCGGGAATACCTGGGTGCGGTGGAGGGGCAGGTGCGGGTATTCGGGCGTGAGCAGTGGACCGCGCCGGTGGCCAGTGGCTCCAATCCGCCCGAGGCGATGGTGATCTGTCCCTGCAGCACCGGCACCCTTTCCGCTATCGCCAGTGGTGCCAGCAACAACTTGATCGAGCGCGCTGCTGATGTGGTGCTGAAGGAGCAGCGTAAGCTGATCCTGATGGTGCGGGAGACGCCATTCTCACCCATCCACCTGGAGAATATGCTGAAACTCTCCCGCCTCGGCGTGGTGATCATGCCGGCCAGCCCGGGCTTCTATAACCGGCCGCAGGCGGTCGCTGATCTGGTGGATTTCATGGTGGCGCGGGTGTTGAGTCATCTCGGTATCGACAACCCGCTGAATCGCCCCTGGGGGCAATAGCCGCTTCCCTATAATGACTCAGGAGCGGTCTGCCGGATCTTCAGCGCTGTCCCCCTGTCCTGAACCTCGCCGCCGCTGAGTGGCTGCAGGTCCCTTCGTAACAGCTCCAGTGCCTGATTAAAGTTGGGCGCCGTCTGGGCATAGGTGATGAAGCCGATCAGCTTGACCTGTCGCTGTTCGCTGATATTACCGACCCAGAGCGGTGTTTCACTTCCCCGCAGACGGTAATCGGTGGCCCAGAACCGCAGTACCAGTCGCCGGTCATTCGGTAGCGGCTTCTCCAGCATCAGCACTTCATGGCGTCCGTCATGCACTTGTGGCAGCACCGGCAATGCCTGTAGCGGTTGCGCGGGAGAGAGCAGGCGCAGCCAGTCGGTCCCGTTGAGGCGGTTAGCCGCCGTCCACCCGGTGGCGGTGAGTTGCCGGGCAAACCACTCCAGAGAACCGGCAAATTGCAGGTTCAGCGGATGCTCCTCGCGGTTTCTGAGATCGGCGCGAAATGTCGGCAGCGAGGTGTCGGCCCCCACCCACCAGTTGCCTGCGTCGATCTGCTGGATTGTTCGGGCCGGCTCATAGCGGGCCATATTGCGTTCATGGTGCAGCACGGTCTCCATGCCGAAGCCAGCGGTCGTCACCAGCAGTGAGACCAGTACCAGCCGGGGCCAGTGGGTCTCTTTGGCGGCATGGCGGTGATAGGCAAGCCCCAGCAGGGCCACCCAGGCGAGTCCCAGGGTGATGCTGCCGGCCACGTCGGAGAGCCAGTGCACCCCAAGATAGAGCCGGGATGTGGCCACCGCCAGAATCAGCAGTCCGGCCAGGCTATACGGGAGCCAGCGCCAGCGATCCGGCAGCGGGCGGGCGATCAGGACCGAGAGAAAACCGTACAGCACCACCGAGTAGAGGGTGTGGCCGCTGGGAAATGAAAAGGAGCCAGGACGCTGTGCGATAACATCCGGACGTGAAATCTGCATGCCCAGCTTCAGCAGATAGGCGGAGAGGCTGCTGAACAGTACGGCGGCCAGCCAGTAGCCGGCGGTGCGGCGATGCCCGCTTAAAAACAGGAACAGCAACACGCCCACGGACAGGGCGATCATGACGCCGGTATCTGCCAGCCGGGTGGAATAGACCATCAGCTCATCGGCCCAGGGAGAGCGCAGGCTCTGCAACGTCTGCAGCACCGTGAGGTCGATAGTGGTGTGTACGCCACCCTCGGGAAGCAGTCCGACCAGCAGCACAAACAGGATGGAGGTGACCACCAGCAGGCTGGCAAGGATTGATAGTCCGCGAGTCTCCGGATGGTTGGGATCGGCCAGGGCGCCGGCGATCTCGCCCATCACCGGATGGGCCTGCCCCCACGCCAGCAGCCACTGCACCCAGCGGGTGGTGTGGGGGTGCAGCCGCCGGAACAGCCAGCGGATCAGGTTGTACACCAGCCAAGTGAAAAACAGCAGCAACAGGGCCAGGATCACCAGCCGCATCGCCACCTCGGAGGCCAGCTCCAGGGAGGCGCCGAAGACAATGCCCGGCAGCAGGTAGAGTGGTGCCCAGGCCAGGGCCGAGAGCACATTGGCCACCACAAAGCGCAGTGGTGTCATGCCCATCATGCCCGCAATCAGCGGGATGACGGCGCGGATCGGGCCAAAGAAGCGGCCCAGGGCGACGCTCTTGCCGCCATATTTCTGGAAGAAGTCGACGCCGCGCTGCAGTGACTCCGGGTGGCGGCTGAACGGCCAGATCGAGGTCAGCCGCTCCTGGTAATGATGTCCCAGCCAGAAGCTCAGGCTATCGCCCGCCACCGCTCCGGCCACCGCCCAACCCATAGCCGGCCAGAAGGCGATAGCGCCACTGGCGATCAGTGCACCGATGCCGAACATGACCGCCACGCCGGGCACAATCAGCCCGACAATGGCCAGTGACTCAGCCATGGCGGTGAGAAAAATCACGCTGTAGGACCAGCCGGGATGGAGTGTCACCCACTCCAGAATCTGTTGAAAAAACTCGGTCATCAGCCAGTCAGTAATGTCCATGTGACAGCGGCTAGTCTAGCCTGTTTTGCAGTAATGATCTGCATTGTCTGCTCCCCCCGCTTCACGTCATTCCGAATGAATTCGCACGTTGACAGCTGCGCCAATCCGCAACGCGGCGGAGCGAAACGAAGACTACCGGCATGTGGCTTCCGTTGTCCATGGTGTTGTGGGGTGAATGTCGTCATCTGAGCCAGCATAGACAGCCGCCGTGAAGTGCGGTTGAATCAGCTATTGTGAATCGCCCGGAAGAGGCCCACTTAATCTGTAGACACTCTGCAGAAAGGAAGTACAACATGACTCAAGAAGTAACCCCAACAACCAATCATATCTGGATACGCGGCCTCTACATGCTGCTGTTTTTGCTTATCATGGGACTGGCCAAGGGCATTGTCTTTGCCGTCGCCGTGGTGCAGTTTATCCTTGTCGCCGTTAACGACACCACCAATGTACCCCTGCGGAAATTTGGCCAGGGACTCAGCACCTACCTCTACGACATCAACCAGTTCCTGGTCTTCAACACCGAACACAAACCGTTCCCGTTTGATGACTGGCGCAATACGCCGCCAGAGGAAGAGCCACTGGAGCTGGATCAGGATATGGAGTATCAGGACGGGCAGTAGTGCGGGGAGGCGGTGCTCCACTGAGCAATCCTGCTTCGTACCCTTACCCTCGTTCCCACGCTCTGCGTGGGAATGCATACGGAGGGTAGGTAACAACAGCGCAATTCCCCTCCCCCCCTCCCCCCCCCTCGTTCCCACGCTCCGCGTGGGAACGCATAACCATCGCCCCATCAGATACCTACCCCAATTGCTTCTGGCTCGGCTCTATTCTTAATACCCCGCCTTTCTGATAGTATCCTGCAACATTCACCACTCACGCGAATGAGTTTTCTTGGGAAACCAGAACCAAGAGGCTCCCCCTTGCCACAGGGACAGTGACGGATAGTAAATATGGCGCCCAACCAAAACCCGGAACAGATCGCCCGCGATACCATCGACGACCTGCTCAAGGCATCGGGTTGGACTGTCCAGGATAAAAACAGGATCGATCTGAACCAGGGAATAGGCCAGGCGATTCGGGAGTACCCCACCGATACCGGACCGGCCGATTATGTTCTGTTCGTGGCTAAGAAAGCGGTTGGCGTGATCGAAGCTAAACGCGAAGAAGTCGCCCAGAACATCACTGAAGTCGAAATCCAAACAGAGGGGTATGCCGGGGCCAAGCTCAAATGGGTCAGTAATAATGAGCCGCTGCCCTTCCTCTACGAGAGCACCGGTATCATCACACGCTTTACCGATGGCAGGGACCCCAAGCCCCGCTCCCGTGAGGTCTTCACCTTTCACCACCCGGAAACCCTGCTGGAGTGGCTGGAACAGGACGGTAGCCTCAGAGCCCGACTGAACCGGATTCCGCCGCTGAATCCGAACAAGATACCCGCAAAGGAGCTGGGTCTGCGTGATTGCCAGGAAAACGCCATCACCAATCTGGAAGCGTCGTTCAAGCTGGACAAACCCAGAGCTTTGATCCAGATGGCCACCGGTGCGGGTAAGACCTACACCGCCATCACCGCCATGTACCGGATTCTCAAACACGCACAGAGCAAGCGCATCCTGTTTCTGGTGGATACCAAAAACCTGGGCGAACAGGCCGAGCAGGAGATGCTTGCCTATACCCCCATGGACGATAACCGCAAGTTTACCGAACTCTACGCGGTACAGCGGCTCAAGAGTGCCAGCGTGCCCAAGGATGCCCAGGTCTGCATCAGTACCATTCAACGCATGTACTCCATTCTCAAGGGGGAGCCGCTGGATGAGGCCCTTGAAGAGATCAATCCGGCCGAGCAGCTCACCAAACCCAAACAACCCTTACCCGTCGCCTACAACCCCAAGGTGCCCGTCGAATTCTTCGACTTCATCTTCATCGATGAATGCCACCGCTCCATCTACAACCTCTGGCAACAGGTGCTGGATTACTTCGACGCCTACCTGATCGGCCTCACCGCCACCCCGGATAACCGCACCTACGGCTTCTTCAAGCAGAACGTGGTTAGCCACTATGATCATGAAAAGGCTGTAGCCGATGGTGTCAATGTGGGCAACGAGATCTACACCATCGACACAAACATCTCCAAGCAGGGTGGAAAGCTGAAAGCCAAGCAGCTGATCCAGCGGCGAGACAAAAAGAGCCGCCGCAGACGCTGGGAGGAGCAGGACGAGGACGAGACATACTCCGCGAGGCAGCTGGACCGTGATATCGTCAACCCCAGCCAGATACGGACCGTGATCCAGGCCTTCCGCAACAGCCTGCCGGAGATATTCCCGGGCCGGGACGAAGTGCCCAAGACCCTCATCTTCGCCAAGACCGACAGTCATGCCGATGACATCATCCAGACCGTGCGCGAAGAGTTCGGCGAGGGCAACGCCTTCTGCAAGAAGGTCACTTATCGGGCGGCGCAAGACTCGAAAAATAAAAAGGGCGAGCTGATCCAGGAAGCCGAAGACCCCAAATCGATCCTCGCCCAGTTTCGCAACGACTATAACCCCCGTATTGCCGTGACCGTGGACATGATCGCCACCGGCACCGACGTCAAGCCTCTGGAGTGCCTGCTCTTCATGCGCGATGTGAAGAGCAAGAACTACTTCGAGCAGATGAAGGGGCGGGGTACCCGCACCCTTGATCACGACGATCTGAGAAAGGTCACTCCCTCGGCCAACAGCGCCAAGACGCATTATGTGATTGTCGATGCCATTGGCGTTACCCAATCACTGAAGACCGCCAGTCAGCCCCTGATTACCAAGCCTTCGGTTCCCCTGAAAGACCTGGCCATGGGTGTGATGATGGGCGCCAGCGATAACGATAGCGTGAGTTCTCTTGCGGGACGTCTGGCGCGGCTCAACAAACAGCTCGATGCCGACGAGCAGGCCCGGATCAGACAAGCGGCCAAAGGGGTGGAGCTGACCCGCATCGTCAGCGGTCTGTTCGACGCCATCGACGCCGACCTTGTCGAGGCCAGGGCACTGGAGCTGGCGCAACAGCCGGTCGGCACCGATCCGGGCGACGACAAACGCAAGGAGGCCCAGGCCGAACTGGTCAAGGCCGCCGCCAACGTCTTCAACGGCGAACTGATCGAGCTGATCGACAGCATCCGCCGGGAGAAGGAGCAGAAGATCGACCATGACAACCTGGACGAACTGATCCGCGCCGAATGGAGCAAGGACGCCATAGCGAACGCCAAACAACTGGCCAATGAGTTCACCGACTACCTTGAACAACACAAAAATGAAATCGATGCCCTGGAGATCTTTTTTGATCAACCCCATCGCCGCCGGGAGATCACCTACCGGATGGTCCGGGAAGTAATGGAAAGGATTAAGGCCGACAAACCCACCTTGGCCCCGATCCGGGTCTGGAATGCCTACAGCCATCTGGAAGAGCGCTCATCGAAAGGCGGAGACACGCAACCCATCAACGAACTCACTGCGCTGGTGTCATTGATCCGCCGCGTCTGCGGCATCGACGCAACGCTTACCCCCTACGATGCCACTGTGCGCCGAAACTTCCAGAACTGGATGCTCAAGCGTCACGCCGGCGCCGGTGAAAAGTTCAACGAAGAGCAGATGCAGTGGCTGCAGATGATCCGTGACCACATCATCAGCTCGTTCCACTTTGAGCGGGATGATCTGGAGATGGCGCCGTTTGATAGCCGGGGTGGGCTGGGAAAAATGTATCAGTTGTTTGGGGCTGAGATGGATGGGTTGATTGATGAAATGAATGGTGAGTTGGCAGCCTGATGAATACCCCTTGGATTATTCCTGAGAAATGGGAGTGGGTTGACTTAACGTCCATTGGTAAAATCGTGTCTGGCGGTACCCCCTCAACTAAAATAGATGCCTACTGGGGAGGCGATATCAATTGGATTTCCCCTGCCGATTTAACTGGGTACACCAGCAAAACCATTTCCAATGGCGCAAAAAGCATCACCAAGGAAGGTCTGCGAAACTGCTCAGCCAAACAGATGCCAGCCGGCAGTATTCATTTTTCATCTAGAGCTCCTATTGGATATGTAGTTATCAGTGCACAACCAATGTGCACAAATCAGGGATTCAGGAGTATCGTTCCTGCCAGTGGTATACACAATGAGTACATCTATTATTATCTAAAAGCTTCAAAGCACCTAGCTGAGGAGCATGCGACTGGCACAACATTTCGTGAAATATCCGGTACAGCATTTGGGAAACTACCTATTCCAATTGCCCCAACCAACGAACAACACCGCATAGTAGCCAAGATTGAAGAACTCTTCTCCGAGCTGGATAAAGGCATCGAAAGCCTCAAGCGCGCCCGCGAACAACTCATAGTCTACCGCCAGGCACTGCTCAAACACGCCTTTGAAGGCAAACTCACCGAGCAGTGGCGCGCCGAACAGGGATGTTCAAGTGCCGCGAGAGGACAGGAGTCCGAAGCGGCTGGAGAAAATGCGGACGCCGCACAGGGATGTGCAAGTGTTGCGGGAGGGCAGGAGCCCAGAGCGACCAAACTGGAGAGCGCCGAACAGCTACTGGCGCGCATCAAGCAAACGCGTGCGGCACGCTACCAGCAAAAACTGGAACAATGGAAGGCAGCGGTTAGGCAATGGGATGCTGGTGGGAAAAAAGTTAAGAAACCTGCAAAACCATCCAAATTAATTCCTTTTTCAACACCTTCAGAAATTGACCTAGAAAACCTTCCTGAGTTACCTAATGGATGGGCCTGGCTTCAATTGTCTGATGTTGTTGAAAGAATCCAAATTGGGCCATTTGGGTCATTACTTCATAAACAAGATTATATTCAGAACGGTACACCGTTAATTAACCCAAGCCATATAAAAGATATGACCATTGTTCCTGATAATGGCCTAACAGTGTCGGAACGAAAAATATCTGAATTAGAAAAATATGTAATGTCAAAATATGACATTGTTATTGGTCGAAGAGGCGAGATGGGGCGCTGCGCAATTGTAAGTGAAAATGAAGATGGTTGGCTGTGTGGGACAGGAAGTCTATTTGTACGGTTGATGCAATTACTAGATACTGAGTTTTATTGCCACATATTGAGTTCTCGCAGAGTTAGGGATTATCTTTCGGATTCAAGCATTGGCACGACTATGCAGAACTTAAATCAGAAGATATTACAAACTGTGCCAATCCCCATATGTAGCTACGAGGAACAAGTAAAAATTGTATCTGAATTAAATAGACAATTTTCAGTAATCGATAAAGCGACAAAAGATATTGATGCAAACTTAGAGAAATCTGAATCCCTCCGCCAATCCATTCTAAAAAAAGCCTTTTCCGGCCAACTGGTCGACCAGGACCCCAACGACGAGCCCGCCAGTGTCCTGCTGGAACGCATCGCCGCAGAAAGAGCACAAGCAGCAGCGAAAACCATGAAGCGAAGTACAAGCGATAGGAAATCAAAAACCTTGCAGTCTCCAGCAGAGGTTTTTCCTTTTAAAACCCGCCTCAAGGGAATCAGTACTACTAAACTTCATGCGGGTATCTTGGCTCTTGGGTATCGTCACTACGAAAACTCAAAAAGCGCATCTCGCTACTTTAAGCATGTTAAAGGTGAAAAGATTGCCCATTTGGTTGAAGCACATTTGGGGATCGATTTGGGCAGAACGCCTGTTAAAGATGCAGCAGGTCCGAACGATTATCCTCATCTACGGAGGTTGGTGGAACCGCATGCGAGAAAAGCAGGTTACTTCGATGTAAGGAGAGAGAAGTACGGTCATACGATTTATCCTTTATCCCAATTTGATGAACTTGTAGAGCAAACGAAAATTGCTCTTGGTGATCGTCTGTCTGAAGTTGAAGCCCTGCTGGATCTTATGAAGCCGCGTAATACCCAGGAATCTGAGGTTGTTGCCACTCTTTACGCCGCCTGGAACAACCTGCTACTGGATGGCCAACTGCCGAACGACGAAGCAATTGTTACCGAAGCTCGGGAAAATTGGCACAAGGACAAGCTCAATATCGAGCGTGACAAGTTTTTCCGGGGACTCGAATGGATGCGTGCTAAAGAGCTGACCCCGCAGGGTAGGGGCGAGAAGGTTATCGCCAGGGGAGGGCGGCGCAAATGACGCCCGGGCGATATGACACTACGGGTAATTCTGAAGCTGAGTTCGAACCGGGCTCCGACGGCATGGTGCTGAAAAACAAGCTCGGCATCAGTGACGCCTCGGAAATGGATGACGTGGAGCTGGATCTTCTGAGACAACTCTATGACGAAATTCCCGAGTCGATGGAGGTGGATCAGACGCTGACCAGTGCGGATATTTGCGAATGGCACCGTCGCTGGCTGGGCAATGTCTACCCCTGGGCAGGAAAGTCCCGGACCGTCAACATGGGTAAGGGTGATTTCCAGTTTGCCGCCGCCGGACAGATCGACCGCTTGATGGCGGTTCTCGACCGGGATTTTCTCTCTCGTTATACGCCCTGCATCGGCATGAGCGACGAACAGCTCACGGAAGCGATTGCAGTTGTCCATATCGAACTGATCCTGATCCATCCCTTCCGGGAAGGAAACGGCCGAATCTCCCGTCTTTTGGCGAACGTGATGGCGATGCAGGCGGGCAAGCCGGAGCTGGATTTTTCGTTATGGGACGAGCAGAAGGAGCGCTATTTTTCCGCGATTCGAGCAGGACTGGATAATTACGAGCCGATGAAAGAACTGGTCAGGCAAGTGTTACGCGACGCTTCGAGGAACGCAGATGATTGATCCGTTCTTCAATCACCTTGATCGATTTGCCTGTCTCTATCGCGGTCGAGCTGGCAAGGCTGCGTACGCGTCTGCCGGCCGCTTTTTCTCCACGGAGATAGGGATTGGTTTTAGAGAGAAGTTTCTGTTTCATAAAACTAATTCTAAAACTTTTTTGAGTATAAAACCATGAACGCGGACAGTATCGTTTCCAAAGTCTGGAGTTTCTGTACCACCCTTCGGGATGACGGTGTCGGATACGGTGACTACCTGGAACAACTCACTTATCTCATCTTTCTGAAGATGGCGGATGAGTACAGTAAGCCTCCACATAATCGTAAACTCGGTATACCGGTTAAGTATGCCTGGCCGAGCCTTTTGAAAAAGAAAGGGGCCGAGCTTGAAGCCCATTACATTATGCTGCTCACCGAATTGAGCAACAAGCCGGGGATGCTGGGTCAGATCTTCACCAAATCACAGAACAAGATTCAAAATCCGGCCAAGCTGTCCCGCTTGATCGACATGATCAACGATATCGATTGGGTCATACTGGATGCCGACATCAAGGGCGCGATTTATGAGGGGCTGCTGGAAAAGAATGCCGAGGATACAAAATCAGGTGCCGGCCAGTATTTTACCCCCCGTTCCTTGATCAAGGCGATGGTTGCCTGCATGCGTCCCGAACCGATGCAGACCATTGCCGATCCGGCCTGTGGTACGGGAGGCTTTTTCCTGTCGGCCTATGATTTCTTGAAAGAAAGTTATGGTCTGGATAGAGCGCAGAAGGATTTTCTGAAACACAAGACTTTTCACGGCAATGAGATTGTCGCCAGTACACGCCGAATGTGTTTGATGAACATGTTTCTGCATAACATCGGTGAGATCGATGGCGAAGTGAGCGTGGTTTCAGATGACGCGCTGATTTCACCACCCAAAATGACGGTGGATATTGTACTTGCCAATCCTCCCTTCGGTAAAAAGAGCAGTATGACCTTTACCAATGAAGAGGGTGAGCAGGAGAAAGACGACCTCACTTACAACCGACAGGATTTTTGGGCTACCACCTCGAACAAGCAGGTGAATTTCGTTCAGCACATTAAAACCATGCTCAAATCCAACGGCCGTGCCGCTGTGGTGGTGCCGGATAATGTCCTGTTTGAAGGCGGAGCGGGTGAGACCGTCAGAAAGAAACTGTTGGAGACTACGGAGCTTCACACTATTCTGCGGTTGCCGACCGGTATTTTTTACGCCAACGGGGTCAAGGCTAACGTGCTCTTTTTTGACAATCGGATTGGAGAAGGCCCCTGGACCAAGGATATCTGGATCTATGATTACCGCACCAATGTTCACCACACCCTTAAAAAGAAGCCGCTGCGCTTGGAGCATCTGCAAGAGTTCATCGATTGCTACAATCCCCAGAATCGCCATGAAAGAAAGGCAACCTGGTCGCCAAAACGAAACCCGGAGGGCCGCTGGCGAAAATTTAGCTACAAGGAGATAGTCGCCAGAGATAAGACCAGCCTTGATATCTTCTGGCTGAAAGACAAGTCCTTATCTGATTTGGATAACCTTCCTGATCCTGAAGACTTGGCCGAAGAGATTATTGAGAGTATTGAAGCCGGGCTGAACAGCTTTCGGGAAGTCGCGGCGGTATTACGCTGATTCGGTCCACTTGTGCGGAACCGAAGAGCAGGACAGGTGCATGGAAGTGGCCGTTAAATGTGGTTTGCTATATGCGGACTTGGCGGATTTGCATCTCCGAATCAATCAGATTCCCTTTGGCGCCATCAGTACTTACTATTCATGGCAGAAGTTGAAGGCGCTGTTTGGTGGTATCGGATAAGTCGAATGGGCAACAATATGCGTTCCCACGCAGAGCGTGGGAACGAGAAAACATACGCGACATGTCTGGCAAATAGTTAGTGACTGGGAGTCTGAAAAGGGCTGTCCGCAGTGTGGTAGTGCCATGTGGAGCGGGAGGAAAAACGGGGTGCGTAGAAGGGGTGGCGTTTCTGGGGCTGCTCCGGTTCCCCAAATGCCGGACTGTTTTGAATATGGAATTGTTGGAGCAATAGACAGCGGTACCTCTCGTTCCCACGCTCTGCGTGGGAATGCATACGGTGACGGAATCACCGTGCGATATATGGATGTCGAACCAAGTCAAAAACAACACACAAGGAGGTGGTTGTGGGAAGGAGTCGTTACAGGATCNTCGATCCAGCGCGTGNGCATTTTGTAACCTGCACNGTGCTCCACTGGATACCCGTGGGAATGCATACGGTGACGGAATCACCGTGCGATATATGGATGTCGAACCAAGTCAAAAACAACACACAAGGAGGTGGTTGTGGGAAGGAGTCGTTACAGGATCNTCGATCCAGCGCNTGNGCATTTTGTAACCTGCACGGTGCTCCACTGGATACCCGTCTTCACGCGCCCGACTACTGTGGAGATCGTTCTGGAGTCGCTTCGATTCTTAAAGAATGAAGGATTACGAGTGTATGCCTACGTAATTCTTGAGAACCATCTGCATATGGTCGTGCAGAGCAGTGATCTGAATCGCGATATGGCACGGTTCAAGTCGTACACTTCAAGGCGGTTATTGTCCTATTTTGCCGAGCACAATGTCAGACGAATTCTGGACCAATTGGTGTTTTACAAGAAGGCGCACAAGGGTGATCGGGTGTATCAGTTCTGGCAGGAGGGGTGTCACCCTGAGTGGATACAGAGTGATACGATGATGCGGCAGAAGGTGGATTACATTCATCAGAACCCAGTGAAACGCGGGTATGTGGATCAACCGGAACATTGGCGTTATTCCAGTGCACGGGATTATGCCGGGTTAGCCGGGTTGTTGGAGGTGGAGAAGGTTTGGTGATGTTTGGGTATGCGTTCCCACGCAGAGCGTGGGAACGAGAGTGAACAGGGGTCGGAGTCAGTGAGACTGACTACCACCCTTTGTGGTTAAATGCACCTGTAGGAGGCCCGCCTTCGGGCCGAACATCGCGGCGGGGGTGCCGCCCCTGCGGTGGTACTATTTGTGAATCCACAGGATGGGTGGCGCCGGTACGGCGTAACCCATCCCACATACGCTACTTGCTGGATACTTGTGTGCTGAAAGCGATTTTTCTCGATCTGGATGAAACCCTCTGCGATACTCGAAAGGCCACTGATCTGGCCAAGGCGCAGTTGGCCAACACGGTGCGGGCGCAGTTCGCTGTGGATGGCGTGCTGTTTGCCGATCGCTATGAGACGGGTTTCTATCGCCGCTGGAGCGATATCCAGCGCGCGCGTTATCTGCCGATTATCAAACAGCGGGGCGAGGACGCGTTTCGCGTGCAGTTGATGATCGACCTGTTGGCGGAACTGGGTTCTGGCGAGGTGAGTCAAGCGACCGCGCAGGAACTGCAGCATCAGTTCGATCGTGATCGCTTGGCTGCCTTCGATTTCTTTCCTGGCATCGAGGCGTTTCTGGCCGAGGCCCGCCAGTTGTTCACCACCGTGGTGATTACCAATGGCCCGGTGTTTTCCCAGATACCGAAGATAGAGGCGGTCAATCTGGCGGCCCATGTGGATCACATTATTATCGGTGGCCAGGAGCCGGAGGAGAAGCCGGCGCGCTCCATCTTTGAAAAGGCCCTCAAGCTGGCCGATTGCGAGGCCCATGAGGCGATCCATGTGGGTGACAGTCTGGCGGCAGACATCGCCGGTGCCCACGGCAGTTGCATTACCTCGGTCTGGGTCCGGCATCAGCAGCCGCTGGACGCGGAGCTGGGGATCACGCCCCACCACACGGTGCTGCACCCGAGTGAGATACCGGCCCTGATTCGTGAATTGCACCAGGATTAATTCGGTTACCACACGTTAACGTGGTACCTTGCCCGTCTTTCATTCCGCCCCGGAACCCTGTGCAATCGTAGCGAAGGATAAGAGATGGCCCTGAAGCCAACCATTTACAAATTCAACATCAGCCTGTCGGATATTAACCGCAACTATTACGACACCCTGAACCTGACGGTGGCGCAACACCCTTCGGAAAATCCTGAGCGGATGCTGGCGCGGGTGCTGGCGTTCTGTCTGAATGCGCAGGAGGCACTGGTTTTTACCAAGGGGCTTTCGGAGCCCGATGTGCCGGACATCTGGGTGCGCACGCTGGATGATCAGATCGCCCTGTGGATTGATGTGGGCGAGCCGGCCGTGGAGCGGATCAAGAAGGCGACCCGGCTGGCGAAAAGCGTCAAGGTCTATAGCTTCAATGCCAAGTCGGATGTCTGGTGGGAGCAGTCCAAGGCAAAGTTTGCCGCGTTACCTGTTGCGGTTTTTCGTTTTGACGCCAAGGGTATCAGCAGGCTGGCCGGGCTGGTACAGAGGACCATGGCGTTGTCCGTCACCATCACCGGGGATTCCGCCTTTGTGGCAACCGAGGCGGGGGAGTGTGAAGTGGAGTGGTCACCCCTGCAGGACCGATAGCGGCCACTACTTGTGTAGCGAGCCGCCGCCGGAAGCTGATCCATTAATGACTGATCATCGCGGAGGATCAATCTGCTGATTAATGGAACCGTTAACCCGGAACCAGCCGGCCACGCTGTAGCGGTCCCGGTCGGCGGCCAGCACTTCATGGGGAAACTCCTCGCTGAGGAAGACCGCCAGTTCCCCTGCCTGGGCCAATTGTTTGTAAATCACTGAACCAGACGAGACGTTCAGTTGTTCAATGTTCTATTTAAGGTTATTCTTTATTCGCGAATCACAAATAAAGAATAACCGATGAATTTAAAACCGCAAGATGTATTGGTATTGCTGAAGCTGGTTGCCATTGGCCATCAGACTTGGACTTATAATCGCCTGGCACTTGAGTTGTGCATGAGTCCGTCTGAGGTCCATTCGGCAATAAAGCGGGCACTGGCCGCCAATCTCGCTTATCAGGAGAGGGGTAGCATTGTGCCAAATACCAGAAACCTTGAGGAGTTTCTGGTGCATGGGCTTCGTTATGTGTTTGTCCCGGAGCGCGGTCAGATGTGCCGTGGTATGTTGACGGTCCATGCGGGGCCGCCGCTGGCCAGGCATTTTGTTCCAGATGGGGAACCACCACCGGTGTGGCCATACGCCCAAGGTGAGGATAGGGGGATGGCGTTCTCCCCGCTCTATAAGTCTGCACCCGAGGCAGCCGGTAGGGACGCGTTGCTGTATGAATGGCTGGTGCTGGTAGATGCGATTCGCGGCGGCAGGGCCAGGGAGCGTGACTGGGCAATCCGGGAGATCAATAAGAGGATGGAGTGCTATGACAAGAGTCCAGAACCCTAACCTGGAGATTCTCGAAATCGCAGTTGATCGGCTGGGGGCGCTGGTAGAGCAGATGGTCTTTCTGGGTGGTTGTGCCACCGGACTGTTGATCACTGATGTGGCTGCCCCGCCAATACGTGCGACACGTGATGTCGACACCATCGTACAGGTAGCGTCTCTGGCAGAGTATATTCACCTCTCCGATAGATTGCGTGAACGTGGATTCCGAGAGGACGCCAGTGATGGTGCACCAGTATGCCGTTGGGTTACAGAAGGGGTGATTCTGGATGTGATGCCAACTGAAAGCTCGATTCTGGGTTTCAGTAACCGCTGGTATGCCTCTGCAATTAAGCATGCGGTGAGAGTTGATCTGCCTTCTGAAAAATCGATTCGGATGGTGTCTGCGCCCTATTTTCTCATCACAAAACTGGAAGCCTTCGGTGGGCGTGGGCAGGGCGACTATCTGATGAGTCATGACATTGAGGATATAGTCGCTGTATTGGATGGACGACCTGAGCTAATGGCTGAAGTAGATGGGGCAGGGCCTGCATTGGTCAGAGAGCTGGCTGAACGATTCAAAGGTTTGCTGCGAGATCGTCGTTTTGTGGCGTCCATTTCTGGGCATATGCCAAACGATTCGGTGGGTCAGGCACGTGTTACACTGATAATGGACAGACTCAAGAAGCTTGCGAAAATGGAATGATCCTACTGGTAATTGATATAACGATGAAGCAGTGATTTAGGACTCAATCCATGCAACCCAGGGAGTGGCTTTTTTACTCATCGCGGCGGATCAATCTGCTGATTAATGGAACCGTTAACCCGGAACCAGCCGGCCACGCTGTAGCGGTCCCGGTCGGCGGCCAGCACTTCATGGGGAAACTCCTCGCTGAGGAAGATCACCAGCGTGCCAAAGGTGGGCACGACCCTGGTGATCTCCGCTCCTTCATCCGGGGCGTAGAGTACCAGCTCACCACCCTGGCCCGGTTCCCAGCCTCTGTTTAGATAGGTGACCAGGGTCAGCACCCGGTTGGATTCACCGCGAAAGGCGTCCAGGTGTTTTTTGTAGAAGTCGCCTGAACGGTAGCGCGCAAAGTGACTCTCGAATGAGAACAGGCCGAGGAACAGCCGCCGGTTCAGGTAAGTTTTCAGCCGGGCGGTCCAGTTGAACCAGGTGCAGGCCTCTGGATGAAGGCTGTCCATCCAGACGATCTTGTCACGGCGGATGAACTGGTTGCGGGTCTGTTCGATACCGCGACCGATCCGTGCCTGATGAAAGCGCTCTTCCTCCAGCAGGCTCAGGTAATGCAACAGGCTGTCGCCGACCCGGCCGGGTAGCGCGGTGGGCAGAATGACATAGCCCTGGGATTCGACACCGCAGGCGATACGCTCAAACAGGCTGTCATCTTCTGATGGTGTGTCAGCGCTGAAGTCGGCAATTTTCTGTATCAATCGAGTATTTTCCCAAAAACCCGATCAGGTGTGGGGCGTCGGGTGCGGCGCTATTCTATGACTGCGATCTGTCGGTCGCCAATCAATTTTTACGATGGGACGGAGCGGGCGAAAAGCGGGGTTTTATCTAGAGTCTGGACGAGGGGGCTGGACGGATCTTGCCGTGGAAAACGGGATCGGGGGGAGGCGGTCGCCATCCCCCCGAATCATCACTGGTCAGGAGCAGGAGCCGCAGCAGACGCCAGGGCGATCTGCTTCTTTCTTCTCTTCCGTGGTCTCAGCCTTAATCTCGACATTGATGGAAGAGGTTTGTTTGTCCTGTGCTTCACTGCCGTTGGCTTCGCTGGAAGTCTGCTTGGTTTCTTCGCTCATGTGACTATATATCCTTTTTTCAGGTGGTAATATCGGTAGTCAGGATAGGGGGCCACAGTTGGTGGCGCCTTGTCCTAGCTCAATTTTGAAGAAGCAGGCGGGCGTGATTTAAGGGCTTAAACTCATAGCCAAAAGGATTAGACTCGAATGATCGTTATCTCAAGGGGTTAGTGCACTTTATAGGGTGTATCGAATACCCCGGCATGCTTGGCAAATTGTTTACCAACGGGCCGAAAGCTCGCCGGTGAGTGTTGAAAAGTCCCAAAATGAGACCTATAGTACCCAAATCGGGACTTTTCAATCATGGACCAAATGGAATCTGTTACGACCAACATCGGTGATGCACTCTTTACCAAGACCCAGCAGCGGGTGTTGGGGCTGCTCTTTGGACGGCCGCGACAGAGCTTCTATCTGAATGAGTTGGTGCGGCTGGCGGGGGTTGGAAAGGGTTCGGTGATACGTGAGTTGGAGAAGCTTTGCACGGCGGGCCTGCTGACGGTGACCCGCATCGGCAACCAGAACCACTATCAGGCGAATGCCGAAAACCCAATTTTTGAGGAGTTAAAGGGGATTGCCCAGAAAAGTTTCGGGTTGCTGGATATTGTCGGCTCGGCCCTGGGTCCGCTACTGGACCAGATCGATCTCGCCCTTATCTACGGTTCGATGGCCAAGGGGGCTGAGCATGCCGGGAGTGATATTGATCTGCTGCTGGTCAGTAATAGCCTGAGCTATGGCGCTGTGATGGAGGTGTTGGCGGAGGCGGAGGTGCAGTTGGGCCGTACCATAAACCCGACACTCTATACGCCGCAGGAGTTTGCAGAACGTAAGCGCAAGCAGCAGCACTTTATTACCCGGCTGATGGGGCAGAAGGTGCTTTGGATTAAACGGAACCCCGAATGGGATGATAGGGACGCACAGGGAGCGTAGCGCATGGAAGCATTGGATAATCTGGTGAAGACTCATCAACTCAATCATGAACCGCCTGACCAGACAGAGTTTGATGGCATGGTGTCGGCGGCAACGGCCAAACTGGCGGATGTGCGGCTGGCGGGGCTCTCGACCGATAGCCAGTTCACTTTGGCTTATGGGGCGGCGCATGCCTTGGCACTGGCTGCGCTTCGCTGGCATGGTTACCGTTCGGATAAACGTTTCATCGTGTTTCAGTGCTTGAAACACACCTTGCAGTTTGAAGATGCCCGGTGGCGTGTGCTGGATCAGTGTCACCGACGTCGAAACTTCGCCGAGTACGAGGGACATCTCGATATCGATGCACAGTTACTGGCAGAGTTGATTGCGCTGGCCGATGAATTGCTACTGCGTGTCATGGCGTTAGGCCCGGTTAGGTAGAACGGACAAGTAATAAGGGGAAGGGCCGCTTATGGCTGGTAAGGCAAGTGAGCTGACGTTTCAGAACAATATTATTCAGCAACTACTGGCCAATGGCTGGTTGCTGGGACAGCCGGAAAACTACAACCGCGAACTCGCCCTCTACGGAGAGGGTCTGCTGGGCGTCGTCAAGGAGACCCAGGATGCCCGGTGGCAGAAGTTCTGCAAGCTCTACCCCAGCAACCCCGAACAGAAATTCTTGGAGCGTGTTGCCAGCCAGCTGAACAAGGCCGACTCCAAGGCGGCTAATAAGGGGATGCGCACCTTTGGCATCCTGGGCGTCTTGTGCCATGAGCTGCGGGATCGCGGCACCCGCTTTAGCCTCTGTCAGTTCGGCCCGAGCACGAGCTGAATCCCGATACCCTGGTGCGTTATGAGACGAACCGGCTACGGGTGGTGCCGGAGTTGGTTTATTCGCCGTGGCTGTTTCCCCTCACCCCAACCGCTCTCCCGACCATGCTGTTCGCCGGCATTGCCATTGGACTGCGCTTTGCTTCGGGGCGCGTCCGGGATAAATCCAGTAGCAGGCCGGGGAGTCATCCACGCCGCTCCTGCCGGGCGTAGGCGGCGGTGCTGTTGATCTGGCCACCCAGCGCCTGGTCCGCCTTCAACCACTCCCTGGGCGACTGCCCCACATGTGCCCTGAAGCTGCGCGACAGGGCGCTGGCGCTGCCGTATCCCACCACATCGGCCACATACTGTACCGGTTTGCCCTGGCGCAGCAGGGATTGGGCGACAGTGAGTCGCCACTCACCCAGATAGGCCCCCGGTGTGGTGCCGACCACCTCCCGGAACCGGTTGGCAAAGCGGGCACGGGACATGTTGGCGGTTTCCGCCAGTGCCTCCAGTGACCACTCCCGGGCCGGTTCCGCGTGCATGGCATTGATTGCCCTGGCCAGCCGGTCATCCGCCAGGCCGGCCAGCAGACCGAACTGCAGTCGGTGCTGATCCATCAGATCCCGCAGTACCAGCACGATAATCACCTCCATCATGCGGTTCAGGATCGCCTGTTGGCCGCAGTGGTGTTCCCCCGCTTCGATGAACAGCAGCGACAGCGCGCGGTCCAGTGCCGGGATATCGGCCAGACGGATCACCACTACATCGGGCAGAGCGCGGGCCAGGGGGGTGTTCAGGCCGGCACCGAATTCAAACGAGGCACAGACCATCTCCACGTCCGGGCCCTGCGGGGTCAGGTGATGGGTGGTGGGGTTCATGTAGAGAAACAGGACCGGTTCATCGAACTGCAGGGCGGCGTGGGCCTGGGACCGTACCTGGAGACGGCCGGTTTGAAGGACATGGATATAGCCAACCCCTGCCACCTGGTCAAAGCTGGCCGAGTGGCATAGCGGGCCGGTCTGAAATACCCGGGCCTTGAGCGAGAAGCACTTCAGCAGTTCGACCAGTCGATCACTCATGTTGATACTCAAAGTATAAAATTAGATATTAATTGATACCTATAGTAGCCGCTTCCCTGCCAATATCAAGCCGTGCCCCAAGGGGGCTGTTTGATTGTCTTCACCGACTACAGAGAGGATTCATCATGTCACGCATCGCACCGATCCAACTGGAAAATACCACTGCCACCACCGCCGCCACGCTGCAGGCGGTGCAATCGAAGCTGGGTGTCCTGCCCAATATGTTCACCACTTTTGCCCATGCACCGGCGGCGCTAAACGGCTATCTGCAGCTCTCTGAAGCCCTGGCGTCCGGTCGCCTGAACGCACAGCAGCGCGAGATGGTGGCGATAGCGGTGGCTCAGGAGAACAGTTGTGAATATTGCCTGAGCGCCCATGCCGCGCTGGGTAAGGGGGCCGGCCTGAAAGATCAGGCGATCCTCCAGGCCCAGCAGGGCCGGGCCGACAACCCGCTCGATGCGGCCATCCTGACGCTGGCGCTGGAGATTACCCGCAACCGGGGCGGGATCAGTGATGGCCAGCTTGCCGCTGCCCGCAAGGCCGGTCTGGATGATGGCCAGATCGTCGAGGTGGTGAGCCATGTTGCGCTGAATGTCTTGACCAACTACCTCAATCGGCTGGCCGGGACGGAGGTGGATTTTCCCCGTATCACCCTGTCGGTGGCGGCATGAGCCGATGGCTCGATTGTCGTCCCATCGAGGAAAAATCAGGCTCTGTTCCGGTTAGCTGCTGTATGTGGGGCGGTGCTTTTGTAGGAGCGGATTTATCCGCGAATTTCGCGGCTGAAGCCACTCCTAGCGCTACGCCTGGCCGCCGGAGAGGGGTTTGACCTGTAGGAGGCCCGCCCCGGGCCGAATTCGCGGCGAGGCCCTGCCGGGCGAATCTCCAGGCTAAGCCAAAACAAGATACATAACTGGGACAAAAAATTAACAGGAGAATTACAATGCATTCGATCTATAAAACAGTAATCAGTACCGCCGTCCTTTGCGCCGGCCTCTTTGCCGCCCCGCTGGCAGTCGCCGAAGAGGCAATGGGCATTGGTGCCGCGGTATTCGATGCCAAGGGCGATCTGCTACGCCCGGAAGGTTTTCGTCAGTGGGTATTTATCGGTGCGCCGCTCACCCCCAATGCACTGAACAAGGGTGGTGCCGCGTTTCCGGAGTTTCACTATGTTTATGTCAATCCCGACGCCTTCGCGGTGTATCAGCGTACCGGTACCTTTCCTGACGGTACCGTGGTCGCCAAGGAGCTGGTGCTACTCAAACCGGGCGAGCATCCGGACGGCTCTTCCGATGCGCCCTCCGGTCGTGGCTATTTCGCCGATAAGTACAACGGCATGGATGTGATGGTGAAGGACAGTAAACGTTTCAGCGCGACCAGTGGCTGGGGGTTCTTCAACTTCGGGCATCATGCGCCGCCCTACAGCGAGACCTCAACGGCGGCACCGGCGGCCAGTTGTGCCGCCTGTCATCAGGCCAATGCGCAGAAGGATATGCTGTTTACCCAGTTCTATCCGATTCTGCAGTAATCATTTTTGATTCAATTGTGGGCGCTAGTGGCGTTAACCCGATCTGCCGCTTCACGGTAGGTCGGGTTCGCCAAAGGCGTAACCCGACGAATGAATTACTTCAGTTCGATCAGACGTGAATGACGAAACGCCTGCCGGTTCTCGTGCAGCAGCGCCCGGGCATGTTTTTGCAGCGGTATGTCCATGTTTTTCCCCAGCGCCTCCGCCGCCTGCATAAACTGCTTGGAATGCAATCGCGGGATGCCACCATCAAAGGCGAATGCGATACAGTTGCCATCCGGTATGCTGAGGGTCATTACCTGTTGATCAAACACGGTCTGTAACGCCTCGTTCAGCGCATGGCTGGTCAGGCTGCTCTTCAACCAGTAGTTGCAGATCAATATGCCGTTCGGTTTCAATGCGCCGCGGCAGGCGGCCAGGAAGTGTTGCCGCGCCTGCAGCTCGTTCATCCCTTCACCGAGGTAAAGATCGGTCAGTATCAGGTCGGTCGGGACGGGGTTGTGGTTCAGGTACTCCCAGGCATCCTTCGGGTGCAGGCGCAGCCGCTTGTCATCGGGCAGTGCAAACCAGGTTTGCGCCAGCTCCACTACCTTGGGCCGCATCTCGACTGCGTCGATTTTACAGCCGCTGTGGTGTGCCAGCACGGCCTGCGCCAGTGCGCCGGCACCCAGTCCCAGCAGGGTGCAGTGTCGGACTGTCGGGGCCAGCAGGAAACCGAGCATCATCACCTGGGTGTAATGGTGGCAGAGCCGGGCGGGCTGATGGATGTCGATGCAACTCTGCTCAACCGTGTTGCCGAAACAGAGCATGCGCCGGCCGGCGTCCTGGTGGACCGAGAGGTCTCCCCATTCGTCCCGGCAGTGGTGAAGCAGTTGTCCGCTCTGGGGCATGGATAGTCACGGTGGTGGAAGGTGGGGGAATAGTAACAGCAGTATCAACGGGCTGGAATCAATGATGCGCTGTGATAACCTGCTGGATACATTTCAAAAGAGTGACTACTCGCCCCAGTCCGCATACAGAGAGCACAGAGATATGCTCGGCAAAAAGCAGATAACCGCCAGGAACGCGAAGCACACAAAGGAAAACCGAGGCTTTTTCTTGGCGTTCTTGGCGTCCTTGGCGGTTACAATGCAATTTATGGGAGCTATGAGTGATGAGGGTAAGCAGTTACTCAAAAGATAAAAATTGAAAAAGTCATTTCTGAAAATAATATGGATATCTGGGACAAAAGTCTGCTGTTGATTCAGTTGCGCCGGCATCTGGAGAGCGAGCGCACGGTCGACTGGCAGACCCTGCACAAGCGGGATCGCAGTTGGGCGCTGGCGCAGCCGGAGCAGTCAGCCTGGCGGCTGTTGCACGGCTGGTTGCAGCAGTGGGGAGGGTCGCCGGTCGGCAGCAGCACCCTGCTTGTCTATGGGGGCTGTGTGGCCGCCCTGGTATTCGGCTTTGCGCTGATGGCCGGACTGCTAGTCTTTCAGCCGTTTCAGCGGATCAATCTGCTTTGGTTCCTGTCGCTCGCCGTGCTATTGCCCTTTGCCTGGTGGCTGCTGGCACTCTTTTTCACCACCGCCCAGGTGCCGTTTCCCCTGCGCACCCTGTATGAACATCGCCTGCCATCGGGGAGTTTTCCAGCTGCCCTGCGGTCGCTGCTGAAGCAGACCGTGATCGCCCTGGGTCAGCAGCTGTCACTGCTGTTTTCCATCGGCATGCTGATCGCCTTTCTGCTCTATCTGCTGATGACCGATCTCGCCTTCGGCTGGTCTTCGACCCTGGACCTGGGCGGCGGCGTGATTCATCAGGTCACCAGCACGCTGGCCTGGCCCTGGCGGACACTCTGGCCGGCGGCGGTGCCGTCCCTTGAGTTGATCGAACAGACCCACTATTTCCGCGCCGCCCCGCTGGCCGCTGAGCAGCCTGCCCTGTTCGGTCAGTGGTGGCGATTCCTGCTGATGTGTCTGCTGGTATATGTGTTGCTGCCGCGGCTGTTCACGACCGCTCTGGCCCGTTTTCGCCTGATCAGAATGCACGATCGGGTGTGCGACAATGACGCGCTGATCAGCGGGCTGCGGCAACGCCTGACGACCGGATTGATCGACCAGGAGATGGAAGCGGTCGATCAGCGTGAAGCCGTCGATGCAGTCAGCGAGACGGAATCATTGACCCGTCGCTATGGGCAGATTGTCTGCTGGGGCCTCTGGCCGGATGAGCTGATCGGGCCACTGCGTGAACAGCTGGTGGGAGAAGGGTCGGATGCGGTGTGGATCGAACTGGATAGCGGAACATCGGCTGATGAGGTGCAGACATCGTTCGCGGAGCTGCCCGATGAGCCTCTGCTGCTGCTCTGCAAAGGGTGGGAACCACCCACCGGCGAGCTGGCCGATCTCTGCCAACTGCTGGGGCAACAGCGCAGCCGCCTGTTCCTCTGGCCGGTCCCGCTGAGCGGTATGGATGAGGCACGCCAAAGCAGGCTGATCCAATCCTGGCAACCCTTTATGCGGCAGATCCCGGACCGATTTCATCTGGTCAGTGGCCGGGTGCCGGACGGGGTGGTGCATGCCTGATTACCCGGTCATGGCGGTGGTGGGGCATCCCAACAAGGGCAAGTCGTCGGTGGTGGCTGCCCTGACCCAGAATGATCAGGTGCAGATATCGCCCCTCTCCGGTACCACCCGGGTGGCGCAGCACTTCACCCTGAAACTGGATAACCGCACCGTGTTTGAATTGGTGGATACGCCGGGTTTTCAGCGCGCCGGTAAATGCCTGGCCTGGCTGAATGCACAAGAGCTGGCGGCGGATCAGCGACCGGCCCGGGTGGCGGAATTTGTCGAAGCGTTCTGCGGAAGCGGGCAGTTTGTCGACGAGGTGGAACTGCTGACGCCCATCATCAGGGGCGCCGGAATTATCTACGTGGTGGATGGTTCACTGCCCTACAGTCCGGAGTACGAGACCGAGATGGAGATCCTGCGCTGGACCGGTCGACCGCGCCTGGCGCTGATCAATCCGATCGGTGGTGATACCTACGTGGCACAGTGGCAGCAGGCGCTGAACCAGTATTTCAGCCTGGTTCGGCTGTTTGATCCGCTGCACGCCAGCTTCGACCAGCACCTGCAACTGTTGCGCACCTTTGGCGAGCTGGATGCGCACCAGGGACAAGGGTTTGCCCAGGCGATTGAACAACTGGAACGCTATCGCCAACTGAAGTTGCAACAGGCGGCGCGCATCCTGGTGGAAAACCTCTATCGTCTGCTCACCTATCAACAGTCAAGCAACCGGTTGGAGCAGGCGGCTCAGGCGCAATTGCCCAGGTTATTGTCGGATGAAATCACCCGCTTCAATCAACACCTAAACCGTATGGAGCGGGAAGGGCAGCAGCAGTTGGAGGCGCTGTTCCTGTACCGCCGGCTGGAGTCGGATATCGGCCAGCTGGAGGTGCATCAAAGTGAGTTGATGGATGAATCCCAGTGGACCCTCTGGGGGTTGGAGAAAAATCAGCTGGTGCTGGTCAGCGCCGGTGCGGGCGCGGCGATAGGGCTGCTGGCGGATGTCGGACTCGGTGGTGCCTCGCTGCTCACCGGGGCGATCAGCGGTGGTGTGCTGGGTGGCCTGTCCGGCTGGTTCGGGCTGGACTGGCTGAAACAACAGTTGCCACCCTGGCTGCAGTTCAGCGCCGAAAAGCATCTGCTGGGTCCGGTGAAAGATCCCAACTTTGCCTTCGTGATTCTGGGTCGCGCCCTGAGTCATGCACGGGCGATGCTCTCACGCAGCCATGCCGACCGCGAACGGCTGACGATCCGCGAGGATGGGCTGAACCGCATGCAGTCGCTGGAGCTGAAGACCCAGGTGCGGCTGCTGAAACAGTGCCGGCAACTGGTGAAGCAGGGTCCGCAGGGCCAGGCCGCGGAACGGTTGCGTGACTGGCTCTACCTGCAGTTGGTGGGCTAGTTTCAGCGGCGTCGGGGTTAGCGGTGATAGGAGGCCATTTCGACCGGTCTATGGCGTTGAATGATCTCCAGCACTTCGTTCTCTATATCGTCCGGGATCATGACCTTCAGTTCGGTATGCTCGCTGTCGGCAAACATCTTTTCCCGGTCAATGCCGTTGGCGAGGAGATCTTCCATGGTATTGCGGATGGTATCCATTGAGGTGAATGCACCGGTAATTGTCGTCGTCATGGTTAGCTCCTGCTCTGGGTGAGAGGGGCTACATCATCATGTTACATCGAAAGGTGATGCGCTCCTGATGTCTGATTGTTAGGGATTATTAATATAAGCCTAGATCACACCTGACCGGCCTACAAGATCGCCCTGTAAATACTATCCGTGTTACCGGGAAGTAAACAGCGCCGCACTGTCTGTGCTTTCAGCTTGATTTCATCTGGCCGGCCTATCCTGTGAATCAACAGGGTTGGGCGGGTCTGCCGCAGGCAAAAATCACCCGGCGAAGATTGTCTTGAGTCTGCATGGGGTGCAGGATAGAGGGTATCATGATGAAACGTCTTTTAATTATTGTTGCGCTGCTGCTGCCATTGTTGGTGATTGCGGCAAGTGACCACGAACGGGCCAAGGCGCTGCTTGAGTCAGGCGAAATCCTGCCTCTGGAGCAGATACTGAATAATATTCGTGATGAGTATCCGGGGCGCCTGCTGGAGATCAAGTTGGAGCAGAAAAAGAACAGGGTGATCTATGAGGTCGAACTCCTGGACACTGAAGGCAAGGTGTGGGAGCTGAAGCTGGATGCGGCGACCGGTGAACTGCTGAAACGCGAGCTGGATGATTGAGATGCGACTGCTGCTGGTTGAGGATGACGCCGAACTGGTCGCCCGGTTGAAACCGGCCCTGAGGCGGGCCGGTTTTGCTGTCGATGTGGCTGATAACGGCATCGATGGTGAATTCATGGGTGATGAGGAGCCCTATGACGTGGTGGTGCTGGACCTGGGGCTGCCACAGCGGCCCGGGCTTGAGGTACTGGCCAACTGGCGATCGCATGAAAATCCATTTCCGGTGCTGGTGCTCACCGCACGGGATGCCTGGCATGAGCGGGTGGATGGCTTTAAGGCAGGGGCGGATGACTACCTGGGCAAGCCGTTCCATGTAGAGGAGCTGGTGGCCCGTCTGCTGGCCCTGGTACGGCGTAGCGCGGGTCAGCCTGCCCATGAGCTGAAGCAGGGTGGCTTGCAGCTGGATGAAGCGCACCAGCAGGTGGTATTACCGGATGGGCGTGCCATTGACCTGACCGGTACCGAATTTCGGCTACTGCGTTATTTCATGCTGCACCCCGGCCAGATACTCTCCAAGACCCGGCTGACCGAACATGTCTATGAGCAGGATTTCGATCGTGACAGCAATCTGATCGAGGTCTATATCCGCCGGCTGCGCGAACGCATCGGCAAGGAGCGCATCGAGACCCGGCGGGGACAGGGTTATCTGTTTCGGGGTGATGCCGGATGAGGTCCCTCGGTTTACAACTGAGGTTGGAGCTGGCACTGGGACTGGTGCTGCTGTTCGGGGTGATGTGGTGGGGTGGTGTCCAGGCGATACACAGCCTGACCGACCATTTCGTCGCCTCCCGGCTGGAGCACGATGCCGAGGCTGTACTGGCGGCGATGCGGCTGGATGGCTCCGAGCGGCCAGTGGTGCGCTGGCGCCGTATTGATGCCATCTACGACCAGCCCCTCTCCGGTCACTATTACCAGATCAGCTTTCCGGATGGCAAAAAAGTCAGCTCCCGTTCTTTATGGGACGAGCAACTGGATATTCCACAGTTTGCCCCCGGCAGTCAGGGGCAGTGGCGCATGCCGGGTCCGGCGGACCAGGAACTGCTGGTCTGGGCTGCCGGTTATAACAAGCAGGGGCAGATCTTCTCGGTTGCGGTGGCTGAGGACATGACGCCGCTGAATCAGCGTGTGGTGCAGTTTGAGTGGTTGTTTGTGACGTTAACGCTGATTATTACCCTGCTGTTGTTTATCGGCCAGCAGTTGATCGTGCGCAGTGCCATGGGACGACTGGAACGGGTCAGGGAGGATATGGCCCGGCTGGAACGAGGGGAGGTCGACACTCTCTCCACCGACGTGCCGGCAGAGGTGGGTCCGCTGGTCGATCAGTTCAATCATCTGCTGGAGCTGTTTCAACAGCGGCTGGAGCACTCGCGCAAGGGGCTCGGAAACCTCTCTCATGCCTTCAAGGGCCCCATTAATCTGTTGCAACAACAACTGGACAGTGACGAGATGGTGCCCCACCCTGAACTGAAATCCGCCATGAAGCTTCAGTTGTCCCGGGTCCGGCAATTGATGGAGCGGGAGATGAAGAGGGCTCGTCTGGCTGGTTCGGGGATCTCCGGTGGGCGCTTCAATGCCGCCCTGGAGATGCCCCAACTGGTGCGCGTACTGCGACAGATTCATCATGAGAAAGAGTTGCATATTGATTGCGAGGTTCCCGAGTCGGGGCCGCTTTCGGTCGACCGGGAAGATATGCTGGAACTGCTGGGCAATCTGCTGGATAACGCCTGTAAATGGGCCGAGGGAAAGGTGCGCTGTGTGATTGAGCAGCGGGATGCGATTATTATCGAGGTGGAAGATGATGGTCCCGGCGTGTCGCCCGAGGCGCTGGCCCAACTGACCGAGCGTGGCGTGCGCATTGACGAGTCGGTAGACGGGCATGGTCTGGGATTGGCGATCGCCAAGGATATGGTCAAGCTCTATGGGGGTGAGATCGGATTTATGCTGTCGCCGGAATTGGGTGGTCTGAAGGTGCGGGTCAGGTTGCCGCTGTAGTCCTGTTCAACTGCTTGCCTCGCGCGGGGCGCCTTCGCGAAATACCACCCGGTAGCCACGCTTCAACTGCATGTCGCGCCGTTTGATCAGGGTGCGCTCCGCCGCCTCCCGCTCGTCAAAATGCTCCTTGGTCACCTGGCCCCGCGTGCCCTGGATGCCCGATTCCCGCACCAGGCTCCAGCCGCCCAGCAGATCGGGCTGCAGGTGCAGGTGGTAATAGCGGAGCGGTTGCTCGGGCGAGAGCAGGGTCTGCATGTAGATGCGCATGGCGGTTGAGTTCAGCTGGCTGTTGGTTGACGAGTTGTGTGAGCCTGTTGTAGAGCATTTAGCCGAAAGTTTACAGTTTTTTCAATATCCGCGTTATTTTAAGCCTGGTTTCAGCTGCCGGGCCTAAGCTATTAATCAGCAAGAGAAGTCGATTAAAGGAGTAAGGCAATGAAAACCAACAGACGCGTATTTACACTGGCAGTGGCAATCACCACCCTATTGGGTGCCGGGGCGCTGATGGCGGCCCCGCCTATGCCCGCACCGGGGCCAATTCCTTTTACCGCCTACGACAGCAATGGTGATGGCAGGATAAGCGCTGATGAGTTTTATGCCGCGCGCAATGCCCGGATTGGCGAACGGGCCAAGCAGGGCGGCATGATGAGAAACCTGGGTAGTGCACCGACCTTTGAGAAGTTTGATGCGGATGCCGATGGTTACCTGAGTGAAAATGAGTTGCTGAAAGGTCAGCTGTCGCAGACGCAGGAAAATCGCATGAACAGGCCGATGGGGCCCATGGGCGGGGCAGGCCGTGGCGCCGGGGGAATGGCGAGCTTCGCCGACTTTGATAGCAACGGCGACGGGGTGGTGACGGCAGAGGAGTTTGATCGGACACGCGCTGCACGCCAGGCGGATAAGGCCGCACAGGGTTATCCCATGCGCAATGCGGGATCATCCCCCAGCTTTGAATCTTTTGACGCCAATGGGGATGGCCATTTGACGCCGGACGAGTTTGTGCCCGGGAACCCCAATCGCATGCGCCAGTAATTCAAGGTGCAGCCGCTATAAAGACCGAGCCCGGCTGACGCCGGGCTCTCTGTTTCAGTGAGAACGACTTTTATCAATCATCCATGACCGAGAGATAAGCGAAGATATCCGTCAGATCCTGGTCACTGAACTCATTCAGCAGCTCATCGTTGGGTGAATCCTCGTCATGAATCCGCTGTTTGGTGCGTAGCTGTTTTACCTGGCGCCAGAGATAGTTGGTGTACTGGCCGGCCAGCATAGGACCGGCATTCTTGTGGTTGCCCCAGCCCTCCTTGCCATGACAGGAGTCGCACTCCTTGTTGTAAATTTTCTCCCCCCGTTCGATATCACCTTCGGCCTTGGGGATCTGCATGGTCATCTTCGATTCCAGCAGGCGGGCGTAAGCGTCGAAATCGGGGGCATTCTCGTCCACCGGCGCGAGCTGGGTCTTCAGGGTGATTTCGGAGAGATAGCGGGATATGTCATAGATGTCGCTCTCGGGCAACTGTCGATCATCGATATACTCCACCATGGCGAAGTTTTTCCGCTTGCGATCGCGGAACAGCCGCAGCTGGTTGGCGATAAACTCAAGCGGCTGTGAGGCAATCCGGGGATACTCCCCATCCTTGCCGCCCTGGCCGAACTCGCCGTGGCAGCCGGAACAGAGTTCATTGATCTCTTCGCCATTGTCTGGATCATAGTCGTAGGTTTGTGCCTGCAGCGGGGTGATAAGGCATAGCATTAACACAGCTGAAAACGGAATCAGAGCTTTTGGATGAAACATGGATATCGATTTCTCAAAAACAGTCGGAGAACAATTGGGCTGCTGTAACCGGAAGTAAAACCGTATGATACGCAATCTAAAATTCGGCCGTATTGGAACAGAAAACAGGTTGCTGTTATTTTGATCTTGATCAAAATAACGCATTTTACCCTATTTTTATCATCATCGAGTCATCCGGACTCCCACCCCAAAGGTAGTAATAGTGACCCCTCTTCTATCACCAGGTAACTGGCTGAGAACCAGAAGCGAACAAACCTCCCGGACTTCGGCATTATTATCTGGTGGCAGGGAGTTCGACTATGGCCAGCTGGCCGACGAGGCGGCCGCGCTGGCGAGGCATCTGGAGGAGCGGGGCGTCTGCCGTGGTCAGGTCGTCGCCGCTCAACTAGCTTCGGCACAGCAGCTGGCCCGGTTGCTCTACGCTGCCCTGCATCTGGGTGTGACCCTGTTACCGCTGGATCCCGGGCTGGCGGTTCGGCGACGTGACCGGCTGCTGACCGCTGTCCGGGCGCAGTACCTGGTCTCCTCGCAGGCGCCGGCCGATGCCGGGGTTTGCCGGCTTTTGCCGGAGGCGCTGTTTGCTGACCGGCGTACGGGTGACACTGTACCGATCTCTCCCCCGCAGCCGCTGGAAGAGGATCAGGTACAGCTGATCATCGCCACCAGCGGCACCACCGGGGAGCCGAAAGGCGTAATGCTGAGCGCGGCCAATCTGGCTGCCAGCGCAGCAGCCTCGGAGCAGCGTTTGGGGCTGCAGGCGGGTGACTGCTGGCTGGCCTGTCTGCCGCTGTTTCATATCGGCGGGCTGTCGATTCTGCTGCGCTGCCTCGCCGCCGGTGCCCGGGTGCAGTTGGAGGAGGGGTTCGATGCGGCTCGGGTCTGGCAGTGGATTGAGGCCGGTGCCGTGACCCATCTCTCGCTGGTACCGGCCATGCTGGAGCGGCTGCTGTCGCAGTCGGCGGGGCGAATGTCGCCGGCAACGCTTCGGGTGGTGTTGATTGGTGGCGGACCGCTCTCCCGCGCACTGGCGCAGCGGGCCCATGCCGCCGGTTGGCCGCTCTGTGTCAGTTATGGCATGAGTGAGACCGCCTCCCAATTTGCCACCGACTGCTCGCCGCAGGCCGGACTGGCACCGGGTCGGGTCGGTCTGCCACTGGCTGGTTATGAAGTGACCATCGGCGAAGCGGGTCGTATCCGCGTGCGTGGCCCGGCGGTGATGCAGGGTTATGCCAATCCCCGGGGGATGGCGGGTCTGGGGCTGAAGCAGGGCTGGTTCGAGACCGGCGATCTGGGCAGTCTGGATGAGCAGGGCAGGCTGACGGTGATTGGCCGGGCCGATGACCTGCTGGTCAGTGGCGGCAAGAATATTCATCCTGCCGAGGTTGAGGAGCGGCTGCTGCAGTGTCCGGGCGTGGGCGCGGTGGGGGTGACCGGACGGCCGGACCCGGTATGGGGTGTCACCCTGGTGGCGTTGTTCACGGGAGAAGTGACGGCCGGGGAGCTGGAGCAATGGGTGCGGCAGCACCTGCCCGGCCATCTGCGTCCCCGGGAATTTATGCGAATCAAAGCCTTGCCGCTCAACCGGATGGGAAAACTTTCCCGCCAGGCGTTGCGGGAGTTGCTGCCGCAGTCAGGATCCGCATCTGAACACCCATCCGACTGAACTGTTTTCAGGTTGGATGGACAGGCCGGTATCTGCCGGATCAATCGGGCTGCAGGGTCAGGATCGGCATGCCTTCGCTGATGGCATCACCAATGTCGATATGCAGGGCGATGACCCGACCTGCGCAGGGTGTGGGGATATCCAGGGTGGTCTTGTCGGTCTCCAGGGTGATCACCGGGTCGTCACGCTCTATCCGCTCGCCGGGCCTGACCAGAATTTCGCTCACCAACACCGCTGCATCACTACAATTGCCGCAACTGTCCCAGCACTCCGGCATGGCCGGCAAGCGTACTTCGATCGGTTCGCTCATGCGTGCGGCTTGTGTTGACTGGCCGGACGGCCGTTGATGCCCCAGTTCTGTTTGGGCGGTTCATGGATCAGGATCATCACGTCCCCGGGGGCGATGTCTGCCGCCTGCTGCAGATTGGTGGTGATCTGCTGGAACAGTGCGGCCTTCTGTTCGGGCGGTCGACCGGGGAATGAGGCGATCTCCACCGTGAGGAAGTCTTCCGAGCGTCCTTGTGGGTAGAACAGGTATTCGGGGGCGATTTCCACCAGTCGCTGGTTGCGGCTGGTCTCGGGCACATCGAAGGCATTGACCGTTGCGTTATGCACCGCATCCATGATCGCGCGGATCTCGCTGGCAGGGCGGCCGGCCCGCAGGGTAATGGTGACAATCGGCATGGATCACTCCTGTGGGTTGAGTAGTGAGGCGGCATAGGGGGACGGGGCGGGCGCACCGCCGGTGATCAGTGTTTCGCAACCCTCGGCAATGGCGGTCACGGCCAGATACTCCAGTTTGCGGGTCTTGTCGGCGCCCGGCGCCAGGTCGCTCTGATCATCCCGTTTCATCAGGATAGGCGGTCCACCGAGTTGCCGGCTGAGCCGCTGCAGGTTCATCAGCGGCGTGGGGCAAAAGCCGAGGGATGCCTTGGGGAGCTGATCCAGTAATGCGTGCATCTGTGCGGTCTCCTCTGCAGCGTCGATTATGCCTTCAGTATAAAACCGGTGCCAGGTTCCGATCCAAGCGTCACCCGGCCGTTGGCGATAACAGGCGGGGTGCCCAGATCGTGGGAAAACCAGTGGCTGGTGGCCAGGCCGTGGACAGCCGGGGTGGTGAGTGCATCTGCCGTGGCGGACAGGTGACAAAGGGGCCAGAGGCCGGCGCTGCTCTCCAGGGAGCTGGTGATCACGCAGGCGACAGCGGACTGGTGGGCCTGCCCGACCAATGTCAGTGCAGGGACGAGGCCGCCCAGGCAGGCAGGCTTGACGACGATGCGCTTGACCGGGAGCGGCTGCAGTTGCTGCGCCCGGATATAGCGGGGCAGGGATTCGTCCAGGGCCAGGTCGAAGCGGGCCAGGGATTGCAGGGCTTTGAGCCCTTGTGGGGTTGGTTCATGCAGTGGCTCTTCCAGGCACTCGATGGGCAGGTGATTCAGCTTTTCGATCAGGTTGGCGGCCTCATCGAGTTGCCAGGCCCGATTGGCATCCAGGCGCAGTCTTACTTCCCCGGGTAGTTGACTGCAGAGTCGTTGCAACTGCGATAACTCGGTCTTGATTGGCGAGCAACCGAGCTTCAGCTTGAGGATTGAATAGCCGGCTGCAACGGCAGCAACCGCCCGTCCGCCGGCCTGTTGGTCCAGGGCGCCGATAGCCGCGTTGATCCGGACTGGATGAATATCCCGACCGCCCAGCAGCCGGTAGAGCGGCAACGCCTGCTGTTTTGATTGCAGATCCAGCAGCGCCGTCTCCAGGCCACAGCGGGCGGCAGGGCAGCCGGTTGGCAACTGGCGACAGGCTGGCTCGGGCATCGCCCCTATCAGGGTAGTGAGTTGCGCGTCGAGCCAGGGTTTGGCCTCGGAGAGCGTCTCGGTACCGGATGCCGGCAAGGGGGCGGCATCTCCGTAGCCGCAGCGTCCCGACTGGTCAGTGATACGGATCAACCATCCCCGACGCTCATGCCAGAGGCCGACGGCGCTTCTCCAGGGTGTGGCAAAGGGGAGTCGATAGGGCGTCAGGGCGGCATCGACAATCCGCATCAGAGCAGCAGTCCGAGGCTCAACATTCCGCCATACAGCAGTTGCAGCTTGGCCGTATTGGCCAGGATGGTGTTAAACCCCCTGCCCAGGGGCTCCCGCGAGAAACGGTGCAGCAGCCAGAGGGCGAACGGCAGGCACAGCACCACCAGCCAGCTGCCGTCGAAGCGGTGATTGAACACAATCGGCAGGGCGAAGGGCAGAATCAGCAGCAGGACATAAAGTTGGCGTGCCCGCTCCCGGCCCAGGTAGTGGACCAGGGTCAGCTTGGCGGCCCGCTCATCGGTCTCCAGGTCGCGATAATTGTTTACCAGCAGCACAGCCGCGGCGAGCAGGCCGATGGCGGCGGCGCAAAACAGGGTTTCGATAGAGAGCGTGCCTGTCTGCAGGTAGTAGCTGCCGCTCACCGCCAGCAGTCCGAAAAAGATAAAGACGAACAGCTCGCCGCTGGCACTGTAGGCGATCGGCCGGGGGCCACCGGTATAGGCGTAGCCGGCCAGCAGGGAGAGCAATCCGATGACCACGATTGGCCAGCCACCAATCCAGGCGAGGTAGATGCCGATGGCAAAGGCGCCGCCAAAGCTGATCAGGGCCGCCAATTTTACCTGGCGGGCGCTGAACCAGCCCTGGGCGGTGGCGCGCTCCGGGCCGAGTCGCTCGGGCGTGTCGGCGCCGCGCTCGAAATCCGCCGCGTCGTTATACAGGTTGGTGCCGATCTGGATCAGCATCGCGGCCAGCAGGGCCGCCAGGGCCGGTAGCCATGCCATCCGCTCCAGTTCGGCCCAGGCGAGGGCGCTGCCCACCAGCACCGGCACCACTGAGATGCCGAGGGTTTTGGGGCGGATGGCGAGCAGCCACTGTTGTATCTGCATGGTGTTAACAGGCCCTGGATAGCGCCGGGATCAGGGGCGGCGGGGGAATTTATTGAAATCGGCCGGGCGCTTCTCCACAAAGGCGTCACGCCCCTCTTGCGCCTCGGGCGTCAGATAGAACAGTCCGGTGGCGTTGCCGGCCAGCTCCTGGATGCCGGCCAGACCATCGGTCTCGGCATTGAAGGAGGCCTTGAGCATGCGCAGGGCGGTGGGGGACAGCTGCAGCATTTCGCGGCACCACTGCACGGTTTCGTTTTCCAGTTGGTCCAGCGGCACCACGGTGTTGACCAGCCCCATCTCCAGTGCCTGTTGGGCATCGTACTGGCGACACAGGAACCAGATCTCCTTGGCTTTTTTCATGCCGACGGTACGGGCCAGCAGGCCGGCACCCAGGCCGCCGTCAAAGCTGCCCACCCGGGGGCCGGTCTGGCCGAAGCGGGCGTTGTCGGCGGCAATGCTCAGATCGCAGATCAGATGCAGTACGTGACCACCGCCGATAGCGTAGCCCGCCACCATGGCCACCACCGGCTTCGGCAGGGTGCGGATCTGGCGCTGCAGCTCCAGCACGTTCAGGTGCTCGACGCCGCTGCTGTCACGGTAGCCGCCGTCGCCGCGGATGGACTGGTCGCCGCCGGAGCAGAAGGCGCGCTCACCCGCACCGGTGAGGATGATGGCACCAATCTTGGGATCCAGGTGAGCATGCCGGAAGGCCTGGATCAGCTCCATCACGGTTTCCGGGCGGAAGGCGTTATGTACCTGGGGGCGGTTGATGGTGATCTTGGCGATGCCCTCGGCCTGGTGATAGAGAATGTCGCTGAATTGAGTCCCCTCGGGGACCTGCCATTCGATGCTGCTGCCCATGACTACTCCAATGGTCTGATCACTGAAAGCGGGCATTTTAAACAAAACACCGCGGGTGGGTATAAAAAATGCCGATTAGGATTGTTCATCCGGTTGGCCGGACGTGTAATCCGACCAGCAACTTTGCCGGAAGGCATGGATACCCGGTAAATAGTTGTAGGTCCTGTTAGCCGAAGGCGTAACCTGGCAAGCGGTTTTGGCGTACTTTAATGGAGACCCAATATATTGTCAGATAGATTGCCGCTCTCCTGCACGCATATCAGGTTTTACTATCATCCGCTTCGCCGGCCAGGGCCTCGGCCACGGCACTGCGGTAGTGACGGTGGCGTTCAATGCTGAACGTTCGCTCGATCATCACTTCAATCAGCTGTGGCCCACCGGCCTGCAGCGCCTGCTCGAGGGCCGGGCGAAAGCCCGACTGGCGGGTTACCCGCTGATAACCGAGGTCATACAGCGCGGCACTGTGCTGAAAGTCCAGATTGGTGGCGGTGTTCCAGTAGGGTTCATAACTCTCCAGCGCCGACTGGGGCAGGTAGCCGAAGATGCCGCCGCCGTTGTTGTTGAGCAGGACGATCACCAGGTTGCGTCCGGCCGCTGCCAGCAGGCCGTTCATGTCGTGATAGAAGGCGAGGTCCCCCAGCAATGCGACGGCTGCGGGGTAGTCGCCGCAGCTCATGCCGATGAAGGTGGAGAGGTTGCCGTCGATGCCGCTGACGCCCCGATTGGCGTGTATACGCAGACGTTTCGCGGACGATCCGCTCCAGCTGTCCAGCTGCCGGATCGGCATGGAGTTGCCGCTGAACAGCAGGCTGCCTTCCGGCAGGGTCGCCAGCAGGTCCTGGATCAGGCAGCCCTCGAACGGTCGGTCATCCCGGGTTTCAGCTGACATTATCCTGTGGCTGACCTGCTCAAGCCGCTGGAACCGCTCCAGCCAGCCGGCGGGGCCGGGAGCAGGCGCTCGCGTGTGGATGGCGTCACACAGCAGGGCCGGGTCGGCCGCCAGGGTCAGCGCGGTGTTGGGTGGGGCAACCGGCCACTGCCGATAGGGATCGCACAGGATAACCGGGGCAACGGTCCGTTCCATGAACTGCAGCAGGGGCTTGGAGACCGGCAGGGCGCCGAAGCGCAAAATCCAGCCTGGCTTCAGTTCCACGCTGCTGGCGTCCAGATAGGCGTCATAGCGACAGATCACGGTCTGCCTGTCGTGTGCGCCGAAGCGCAGGTTGCTCAGGGGATCGGTGAGGATCGGGCAATGAAGCTGTTGCGCCAGCCGGGTGACGGCGGCGGCAAAGGACTCGTCGTGGTCCGTGGCGCCGCAGACGATTATCCCCGCTTGGCCAGAGATCAATGCCAGGGTGGTATTGAGTTGTTCCGGGTCTGGCGCTGGGCGCGAGATCGGGAGGGCGGATGCATCGTCCGGTTGGGGCAGGTCAACCCTTGACTCGGGTACTAGCGGCTCCCGCAACGGCAGGTTGATCTGCAGTGGACCGGGATGGGGTTGAAGGGCCTGTTTGGCGGCGCTGTTTCCCAGGCGATGCATACGCCTTCGTGCGGCGCTATCCGCTATGGCCGGGCCCGGATCATGGAAGGCGCGCAGATGGCTGCCAAACAACCGCTGCTGATCGGTGGTCTGGTTGGCTCCCCAGCCGTGCAGTTCGGGCGGACGGTCGGCGCTCAGGAGGATCAGTGGGATGTTGCTGTGGCTCGCCTCGATCACGGCCGGATACCAGTGGGCAGGTGCACTGCCGGAGGTGGCGATCAGGATCACCGGCCGGCCACTGGCACGGGCCTGCCCCAGGGCAAGGAAGGCGGCGCAGCGTTCATCCACCTGAATGCTGATCTCGATGGCCGGGTGGGCATCGCAGGCCAATACCAGCGGGGTGGAGCGGGAGCCGGGAGAGATGACGGCACGGGTTACCCCGGCGCCGGCAAGACCATCAATCAGTGCAAAGGCCCACAGGAGGTTGCTCACTCCCTGTGGCTGGTCAGGCATATTCCAGCGCCTCCAGCATGGTGCCGAATTTCAGTTCGGTCTCCTGGAATTCGGCAATCGGACAGGATTCACTGGTGATCCCGGCGCCGGCAAACAGTTCGGCACTTTCGCCATTCAGCAGGGCGCAGCGCAACAGTACCGCCAGTTCCCCGTCTCCCTGGTGATCCAGCCAGCCGGCCGCGCCGGTATACCATCCCCGGTTATCATTCTGGTAGGTACTCAGCCAGCGTCCTGCGCTGGCGCTGGGAAAGCCGTTGACGGCGGCGGTCGGATGCAGGTCGCTGGCAATTCGCAGCAGAGTGGTGTCACCCCGCAGCTCGCCGCTGATCCCGGTCCAGAGATGTTGCAGTTTGCGCAGCCGCTTCAGTGCCGGGCTATCCGGGGCCGCCAGCTTGTCGCAGTGTGCGTTCAGGCTGGCCAGGATGCCCTTGACCACCAGGGCGTGTTCATGGCGGGATTTGGGGTCATTCAGCAGTTGCCTGCCCAGTTCGTGATCCTCGTTGCGCTCGGTGGCGCGTCGGATAGTGCCGCCGATGGCGTCGCAGCGGATCAGCTGGTTGCTGCGGGTGATCAGCCGTTCCGGGGTGGCCGCCGCGAAGGTGCTGTTGTCCAGGCAGATGGAAAACAGCAGACTGCTGGGATAGAGATCATCCAGCGAGGCCATCAGGCGTGCCGGATTGAGCGGGTGGTCGGCGCGTACACTGATGCGCCGGAACGGGACCACTTTGTCCAGACATCCCTGGCGGATCTGTTGGGTCGCCTCGTTGACCTGAACTATCCACTCATCGTAGGAAGGAATAGCGGCGGTTCTGGCCAGTCGATTGGGACCCCGGCTGGGTTCCGGGTTACGCCCCAGGGAGTCGGTCAGTTCCTGCAGCAGGTGCCGGGCGCGCAGTCTGGCGCGTCTCGGGGCGGCGTGTCTGAAACTGAAGGTCAGGGCGCAGTTATCCGGCGTCTGGTGCAACAGCAGTTCAGGAAAAAAGATCGCGGCATTGGGCAGTCCGGCCCAGTTCTGCTGCATGGGGTCGTTCGGGTCGAAGGCAAAACCGGTAAAAGCGGCGGCGCGGAATCCGCACGTGTCCGGGTCCAGGTGGTGCCAGCTGGCGCGTTGTTGCTCGAATTGATCGGACAATCTGCTGAGCCGATCTTCACCCGTTGCGGTGAGGCGCAGGGCTTCGCCAATACCGAGCAGATAACGTTGTCGGCTGGGCTCGCCCCAGTAAAACCAGTTGCCATCCAGTCGCGGCAGCCGCTGCATATGCAGCTCTGGAGTTGTCAGGGTGATACTGATCAATTCATGGGTCTGTTTGCCGGCTCTGGGCGGCAGCGAGGTCAGGGCGCTTTCAAGGCGGCCCAGTATCGTCTGGATCAGTGATGGCCGATTGGGCATGTGGCTTTGCCACCTCTGGTATTAATGACAGGGCTGATCATACTGCATTCCGGCAGTGTGGCGCATTTCATCAGGCGATGATTTTTCTGCATATGATAATTATCAAGCCGCGCGATGCGCCATCCATACCCGGTGCAGAGGTCGCTGAATATGCTGGTCACGAATGATTTTTATGGGCCAGTATAAGTCGGGTGAATTTGACCCGAAGCGGCGGCATCTGGTATACATGCACGGCTTTTTTCGGTCCCCGGGCGATCCAAGATCGATTCCCGGGGTGTTTGATTTCCGGGGGGTAATCGAATATTGCCGACCGGGGGGTTTACTAACGACTGAAGTGACTCAGTCGACACAGCAGGTTTGACCATGAATAAATGGCTAGTTTCAGTTTCCATCCTTTTGGCTATGGCAGTCGGCGGCGCTCAGGCAGCTGGCGACGCCGAGGCCGGCAAGACCAAATCCGCCACCTGTCTCGCCTGTCACGGCGCAGATGGAAACAGCGCCAACGCGCTCTGGCCGAAACTGGCGGGGCAGCACCCCAGCTACATTAAAAAGCAGTTGCTGGAGTTCAAGGGTGGCGCGCGCAAGAACGACCTGATGTCCCCGATGGCCACACCGCTCAGTGAACAGGATATGGATGATCTGGCCGCTTACTTCAGCAGCCAGACCCAGACTCCCGGTACGGCCGCGGCTGATCAGGTCGAACTGGGTGCGACTATTTATCGGGCCGGTAACACCGCCACCGACGTGGCGGCCTGCATGGCCTGTCACGGTCCTTCCGGCATGGGTAACCCGGGTGCCGAATTTCCGCGTATCTCAGGACAGCATGCCGCCTATATTGAGAAGATGCTGAAGGATTTCCGTTCCGGCGATCGCGCCAACGATAATGCCAAGATGATGCGCAATGTGGTTGCACGCATGACCGATAACGAGATCGCAGCCGTTGCTCAGTATCTGCAGGGGCTGCGCTGACCTGACCGGCGGTGTAGGTAACGGTGCGATTACGATAGGATGGGCAAGGCTTACTGCTCACGGCTAATGTTCCTCCTGTAGGCGAAGCGCAGCGTCGTTCCCCGCCATCTTTGGTCTTCATGACATACGTCCATCCCTGGACAAAAAAGGGCAGCGATCAGGCTGCCCTTTTTTATTGCTGAGTGCGCAGATTGTCCCGGGAGCCGGGAGGACCGTTGGATGTGCTGAGTCCGGGGACTGTTGAACCCCGGGCGTATTGGCGGGTCCGAAAGAATCAGTGGCTTGGATATATGATTGATGCTCAATAATTCAGCCGATTGGCCGCTTAACTCCTACAGAGGTACTAATATGAAGAAACATACGCTTATCCGGGTGCTGTCTCTGTTTGCTCTCCTGTTTCTGGCGCTTGAGGCCCCGGCGCAGACAAAATTTGAAGAAGAAGTACATTATTTCTCCATAATCCCCGCGCAGCCTGGCGGTGAAGGGGAGAAGGTGCAGGTGCTGGAGTTTTTCTGGTACGCCTGTCCCCACTGCTACAACTTGGAACCGCACATCAATAAATGGCTGGAGAAGAAGCCGGATAATGTGGAATTCGTCCGCATACCCGCGATGTTTAAGCGGGCGGATGTAGTGCTGCACGCCAAGACCTTCTACGCCCTGACCCTGATGGGTGTGGAGGATGAGTTGAACGCAGCGCTGTTTGATGAAATTCATGTGCGGAAAAACAAGCTGGCCGACAGTGCGCAGATGGAAGCCTTTCTGGCCCAGAAAGGGGTAGATATAGATGCCTACCGCAAGGCAATGAAATCCTTTGCCGTGCAGACCCAGTCACGCCGTGCAGAGGTACTGGCAAGCCGGTTTGATATTCGGGGTGTGCCGGCTTTTGTGGTAGATGGAAAGTACCGCACCAGCGGGCTTGAAGGCGACCTGCAGATGCAGGCGATTGATTATCTTGTTGATAAGGTAGTCACTGAAAAAAGCCTGAAAAAGCAGTAGACTGACTACATTGTACCGGGGGAGTTCCAATGGATGACAGTGGTGGCCCGCAGCGTCTGAAGCTACTCAGCTATAACATACAGGCTGGGATAGATACACAGCGCTACCGCCAATATCTGACCCAGAGCTGGAAGCAGGTCCTGCCGCATCGGGACCGGCAGTTCAATCTTGACCGTATCGCCATGGTCATCCACGGATATGATGTTGTCGGGCTTCAGGAGGTTGATTCTGGAAGTCTGCGTAGCGGTTTCGTGGATCAAACTGAATACCTGGCGAAGCAGGCGACGTTTCCCTACTGGTATAAACAGGTCAACCGCAGCCTTGGCAAGTTGGCACAGAACAGTAACGGCCTGCTATCGAGATTGCGTCCGTCGGAAATTTCCGAGTACAAACTGCCCGGTTTGCCGGGGCGGGGCGTGATCGTGTGCAACTTCGGCGGGTCCACCGGATTGACCGTCTGCATTATGCATCTGGCGCTAGGAAGACGGGCCCGTTTGCGTCAAGTCTCCTATATCCGGGAACTGGTGGCGGATTTGCCGCACGTGGTGGTGATGGGAGATCTCAACTTCGGTTGTGATTCCCAGGAGATGCGCCTGTTGACCCGGGGTGGTGGACTTACCCAGCCGGCCTGCCACATGAACACATTTCCCAGTTGGCGACCGATCAGAAAGATTGACCATATCCTGGTCTCCGATACACTGCAGGTGGAGAATGCCAAGGTGGTGGAGTATCCGCTTTCGGATCATCTGCCGATTGGCATTGATGTAATTATACCCACCGGTATGCGTTTGGCGGCCTGATAAAAATGAACGAACAAGAAATAACTGCCACCCAGGACTGGAAGGTCCGATACCTGGACCTGGCCCAGCAGCAGTCGATGGAAAAGAGCGAGGCAGCGGAGACGGAAAAACTGCTCTGTCGTATCATTATCCGACTGACCCTCGCCACTAACGGACTGGATCCTGCCCTCGACCCCCATCTCTCGTCGCTTCGCAATGCGGTGAGAAAAGGCGTACAGCCGAATTTGAAGGATCAGCTGGGTGCCATTTCTGAGGCACTGATCCGGGCCAATGATGAGCCCGCGCCCGTCGCATCAGGTGATACCGACCTGCTCTCACGGTTGATAAGCCGGTCCGGCGTGACGGGCAGGAATCTGGGTAAGCTGCGCAAATTGGCGGAGCAGCTTGTAGCCGACGGTGGCGGTGCCTCAGATGAGCAGGTTGACCGGTTTCTGCATCTGTTGACCGGCGCGGAAAACCGAAACGGTTCACCGGGCTTTCTACGCCGCTTTTTCCACACTTCTGCGGCCGCATCGGACGCCTCCCCGGATGAGGCTGTTACCCCAAATCAGCAACTGCTTAAACTGCTGGAGACGCTGGATTGGCCCGCCCAGCTCAGTCTGGATATTCGGCGCATGGAGCTGGAACTGGCGGCACAAAAGGATAGTGCCGCCTGGATTGAGGTGCTCTCCTCGCTGTTGTCATTGCTCTCCCGGTCGGTGGGGGAGGTGACGACCGAGATCCAGGACACCCGTGGTTTCCTCAAGGAGTTGACCCAGCGTCTGGAGGAGATTGACAAGCATGTCAGCAGTAGCAAGGAGTTGCGGCAGAAATCGATGGTGGAGGGGCAGTCCCTGGGCCAGAAGATGCGACAACAGGTCAGCGGTATCCGCGACAATATGAACGACGCCACCAGTCTTCAGCAATTGTGCCTGGAGATTGGTCAGCATCTGGAGGCGATCGAGTCCCATGTTGGCACGTTCGTGATCAATGAGGCCGAGCGCCATAAGGCGGCAGCCGAGCTGGAAGAGCAGTTGCGCAAGCGCCTGGAAGAGGTCCAGAGCGAAAGCCGTGAGTTGCGTGCCAAGATGATCGAGGCGCACCGCCAAGCGGCTACCGATACGGTGACCGGGCTGCCCAATCGCCTGGCCTATGACGAGCGGCTGGAGCAGGAGTACGCCCGCTGGAAACGCTTTGGGGAGCCGCTCACCCTGCTGGTTTGGGATATTGACGACTTCAAGCGGATCAATGACCGTTTCGGTCATCATGCCGGTGACAAGGCGTTGCGTATTATCGGCCAGAGTCTGTTGCTTGGCTTGCGGGAAACCGATTTTGTCGCCCGCTTTGGTGGCGAGGAGTTTGTCATGCTGCTCACCGGTACCAATAGTGATGATGCCATGAAGGTGGCGGAAGCGGTGCGCCTCGAAGTGAAGGAGAGTGGTATCCATTCCGTGGGTAATCGGGTCGAGGTCACCATCTCCTGCGGGATGAGTCAATTTGCCCAGGGCGATACCCCGATGGACGTCTTCGCCCGGGCGGATCGGGCGCTCTATGAGGCAAAGCGAGCCGGCAAGGACTGTATTGTTGTTCACTGATTATCCGGTCATTCAACCCTCAGAGTTCGCCGGGGTTTTGCCCACCCGGCCATAATAACGGTTGCTGTACATAGAAATAATCCCACTCTTCACCTCCCTGCTGCAGGGTTTGCATCAACCCGGCAGTGGGTACCGCCTCGCCAGGGAATACCTGTGAGATGGCGATAAACAGCCGGGCGGCCCCGGCCATTTGCCGCCAGTTGAGATCCTGCCAACTGCTTTCTTGCCCACACTCCGGACAGCGAATCTCCCGGTCTGGCTCAGCGATCTGCTCCTGCCACTCATGGAACCGATGGCGACAGCCGTGGCAGCGGGGTGGCCGGCTGTTTTGACCGGTCATCAATCGTGGGGCCGGATAGGGGCCCAGCAGTCGGATGGAGCAGAGGGCATTGTCACTATTGGTGTTGGCAGTCAATGGCACGCTGGGCGAGCAACCCAGAAAGGTAATGCGCTGCAGGAAGTGAGGGCCGGTCAGAAAGTGCTGCGGCATGCCCGGTAGTGGCTGGCCGGTGAGGCCGGTCTCCGACAGTCGGGTCAATAACTGTGAAACCTCCGGCAGGGGCTGGTCGGCGGTAGGGTGAAAAATCAGATATCCGGCATTCATCGGTGGGTCGGGACCTTGGAAATCGGTTTGTAGGCTGCATGGTAACGGATATCGATGCCAAGTGTCCCTGTTTGGTTATGTTATGTGATAACATAACAATCCAACTAAATAATTCCGTGTTCCGTCCATGCATTTGATCATACGAAGCCTGTTGATATTGCTGTTGCTTGCATTTGGCTCAGTGCTCGCCGCCGAACCGCTTTCGGTTTATGTCACTATCTTGCCGCAGAAGTTTTTTGTGCAACGACTGGGGGGGGAGCACGTGCGGGTCTCGGTGCTGGTGGGGCCGGGCCAGAGCCCGGAAACCTTCGAGCCATTGCCCCGGCAGATGGCGGTACTCTCCCGTGCGGCACTGTTTTATCGCATCGGGGTGCCGTTTGAGGATGCCTGGATGGATACCGTCCAGAGCGCCAATCCGCGGATTGCCCTGCTGGATGCACGCCGCGGGCTGACATTGCGCGAGATGGAACCGGCAGGTGGCCACCACCATGATAGTGATCACCGCCATACACATGAGCAGGAGGATCCGCATATCTGGCTCGATCCGGTCAATGTGCGGGTTATGATCGGCCATCTGCTTGACCAGTTGATTGCACTGGACCCGCCACATGCGTCCGCCTACCGGGAGAATCACGCCCGCTTTCATCAGGAACTGCTGAAACTTGAGCAGGAGATCCGAACCCTGTTGAGCCCGTTGAAGGGACGCCGGTTCATGGTGTTCCATCCCTCCTGGGGCTACTTTGCGGATGCTTTTGGCCTGCAGCAGATGCCCATCGAAAGCGAAGGGAAAGAGGTGGGCGCCCGTACCCTGAAACGGCTGATTGAACAGGCCCGGGCGGAACAGATCCGGGTGATCTTTGTGCAGCGGCAGTTCAGTCAGAGCCAGGCGTCGGCGCTGGCGGCCGCGACGGGTGCGCGACTGGTCTCCCTCGACCCTCTGGCGGAATCCTATATTGAGAATATGCGACAGGTTGCCAGGGCAATCAGCGAGGCCTATCAATGAACCCTTCCCCGGTGGTGTCGCTGCAGGATGTCTCGTTCTCCTATGGTGGCCCCTGTGTATTGGATAACGTCAGCCTGGAGGTCGGCGAGCATGAGTTTATCGGAATTGTCGGTCCCAATGCGGGTGGCAAGAGCACCCTGCTGAAATTGATGCTGGGACTGCTGGAACCGCTCAGGGGCAAGGTGCGGGTATTGGGTGAGTCGCCCGAGCGCAGTCGCACCCAGATCGGCTATGTTCCCCAGTACCCCCAGTTCAGCCGGGACTTTCCGATCACCGTGGAGCAGACGGTGATGATGGGGCGGCTGGGCATGTCGGGTCTGTTCGGTAACTACCGTCGTCGTGATCGGGAAGTGGCACGGCAGGCGATGGTCGAGACCGAGGTGGCGGATCTCGCCGCGCGGCAGCTCTGCACCCTGTCGGGCGGCCAGTTGCAGCGGGTGTTGATGGCGCGGGCGCTGGCCTGCGAGCCACGCATCCTGATGCTGGATGAGCCGACGGCGAATATCGATATGCGTATTGAAACGGAGATATTCGACTTGCTGAAGCGGTTCAACCGGCACATGACCATTATCGTGGTCTCCCACGATGTCGGCTTCATCTCCGGCTATGTGAGTCGGGTCGCGTGCCTGAACCGTACCCTGATCTGTCACCACACCGCCGCCATCGATGGCGACGCCATCCGCGCGCTCTATGACGCCGATGTAAGGATGGTGGAGCATCGGCACTAGTGGGGTCATGATGGAATTTTTCAGCGCACTTTGGGATCACCCCTTTCTGCAACACGCACTGATCGGCGGCCTGCTGGCGAGTATCGGCTGCGGTATCATTGGTAGCTATGTGGTGGTCAAGCGGATCGGTTTTCTGGCCGGAGGCATTTCTCACAGCGTCCTGGGCGGCATGGGTGTCGCCTTCTTTTTCGGCTTGAGCCCCCTGGGTGGGGCACTGACGGCGGCCGTGGCCTCGGCCCTGCTGATCGGCTGGGTACGGCTGACCTGGCGTGAGCAGGAGGATACCCTGATCGGCGCCCTGTGGGCGGTCGGTATGGCGATCGGTATCCTGTTCATCTCCAAGACGCCGGGCTACAGTGTCAGCCTGATGAGCTATCTTTTTGGTAATATCCTGATGGTGAACCTGGCCGATATCTGGATGATGGCGGGCATCGACCTGATTATTCTGCTGACCGTTTCACTCTGTTATCAGCAGTTTCTCGCCGTCTCTTTCGATGAGGAGTTTGCCCGACTGCGCGGTGTGCCGGTCACTTTTTTCTACCTCCTGCTGCTCTGTATGGTGGCGGTAACCGTGGTGCTGCTGATTCAGGTGGTCGGTCTTATCCTGGTCATCGCCCTGCTCACGCTGCCGGCGGCGATTGCCGCCCATCATGTGCGCAGTCTGGGTAAAATGATGCTGCTGGCGACACTGCTGGGTGCCCTTTTCACCGTGCTGGGGCTGATTATCTCCTATGCGCCTGACCTGCCGGCCGGCGCCACCATCATCCTCGTGGCCGGGGTCAGCTATCTGATCTCGTTGCTGTTCAGCACGGCCAGGAAACGCAGAGAGCTGCGCCAGCAACTGGTAAAGGCGGTGCAATGAAACCGGGATCATGTCATACCAACTGTCAACAGACGCTGCGTGTTGCAGAGCGGCTCTGTGAGGGGCGGGGTGCTCGCCTGACGCCGCAACGCCGGCAGGTTCTGGAGATCCTTTGCGCCAGCCCCAAGCCGCTGGGCGCCTACGATATCCTGGACCTGTTGAAGAGCGGGGTGCCGGCCGCCAAACCGCCGACCGTTTACCGGGCGCTGGAGTTTCTGTTGCAACAGGGCCTGGCGCACCGAATCGAGTCACTGAATGCCTATATCGGCTGTGTCCATCCGGACCATCCCCACGCCAGCCAGTTTCTAATCTGCCGTGACTGCGGCGAGGTGCGGGAATTGGAGAGCCGGAGTGTTGATCGCACCCTGGGTAGTGCCGTCAGGGAGTGTGGTTTCAAGGCCGATTCCCGGGTGATTGAAGTGACCGGCCGCTGTCTGCGGTGCAGTGAACAGGGGCGCTCATGAAACGCCTGGTGCTGCAGCTGCTCAAGGGGTACAGCTATCTGGTCAGTCCGCTGTTGGGTAACAACTGCCGCTACTATCCCAGCTGCTCGGCCTATACCCGTGAGGCGGTGGAGATTCACGGGGTACTGCGCGGACTGTGGATGGGTACCCGGCGTATCCTGCGCTGCCATCCGTTTCATGAGGGGGGCTATGATCCGGTGCCCGGGTCGGAGTGCCGGCATAAGCATTGATACGGGACCGCTGGCGTCTGAAGTGGGGGGCGGCGGATAAATGGCTCCGACGGTAGGTTGGGGTGAGCTTGCGAACCCCAACACAGGATGTTGAATCGAACCGGGATTCGTTGGGATTTGCTCCGCTTATCCCAACCGGCGCCCTTTCGTGCATCAAGGCTTTTCCCATAGGGCGCCCCGTGGGCGCCGTATGGCTGAGTTTCGCGACATAAGTCCATCCCTGGACAAAAACTGGCCACGGTGGCGGCTGGGGGGCGCCTGAAAGCGGGGAATCAGGCCGGCAGATTGATCAGCTTGAGTCCGGTCATGTCCTGCATCACCCGGATCACTTGGTTGCTGTAACCGGCTTCGTTGTCATACCAGACATAGAGTACGGCACGGTTGCCATCGACGATAGTGGCGGCAGAGTCCACGATACCGGCCTCGGTGGAACCGACCAGGTCACTGGAGACCAGTTCGGTGGAGGTGGTGTAGCCGATCTGTTCACGCAGGGTGGAATTTAGCGAGGCATCCCGCAGCAGGCCGTTCAGCTCCTCCAGGCTGGTCTCCCTGCCAAGATTCAAGTTCATGAGGGCCATGGAAACATTGGGGGTGGGGACGCGGATCGCGTTGCCGGTCAGCTTGCCTGACAGCTCGGGCAGCGCCTTGGCCACCGCCTTGGCGGCACCGGTTGAGGTGATCACCATGTTCAGCGGAGCACTGCGTCCACGTCTTTCCGCCTTGTGGTAGTTGTCGATCAGGTTCTGGTCGTTGGTATAGGCATGGATGGTCTCGAGGTGACCGTTGTTGATGCCCAGGCTGTCGTTCAGCACCTTGAGTACCGGGACAATGGCGTTGGTGGTACAGGAGGCGGCGCAGAGGATCTTGTCCTCCGGGCTGATCTCGTCGTGGTTGACGCCGTAAACGATGTTCTTGATATCTCCCTTGGCCGGAGCAGTCAGCAGCACCTTGGAAGTGCCTTTCGATTTAAGGTGCAGGCCCAGGCCGGCTTCGTCTTTCCAGATGCCGGTATTGTCTACCACCAGCGCGTTGTTAATCCCGTATTGGGTATAGTCGATGGAGTCGGGCGAGTCGGCGTAGATCACCTGAATGTAATTGCCATTGGCGATGATTGCTTTGCTCTCCTCATCGATGATGATGGAGCCGTTAAAGGGGCCATGCACTGAATCGCGGCGCAGCAGACTGGCACGTTTTTTCAGATCGCCCTCGCGTCCACCCCGAACCACGATGGCACGCAGACGCATCTTGTTGCCAGCCCCGGTGCGCTCGATCAGCAGTCGTGCGAGCAGGCGCCCAATGCGGCCAAAACCATACAGGACCACATCCTGGGGGCCGGCCAGCAGGCTCTTCTTGCCGGTGTTGATCTCAGCCAGCTGCTGCTCCAGGAACGCCTGCATGCCGGGGCGATCTGTCATGCTCAGGTAGGCGCTACAGAGCTTGCCGAGATCGAGACGTGCCGGTGAGAGGTCCATGCCGGCGATTGCCTCGAGCATGGCAAAGGAGGTGGCGATATCCAGCTCCACCCCTACCATCTGGCGGGCGTAGCGATGGGCCTTGAGAATGTCGATAGTGGTGGCATTCATCAGCCGGCGACCGTACATCAGGATCACCAGGCCTCTGTCACGGTAAAGCTGTCCTACCAGTGGAATCATCTTCTCGGCCAGGTTCTGGCGATCTTTCCACTCATTCAGGTACTGCTCACTTGCATTCAAGCTCATGTCTCAACCCCGCTCCAGCGCGCTGTTTTTTCAGATTAAAGAAGAGTTTACTGCCTAATAAACACCTGTGGTGTGCGCGGATAATAGCAGAAAACGCTTGTTTTGTGCGGTGCAAAATAGAAAAAATGGCAAATATAATTGGATAGTTATACTAATTAACCGCCTTGTTCTGTTTTGCTTGATCGGAAGGAGTGTTGCGCGAGTCAAAATCCGCTTTTTGCGGTTTGGTTATGCTTGGTTGCCTGTGTGTGCAGCATGATGGGAGACAGATGGCAATGCACGACACTATCGGATGATATGGGCATGCGGGGTTGGTCAACCGGGAGGCGGGCCTCTTGGAGGTTGTTCCCAAGGGTCATGAGGTATTTATTCAAATACATGCACAGTTCAGCTAGATCCTGTCGGCCACGGCCGGGTGCTTGTCCCGTCCGTGGCCAAGCCCTCAATACATGTGCTGACCCCCGTTGATGGAGAGGGTCGAGCCGGTAATGAAACCGGCGCTGTCATCCACCAGGAACAGTACCGAGCGGGCGATATCTTCCGGTTGCCCCAGGCGGCCGACCGGGATGGTGCGGATGATTTTCTGCAGCACCTCTGCCGGTACGGCCCGGACCATGTCGGTCTCCACGTAGCCGGGGGCAATGGCATTGACGGTTATCCCCTTGGTGGCGCCCTCCAGGGCCAATGCCTTGGTAAAACCGTGAATACCGGATTTGGCAGCCGCGTAGTTGACCTGTCCATACTGACCCGCCTGGCCGTTTACCGATCCAATATTGACAATGCGTCCGAAATTGCGTTCGCGCATCCCATCGATCACACAGCGACAAGTGTTGAAACAGGAGGCAAGGTTGGTCTGTATCACCTTGTCCCACTGCTCAAAGCTCATCTTGTGCATGGTGCCGTCGCGTGTGATACCTGCGTTATTGACCAGTACCTCGACCGGACCAATGGATGACTCGATGGACTGGATGCCGGTCGCCACCTGATCAAAATCGCTCACGTCAAACTTGACGGCCTTTATTCCGGTGCGTTTGGTAAATTCAGCAGCGGCCTGTTCATTACCACCGTAGTTGGCCACAACCTCATACCCGTTATCTTTCAGAGCGACACAGATCGCTTCACCTATGCCCCTTGTGCCGCCCGTTACCAATGCTACTCGCCCCATGATCTACTCCTTTTGATACTTTTGGATTGTCAGATGCCGATACTCCTGAGGCATCGCTTGCCTGTCGGGATGTGGCGCTGCCACAGGTGCTCACAGCACCGGTTGGCACCATCGTAGCGCGTTAACTCGTGTCTGTTTTCTGTTGGGGTCCCGATGGCTGCAGTCCAGACACGATCCAGACCTTCAAGGCTGATACCATACTACCGAAAAAACGGCACTTGTGAATGATGATCAAAATAGCAGAGAGTTCTAATATGCCGGTATTGATTGAATGGTTGCCATTTGCGGGTAATTCACGTGAAATAGCTCGTTTGGCCAACCCATAAATTCAGCCGGACGACACATTTAAATGAAATTTCTCTCCTTTTTTCATCTCGCGTTGGTCATTGTCTTTGCCGCTCTCAACGGCATCATGCTCTATCTTTTTATGCTACAGCTCCCTTATGGCCTGGACCCGTTCCTGTTCAGTCTCGCCTCCTGGGATAAGCTCAGTCCGCAGATTGTTTACGTAGCGGCCATTTGCGCGCTGATTGCCGTGGCCGGGGCGGTTCTGGTGCAGCGCTTGCCGGAGCTATGGAAAAATCGCCTGCTCTATGCGCGTAGCCAGTTCCCACACCCGGCCAGCGATGCCTTTCTGACTACCCGCAAACAACCCTTTGAGTCGCGTGATCTGCAAGCCAAATTTCCCATGGTGAAGGACTCCGGCTTCAGTCGCAGGGTGCAGACAGAAGTGTGGCTTGATGCCTACCAGCGGCATAACGGCAAGGCAGTGGTGCTGAACACCCGGATTCATTGGGACATGTTGCGGGATATCTATATCCTGAGTCTTTATTTTCTCGGCTTCTTTCTGGTCGGCTGGATTATAAACATGGGCGTGCCTTTCCAGATTGTCGGCGTCTACCTGTTTTTGTATGGAACCCAGACCCTGTTCCTGCTGTTCACTGCGCGTCGAACCGGTTTCCGGGTGGTCGATAACGTACTGGCGTTGGAGTTGGGGATGGAAGAGGACAGTAGTAAGCCGCTGGGACGGGGACGCAAGTAACCCCAGGACTTTTGCTTCAGCTCACCACGATCAGATCCTTCAGTCGAGGCGGACGCTTACTGCGCCGATAGGCGGCCTGGGCCAGAAACAGCTCACCCGCCGCCAGGGCATCGGTCAATGCGTTATGGGCGGGGTAGCGTGGCAGTCCGTAACGTGCGCGCGCCTTGGCCAGGCGCAGGTCGCCTGAGCGGATCGCCTGATCCTGCATTCTGTATTGGCGCACCTCAAGCGCCAGGGTATCCACTACCGGGCAGAGAAACGGATACCCATAGAGATTCCGACAGGCATGATTCAGAAATTCGTACTCGATGGCGGCGTGGTGGGCCAGCAAGGCCTTGCCTTTTAGGGCATGCAGAATAATCGGCAGCACCTCTTCCAGCGGCTGGGCTCCCGCCGCCCTGTCATCCAGAATTCCGTGCACCACGGCGGAGGCTTCCGGAATGTCCACGGTGGGCCTGATCAGGATATGCGTGGCGTCACCCAGTATCAGGCGATCTCCCCTGACAGTGGCGTAGCCGACGCTCAGGATCTGGTCCTGGCTGGCCTCAAGTCCGGTGGTTTCGAAATCGATTGCCAGGTAGTCTACCTGCCGCCAATCGGAGTCGCGGGCTGGGAAGGGGGTTTCGTAATAGTCACGTAGCGGACCATCGGGCATCTTGCGGGTCCACCAGTTTCGGCGCTCCTCCAGATTGAATAGATACTTCCAGATCGACACCGACTACCTCAGGTATCGCTGGCTGAGCACGTTCTGCATGGTGCGGACGACCGAAAAGGCGTCTTTCAGGTGGCTGCGCTCGAAATGGGAGAGATCATCCGGTGACATGTAGTTGTTGGGTGCCTCGCCCGCCTTGATCTGCCTGGCCTGGTGGCGTATGCGTAGCGAACTGACGAATTCCAGCGCATCACGCAGATCATGTGCGCCGCCATGCGACACCTCGCCGCCGGAGGCCACCTCCTTGAGTCGGTCCTGAGTATTGATGGCGTGGCTGCCGGCCGCCAGGGCGTAGACCCGGGCCAGATCGACAATCGGCACGATGCCGGTATGTTTCAGGTCGAAGGTGTGGTCATGCTCGCCGCCGCTGATCAGGACGAAATTACGGAAAAATCCCAGGGGGGGCTTGAAGCTCAGTGCGTTGCCGGCCATGTAGGCCAGGAAGATCTGATTGCCACGGGTCTTGTCGAGCAGGTACTGGCGCAGTTCGCGGAACAGATTTTTCTCGCCATGGATACAGCGCAAGTCAAAAAACACGCAGGTCAGCATCAGTGCCTTGGGCTCCGGCTGATTGATCCATTGATTGAAGTAGCGTTTCCAGCCAGCCAGTGGCTGGCGCCACTTGTCGGTGGTGGCCATCATCTCACCCGGGCAGTAGACGTAGCCGCAGGCATTGAGGCCGTCGCTTACAAACTGGGCGAGCGCCTTGAAGTATTCCCCGTGCGTTTTCGGGTCGTAGGCGTCATCCAGTACCAGGCAGTTATCCTGGTCCGACTTCGCGGTTTGTTCGCTGCGTGCCTGGGACCCGGCGGCAACCCAGGCATAGGGCACCGGCGGTGGGCCGAAACGCTCTTCGGCAAGCTGTAGCAGGCGCACGGTAATGGAGTCGACAACCGCCGTGATGACGTGGCCGATACTGTTTGCCGTGGCATCCGCGGCGGCTAGGTTGAGCAACAGCTGCGGCAGTTTGGCGCTGATGCTGGCCAGTCCCTGCGCATCGTGCTGTTTGTAGATTGAGCTGACCAGATAGACCGCCGACGTGGTGTGGCGCTGGGCAAAGTCGGTAGCCGTCAGCATGCCTGCCACTTCACCGTTACGTAGAATCGGCAGGTGATGAATGTTGGCCCGGGCCATTTGTAGCATGGCGTTAAAGGCGTAGTCACTTGCATCCAGCGTTTTAGGGTCGGCCGTCATGATGCTGCTGATCGGCAGGCTGGTGTCGAGCCCCTTGGCGACCACCCGGCGGCGCAAATCCCGGTCGGTGACGATGCCAACCAGTTTCGCATCCTGGGTGATAAGGATAGAGGAGACCCGCTCATCGGACATGACACTGGCGGTCTCCTGGATCGAGGCAGTCGGCGGCATGCTGATGGGCTCGCGGCTGATCATGTCACCGATCTGGGTAGCCATCAGCCCCAACTGGCTGCTGCCGTCTTCTCCGGTGGAGCTGATGGCATCGCGCAGCCGGTCACCGCCCGCCGGCTCAAAGAAATAGGAAAACTGCGGATGCTCCCTGCAGAACCGGTCCACATCCGCCGCCGGTAACAGGTAGACCAGGCTATCCTCCATGGCGGTGCCCTGAAACTCCGCATGCCCCTCCATGTGAGAGGCGCGGTATCCGAACAGATCGCCTTCACCCAGCTGGGCCAGCAGTTCATCCTGGGTGCCGTGGATCTCCACTGCGCCACTGCGCACAAGGTAGAGATAATCATCGATGCTGCCTGAATCGGGAATGGTGGTACCGCGTCTGAAATACCTGACCTGCAGCATTTCCGGCATCTGGTTGAGGGCCTGCTCCGAAAGCTGATCAAAAGGGTGATGGGCGGAGAGGAAGTCCCGTATCTCTATCAGTTCGATTTCCATGTTCTGTTCCCATTCGCATGACAGGTTGGCGGATGTACTTGGCGGTATAAGTCCACCTTTAAATATCGCTCCCGGCCATCCGTGGCCTCTGCGGTATACGTCCATCATTAAATACCGCTCCCGGCCATCCGTGGCCTCCGCGGTATACGTCCATCCCTGGACATAAAAAAGGGCCTGCGCGAGGCAGGCCCTATCTTACATCACATTTAACTTATGTGATTAGTGGCCGGTGGCACCACCTGCACCCCGAGGGGTACGGATGTCCTCGACCATGTGCTGGATATGCTCGGGTGGAGCCTGGGTAACCTTGGATACCACGACTGCTGAAACGAAGTTCAGTATGGCGCCCACGGCACCAAACGCTTCCGGAGAGATCCCAAGGAACCAGTTATCCGGAGTATTGGCCGCCATCGCGGTACCGGGGATAAAGAACCAGCCCTTGAACCAGAAGATGTAGACCAGGGTAGAGGTGATACCGACCAACATACCCACGACCGCACCGGTGTTGTTCATGCGCTTGTTGAAGATACCCATCATCAATGCCGGGAAGATCGAAGAAGCGGCTAGACCGAAGGCCAACGCCACCACCTGTGCCGCAAAGCCGGGGGGGTGCAGGCCGAAATAGCCGGCTACCGCGATGGCGCCTGCCATCGAAATACGCGCTGCCAGCAGTTCGCCTTTCTCAGTAATCTGCGGATTGAATATACCCTTCAACAGATCATGTGAAATGGCTGAGGCGATGGCCAGCAGCAGACCCGCTGCTGTCGACAGTGCCGCTGCCAGACCACCGGCGGCCACCAGGGCGATCACCCAGTTGGGCTATTTGGCAATCTCCGGGTTGGCCAGCACCATGATGTCACGGTCAACCTTGAGCTCGTTGCTATCACCCTTACGATACTCGACGCGGCCGTTGCCATTCTTGTCCTCGAATGTCAGCAGACCGGTGGTCTCCCAATTCTTGAACCACTGGGGACGTGCCTCATACTCCAGGGCGCCGTCAGCCGCGGCAACCGGGCCAGGCTGTACCGTGTTGGCCAGGTTCAGCATGGCCATGGCGCCGACAGCCGGAGCGGTGGTGTAGAGGATGCTGATGAACACCAGCGCCCAGCCGGCGGATGAACGGGCGTCCTTGACCTTGGGTACGGTGAAGAAGCGGATGATCACGTGCGGCAGACCCGCGGTACCGATCATCAGTGAGAAGGTATAGAGCACCAGATTCAGGGTGTTGGTCTTCTGAGCGGTATATTGCGCGAAGCCGAGATCCACAATGGTCTGGTCCAGTTTGGCCAGCAGCGGCGTGCCATCGGCTACGGTGTTGCTGAACAGCCCCAGTTGCGGGATCGGATTACCGGTCAGCTGCAGGGAGATGAAGATGGCTGGAATGGTGTAGGCCATGATCAGCACGCAGTACTGTGCGATCTGGGTATAGGTAATACCCTTCATGCCACCGAGCACCGCATAGAAGAATACGATCGCCATGCCCGTGTAGAGGCCGGTGTCGTAATCCACTTCCAGGAAGCGACCAAAGGCCACGCCGATACCCTTCATCTGGCCGATTACGTAGGTAAGTGAAGCGACGATCAGACAGATAACCGCCACGATACGAGCGGTCTTGGAGTAGAAGCGGTCACCGATGAATTCCGGCACGGTGAATTTGCCGAACTTACGCAGGTAAGGGGCCAGCAACATGGCCAGCAGTACATAACCACCGGTCCAGCCCATGAGGAACAGGGAGGCGTCATAGCCCTGGAAGGCAATAATGCCCGCCATGGAGATGAAGGAGGCAGCAGACATCCAGTCAGCGGCGGTTGCCATGCCGTTGGCGACCGGGTGTACTCCGCGACCGGCTGCGTAGAACTCACCGGTCGTACTTGCGCGGGCCCATACGGCAATGCCGATATAGAGCGCGAAGGTCAGACCGACGACGATATATGTGAGTGTTTGTAGTTCCATTAATCGAACCCCTTAATTAGTCTTCGTGGACGTCAAACTGACGATCCAGCTGGTTCATCTTGTAGGCGTAGAAAAAGATCAACACCAGGAATACGATCATGGAGCCCTGTTGTGCGAACCAGAATCCAAGGTCAGTGCCGCCAATCTTTATGCCGGCGAGTAAGGGGCGAAGGATGATGCCGAAACCGTATGAACATACGGCCCAGATCACCAAAGAGATTGTGATGAGTCTGACGTTGGCCTTCCAATAGGCCATTCCAGACGTATTTTGTGTACTCATTTTAAGTCCTCCGGATTATTAGTAGTGCGCGCTCGTCTCGACGCTATGTTCCGGTCAACTACAGATGCATCAAAACCGGGGCATAACAAGTCGAATTCCATCTGAACTACAGATTCGGGAATCCTCCCCTGGCGACCGCGCTTCATTTTGCATGATTTAGGCCAGAAAACACAATTCCTATTTTTATCAACCAGATAGTGAATGCGGGTTGATTTCTGATGGTGCTCAGGGGTGTCTCACTGTTACCGCAGGTAGCGAAACGGTGTGGCGTCTGGGGTGTGTTTCGTTACGTTAGGTAACAAATACAGGCGGGCCGTCACGGTTTTTTCCTGAACGCCAACAGCCCTATAATTCAGCGCAATGATTGCCTTTTTCGATAATGGCCCGGCGTTGGCCCTTGAATCCGCTCCCTATGTTGTTTGCCGGGGTCTCCCCCGGTATCGTGTTGATGTTTCTTTTGGCGGGCCCGGCCAGTAATATTGCCGGTCTGGTGCTGGTGCGCCGCGAGTTGGCTGGCAAGGTGCCGGAGGATGGATCTGTTGCGGCCAGGCGTCTGCCCCCAGCCCAATGGATCTTTTTATTTCCAATCGAGTGATATGAGCAACTCTTTATTTGATTCACGGCAGACTTATCAGACCGCCTTCGCTGCCGGTCTGAGAGAGATGCTGGACGGATACGATGAGCTGGGTGTGTTTATTCTGGTGCTGGCCAATGCGATGATCGATCCGGCGATCTGGGGTGAATTGTCCGGGCCACTGCGGCGGAAGTTTGAGCGTCTTTGTGCCCGCCATGCCGATTCCCAGCAGGGTGGTTCCCTGGATGATGCCAAGGATGACCGGCTGGTGTTTTCCCAGTTGATGGCGCTGGGTTTTGACGCGATAGGGCCGATACGACTGCGCCGCCAAGGGCCTTGGGAACTTCAGTTCAACCCCCTTCGATCGCTGCGGCCACCGCGCATGATTCAGCAGCGGGTGTCAGGGCTCTCGGCACCGTTCAATCCCGACGGATTTCATTTTGCCAAACCCTTTCTGCGAAAAGAGATCTTCTGGCGCGGGGCGTTGGAGGGGAGGGATGTGTCGCTGCTGTACAATAAATTTCCCTTTGTCCGGCTGCTCGGCCTGCTGGTACCCGAGGCGCGCGAGGGACGGCCACAGTTTCTGCAGCAGGCTGATCATGATTACATCTGGCGGGTGACAGCCGCCCTGCAACAGGGTTTGCCGGGCGTCGGCGTCGGCTACAACAGTTATGGTGCCTGTGCTTCGGTCAATCATCTTCATTTCCACCTGTTCGTGCGGGATGAGCCGTTGCCGATTACAGCGGGGCACTGGTCGCACAATGGTGGCCAGGTGGCCTATCCGGCGGCCTGCGAGCGGTTTGATTCGGCACAGGAGGCGTGGCGCCATATCCAGGAACTGCATGGTCGTAAGGTTCCCTATAACCTGATCGCCCATCCCGGTATCCTGTACTGTTTGCCACGTGCACCGCAGGGGAGCAGGGATCTGCCGGAGTGGAGTGCCGGTTACGGCTGGTATGAGATGGCGGGAGGCTGTGTGCCTTCGGACGAGGCCCATTTCCAACAGCTTGACGAGCGCCAGTTGACGGATGAGTTACGGGCGGTCGGGGCCTGACAGGAACAGGCTATGCTCAGCGCTAACCGACTGTGGAAAACTGCTTTTTGCTCGTCAGCGATTATTGAACCCTGCACTTTCCCCAAGCTATTTTTCCGGCACCTCAATACCGTAGCTGCGGATTCTGGCATTGAGGGTGGGGCGGGAGATATCCAGGATCTGCGCGGCCCGTTTCTTTTCGTAACCGGTAAACCCGAGAATATTTTCAATATGCTCCTTCTCCAGCTCCTGGATGCTTTTGATCAGCAGCGGCAGGCGTTTTTGCGGGGTGCTGCTCTCCAGTTGCAGGGTCTCGGGCAGCAGCACATCGCTGGGTGACAGCAACACCGCTCGCCGCAGGGCATTCTCCAGCTCCCGCACATTGCCCGGCCAGGAGTAGCTTCTCAACTGCGCCATGGTCTCTTCCGGGATCATTTCCACGGAACGCCCCATCTCACGGCGGATCTTCTCCAGGAAATACTGTACCAGCAGCGGGATGTCCTCCTGGCGCTCCCGCAGGGTCGGGAGTTCGATGGTTACCACCTTGAGTCGGTAGTAGAGATCCTGGCGGAACTCGCCCTGACTTACCAGGGTGGCCAGGTCCTTGTTGGTGGCGGTGATGATGCGTACGTCGGTCTTGATGGTTTCGTTGCCGCCCACCCGCTCGAATTCGCGCTCCTGCAGAAAACGCAGCAACTTGAGCTGAATATCGGGTGAGACCTCCGAGATCTCATCCAGAAACAGGGTGCCGCCCTGGGCCAGTTCAAACTTGCCCATCTTCTGCTTGATGGCGCCGGTGAAGGCGCCCTTTTCATGGCCGAACAGCTCGCTCTCCAGGACATTGGGGGCGAGGGAGGAGCAGACCAGCGGAATAAACGGGTGGTTCCGGTACTGGCCGTTGAAGTGAATTGCCCGCGCTACCATCTCCTTGCCGGTGCCGCTTTCGCCATGCAGCAGTACCGAGGCGCGGGTGTCGGCCACCGCGCCGATGGTCTTATAGACCGCCTTCATGCTCTTGCTGCGACCAACGATGACATTGGGCTGAAAGGTACACTCGGTGGTATCGCAGAAGGGGATGCCATTTACCGCCAGGCTGGCCATTTCGCTGATCTTGGTGATCACCTCGTCCAGCTGATCCAGGTCCAGCGGTTTGCCCAGGTGGTCGATGGCCCCCAGACGAATAGCTTCAATGGCGGTGTGCATGTCGTCATAGGCGGTGATCATCACTACCGGCAGGGCCGGTTTTTTCTGTTTGATCTGCTGCAATACCTCAAAGCCGTCCAGCTTGGGCAGGCGCAGATCCAGTAGCACCATATCCACCGGTTCGCCCAGCGCCAGCTCCACTCCGCGCTGACCATCTTCGGCTGTCAGGACATCGAAACCTTCCTCGATCAGGTGCAGCTCCAGGGTTCTGCGAATGGCGCGGTCATCATCGACTATCAGGGCTTTTTTCATTCTGCAAATCCCATGTCAACCGCTAAGGACGCAAAGAATGCGAAGGAAAGTATCGACTTGTAATCTCCTGATCTTTCACCCGCAGAGTTGGACCGAAGGAGTGGTGCAGGAACGGTGGTGCTGGGATGTACCGCTAACAGAGCCGAGGATGCAGTGCTCTGTATACAAACCTGAGGCAGAAAATGGAAATAAGTTATTGTATTTCTTTGCGAACCTTGCGTTCTTCGCGGTTGAAACAAGGAGTTTATATTCATGTCTCGCTCTCGTTTTGCTGGCGTGGGTCATGCTCCTGTGGGCCTTCCAGTGGCAGCAGCAAGGTGAAGCAGGTCTTCTCGCCCGGCGCGCTGTCCACCGTAATGGTTCCCTGGTGACGCAGTACAATACCCTGCAGTGTCGGCAACCCCAAGCCACCACCCGAAACCTTGGTGGTATAGAAAGGATCAAAGACTTTCTCACGATCATCCGCGGCAATGCCGTGGCCGTTATCGATCACCTGGAGTGACAGGTAGGGGCGGTGACGCCGCAGGATCAGGGTCAGTTCTCGATAACCGTCACACTCTTCCAGTGCTTCGATGGCGTTGGAGACCAGGTTCAGGATCACTTGTTCGATCTGCTCCGGATCGCATACCAAAGTGAGGTCGTCCCGCAGTTGCAGCTCGGTATGGATGCCGGCCTCCTTGAAGCGCTGGGCGAATAGTTTCATCACCCGGTGAATGATGGGATTGAGGCTGGTCTGTTCCAGTCGCAGCGGGCGGGCCCGGGCGAAATCCATAACGTCGTTGACCAAGCGGTTGAGCCGCAGAATCTCCTCTTCGACAATGCTGAAGTGCTCCTCCAGCGGACCTTCCGCTTTGGTGCGTTTGCGAATCATCTGGATATTCATGCGTATGGCCGAAAGTGGGTTGCGGATTTCGTGGGCGAGACCGAGCGCCAGATGGCCAACCGCCGCCAATTTTTTGGACGAGAGCAGTTCGTCAAAAGTGGATTCCAGGCGGTCGCGCGCGTCGGCCAAATCAAGTGTGCGGCGATCCACCTGTATGGCCAGGATGTGATTCCATGACAGCAGGGCGCTGAGCAGGATGAAGGTACCGGTGAAGATGATCACCACCAGGGTACCCGAGTAACGCTCCTGCTGTTGCAGAAAGGAGGAGAGCAGGGCGTCCACTTCCCGGGTCGGTGTGGCCACGCCCAGGGTCCAGAGCCGGTCCTCGATGCGTATCGGCTGGTAACCCACCAGCTTGCTTACCGACTGTTTCGGGTCGACCGGGTCAACAAAGTCATAGCTGCCGGTGCCTGGCCTGCCGTCCTGCATGGAGATCAGCAGGTTATAGAGTTTTGGCCAGCGCGGTAAAAAAGTCGTTGTGAAGTCCAGATCGGTTACCCGGCCCAACGGGTCCACCAGTACCGATTGCTGATCGTTATCCACCAGCCAGGCAAAGCCGTGTTCGCCGATGGTGACCGAAAGCACCTGCCGTTTGGCCAATTTGTCGAAGTTCAGGGTAAACATGGCGACGCCGTTAAAGCTGCCCTGTTTGTTGTAGATCCCCTGGGCGACGATCAGTGCCTTGTCGCCCCTGCTCTGACCTCCCTCCACGCGCATGAAGGGAGAGAGATACATCTGCCCGGGCCGACCTTCGTCCCGGGCCCACTGGTAATAGTTGCGCCAGGCGTAGTTGCGGCCCAGGGTATACTTGTCCGATGGGCTGATGGCCACCACTGTACCGGCCTTGTCGAATACCACCAGGTCGATAATATCGGTCTCCATCAGGCTTTCATACATTCGCTGCAGTGTGCCGCCGAGCAGCTGTGCCCGCTCCCGGGTAACCCCGTCTTCCTCGAACAGGCTGGCGACCAGGCTGAGATTTCTGCGGAAGGTGGCGAACGTCTCCTCGATGGAGTGAGCGGCCTGTTCGGCCAGGATCAGCTGCTGGCGATTGTACTGTTCAAAGAAACGCGTTTGCGCCTCCTGACGGACTGCGCTGGTGGTGTGCAGGATACCGATCAGGGCGGCGGTGCTGACTCCCACCAGCAGACAGATTGCCACCCACAGCCAGAACGGCTTGCGGATGGTGATAGTGGAGAACAGTCGGCTGATCGCGTGCATAGTCGTTCCATCATTCTACACAGTTTCATTTTTTGCTGCGCCATTCCCGGGATCGATCGCAGCGGGGGCGCCGCCTGTAATACATCCCTTTACCTCAAGACCATACTCGTAGGAGTTGCTTTAGCTGCGACCCGTGCCGGTGGTGAAAACCAATTCGCGGCTGAAGCCGCTCCTACGGGTCAGGCAAGGCGATGTGCCCGTAGGAGGCCCGCCCCGGGCCGATTCCAGGCAGGCGTTCCTGCGACCTGCTACACCCCCAGATACTGCTTGTGCAGTTCCGGGTTCTCCAGCAGCTCCCGGGAGCGCCCGTGATAGACCACCTCACCCTTGTTGATGATGTAGTTGCGGTCACAGATCGGCAGCAGCGCGTTGATGTCCTTGTCCACAATAATGGAGGCGATGCCGGTCGACTTGATGTGTCGGATTACCACCCAGATCTCCAGGCGGATCAGCGGGGCCAGCCCCTCGGTCGCTTCGTCCAGGATGATCAGGTCCGGGTTGGTCATCAGGGCGCGGGCGATGGTCAGCATCTGCTGTTCACCGCCGGATAGCTGGTTGCCCATGTTGGTGAGCCGTTGGCCCAGTCGCGGGAACAGCTCCAGCACCCGGTCCAGATTCCATTCGTCGCGGCCATCCGGGCCGGTACGGGCCGCCATGGTGAGATTCTCCAGCACGCTCAGATTGGGGAAGATGCCGCGGTCCTCGGGCACGAAGGCGATCCCCTGGCGAATCACCTGATGGGTGTTGAGCCGGGTGGATTCCTTGCCGCGAATGGTAATGCGTCCCCGGCGTGGCGGTGTCAGGCCAATGAGTGAACGCAGGGTCGTGGTCTTGCCCATACCGTTTCGCCCCATCAGACTGACCGTCTCACCGGCTTCGATGGAGAGGTCGATACCGCGCAGGATGTGGCTGTCGCCATAATAGGTGTGCAGCCCCTCGGCCTGCAGCAGTGGTGTGGCGGAACTCGTACTCATGCCGCATCCTCCTCGTCATGACCCAGATAGGCGTCCTGAACCGCCTGACTGTTACGTATCTGTTCAACGCTGCCGGTCTCCAGCTCCGCCCCGTCCACCATCACCGTGATGCGGTCGGCCAGAGAGAAGACGGCGTCCATATCATGTTCGATCAGGATCAGAGTTTGCTCCTTGGCCAGCTCTTTCAGTAGTGCGGTGACCTGTTGCGACTCTTCCGTGCCCATGCCGGCCAGCGGCTCATCCAGCAGCAGCAGCTCCGGTTCGGTGGCCAACATCATGGCAATCTCCAGTTGGCGTTGCTCGCCATAACTCATGGTGCCGGCGATCTGGTTGCGCTTGTTGGAGAGGCCGCAGAGTTGCAGCGCGTGATCGGCCCGCCGGTGCACCATCCGCAGGTGCTTGGCTGGACGAAAAAAACGCATCGAGGTGATGAGGCAGGACTGGGCACCGATCCAGCAGTTCTGCAGGCAGGAGAAGCCCGGCAGGATATTGGTTTTCTGGAAGCTGCGGCCGATTCCGATGCGGGAGACCTTCTCCGGGCGCGCATCGGTGATGTCGTAACCCTTGAACAGAATGCGCCCGCTACTGGGCAGCAGCTCTCCCGACAGCAGGTTGATCAGGGTGGTTTTACCCGCGCCGTTGGGGCCCAGGATAGCGTGCACCTTGCCCCGCTCGAATTCCAGCGAGACATCGTCGGTCGCCTTGAGGCCACCGAAATTTTTGCACAGGTGTTCGGTGCGCAGGATGATCTCGGACATTAACCCTCCCTCCCGCTGTTCTCTCTGGAGAAGAAACGGTTGCTGATACTGTAAATAAGTCCGGCGATGCCGTTGGGCAGGAACAACACCACGAAAATGATAATACCGCCCATAATCAGCTTCCAGTGCTCGGTGAAGTTGGGCAGAAAATCCTGCAGCAACACCACGATAAAGGTGCCGATGACAGGCCCGAACAGGGTCCCCATGCCGCCCAGAATTACCATCATGATGGCCATGCCCGACTCATGCCAGCCGAGATAGGCGGGGGTGATGAAGCTGGTGTGCGCCGCTTCCAGGAAGCCGGCCAGTCCGGCGATGGTGCCGGCGATGACGAAGCTGACCAGCTTGTAGTGGGGGGTGGAGTAACCGAGTGCCCGGACCCGCTGCTCGTTGGCTTTGATGGCGATCAGCACATGGCCGAACGGGGCGCGCAGGATCATGCTGAGGAACAGATAGACACCTACCAGCCAGGCCAGCACGAAGTAATAGAAGTCATGTTCATTGTCCAGATCCACCAGTTGCCGTGTGGCCAGGGTGATCTCCGGTTTGTTCATCATGAAAATGCCATCGTCCCCGCCGAAGCGAGGCGACTCGAAGAAAAAGTAGAAGAACATCTGGGCGAAGGCCAGAGTCAGCATGATGAAATAGATGCCCGATGTGCGGATACAGAGCCAGCCTACCAGCAGCGCCGCCAACCCGGTCAGGGATAGCGTCAGGGTCAGGGACCACCAGTAGTTGATGTGCTCCAGGTCGCCGAACAGGATCGCCAGCAGATAGGCGCCGATGCCGAAAAAAGCCGCGTGACCGAAACTGACCAGGCCGGTGAATCCGATCAGCAGATCCAGGCTGATGGTGAAGATCGAGAGGATCATGATCTTGGTCACCAGCCCGGTGTAAAAGGCGCTGCCGACCATCGGAAACAGCAGCAGCAGCGCCAGACAGAGGCAGAGGAAGATAATAATGGGACGTGTAACGGTATGCATGGGTGACCTCGTCTAGACCTTGCCGAACAGCCCCTGCGGGCGCCAGAACAGAACCGCGGCCATCAGTGTGTAGACCACCATGCTCGCCATTTCAGGTAACAGTACCTTGCCAAAGGTGTCGGCCAGACCAATCAGCAGGGCGCCGATAAAAGCCCCCTTGATCGAACCGATACCACCGATCACCACCACCACAAAGGAGATGATCAGGATGTTGTCGCCGATGCCCGGGTAGACCGTGTTGACCGGCGCCGCCAGCATGCCGGCGAAGGCGGCCAGGGCGGCGCCCATGCTGAATACGATGGCGAACAGCCAGTTGATGTTGATGCCCAACGCCTGCACCATCTCCCGGTTGCTCGCGCCGGCACGGATGGTCATGCCCAGGCGGGTCTTCTGAATCACCCAGTACATGACGGCCGCCAGTAAAATACAGGTGGCGGAGATAAACAGCCGGTAGACCGGGTAGGCCTGGTTGTCGGTTAGCTGCACCGAACCTCTCAGCAGTTCAGGGATCGGCACGCTATGCACATCATTGCCCCACAAGATGCTCTGCAGTTCATTGGCTATCAGGATCAGCGCATAGGTGAGCAGCACCTGATAGAGATGGTCGCGCCGGTACAGGTAGGAGATTGCCAGTCGCTCCACCGCGTAGCCGACCAGAATGCTCAGCGGGATGGCCAGCAGGATACCGGTGAACAGATTGCCGGTGATACCGGTCAGCCAGTAACAGAGGTAGGCGCCGACCATGTAGAAGGCGCCATGTGCCAGGTTGATAATGCCCATGATACCGAAGATCAGGGTCAGTCCACTGGCCATCAGAAACAGCAGGAATCCGTACTGGATGCCGTTCAGCAGCTGGATGAAATAGAAAGAACTCTCCATGGGGCCTCGGGAAATCAGTGTGAGGTCAGGTATGCCCGGCGGCAGTTCGCCGCCAGGCAACAAGGGCCGTACAAGGCCGGTTAGCGATCAGCCGATTTTGCACCCTTCGGCCGGGTCTTCCACCGCTTTCTGCACGGTACGGATGACCTGATTCTGGCCGTTGACCACTTCACGCAGGTAGATGTCCTGGATCGGGTTGTGCGCCTTGGAGAAGGTGAACTTGCCGCGCGGGCTGTCGATGGTGGCACTCTCCATCGCCTTGATCATCTCTGCCTTGGCCCTGACATCCCCCTCCACGGCGGCCATACCCTGGACCAGCAGGTCACCGGCGTCATAGCCCTGTACAGCGTAGACATCGGCCTGGTTGCCGGTTGCCTTCAGGAACGCCTCACGGAATCGGTGGTTGGCCGGCAGGTCGAGCGTGTCGGCGTAGTGCAGCGTGGTGCGAACGCCTTCGGCCGCTTCGCCCTGGGCTCCGGTCACACCCTCGGTGAGGAAGCCCGCACCGTACAGCGGAATGCTCTTGTGCAGTCCTGCAGCGGCATAATCCTTGACAAATTTCACCGCGCCGCCACCGGCATAGAAGGTGAATACCGCGTCCGGTTTCAAGGCGGCCACTTCGGTCAGATAGGCCTGGAACTCCACCTTGGGGAAGGGGGTGGGAATCTCCTTGACGATATTGCCGCCACCGGCCAGAAACGACTGCTTGAAGGCTGCCGCGGTCTCCTTGCCGAAGCCGTAGTTCCAGTACATCAGCACCACGTTTTTGTGGCCGTCCTCCAGCATGGCAGTGCCGCCCGGGAAGCCGGGCTGATAGCTGGAGAAGGAGGTGCGGAAGATGTTGGGTGCGCAGAGCGCTCCGGTGAGACCGTTGGCGCCGGCGTTGGGGATTACCGCAATCACATCGGTGTTGCGCGCCGCCTTGACCATTGCCATGCCGACCACGGAGTGGACCGGTCCGATCAGGAAGTCCACCTGCTCCTTTTTCAGCAGCTTGTTGGTCAGTTCCGGCGCCTTGGGAGGAGAGGCTTCGCTGTCGATATTGATATATTCCACTTCGCGCCCGCCCAGCTTGCCGCCGGCCTCGTTGATGCGCAGTTGCAGGGCATCCTTGATGTTGGCGCCGAGCTTGGCATAGGTGCCGGTGTAGGGTAGCAGAATGCCGACCTTCACCTTGGCGGTGTTGCCGATGGCAAACCGGGTGGGGATGAGACTGGATGCCGTCACCAATCCAGCCGCCGCCGCACCACCCTTGATAATGTCACGCCGGCTGATGCCGGTTTTTTTCTGATCACTCATCTGCTTCTCCTCTCTATGATTATCATCAGCGCAAAAGATGCTTTTGTGCCTGTGTTCGCGTGCTCGGGTTACCCCGTCCACGCCATGTCACGCTTGGTTTTCAGTGTCTGTTGATTGCCTCACGCCATGTTTTGGTGATTGTTTGATACCCGGTGATGTTCGGGAATCATAGGGCGGGCTGTGCCCGCCCTATGGCCTTGGCCGATTGCTTATGAGTCGTCCAGCTTCCGCAGCTCAAAGCGTTTAATCTTGCCGGTGGCGGTCTTGGGCAACTCGTCGATGAACTCGAGCCAGCGGGGGTACTTGTACGGGGCCAGGGTGTTCTTCACGTACAGCTTGATCTCTTCGGCCAGTTCGTCGCTCGGTTGCTGGCCGGCCTTCAGTACCACATAGGCCTTGGGTTTGACCAGGTCCTCGGCATCGGTGGCGGCCACCACGGCGCACTCCAGTACCGCCGGGTGGGAGATGATGCAGGCCTCCACCTCAACCGGTGAAAGCCAGATGCCGCCTACCTTGAGCATATCGTCGGTGCGTCCCGCATAGAAAAACAGGCCATTCTCATCCATGAAGAACTTGTCCCCGGTGTTGAACCAGGGGCCGAGCATGGTCTGGCGGGTCTTCTCCCGTTTGTTCCAGTAATAGGCCGCGGCACTGCCGCTATTCACCAGCAGGGTGCCGACCTCGCCCTGTGGTACCTCCTCCATGTTTTCGTCGACGATCTTCGCCTCGTGGCCCGGCACCAGTCGCCCGGTGCTGCCGGGATGGATATCGCCCGGGTAGTTGGAGATGAAGATGTGCACCAGTTCAGTGGAGCCGATGCCGTCCAGGATGTCGACGCCGAAGCGCTCTTTCCAGCGCTTCAGGATGTCCGCCGGCAGTGCCTCACCGGCCGAGACGCAGATACGTACCCCGTCCAGCGACCCCTCGGCGTCCAGCATGGAGGCGTAGAGCGTGGGCACGCCATAGAAAATGGTCGGCCGCTGCTCCTTGATGGTCCGGTAGACCGCCTCAGGGGTGGGCCGGTCCGGCATATAGACTGCGGTGGCGCCGACGCTGAACGGGAAGTAGAGGCCGTTACCCAGTCCATAGGCAAAAAACAGCTTGGCGGCGGAGAAGCAGACGTCCCCCTCCTTTACGCCCAGTACCTGTTTTCCGTAGGTCTCGCAGGAGTAGACCATGTCTCGCTGCAGATGCACCGTGCCCTTGGGCTGGCCGGTGGAGCCTGAGCTGTAGAGCCAGAAACAGGCGTCATCCGGGGTAGTGGGTGCCGCTTCCATCTGGTCCGGCTGGTCCGCCCAGAGGCTGTCGAGTGCCAGATCACCGGCCGGCGCCTCACCATTGACCACGATGATGTGCTGTACAAAGCGCAGCTTGTTGCGTATCGGTTCCAGGCTCGGTAGCAGGTGGGCGTCGATCACCAGCACCCGGGCGCGGCTGTCATTGAGGAAATATTCATAATCCTTGGGGCGCATCAGGGTGTTGAGACAGATAGGGACGGCGCCCAGCTTGATCGAGCCGAAGAATGCCTGGGGGTAGAGCTCGGTGTCCAACATCAGCAGAGCGACGCGCTCCTCCATGCGAACGCCGAGATGGTTCAGGGTATTGCCGAAGCGATTGACTCCCGCCTGGACGTCGGCATAGCTGAGGCTGGTGCTGCCGCAGCGCACGGCGGTCTTGTCACCCCGGCCCTCCCGGACGTTTCTATCCACAAAATAGTCCGCGGCATTAAAGGTCCCGGGTAAATCGAGTTCAAGGGTCATCACATCTCTCCGTCACTTAAATATAGATAGACTTCCGATCTTTGGAGTGTAGGCCTTAATCCGCCGTCGGCACTGGTGACCGGTTTATCACCTTGGTATTACAAGGGTTGTGCCAACCTGGAGCAACGACGGAAAATGATGGGGTTATTTGAATAATGTATTGATATTTCAGTGAAAAAACCACCAGGATTGTAGGTATTTCTGGGGCGGCGGAAACTGAATCGGCTATCCGGTGTAAAAAAAACGGTTTTGGTGTAAAAAATACGTTGTTCCGGATGGGGGCCTGAATGAGGCGGTTCCGCGAAGGCATGGCTCTCCCACCACCCGGCCAGCCCGTGGCCTGCGGATGGGTAGAGGGGCGGCACTGGTGGTGACCGTCAGATTGGTGAAGCCCTGCTGTCGCAGATACTGTTCAAATGGGGTGTTCTGCTGCACGGCGATAGCGCTCATCTGGCGTGCCTGATCAAGGTCCGCGTTGTCCGTTCAGTGGGACGAAGACCTGGTGAATTGGCGCCGCTTCAACGGCCCAGTCGAAGTGGGGTTCCCGTTCAGTGGTACGGGTGAGCGGTGAGGATCGGCTGCAGAGGCGATGTTATGCCTTGGCCGGTAATACCACCACCCCGTCTTCATCGGCATAGAGCCAGTCGCCGGGGCGGAAGGTGACCAGGGCAAAGGTAACCGGTACTTCGGCTTCGCCGGCACCTTTTTTTACGCTCTTCTTTGGGATGGTGGCGAGTGCCTTGACCCCGATCGGCATCTCCGAGATCTCCCGGGCATCGCGAATGCAGCCGTACATCAACACCCCGGCCCAGCCGTTATCCACGCCTTTTTGCGCCAGGATATCCCCCAGCATGGCGCAGCGCATGGAGCCGCCGGCATCCACCACCAGAACCCGGCCGTTACCCGGTTTACCCAACAGTTCCCTTACCAGCGAATTGTCTTCATGACACTTGATGGTGACTATTTGACCACTGAAGCGGATGTGGCCGCCGTAATCCCTGAAAATCGGTTCGCAGACCTGGATCGCCGCTTCATGTTCGTCATAAATATCCGCAGTCTTTTCCAGGGTGGTAGGTGCCTGAGTCATCTTTTTTTCTCCTGTGAGTAAAAACGGCCACACCCTTGCGGGTGTGACCGATCGTGCAGTCAGGCCAGGGGTTTAACCTTCGAACTGCTCTTCCTCGGTAGAACCGGTCAATGCCGTGACGGAAGATGCGCCACCCTGGATGGTGGTGGTGACGTCGTCGAAGTAGCCGACGCCTACTTCCTGCTGGTGGGAGACGAAGGTGTAACCCTTGTCGCGGGCCGCGAATTCGGGCTCCTGGACCTTCTCCACGTAGTGCTTCATGCCTTCGCCGCGGGCATAGTCATAGGCCAGGTCGAACATGTTGTACCACATGTTGTGGATGCCGGCCAAAGTGATGAATTGGTACTTGTAGCCCATGTCGGACAGCTCATCCTGGAACTTGGCGATGGTGGCATCATCCAGGTTCTTCTTCCAGTTGAACGAGGGCGAGCAGTTGTAGGCCAGCAGTTTGCCGGGGTTTTTCTCCAGCACCGCCTCGGCAAATTCGCGGGCGAAACCGAGATCCGGAGTACCGGTTTCACACCAGACGAGGTCAGCATAGGGGGCATAGGCGACACCGCGGGAGATGGCCTGCTCCAGGCCGTTCTTCACGTTGTAGAAGCCTTCCGGGGTGCGCTCGCCGGTGACAAAGGGTTTGTCATTGGGATCGAAGTCGGAGGTCAGCAGGGTGGCTGCCTCTGCATCGGTACGCGCCAGCAGCAGGGTGGGGACGCCGCAGACGTCGGCGGCCAGACGGGCCGCAATCAGTTTCTGTACCGCTTCCTGGGTCGGTACCAGTACCTTGCCGCCCATGTGACCGCACTTCTTGACAGCTGCCAGCTGATCTTCGAAATGTACGCCGGCCGCGCCGTTGGCGATCATGTTCTTCATCAGCTCAAAGGCGTTCAGGACGCCGCCAAAACCGGCCTCGGCATCCGCCACGATCGGCAGGAAGTAGTCGATATAACCCTGATCCTCCGGGCCGGTGCCACGGGACCACTGAATCTCATCGGCACGCTTGAACGCGTTGTTGATACGACGCACCATGGTCGGTACCGAGTCATAGGCATACAGTGACTGGTCGGGATACATGGTCTCGGAGGTATTGCCGTCGGCAGCTACCTGCCAGCCGGAGAGGTAGATTGCTTCAATGCCCGCTTTTGCCTGCTGCATCGCCTGACCGCCGGTGATGGCGCCCATGCAGTTGACGTAGCCTTTCTTGGCGCTGCCGTGGACCAGATCCCACAGTTTATCGGCGCCGCGCTTGGCGTAGGTGTATTCCGGCTGGACCGACCCGCGCAGACGGACCACATCCTCTGCCGAATAGCCGCGCTTGACGGTTTTCCAGCGGGGATTCTCTGCCCAGTCTTTTTCCAAGGCTTCAATCTGTTGTTTACGGTTCATAGGACAATCTCCTTCAGTATTGCTGTCATCAAACCTCCTCCGTTCAATCGTTCCTCCGGGTGGAGGAGGGACTTACGGTTTTGGTTATGTGGTTATATCAGGCCAGCGTTTGGTATGCGGGCAGTGTAAGGAACTCAACAAAGCGGTCATTGGCGACAATGTCGCTGAACAGGTCGGCTGCCGCCGGGTAGTGGCTGGCTGCAAATGCCTCATCCCCCACTCCCTGGCGGATCTGCTCCAGTTCTTGCGCAACGCCCTCGCTGAATAGCTCGAAGGTGATGTTGCGTCCATCTTCCATGATCCCTTTGGGGTAGCGTACCCACTGCCAGATCTGGGCTCTGGCGATCTCGGCGGTGGCGGCGTCTTCCATCAAGCTATGCACCGGTACGGCCCCCCGGCCGTCCAGCCAGGCGGCCAGGTAACGCAGGCCTATACTGATGTTGTCGCTGAGGCCGGCCTGGCTGATCAGTCCCTGCGGAATCTGCAGCAGATCGGCTTCCCTCACGGTCAGTTCGTTCAGCTGGCGGTCAAGCTGGTTCGGCTGCGGCATGACCCGGTCGAACACGGCTTTCGCCACCGCCACCAGTCCGGGATGAGCCACCCAGGTGCCATCATGGCCATCGGTCGCCTCGCGCTCCTTGTCGCTGCGGACCTTCTCCCGGACATCGATGTCGGCGGTGGGGTCATCCGTGATCTGTGCGGCCATGCTGCCAATGGCGTGTGCGCCACGTCGATGACAGGTCTTGATCAGCAGTTGTGAACAGGCCCGTAAAAAGCCGGACTCCATGGTGATTTGGCTGCGCTCCGGGAATACCCACTCGGGATTGGCGTGGAATCTCTTGATAAAACTGAAGATATAATCCCAGCGACCACAGTTTAGTCCAACCGCGTAATCCCGCAAGGTATAGAGCATCTCCTCCATCTCGAACGCCGCCGGCAGGGTCTCGATCAGCACGGTGCAGCAGATGCTGCCGTGATTCAGGCCCAGGCTCTCTTCGGCATAGGCGAATACATCGGCCCAGAGCTGCGCCTCGATATAACTCTCCAGCTTGGGCAGATAGAAATAGGGGCCGCTACCCTGCTCATGCAGTTGTACACCGTTGTGGAAGATGAACAGGCCAAAGTCGAACAGACTGGCGGACGCCGGCTGACCATCCACATGCAGATGCTTCTCTTCCATGTGCCAGCCACGGGGCCGCATCCACAGGGTGGCCCGCTGAGGGTTCAGTCGGTACTGTTCCCCTTCCGGACTCTGGTAGTCGAGACGACCCCTGATAGCGTCATACAGGTTGATCTGGCCTTCAACAGTGCCGCTCCAGGTCGGTGAGTGCGCGTCTTCGAAATCGGCCACGAAACCGTTGGCACCGGAATTGAGGGCGGTGATGACCTCCTTGCGATCTGCTGCGCCGGTGGTGATCTCCACGCGGCGGTCCTGCAGGTCGGCAGGTGCTTTTTTTACCTGCCAGTTTGCTGCCCTGAGCTCGGCGGTCTCCACCCTGAAACCGGGTAACTCACCCTTGTTGAGGCGTGATTGCCGATCCGCACGGAGACCCAGCAACTGTTTACGCCGCTTTCCGAAGCGCCGCTCAAGTTCAGCGATAAACTGGAGTGCTTCTGGAACGAGTATCCGGTGGTGATTTTCAGCCAGTGGTGCGTTGACTCGAATGCGCTGGCTGGATGCATCGGTACTGAGCTGAGTAGCTGTCATTTCCGGTATCTCCCAGGATGCTTATTAGGAAAATACCCGAGAATTCAGGTAAAACCTTAGTAATAACAAGCAAATAGATATATCAACGGCATAGAGCATACGCAATTGTGAAGTATTAAGAACGATAAATACTTTAATCCTTTGTATTGAAATTCTTTATGCTGCGTTGCAGAAGAAAATGGGGTAGTAATAATTCTTTAATGTGGCATGCTCTTAATGATTTCGGGCCGCATCTATCAGGAGTAGGGGTACATGACAGATCTCGCGCAGCAGCTTGCCCGCACCATATTTACCGGCTTCGAGCGCCACTTCTCCTTTTTTCAGGAGATCACCCGGCAGGTACGGCAGGGCTTTGAGCAGGCGGACTGGGAGGCAATTCGCCAGGCCTCGGTGGACCGGATCAGCTTCTATGACCGGCGTGTGCAAGAGGCGATCAGCAAGGTCCGTTCCACCTTCGATGTCTCCCATGTGGACGATGCCCTGTGGCAACAGGTGAAGACCCAGTACCAGCAGTTCCTGGTCAATTACCGGCGCCCGGAGCTGGCCGAGACGTTTTACAACTCGGTGTTCTGCAAGATGTTCGATCGCCAGTACTTCGACAATGACAAGATTTTTATCGAGTCCGGGGTGGATCGGGAGGAGCTGACCCGGCGGGATCGGGTCTTCATGTCGTTCCATTTGAAAGACGGCGGCCTGGAGACTTGCCTGCGCGAAATCCTCTCCGGCTTCTATTTCAGAATCCCCTATCAGGATATGGAGCGGGATATCGCCCATGTCGCCGATGCCTTCAGGCGGCGTTCCGCCTTTGGCCAGCTGCCCGATGACGGTTTGCGCATCGATGTGCTGGAGGCGCCTTTTTATCGTAACAAGGCGGCCTATCTGATTGGCCGGGTAGTGAGTGATCAGGGAGTGCAACCGCTGGTGTTGCCTCTGCTGAACTACCAGGGAAGCATTTTTGTAGACAGTCTGCTCACCTCCAATGAGGAGGTGGAGGCGCTGTTCAGTTTTGCCCGCGCCTATTTCATGGCAAATAATTCGATTCCGGCGGCCACGGTCAGCTTTCTGCAGAGCATCATGCCCAACAAACCGCTGGCAGAGCTCTACATGAGTATCGGTTTTCACAAGCAGGCCAAGAATGAGTTTTACCGGGACCTGCTGAGCCATCTCAAGGACAGCAATGACCGCTTTATTGTCGCCCCGGGTGTCCGGGGGCTGGTGATGATGGTGTTCACGCTCCCCTCCTATCCGTTCGTCTTCAAGGTGATCCGGGACCGCTTTGCCCCGCAGAAGAACATCACCCATGCCCAGGTAAAGGAGCGCTACCTGCAGGTCAAGTTGCATGATCGGGTGGGACGGATGGCGGACACCCTGGAGTTCTCCAAGACCGCCTTTCCCCGGGACCGTATCGACCCGGAGCTGATGGCGGAATTGGAGGAGTCGATACCGTCCCAACTGGAGATGGACGGAGACAACGTCATTATCAACCACCTCTATATCGAGCATCGTATGATACCGCTGGATATCTGTCTGGCCGAGGGCTCACCAGAGACGGTGCGAACGATGCTGGATGACTGGGGGCTGGCCATCAAGCAGCTGATGGCGGCGGACATTTTCCCCGGTGATTTGCTGTTCAAGAATTTTGGCGTGACGCACCAGGGTAAGGTGGTGTTCTATGATTACGATGAGATCACCCGGATGACCGAGTGCAATTTCCGACAGATCCCGCCGCCGCGCACCCCCGAGGATGAGATGAGCAGCGAACCCTGGTATTCAGTGGCCGATGACGATGTGTTTCCGGAGGAGTTTCTCACCTTCCTCAGCGCCAGCCCGCTGATCCGCAAAACACTGCTTGAATTGCATCCGGATCTGTTTGATGCACATTACTGGCAGCAGCGGCAACTGGATATTGGTCGTGGCATCCATGCCGATGTGTTTCCCTATCCGCAGGATATCCGCTTTATCAACCTGCACCGCGAGGCGTTTGAGAAGTCCGCCGCCACCGCGTAAGCGCGTGGCACGGTTTTCAGGCTCACCGGCACCCTAAAGGTATTGGCCTTGTAGGGTGCCGCACCAATTCACTTCATTCAATCGAGCGCCTTCTGCATGGCAGCCAGCGCCACGCCCTGATTGATATCGGCCCCCATGTCGGAGAGTACCGCCTCCAGGGCGCCGACACAGAGCAGGATGTTCTCGGCACGGCTGGCGTGTCCCATCAGACCGATGCGCCACACCTTGCCCGCTAGGGCGCCGAGGCCGGCGCCGATCTCCAGGTTATATTCATTCAGCAGGCGGCCACGCACTGTGGCGTCATCCACGCCTTGTGGAATCGAGACGGCGTTGAGCTGGGGCAGGCGGTCCGCTTCATTGACAATGAAGGTCAGCCCCATCGCCTCCAGGCCGGCACGCAGCGCCAGGTGGTTTTTCCGGTGGCGCGCCCAGGCGTTCTCCAGCCCCTCCTCCTGCAGCATCAGCAGTGCCTCATGCAAACCGTACAGGGCGTTGATCGGCGCGGTGTGATGGTAGGCCCGCTTGGTGCCGCCACCCCAGTAGCCCATCACCAGATTCAGATCCATGAACCAGCTCTGCACCTTCTGTTTGCGGCTGCGGATCTTCTCCAGCGCGCGCTCGCTAAAGCTCACCGGCGACAGGCCGGGGGTACAGGATAGGCATTTCTGGGTGCCGGAGTAGATGGCGTCAATGGCCCACTCGTCCACCTTGACCGGTGTGCCGCCCAGTGAGGTAACTGTATCCACGATGGTCAGGCAGTCATGCTGGTGGGCCAGCTTGACCAGGCTTTCGGCATCCGACTGGGCGCCGGTGGAGGTCTCGGCATGTACAAAGGCGACGATGGTGGCGTCCGGGTTGGCCTTCAGGGCTGCTTCCAGCTTGTTCGCGTCGACCGCTTCGCCCCAGGTGTCCTCGACCATGATGGCGGTACCGCCACAGCGCTCCACGTTCTCTTTCATGCGCCCGCCGAATACGCCGTTCTGGCACACGATGACCTGGTCACCCGGTTCCACCAGGTTGGCGAAACAGGTCTCCATACCGGCAGAGCCGGGGGCGGAGACCGGCATGGTCAGCTCGTTTTTGGTCTGGAAGGCATATTGGAGCAGCGTCTTCACCTCCTCCATCATCTGAATGAAAGCGGGGTCCAGGTGGCCGATGGTTGGCCGTGACATCGCTTCCAGAATACGCGGATGGACATCGGAAGGGCCGGGGCCCATCAGGGTGCGAACAGGGGGGTTGAAGGGGCGAAATTGCATATCGGTAATCCTGGCTGATTATTTGAATCGGTGGCGATATCCGGGGGAGTATCGTCCATAGTCAATAAATCGCGAAACCGCGAGCGAACTGCATTCTAACCGAAACCGCCCGGCGCGGAAGCCCCGACGGGGAAAAGTATCCGTGGAGTTTATCGGGGATTATGTGTCGGGTTCACCTGCTTGAGCCACCAGTCGAACAGGTTGTCGGACATCTGCCGCATGGCTGTCAGTTTTTGCGGCAAGTCCTGCAAAATGGCGTTGTGGTCCTGGCGGCAAAGGGTGGGATTGTCGACGCAGGCCTCATAGCGGGCCACCCATTCGCGGACGATCTCCTCGGTGACCTCCGGATGAAACTGGACCGCCAGGCAGCCCCGGTACAGGAAGCCCTGGTTGCCGATACAACCGCCGCTGAACAGGGGCACGGCCCCGGCGGGCAGGGTAAAAGTATCTTCGTGCCACTCAAAGGCGGTGAACTGTGCCGGTATCGGATTGCCGTTAAACAGTTGCCGGCCCTGCTCGGTGATCGTGACCGGATGCCAGCCGATCTGCATGGTGGAGGCCGTGAATACCTCGCCGCCGAACGCCTTGCTGATCAGTTGACCGCCAAAGCAGATACCGAACACCGGGATGTTCCGCTCTGCGCAGTCGCGCACCAGTCTTATCTCCCGTTCAATCCAGGCTTGATCGCTGTTGACGCTCACCGGGGCGCCCAGCAGTACCAGGCCGGACAAACGGTCTGGTGAGGGTAGCGGTTCACCTGATTCGATGCTGAACCGCTGATAGGGCAGCCGGTGCCGGTCCAGGTATTCGCACAGATAGCCAGGGCGGCTGCAGGCGACGTGGCTGATAATGAGCAGGGGTTTCATGAATTCATTGACATCTGTATTGCGGTTGGCTGCCGGGTATGAGGGCGGCATCATTCAGAGCTTGTCCGATAAGCCGCATCATAACAACCTGCCGCGGATGTGGGTATAGGGAGCCGGTCACCCCGCCTGACGGGGCAGCTCTATTCATCTCTCCATGAGTAGATCCTTGCGCTCAGACCACTCCCCATCGCCCCGTCATACAGCCTGACACAATGATTGCCCAGCATGGCATATTCAATTCACCGGTTGAGTGCGGCGCGGTGCCTCCCCCCAACAGTTGTGCTGGGCGCTTCGGTCATAGTCTCCCCCCGTCAGGTGCAACTTTTAAGATGAACCACGCCGCCCGGTTGGGCATAGGTAGCGTTACCGAATAGTAACGACAGCGGGCGGCAATGCGGTGGGTCAGGCCTTTTGGGGTCGTACATCGGGTCTGTTTGTCACTTGCCCGGGGAGGGGGGGTGGCGTCCGTTACGAGAGGGTAACATCTGCCCGTTATCGGGGTGGCGCGTAAAAAAACCATGTAAATCAACAAGTAATGAATGAGTATAAAGGCGCCCGTTACCGATCTGTAACCCTCCTGGGGTAAAGGGATTGGCAAATGGCCGTGTATGGGTGCGGCTGTTGTATAAATTATTATAAATAACAATAAGTTAAAAAACACACTAAAAAACTGTGGTATGGATCATGCTGAAGTGTCTTCTGTCAAGAACGGTGCCGCAAAGCAGACAAGAATGGCCTGAAAGGTTCCTGACAGCAGTCGGTTTTTTGCCGCATCAACACAAAAACTTAAGGAGGATATCCCATGCCCGTTGGTCTTCAGACTGAACCATCCCTGGGCGTGCCCGGTAAAAAACGTTGGGCCATGGTCGTCGACCTGCGTCGATGTATCGGTTGCATGGCTTGCGTTTGTGCAGACAAGGCTGAATACGATGTGCCGCTTGGTGTATGGCGCACTACTGTAAAGGTCAAGGATACCGGTCATTACCCAAACACCAAGCGTCATTTCATGCCCCGCTTGTGCAACCATTGCGACAATCCCCCCTGCGTCCGTAACTGCCCGACCCAGGCGACTTACAAGCATGAGGACGGGTTTGTATTGCAGCGTTATGAACGCTGCATCTCCTGCCGCACCTGTATTGCGGCCTGCCCCTACAATGCGCGCCACGTGCTGCCGAAAAACCGGGACCGGGTGAAGATCGGCGGCGTGGTGGACAAGTGCACTTTTTGCAATCACCGCGTTGAAAAGGGCCTGGCGCCCGCCTGTGTACAGACCTGCCTGGGCCGTTCGCGCATCTTCGGCGATCTGAACGACCCCAACAGCGAGGTCTCGCGCCTGGTGGCCCGGCACAAGACGGTGGTGCTGAAGCCGGATAAGGGTACCCGTCCGCAGGTGTACTACATCAAGCCGGATCGTGCCCAGACCGAGCAGGTGTTCAGCGCGCCGCAATCCTATGCTGCTCGCTCCGATGCGCAGGCGTTCTACCAGCGCAACCGGGGCAGCAAGTTCTTTTCAGGTGTTCTATAGGGGAATGCATCATGTTTGAGTACATGGACTACAACATCGCCCCCTGGGGGCACGAAATCGTCATCTACTTCTTCCTGATCGGCGCCGCCGGTATGACCTTTGTCTACGCCGCGGCACCCGTGGTATTCGGCAATGTTTTTGGCGGTGCGGCGAAGTCGATGGAGCCGTTCCAGAGGGTCGGCCTGATCGCCTCCCTGGTACTGCTGGCCATCTGCGGACCGCTGCTGATCGTGGATCTTGGCCAGCCGGCCAGGTTCCTCTACCCGATTCTCTATTTCCACTGGACCTCGCCGCTCTCCTGGGGCTCGCTGTTCCTGCCGCTGTTCGGTCTTTGTATTGTCGGTTTTTATTACGGATCGATAAAGGATAACCAGGGCCTGATGCGCTGGACCGGTATCCTGGGTTCCTTGTTGGCACTCTCCATGCCGCTCTATACCGGCCTCGATCTGATGGTGAACCAGACCCGGGAACTGTGGAGCAACCCGACCATCCCGCTGCTGTTCGTAATTCTATCCATGAGTTCCGGTACCGCGGTGGTGGCGGTCATCCAGCTGCTGCGCGGTCAACTTGACCAGCGGGCTGCCGAGTTTCTGCACGCGTTTCTCTACCTCTCCCTGGCGGTCACCTTCGCCCTGTTCCTGGCCGAGTGGGTGGTGCTCAACTACGGCACCGGCGAGAAGCAGCAGGCGTGGGAGATCATCAATCAGCAGTTTGCCTTCAAGTACTGGGGGATGACCTTCCTGATCGGGATCCTGGCGCCGCTGGTGCTGGTCGCCATACCGAAGTTGGGTCGTGATCCAAAAATACTGACCCTGGCGGCGGTGCTGAGCGCGGTGGGTGCTTACAGCTTCAGGGAAGTGCTGATCTATGCCGGTCAGCTCACCCAGATCAATTTCTGAGGAGACAAAGATGAGTGACTCTATAAAATTCACCCGCCGCGATTTTATCAAGTTCGGCGGCGCGGTGGGGACTGCGGCCGGCGCCCTGGGCCTGACCAGCAGTCGCCTGGTCGCCATGGAGCAGGAGCTGGGAGGCAAGGACTACTCGCCGACCACCGGTGCGGAACGCCAGGCGGTGCCCTATACCTGCATGGCCTGCAATATCGAGGACGGCGGTGTCGCCTATGTGGAGAACGGCCGTATCGTCAAGCTGGAAGGCAACATGGATCACCCGAACACCCGTGGCAAGCTGTGCGCCAAGGGCAACTCCGGCTTCCTGCATGTCTACGATCCGGACCGCATCATGACGCCGCTACTGCGCACCGGCAAGCGGGGCGAGGGCAAGTGGAAGCGTATCTCCTACGACGAGGCCACCACCCTGCTAGCCAGCAAACTGCGCGAGGTGATCGATCGTGCCAACGCCGAGCACAAGCCGGAAATTCTCAACGAGATGGTGTTCAAGTGGGGGCGTGATCGTACCGGCGGCGCCGTGGGCCGCTTTATGCACGCCCTCGGCTCCAACACCATGCTCAACCACACCAATATCTGCGAATCCTCCAAGAAGGTCGGGCTGGAGCCCACTTGGGGGCCGGATATTGAGTCGTGTGACTGGGCCAACACCAAGTACATCCTCAACTTCGGCTCCAATGTGCTGGAGACCGCCTACTTCATGAATCCCAATGCCCAGCGGCTGGTGGACGGTGTGGTCGGCAACAAGGCAAAGCTGGTGAGCTTCGACGTGCGCATGTCCAACACCTCGGGCTTCGCCGACGAGGCCTACTTCCCCTACCCGGGGACCGATGGCGCCATCGCCCTGGCCATGGCCCACGTAATCATGAATGAGGGTCTGTACGATGCCGACTTCATTGATAACTGGACCAACGTCAGCGCCCGGCAGTTGATCGATCACCTGAAGCCCTACACGCCGGAGTTTGCCGAGGAGGAGTCGGGAATGGCGGCCAAGGACATTCGGCGCATCGCCCGCGAGTTCGCCACCACCAAGCCGGCCACCACCTTCTCCTACCGGGGGCCCTGCAAGCATGTCTGGGGTTCCTACCAGGAAGCAGCCATCAACATGCTGAATGTGATCACCGGCAACGTGGAGAAGAAAGGGGGGTACTGCCTGCCGCGTGGCATGGGCTGGCCGCAGCCGCAGCCGGTACCGCCCAAGGGCAAGACAGCCAGCGTAATCGCCGCGCCGCCACTCTATCCGCTGGCCTCGCATCATGTATCGACGCATGCCCCCTACATGATCAAGAAGGGCGAGGCCAAGGTGTCGGTCTGGATGACCTACTATGACAATCCGGTCTACACCTATCCGTCGAGTCATGTCTGGAAGGAGATGCTGAGCGACGAAAACACGGTGCCCTTCTATGCATCCTTCAGCCCCTACATGTCGGAGAGTACCGAGCTGGCGGATCTGATCATTCCCGATGTCACCTACCTGGAACGGCACGATCCCGAGTCGATGCCCGGCGGGCTCTATCCCTGCCTCTCCATCCGGCAGCCGGTGATCAAACCGCTGGGCGGCACCCAGGAGTTCCGCCAGACGCTGATCGATGTGATCCGCAAGGTTGATCCGGATGGCGCCCTGGGAATCAAGAAATACTTCGCCTTCAACAGCGTCGAGGATTGGATGCGGGCCCACTTCGATGCGATTCCGGGCCTCAAGGAGGATGGCGGCTGGGACTTCATGAAGAAGAAAGGGGTCTGGCCCATCTATGGCGAGGTGGACAAGGAGACCGCCAAGATCGTGGACAAGAACGGTAACGAGGTGGAGCCCGATTACGGTCTCTACACCAAGGAGCTTTCCGCGTCCGACATGGCCGGTGCCGAGGTCGATAACGACGGCACCATCAAGAAGGACGGGCAGGCGATCGGTGTGCAGGTCAACGGCCGGAACATGGTCGGCTTCGGCACCCCCTCGCGGCGCATGGAAATCTACAAGGAGAGCTACCGCAAGTACGGCTTCAACCCGTTGCCGGTCTACAAGCGCCTGCCTTCCCGGGACAAGAAGCCGGATGAACTGGTGCTCACCACCTACAAGGTGAATGTGCACACCCAGAGCCGGACCGCTTCGCTGAAATACCTGGCCGAGCTCTATCACAAGAATCCGGCCTGGATCAATCCGAAGACGGCGGCGGCGCGCGGACTCTCCGACGGGGACCTGATCCGGGTCACCTCTCCGCTGGGTTATATCGTGACTCGTGCCCACGTCACCGAGGGAATCCATCCGGATGTGGTGGCCATCTCCACCGCTTGCGGCCACAGTGCATACGGACGTCTGGCGCAGCTGAAACAGCGTGAGCAGGCTGCCGATTACATGCAGGGCGGGGATGCGGATATCGCCAACAATGTCTGGTGGAACGACAAGGGAGTGCATCCCAATCCGATCATCCGCCTGGCGGTGGATCCGATCGGCGGTTCCCAGGGCTGGTATGACACGGTGGTCACCGTCGCCAAGGCCCAGCCCGGGGACAAATACGGTGATACCGATGTCAGCGTCGAGGCCTCGATGAAGGATTACGAGGAGACCCTGCGCTACGCCTATACCGGCGACATCCACCGTGCCAAGCACAAAGAGGTGGATATCGACTGGAACAGCCTCCCGGAACCGGAGCTGCATGGCGGCGGCCACTAACCTGCCACACCCCCGGTGTCCCGGATGCCGGGGGTGTACTTGCTGACTGGGAGGAGAAGAGATGCAGACAACAACGACTATGGCATCGGAAGCAATAATGGAAAACGGTTTTGAACAAGAGCAGGTGGATGAGACGCAGGCCCTGGCCGGGCTGTTCGGCTTTCTGGCACGCTGTCTCGAAGAGGAGGCGGACGCGGCTCTGATCGACCTGATCCGCGGCGAACTGCGCGGGCCGCTGGCCGCGGCCGGCCTGGGATTTGACGAGGATTTTTACCACACCCCGACCGCGACCCTGGTGGAGGCCCTGGCCGAGGAGTATACCGGGCTGTTCGTGGCGCCGGGCTGTGTCAGCCCTTACGCCTCGGTCGTCGAGACCGGTTGCATGTTCAAGGAGCCGGCGGATCGCGCCGCGGCGGCCTATCGCCATGCCGGCCTGGATTATCGCAACCGCCTGAGCGGGGAGTTCCCTGATCATATCGGCACCATGCTCGGGTTTTATGCCTTTCTGGCCGAAGCCGAGGCGACCGCACGGCTTGCCGGAGATAACGAACGGGCCGAACAGTACCGGACACAGCGTGAGACCTTCCTGCTGGAGCAGCTGGCCGAGTGGGCGCCGGGCTGGTGTCGACGCGCCGCCGAAGCGGCGTTGCTGCCGTTCTATAAAAGGTTGCTGGAGATGGCAGAACAGGCGCTCTGGTCGGAACTGGAGCAGCGGGTAGAACGACGGCGTCTGCGCGAACTGGCGGAGCTGAACCGGCGTGAGCCCAAGCGCCTGGACTACGACGCCGATTTCCGCAAGGCCTCCGGACTATGAGCAGAAACGACCCGCGGGTGTTGCTGGTTGAGGCCTCCGGTCGCGGATTCCTCAGCCACTACAGCCACGCTCTGGCGCTGGGCCTGCAGCGGGCCGGGATCGAGACCCAGCTGCTGACCGGCCGGCGCGACGAATTGGGCGACTGGGCGGTGCCGTTTCACAAGCAGGCCTGCCTGGACGGCGGTTGGCGCGGCTGGCGCTGTGTGCGTCGGCAGGTTATCGAAACCCGTCCCGACATCGTCCACCTGCAGTGGGTTGACAATCCCTTCCGGGCCCTGCGCTTCGTGCGCTGGGCGCACAAACAGGGGGTGCGGGTGGTGTATACCCCGCACAATATCCTGCCCCATGAAAAGCGCTGGCTGCTGATGCCCGCCTACCGGTTGTTGTACCGCATGATTGATCGGGTGGTGGCGCGTGACGCACACCTGGCCTGGGCCCTGGAGGAGCTGCTGGATACGCCGGGGGAACGGTTGATGCTACTGCCCGGCAGTCCCAACTTTCTGGCGCTGCAGGCGCTGGAATGCCAGGCTGATTCGCCTGCTCCGAAAAAAGTGGCGGGTGAGCGTCGACTGTTGTTCTTCGGCCACGGCTGCCGGCGCAAGGGACTGGACCGTTTGCTGGAAACCGTGGCCGGCAACCACTGGCCCGGGACGGTACATCTGGTGGTGGCGGGCGAGGGTGTGCTGGGCGGTATATCGGAGGCGTTGCTTGACGCCGCCAGCCGTGCCGCCCGCATCACCCTGATCGACCGCTATGTGGCACCCCGGGAGGTCGCCGCCCTGTTCCGGGATGCCGATCTGCTGCTGATGCCCTATGTCAAGCAGTGCAAGAGTCCGCTGCTCGATCTGGCCGCCGCGCTGCGTCTGCCGGTGCTGCGCTCCGACCGGGTGCAGGGCGCCGAATTTCGTGAAGGCATACACGGTTGTACTTTCGCCCATGATGATCACGCGGCCATGGAGCGCCGCCTGAAGCAGACCCGCTGGCTGGTCGGGGTGAGGGACAGGCTCGCGGCCATGGATGATCCCCTTGCGTCTATCGACCGGCTTGCCGAGGACCACCGGCAGCTCTACCTGAAAGTCCGCTCGGAGTGTCTGCCGGGTGGTGAGGCGTATCGGCTTCCAGCCTTTCCGGCGCCGCTTTCGGAGGTTTGAACCCGCCATGCATAAGCAACCAGATACAGAACTCCGGTACCAACTTGAGACAGGGATGTTTCACTTTTTTTGTTGGCCCGAGAGCACCATGAAGCCCGTAGGTTGGGGTGAGGAACGAACCCCAGCATCATGGCATGCAGGCATGAAACTCCGTTGGGGTTCGCGGGCTCACCCCAACCTACACAACTTCCATACAACATTGGGGGGTGCATAACATGGCGGGTGCCGGACAGACCGTGATCCTGATCGCGCACGAGCGCAAGCTGCCGGAGCTGATCAAACTGATCAAAAACCGCTTGGCGGTCTTCAGTGAGTATCGCCTGCTTGCCACCAGCGAGACCGGGGAGGCCATAGAGCGTGAACTGGGCCTGGAAGTCACTCACCTCTTCTCTGGAAAAAAAGGTGGTGAGATCCAGCTCTGCGGTCTGGTTTGTACCAATACGATCCGGGCGGTCTATTTTATTCGCGACCCGGAGACCCCGGCTGCCGACGAACCGGATATCACGCCCTTCTACCGGGTCTGTGATCTGAACAACGTGCCGCTGGCGACCAACATGGTCAGCGCCGTCGCCCTGACCTACTGGCTGGGGCGTAAGATCGCCGCCGCGCCGGCGGCTGATGAATCCAGGGAGAAAGCGGCATGCGAATGACCACGTCCGAACAGGCCGACGGTTACCTGAGGCTATCCGAAATGATCGTCGAGGAAGAGCTGTGCATCAACTTGCGCGGCCGCCTGGAGCACTGCTCCCGTTGCCGCGATGTCTGTCCCTCCGATGCTCTGCGGCTGTCGGCAGATGCCGTGGATCTGGACCAGCAGAAGTGCACCGGTTGCAACAGTTGCCTGCCCAGCTGTCCGGCTGGTGCCCTGCGCTCCAGCGGTTTTGTACCGGAACGTTTTGTCTCCGCCCTGGCAGGGCGGCAGCGGGTCGATCTGCACTGCCGTGCCAGCACCGGCGCGGGCGGCGGTGTGGTGATCCCCTGCCATGCCGTGCTCGATGCGCGCCTGATCAGCGCGGCCCGGGCGGAGGGGGTGGAGATACTGGCCCTGCATGGACTGGATCACTGTGCCGAATGCCGTTACGGCGATGCCCGAGACGGGCTTCGCCAGGTTGCCGAGACCCTCGACGAATGGCTGGGCGAGGCGTCGCCGCTGCTGGATCTGGCCCCCGCTGACGGGGCGCGCAAGGCGGTGCGTGAGTACCAGGATCAACCCCACCTGAGTCGCCGCGCCTTCCTGCGCTTTGGTGGCGCCCAGGCGGTGACTCAGGCGGCGGAATGGATCGTTCCCGGCCTCCGCCCGGAGGAGGCGGACGCGGACGTGCTGCCTTTCTACCAGAGCAGTGTGTATCCGCAACGCACGGTCCAATACCAGGCGGTGCTGGCGAGTCGGATCGGCCGGGTACCCTGGCGTGATGACGCGCCGCTGCCCTGGACGCCACGTTCGGTCAATGCGCTGTGCAGTGGCTGCCTGGCCTGCGGCGAACGCTGTCCCACGGGTGCCCTGCAGGCCGCTGAGAGTGGCCAGGCACGGGAGCTGAGCTTCGATCCGCTGCTCTGCACTGACTGCCTGCTGTGTGAGCGCATCTGCCCCGAAGGGGCGATGGTGCCGCATTCCGCCCTCGCCCTGGAAGAGCTGGAGGCGGGCCGTTCGCGGTTAATCCACCTCCGCCAACGGCCTTGCGGTCGTTGCGGGACACCCTTTGTCCCGGAGCAGTCGGGACAAGAGAACTGCCGGATATGTGGCAATGAACAGGAGCTGGATGACGAGTGGCTCGACATGCTGTCCGGCTAGAGACGCGCAGGCAAAGGGATCGGAGATGGACTGGTTCGATCCATAACCTGTCCACTGTCTGTCATGCAAAGTAGGGGGAAGTGGATGGGTGCCGGGGTGTTGATGGTCCTGCTTTCGGCGGTGTTCGTCTGGTGGGCCATGCTGCCGCGAACACCGAGGGAGCTGTTTCTGGCGCGTTGCTCCAGTTGTCACGAACTGCGAATTGCGCGTCTGTGCGAATTTGAACCGGCGTTGCGGCCAGCCATTGTCGATGTAATGCGCCATGAACACGGCGCCGACCAGGTGATCAGTGCCGAGGAGGCGCTGGCTATCCGGGACTACCTGAAGGAAGCTTTAATATGTCCATGAATTGCTCATATCAACCGATACAGAGTCTGGAGCAGCAGGTGCTGGAAAGCTTGCGCCAACTCAGTCTGAGTGACGGCGGTCCGGATGTCGTTAGCGCCGGCCAGGTGTATGACGTGGTGGCCACGGCGGGTGCCGTCCGTGTGCTGCTGGACCCGGAGCGGATTGCGGAGGATGCATTGGAACCGCTGGCTGATGCGATCATCCCGCTGGTGGAATCCCTGCCGGGTGTTGAGCGCGCTGTGGTAAAGCCGCGCCCCCGCTCCATTGCCGGGCGTGACTCGTTGCCGGGTATCCGCCACGTGGTGGGTGTGCACAGCGGCAAGGGTGGGGTGGGCAAGTCAACCCTGACGGCCAATCTTGCCGTGGCTCTGGCGCAGCAGGGGTACGCCGTGGGATTGCTGGATGCCGATGTCTACGGACCCTCGGCGCCGACCCTGCTGGGGGTGAGTGGACGGGCAGAAACCACGGCGGCGGGCGATTGTATCGCTCCCCGGGAGGCGTTCGGCGTACGCATGATGTCGATCGGCCTGCTACTGCCCGAGGCGCAGGCCCTGATCTGGCGTGGATCCCTGGTGGACGAGGGGCTGCCGCAGTTGTTCAACGATATAGACTGGGGCGCCCTGGATATCCTGCTGGTGGACCTGCCTCCGGGAACCTCGGACGTGCATCTGGCGGTGGCCCGTGTCGTGGCACTGTCCGGCGTGATCACCGTCACCTCCCCGGGACAGGTGGCCATCGATGACGTGCGGCGTGGGCTGGAGATGTTTGCCGACCTGGCGGTCCCCTGCCTGGGGCTGGTGGAGAACATGGCCGGGGTCAGTTGCCGGCGTTGCGGACATGTGGGTGCCCTGTTTGGTGCCGGCGGGGCCACCGGGCTGTCAGACCTGACCGGTCTGCCGCTGCTGGCCAGTCTGCCGTTCATTCCGGAGGTGGCGGTGGGTTCTGACAGTGGCGAGCCGGTGGCCAGGGAGAGTGCCGGTAACGGGGCGTTATTCCATGCCCTGGCGAGCCGAATCGCCGATGATCTGAAACTGGCTGTGCGGAAGGAGGCAGGGGTATGAGCGGATTACCGGAGTTTCCCATTGACGTGCAGGTGAATAGGGGCGATCCCGGAAGTGAGCAGGCCTGGTATGCCGAGCCCCAGGCGCCGGTTGCCGGGATCGAGGATATCGTCCTGGTGGCCAGCGGCAAGGGCGGGGTCGGCAAATCCACCGTCACCGTCAACCTGGCCTGCGCCCTGGCCCGGGCCGGCAAGCGTGTCGGCATCCTCGATGCCGACCTGTACGGTCCGTCGATCACCCGCATGATGGGTACCGACCGCGAGCTCCCGGTGGATGACGAGGGACGCACCCTGCCGGTGCAGAATCACGGCGTCTGGACCGTGTCGGTGGGTAACGTCCTGCCACCCGAGGCGGCGCTGGTGTGGAAGGGACCCTTGGTGACCCAGGCCCTGACCCAGATGTTCCACGATATCGCCTGGCCGGAGCTGGATATCCTGCTGGTGGACCTGCCGCCCGGCACCGGTGACGTTCCGCTCACCATACTGGAGCAGATTCCGGTCACCGGCGCGGTGCTGGTGACCACTCCACAGAAACTCTCGGTGGTCGATGCGGCCCGGGGAATCGCCATGTTTCACGACCTCGATATCCCGGTGTTCGGCCTGGTGGAGAACATGGGCAGCTACCTCTGCCCATGTTGTGGTGAGGTGCAGCCGCTGTTCCCCGATGGTGCGGCAAAGGCCCTGGCCGGACGCAAGCATGTCAAGTTCCTGGGCGGCGTGCCACTCGATCCGGAGGGGCAGATGCTGGCCGATGGTGGTCTGCCACTGGTGATTGGTCGTCCCGAAAGCGTGGCTGCCGCCGCTTTTTCCGATCTTGCCCTGGAGGTGAGTGAGGCGGTCGGGCGGGAGCGCGCATCCCGGACGCGGGAGAGCAGCGATGAGATGCGCTCCAAACACGAAACCTTTTGGGAAAATCTGTTGGATGATTAACGCTGGAAAAACACGTTAAAGAGAGGCTCGTAGGCTGGGGTTCGCTGGCTCACCCATCGAGCTGTAGGAGGTCAGCCCCGGGCCGAATCACGGCGAGGGCGCCGCTCCTACAGGTGGTGGGCCTTAGCTCGGTAGAAGGGTGGGCTCGCTTTTTGTGCCCACGCTACAGGGTTCACCAAATTGGTCCAGTACGGGTGGATAAGCCGCCAGGCGCATCCACCAATCCGGGAAACCGCGGATTAATCGATTGAGGTAGGGTTATGAGTGAAGAGACCAAACTGTTTGTACAGTACCAACCAGAAGCTGAGGATATGCAACAGGAGGCGGACGCCTGGCTGGCCGGTGCTGATGGCCTGGTGATCAATCCGTGCGGCTGCACCCCGGAACGGCTGGGGAATCTGGTGTTTGAGACCGCGCTGCTGCTGGCGGGTGATCCGGCGCGTGATGTGGAGTGGCGTGAAGATGGCGAACGTAGCCGCTGGATCTGTGACCAGGGACTGGAAGCGACCGCCCGACTGCAGGAGCGTTGGCCCGGCCTGCACTGGGTGCCCCGGCTGACTGTCTTCAAGCCGGAAACCAGTTATCGATTCTCAGGACCTGCGGTCGGCGAAGGGTTCTCCTTCTACATGCCGGATACGGCGGCAATAAAGGGTTGGCGGGTGAGTGATGGCGAGACCTTGCTTTCCGAGGCGGTCACCCGGGCCGCCGAGCTGGGGTTCGATTCACTGTGGCTGCACTCCGAAGCGGCCGAGTCCCGTGGCAAGGGGCTGGATCTGGATGTGCTGGACAGGGTTCGGGGTGGCCCCCTGTCGATCTGGCTGTCCGGTGGTGTTTCCGAATTGAAGTACCTGCAAAACCTGGCCCGGGCTGGCGGCGCATCGGCGGTGGTGGTTGGTGAGGCTCTGGCCCGGGAGTCCGGCATGGAACGACTGAGGCAGGCGCTGATTCCCCGCGTGCCGCTGCAGCAGGTGCCCATCCGCATAGGTCAGGGAGATGCCCCGGCAGGCACGGTGTGAGGCCCCTGTTTATCCTGCTGCTCCTGGCGGTGTTTCTGCTGCTGGGGTCTGGCGACCTTTCTGCCCGTTGGCCAGGCGTCAGCCCCGGGCAGTTGCAGGCGTGGCTGGATACAGCCGATCCGCCGTTGATCCTGGATGTGCGTGGCCGCGCTGCGTATCGTGCCGGAACCCTTGCCGGGGCGCTGGATGGCGGAGTCGAACCGAGCGGCTTTTTGCCTGATGGTGGCGGGGGGCTGGTGTTGTTGCTGCCGGAAGGTGCCTCCGAACAGTTGGTGGAGGCCTGGTTTGCCCGTCTCACCGACGCCGGTCACCAGGTGTGGATACTGGAGGGTGGCATCGCGGGTTGGGTCGAGGCAGGCGGTAGTGTGGAGATTCCGCAATCCACCTACACCCGGCCTGGCAGTGTCCCCTTTCTTATTCCCAGGGGCTTGTGCGAGGGCGGCAGCCCGTCCCAGGTGTTTGATTGAGGATGTTGACCGCAGTAGTCAGGCGACCGGTAACCCTCCCAGGAATAGTCGGGAAGCATCTGTCCGGATTTGATTTGGCACGGGTTGTGGTTCTGTTTTTTTTTCCGCTGCTGGCCTGCTCCGAAACCGCTTACCCCCCTGATGAGTCGGCCTCTTGCGCCGCTTGTCACCCGCGGCAACAGGCCGGGTTTGAGCGCAGCCGCATGGCCGTGGCGGCGCGCACCGAAACGTTTCTCGATGAATGGCGGCGCAAGGGTGAACCGAAGGCCTGCCTTGGTTGTCACTCCCCCTCGGGTTCCGAAGGTGTCATCTGCACCGATTGCCATGGTGCGAATGGACACCCCTATCCTGCCCTGCAAGTGCCGGAGGTCTGTGCCCGCTGCCATGATGCGCCGGGAGAGATCACGCTGCAGGGCTTCCTCGACTCGCCGGCGGCCCGCCGGGGCGAGGACTGCCTGACCTGCCACCTGCAAGGGAGTGGCAACAGTCATGATTTCCGGGGGCCGACCCGGCCCGGCTTTCTGCAGGGCATCGCCACCTTGAGGATGGCCTTTCGGCATGATGCGGAGGGCGGGGTTGCGCTGCTGCAGATTCGGCACCGCGCGGGACACGCCTTGCCGGGCGGAACCACTGGACGCGCGGTCTGGCTGCTGGTTGAACAGCGCGACGCACAGGAGCGGATGCTGGACAGTCGGCGCTACCGCTTCGGATGGCTCCATTCGGCCAGCGCCGGCTGGCGGCAGAACACACTGCCGCCAGGTACGGGCCGTGTGCTCGAAATCCCGCTGCATGAAGCAGCCGGGGTGATTCGTGCTAAGCTGGTTTATCGCTTCAGGGCGGGGGAGCTGGACGAGGTTGATCCCGACCAGGTGGTGCTGGTGGAGCTGGCGCGATTCGTGCCAACCAGGGCGGAGCGGGAGCGATGATGGGTACAACAAGACCGCTCATGTCGAAGGCGAGTGGCCACATGACGGGTTGCCGGGTGCTGTTGAGATGATCAAGGGCCGAACAACAATTCGCTGTATTCTGCTGATGGCCTGCCTGCTAATGGCGGGTAATCTGTTGGCCAGCAGCGAAAAGACCTATCGAATAGGCCTGACCGCGGTGATCCTTACCGATCAGACATCCTTTCTCAAGGAGTGGCAGGACTACCTCTCCAACTCCCTGCAGCGCCCGGTCCAGTTCATCCAGCGCCAGACCTACGAGGAGGTGACGGATCTGCTGCTCGGCGGGGACCTGGATGCGGCCTGGATTTGCGGTTTTCCCTATGTACGCAACCGGGAGCAGCTGAAACTGCTGGCGGTGCCCCTGTTTAACGGCGAGCCACTCTACCGCTCCTATCTGATTGTTCCCACCACCGATAGCGTGAGCCAGGGTATCGTGGATCTCAAGGGCAAGGTGTTTGCCTACTCCGACCCGAACTCCAATTCCGGCTTTCTCTACCCCCAGGTCAGTATGATCAGGGAGGGGCTGGAACCGAAGCATTTCTTTTCCAAGACTTTTTTTGCCTGGGCGCACCGGGATGTGGTGAAGGCGGTGGCCGATGGCGTGGCCCAGGGTGGCGCGGTGGATGGCTATGTGTGGGAGACACTCTCCCGGCATGAACCGGCGCTGACAGCCGGCACCCGCCTGGTGAGCAAGTCTCCGCTGTTCGGGTTTCCGCCGCTGGTAGTGCGCAGGGATATTTCCCCGGCGAATTTTTCCGCCTTGCGCAACGCCCTGTTGAAAATGGCCTCCGTTACCGAAGGCAGGCGACTGTTGCAACGTCTGAATCTGGATGGCTTCACGGAGGGCGAGGACAGCCTGTACGATGGCGTGGCCGAGTCGGTGCGGATACTGGAGGATGCCCAATGAAGATGGGGGATATCAGCTACCGGATCAAGGTGCCGCTGATGTTCACCCTGGTGATTCTGATCACCGCCAGCGTAGTCACGCTTGCACTTACCTGGCGTGCTTACGAGGAGCTGCGCGAGGAGGTGTTCAACAATGCGGTGGAGATTGGCAGCGTGCTCTCCAACAGCCTGCCCAACGCCATGTTGCACGATGATCTCTGGGGCGCCTACCGCCTGGTGCAGGCGGCTGAGGGGTGGTCCGGGGAGACATCCAGCCGCTTGCTGGTAGTGCTGGACAAGGATGGTCGCATCTATGTCTCCAATCGTCCCAAGGAGCTGGCGGTAACCACGCCGTTGCGTGCGCACGGGGCGGAATTGGCGCGTGTTGAAGCGGAGGTTTTGAGGTTGACCGGCGACCTGCGGCCGCGTCCCTACGAATACCCGAATGACCAGCGCCTCTATGTGATCCTGCCGATGTTGAGTGACGGGGTTGCCATGGGCACACTGGTGATCGGCTATGACCGGGCACTGTTCTGGCCAAGGTTTATTGCCATCGTTGAGCGGGTGGTGGTTTCCGCCCTGCTGGTAACGGTTCTGCTGTTGCCGTTCGGCTGGTATCTGGGCAATCGAATGGTCAAGCCGCTCGGCCACCTGGCCAACTGCATGTCCAAGGTGGGACGTGGCAGCAACGAGGAGATTACCTGTGACCTGCGCCAGGGCAAGGACGAGATAGGCCGGCTGGGGACCAGTTTTCAACAGATGCTCGGTGAGCTGGATGAGAAAGAGCGCCTGGAATCCGGTATGCTGGCTTCTGAACGGCTGGCTGCCGTTGGCCGGTTGGCGGCGGGGGTGGCCCACGAGATCAACAATCCGCTGGGAGGTATGTTGAACGCGCTCAATACCTTTCGTCGCTACAGTGAGACAGACGCGTTGGGCCGGGAAACTTTTGATTTGATTGAACGGGGGCTGCAACAGATTCGGGAAACCGTTTCCGCACTGCTGGTGGAGGCCAATCCGCGCAGCCACAGTCTGAGCCCCAAAGATGTCAATGATGTGCGCATGCTACTGCTGGCGGACGTTAGTCGAAAGCAGATCAGGCTGGATTGGCGCAATTGCCTGGAGGGGGATGTCGCGTTGCCCTCGACGCCGATCAGGCAAGTACTGATCAACCTGTCGCTGAATGCCGTGCAGGCCTCCCCGGAAGGGGGGGCGGTACACTGCCTTGTGGAAAACCGTGAAAACCGGCTCTGCCTGAGCGTTGTCAACGAGGGACCGAACATCTCCCGGGAGCAGAAGCTGAGCCTGTTCGAACCCTTCTCCGAGAACGCCACGGGCAATGGTCTCGGGCTCTGGGTAACCTACCAGCTGGTGCACCAGCTGGAGGGTAATATTGAGGTAAAATCCCGTGGCGGAAGAACACAGTTTGTTGTGGAATTGCCGATAAAGGAGACGTAGTGATCAACACCTCTCGTCTGTGCCTGGTCGAGGATGATGCCATCATGCGTGCCTCTCTGTGCCAGCGTTTCAAGATCGAAGATATTGGCTGCGACTGCTTCACCCATGCCGAAGAGGCCCTGGGCGCATTGGCGGAGCGGCAGTATGCAGCCCTGATCAGCGATATCCGGCTTCCGGATATGAGCGGTGAAAACCTTTATATCCGGCTGCTGGATTCGGAACGACCACCTCCTCCCACCATCTTCATCACCGGGTATGGCACCATCGACCAGGCGGTACGCCTGCTCAAGCTCGGGGCCAGGGACTACATTACCAAGCCATTTGATCTCGATGATCTGCTGGCGAAACTGAGGGAGGTGTCACCCTCGTTGTTCGAGGACATGCATCAGGGCAATGCGGAGCTTGGGGTGTCCCCGGCAATGCGGCAAATCAAAAACACCCTGGACCGCCTGGCGGCGCACCGGGTGGATCTGCTGATAACCGGGGAGTCCGGTGTCGGCAAAGAGTATGCGGCCCGCTATTTCGCCCAGCGTTACAATAAGGGTACTGACAAGCCGTTTATCGCCATCAACTGCGCCGCACTGCCCGAGGATCTGCTGGAGGCCGAGCTGTTCGGCCACGTCAAGGGAGCCTTTACCGGTGCCACCAAGAGTCGGCGCGGGATGTTCGAGCAGGCCAGTGGCGGGGTGCTGTTTCTCGATGAGGTGGGCGAGACCTCGCCGCGCATGCAGGCCAAGCTGCTGCGTACCATTCAGGAACGGGTGGTGCAGCCGATCGGCAGTGAGGATCAAATTCCAGTGGATGTGCGCCTGGTCTACGCCACCAACCGGGATCTGAAGGCGATGGTCGATCGCGGGGAGTTTCGCGAGGACCTCTATTTCAGGATCAACGTGGCCCACGTGCACATCCCGCCGCTGCGGGAGCGTAAAGAGGATATTCTCTGGCTCGCTCATCGCGTCGTGGAAAACTATTTCAATGAACACCAGGCGCGTCGATTGATTCTGCCCTTGACCGAGCGTTACCTGGAAGCGCAGCCATGGCCGGGCAACCTGCGTGAATTGGCGAATGCCGTGGAACGGGCCTGCATCCTCTCTCCACAGGAGGTTCTGGGCCCGCGCGAGTTTGGCGCTTCCGGGGAGGAGCCGTTGTTGTCACCGGATCACCTCTCTCTGAAAGAGGCGATGGAGCACTACGAAGAGCGCCTGCTGCGGGAGACCCTGGAGCACCATGAATGGCGCATAGCCGAGACTGCGGAAAGTCTCGGCATCAGTCGAAAGAACCTGTGGGAGAAGATGAAGCGGTACGATATTTCGCAACCGGCTTGAGGTGGTGGCTGTTACGCATCAAGTACACAATAAAGACGTACGCCACCGTCGATCTCCTTTACCTTGAGCCGTGGCAGAAGCACCGCCTGCACGGGATAGCGGGCCTTGTGGTGTTCCGGGCGAAGCCGTTCTCCATAGGCAATACCGCTGATCTTCAATTGCTTTTTACGATGACGCTCATCCAGATCGTCCACCTCTTCAAGTGACTGCGTCACGAAGCGCTTGAAGACCCAGCCGTTGTCCATCTGGAACAGCAGTTCCGAGAGCAGGCCGACCACGGTGGTCGGTATGTCGAAGCCGTACCAACTGATCGGAACCTCCTCCCGCTCCTCCACCGTCTCCTGATCCCACATAAAAAGACAGAGCGCGGTTGAGGCCGCATCGAACATCTCGTTATGGTCCCGGGCGATCACCTCCAGGCCCACGCCGCCCTTGGGGTCCTCTGTAAAACTGTAGTTTGCCATGGTGTCTGTTCCGTATTTTCTGTAGGGACGGCATGTCAGCGGCTCCGTCCTTTCCGGGGAAGTCACCAATGGTATCACTATGATAGCCGGTTCGCAGTGCTCGCCCCCGGGCGCGGCCCTGGTTTACCGTCAACCTTTCTGCGTCTCCGGCTGCCTTTGGCTCTCTTCGATTTGAGGAAGGCCAAAGGAGAGCAGCGCCGTGGCCAGTACGAAGGCCGCCGACCACCAGAGGCAGCCCTCCAGCCCCTGGGTCTGGTAGGCCCAGCCGGAGAGCACCGTACCCGCCAGGCGGCCGCCGGCGTTGGCCATGTAGTAGAAGCCGACGTTCATGGAGACCCGCTCGTGATCCGAGTAGGCGAGGATCAGGTAGGAGTGCACGGCGGAGTTGATGGCGAAGACGATGCCGAACAGAATCAGCCCCACGATCAATACCCACTGCGCCGGCCAGTCCTGTTGCAGGCCGAGGGCGATACCTGCCGGGAACAGCAGCAACACAAAGGCCCACAGGCGCGCCGTGTCGCCGCCTGTTTGTTTCAATGGGGCGGAGTCTCCACCTGTTTTCAATCGAGTCTGACCCCATTGAAAAAGGCGGAGCAGTCGCGGGGCGTTGGCCTGCACCAGGCCGTAGCCGATCACCCAGAGGGCGAGAAAGCCCCCCACCTGGCTGAACGACCAGCCCAGCACTTCGTAGAGAAACACCGGCAGGCCGACCACGAACCAGACATCGCGCGAGCCGAACAGGAAAAAGCGTGCTGCCGCCAGTCGGTTGATGGCCGCGACCTTGGAGAATACCTGGGTGAATTTCGGCTTGGATTTCAACTTGCCGACGCCGGACGGTAGCAGCAGGGCGGTGGTGATCAGGACAATCACCAGCATCCCGGCCAGCAGGGCCAGGGCGCCGCGAAATCCGACCCACTCCAGCAACACGGCACCGATAAAGAAGCCCGCCCCCTTGAGCGCGTTCTTGGACCCGGTGAGTATCGCCACCCATTTGAACAGCTTTCCCTCGCCGCCGCTGCTCAGGTACTTGACCGAGGCCTTGGCTGACATCTTGTTCAGATCCTTGGCGATGCCGGAGAGCGCCTGGGCCGCCATCACGTAGGGGACCGAGAGCCAGGTATCCGGGACTGTGAGCGCTAGTAACGCCAGCACCTGCAGTCCCATACCGATGTGCATGGTCAGGTTGAGGCCGATGCGTGCCCCCAGCCAGCCACCCACCAGGTTGGTGACGATGCCGAAGAACTCGTAGAACAGGAACAGCATCGCCACCTCGAACGGCGAATAGCCGAGCAGGTGGAAATAGAGCACCACCAGCATGCGAATGGCGCCGTCAGTAATCGTGAAAGCCCAGTAGCCGGCGGTTACTACGAAGTAGTTGCGAAGTCCCTGTTCCATACTGCTTACAGGCTGGATGCTACTTTGCTCGCCAGATCCATCAGCCGGTTCACATAGCCCCACTCGTTGTCGTACCAGGCGTAGATTTTTACCTGGGTGTTGTCGATAACCATGGTGGAGAGGGCGTCGACGATCGACGAACGGGGGTCGTTAAGATAGTCCACCGAGACCAGGGGTCGCTCTTCGTAGCCGAGAATACCGTTGAGTTCGCCCTCGGCAGCCGCCTTGAAATAGCCGTTGATCTCTTCCACAGTTACAGGACGCGCCGCCTCGAACACGAAGTCGGTGAGGGAGGCGTTGAGCAGCGGCACCCGTACTGCCAGGCCGTTGAGCTTGCCGGTCAGTTCCGGGAAAATTTTGGTGATGGCTCGCGCCGAGCCGGTGGAGGTGGGAATCAGCGACTGGCCGCAGGCACGCGCCCGGCGCAGGTCCTTGTGGCCCTTGTCGATAATGGTCTGGGTGTTGGTGATGTCGTGGATGGTGGTCATCGAGCCGTGCAGGATACCGACCTGTTCGTGCATCACCTTGACCACCGGCGCCAGGCAGTTGGTGGTGCAGGAGGCGGCGGTGACCAGGTGGTGTACTTCCGGGTCGTAAAGCTGGTCGTTGATGCCGTAGACGATGTCCAGGGCCCCCTCGGTGGGCGCGGCCACGATTACCTTTTTCACCCCCTGGTTGAAATAGTGTTGCAGGGTTTCCGGCTTCTTGTGGTGCTTGCCGGTGGCCTCGATCACGATGTCGCAACCAGCCCAGTCGCTGTCGGCTATGCCCGGGTTGCTACTGTAGTCGAGCGCCTTGCCCTCGATGAGGACCTGTCCCCCTTCCGTGGTGGCCTCCCGCTCCCAAGTGCCGTGTACCGAATCGAACTGCAACAGGTGGGCCGACCCGGCTGCGTCTGTAGCGATTTCGTTGATACGGATGAAGTCGAATTCCGGCCGCTGCCAGCCGGCGCGCAGGCCCAGCCGCCCCATGCGGCCGAAGCCGTTGATGCCTACCTTGATGGTCATGCCTGTTCAGTGCCTCGCTGCTTGTTAACTTGTAGGTTGGGGTGAGCCTGCGAACCCCAACGNGTTTTCATGTGTGTGCGTCACGATGTTGGGGTTCATTCCTCATCCCAACCTAGGGATTCGTTGCCTGTCGGAATACCCGCCGCGGATCACAACTCGTAGTCGCCGCTGTAGGGCGCCTCGCCCTGTACCACCGGCAGGGTCAACTCGTTGCCCCAGTGGGACCAGCCGCCGTTATAGAGTCGCACGTCTTTGTGACCAAGATATTTCAGCTGCAGATAGGCCAGGCTCATGCGGAAACCGTCGTGGCAGTAGGCGTAGATGGTCTTCTCTTTTGGCACATCCCGGTACAGCGCCGCCAGCTCCTGATCGGATTTCCACTTCTGACCACTGGTTCCCTCCAGGCTCACCACGTTGACCGCGCCGGGGATATGGCCACCCTGGATGGCGTGCGCGATCACCTGGCCGGTGTACATGTCGCGGGGCCGCGCATCCAGCAGCACTACCCCGGGATCACGCCGCGACAGCACGTCGTCATAAACATCGGTCCACTCGACGAACAGGGCCGGGTTGGCCGCTTTCAGGGTCACGCTCCCCGTCGCCCGTTGTGGCGTCGGCTCCTTGCTCATCTCCTCAAAGGCGCTCCACTCTACGGTGCCGCCATTGAGGATCTTCACCTGCGCCATGTCGAAGCCGTACAGCTCCAGCAGGTAGTAGAGGCGTGACACCAGGGCGGTGTTGGAGTCGTCATAGAGCACCAGGGTGGAGTCGTCGTTGACCCCCCAGTGGCGCAGGGTCGCCTGGAACGCCTCCCGCGAGGGGAAGCGCATCAGGGGGCTGCCCTGGTTGTCCCCCAGGTCCCGGAAGCGTTGCACCTGCACTGCCCCCGGGATATGGCCGACGGTGTAGTGGCGGTGCGGATGATAGCGCGCCTCCAGGACGATCAGGTTCTCCTCGTCGATATGCTCTGCGAGCCACTCCGAATCGACCAGAAAGGCAGGGGCGGCCCAGCCCAGGGTGGGTAAAAGAAACAGCAGGGCGGCAAGTCCCTTGTTGATCAGATTCACAGTTATCCTCCAGGTGATTTTATGGCCGATTCATACCAGCCTTTTGTGTTATTGACGATCTTGACGACCGAGAGCATGACCGGCACCTCGATCAACACCCCGACCACGGTGGCCAGCGCGGCGCCGGACTCGAAACCAAACAGCACGATGGCGGTGGCCACCGCCAGTTCAAAGAAGTTGCTGGCACCGATCAGGGCCGAGGGTGCCGCCACGCAGTGGGCGACACCGAATCGGCGATTGAGCAGATAGGAGAGGCCGGAGTTGAAGTAGACCTGGATCAGGATCGGCACCGCCAGCAGGGCGATGATGGTCGGCTGCGCCAGGATCTGCTCGCCCTGGAAGCCGAACAGCAGCACCAGGGTAATCAACAGGGCCAGCAGGGAGACGGGACCAAGCCGCTCCAGGGTGCGTTGCAGGGCGGCCGGGCCGCCACTGTTCAGCAGCAGTTTGCGCCACAGCTGGGCCAATGCCACCGGCACAAGGATGTAAAGCACTACCGAGAGAAACAGGGTGTCCCAGGGCACAGTGATGGCGGAGAGTCCCAGCAGCAGCCCGACGATGGGGGCAAAGGCGAAGATCATGATGGTGTCGTTCAGCGCCACCTGGGTCAGCGTGAAGTGGGGTTCACCGTCCGACAGGTTACTCCAGACGAAGACCATGGCGGTGCAGGGGGCAGCGGCCAGCAGGATCAGTCCGGCGATATAGCTGTCGATCTGATCGGCCGGCAGCCAGTCGGCGAACAGGCCGCGGATGAAGAGCCAGGCCAGCAGGGCCATGGAGAAGGGCTTGACCGCCCAGTTGACGAACAGGGTGACACCGACCCCGCGCCAGTGCTCCCGGACCTGGTGCAGGGCACTGAAATCGATCTTCAGCAGCATGGGGATGATCATCAGCCAGATCAGGACGGCCACCGGGATATTGACCTGGGCGACTTCCATCCGACCCAGCAGCTGGAACGGGACGGGCAGCAGATGGCCCAGCAGGATGCCGGCAACGATGCAGAGAAAGACCCAGAGGGTCAGGTAGCGTTCAAAAAATCCCATCCTGGCGCCACTCTGCTGTTTGGCGACGGTTTCACACTGGCTGGACATGGGGGCTCCCGCTGGTCAGGTGTTGATGATGAGGTTGCGTCAGCCGGTGCAAAGCTCGGTGGCGCGCTGGTTTGTTGCATGCAGCTTGTTGCTGTCTCCGGCGAAGGGCTCCTGGTCAGCGATTCCGTCGGCGGTAGTCTGGATCACCCCGGCAGCCCACTCCGGCAGGCCGGGGCTGATGCGGTAGTGAATCCACAGCCCCTCCTTGCGATCAATCACCAGCCCGGCCCTGCGCAACGCGGCCAGGTGGTGGGAGATCTTGGGTTGAGGCAGATCCAGCGCCTCGGTCAGTTCGCAGACGCAGAGCTCGTCATGACGGCTGAGCAGGGCAATACAGCGCAGGCGGGTGGGGTCGGAGAGGGCCTTGAAGAAGGTGCTGGGTTCCATATCTATAAATATCTATATATACCAATTTAGATATATATTTTAGCGATTCGTCCGACTATGGCAAGCGCTGTTTTTTGAGCGGGGTGTTCTCGTCGATCGGCTTAGCCGTGGTCAATCAGGGCGCGTCGGGTACCCCCAATTAATGCCCTGCATGGCCATGTTCAAAAGAGTGATCGATGGTGAGGGAGGCGTTTGCGGTCGGCGCTACAGAAAATATTTTTGGGTTAATTGGCGTACTAAATGTGTTGTTTAACTCAGGCGAGATAGGAATGTGACCGCCGTCAATTTTATAAGTTGATGAATATCAAAGAATTAATAAATTAGTTCGTCAACTGGCTACCAACATACTTCTGAACATTCAGATCCAGGGCAATACAATTTTACCGCTCATTTTTAAAGGGAATTTAACCTGAGTATCGGGTGTTTTGTTTGCGGATGGGTAGTGGCCTCGTTCGCAAGTCCTTTTGATAATTTTAATTAGGTTGCGAAGTAGTTATGCATCTCAATAAATATAACAGTATTTTTAAATCATCCCTTGCCTCTTCCTTACTCATATTCAGTAACAGCCTGTTCGCGGCAGATTCCCAGAGTGGTGATGCGGATCCGGTATCCGACGAAGCGATAGACACCATCAGTGTCACAGCGTCCCGAATCGCCCGTGGCACCAAAGAGGTGCCGGCGGCGATCAACGTGATCGATTCCAAGCGTATTGATGCTGAGCAGATGCAGAACATCAAGGATGCGATCAGGGGCACTCCGGGTGTACTGATTGAATCGAAAAATGGCGGTTACGATTCGCGCCTGATCATCCGGGGAGCCGGTCAAAAAGCCAACTACGGTGTGCGTGAAATCATGGTGATTCGTGATGGCGTACCCATGACCGATCCCGACAGTTTCTCACGCTTCGATTTTATCGATACCCAGGATATCGAACGTATTGAAATCACCAAAGGACCCGGGTCGTTGTACGGCAGCGGTTCATCGGGCGGTACGATCCAGATTATTTCCAAATCCGTATTCGACGTGGATGGCAACCGGGTCAAGCTCGGAATTGGTGAAGATGGACAGGAGAATCTGCATTTTCGTTACAGTCAGGAGTTGAATGACAGCAACAGTGTCCTGCTGACCGGCTCCCATCGGGCCGCCGATAACAACTGGCGTGACTGGAATAACTTCGATACCCAGCAGTTGAGCCTGAAGCATGGGTTGATGCTGGATAGCGGTGCGACGCTGGAAACCGAACTCAGCTATTCCCAGGCGGACCTGCAGTTGCCCGGGTCGCTTACCGAAGCTGAATTTGAAACCTACCGCAACACCGGCGAACAGCACAACACCAGCAGCCAGTGGCAACACAGCGGTCGCTATTCAACCATCTGGTTCTTCAATACCCGTTATGAGCAGGAGTTCGGCGACCTGGTATTCAAGCCCCGCTTCTATTTCAACAGCTGGGATCACTATCATCCGGTCACCGGGGCGATCAACGACAATCCCGGCACCAATGTGTTTGGCACCGATCTGGAGTTTGCCTACAGCCATAACCTGTTGGGCGACAGCACCCTGGTGGGTGGTGTGACCGCGCGGCTGGACAAGACAGACGGGTCCAAGAAATATCAGTATGCGGACGTCGACACCGTTTTTGTTGATCCAGATGGACCTTTCGGGCCAAGTCCGTTCGTCAATCAGATTGTCCGAACTCTCTCTGATCGAAAGGGTGCCCTGTTATCCACGGAGGACTCCGCCAACACCCTGTTTGGCCTGTTCCTGCAGGAGACGGTACGACCGACCGACCGGCTGACCATCGACGCCGGGTTCCGTTTTGACCGGATGAATTTCGATATTGAGGAGATCGCTTATGGTGAATATGACTGGGGCACCAAAAGTTACGATACCTTCGGCGCGCCGGTCACCACCAAGACAGACACAAGCTTTGATCTTTTCTCGCCCAAACTGGGTGCCACCTATGCCCTGAACAAGACCTACAGCGTCTACGGCATGGTGGCGCAGTCCGGCCAGGTGCCATCGGAGTCGGAAATTCAGAGCAACTCCAATCTGGATGCGGCAACCGCAACCAATGTGGAGATTGGTTTAAAGGCCAGAGCAAAGGATTGGAACCTTGATCTCTCCCTCTACAGGACCACTGTGACAGACGAGATTGTCTCGGTGCTTCAGCCTGGTAACCAGAGTGAATTCCAGAATGCGGGAGAGACCCTGAAGAAGGGCTTTGAGCTGAGCGGTAATGTGGCACTGGGCCGGCACTTCTGGCTGGGTGCCAACTACGCCTACAGTGATTACCGCTATCAGGACTTCAATGAGCTTGTGAGAATAATGGGGGTTCTTACTCCCTTCGACCGTTCAGGCAACCAGACCCCCTTCGTGCCCAATCACCAGTACAGCCTGAGTCTCGACTATGATCACCCGTCCGGTTTCAGGGCGCGTATCCAGGCCGACACCTGGGGCAGTTATTACATGGATAACGCCAATACGGAAAAGTATGACGGGTACGATTTTCTCACCAGCCTGATGCTCGGTTATGAGACCGGTGCGCACAAGGTGTCGTTGAACGTGGATAACCTGTTCGACAAGCGTTTCGCCACCGAGGTGAAAAAGGATACCAGCGGCACCAAAACCTATAGTGCGGGTTCACCCCGTACCGCAATGCTGAACTACACCTACAGCTTTTAACGGGGGTCTGCATGATCTGGTTGAATTATCGTCCGGCGCTGGTGATGTTCACAGCCCTTGTTGTGAGCGGCTGGAGCAGTGGCATGGCCTCGGCACAAACTCAAGGCGCCGCTGGGGGCGCGGAAAAAAAGCCGCCCGCCCAGGCCATGCAACACAATCGCGGCCCCAAGAGACTGGCCTTGTCCAACGCGGATGGGGCGGTAGTCACGCTCTGGAAACCCGATCTCGGTAAACGTGAGCTCGAGCCCAAGATGGGCATGATTACCCTGCCGCCCACCGGCGTGGACAATTATCACGCCATTGTGGTGGAACGTGATTGGGGCGATTCGGTTGATGCCATCGTTCGCTATGAGTATATGCGAGGTAAGCCCAGTGGCGAGAGTCCGCGCAAATTAACTTCGGCGGTTAAGACGCCGGTCGAGGTAGTGCCGGATCCGCTGCCGAGGGAGCACCATCGTTATTACTCCAGGGCCGAGGCGGCATTTATTCTGCGTTATAGAGACCAGGTGCTGGCCAATCACCCGGTGGTATTACAGACCAGTAATGGCAGTTCCGTGAATGGGGTATCGGATAGCGAGGGACGGGTGGTGTTCCAGATACCGGATGATTTTTCCGACGTCGTGCCGGGTGAAAGGGATCAACGCGGAGCGGAGCTCAGTGTCAGTACGGAGTACCAGGCTGAGGGTGTCCAGTATAACAGTGTCTTGACTGCGGAATATCGGGTGTCTCCTGAGCACTGGCAATCAAAACCCTGGGGCGTCGCGGTTGCTGGTATCGGGTTTGTGTTCGGTGGTTTTTTAACCCGCCGTATAGCGCGCCATAAAAAAGGGGGAGCGAAATGAACCCGATAAAAAACCTCTCTGTTATTCGTAAACTGGTTCAACTGGGGGCCTTTTTGCTGCTGGTCTACGGCAGTGCCCTGGGCAGTTTTTATCTGGCCGACAAGATCACTGGTGCGCTGCCGGCATTGAGTTGTGCCTATGACATGAATGGCTCGGATCTCTGTGCGTTGATCCCGTTTCAACACCAGATGGACCACCGTTTGGGTCCGGTAATTAACCAGGGCGGCGATATACTGATGGGGTTGATGCCGACGCTGATTACCCTGGGTACATTCCTGATATTTTTTGTGGTTCTGAACAAGGCGTTCTGTGGCTGGATTTGCCCCTTGGGTACATTCCAGGAGTTGGTGCAGATCCTGGGGCAGAAGCTGGGGTTGCAACGAACAGAATCGGTAGACCCGGGCGTGGTACAGAAGACACGGCCAGTGAAGTGGGCGATTCTTGCGCTGCTGGTGTTCGGCTTTCCGTTAATGACCGGGTTGGGTTATCTCAATCATGATCTGGGCGATCCGTTCTGCAAGATCTGTCCCAGCCGGATTCTCACCACCCTGGCCAATGGCGACGCCAGCCAGCTGGTGGTCGATTCCGCGAGCACAACAACCATCGTGCTTACCCTGATCGCGGATTTTCTGTTTGGTCTGATGATTGCGCTGGCACTGACAGTCCGTCAACCGTTCTGCCGCATCTGTCCCATGTTGGCACTGCATGCCGTGTTCCGGAAAGTGGGGTTGTTGCGGCTGGTCAAGGAGGCCTCGCCACGTTGCGGAAAATGCGGACTCTGTGCCAAAGCGTGTCCGATGGATATCAAGGAGATCCATACGGAGATGGTCAAGAAGGATGTCACATTTGAGGATTGCACACTGTGTGGTCGTTGCGTGGAGTTTTGTCCCGACAAGGATGTGCTGAAGCTGAAATATGCCATGTTTCCGGTCTTCAAGGCCGATCCGCAATATTTCAAGGTACGTAAAAAGGCACAGAGCGTGTGGGAAAAGCGCACCTTGCGTTCGCTGTTTTCAAAAACAAAACAACGCGGGGTGACCGAACCATGATGCCGCTTGAGCCGGTTGTACTCAGCTTCAGCGCCGTGCTTTTGCTTGGTCTGGGTTTTGGCTCCGGCCCCTGTAATATTGCCTGCCTTCCTTACCTGGGGCCGGTATTCACAGCTACCGGCGACGGCATCCGCAGCGCCTGGCGAATTCTGCTGCCCTTTTCCGCCGGCCGCCTTACGGGTTATGCCTTGCTGGGTGCCTTTTCCGGTTTTCTTGGACTGATTGTGCAGGACTGGATCGCCGCGCCCTGGGTGCGCTGGGTGCTGGGCGGGGCCACCATTACGGTGGCGCTTTCGTTGATCTGGCGGCGGCATAAACGTCAATTGAGTTGTAACTCAAGGCATGGAGGTGCTGACCCGGTGGAAGTTTCCCCGCCTGTTTCGGGCAGGTCGGAACCAGCGTTACCGAGTGGGTTGTTTTTAATGGGTGCCGGCATGGCGCTTAATCCCTGCGCGCCACTCACTACCGTTATTTTGGCGTCGGCAACCACCGGTAGCGCAGCCGCTGGCATGATGCTTGGGGCTGGCTTTGGTATCGGTGCGGTATTGATACCAACACTGGTCTTTTCATTGGGTGTTGCCCATTTCGGGCAACAGCTAAAACAACATTTGAGCCGCTGGGGTAACTCTTTGGAAAACGCCAGCGTCGGACTGCTGCTCATTATGGGCCTGGGGACAGCAATGGGATGGATAGCACCATGAGTATGGCTGAATTACTAACCAAGGGTGGACCCGTTGTCTGGTTGCTGGTCTGCTATTCTGCAATCGGTCTGGCCATTGTATTGGAACGATCGCTGCTGTTTTTGCGACAACGCAGACTCCCCCGGGCGTTGCAGGAAAATCTGAGATGCCTGCTCGATCAGCCGGAGAAGCTAGATAACTCGGATGCGAAGCCAGGCCCCGAGTACCGGATTGTGCAAGCGATCACGAATGCGGATGCAGGTGAAGTGGAAGATCTGCGCAGCGTAGGTAATCGTGTGCGAAGTGACGAACTACAGCGCATGGAGTATGGGCTTCGTACCCTGGGTATTCTGGGTAATACCGCACCGCTGCTCGGCCTGCTGGGTACCATTACCGGCATGATCAAGGCGTTCATGGTCATCGAGCAGGCGGGGGGTAAAGTGGATGCCCAGGCACTCGCCGGTGGCATCTGGGAAGCGATGATTACCACGGGCGTAGGGTTGGCTGTCGCCATTCCGTTGTTGATTTTGCTGCATTTCCTTGAGGGTGCGGTGGAACGGCGTAATCAATCAATGGAAACAACTATCGCCCTGTTGCTGGAGCGCAGGGGAAAGGCGCAGGCCTATCATGCCCCGTCGGAACAGCCGCATCATTGGGAAGGGATAACGGATGGCGTCTGAACCCAGACGACACTCCAATGTGGTGCTCAACCTGACACCGCTGATCGATATCGTCTTTCTATTGTTGGTGTTCTTTATGTTGACCGCCCACTTCATCGAGGAGGAGCGGATTGATATCCAATTGCCAAAAGCCAGCAGCAGTGAGCCGCTGGAGGACAGCAAATATGTAACGGTGACACTGACGCCAGATGGACAATTGCTGGTGGATGGAAGCGTTACGGAGTTGACTGATTTGACGGAAGTGCTGCGGGGCGCGCTGCATTCACCCGGAAAGAGTTTTGTCCGCTTAAAGGGTGATCAACAGGCAGATTTCGGTAAAGCGGTGCAGGTTATTGATGCGGCCCGTCTGGCAGGTGCCGAAGCTCTGGATATTCAAACCGAGAAGCCGTGACTGCGCGGGATATCAACTGGCGGCTGTTCGCCATTTTCTGTTCTATTGTCATCCATGTCCTGGTCATAGTGGATATATGGCAGAGCCGGGTTATCAGTGCGCCTGAAAAAATTGCTCAAGCTGATCCAACGCCCGTTCGGATAAGCTTTCCTTCTCCAAAACCCGTGGTGAAACAGGTAGAGCCAGAACCCGAACCCGAACCCGAACTGGAACCCGAGCCGGAGCCCGAGCCGGAGCCCGAGCCGGAGCCCAAGCCGGAGCCCAAGCCCAAGCCCAAGCCCAAGCCCAAGCCCAAGCCCAAGCCCAAGCCCAAGCCCAAGCCCAAGCCCAAGCCCAAGCCGGAACCGGTTCCGAAGCAGGAGGAGGTGGTTGATCGTGCGCCGGTTGTTGAGCAGAAAATGCCGGATCTGCCAGAGACGGATCAGCCAGTGGTGACTCAACAGCCAACTCTGTCCGAGTTAAAGGATCTCTATATTGCACAGTTGTTGCGACATATCGAACAATACAAACATTATCCGATACCGGCCAGGCGACGGGGTATTGAGGGATTGGTGCAGGTGAGTTTCACACTCTCGGAAAATGGCCGCATACAGGATCTGCAGGTTAAGGGGGGGCATAATTTGCTCAACAAGGCGACCCAGCGCGCGATGCAAAAAGCCTTGCCCCTGCCGGCGTCACCTGACTCCATCAGTTTGCCGATCCGGTTGAGTTTCAACCTGAAATATTCCCTCTCAATGTAGTGAAAACATCCCGCTGACGACGCAAAAATAGAGTCGGGAAAAAGACGCGATAGCGTTGATCAGGTTATCCAGGTGATAAAGATGTCAATCATGAGACAAATAACGCGTTACAGTTTGCTGATTTTCTGCCTCGCACTGCTATCTGATGCATGTGCGGAAGAGCAGCCACTCTATGATCTGCAGGGCAATCAACGGTCGCTGGCGGAGTTTCAGGGAAAATGGCGGCTGGTCAATTACTGGGCCACCTGGTGTACACCTTGCCTGGAAGAGATACCGGAACTTGTCCAGTTTCATGCGCGGCATAAAGATAAGGATGCCGTAGTGATCGGTATCAATATGGAACAACTGGATGCGGAGGCCTTAACCATCTTTATGGACGAGCTTTCCATCAATTATCCTGTCTGGGTTGCCTCCCCTTCACAGCAGACTGCGCTGGGCCCGCTCTCCGGATTGCCAACCTCCTTCCTGGTTTCACCCCAGGGAGAAGTGGTTGCAAGGCAGGTGGGCGTGGTGTCCGCCCACATGATCGAGCGGTTTATTGCGCGTCAGACAGAGTCTGCCGAAATCGCTACCCAACAAAAATAGACCATTGGTTTAAGAGGTGCTGCGCTGTGTCACCACGATCGCAATACCGCCGAGAATGGCCGCCGAAGCGATCAGTAATCGCAGGGTGATTGCCTCGGACAATAGCAATACGCCGCCGAAGGCCGCGATGACGGGTACCGAGAGTTGCACGGTTGCCGCACTGGTTGCCTTCAGTTCACGCAGGGCTGCATACCAGACGACATAGCCAAGCCCCGAGGCAATAGCACCCGAGATGATGGCAATCGCCAATCCCCGGGTACTAAAGTGCAAGTTGTCTATAAACATAATACTCAACAGCAGCCCCAGCGGTACCGCAAGCAGAAAGTTGTGGGCCGTGGACTGCAAGGGGTTGGATACACCGCGACCTCGCAATGAGTAGACGCCCCAACTGATGCCCGCGATTACCATAAGGATAGTGCCGATCGGTTCAGGGGCGGTAACCCCGGGTGACACCAGGTAAACCAGCCCTGTCAGGGCCACTGTCAGACCGAGCCAGGAGAGACCGGAGAATGGCTCACCGCTGCGTAGTCCGAAAAAAAACATGGTTAGTTGTACCGCGCCGAACAGGATCAGTGCGCCCGTACCCGCGCTGAGTGTGATATAGGCAAAGGAGAAGGTGGCCGCGTATATAAACAGCATGAGTGCTGCCAGCCAGTCGCTTTTAAGTGGTTGACTCTGGGTGGTGCTGGGCAGATGCATGATCAGCCAAAGCATCAACGCGCCTGAGGTCAGGCGCACCATGGTGAAACTGGCTGCGTCAATGGCCTGTTCTCCCAGGGCCAGTCGGCACAGCAGCGAGTTGGCGGCAAACGCCGTCATGGTCAGTGCGGTAAGCGACAAGGTTTTTATATCAACAGCGTGGGACATCCGGATTCCGTTATTTATTGGCGAAGACTTGTCGATCGGGTTCAGGCTGTCGGCGTGGCCGCGACTGCCGACTGTTAATATCTGGTAACTGGCGAGTCTTTAGGATAGATCAGACGGATGGTTGTTGGTAGTAAAGTGGGTGTGCTTGGTGATGGCGGGTGCTTGTCTGTCCGGAGTGAGTATGTCGTACGCGATTGGACCGGGTCTATCGTCTCGCTGATGGCCCGGTCGTTTCTGGCGTTGTATCGCGTGGAATTGTCTGTGTGGCGATGCTGTAGCGGCGATGAAAAATGCGGGATCGAACGGATTATCGGCAAATACTCCAGGTCATGGTGGGTACCTGATTGTGACAAGGGTCTCTATGGTTCAATGGTTAATGGGGATAATATTAAGAGTGTTCCGTTACTTTGATCTGGGATCCTGAGAATACTATGAAATTACAATACCTGATTTTCTCCATCGCCCTGGTTGCCGTTGAAGCAACCGCGGACAGTTCAACCCTGGACGCCGCGATTGGTGGTGGTCTTGGCGGTGCTGCTGGCGCCGCAATTGGCAACGAGGTCGGTGGTCGTGACGGTGCGATTATCGGGGGTGCACTCGGTGCGGCAGTCGGAACAGCGGTTAACACCGAGGAAGAGTCCGGTCGCTCTTCCCCGCCTCCCGCAGTACGATATGAGAGCAGTGCGCCGCGAGGCGGGCATCCTGGCGCGTACCACTGCCCACCTGGCCAGAGGAAAAAAGGGCGTTGCTGATTAGTCCGGGGATCCCGGTTTTCTGCGGTGCTATGAGTTTGTGTTCAGGGTTTTGGTGAAAAATTCAGCGGCTATGCTCGATCTGTTTTTTTGCTTCGACAGGTTGCGATAGCTGTACCGCGCTTTTGAATTGACCCAATAGCAAACGCTCATTGTGCCAAAGGTGCGCCAATGAGGAACTTCTGGTGCTCGGAGTGTTGGTAAGTCTTTGAAAAGATGGCGCGCCCGACAGGATTCGAACCTGTGACCCCTGCCTTCGGAGGGCAGTACTCTATCCAGCTGAGCTACGGGCGCTTGAGATTCCTTCCCACCGTTTTTTCGCTGCGGTGGGCGAAGAGGGCGTATCTTACCCTGAGGTACCCGGCACGTCTATCCCATCTCCCCCGTTTCCGGGCGGTGATACCGGGTTGACAGTCGATCTTTATTACGGTTGTCGTTATACTGCGCCCTGTTAAATCCGGGGCGGGCCAATGTATGGCGTCAGACGCCCATCCATATGATCCCGATGTATGAGGAGTTAGATTGTGAGCCCTAAAGCTGTTTCCCATATGAAAAGTATGACTATGGCGGGTATTGCCGTCCTGGTTATGAGTACCCCGCTGATGGCGCAGGATCGAACCGAGGTGATCGAGCGTATCAAGCCGGTCGGCCAAGTCGCGGTAGAGGGGCAGGTTCAGTCCGCAGCCACATCCACTGCGGCCGCAACCCCGACCGCGGCAGCGCCAGCCGCACCGGCCGATCCGGCTGAGGCACTCTATACGGCCAAGGGCTGTACCGCCTGTCACGGCGCCCAGGGCAAGGCGCCCATTATGTCCACCTATCCGAAGGTAGCCGCCCTGCCTGAACAGTACATCCTGAATCAATTGAAAGACATCAAGAGCGGCGCCCGCAGCAACGGCCAGAGCGCGGTCATGAAAGGGATTATGGCGGCCGTGTCCGAAGAGGATATGAAAGTGCTGGCGGCCTGGCTGAGCGGTCTGCCCCGGGGTGAGGCTGCTCCTGCCGCCGCAGCGGCTCCGGCAGCACAAGCTACCGCGGCACCAGCCCCGGCAGCCGCAGCACCGGCTCCATCCGCTGACCCAGGTGCGGCGTTGTATGCAGCCAAGGGTTGTGCCGCTTGCCATGGGGCAGACGGCAAGACCCCCATCATGTCCACCTATCCCAAGGTGGCTGCGCTTCCCGAACAGTACATTTTCAACCAGATGAAAGATATCAAGAGCGGTGCCCGCAATAATGGGCAGACTGCGGCGATGAAGGGAATTATGGCGTCCGTTTCCGAAGAGGATATGAAGGCGATCTCCGGCTGGTTGAGTCAGCAGCCGCGCTAAACAACCAGGCCGATGGCAGGTAAAAGGGCATGCCATGGCATGCCCTTTTTAGTTTGATGGCGCGCTTCGTTTATCCCATGGACCTGTCTATTTACCCAGCAGGGAGCGCAGGTTGGCCAGATGGGCATTGCCCCGTTCCTGTTTCTCCTCTTTGGACAGGCTGTCACCCTGCCGGCCCTCCCATTTCAGGTCAGCCTCCGGCAGTTCACTCAGGAAGCGACTCGGCTCACAGGCGATTATCTCCCCGAAGCGTTTGCGTTTCTCGGCAAAACTGATAGTGAGTGTGCGCTGGGCCCGGGTGATGCCCACGTAGGCGAGACGCCGCTCTTCCTCGATATTGTCCTCTTCGATGCTGCTCTTGTGGGGCAACAGCTCCTCCTCCATGCCCACCAGGAAGACATGGGGAAACTCCAGTCCCTTGGAGGCGTGCAGGGTCATCAGGTGTACCTGGTCGTTGCCGCTGTCGTCGTCCTGCCGTTCCAGGATATCCTGCAGGGCGAGGTGATTCACCATCTCGGTCAAGCTTTCGCCCACCCGGTCACCCTTGTGCAGCTGATCCAGCCACTGCACCAGCTCCAGCACATTCTCCCAGCGTCGCTCAGCCACCTTGTCGCTGGAGGCCTTTTCGTACAGCCAATCCTCATACTGCAGTTCCCTGAGCATGTCGCGCACGGTCTCTACCGGGTGGTCCTGCTCTGCCCTCTGCTGGAAGCGTCGGACCCAACCGGCAAATTCGCGCAGGCGTTCCAGCGGCCGGGCCGAGAGGTGCTGCTCCAGGCCCAGTTCGTCGCAGGCGGCCAGCAGGCCCGCGTCCCGCTCGGTGGCGTAGTTGCCGAGCCGTTCCAGGGTACTGGCACCGATCTCGCGACGTGGGGTGTTGACGATGCGCAGGAAGGCGGCGTCATCATCCGGGTTGGCCAGCAGGCGCAGGTAGGCCATCACATCCTTGATCTCGGCACGGCTGAAGAAGGAGGTGCCGCCGCTCAGGAAGTAGGGGATGTTGTGCTGGCGCAGGGCGGACTCGAACAGCTTGGCCTGGTGATTGCCGCGATACAGGATGGCGTAATCGCCGTGGGCGGCGCCGGAGGTGAATTTGTGGTGAATGATCTCGGAGACCACTTTTTCCGCTTCATTCAGTTCGTTTTTGCAACTCATGACGCGGATCGGTTCACCGGGGCCCAGGTCACACCAGAGGCGTTTTTCAAACACATGGGGATTGTTGGCGATCAGGGTGTTGGCCGCCCTGAGAATGCGCCCCGAGGAGCGGTAGTTCTGCTCCAGCTTGACCACCTTGAGGCGCGGGAAATCCTCCTTCAGGCGAATCAGGTTCTCCGGCCGGGCGCCGCGCCAGGCGTAGATCGACTGGTCATCATCGCCCACCACGGTGAGGGATTGGCGCACGCCGACCAGTTGCCGGACCAGCTCATACTGGCTCAGATTGGTGTCCTGGTACTCGTCCACCAGCAGGTGGCGGATGCGGTTCTGCCACTGCTCCAGGCTCTCCGGGGACTCGCGAAACAGCCGTACCGGCAGCAGGATCAGGTCGTCGAAATCGACCGCGTTGAAGGCGCGCAGGGAGCGCTGGTAGTGGGCATAGAGCAGGGCCGAGCGTTGGTCCAGCTCGCTCTCGGCCCGGCTCAGTGCCTGTTCCGGGCTGAGCATGTCGTTCTTCCATTCGGAGATGCGCCACTGGTAGCTGGAGGCGACCTCGTCATCTCCCTTGCCCTTGCGCAAGAGCTCCTTGAGCAGACTCTCCGCATCCTGCGCGTCAAAAATAGTGAAGCCGGATTTCAATCCCAGCAGTTTGTGTTCGCGGCGGATGATGTTGAGCCCAAGGGTATGGAAGGTGGAGATGCTCAGTCCCTTGCTGTTTTTGCCTTTCAGTAGCGCCGCCACCCGTTCCTTCATCTCCCGTGCCGCCTTGTTGGTGAAGGTGACGGCGGTGATGTGGCGCGGCTGCATGCCGATAGTCTCGATCAGGTAGGCGATCTTGCGGGTGATCACGCGTGTCTTGCCCGAGCCCGCGCCGGCCAGCACCAGCAGCGGGGTGTCGATGTGTCGTGCAGCCTCTAGCTGGCTGGGATTCAGGTCAGACATCTCTTTGGACAGAAAACAGGATAGAATCTAATGGTTCGTGTGGAAGTGCTGGCGGGTCACTGCCGGTATTATGCGGAAAAGATGAGGGATAGACCAGATGGCGAAGAACAAAGATTACTCTGAGCGGCCGCAACAGAGCCAACTCTCCCGGGAGTCCTGGAAGGTATTCCAGATCATGGCCGAGTTTGTCGAGGGTTTTGAACAGCTTTCAGGTATCTGGCCGGCGGTCAGTATCTTTGGTTCGGCGCGGGCCGGGAGGGAGAGCCCGGATTATCTGAAAGCGGAGCAGATTGCCTATCTGCTGTCAGAGAGCGGCTTCGCGGTGGTCAGCGGTGGCGGTCCCGGTATTATGGAAGCGGCGAACAAGGGCGGGCATCGGGGACGGGCGCCCAGTGTGGGGCTCAACATTGAGCTGCCGAAGGAGCAGCAGCCCAATCCCTATCAGGATATCTCCCTGCACTTCAAACATTTTTTCTCCCGCAAGGTAATGTTCGTGAAATACGCCTCGGCCTATGTGGTGATGCCGGGTGGTTTCGGTACCCTGGATGAGTTTGCCGAGATCCTGACCCTGATACAGACCGGCAAGACCCGGCGCATCCCCATCATTCTGGTAAACGCCGGGTTCTGGAGCGGACTGCTCGACTGGATGCGCAATACCATGTGTGCTACCGGCACCATATCCGCCAGCGACCTGGAACTGGTGCAGCTTTGCGAAGAGCCCCAGGAGGTGGTGGATGCCATTTTCGCCCATTATGAATCGCGCGGTTTTGAACCCTCATTTTCCGAGCAGGAAATCCTTCTGGAACTGTAATATGATTCCGCTTCCGGCGTTTACCCGTCAGGTCCGGGCGCGGTTCAGAAAAAACACCCAGGGCCGCTAAAATTACCATTAGGGTAACGTCATATTAACGGCTGCCGCCTATCCTTTTGCCGGGTTTGAGCGGATGTTAATGGTTGGTGTTTGAACCCCTGTCTCAGAAACCATGGGCGTTGTCTGATACCTAATATGATCAGGTAGCCCGGAAAAAGGAAACGAGAAGAAGATGAAAAAAACATTACTGGCCACGCTGCTTCTGCTGGTGGCGCCACACATGCTCCTGGCGCAGGAGTCCGCCGCACAGCCCGAGCCTCCGGATCTGCCGCCCAAGGTGGAGAGCGGCGAGGTGCTGGAGCCGGAGGTGACCATTATCGAGAGCGAGAAGGGCACTACCGAGGAGTACCGTATCAACGGCCGGCTCTATATGGTGAAGATCACCCCGATCGCCGGCCCGGCCTACTATCTGCTGGACAATAACGGCGATGGCGTGCTGGATGTGCGTGAAGAGGCGCGCCCGGGGAAAATCTCCATTCCCCAGTGGGTACTGTTCAGTTGGTAACTACTCACTGCCTGTATTGTCTTGATCCAGCCGAATCTGCCTGCCGGGTTGTCATCAAACTGTAATGTTGTGACGGTGTAATATTCGCTTCACACAACCCGCGGTTGGCAATCAGAGAAGGCAGAGTGACGCGTATGGCGACAAAGATCCTGGTCGTTGAAGATGAATCCGCAGTACGGGACATGATCCAGTTCGTACTTGAGCAGTCCGGTTACGATGTGATCGGCGCGGAGAGCGTGGACAAGGCGAAGGAGCGCATGGCCGATGCGCCACCGGATCTGATCCTGATGGATTGGATGTTGCCGGGGGTCAGCGGGGTGGAATATACCCGTGAACTGAAGCAGGACCCGGTGACGCGCGATATCCCGATTATCATGCTTACCGCTCGTGGCGAAGAGGATGACAAGGTACGCGGGCTGGAGTGCGGTGCCGAGGATTATGTCACCAAGCCGTTCTCGCCCAAGGAGCTGGCGGCGCGCATCAAGGTGATCCTGCGTCGGGTTGCTCCCCACGCCACCGAGGAGGCGGTTCAGGCAGGTGACCTGCGGCTTGATCCGGTCTCCTATCGCGTCACCATGGGCGACCGGCCGATCGAGCTGGGTCCGACCGAGTTCAAGCTGCTGCACTTTTTCATGACCCACCGGGAGAAGGTCTACAGCCGCTCCCGTCTGCTGGACAAGGTGTGGGGCACCAATGTTTACATTGAAGAGCGCACGGTGGATGTGCACATCCGACGCCTGCGTCAGGCCCTCGAACCCTTTGACATGGATGGTCTGATCCAGACGGTTCGTGGCGCAGGCTATCGATTCTCGGAGCAGGTTACAGCTCGATGAGCCTGGAGCAGGCGTGGCGGAGTGAACTGGTCGGTACCGGTTTCTTCGCCCTGCCGCTGATTCTGCTTGGTCTGGGCACCGGCTACCTGATCCCTCTCCTGTGGGGCGGCCTGACGCTCTACCTTGGTTGGCATCTCTACCAGCTCTACCGCTTCACCCGCTGGCTCGGCAAACCCAAACGTCATCCGCGCCCCCATCTGTTCGGTATCTGGCGCCCCCTCATGCAGCGGGTGGACGAACTCTCCGGCCGTGGGCGGAAACGCAAGCGCAAGCTCAGTCGCATGCTCAGTGGCTTTCTTGAATCCACCGGGGCGCTGCCGGATGCCACGCTGGTGCTGAATGACGAGGGCCGGCTGGACTGGTGGAACAGTGTGGCCGCGGAGTTTCTCGGCCTCGATCGCAAGCGGGACAAGGGCGCACTGATTGATGATCTGATCTCTGATCCGGTGTTCCTGAACTATCTGCATGCCGGCCACTATGGCCGGTCGCTGCAGATGCCGGCGCCGGTGAATGCCAATATCAGTCTTGAGGTGCGGGTGGTTCCTTATGGCAAAGGTAAGCGCTTACTTCAGGCGCGGGACATTACCCGTTTGCATCAACTGGAGATCGTGCGGCGCGATTTCGTGGCCAACGTCTCGCATGAGATACGTACCCCCCTGACCGTGGTGCACGGTTATGTGGAGACCATGCTGGAGAGCAGCGAGGCGTTTCTGGGACCCTGGAAGCGAATCCTCGGCCAGATGCAGGTGCAGACACTGCGCATGCAGCGGATCGTAGACGATCTGCTGCTGCTCTCCCGCCTGGAGACGCGGCGCAATAATGAGGGGCAGGGGGTAGTTGGAGTCTACTCACTGTTACGCGGAATCGTGGAAGGGGCGCGCCAATTGAGTGGCGACAGCGGACATCAAGTCAGCTTGGAAGCGGATGAACGGTTGCGTCTGGTGGGTAACAGCCACGAGCTGGAGAGTGCCTTTGCCAATCTCGTCTATAACGCGGTCCGCTACACCCCGGCGGGCGGGGAGATTCGTATTCGCTGGTGGCTGTCGGGCAGTGGTCCCTGTTTCTCCGTGACCGATAGTGGTATCGGGATTGCACCGGAGCACATTCCCCGGCTGACCGAGCGCTTCTACCGGGTGGATGTCGGCCGCTCCCGGGAGAGCGGCGGTACCGGTCTCGGTTTGGCGATCGTCAAGCATGTGCTGACGCGGCACGATGGGAAATTGGTTGTGGAGAGTGAGCCGGGCAACGGGAGCGTCTTCACCTGCTGTTTTCCACATGCCCGGGTGGCTTCGTGAAGTTTGCGGTTCCATAGGGCGGGCCATGCCCGCCGATTAACACAGCGATCCGTGCCAACCACTCTTTCCGCCGGTCCGGTGCGCTGTCACGAATCTGTAACACTAAACCAAGACTCCTGTAACAAAACATCCCGATAATTTTCTCCAGGTTGAATATAGCAATTACTCAATGACCTGGAGGTCTCAGTGATCAACAATCGTCTTATCCTGGCTGCCGCACTGACCGCTGCCGCCGCATCAAGCGTTCAAGCCGCTTCGCGCGACTACATCTCCGTGGTCGGTTCTTCCACGGTTTACCCGTTCGCCACCGTGGTGGCCGAAACCTTCGGCAAGACCACTGCGTTCAAAACCCCGAAGATCGAATCCACCGGTTCCGGCGGCGGCCTGAAGTTGTTCTGTGCCGGAGTGGGTGTTGAGCATCCGGATATTACCAATGCGTCACGTCGCATCAAAAGTTCCGAGGTTGAGCGTTGCGCCAGCAACGGCGTAAATGACATTGTTGAAGTAAAGATCGGCTATGACGGTATCGTGATTGCCAATGCCAAGTCCGCACCGCAGTTTAACCTGACCCGTCGTGACCTGTTTCTGGCGTTGGCCAAGAAGGTGCCGAATGTCAACGGTGGCGGCGAGCTGATCGATAACCCCTACAAGACCTGGCAGGATGTCAATGCCAGTCTGCCGGCGACCGCGATCGAGGTGCTGGGTCCGCCGCCCACCTCCGGCACCCGTGACGCCTTTGTGGAACTGGCCATGGAAGGCGGCTGCAAGACCTTCGACTTCATCAAGGCGATGAAGAAACAGGACAAGAAGACGTACAAGGGGATCTGTCACAGCATCCGCGAAGATGGCGCCTTCATCGAGGCGGGTGAGAATGACAACCTGATTGTGCAGAAACTGGAGAGTAACCCTGCGGCATTGGGTATTTTTGGTTTCAGTTTCCTCGACCAGAACGCCGACAAGGTGCAGGGCTCCATTGTCGACAATGTGGCACCCACCTTTGAAGCGATTGCCGATGGCAGCTATCCGGTCTCGCGTCCGCTCTACTTCTATGTGAAGAAGGCGCACGTTGGCAAGATCCCGGGCATCCAGGAGTTTCTGGCCGAGTTCACCAGTGACAAGGCCTGGGGTGAAGAGGGTTACCTGGTGGACAAGGGCATGATCCCGATGCCTAACCAGGAGCGCAGCCAGTTTGCAGCCGATGTCAAGGGGCTGAATATTCTCAGGTTGGCCAAGTAAATTTATCTCTTATGCAAAGTGCTGTTCCGGTCGGGAATAGCCTGTCGCGACAAAGCCCTCTTCCGGGAATCGGCAGAGGGTGTTGTCGTGCATAAGCCAGGAAGTAGCTGTTGCTGAAGTACTATGTCTAACACCCTACTCATTTTGATATTGCTTGGCCTGATGGTGCTCGCCTATTGGCTGGGCGTGCGCCGCTCCCGGCGACTGGTTGCGGGTTCCGGTGGCGTGCGCGCCCTTCACTCACTGCCTGCCTATTACGGTTTCTTCACCGCGCTCTGGTGCGGGCTGCCGGCGCTGCTGGTGCTGTTTCTATGGGTTTCGCTGCAGCCCGGGGTGATCCGGGACCTGGTGATCTCGGATCTGCCGGAAATGGAGCGTGCATTGCCGCCGGCACAGCTGGGCCTGGTCATAAACGATATCCAGAATCTTGCCCAGGGCAATATCGTTTCCGCTGAGGTGAACCCGGCCATGGAGCAGGCGGCGGCGCATTATCAGCGCCTGCAGCAGACGGGTTACGCCGCATCCGTGGTCGTGGTACTGAGCCTGGCGCTGGCCGGCCTGTCCCTGGGGTGGCGCCTGATCACACCCAAATTCAGGGCGCGCAATCGGGTGGAATCGGTGGTCAAGTGGCTACTGGTGGGCTGCTCCACCATCGCCATCTTCACCACGTTGGGTATTGTACTGTCGGTACTGTTCGAGGCGATCCGGTTCTTTGAGACGGTGCCCATCACGGAGTTTCTGTTCGGCCTGGAGTGGAGCCCGCAGATGGCCATCCGCGAGGATCAGGTCGGCTCTTCGGGTGCCTTTGGCGTGATCCCGCTGTTTGCCGGTACCTTGCTGATCGCCCTGATTGCCATGCTGGTGGCGGTACCGATCGGACTGATGTCCGCCATCTATCTTTCCGAATATGCCGGAGCGCATTTCCGTGCCTGGGCCAAGCCGCTACTGGAGATCCTGGCGGGTATTCCGACGGTGGTGTACGGCTTTTTTGCCGCACTCACCGTGGCCCCATTCATCCGCAACAACGGCGCGCCGCTGGGGCTTGATGTCTCTTCCGAGAGCGCCCTCGCGGCCGGTTTGGTGATGGGGATTATGATTATTCCGTTCATCTCTTCCCTGTCCGATGATGTGATTAATGCGGTACCCCAGACCATGCGCGACGCCTCCCTGGGAATTGGTGCCACCCATTCTGAAACCGTGCGCAAGGTGATCCTGCCTGCCGCGTTGCCGGGTATTGTCGGCGGCATTCTGCTGGCGGTCTCCCGGGCCATCGGAGAGACCATGATCGTGGTAATGGCGGCGGGTCTGTCGGCTAATCTGACGGCCAATCCGTTGCAGAGCGTGACCACGGTAACGGTGCAGATCGTCACCCTGCTGGTGGGGGATCAGGAGTTTGACAGTCCCAAGACGCTGGCGGCATTCGCCCTGGGTCTGCTGCTGTTTCTGATCACCCTGGTTCTCAACGTGGTCGCCCTGCATGTGGTGAGAAGGTATCGGGAAGCCTATGAATAAGCCGGCAGTTGAACAGATGCGAACCATTGACCGGGTCAATGCCACTCTCAAGCAGCGCTATAACCGGGAGTGCCGTTTCCGCCGGTTTGGTCTCGGCGCGGTTTTGCTGGGCCTGCTGTTTGTCGGTCTGATGTTCCTGAACATCATCGGCAACGGTTACAGCGCTTTTCAGCAGACCCGTATTCTGCTGGAGATCGACTACCGTGCGGAGGTGATTGATCCAACCGGGGCGCGCGATCCCGCGACCCTCTCATCGGCAGATTACGCCGCCCTGGTCAAGTCTTCGCTGCGGGCGCTTTTCCCTGCCGTGCAGGGGCGCGGGGAGAAGCGCGAACTCTATGGCATGCTCAGCAGTGGAGCCTTTCTGGAGTTGCGCCGGCGGGTCATGGCGGATCCCGGCCTGATCGGTACCCGCGAGCAGCTCTGGCTGCCGGTGGATGATGATATCGACATGCTGGTGAAGGGATATATCGATCGCCGACTGCCGGAGTCGGAGAGGCGTCTCGATAATCGCGTGGTGGCTTGGGTCGAACAGCTGGAATCGACCGGGGCGATAGAAAAACAGTTCAATCTGACCTTCCTTACCGGTGGCGACTCACGCGAGCCGGAACTGGCCGGCATTGGTGGTGCCGTGATGGGCTCACTCTATACCCTGATTGTCACCTTGCTGTTGTCATTCCCGATCGGAGTGGCGGCGGCGGTCTATCTGGAGGAGTTCGCCCCGCGCAACCGCTGGACCGACCTGGTGGAGGTCAATATCAACAACCTGGCGGCGGTGCCCTCCATCGTGTTTGGTCTGCTGGGGTTGGCGGTCTTCATCAACTTTTTCGGGCTGCCCCGGTCGGCGCCACTGGTGGGCGGCATGGTGCTGACCCTGATGACTCTGCCGACCATCATCATCGCCAGCCGGGCGGCTTTGAAGTCGGTGCCGCCGTCAATACGTGAAGCCGCGCTGGGTGTCGGTGCGTCGCGCATGCAGACGGTGTTTCACCATGTGCTGCCGCTGGCCATGCCCGGCATGCTGACGGGCACCATCATCGGTATGGCTCAGGCGCTGGGCGAGACCGCGCCGCTGCTGATGATCGGCATGGTCGCCTTCATCGTGGATATTCCCGGCGGTGCACTCGATCCCTCCACGGTGTTGCCGGTACAGATCTTTCTCTGGGCCGACAGTCCGGAGCGGGCCTTCATGGAGAAGACCTCGGCGGCCATCATGGTGCTGCTGGGCTTCCTGATACTGATGAACGTGATCGCGGTTATCTTGCGCAAGCGGTTTGAGCGTCGCTGGTAACTGATTTTAGTGAACAAGTTAAGACGGTTAAAAAACAGAGTAGATAACTGAATGCAGAACAGGAGCGACGAAATGTTAAGTGTAACGCCAGACTCCATGGGTACGGTCACCGCACCGGCGGGCGTCATTGCCGCGGGCTTCAGCCCGGTCGCGGATGACTCACGGGCGATCAATGGCACGGTGGGTGATATCACCGCCATCGACCCGCGCATGACCGCCCGCCATGTCAATGTCTATTACGGTGACAAGCTGGCGATCAACAACGTCAGCCTGGATATCGGCAAAAACGAAGTGATCGCCATGATCGGTCCGTCCGGCTGCGGCAAGTCCACCTTTCTGCGCTGCCTGAACCGGATGAACGACACGATCGATATCTGCCGGGTAGAGGGTGAGATCCGCCTGGATGATCAGGATATCTATGACAGTGGCCTGGATGTGGTGCCGCTGCGCGCCCAGGTGGGCATGGTGTTTCAAAAGCCCAATCCGTTTCCCAAATCGATCTATGACAACGTGGCCTACGGTCCGCGCATTCACGGTCTGACCGGCAGCAAAAGCGAGCTGGATGAGATTGTCGAGCAGTCGCTGTTGAAGGCCGGCCTGTGGGACGAGGTAAAGGATCGCCTGGATGAGGTGGGTACCGGTCTCTCGGGTGGCCAGCAGCAGCGCCTCTGTATCGCGCGCACCATTGCGGTTGCCCCCGAAGTGATTCTGATGGATGAACCCTGTTCCGCGCTCGATCCGATCGCCACCGCCCGGGTCGAAGAGCTGATTGATGAGCTGCGTGAACAGTACACCATCGCCATTGTTACCCACTCCATGCAGCAGGCGGCACGGGTCTCCCAGCGCACCGCCTACTTCCATCTCGGCGAGTTGGTCGAAGTGGGAAAGACGGATGATATTTTCACCAATCCCCGTCATCGCCTGACGGAGGACTACATCACCGGAAGGTTCGGATAAGGTATGAATGAGATGACCGACGGCCATATCGTCAGCAGCTACAACAAGGACCTGAATCACCTTCATCAGCTGGTGATCCAGATTAAGGACCTGGCCTGTAGACAGGTAAGGGAAGCGGCCCGGTCGCTGGAGGATGAGGATGTCGAATTGGCCCGGGCCGTGATTGTCAGTGATCGGGAGATCGACGCGCTGGATATCAAGGCGGACGAGGAGATTATCCGCCTGATAGCCAAGCGTCAACCGGTGGCGCGTGATCTGCGAGAGATTATGACCGTGGCAAAGATAGTCGGTGACCTGGAGCGGATAGGTGATCAGGCACGGCGATTGGCGCGTCTGACCATTCGTTTTTATGATGGGGATGTTATTCCACCCAATCGCCATCTGCTGGATGATCTGAACAAAATGGCCGATTTCGTCAACCGGATGGTTGAGGATTCGGTCAATGCCTTTGACGATCTGGATCTGAATCGGGCGATGGACGTGATCCGGCGCGACAGTATTGTGTCGGATGATTTCCGCTCCGCACTGCGTCGTCTCTCCACCTTTATCATGGAGGACTCCCGCAGTGTCGGACATATGGTGGATGTGGTGCTGGGATTGCGTGCGCTTGAGCGTATTGGAGGACATGCCAAAAACATCAGTCGCTATGTAGTCTTTCTGGTGAAAGGGAAAGATGTCCGGCACAAGGATCTCGACGCGGTTGAGGCAGAGATTATTTCCACCCTGAAATAGCCTGAAGTTCGGGGCCATTACCGTTCCATTCCGCTCTCTCTGGCGGGGATATCAGTTTTTGCTGGTATACCGGTTCAATGCCGTTACACTTGTATGACAGATATCCAGTCAAGCCGGAGGAGAGCCCGTGAACAGCGCAATACGTATCCATCAATATGGCGGGCCGGAGGTCCTGACCCTGGAGACCGTGACGGCTGGTGGTCCGGCGGCGGGGGAAGTCAGGCTCCGGCACAGCGCCATTGGCCTGAATTTTATTGATGTCTATCAGCGCACCGGGCTCTATCCGCTGGGTGCTTTTCCCCAGACCCTGGGTATGGAGGCGGCCGGTGTCATTGAGGCGGTCGGGCCGAATGTCGAAGGATTTTCCACCGGTGACCGAGTGGCCTACGCCATGGACCTGGGCGCTTACTGCAACGAACGAACGATAAGTGTCGACAAGCTGGTTAAACTGCCAGATGGCATTGAGGACCAGACCGCCGCGGCCATGATGCTGCAGGGGATGACAGCGCGCTATCTGCTCAAGAGCTCCTACCCGGTGCAGGCCGGCGACACCATTCTGGTAATGGCGGCGGCGGGTGGTGTTGGTACGCTGCTCAGTCAGTGGGCCAATCATCTGGGTGTCACGGTGATCGGCTGTGTCGGTAGTCCGGAGAAAGCCCGCTTGGCGCAGGAGCACGGTTGCCATCACACCATCCTCTATAAAGATGAGGACGTGGCCGCCCGGGTGCGGGACATTACCGGTGGCGCGGGTGTGGCGGCCGTCTATGACTCAATCGGTAAGGCGACACTGACGGCTTCCCTCGATTCACTGCGCCCCACCGGCACCCTGGTTAGCTTCGGCAATGCCTCCGGCCCGATCAGCGATTTCAATATCGGATTGCTGGCACAGAAAGGCTCGCTCTATATTCAGCGGCCGACCCTGGCCACCTATATCCGCAGTCGCGAACTGCTGGATCAGTGTGCCGGTGACCTGTTCGATGCGGTGCAGTCCGGGGCGGTCAAGGTCAGAATCGGTCAGACCTACCCGCTGGCCGATGTGGCGCAGGCGCACCGTGACCTGGAGGCGCGGAAAACCACCGGCGCGACGGTGTTGTTGCCGTAGCCGTTTCTACGCAACGCGAACCCATGCCTTACGATTTTAGGCCCGTAGCCCGTAGGTTGGGGTGAGCCCGCGAACCCCAACATGTGGCGTCAAACGGTACCCTCATTCGTTGGGGTTCGCTCCGCTCTTCCCAACCTACGGACACATCGGTTCATTCATTAGGGTAGGGGCAGGTGCCGTACCGCCTCTATGATTTCGGCAGGCTGCGTCGCAACACCAGATACCCCATCAGACCGGAAGCCAGCGAACCGATAATAATACCGAGCCGCTCGTCGAAAATGAGATTGATATCGGTCTCCTCAAACGCCAGCGAACCGATAAACAGGCTCATGGTAAAGCCAATGCCGCACAGGGCGGCGGTGCCGTACAGTGAACCCCAGGAGATGCCGCTGGGCAGGCGGGTCAGGCTAAGCTTGATGGCCAGCCAGCAGAAACCGAACACCCCCAGCTGCTTGCCGATGAACAGACCCAGGGCGATACCCACCGGTACATCATGCAGCAGTTGCTCCATGCCGACGCCGGTAAGCGTGATGCCGGCATTGGCGAAAGCGAATATCGGCAGTATCCAGAAGGCTACAACGGAGTGCAGATCATGCTCCATCTCCTTGAGCGGAGAGTGTTGCGGGTCGCTCTTCGATTTCATCGGAATAAACATGGCCAGAATCACCCCGGCCAGGGTGGCGTGCACACCGGATTTCAGCATGGCGGCCCACATGATGATACCCACCAGCATATACAGGCTCTTCGACTCGACCTGGCGCCGGTTGAACAGCAACAACAGCGGAATACAGCAGGCGACCACGATCAGGGAGCTGAGGGATATTTTTGCGGTGTAGAAGACCGCGATGATCAGAATGGCGCCGATATCATCAAAGATGGCCAGCGAAGTGAGGAAGATTTTAATGGCCGTGGGAACGCGTGATCCCAACAGCATCAGAACCCCCAGCGCGAAGGCTATATCGGTCGCGGCCGGGATGGCCCAGCCGGCCATGGCGGTGCTGTCGTCCAGATTGAAAAAGATATAGATCGCTGCGGGTACCGCCATGCCGCCGATGGCGCCGATGCCCGGCAGGATGATGTTGCGTCGGTCGGCCAGCTCACCTTCAATCAGCTCTCTTTTCAGCTCCAGTCCGACCAGGAAAAAAAACACCGCCATTAGGCCGTCGTTGATCCACAGCAGCAGCGGTTTGGCGATTCCGAATGCGCCGATACGGATCTCCACCGGGGTATCCAGGATCAGGGAGTAGTAAGACTGCAACGGCGTGTTGGCGCAAATCATGGCGAAAACCGCGGCGACCATGAGGATAATGCCACCGGCGGATTCGAGCTTGAAAAATCCGGTTATGAATGATTCTTGTGAGTTATTCATCAACGAGTCTGAAATTGTGGCCGGGGCTGGGATCAGGTCGCATCACAGCGGTCCAGCAGTTTGGTGAAGCTGACGGACCTTGATCCGACGCTGTCTTATGGGTCTGCAGTTTGCCGATTCTTGCCGCTTATCTCAACCCCGTAAAATATGCAGTGGCAGGCGATTGGCGCCGTGCAGACCGATAGCGGGGCCCGCAGGGTCGCAGCGGATTCAATCACCCTTTTGGCGACCGGCGCGCTTTCCTGGCTGCACGTTTGGCGACCTTTTCCGCCTGGATGCGCCGGGTCTCTTCCTGCTCCCGCTCCATCATCTGCGGCGTTTCCAGGGTGATTCGTCCCAGGTTGCCGGCGCGCAGTTCTGTCAGCAGCAGTTTGCTCGCCTTCTCCATGTCCACCCTGCCGCCACTGCGCAGGCAACCCCGCTTTCGGCCGATCAGTTCCAGCAGTTCCTGCTCGGTCCCGGGGATCTGCGCCAGGGAATAACGTTGCTGGAGATTGTCCGGATAGGCCGACAGGAGATACTCGGCGGCAAAATGGGCCACATCGTCATTCTGCATGGCCGTCTCCTTGATCGCACCGGTTGTGGCCAGGCGATAGCCGCTGTTACGGTTTTCAATATTGGGCCAGAGTACCCCGGGGGTGTCGGAAAGGACAATGCCGTCACCCAGATTGATGCGCTGCTGTGCCTTGGTGATGGCGGGTTCGTTACCGGTCTTGGCAATGGTGCGGTTGGCCAGGATGTTGATCAGGGTCGACTTGCCGACATTGGGAATCCCGACAATCATGGCGTGAATGCCCTTGACGCTTTTGGCTTTTGCCGGAAACAGTTGGCGGCAGAGTTGCAGAAGCTGTTTCAGGGTAGCCGGTTGCTGGCAGCTGATGGCCAGGCTTTTTACCCCCTGTTCCTGCTCCAGGCAGTGCTGCCACCGTTCCGTCATTACAGGGTCAGCCAGATCACTCTTGTTCAGGACCTTGATGCAGGGCTTGTCGCCCCGCAGGGTGGCGAGCATGGGATTGGTGCTGCTGTAGGGGATGCGTGCATCCAGCACCTCGATAATGACATCGACATTCGGCAGGTTTTCTTTGATCTGCTTGCTGGCCTTGTGCATGTGGCCCGGGTACCACTGAATCTGCATGGGTGTTTACCTGTCGCCGCCGGCGTCAGCCTGCCTGACACACTTCCTGGCGGGGCAGTATACCGAAGTTTGTCGGGGAGCGTGGATAACACCTCCGGCTATCCACGCGCGGCCATGCTTGCCCGCTCCTGTTAGTCGTGCTCCAGCAGCCGGTCCGGGGTGAAGCCGAGGATCAGGGCGCCCCAGTGCGTGCCATCGATATAGAGTGGCAGTGACAAGTCATTGAGCACTTCGCCGGTGTCCCGGGTGTAGGTCTGCAGCAGGAAAGGTTCGGTATTGGCTGCCCGGCGTTTTTCCGCCCGGCTGTTGTTGTAGATTTTGAGATGCCGGCTGTTGAGATTGTCAGTTTCGAAGTCACCGGTCATGGGTTTGGACAGGTGTTTGTGGTGTGCCGGCAGGAAACCGTTCTTGTCCAGGGCGACCGCATAGATGAACTCGGGGCGCGCCTTGATAAAGCTGTCGATCAGCGGCTGGATCAGCGGTTCAAAGGCGGATACGTAGGGAAGGTTGTATTTCTGCGGGTTGGTGTTGGGGATGGGCTGGTAATTGGTATCAAACAGATCGGTGCCCCGGGAAGCCAGCTCATTGAGTATCTGCTGTACCTGGGCGGCCCACTCCCGGGCAGTCAGGATCATGTTCTCAAAACCGCCGCGGCCGATGATGAAACGGGAGAGCAGTTCTTGGGTCTGTTCGGTGGCCACTTCCAGTTCATCGGAATATTTCTCCGAATCATCCATGTCGGCCTTGATGTTTTTGCTCAGTTCGGCGATCTCACTGACGTTGCGGTGAGATTCCTTATTGGTGATCGAAAGCTCTTCGATAGCCGCGCTGATCTCAATCAGCTGTGAATTGACCGAATCAAAATCACTCACCATCTTGCGAAACTGGGAGGCGGTGTCGCCGATCACCGTCTGTGTGTTCTCTGTATAACTCTGTATCTCCTGGGTGCCCTTTTTGGTGTTTTCCACCAACAGGGACATTTCGCTGATGTTCTTACTGATCTCGCCGGTGGCGCTGTTGACCTTGTGCGAGAGGCTGCGCACCTCGTCCGCCACCACGGCGAAGCCGCGGCCGTTCTCGCCGGCCCGTGCCGCCTCGATGGCGGCATTAAGCGCCAGCAGGTTGGTCTGGTCCGAGAACTCCTGCACCATGGTCAGTATGGTACGGATATTTTCCGAGTTCTTGCTCAACAGGTTGACGGTGTCATTGAACCCGTCCAGCAGTTTGCCGACGGCCGCCACCTGCTCCGTTACCGCACCAAGGCGCTCTGATGAGCTGTTGGCCACCTCGAGATTGGCGCTGTTCTGTTCCGAGATGGCGTTGGTGTGGCGGGCAATTTCATCAATGGCGCGGGTTGCCTCGCTGCTGGATTGAAATACTTGTGTAGCGTTCATCTCCTGCCGGTCGACCCGCAGGTGGGCAGAGTGAATGATCTTGTCCAGCCGGGTTGATCCCAGCGCGACGCTGACGGTACGGCGGCGGGTTTTGTCGATGATATTGCGAAGGTTTTCCGCAAATCGATTGTAGCTGCGTGCCATTTCAGCAATCTCATCCTGGGTGGTGATCGGCAGTGTGGCCGAGATATCGCCGTCCTTTTCGGTGATACCGCTCAGGATATCGGTGATCCCCTGTATGGGATGCAGAAACAGGTGCCGCATGTAGAGCATGATGCCGATCGCTGCCACGACACTCAGCAGGGTGACCCCGAGCATCAACATCAGGTGGTTATCCAACTGGGTCGTCAGTTGGTCGGCCAGTGCGGCATCCGTTGTGCCTTCTTGCAGTATGGAACGTGTGTTTGTGATATGGCTGTAGGCCAGCCAGAAGGTAAGGAGCTGAAAAAGAAGCAGAAAACCCACATTGCCGATGATTTTACGGGTGAGGGTATAGAAGAAACTCTTTTCGATCTGAGTATATAGGCTCATTGTTCGGTCTCTGACTTGTAATAATATTTTATCCAGGGTTCTCTCATCCCTGGTGAGGCTTGTGGTGACAGTTCCCGCGTCAGTGACCGCTGGTGTTATTCGATCCTGTGGTCCTCCATTTTGTGCCGTCCCGTGCCCGACGGGGTTACTGCCTGCTGGCATACTAGGTTTTCGGGCATATGGCCTATTTCTTTAATTTATGTGGCAATTAACACATTTTTTTGATAGCGGGGCGTCGTTTACCCCGGGTTTGTCACCACAACCCAGGCGGGCTTAGAGGGGAGAAACAGGGTCAATATACGCCTGCGGACGGGGCGTTATACGCCGGAATTTCATGACTGATCGGCTATACTCGGTGTGACGGCCGTCACTGTTTCGGCGGGTAAGTGTGGCAATATCGCCAGTGGTCGTGCGGTATTGAGGTTGACGGATATTATCCAGGATGAATCTGCACCGTTGGGTGGTAATGCAAGGCATGAATGAGTTTCTCCATCACTTCGAACTTGATCCCGGCTCCCGGGCATTGGGGGCGGCGCTGAATGAGCGGGATCACTACACCCAGTGCCACTCCCGACGCGTGGCCGGCTTCTCCCGGCTGATTGGCCTTGCTTGTGGCCTGGATCGGGCCGATCTTGAGGTGCTTGAGCTGGGCGCCTTTTTTCACGATATCGGCAAAATCGGTATTCCCGATCATATTCTGCTAAAACCGGAACGCTTCACCGTGGAAGACATGGAGGTGATGAAAGACCATGCCACCAAGGGGGAGGGAATCGTCAGGGAGCTGGGGCTGAAGGCCGGCGATCTGATTGCCCGGGTAGTGCGGCATCACCATGAACACTTCAATGGCGGGGGCTATCCGGATGGCCTGCAGGGCGAGACAATACCGATTCTCTCCCGCATTATTTCGGTGGCTGACAGCTATGATGCGATGACCAAAACCCGGCCTTATCATGAAGCGCGTCCGGTCGCAGAGACGTTGGATATCATGTCGGGAGAGGCCGGAACCAAGCTGGATCCCTATCTGGTGAATAAACTGCAGCAGCTGGTCGAGACCTGGCGAGGTGGAGGTATTGACTGAATTCCCCAGGCTTTGTCGTTAGCCGCATGACCATCAGGTGTCATTATTCCCCTTAAGAAGCCCTCCGCGTTTAACGCCAGCGGTCGCTGGCGCTGTAATTCAGACTGTTTTTCATGCTTATGTGTTAACCTCTATAGTCCGCAGGACGCAGTCGGGTGCTTGGATGCCGGTTATGCCAACTCTAGATAAACCTACCAATTATGAATGCAGCAAAATTACTGGAGCAGATACCTCTCTTTTCCGACATGAGTAGCGAGGATCTGGCGCGGGTGGCACAACACACCCAAGAGCTGGTCTGTGAGAAAGGCAATATCCTTTTCCGTGAAGGTGATAAGGCGGAGTACCTTTATGTGCTGGTAAGCGGGCTGGCGCAGATGACGGCAAAGGGACCGGAGGGGCAGCAGACCGTGATAGAGATTCTCTATCCGGGGGATTCCTTCATCCTGGCAGCAGTGATCACCGGCAAGCGTTTTCTGATGTCCGCCGAGGTAGTGAAAAGTTCCCGTGTACTCAAGATACCGGGTGCTGAATTGGTAGGGTTGATCCGGCATGGTGGTGACTTCGGCCTCAACATGATGGCGACCCTTTCAACCCAGTACCGCAGCATGGTGCGTCAGGTGAAGAATCAGCGGTTGCGCACCACCGCGCAGCGGGTGGCGGCATTTCTATTGGATCTGGCCTATGACCAGGGTCGGGGGGAAAACTGCATCATCCTTCCCCACACTAAAAAGATGCTGGCGGCGCTTCTGGGGATGTCCCAGGAGGGCTTGTCCCGTACCTTTACCGCGCTTCGGGAACAGGGTGTGACGATCGATCACAAGCAGGTACGGATTGAGTCCATCGTCAAGTTGCGGAGATTCTGCGGGTTCAGTAACAAGCTGGATGCATCGGACAGAATCACCCCGAAGGAGTAAGCAGGTTACCCGGCTGGTCCGGTGCATTCGAGGAAGGCGGGTGTTCGACGTTAAGCCGGAGGAAATGCATAACCCTGCCGCGTCCGTCTACCCGGTATTGCACTGGCCGGGGCGACGCCGCCTCTTGGCATGTAGCGGACCCAGGCTCTGACTTTGTGGTGTCTTGTCCATGATGGAGGCAACCCTCTCCATCGTGATTGTTATTCAGTAACTCAGGGGTGTTGAGTGGATCGGTTTTTACAGGCAAACGGTATCAGGCTGCACTATCTGGATCATGCGTCGGCTGGTCCGACTCTGCTGCTGATGCCGGGGCTGACCGCCAATGCTCACTCGTTTGATGGCCTGGTGAGTGCCGGACTGGTACCCGCCGTGCGGCTGTTGGCGCTGGATCTGCGCGGACGGGGTTTGAGCGACAAACCCGAATCCGGCTATTCCCTGGCGGATCATGCGGCTGATGTGATTGGCCTGCTGGACCGGCTGGAGCTGGATAGCGTGATACTCGGCGGCCACTCCTACGGTGGCCTGCTGGGCCTCTATCTGGCGGCAAACAACCCGGAACGGGTGGAGAAGCTTGTGGTAATCGATGCCGCGGCGGAGATGCATCCGGATACCCGGCGCCTGATACAGCCTGCCATTGATCGACTGGGCAAGCCGGTACCGTCATGGGAAACCTACCTGGCCGCGGTTAAAGTGATGCCCTTCTTCCATCAGTGGTGGGACCCGGCTATCGAGAGCTATTTTCGCGCAGATATAGAGACGCTGCCGAGTGGCCAGGTGGTGTCCCGCTCATCTCCCGCGGCCATTACCGAGGCGGTGGAGCATGTATTGGCCGAGGCGTGGCGGGAGAAGCTGCCACTCATCGGTCAGCCGACCCTGTTGCTCAATGCCACGGGAGGCTATGGCTTGCCCGGCGCGCCTCCGTTACTACCCCGTGAGCAGGCAGAAGCAACTGTTGCCGCCCTGCCCCAGGGCAGCTATAGCGAGGTACCGGGCAACCACATCACCATGCTGTATGGTGCGGGCGCGGCGCGGATTACCGAAGAGATAGTCAAGTTCGTGTCGAATTAGTCACCAAGATATCCAGTCAACAGCAGATCAACACCCCGCTCAGTAGCGAGTCTCCCAGACAATTCCGGTTCGAGATCCAGGGCTGCCAGGATTAATTTTCTTTTGTGCTGGCAAAATTTTTGTTATAACCGGGCTGTGAGCTTGATTTCAGAATAAGGGGATGGGGATAAGCATGAAAGTAAAATATAAGGCGCTGATAATACTCTGGTTTGCAGCGCTGCTCTGGCTGCCGATGAGTGCCTCCGGTGCCGTTGCGGCCGACATGGCGGCACTGGTGAATACCGCAGGGATGCAGCGGATGCTCTCGCAACGTATTGCCAAGGATTATCTCTTTCTGGGCGGACAGATCCGCGCCGGCAAGGCAACACGACAGATGAAGGGCAGCGTTGCCCTGATGGTGAACAATCACGATGTCCTGAAAAAATCGGTTACCGATGCCAGGGTGCGGGAATTGCTGGATGAGATTGACCCGTTGCTGGAGAAGATGGTCAAGATCTCCCAGGCGCCCTATGTCAAGTTCGGTGGAGCAACCATGCTCGAATTGAGTGAGACGCTACTGGGACTGAATCAGGCGGTTGTCATGGAGCTTGAGGGCAAACAGGCCGAAAAGACCGTTTCCGCGGTCAATATCGCCGGGCGTCAGCGGATGCTTTCACAGCGAATTTCCAAATTTTATGCGGCTCATCAGGCCGGGTTTCAGAGTGACGCCACGATGGCGCAGATGACGCGTGCGGTAGAGGAGTTCGAAAGTGCTCATGCAAACCTCGAGAGTAACAGCCTGAATTCGGAAAAGATCAACCGGGAGCTGAAAGGAGTGGAGAATCTGTGGAAGACCATCCGGCACTATTTTACTGACAACAGTGAGGTGGGTTATCCGGTGACCATTTTTGTGACCACCGATGACATCATGAAGCGGATGAACGCCATTACGCTCATGTACGTCAAGGCCCATTGGGCGTCCAAATCCAACTAATCTCCAGATATCCATCGCCGCTCCTTCCGCGCTGTGAGGAGCGGCGCCGATGAAAACCGGGAGCGTATAGAGCGTTTCCCCAGTTGCCCCACCTCCCGTCGATGACCTTTTCCGCCTTGGTTTTTTGGGTCCGGTCCAATGCGCTATGCTTACCGTGTCGCAAGGGTTCGGACTGATGTGAGATCGAGGGTATCCTGATGAAAATAGCGGTGTATGGCAGTGGTGGTGTGGGTGGCTATTTTGGCGGCCGGGTGGCCAGAGCCGGTCACGAGGTGGCGTTTATTGCCCGGGGTGCGCATCTACAGGCAATGCGACAGCAGGGGCTGGCGGTCGAAAGTATCAAGGGTGATTTCACCATCACCTCACCGTTCGTAACTGACGACCCGACGGAGATCGGACCAGTTGATGCGGTCCTGGTTTGTGTCAAGAACTGGCAGGTACCGGAGGTGGCCCGGGCGATGAAGCCCCTGATCGGCCCGGAAACCTGTGTCGTCTCCCTGCTCAACGGCGTAGAGGCACCTGATCTGCTCGGTGAGATACTCGGCAAAGAACGGGTGCTGGGTGGGGTGGCGAAAATTTTCAGTTTTATCGAGCGCCCCGGGTTGATCCGGCATATCGGCCATGAGCCGACGTTAATGCTGGGTGAGCTTGACGGGGCGCCCAGTCGGCGCCTGGACGCGCTGGCCACCATGCTCACCGACGCCGGAATCACCATAGAGCTGCCTGATTCTATTCTTCTTGAGATCTGGAGAAAATTCCTGTTTATCACCGGTTGGGGTGGCCTGGGTGCGATCAGCCGGGCCCCGATCGGTATTCTGCGTGAAGAGCCGGGCACGCGCGCCATTATCGATGCCTGCCTGCATGAAACAGTGGCCGTGGCTGCAGCGGTAGGAATTGTCTTTCCGCAAGATATCATCTCCCGGACCTGGGAATTTACCCAGGCGCTGGAGCCGAGTGGTACCAGTTCCCTGCAGCGGGATATCACAGCCGGCAGGCCGTCGGAAATCGATGCCTGGAATGGCGCTGTTGTGCGCCTGGGAAGACGTTATGGGGTAGCCACGCCGACGCATCAACTGATTACCGATGCACTGCTGCCCCTGGAGCGCCGGGCGCGTGGAGAGTTGGTCTTTTAGCCAATGTTTCGCAGACAGCCTGATTTTCAGATTGTGCCTATAGTCATCCGGGCTGTTTCGGTTAACATTAGCGTAATTTTCAACCGCGTATTTCAGAGTGCAGATAGAGATGGGATTCTCAAGTTTTTACAGACTATTCCAGCGCAATCGTCCCGCCATTAACAAAGATCGTCGGACCAATCGCCGAGTGATGCCGGCGGAAGGTACCACGGTGCTGATCGTGGATGACTCCAAAACGGTACGCCGGATAATGAGCAGCATGTTACACCAGTCCGGCTATCAGACACTGGAGGCGGAAGATGGTGCGCGGGGAATCGAACTGGCGCGCAACCATAAACCGAATCTGATCTTCATGGATGTGATGATGCCGGGTATGGATGGGTTCCAGGCGACACGAAAACTGCAGACCGATGTGGATACCCAGGGTATCCCGGTGATCATCATCAGCGGCAACCGGCAGGCCACGATTCAGACCTGGGTGCGGAAAATCGGCGCCACGGGGTTCATGGCCAAACCCTTCGAACGGGGTGAATTTTTCCGGCGGCTGGAGAGTGCCATCTATTGACTCGACTCCATATGCCTGCCCGGCTCGGCTATGGTCGGGTACCGTTAGTAAGTCTGCGATGCTTTTTTATGCTCTGCCCCAATTAGTTGTTGGTCCTGTTTTGGCTTGGCTTGGCGATTCGCCCTGTAGGAGCGGCGCCCCGCCGCGAATTCGGCCCGGGGCGGGCCTCCTGCAGTTCAAAGCCCTCTGCGGCGGCCAAGCGTAGCGCCAGGAGTGGTTTCAGTCGCGAAATTCGCCTCGCCCCATGATTTCGGATCAGCTGCAGCACCTTAGCCTGGATGAACCCCGCCCCACGAGAGTGATTGAAACAACTTGCGATGTCGGGGCGAGATTGGCGGCGGGATGGCACAATAAGCTCCTCGTTAACCTGTTTTCGGAGTCAGACACGCCATGGGACCACTGAAGGGGATAAGGGTACTGGACCTGAGCCGTATTCTGGCCGGGCCCTGGGCAACGCAACTGCTGGCCGATTACGGGGCCACCATCTGGAAAATCGAGCGGCCCGAAGTGGGGGATGACACGCGTCACTGGGGTCCCCCGTTTCTCAAGGACCCACAGGGGATCGATACGGCCGAATCCGCTTACTACCTCTCCACCAACCGGGGAAAACAATCCATTGCGGTGGACATCACCACAGAGTCAGGCCAGGCCATTATCCGGAAGCTGGTCGCCCGGGCCGACATTCTGGTGGAAAATTTCAAAGTGGGTGGGCTGGAAAAGTACGGTCTGGACTATGCCACCCTCTCCGCAGAGCATCCCGGCTTGATCTACTGCTCGATCACCGGGTTTGGCCAGACCGGCCCGGATGCCGGGTTGGCCGGTTATGACGCCATGGTGCAGGCACGGGGCGGCCTCATGAGCATCACCGGTGAACGTGACGGCCTGCCCGGGGCCGGCCCGCAGAAAGTCGGGGTGGCGGTGGCGGATCTGATGGCCGGGATGTATGCGGTCAGCGCCATACTGGCGGCCCTGCATCACCGCGAGAAGAGCGGGGAGGGGCAGCAGATCGATCTGGGCCTGTTGGATACCCAGGTGGCCTGGCTGGCCAACCAGGGCATGAATTACCTGATCGGCGGTGAGGCGCCGGTCCGACAGGGTACGGCACACCCCAATATCGTGCCTTACCAGGCACTGCCGACTGGCGACGGTTTCCTGATGTTGGCGGTCGGTAATGACCGGCAGTTTGCCGCCTGCTGCAAGGTGTTGGGTCAACCGGAGCTGGCGCAGGACCCGCGCTTCGTCACCAATCGGCAGCGGGTGAAATATCGTGAACAGCTGATCTTGCTGCTGGAACCGCTGTTCAGGCAGAAAACCACCACCGAATGGCGCGCACTACTGGCGGCGGAGCAGGTGCCCTGCGGACCGATCAACAGCATTGACCAGGTGTTCCGTGATCCGCAGGTGCTGTCCCGGGGTATGCGGCTGGATCTGCCCCATCCTGTCGCCGGCCACGTGCCCCAGGTAGCCAATCCGGTAAAGTTTTCGCGCACCCCGGTGGAGTACCAGGGGGCGCCGCCACTGCTTGGTGCGGATACCGAGACAGTCTTGAACTGGCTGCTGGAGGAGTGACGGTCAGCCTATTGCAGCGGGTTCCATGATCGTGCAGGGGATGGATCTGAAGCCGGGCTGGAATTCATTACGGGCTGCTGCATGGAGTTTGTGCTGGGTCTTTCTAAACAGAATACCGATCTCATGCGGAGTGGTATGGGTAATGACCGCCTTGATCTGCCAGGTCGACTGGCCCAGGGCCACCGACAACTCCACCTCCATGCCGACGGGCAGGGTCAAGGCATGGGTCTCGAGCAGCGCGCCTTCTGCAGTCAGGCTACCCAGTGTGGCGGAAAAAGTGCGTCCGTGGTAGCCGATCTGGGCCGGCAGCAGCAGATTGACAGGGTTATTCGGGCACGCGTGGTTATGGCTCATGTTCGATCCCTTTCTGTTAGTTCTTGGTTTCAGAACAGAAGGCTATCGAAGTCTGGTTTCAGTTCAGTTGCGCTGCGGTTAAGGATTTATTGCCTCAGGCCAGGGCGGCTACCAGTTGGCGCAACGCCTGCCCCCGGTGACTCAGGGAGTTCTTCTGATCCGAGGTGAGCTCGGCGGAGCTGCAGCCGAACTGCGGCACCAGAAACAGCGGATCATAGCCAAAACCGTTCTCGCCCTGGGCTGCGTGCAGAATGCGCCCCTCCCAGGTCCCCTGGCAGATGATCGGAGTCGGATCGTCGGCGTGACGCAGATAGACCAGCACACATTGGAAGCGGGCGGTGCGATCTTCGTCCGCCACCCCTTGCAGGTCGGCCAGCAGCTTTTCGTTATTCGCCTGGTCGTCGCAGGCGGGTCCGGCAAAGCGTGCTGAGTAGATGCCGGGCGCCCCGTTGAGTGCGTCGACTTCGATGCCTGAATCATCAGCGATGGCCGGCAGGCCGCTGTGCCGGGCGGCGTTGCGTGCCTTGAGAATGGCATTTTCCACGAAGGTCAGGCCGGTCTCCTCGGCTTCCGGTGTGTCGAACTGGCTTTGGGGGATTACCTGAATCTCCTGTTGTGCCAGCAACTGATTGATTTCACGTACCTTGCCGGCGTTATTGCTCGCCAGTACCACCTTTTCTCCACGATGACTCGCTGTCATGACACGGTTTCCTGCTGTGAATTGAATACCGGGATTCTACCCCGGAACATGACTTAGGGCTCGCGAAAGAATAATTCCGTCGTACCGAGGGCGTTCCTGGGTCATGCGGGCAAGGCACGCCTTGCAGGCAATGGCTGTTCCCTTACCAAAAGGCGTAACGCCTGCAGCGGGGCCCAGGGGGGCGAATACAGGAACTTATTCTTTCGCGAGCTCTTATGGGAAAGCGGGGTCAGGCTGTGTACAATCGGGCGGTTTTTGACTGTTATTAGGGTGCTTTCGATGCTCGAGGTGGCGGGGCTGGCCTGCATACGGGGTGACCGCAAACTGTTTTCCGATCTCAGTTTCAGGCTCGAGGCGGGAGAGCTGTTGCACCTGCACGGCCACAACGGCAGTGGCAAGACCACCCTGATGCGCACAGTGTGTGGCCTGATGAAGGAGAGTGATGGTGAGATCCGCTGGAACGGCGAGTCGATCCATCGTCTGGGGGAGGATTTTACCCGGGATGTGGTCTACATCGGGCATAAGAACGGTATTAAGGATGATCTGACCGGAGTGGAAAATCTGCGCGTCTGCAGTGCCCTCGATGGCAATCCGATCACTGAGCGGCAGGCCTGGGATGCGCTGGAGCGGATGGGGCTGATGGGGCATGAGGACCTGCCCAGCCGCGTGCTCTCCCAGGGCCAGAAGCGAAGGGTGGCATTGGCCCGGCTGCTGGTGAACAAGTCGCGGCTCTGGGTGCTGGATGAACCCTTTACCGCGCTGGATGTGGCGGCGGTTGACTTTCTCCAGTCCATCATCCGAGACCATATTAACAGTGGCGGTATGGTCATACTGACCACCCACCAGGAGGTCAGGATCACCCGCGAGCAGGTCAAGGAACTGCAGCTTGGCTGGAAGGAGGTCGGGCATGTTTAGCGCCTTCAGGACACTGATGGGACGCGATCTGCTGCTGGCGATGCGCCGGCGTTCGGACCTGTTCACCACCCTGTTCTTTTTTGTCATCGTGGTGAGCCTGTTTCCGCTTGGCATCGGACCGGAGATGAATACACTCCGGCTTATCGCGCCGGGTGTCTTCTGGGTAGCGGCACTGCTCGCCTCGATGCTGGCACTGGAGCGCCTGTTTGCAGTGGATTATGAGGATGGAGCCCTGGAACAGATGCTGCTTGCCCCGCAGCCGCTGTTTGTTCTGGTGCTGGCCAAGGTGACCGCCCACTGGCTGGTGACCGGTCTGCCGCTGGTGCTGATGGCGCCCCTGCTGGGACTGCAGTATGACCTCTCCAGCGAGGCCCTGGGCGTGATGGTGCTGTCGTTGCTGCTGGGAACGCCGGCGCTAAGCCTGATCGGTGCAATCGGCGCGGCGCTTACGCTGGGTCTGCGCGGGGGCGGTGTGCTGGTTTCACTACTGGTTCTGCCACTCTATATCCCGGTATTGATCTTCGGTTCGGGGGCGGTGGAGGCGACCGCATCCGGTCTCGGTGGCCAGGGACATATCTCCATGCTCGGCGCCATTCTGGTATTATCCTTGCTGCTTGCTCCGCTGGCCGCCTCCGCGGCGCTGAGGATTTCCGTAGAATAGTGGGAATGAATGGCGCTATTGTTGGGTGCGGTTTTGCTTTCGGTCAATGCCCGTGTGTGACCGAGTTGGGTATAAATGCCTCCCGTTGCAAAATTTAATGAAGTCACGGGAACCAAACCCTATTTGTACTATCAAACCCCCGGAACAGCTGGCCTACACTATCCAATGAATTCAAGATTAATTAACTGGTTTAAATTTTCATCACCAGCCACCTTCTATCCTTTGGCGGGTCGTCTGGTTCCGATTTTTGCCGTACTCGCACTTGCTCTGATTGGCGTTGGACTCTACATGAGTTTCTTCGTGGCGCCGACGGATTACAAGCAGGGTGAAGGTTATCGAATTATTTTCGTTCATGTGCCTGCTGCCTGGATGTCCATGTTTATCTATCTGATCATGGCTTTCTGGGCGGCGCTCGGCCTGGTGTTCAACACCCGCCTGTCGGGCATGATGACCCGGGCCCTGGCGCCGACCGGCGCCATTTTCGCCTTTCTGGCGCTCTGGACCGGCGCCTTCTGGGGCAAGCCGATGTGGGGCACCTGGTGGGTATGGGATGCGCGGCTGACGTCGGAACTGATTCTGCTGTTTCTCTATCTCGGCTATCTGGCCCTGCAGGGGGCCATTGATGACACGCGGCGGGCAGACCGGGCAGGCGCCCTGTTGGTGCTGGTCGGTGTGGTAAATATTCCGATCATCTATTACTCGGTGCAATGGTGGAATACTCTTCATCAAGGGGCCACTATCAGCATGGATAACGGGTCAAAAATGGGTGTTACCATGCTCTGGACCATGCTGATCATGGCGCTGGGTTTCTGGGCCTACACCATTGCCGTGGCGTTGGCCCGGGTTCGCTCGATCATCCTGGAGCGGGAGGCAGACACCACCTGGGTCAGTGAATTGGCAGAGGTGAGGCTATGAGCGTGGCGGAATTTTTGGACATGGGCGGCTATGCCCTCTATGTGTGGGGCTCGTTTGGCGTATCCGCACTCTTGATGATACTTGAGCCGATTATGCTGCGAAATCATCGGCGTGCCGTATTGCAACGCATTGCCAGGATCATCCGGATCAAGGCAGGAGAGAAGGTATGAAGGCAAGACACAAGCGATTCGGATTTCTGGTCGCCGGACTGGCGGGACTCGGGTTGGCCGCCTGGCTGGTATTCAATGCGCTGGACAGTAATCTCTCCTACTTCTTCTCGCCCAGCGATGTGGTACAGAACAAGGCGCCGGCCGATCACGTCTATCGTCTTGGTGGCATGGTACAGACAGGCAGTCTTGAGCGTGGCCAGGAGCTGACGGTGCGCTTTCTGGTGACCGATACCGCCCATGCCGTGAAGGTCGCCTATACCGGTATCCTGCCGGATCTGTTTGCCGAGGGCCAGGGTGTGATCGCCCAGGGACGCATGGGCCCGGATGGGGTATTTGTCGCCGATGAGGTGCTGGCCAAGCATGATGAGAACTACATGCCACCCGAGGTGGCGGACGCCCTGGACAAGGCGCACAAGGGCGCACCAACCGGAGTAGCCAACAAATGATTCCCGAACTCGGACATGTGGCGCTGATCCTGGCGCTGTCGCTGGCGCTGATTCAGGCCACTCTGCCGATTATCGGCGCCCATCGCCGTATTGCCAGCTGGGTGGCAGTGGCCAAGCCTGCGGCGCTGGGACAGCTGCTGTTCATGCTGATCTCCTACGGCTGTCTGACCTATGCCTTCCTGGTGCACGATTTTTCGGTCACCTATGTGGCGTCAAACTCCAACACCCACCTTCCGACGCTCTACCTGATCTCCGGGGTCTGGGGTGCCCATGAGGGTTCTCTGCTGCTTTGGGCGGTGATTCTCTCCGTCTGGACCGGTGCGGTGGTGTTGTTCAGCCGCAGCATGCCGGAGATCATGCTGGCCCGGGTGGTCGGCGTGATGGGCATGATCAGTGTCGGCTTCCTGCTGTTTATGTTGTTCACCTCGAATCCGTTTGACCGGCTGGTAAATCCACCCATTGAGGGTCGGGACCTGAACCCCTTGCTGCAAGACCCCGGTCTGGCGATTCACCCGCCGATGCTCTATATGGGCTATGTCGGGTTCTCGGTAGCGTTCGCCTTTGCCATTGCCGCCATGCTGGGCGGTCAGTTGGATGCGGCCTGGGCGCGCTGGTCACGTCCCTGGACCAATATCGCCTGGATGTTCCTCACCCTGGGTATCGTGCTGGGCAGCTGGTGGGCCTACTATGAGTTGGGCTGGGGCGGCTGGTGGTTCTGGGACCCGGTGGAGAACGCCTCCTTCATGCCCTGGCTGGTGGGCACGGCGCTGATTCACTCCTTGGCGGTGACCGAGAAGCGAGGCGCATTCAAGGCCTGGACCGTACTGCTGGCCATCTTTGCCTTCTCGCTGAGCCTCCTGGGTACCTTCCTGGTGCGTTCCGGTGTACTCACCTCGGTACATGCCTTCGCCACCGATCCGGGACGGGGTATCTTTATCCTCGCCTTCCTGGTGGTGGTCATTGGCGGCTCCCTGCTGCTGTACTCCTGGCGTGCCTCGCAGATCCGCAGCAGCGTCAGCTTCAAATTGATCTCCAAGGAGACGGCGTTGCTGCTGAATAATGTGATCCTGGTGGTGGCTGCCTGCAGTGTATTGCTGGGAACGCTCTATCCGTTGGCGATCGATGCCCTGGGTCTGGGCAAGATCTCGGTTGGACCTCCCTATTTCAATTCGGTGTTTATTCCCCTGACCGCTCCGCTGGCTGCGTTAGTGGGTGTTGGCGCACTGGCGAGGTGGCGGCACGACAGCGGTCAGCGGTTGTTTACAAAGCTGCGGCTGTCATTGTTGTTCAGTCTGATTGCCGGATCCGGCCTGATGCTGCTGGCCCCCTACTACTCGTGGGGTGCAAACTTGGCTCTGGTGCTGGCCGTCTGGGTGGTCCTCAGCACCCTGCAGTGGCTGTTTGACCGGCACACCGCCGGGCGCGCCTTTACCCAGACCCTGGCCAATACTCCCCGCTCCGGTTGGGGCATGATGCTGGCTCATACCGGGTTGGCCGTGTTTGTGGTCGGTATCATCCTGACCAGCGTCTACAGCGAGGAGAAGGACGTGCGGCTTGCGCCGGGCGAGACTTATTCGCTGGGCGGATATGATTTTCAGTTCCAGGGGGTGAAAAAAACCCAGGGACCCAACTACCTGGCATTTAGGGGTGAGGTGGACATCTACCTGAGCGACACCAAGATTACGCACCTCAGCCCGGAGAAACGCAACTACAAGAGTGGTATGCCGATGACCGAAGCGGGTATCGACGCAGGGTTGTTCCGTGATCTGTTTGTCGCTCTGGGCGAGCCTCTGGGTAATGAAGGTGCCTGGAGTGTGCGTCTCTACCACAAACCGTTTGTTCGCTGGGTCTGGCTGGGCGGCCTGTTCATGGCGTTGGGTGGCCTGCTGGCGGCCACCGATCGTCGCTATTATCGATTGAAACGCAAGGCCAGTGTGGGCGTTGACGGGGTCACGGTGGGTACAGCATGAAAGCGCGTTTTTTGATACCGCTGGGCATCTTTCTGGTCCTGGCGCTGCTGCTTGGTATCGGCCTGACACTGAATCCGCGTGATGTACCGTCGGTGCTGATCAATGAGCGGGCACCGACATTTAATCTTCCGGATCTGTTTGATCCGGAGAAAACGGTCAGTTCCGATGCCTTGAAGGGCAAGGTATGGTTGCTGAATGTCTGGGGAACCTGGTGTCCGGAGTGCTGGCGTGAACATGAGTTTCTCAATCGTCTGGCAAAAACCGAGGGCGTCACCATTATCGGTATCGACTGGCGCGATGATCGGGCTGAGGCACAGGCCTTCCTGGCCAAGAAAGGCAACCCGTTTGCCGCGGTTGGATTCGATCCCGAAAGCGAGGCGATCATGGACTGGGGCGTCTATGGCGCACCGGAGACCTTTGTGATCGACAAGCAGGGAATGATACGCAAGAAACACACCGGCCCCCTTTACCAGCAGGTGTGGGAGGATGAGTTCAAGCCTCTGCTGCAACAGCTGGAGGGTGAGTCATGATCCGGGCCTGGCTGTTTGTGTTGCTGTTGATACCGCTGTTCTCCCAGGCAGCCATTGAGGCAACTCAGTTCGATGACCCGGAGAAGGAGGCCCGCTACAAACAGCTGGTCGCGGAGTTACGCTGTCTGGTTTGCCAGAATCAGAACCTGGCCGACTCCAATGCCGAGCTGGCCCAGGATATGCGCCGCAAGACTTACGAGTTGGTGCAGAGTGGCGCCAGTAGCGACGATGTGGTCGCCTACATGGTCAAGCGCTATGGGGATTTCGTGCTCTATCGCCCACCGTTCCAGTTGTCGACCCTGCTGCTCTGGCTGGGGCCGTTTGGCATCCTGGCGGGTGGTGTCGCCATCCTGTTTATATTCATTCGGGGAAAAGGCAAACTGGCTGATAACCAGATCAGTGATAACGACTTGCAGAGAGCCAAGACATTGCTTGGCGAAGAAGATAATAATACATGACAATTTTCTGGATAATTTCGGCGGCCATGATACTGGTCGCGCTAGCGTTTATTGCCCCGTCCCTGCTGCGCGCGTCGGAGCTGCAGGAATCGGATCGCGATAAACAGAATGTGGTGATTGCCCGCGAGCGGCTGGCCGAACTGAACAAGGAGCATGCCGCCGGTTCCCTGTCGGACGAAGAGTACGAACAGACCAAGCTTGAGTTGGAGCAGGCGCTGTTGATAGACCTGGAATCCAGTGGTGATTCGGGTGGCGCTGCGGGGGCCGGTAAGGGCGGCCTCCTGGTCCTGCTGTTCTCGGCCCTGTTTGTGGTGGCCGCTACGATCTCGGTCTATCTCTATCTGGGGACGCCGCAACTGGTTGATCCGCAGGTTGTGGTGGCGCAACAGTCGTCAGACAAGAAACTGCCCTCAATTGAGGAGATGATGACCACCCTGGTGGAGCGTCTGAAAGAGAATCCCGAGGATGCAGAAGGGTGGTATCTGCTGGGGCGTACTCACATGGCGATGAAGGATTATCAGAGCGCAGCCTTTGCCTTTGACAAGCTGAACCAGCTTGCCGGTGAGCAGCCCTCTATCATGTTGGCGCTGGCCGATGCCCTGGCGATGTCGGCGGGTGGGGATATGCAGGGGCGCCCTGCCGAACTGATCCGCAAGGCGGTTACCCTGGCGCCTGAAGATCAGACAGCGCTCTGGCTGGCGGGTATGGCGGAAAATCAATCGGGCAATTATGCCCGCGCCCTGGAACACTGGCGTCATCTCAAGCCGATGCTGGCGGATGACCCGGATGCAACCCAACAGGTCGATAGGCTGATTGCGGTGGCCGAACGCCAGCTGACCGCGTCGGGTTCGGACAGCGTGCCGGAAAAACCGGCGGCGGCCATCCCGTCAGGTACGGCTATCACTGCCCGCATTTCCCTTTCTGCCGAGCTGGCGGCCCAGGTAAAGCCGGAAGAGAGCCTGTTTATTTATGCTCGTGCCCTGACGGGCCCGAAAATGCCCCTGGCCGCGGTGCGTCTGAAAGCGGGTGATCTGCCGACCACGGTTGAATTAAGTGATGCCCAGGCGATGGTGCCGGGGATGAATCTGTCGAAGTTTCCGCAGGTGGTGGTAGGAGCCCGGATCTCACGATCCGGTAATGCCATTGCCGCCAGTGGCGATCTGTTGGGAGAAGTGTCTCCGGTGACTGTCAGTGATCAGGCGGTGGTGGAGTTGGTGATTGACTCGGTAATTCCTTAACTTCACTCCACATTCGGAAGAGAAAAAAGGCCTTCCCCTCGCGGGTAAGGCCTTTTTTTTCAGGAATGGTCGGGAGCAGAGTCAGGTCATATTCTGACTACAGGCACTCACCTTTGGAGCCGACAGCGCAGACACGCCCATCGGTCCAGGTGGCGTTATCCAGCTTGGCCGCAATCAGAATGGTACCCTCGAGATTGGCGCCCCGAAGATTGGCGCCGCTGAGGTCCGCATCCAGGAAGTTGGCGCCTTTCAGATTTGCCAGCATCAGGTTGGCGCCCTGCAGGTTCACAGCATGCAGTGCCGCATATTCCAGGTTGCTTAGCATCAGGTTGGCGCCCTGCAGATTTGCCAGGTGCAGAGTGGCGCGAGAGAGATTGGCGCCCTGCAGATTGGCGTTGTCCAGCCGCATGGAGGCCATGGAGGCCTCATGCATATCGACGCCGGGGATCTGGGCGCCGATCCGTACCGCCCAGGAGCATTGCGCCTCCGGTTCATACTTGCAGGTGGTGTTTTTGATACGACCAGAGGTCTCGATATCCTTGCGCCAGGCGTTGGATTCGATGGCATAAGTGGAGAGGAGTGTCGCGGTGACTCCGATGACAGTCGCTCGTAGGTTCGGTGAAATCATGGTGTTTTCCTGGTTCTGTTGCCCGGCTCAGGGCGCTGTTAAGGAAAGGTGTTGTGTCGACTCTGGTAGAGAGCCTGATACGACAATGTCGATCAGTATTACTTATGACAATAGTGTAATATTTTATCAAACTTGATTCGGAACGATAGCATAAATAAGCGGAGTTTTTCCAACGGCTGTTTCGTGAGGAATTCCGGGATCGGGCGCTCAAGCTCGGCCAGCGTGCCACCACTGCCCGAAAGATGCAAAGCTGGTGGATATCGATATTACTTATCTGGCCACCGAAAGGGCTGAGGTGACTAAACCCCCGGCCTCATTCGATATCTATGTTTAAGTGGCTACGGATGCTGAAAAATTCAAATTTATTTAACTTATTTCTATAGCCGGACTAGGCTTATATTCACTGATGGATCAAGGATATCCCCATGTCAGATTTCGATTCCCGGCTCAGTGCCGGCCTGGGCCGTGAGGCACTGGAAGCCCTCTGGATGCCGTTCACCGGCAACCGGGATTTTAAACAGAATCCCCGCATGGTGGTGGCCGCCGAGGGCAATTATTACCGGAGTGCCGATGGCCGGCGGATTCTGGATGGGGTGTCCGGCCTTTGGTGCTGCGGGGCCGGACACAACCGACAGGAGATCAGTGAGGCGATCACTGCCCAACTGGGCCGCATGGATTATGCCCCGGGATTCCAGTTCGGTCATCCGCTCGCGTTTGAACTGGCCAATCGTCTCAGGCAGCTGACGCCGCCAGGCCTGGATTATCTGTTTTTCTCCAATTCCGGTTCCGAGGCGGTAGAGACTGCACTGAAAATGGCGCGCGGCTACTGGCGTCTGAAGGGCATGCCGGGCAAGACCAAGTTGATTGGGCGGGCCAAGGGTTATCACGGGGTCAATCTTGGCGGTATCAGTGTGGGTGGCATCGGGCCGAACCGCAAACTGTTCGGCACCCTGCTGGATGCAGATCACCTGCCCCACACCCTGTTGCCGGAGAATGCCTTCAGTCGTGGCATACCGGAGCATGGCGTCGCTCTGGCGGATCAGCTGGAGGAGTTGGTGGCGCTGCATGACGCCTCCAATATTGCCGCCGTGATTGTTGAGCCCGTTGCCGGGTCAGCGGGTGTGATCGTGCCGCCCGAGGGTTATCTGCGACGACTGCGGGAGATCTGCGACAAGCACGCAATTCTGCTCATTTTTGATGAAGTGATTACCGGTTTCGGCCGTACTGGACATGCCTTCGGCGCGGATGCCTTCGGTGTTGTGCCGGACATCATGACCCTGGCGAAGGGATTGACCAACGGGGCAGTGCCGATGGGGGCAACGGTCGTGCGGGAAGATATCTACCAGACCTTCATGACACACGGCGGTCCGGAATATATGGTGGAGTTCCCCCATGGCTATACCTACTCGGCCCACCCCCTGGCTTGTGCAGCGGGACTGGCCGCGCTGACGCTGTTTGAACAGGATCGGCTGGCGGAACGGGCTCGCGATATGGCGCCCTATTTTGAGTCGGGCCTGCACAGTCTTCGGGGTGGTCCGCACATTACCGATATCCGCAACTTCGGCCTGGCGGGTGCGTTGCAGATTGCCCCCTACCCGGATGAACCGGCACGCCGCCCCTGGGAGATCGCCATGCGCTGCTGGGAGCGGGGTGTCTATGTACGCTATGGCGGCGACACCATTCAGTTCGGACCGGCCATGACTATCGAGAAGGAAGAGATTGATCGGCTGATCAACGTCGTGGGGGACAGCCTCAAGGCGATTTGATCCCCTGATTTGCGATCCAGCCTGAAACAGCTCACGCCTGTTTTGGCGTATTTGTATCGCAACAGGGGGCTTCAGGATGATAACCAGAGAGCCCGTCGCGGCTCGTTCTGCCAGGAGCAGCTTATGAATACCATTGGTCATTTCATTAACGGCGAGATTGTCAACGACGATCAGCGGACCCAGCCGATCTACAATCCGGCCACCGGTGAGACATCGCGGCAGGTGGCGCTGGCCTCCCGGGCCACGGTTGAGCGGGCGATTGCCGCCGCCGAGGCGGCCTTCCCGGCCTGGCGGGAAACCCCACCCCTGAAGCGGGCCCAGGTGATGTTCCGCTACAAACAGCTGCTTGAACAGCATGCCGAGGAGATCTGTGGACTGATCACCGATGAACACGGCAAGGTGCTGGATGATGCCATGGGCGAACTGATGCGCGGCATTGAGGTGGTGGAGTACGCCTGTGGCGCGCCGGAACTGCTGAAGGGGGAATACTCCAAGAGTGTCGGCCCGGCTATCGACTCCTGGTCCGAGTTTCAACCACTGGGGGTGGTGGTGGGGATCACGCCATTCAATTTCCCCGTGATGGTGCCGATGTGGATGTTCCCAATGGCAATTATCTGCGGCAATACCTTTATTCTTAAGCCCTCCGAACGGGATCCCTCGGCGGCTCTGCGCATAGCCGAATTGTTGCAGCAGGCTGGGCTGCCGGACGGTGTGTTCAATCTGGTTAACGGCGACAAAGAGGCGGTGGACACGTTACTGAATGATCCCCGGGTGCAGGCGGCCAGCTTTGTCGGTTCCACCATGGTGGCGGAGTACATCTATCACACCGGTACTGCGGCCGGCAAGCGGGTGCAGGCGCTGGGTGGCGCTAAGAATCATGCGGTGGTGATGCCGGACGCTGATCTGGACAATGCGGTCAATGCCCTGATGGGGGCGGCCTATGGCTCCTGCGGTGAGCGCTGCATGGCCATTTCGGTGGTGGTCTGTGTCGGCGATACGGTGGCGGATGCCGTGGTTGGCGGGCTGGCGGAAAAGCTGGCGCACCTGAAAGTGGGACCGGGTCGTGAGTCGGGAAGCGAAATGGGTCCGCTGGTGACTGCACAGCATCTGCGGAAGGTGCGGGGCTATGTGGATCGGGGTCTGGATGAAGGGGCTGAGCTGGTGGTGGATGGCCGGGGTCAGCGGGTCGAAGGCCATGCGGAAGGGTTCTTTCTGGGTGGCTGTCTGTTTGACCGGGTCACGCCGGAGATGTCGATCTACCGTGATGAGATATTCGGGCCGGTGCTCTGTGTAGTGCGGGTGGAAAACCTGCAGCAGGCGATGACCCTGATCGATAACCACGAGTACGGCAACGGCACATGCATCTTTACCCGGGATGGTGAGGCGGCCCGCTTCTTCAGTGACCATATCCGGGTCGGCATGGTGGGAGTGAATATCCCTCTGCCTGTACCTGTCGCCTACCACAGCTTTGGGGGCTGGAAACGCTCGCTGTTCGGCGATCTCCATGCCTATGGTCCTGACGCGGTGCGTTTCTATACGCGGCGCAAGACCATCACCCAGCGCTGGCCCTCTGCATCCGTGCGCGAAGGGAGCAGCTACGCCTTTCCCACCCTGTAAACGTTACAGATTGGAAATAAAAAACATCATCCATGTGTCGTATCTACTTCAGAAATCGGTGACGGGGCCGCTATCAGTGGGTACTCCGGTTACAAGCCGGGTGTACGTTGGGCGCGGGCGCGGCTGAATGGCGCAATCCGCAAGTGCATGAGATTAATCCAGCAGGTGACCAGATTGGCGCCTGAATGACCTGTTATGAAGAAAATCCACTGGGATGAAGGGCTTAGTATTGGTGATCCTGGGCTGGATGGTGAGCACCGGCAGCTTATCTCACTCCTGAACCGACTCATTGATCTGATCGACGAAGCGCCCGATGCGGAGCAGGTGCATCGGATTCTGGATGAGCTGGAGCAGCTGGCTACGGCGCACAGTCGCCATGAGGAGATGCTCAGCGCCACCGCCGGTGAGGATTTTAAAGAGGAGCAGCGGCGCGAGCACAGCGATTTCCTGTCGGCCATAATCGAAGCGAGAAGCCAGTTACGATCTGACGATCTGGGGGGGTCCCTGATCGATGTGACCGAATCGCTGGTCAAACTGCTGATCAACCACATTATTGATCAGGATCTGGATCTGGCGCCCCTGCTGGCTGAACGAGAGGTAAAGAACCATTCCCTGGCGGAATTTCTGGTGCTCAAATTCCAGAAGCTATCCTTCGTCCGGGGCCTCGAGATGCTGGTGGTCATCTCCCTGTTGCCGATGTTGATTTTTGCCGGAATGATTATGTATCAGTCCTGGCAGGAGGCAGTGGGTGCGGGTGACGTTGCTCAGCTTGCCTCATTCAGTCAGGAGGTGGGCAATCTCGCCCATGAACTGCAGAAAGAACGCGGACTCAGTGCCGGTTTCCTGACCAGCGATGACCCTGCTTTCAAAACTGCACTGAAGCTGCAGCGCAGCCGCAGTGATCGTGAACTGGAGATATTCAGGGTGAGCCAGGAAGCCCGGAAACTGGAGGGCCGGTTGGCACAGATCGGTAATCTGGCGACAAAGGTGGCGGTTCGCATGGAGGCATTGGAGCGCTACCGTAACCAGGTTGATCAGCGATCACTCTCGTCCCAGGAGAGCTTTGAGGGCTTTACCGGACTGATCGCGGAGTTGATCGGACTAACCAATCAGATCGCCATTATTTCACGACGCCAGGGCGCCTCCGAGTTGTTTCAGGCCAATGCTATTTTGATTCAGTTTGCCGAGATGGGCGGGCGTGAGCGAGCGGTCGTTTCCTCGGCGTTCGGCAGGGGCTCCTTCACCCGGCAGGAGTATCGGCAGCTGGTCTCTCTGGTCTCGGAACAGGCGACATTGGAGAGACAGTTTCACTCGTTTCTTTCCGAAGAACAGAGGGTTCGTTGGCGGTCGCACTATGCGGTGAATGATGTGATCGCCTACCAGCGTCTCAGTGACTACGCTCTGGAACACGGCAGTGGAGACGGGGTGGTCTCGATAGACAGCTTCACCTGGTTCAAGGTCGCCACGCAGCGCATCAATCTTATCAGCGAATTTCAACAGCAGTTGATCAATCAGTTGCTGGATGAGATGGGGCGTCAGCGCAGTCTCTCCACCATCACGTTCATGGCGACGGTCTTTGGCGGGGGAGCCATGGTGCTGTTGATCGGTTTTGTGGCACTGCAGCTGGCCAGGTCAATCCGGCTTCCCATCCTCAGCCTGACCGATGGTATGCGGGCGCTGACCGCGGATGATAAGTCTTACCGTATTCCGTTTGCCAAGCGCAAGGATGAGTTGGGGGATATGGTGCAGGCCTACGAGACTTTCCGCCGTAAACTGATACGCACCGATATGCTGACGATGGGCGAGCAACTGGGGCCGCTGGCTGTGAGTCGGCATGTCCTGGCATTGAAGCGCAGCACGGCGGAGGGCGAGGAGTACAAGCGGCTTGCCAGTATTGATTCCCTGACCGGAGTGATCAACCGCCGCGAGTTCATGAAGCGGGCGAAAATGGAGGTGGCGCGGCGGCTGCGCCATCAGGGCGAGTTGTCGGTGATGTTGCTGGATGTGGATTATTTCAAGCAGGTGAATGACAACCACGGTCACCCGGCCGGTGACCGGGTGCTGAAATTCGTCGCACAGGCCATTGTTTCGGCGCTGCGTGAAGAGGATATTTTGGGTCGGATTGGCGGCGAGGAGTTTGCCGTTCTGTTGCCGTCGACCGATGAGCCGTCCGCCGGAGCAACCGCAGAGCGCGTCCGGTCTGCGATCGAAAATCTGCGCATCCAGGTTGGTGAAACGGAGATTATGGTGACCATCAGCATCGGTATCAGCGGGTTCGCTGCGGGTGATGTGTCTATTGAGCCGGCCATGGTGAGGGCCGACAGGGCGCTCTATCAGGCCAAGGAGCAGGGGCGAAACCGGGTCTGTACCCAACCTGTGCCCGAGCTGATGTTGGTGTAGGGGGCAGCGCGGCTGAAGCCGCTCCCGGACACCTTGTCGCGGGAGCGTTTTCTGCCGTTAAAACCTAGCTGACCAATGCTTCCTGCTGTACCGTCATGATCTCCCGTATTCCGCTATCCGCCAATGCCAGCATGGCATTGAGCTCCTGCAGATGAAAGGCGTGGCCCTCTGCTGTGCCCTGAACCTCGATAAAGGCTCCGGCATTGTTCATCACCACGTTCATGTCGGTCTCGGCCTGGGAGTCCTCGGCATAATCCAGATCCAGTACCGGTGTGCCCTGATAGATACCCACCGAAACGGAGGCGAGCTGGCCATGAATCGGGTCGGTGGCGAGTTTGCCTGATGTCTGCAGATTGCTGATGGCGTCGCACAGTGCGACGTAAGCGCCCGAGATGGACGCCGTGCGGGTTCCGCCATCAGCCTGGATCACGTCACAATCCAGGGTGATGGTGCGTTCCCCCAGGGCCTGAAGATCGGTCACTGCCCGCAGGCTGCGCCCAATCAGTCGTTGGATTTCCAGGGTGCGGCCGCCCTGTTTGCCTCTGCTCGCTTCCCGTGCCATGCGGCTGTTGGTGGAACGGGGCAGCATGCCGTACTCTGCAGTGACCCAGCCCTGACCGGTACCCTTGAGGAAGGGGGGGACGCGCTCCTCAATCGAGGCGGTGCAGATAACCTGGGTGTCGCCGAAGGCGACCAGTACCGAGCCCTCTGCATGTTTGGTGAAATGTCGGGTAATGCGGACATTGCGCATTTGCTCGGGTGTACGGCCACTGGGTCTCATTCTTTATCCTGCCTGGTTTCTGTTTCAAAATTGCTGATGGCGTTCTGAAGGTCGGCAATGGCCTGGGCCAGGTTGCCCTCTTCGGCGCGCTCCTGTTTGTTGTTCCGTGGTTCGCCGTCAGTCTCCTCGTCCAGCGGCTGCATCCTGAGGGCAATAAGGGTGATGTTGTCACTGTCTGGAAAGGCTTTGTGTGCCGCCTGTTCGGACAGTGTCCGCACCGCTTCCGATAGCGGCAGCCGACTGAACAGGGTGGTCAGCATCTCGGATTCGCTGATGCTTCCCCAGAGTCCGTCGCTGCAGAGCAGCAGGATATCCCCGGCCGCCAGCTTGTGTTTTCCCAGGGTGATGTCCGGGGAAACCAGTGCACCCCCGAGGCAGCGGGTGACATAGTTTCGCTGCGGGTGATTCTTCTGCTGCCGGGCGGTGATCACGCCCTGCTGTTTCAGCCGCTCTACATAGGAGTGGTCTATGGTCTTGGCGAGTATCCGTTGTTCCCGCAACAGATAGAGCCGGCTGTCGCCGGCATGTGCCCAGTGGGCGACATTCTTCTGGATCAGGCAGGCTACCGCCGTGGTTCTGGGGTCGATAGCCGGCCGCTGCTCATAACCGAAGGCGACGATGTTCTCATGCGCTTTATGCAGCAGGCGAGTGAGAAAGCTGCTTGGGTTGAGGATTGGATGGGGGGTGCGATTGAAATAATTCTGGCAGGTGTCGATCAACACCTGTGCCGCCGTCTCACCGCGTGGATGGCCGCCCATACCGTCGCCCAATCCCAGCAGGACTACATTACCGTCATCCACCCGGATGCAGCGGTCCTGGTTGATCTTGCGGTCGCCTATCAGGCTGCTGGAGGCGAATTCACCGGGTTGTATACTCATTCAGGGTGTTTCTCCTTGAACAGCTCGTCAGCCGACTCCAGCTGTGGCTGGCGGTTGTTGGCCGGACGCCCCCGTTGCTGGGTCAGTGCCTCCAGCATAATGCCGGCATTCTGAGGCCGGAGCAGCGGGTCCACCTCCATCGCCCAGTCGATCACCTCCAACAGATAGGCCGGATACTGCTTCTTGTACAGGCTTGCGATCGGTTTCATGGAATCTTTAGCATGCCGTTCAATGGCAGAGGGTGGTGGCTTGCCCTCGATGCAGGAGCGCATGGTGGCGCCGATGGCGTAGACATCGCTCCAGGGACCCACGTAACCGGAGGAGTAATACTGCTCGACCGGGGCAAATCCGGGAGTCACCACCTGGGAGGATTGCCGGCTGCGTGTGGTCGCGAACTGATGTACGGCGCCAAAATCCAGCAGCAGCGGATTGCCCCCCGGGCGCAGGTGGATATTGCTGGGCTTGATATCCAGGTGCAGCTGTCCCTCTGAGTGGATCAGGTTGAGGGCGTCGAGCACCGCCGGAAACACCGTCAGCAGAAAGGTGGTGCTGAGCCCGCCGTTGCGCTTTTTTACATAGCTGCCGAGGTTCTTCCCGTGCTCATAGTCCATCACCAGATAGGCGGTGTTGTTGGCCAGGAAGAAGGTGCGGACATTGACGATATTGGGGTGGCGCAGGGTGGCCAGCGCCTTCGCTTCCTGGTAGAAGAGTTTGCGTCCGTTATGGAAGGCATCGCTCTGCTTGTCGCCGCTGACCTGCACCATGCCGGCGCGGTCCCGTACCGCCAGCTTCTTCGGCAGGTACTCCTTGATCACCACGTGATCCTGGCTATCCTCGTCCTCCGCCAGGTAAATCAGGCTGAAACCGCCACTCCCGATCAGCTTGATGATCGAGTAACAGTCGATGACGGTACCGGATGGTAGGCTGTCCCTGTTCTGTTCCGTGGGTGAAGAAATAGTCGGCTCCAGATGCACTCTGTCTGAATGCGCATTATGATACAGGTTACCACGTCAGGGGTGTCGACAGGAGATGGACGGCCCGGTGAACTGGCGGATACTCAACGTCTGCGTTTAACCGATGATACGCAGTATGCCTCCAAGGATAAATAACAGGTGCGCACATGATAAGCAGTATGACCTCATTTTCGAGAAGAGAGAGCCGGGACGAACTGGGTGAGCTGGTATGCGAGCTACGCTCGGTGAATCACCGTTACCTGGAGCTGTTTGTCCGGTTACCCGAGGAGTTGCGTGCCCTGGAGCCGCTGGTCAGGGAGCGGGTTGCCGCCCGGCTGGGACGTGGCAAGGTGGATTGCCTGTTTCGCTTCGTGCCGTCCAAAAGTGCTACCGCCGGGGTGGCGGTGAATGAACGTTTCGCCCAACAGATCATTGATGCGGCCGGGGAGGTGGGTCTTCTGCTCCATGAGTCCGTGCCGCCCCGCGCGATAGATATCCTGCGCTGGCCTGGTGTGCTGGAGACCGAAGAGCTGGATTTGACGCCGGTGCATAAGCGGGCGGCGGCCTTGCTGGATGAGACCCTGGATGGCCTGGTGGAATCCCGCCATCGAGAGGGTGGTCGGCTGGCCGAACTGATCATCCAGCGCTGCGGGGCAATGCGCGAAGAGGTGGCCAAGGTGAAGCAGCTGATGCCGCAGCTGCTGGTGTCACTGCGTGACCGGCTGCGTGCCCGGCTGGCCGAACTGACCGCCGAATTGGACGAGGGGCGCATTGAACAGGAGATGGTATTGCTGACCCAGCGGCTCGATGTGGATGAGGAGATGGACCGGCTGCAGACCCATCTGGATGAAGTCGAGGCGGTGCTCGCCAGGGATGAGCCGGTGGGACGCCGTCTGGATTTTCTCATGCAGGAACTCAACCGGGAGGCCAATACCTTGGGCTCAAAGTCCAATGATGTGGAAATGACCCGGGTGTCGGTGGAACTGAAGGTGTTGATCGAGCAGATGCGCGAGCAGATCCAGAATATCGAGTAGGCGCGCTGCGCCCCGGCTATTGATAAAACGACAGCAAGGAAAAGTGGAAAGAGCATGAGTACAGGCACCCTGTTTATAGTGTCCGCCCCGTCCGGGGCGGGAAAGACCAGCCTGCTGAAGGCGCTGGTAGAGACCGAAGAGCGTGTGCGGGTTTCCATCTCGCACACTACCCGGCCCAAAAGGCCGGGTGAGACTGATGCCCTGGATTACCATTTTGTGGCTCAGGATACCTTCACGGGAATGGTGGAAGCCGGTGCGTTTCTGGAGCACGCGGAGGTGTTTGGCAATTATTATGGTACTTCCGAAGCCGGTATCCGCGAGCAGATGGAACAAGGCAATGATGTGATCCTGGAGATCGACTGGCAGGGTGCGCAGCAGGTCCGCGCGCGCTTTCCGGGAACGGTGTCTGTTTTTATTCTCCCCCCCACGCCGGAGGCACTGCGGCAGCGGCTGGGCAACCGGGGACAGGACAGCGAAGCGGTGATACAGCGGCGACTGGGTGAGGCAAGGGAAGAGATGTCGCACTATCCCGAATATGACTACATAGTGGTCAATGACCTGTTTGATCAGGCGCTCGGTGAGCTCAGGGCGATTATCACGGCGCAACGCCTGCGCCAGCCGATCCAGGCGGAACGGCTGCAGGAGCGGCTGCGTTCGCTGCTGAAGTGAACGGTTGCTTCAACGAAAAGGGTAGTTGGACCCCTTAAGCACAAGGTGCATCTTTATCTGTGCGATCTTGGCGTCTTTGAGGGTGTCACATTGAAAGATCGGCATGGATGCTGGAACCGCTTCGCTCCCAAGAGGAAGTACCGGCAGATTCTCGCATCTACCCTCAACGCAGGATACCGGCTCCGAGGGGGCGGGTTCGCAGAGAGTGGCCCCTTCCACCGGTATGATTCGTTAAGTCAAAATAATACCAACACATAATTGGCAGGGAGTCTTGATATAGCTGGCTACGCATCTGGTGTGTGGGCTTGTATTGTTATACTATTTAATGTTCCGGCCGTAACGGCTGACATAACCGCATTATTTTCTTCCCCGCTGAAAGTGTATCCGGGGATTAGACCTTCGGAGTATATTGAACATGGCCCGCGTTACAGTTGAAGATTGCCTTGAACATGTGGATAACCGTTTTGACCTGGTTTTGCTGGCAACCAAGCGTGCGCGTCAGCTGAGCCATGGCGTGGCGCCAATGCTGGCCTGGGAGAATGACAAGGCGACGGTGGTAGCCCTGCGGGAAATTGCTGCCGGACTGGTCGATGATCATGTAGTGGCGCCAAAGTCCGACACCGAGGTCGATATGAGTGCTTTGGAAGAGAATTTCGGCTCGGATGAGCTGGTGGATGAACAGGCATTTGCCAAATAGGGAATGTGCACCAGAGGCCTTTCAAGAAAAATTTTCAGCCCACAGTTTAGAGAGGCTGCGCCGGTCTATGGCGCGGCCCCTGACCGGACCGTTGTATGAACAGTCCGGCCAGCATCCAGCCTTCCGAACCTAGCAGTAAACCCCGCTTCCTGATCAGCGATCTCTGCGTCTACCTCGAATCCTATCTGAGTGTTGAACAGATTCGCGAAGTCTATCGCGCTTACGTTTTCAGTGCCGAGGCGCACGAAGGACAGAAGCGTCTCAGTGGCGAGCCCTACATCTACCATCCCCTGGCCGTGGCCCGGATTCTGGCCGATATCCGGCTTGACTCCCGCTGCCTCATGGCCGCGATTATGCACGACGTGCTGGAGGATACGCCGGTCACCAAGGCCCAGCTGGAAGAGGAGTTCGGTGAAGAGGTGGCCACCCTGGTGGATGGCGTCAGCAAACTGAATCAGATCAATTTCCCCTCCAAGGCTGAAGCGCAGGCTGCCAGTTTCCGCAAAATGCTGTTGGCCATGACGCAGGATATCCGCATTATCCTGATCAAACTTGCGGACCGCTTGCACAACATGCGCACCCTGGAGGTGATGCGGCCGGAGAAGTGTCGGCGGATTGCCCGCGAGACCCTGGAGATCTATGCCCCCATAGCCCATCGACTGGGCATCTACCGGCTGCGCACCGAGCTGGAAGAGCTCTGTTTCGCCGCCTATTGGCCGATGCGTTACCGTGCCCTGAAGGAAGCGGTGCGGGCTGCCAGAGGCAACCGCAAGGAGGTGATGGGGAATATCGATGCCGCTCTGGTCGGGCGATTGGAACAGGAAGGCATTGTCGGCGTGGTAAGGGGACGGGAAAAACACCTCTACAGTATCTACACCAAGATGCGGGACAAGAAACTCTCGTTCTCCGAGGTGGTGGATGTCTATGCCTTCCGTATCATTGTCGACCGCCTGGATACCTGTTACCGGGCACTGGGGGTGGTGCACAATCTTTATAAACCGGTACCCGGGCGCTTCAAGGACTATATTGCCATACCCAAGGCGAACGGTTACCAGTCACTGCATACCCTGCTGTTCGGTCCTCATGGTCTGCCGATCGAGATACAGATCCGCACCGTGGAGATGGACCGCATGGCGGAATCGGGCATTGCGGCACACTGGTTGTATAAATCCAGCGAGAACCAGAGTGGCGAGGCGCACGCCGACGCCTCCAACTGGCTGAAGAATCTGCTGGAGTTGCAGAAAGATGCGGGCGACTCCATGGAGTTCCTGGAACATGTCAAGGTGGATCTGTTCCCGGATGAGGTCTACGTATTCACTCCCCGGGGAAAGATCATGGTGCTGGCCAAGGGGGCCACGGTGATTGATTTTGCCTATGCGGTACATTCCGATGTGGGAAACCATACGGTGGCGGCTCGGGTAGACCGGCACATGGTGCCGTTACGTACCCGGTTGTATAGCGGCCAGACGGTGGAGATCATCACCTCCGATACCGCCAACCCCAGTGCCGCCTGGCTCAATTTTGTGGTAACGGGCAAGGCGCGGGCCAACATCCGTGGTTATCTGAAGAATCTGCGCCACCAGGAAGCCGTGACGCTGGGGCGGCGGCTGTTGAACAAGGATCTGGCGCAACATGATCTGACTATCGACCAGATACCGGATAGCCAGCTCGGCAGGTTGCTGGAGGACTTTCACCTGACCAGCAAGGAGGCGTTGCTGGAGGAGATCGGCCTGGGTAACCGTATGCCGCTGCTGGTGGCCCGGCGGCTGACCGATTCGGATACCGACCTGCCCAGAGAGGATTTACCGCAGCAGGCGGGATCGGCTCCGTTGGCCATTACCGGCACCGAAGGCATGGTGGTACGGTTTGCCAAATGCTGTCGGCCGTTACCAGGCGATGAGATCGTGGCGATTTTTAATCCGGGCAGGGGCATCGTGGTGCATCGGCATGAATGCCGCAATCTCGGTGACTTCCGTAAGAGCGACAGCTGGCTGGATGTAAAGTGGGAGAAGGAGCCGGTGGGTGATTTTACCACCGAGATCAAGGTGGATGTCGGGAACAAGCGGGGTGCCCTGGCCTCGGTCGCATCGGCCATCTCGGAGATGGGCTCCAATATCAAGAACGTCATCATGGAGGAGCGGGACGGACTCACCTCCACGCTGCATTTTGTGGTGGCGGTGGATAGCCGTGTCCATCTGGCCAACATCATGCGCCGCCTGCGGCAGTTGAGTTCGGTGTTGCGGATACATCGGGTCGGATAAGTAGAGGTAGAGAACAGATATGGAAAAAGAGATTATTCGAACAGACCTGGCGCCCCAGGCGATCGGGACCTATTCACAGGCGGTCAAGGTGGGAAACACCGTCTATCTGTCCGGGCAGATTCCGCTGGTGCCGGAGACCATGGAGATGGTGGAGGGGGATATGGAGGCCCAGATCCGGCGCGTATTCGATAACCTGCAGGCGGTGGCCAGGGCGGCCGGCGGTGAGCTCAGCGATGTGGTGAAGCTGAATGCTTTTCTCACGGACCTGACGCACTTTCCGCTGGTAAACAGCGTGATGGCGGAATACTTCTCCCAGCCCTATCCGGCCCGGGCCGCGATCGGTGTGGCCCAGTTGCCCAAAGGGGCGGCCGTGGAGATGGATGCGGTGATGGTGCTTTAGGAGCCTGCAGGGTTTAACACTGACCTCGTGGGGAAAGATCAAAAAACCTGTCTCCCCTCAGCTCTTCCTCGCTACGATCGGTTAAGCCCGACAGGCGCTTCCTTACATCAGCAGCGCGTTTACTCGCCCTGCAGGGTGACGGTGATCTGACGGCGTAGCGGAGTGGTGCGGTGTTCCCACAGATAGATCCCCTGCCAGGTGCCACGGGCACAGCGCCCGGCGGTGACCGGCAGAGTCAGGTCCATATTGGTCAGGATCGAACGGATATGGGCTGGCATGTCATCGGGTCCCTCCAGGCTGTGTTCATAGGCTGGGTCGCCATCCGGTACCAGCCTTTCCATGAACTGTTCCAGATCCCGTCGCACTGCCGGGTCGGCGTTCTCGCACAGGGTGAGGGAGGCGCTGGTATGGTGACTGAACACATGACATAAACCGGTATTAATATCGGAATCACTGACTACCCGCTCCACTTCCCGGGTGATGTTGTAGGTGCCCCTGCCGTTGCACTGAATCTGTAGTATTACCTGATGGATCATGATCCGATCTCCGAAAAGGGATTCAGCTGCGCACGTCGCCGATCTTCTCCCGTATCGACGCCACCTTGCCTTGCATCCTGTTCTTCTTGCCCTTGCGAATATCCAGTTTCAGCGAGGAGTAGACCCGCTCGCAGCCGGCCTGATCCAGTATTCCATAGGCCGCCTCCACCAACGCCAGGGCCTGTGCCAGGCTGTCGGTCTCTATAATGGTCCCCATGGGGGTCAGTTGATAGTCGCTGCCGCTGTCGCGGATCATCTGGATCACCTGGCTGACATAGGCGCTCACACTCTCCCCCTTGTCGGTCGGAAACATGGCAAACTCCAGCAATACGGACATGGACGGTCTCCTCTATTTGTTCTCTATAGGTTTTCCATACGAAATTATCTGGTAATATTATCACGCCTTAATTGGCCGTCGGCCGGATAAATCTGCCAAGTATATTTGTCAGGTTAAGCGTGGCACAGGGATGCGCCGCCGGCCATGATTACCACATTAAATCAGTGGACGGTGTCTGGCTGCGCTTGGGTCGGATGAACCAGGGAGTTGGCCGGGGGGGCTGACTCCGGCCTCGGTCACGCCGGGGTCCGATAGAGCAGATCACTCACAGAGGGATGCGGAGGATGTCAGAGGTGCCCTTGAATAAAAACGGCCGGACTACAGGATTGGACCAGATGCCGGTAACCGCCCTCAAGGGTGTCGGCTCGCGCAACAGCGAAAAACTGGCCAAGATCGGTATCCGGACCGTTCAGGATATTCTCTTCCACCTGCCGTTTCGCTATCAGGATCGTACCCGGGTGGTGCCGATTGGCTCGCTGCGTCCCGGTGACAGCGTGGTGGTCGAGGGCGAGATAGAGCTGGCGGATATCCGCTTTGGACGGCGCCGCTCGCTGTTGGTCAGACTGGCCGATGGCAGCGGCGCCCTGACCCTGCGCTTTTTCCATTTCTCGGCGGCCCAGAAATCGGCGCTGAGCCGTGGCAGCTGTCTGCGTTGTTATGGCGAGGTGCGTCCCGGCCCCGCCGGCTATGAGATGGTTCATCCGGAATATCTGCGCATAACTGAAGGGGAGAGTCCGCAGGTGGAGGAGAGCCTGACCCCGGTCTACCCCACCACCGAGGGGATGCACCAGCTCAGTTGGCGCGCCATGGCAGGCAGGGCTCTGGCACTGCTGCAGGCCGATCCGGCCGCCCTGCCGGAGTGGCTGCCGGATGAGCTGCTGCGGCGTTTCCGACTGCCCGATCTGACGGACGCCCTCGGTTATCTGCACCGGCCGCCGCCGGATGCCCCGCAGCAGCAGCTGTTGGCCGGCAGTCACCCGGCCCAACAGCGCCTCGCCTTTGAAGAGTTGATGGCGCACCAGCTCAGCCTGCGAGAGACCCGTCTGCGACAAAAACACCTGGACGCACCGATTCTGTCGGCCACGGCAGAGTGGACGCGGCCGTTTCTCAAGCGTCTGGGTTTCAGCCTGACCGACGCGCAACGGCGGGTGTTGCAGGAGATCGCCCGGGATCTGCAGCAGCCCCATCCCATGATGCGTCTGGTGCAGGGCGATGTGGGATCGGGCAAGACCGTGGTGGCGGCGCTGGCGGCCCTGCAGGCACTGGAGGCGGGCCATCAGGTCGCCCTGATGGCGCCTACCGAACTGCTGGCGGAACAGCATCTGCGGGTATTCCAGGAGTGGTTGGAGCCACTGGGTCTGGAGGTGGCCTGGCTGACGGGACGGCATAAGGGCAAGGTGCGGGAACAGCTGCTGGATGATCTGCGAGCCGGGCGGGTCCGCATTGTGGTGGGCACGCACGCCCTGTTCCAGGCTGATGTCACTTTCCATGCGCTGGGTCTTGTTATTATTGATGAGCAGCACCGTTTCGGTGTGCACCAGCGTATGGCGTTGCGGGAGAAGGGGAGTGGCAGCGCCTTACCCCATCAGTTGATCATGACCGCCACGCCTATTCCCCGCACCCTGGCGATGACCGCCTACGCTGATCTGGACCTGTCGATCATTGATGAGCTGCCGCCCGGACGCACCCCCGTCGCGACCGTGGTGATACCGGACAGCCGGCGTGCTGAAGTGGTGGAGCGGGTGCGCAGCGCCTGTGTGGCCGGACGTCAGACTTACTGGGTCTGCACCCTGATCGAGGAGTCCGAGGCGCTGCAGTGCCAGGCGGCCGAGGATACGGTGCGTATGCTCCAGGAAGTACTGCCGGAGCTGCGTATCGGGCTGGTGCACGGACGTTTGAAACCCTTGGAAAAAGAGACTGTGATGGCTGCTTTCAAGCAGGCTGAACTGGATCTGCTGGTGGCCACCACGGTGATCGAGGTCGGGGTTGACGTGCCCAACGCCAGCCTGATGATTATTGAAAACCCGGAACGCCTGGGGCTGGCCCAGCTGCATCAGCTGCGTGGACGGGTTGGCCGTGGGGCGGTGGAGAGTCACTGTGTCCTGATGTACCACCCGCCGCTGTCCCAGCACGCGCAGCAGCGGTTGGGTGTCATGCGAGAGACCAATGACGGCTTTCTGATTGCCCGCAAGGATCTGGAACTGCGGGGTCCCGGCGAAGTGCTGGGTACTCGCCAGACCGGCGAGATGCAGTTTCGCATTGCCGATCTGCTGCGTGATCAGCCCCTGCTGGAAGAGGTGCAGCAGGCTGCCCAACTGCTGCTGGAACAGTATCCGGAACGGGTCACGCCGCTGGTGCGGCGCTGGATCGGTGATCGGCAACACTATATCAATGCCTGAGGTGACAGTGCCATAAACGCCCCTGATCCTACCCCGAAAAAACGTCATAGGGCGCCCCGTGGGCGCCGTCGGCGGGCACAGTCCATGAGTGCGGCGAAATGCATTTAGAGGGGAAACCGGGCTAAAAATCGGTGATAATGGCAGCTTTGCCGTCACCGGAAGTGGCCATTGAAGCGTTATTACAGCCGTGGTGAACCCAACTGGACCCCCTGGTGCCGGTTTCGGCACCATCAGGTGCCTGCGGAAATCGAGCAGTGGCTGCGGGATGGCGGATCGTTGACGGCGCGCCTGAAGCGAACCGCGCAGGGTGATTTTCGGGTCAATCTGCTGCGTCAGGGCTGGGCCAGGCCGCTGGATAGCGAACGTCGGTTGCTGGGCATGCGCCGGGGCGGGATTGCCATGCTGCGCGAGGTGGAGTTGCTCTGTGGCGGGGTGCCGTGGGTATTCGCCCGCACCCTGATTCCGGTCCGCAGCCTGAAGGGGCCGGCCCGGCGATTGGCCGTGCTGGGGGAACGGCCGTTGGGTGAGGTGCTGTTTACCGATCCCTCCATGCGGCGTGGGGTCACCCAAATCGCGCGCCTGCTGCCTGGACACGCCCTGTTTTCATCTGCAATGGTGAATCTGCAAACCGCGGAGGCGATCTGGGGGCGGCGGACCCTGTTTCACCTGGCAGGCAAGCCACTGCTGGTGAATGAACTGTTTTTACCCGATATCCCAACGAGTAGTTCATGAGTCATTCGGAATTTGATATCAAGGCAGTCACGGCGCCCCGTACCCTGCGCCAACAACTGGATGGTTACATTCGTCTGGTGCGGCTGGACAAGCCGATCGGTATCCTGCTGTTGCTGTGGCCGGCACTCTGGGCCCTGTGGCTGGCCGGCGCCGGTGAGCCGCGCTGGGGGGTGGTGCTGGTCTTCATTCTGGGTGTGGCGCTAATGCGTTCCGCCGGTTGTGCCATCAATGACTATGCCGACCGGCATATCGACGGCCAGGTAAAACGGACCTGTGGTCGGCCAATTGCCACCGGCGCAGTGTCGCCAAAAGCGGCGCTCTGGGTCTTTGGCGCGCTCTGTCTGGTCGCCTTCGGTCTGGTGCTGCTGCTCAACCGGCAGACTGTGCTGATGTCGGTCGTGGCCGTGCTGCTCGCGGCACTCTACCCGTTTATGAAGCGCTATACCCATCTGCCGCAGTTGGTTCTGGGCATGGCGTTCGGCTGGGCGGTACCGATGGCCTACATGGCCCTGTTGGGTAACATCCCGGCCATTGCCTGGCTGCTTTATCTGGCGGCTATCATCTGGGCGCTGGTCTATGACACCGAATACGCCATGGTAGATCGGGAAGATGATCTGCGTATCGGGGTCAAATCCACCGCCATCCTGTTTGGCCGGCAGGATCGTCTGATTATCGGTCTGTTGCAGCTGACCATGCTGGTACTGCTGGTTCTGGTCGGCGTAGAGGTGGGGCTGGGTCTGGCTTACTACCTGGGCCTGGTCGTGGCGGGCCTGCTGTTTGTGCGGCAGCAGGCCTTGATCCGGAATCGCGAGCCTGCCGCCTGTTTCACCGCCTTCCTGAACAACAACTGTGTCGGCATGGTGATTTTCTTTGGGCTGTTGCTGGATTATCTGCTGGCGTGACGGAGCCAGGGGCGGAATAACGAAAGATCGTGACTATTATTCAGGACCTGTACCATATTTTCGATAATGAATACGCCAGACACCTGGACCGGCGCTCCTCAAAAAACCTGCTGGTGATGGAGCTGAGGCAGAATCTTGCCTTTCTGCGTGCCGGGCTGGCGGAGCGACTGGATGATTCAACGATTATTGCCGGTCTGGAAGAGGGGCAGTACAGGCGAGCCAATGAAAAGGGCACCCCTCTCGATTCGATCCAGAAGAAGTGCCTTGCACGACGTACCTATGGTGGCGTGAAAGAGTTTGAGAAATATCATGGGTGGTCAACCGGACAGCTGATCCATAAAGCCTATGAACGGGTGGCGGTGCTTAAGAAGCTCAACCTCAATTCCGCCGCCATCGACGTACGTGCCCGGCTGCAATACCTGTTCAAGTTTCTGATGGTGCTGATCGCCCATATCGACAATACGGAACTGCACATAACGCCAAAGTAAGAATACCCGACATGAAGGTCGGGTATCCGTTCCATGAGATGGGATAGGGTCAGATAGCCCCTGATTTACGCTCGTTCCATTTCGCCGCTTGCTCATCCCAGTCGTCGGTGCGGACATAGGGGTTGGTGCGTGGTTGGGAGATCATCTCCGGCTCGATCTCCAGACCGAGGCCTTCCAGGAAGTTGATCAGGCCGATACGCTCGATCATCTCACCGGTACGCTCGTGCTCCAGGGCATTTTCGGCAAAGAAGTCGAGGATGTTGGTGCTCAGTTCTTCCAGCCACTCGAAATCCTCGTCGGTCTCCAGCTTATGAAACGGCACGACTACCGTGCCCATCAGATCGCCAATTTTCAGCGTGCGCTTGCCGCCCACCAGGATGGTCACACCCTTGTCGTCACCGGGTGAGAGCGCCTTGGTCATGACATTAATACAGTGCATGCAGCGCACACAGTTGTGGTTGTCCACCACCAGCGTGTCGTCATCGTTGAGGGAGAGTGCCTGGGTCGGGCAGCGGGTGATCACGTTATCGATGGTGTACTTGCGACCCTTCTTTGCCACGAATGCCTGGACTTCCGCCTGATCCACCTTCATGTCATCACGCCAGGTACCGATCATCGCCACGTCGGCCCGCTGGATCGAGTTCATGCAGTCGTTGGCGCAACCGGATGCCTTGAACTTGAGCTTGTAAGGCAGAGCCGGACGGTGCATGTCGTCCAGATTGGCATTCACGCAGGTGCGCATGGCCCGCGCCTCGTCATAACAGGACTGCTCGCAACGCGCCGCGCCGACACAGGACATGCCGGTACGCACGGCCGGGCCGGCGCCACCCAGGTCGAAGCCCGCCTTGTTGATCTCATCAAACGCCTTTTGCACATTTTCCGTGGTACAGCCCTGGAACATGATATCGCCGGACTGGCCGTGGAAGGCGATCAGGCCGGATCCGTATTTCTCCCAGATGTCGCAAAGATGACGGATGGTCTTGGTGTCATAGTGCATGCCGGGTGGCGGTATGACGCGCAGGGTGTGGAACTCGGCAGCCGCGGGAAACAGCGGCTTGTTGTTGGCGTCCTTCAATTCGGTAAAGCGGGGGATAATACCACCGCCGTAGCCCATGACACCGACGGTGCCGCCTTTCCAGTAGCCTTTTCGGGTTTCGTACGAGGTTTCGAGTTGACCCAGCAGGTCGACCATCATGTCGCTGTTTTTTGCCAGACGCTTCAGGCCGGTAACAAAGCTCGGCCAAGGACCTCCCTCCAGCTGATCCAGCATCGGGGTATCATGCATTGGTTTTGTCATACTGCTCCTCCCAAAATTACCAGTCACCCGGAATATTGAGTCGAGATGTCGCTCCGGGACTGCCTTTAGAGTGTGGCCCGCCTATCTATGGGGGCTTGACGATGATGATAGATCAAACCAATACCAAGTAAACCACTGGGTAATTGGGGTATGCGAGCGGTGGCTGGATGTGAACTGTCCGCGACCCTTGGTTTTTTGATTCAACCGCGAAGAACGCAGAGTACGCCAAGCGATGCAATGGCGTGTATTCCTTTTGTCCCGCCTGGTAGAGGAAGGATGTCACGAATACAAGCTACTGTTTTCCTTTGTGTTCTTTGCGTGCTTGGCGGTAATTAATGAGGTTTTAAAAAAAATGCCCGGCGGGGAGCCGGGCGAAAATCTCTCTATGCACTGTTCAGAGAGAGGAGGATTTCTGCCTGAAGGCCGCCAGAGGCCTTCGGGATTTCATCGCATCCGCAACGGCGGATGCGGACAATAGTTACTGTTTCAACGCCTCTTCAGCCGCGGCAGTTACTTTGCTGTTGAAGGTATTGATGCCGTTTTCCAGCCAGCTGCGATACTCATTTCCGGCCTGAGTTGCCAGGTTGACTGCGTCACGACCCTTGCCGGCGAGGTTTTCGCTGAGGCTCTTGCTCAAGGCGACCTGGCTGTTGAACAGCTCCTTTGGGTCACTGGATTTGCTGTTGACCGAGAGTTGCTCGATACCGGTATCCACCAACAGGCCGAAAGTATCCATCTGTTTTTCGATCAATTTTTCCCAGGTGCGCAGGTTGATTTCCGCCAGGGTCCGGATATTTTCGTAGCCGTTGATACCGAACTCTTTGATCAGTTCAAGATTTGCCTTTGGATCTTTCATTGCGCGCTCTCCAGGAATTGTGCGTTGCAATAATATTGCATTGCAGCATAAAAGGTGGAGGGGGTCGTGTCAATAGGGGGTCCGAAAAAAATTGTGCGACGCACAATCCGTATCGCTTGGATCAGCGCCGTGGCAGGCCGGACCGACGGCGGAGAAGCTCTTACTAGATGGTTAATGTGGGATGGCTTGAGGATTATTCTTCTTTTTTTCTGTTGCCGGCACCGGCAAGACCGGCTGCTTTGAAAAAATTCTTCTGCATGTCGGCCCACATGCGCATGTTCTGTTCAGCCATGTTGGTGATCGCCTTCACCGGATCGGTGCCGACGGTGTTGTTAAGCTGATCCTGCTGCTGCACGAACATGGAGAGGCTCTCTTCCAGGTAGCGGGCCAGGATGCCCTGTACCGTGCCGCCATAGAAACGGATGATCTGGGACAGCATCTTGGCGCTGAACAGCGGCTCGCCGCCGGACTCTTCGTCCAGCATGATCTGCAGCAGGATTGAGCGGGTAAGGTCTTCGTTGGTATTGGTGTCAACCACCTGAAAATCCGTTCCCTTCATAACCAGTTCCCGGATGTCGCTCAGGGTGATATAGCGACTCAATTCCGTATCGTAGAGGCGACGATTAGGGTACTTTTTTATAATTCTGGTACTAGACATCAAGCGGGATCCTCAACATGAAATCACATCTGCAGTTACAGTTTACCCGGGAATATTGGCAAAGGGAAAACTCTTTGGTCTGTGTGGTTTGAAAAATAGCTGAGGGGATGCCCGTCACGGCCGTTTAAATCATTCTCGGTGGGCAGGGAAGGGGAAAAAGCGGAGCTGATCTGGAGAGATCCCAGGTCAGCCCCGCGGTTCCAGCGATTTACTAGGCGCGTTCAACGGCCAGGGCTACACCCATACCGCCGCCGATACACAGGGTTGCCAGCCCCTTCTTGGCGTCACGTTTAGCCATTTCGTGCAGCAGGGAGACCAGGATTCTGGCGCCGGATGCACCGATCGGATGGCCCAGCGCGATGGCGCCACCATTCACGTTGATCTTCTCCGCATCCCAGCCCAGCTCCTTGTTGACCGACATGGCCTGGGCGGCAAACGCCTCATTGGCTTCGACCAGATCCAGGTCGCTGACCGACCAGCCGGCTTTTTCCAGGCATTTGGTGGTAGCGGTGATCGGCCCGGTACCCATAATGGCGGGATCGACGCCGCTGGCGGCAAACGCCTTGATGCGCGCCATCGGGGTCAGTCCCAACTCCAGGGCCTTGCTCTCCTTCATGACGATCACCGCAGCAGCACCGTCATTAAGGCCTGAGGCGTTACCGGCGGTGACCGTGCCGTCACGATCGAAGGCGGGACGCAGTTTGCCCAGGGTCTCGGCGGTGGTGCCGTGGCGTGGAAATTCGTCACTGCTGAAAATGACCGGATCGCCCTTTCGTTGCGGGATCTCCAGCGGGATGATCTCGTCCTGGAAGCGATTGGCCTTCTGTGCGGCTTCGGCTTTCTGCTGTGAGGCGGCGGCGAACTGGTCCTGGGCCTCGCGGCTGAACTTGAACTTATTCGCAACATTCTCGGCGGTAACGCCCATGTGGTACTGGTTAAAGGCGTCCCACAGGCCGTCGACTATCATGCTGTCTTTCAGTTTCCAGTCGCCCATCATCTGGCCCTTGCGGGAGCCGGGTACCACGTGGGGGGCCAGGCTCATGTTCTCCTGGCCGCCAGCGATGACGATTTCCGAGTCGCCACAAGCGACCGCCTGCATGGCCAGATGCACGGCTTTCAGGCCGCTGCCGCACACCTTGTTGATGGTCATGGCGGGAACCTCTTGCGGCAGGCCGGCGCCCAGGGTGGCCTGGCGTGCAGGATTCTGTCCGCAGCCGGCAGTCAGCACCTGACCCAGGATCACTTCATCGATCTGCTCAGGTGAGAGTTTGGTGCGTTCCAGGAGGCCGGCGATCACTTTGGCGCCCAGCTCACTGGCAGGGATGCCGGACAGGGTTCCGGAGAAGCTGCCGATAGCGGTTCTGCCTGCCGCGACGATTACGATGTTATCACTCATACGCATTACCTTTTGCTGTCATGGGCAGGGGGGGCCGCGAAATCCTGGTGCAGCCGACACCCCTTGGATGGTTGCGCCGGATGGCGCCCGGAGTATTCAGTTCTACTACATACGCTCCAGTGTAATGCAAATTGCTGCACCGCACTACACCGGTTTGCGTGCTAGTATGCAGCGTTGTAATGATAGTAGGGTTAATGGTTAATGGGAGACGGTGGCTTCTTGAACGATGACTGGCTCGAGGCTCAGCGTAACTACTGGGCTGAGTGGTCGGCGCGTGTCGGAAAGGAAGGTACCGCAGGAGAATCCTCCGCAAATCCCTGGGAGCAGGCGCTCAATCAGTGGTGGCAGACCCTGGCACCCACCGCACCACTGCAGATCCAGGAGCTGTTGGAGAAGACGCTGGCCCAGGGTCGTCAACTGTTCCAGCTGGCTGAAAAGTTTGTCGAGGCTCAGAAAGGGCCGGAGGCTGGCTCGGGCTGGCAGTCGGCGGTTCAGCAGACGTTCGGCGATCTGCGCGGGATTATCGCCGCTATTACCGGCACCATGAATCCGCTGCCGGAAGAGCTGCTGTCCGAGGCGACGATAGACAGTTCCCGTGACTATATGGAACGGCTGTTTGCCTTGCCTGGATTGGGCCTGGGACACCATGGTCAGACCCAGCAGCGGGAGATGATCTCCCGTCTGCTGCGTTATCAGAAGGCGCGTCAGGCCTATGAGCTGTTTTTGACTGATCTGGGTAATCGCTCTATCAGTCGATTGCAGGATGAGATAGCGAGTCTTGACGGGCAGGGAGCACGGATCGATTCTGCTCGTACGCTCTACGATATCTGGGTGTCAGCTTGTGACGGCGTGTATGCCGAACAGGCCATGACAGCGGAATACGTCAAGCTCTACGGGGAGCTGATCAACAGCCAGATGGCGGTCAAGCAGCAGATGCGTGACATGCTGGATGAGACCTTTACGGCCCTGGGTATGCCCACCACCCGGGCGGTACGTGCACTGGAACAGCGGGCGCATCAGGATCGGCAGGCCATCAAGTCACTGCGGGCCGAAGTTGCTGCCATGCGGCAGGCCATGGTGCCGATAAAAAAACGACCCGGTACCCGGAAAAAAGCGGCCCCGGTGGAAAAATAGTATGGCGCCCATCGAGTTAAATCCGGAAAAACTGATTGAAGAGGTGGTGGATTACAGTCGCAAGCTGCAGGCGGGTGCCGAGCGTCTGTGCGCGACCGGTGGTGGTGGGACCGGGAGTTCTCCCCGCGAAGTGGTCTACCGCGAGGACAAGCTCACCCTGTACCGCTATCTGCCCGTCACGACTGCCCCTGACACGCCCAATCCGGTGCCGCTGCTGATTGTCTACGCCCTGGTCAATCGTCCCTACATGGCAGATCTGCAGGCGGACCGTTCAACCATCAGGAACCTGCTGGAGTCGGGGCAGCCGGTCTATCTGATCGACTGGGGCTATCCGGACAGTGTCGACCGGTACCTGACCCTGGATGACTATATCAATGGCTATATCGACCGTTGTGTCGACCATCTGCGGGAGCGGCATGAAGTCGATCAAATCAATCTGCTCGGCATCTGTCAGGGCGGGGCGATGAGTCTCTGTTATACCGCGCTGCACCAGCCGAAGATCCGCAATCTGGTGACCATGGTGACGCCGGTCGATTTCCATACCCCGGACAATATGTTGAGCGCCTGGGTCCAGCATCTGGATGTGGACTTGCTGGTGGATGTGCAGGGCAATATCCCGGGTGATTTCCTCAACTGGACCTTCCTGGCACTGAGGCCGTTTACACTGGCCGGCCAGAAGTACGTGCACCTGGTGGATATCCTGGAGGATGATGCTCAGGTGGAGACTTTTTTGCGCATGGAGCAGTGGATATTCGATAGCCCGGACCAGGCCGGTGAGACCTTCCGCCAGTTTATCAAACAGTTCTATCAGCAGAACGGACTGGTCAGGGGCGAGATTACCCTGGGTGAAAAGACCGTAAAGCTGAAGAATATCACCTGCCCGGTACTGAATATCTACGGCGAGCAGGATCATCTGGTGCCCCCGGCCGCTTCCCGGGCCCTGAAGGGGCTGACCGCGAGCAAGGACTACAGCGAACTGGCGTTTCCCGGCGGCCATATCGGCATCTATGTCAGCGGCAAGGCCCAGGCGCTGATTCCTTCCAACATCGGCCAGTGGCTGGATGCGCGCTGATCTGGAAAGCGGGAAATCAAGCCGCGAATGAACGAATACGCGCAAATATCGATAAAGCAGCAAGGGTAGGTTGGGATGAGCGGAGCGAACCCCAACGGACGGCGGCTCCATGTTAATGCCACATGTTGGGGTTCGCAGGCTCACCCTAACCTATTGGTTAAGGAGTGGAGCTGTAGGAGGCCCGCTCCGGGCTGAATTCGCGGCGAGGCGCCACCCTATCCGGGGTGAATGCCGAAGCTAAAACAACACCCGCACACAATTGGGACAGGATCAGTATAAACGGTTTCCGACCTTGGCTGAGCTTTGTGGGTAATCCGGCTGAGGCAAGCGCGGCAATCAAATCATCTTGCGCAGTTCGTACTCCAGGATTCCCTCGGCACCGGCCGCCTTCAGGCGCGGGATCAGATCACGAACCTCACCGCTGTTAACCACGGTCTCTATTGCCAGCCACTCCTGGTCGTATAGATGACTGACGGTCGGGGCGTGCAGGCTGGGCAGCATGCCAACCACCAGCTCCAGCTGGTCCGCCGGCACGTTCATTTTCAGGGCCACCTTCTGGCGGGCGGTCAGCGCGGCCTGCAGCAGGGTGGCGATCTGTTCGATCTTCTCCCGCTTCCACGGGTCCTGCATCGCCTGTTTGTTGGCGATCAGGCGGGTCTCGGTGTGCAGTATGTCACAGACGATGCGCAGGCCGTGGGCCTTGATGGTGCTGCCGGTTTCGGTGATCTCCACCACCGCATCGACCAGTCCCTCCACCACCTTGGCCTCGGTTGCACCCCAGGAAAACTCCACCTGGGCTTGAACTCCCCGCTCTGCCAGATAGCGCTTGGTAAAGGAGACCAGTTCGGTAGAGATCTTCTTGCCCTGCAGGTCCTCGATGGATTGAATCGGTGACTCCTTGGGCACCACCAGCACCCAGCGGCAGGGCTGGTCGGAACTCTTGGAGTAGACCAGTTCACAGATCTCCTGCAGCTCATTTTCCGACTCGGTCTCGAGAATCCAGTCGTGTCCGGTGAGTCCCAGATCGAGCGTGCCGTTGGCGACATAGGGTGCCATCTCCTGGGAGCGCACCAGGGCACAACTGATATCAGCGTCGTTGATGGACGGGAAGTAGTTGCGTGATCGGGGCGTGATATTCCAGCCGGCCTGTTTGAACAGGGAGAGAGTGGCGCTCTCCAGGCTACCCTTGGGGATACCGAGTTTCAGTTGTGACATAGGGCTCTTTATTTGGTCAGTGATGAAAAATGCGGGGGTGATTTTACCCGGTTATCGGGATGAATATCCATTCGGCTGACCGGCACTGACAACAGTGCCGGGGTGGAAACGCTCACGTTTATCCACCCAGCACCATTCCGCGCGCCAACATGGCTGCCCTGGTGGGGCGAAAAGTGCCACGTATCCACCGGCTTTTCCCCGGTTCCGGGGCAGCCGGGGAAATGGATATTATTTTTTGTACGCCAAGTTATCTGTTGTCGCGCAGGTACTGGTAGATCTGGTCTTTCAATAGCGCCCGGGTCTTCTTCATCTCTTCCATTTCAAAATCATCAATCGGCTGATTGAGCTCTTCCAGGTTGCGGATCTCGTTGTCCAGGTTGTCGTGTTTCTCCACCAGTCCGGCAAATTGGACGTCGTTATGGCGAAGATTTCTGATGGTCTCCTCCAGGTTGGGAAATTCGTGGAGGATGTCGTGTGTTTCTCCGAGCATGGCTATCTCCTTGTGTCAGGTATTGAGATGTCGTTGTGGGTTCGGTGTCTGGTTACACCACTTATGATTATAGGGGGCGACGCCGGTCATAACATGATGCACGGCAACTGATTGACGTTACCGCTCCCCCGGTCAGTCCATCGGTTCAAGGGGTGCGCGCCACGGCCCAGACATCCACCCGTGCTATCCCCGCCCGCTTCAGGTGTCTGGCCAGTTCGTTGACGGTACTGCCGGTGGTGACCACATCGTCCACCAGCGCGACATGGGTTGCCGGCAGCGGGCCGGTGACCTGGAAGGCGCCATGAATATTCCGTTTGCGTTGGCGTTTTTTCAGCTCGCTCTGAGGTTGGGTATGCAGAATCCTGCGACAGCTCCGAAAATCGAGCGGTATGCCAAAGTGGCGGCTTAGGGGCCTAGCCAGCTCCAGTGCCTGGTTGTAACCGCGATGGCGCAAGCGGCTGGGATGCAGGGGAACCGGTATCAGCAGGTCGGGCATTGTGGCGTACTGCTCCAGATGCACTCGCAGCAGTCGGCTCAACATGCGGCCATGGGGCAGTTTTGCGGAGAATTTAAACTGTCCGATCAGCCGGTCAATCGGTGTGGTGTAGAGAAATGGAATCAGGCTGCGATCAACGGCCGGTGGGTGCCTCAGGCAGTGGCCGCACACCGCTTCCCGGTTTGTCGTCAGCGGTAATCCGCACTGCCGGCATCCGTGGCTATTGTGTGGCAGCTCCTGCCAGCAGCCTGCGCAGATACCGTCCGTCGCGGGGGCGTTACAGAGCTGACAGTAATCCGGATAGATCAGGGATAGTATATTATTAATACAGTTGTAAACCATGCAAATCCGTTTTGGTTGACGAGCACTCCTGCTCCGGTATCATAGCGGGCTGGCCGGGTGTCTCCTGCCAGCGGTGCATTATCCACTATCCCCGTTACTACCGACAGAGTCCGAGATGAACGATATGACGACACGACACGACTGGAGCCTGGAAGAGATCGAGTCTCTGCTCAATTTGCCGTTTAATGACCTGATGTTTCAGGCGCAGGGTGTTCATCGTCAGCGCTTCGACCCCAACCGGGTGCAGGTGAGTACCCTGCTGAGTGTCAAGACCGGCGCCTGCTCCGAGGATTGTGGCTACTGCTCCCAGAGCGCCAAGCATGCCACCGACCTGGAGAAGGAGAAACTGCTGCCGCTGGATGAAGTGAAACGTGCGGCCCAGGAGGCGAAGGATAAGGGGGCAACCCGCTTCTGTATGGGGGCGGCCTGGCGCAATCCCACCGACAAGAATCTGCAGCGTGTGGTGGAGATGATACGCACCGTGCACGATATGGGCATGGAGACCTGCGTCACCCTGGGCATGCTGACCGAACAGCAGGCGCAAAGCCTCAAGGAAGCGGGTCTCGACTACTACAATCACAATCTGGATACCTCGCCGGAGTTCTACGGTAACGTGGTAACGACCCGTACCTACCAGGACCGGCTGGACACCCTGGCGCGGGTGCGCGATCTGGGGATCAACGTCTGCAGCGGCGGTATCCTCGGCATGGGCGAGTCGCGCCGTGACCGTGCCTCCATGCTGCGGGAGCTGGCAAATCTGCCGAAGCACCCGGAATCGGTGCCGATCAACATGCTGGTGCAGGTGGAGGGGACGCCCCTGTATGGCACGGCCGCGTTGGATCCGTTCGAATTCATCCGCACCATTGCGGTAACCCGCATCCTGATGCCGCAGTCCTATGTGCGCCTGTCGGCCGGACGTACCGAGATGAGTGATGAGATGCAGGCGCTCTGCTTCATGGCCGGGGCTAACTCCATGTTCTACGGCGAACGGTTGTTGACCACGGATAACCCGGAAGCCGACGCCGATCGCAAGCTGTTTGAACGCCTTGGGCTCCATTTCGAGGAGACCCGGGAGTTGCAGGCCACCGAAAAGGAGTGTGACAGCAAGCGTAAGGTGCGCCTGGCGGCCGAGTTCTCCTGATCGCAGCCCTGTCACAAGACAACGCAATCCCCATGCGACCACTGGAACCGGAACTGGAGCGGCGCAGGGCCGAGCATCTCTACCGCAGACGCCGGGTGCTGGACAGTGCCCAGGGGCCACTGCTGCAGATGGACGGCAAGAGCCTGCTCAGCTTCTGCAGCAATGACTACCTGGGACTGGCCAATCATCCCGATGTGATTGCCGCCCTGCAGCGCGGCGCCGGTCAGTACGGCGCCGGTAGCGGCTCGGCCCATCTGGTGTCGGGTCACAGCGCCGCCCATCACGCCCTGGAGGAGGAGCTGGCGGCCTTCGCCGGGCGGCCGCGCGCGCTGCTCTACTCCACCGGCTACATGGCCAACCAGGGGGTCATCACCGCCCTGCTGGGGCGTGGGGATACCCTCTACCAGGACCGGCTGAATCACGCCTCGCTGATCGATGGCGGGCTGCTCAGCCGGGCCGAGCTGAAGCGCTATCCCCACAATGACCTGGCCGCCCTGGCTGCCCGCATGGCCTGCCAGAGCGGCGGTGACGCCCTGGTGGCGGTGGATGGTGTGTTCAGCATGGATGGCGACCTGGCCCCGTTGCCGGAACTGGCGCGAATTTGCCAGGAGCAGCAGGCCTGGCTGATGGTCGATGATGCCCACGGCATCGGCGTGCTGGGGCGAGATGGTCGGGGCAGCGTGGATCACTTTGGTCTGGATGATCAGGCGGTGCCGATTCTCATGGGTACTCTGGGCAAGGCGTTCGGCACCTTTGGCGCCTTTGTGGCCGGTTCCGAGGCCTTGATCGAGACCCTGATTCAGCAATCCCGCAGCTATATCTATACCACCGCGCTACCACCCGCCGTGGCGGAGGCGACCCGCGCCAGCCTGCGCCTGGTGCAGGCGGAGGGGTGGCGGCGTGAGCGGCTGCAGCAGCTGATCTCCCGCTTTCGGGAGGGGGCGGCTCAGCTGGGCCTCGAGTTAATGGCGTCGGAGACGGCCATCCAGCCGATCCTGGCCGGCAGTGCCGAACAGGCCGTTGCCTGGAGCCAGGGGCTGGAGGATCAGGGCCTGTTGGTGACTGCGATCCGCCCACCCACCGTGCCGGAAGGGAGCGCCCGCCTGCGGGTGACCCTCTCGGCCAGCCACACGGTCGATCAGTTGGACCGGCTGCTGGAGGCGCTCGGAAAACTCAATCGGGAGATGGGTGTTTGAGGCTGTTCGTCGAGACAACCGGAGACGGGTCGGAACTGGTGCTGCTGCACGGCTGGGGCATGAATGCGGCGGTCTGGTCGCCGGTGGTTGCCGAGCTGTCCCAGGCGTTTCGGGTCACCGTCATCGAGCTGCCGGGACACGGGGCGAGTGCTTACGACCCGGCTGCTTCGACCCTGGATGACTGGGTCACTGCCTGCCTGGCCGCAGCACCGGAACGGGCGGTGTGGATCGGCTGGTCGCTGGGCGGTCAGCTGGCCCAGCGGGCGGCCTTGCGGGATCCGCAACGGATCAGTGGCCTGGTGATGGTGACCGCCAGCCCCCGCTTTGTGGTGGGAGACGGCTGGCCTCACGCCATGGCGCTGGCTACCCTGACTCAGTTTGCCCGGGCGTTAAGGCGGGATCACCATCAGACCCTGGAGCGTTTTCTCTACCTGCAGGTGCAGGGGGATGAGGCGGCCCGCGAGACCCTGCGCCTGCTGCGTCAGGACATAGCCCTGCGCCCCGAGGCCGATCCGCTGGCGCTGGAGCATGGCCTGGAGCTGCTGCGCACGGTGGACCTGCGGGCCGGGCTGGGGGATATCCGTTGCCCTACGCTGTGGCTGTTCGGCGAGCGTGACACCCTGGTGCCGGCCGATCTCTGTGACGAACTGGAGCGGCTGATGCCGGCGGCCGAGATTCTGATCCTGCAGGGCTGCGCCCACGCCCCGTTTCTCTCCCACCCGCGACAGTGCCTGCGAGCGCTGAATCACTTCCTGGAACCGGACCATGCCTGACCGACAACACCGCATCGACAACCGTATAGACAAGGGGCAGGCGCGTCGCGCCTTCTCCCGTGCCGCCGAACGCTACGACCAGGTGGCGGTGCTGCAGCGGGAGATCGGTCAACGCATGCTGGAGCGGCTGGAACTGGTGCGGCTGCAACCGCAGGTGATCCTGGATATCGGTGCCGGTACCGGGGTGGCCACCGCCGCCCTGGCGGCGCGCTATCGCAAATCCCGGGTACTGGCACTCGATTTTGCCTTCCCCATGCTGCTGCAGACGCGCAAGCGTGGTGGCTGGCTGCGTAAGCCGCGCTGTATCTGTGGCGACCTGGAGCAGTTGCCAGTGGCGGAACAGAGTGTTGATCTGATCTACTCCAATGCCGCCATCCAGTGGAGCAATGACCTGGATACCACTTTTGCCGAATTCCGTCGGGTATTGCGGCCGGGTGGGCTGCTGATGTTCACCACCTTCGGGCCGGACACCCTGAAAGAGCTGCGGGCGGCCTGGGCGGCCGTGGACAGCGGCGCCCATGTCAGTACCTTCATGGACATGCACGATGTGGGGGACGCCCTGCTGAGTGCCGGGCTGGCGGACCCGGTGATGGACGTGGATCGCATGACCCTCACCTACGAACGGGTCAGCGGGCTGATGAAAGATCTGAAGATCCTGGGTGCCCACAATGTCAACCATGATCGGCCAAGGGGGCTCACCGGCAAGGGACGCTTGCAGGCGATGCAGTCCGCGTACGAGGCGTTTCGCCGTGATCAGGACGGCCTGCTGCCGGCCAGCTATGAGGTGGTCTACGGCCACGCCTGGGCGCCCGAAGCGGGCCACCGCTCCAACGCCCCGTCCATTGCCCTGGACAGTATCGGCCGTGATCTGAATCGGGCCGGCCGGAGCGGCTGAACCGCTATGGCCAGCGGTTATTTCATCACCGGTACCGACACCGACAGCGGCAAGACGGTTGTGACCCTGGGGTTGATGGCCCAGCTGCAATCCCGCGGGCTGCAGGTGCTGGGGATGAAGCCGGTGGCTGCGGGTGCCGAGCAGACCGATGCGGGCCTGAGAAACAGTGATGCCCTGCAACTGCAGGCGCAGGCCTCACGCGCCATTGCCTACGGGCAGATCAATCCCTACTGCTTTGAACCCCCGATCGCACCCCACCTGGCGGCGGAGCGGGCGGGACAGACAATAGACTTTCTTGAGATAGGACGCTGTTTCAATCAACTGGCGATTGGCGCGGATCGGGTGCTGGTGGAGGGGGCCGGCGGCTGGCGGGTGCCGCTGGGCCCGGCGCAGAGCATCTCGGATCTGGCCGTGTTACTCGGATTGCCGGTTATCCTGGTGGTGGGGTTGCGACTGGGCTGTATCAATCATGCCCTGCTGAGTGCGGAGTCGATCCGGGCGTCCGGGGCCCGTCTGGCCGGCTGGATCGGCAACCAGGTGGATCCGGCTATGCAAGAACGGGACGCCAATATCGAAACCCTGAAACAGCGACTCGACATCCCGTGCCTGGGGCTGGTGCCCTGGCAGGTGCCACTGACCCCGCAAGCGGTCAGCGACTGCCTGCAACTGCCGGCGGACTTTTGATCGACCCGGTAGCGTTGTTCGTATCCGCTGTTACAGTGCGCGCAGCACCTCGATAATCTCCGCCGGTTCCATGCGCCGGGTGTAGTCGGCATCGACAAAGGCATAGGCTATCTGTCCGTCCGGCCGGATCACGTAGGTAGCCGGCAGGGGCAATTCAAAGCGCTCATCGCCATTGTAGGCCGGCAGATCGGTGCCAAAGCTGGCGTAGATGGCGCGTATCGATTCCGGTAGCGTGAAGACCAGTCCAAACTGCCGTGATACCTGGTTGCCCTGATCGCTCAATACCTCGAATTCAAGATCATGACGGGTCGAGGTCTCTGCCGCCTTGTCCGGCTTTTCCGGTGCAATGGCGACCAGTGAAGCGCCCAATGCTTCAATCTTTGGCAATTTCTCCTTCAGTGCGCGCAACTCCAGATTGCAGTAGGGGCACCAGCCGCCACGATAGATATTGACTACCACCGGGCCGCGACTGAGCAGATCGGTCAGGCGGATCTCCTCGCCACGGGCGTTGGGCAGGGTGAATTCCGGCGCCCGATCACCCGCTCCCAGGGCCTGGTTTTCTATCCCCGATGCCTTCAGGTCGGCGGTTGCCTGGGCCATGGTCTGAAGAATCTCCGGCGAGGCCTTGTTGATGGTGCTCTTTTTCTGTTCTTCAAGTTGCTGCTGTAGTCCCATGATGTGTTCCTGGTTGGATGGTGGCAGATCAGTTATTGATCAATCGTTCAATAATTGTTAGTTGAATGATCGCTCAATATCTTGTTAAAGTAAAGTCATGGCTCGTCCAATAGAATTTGATCGTGAAGCGGCGCTGGAGAAATCGATGCGAATTTTCTGGCGCTACGGCTATGCGAGTACCTCCATTCAGCGTCTCAGCGACCAGCTGGCCCTGCACCCGGGCAGTCTGTACGGCGCCTTCAAAAATAAACGTCAGCTGTTCATGGCGGCCCTGGAGCTCTATTTCGAGCGCAGCAGCCAGTCGATTCGGCAAGCCCTGGAGAGTGGAGACAGCCCGCTACAGGGCATCCGCTGTTTCTTTGGCCAGCTACTGGATCAGATCGGGGATGAGAGCTCCATCAAGGGCTGCCTGATGATCAATACCGCCACCGAACTGGCGGAAGAGGCGGAGGACGAGGCGCTGACCAGGCGCCTGGACGAGATGTTCCGCAGTCATGAGCGGCAGTTTCAGCATGCGTTGGTCGCTGCCCAGGCCAGCGGTGAGCTGGCGAAGGAGAAAGATCCGGCCGCGCTGGCGCGTTTTCTGTTGGTGGGTGTGCGGGGATTGCGCCTCTATGGCCAGACCCGACCGCCTAGAACGGAGCTTGAGAGCGTGGTGGAACAGCTGCTCTCTGTACTTTACCGTTGATCGGCCGGGTTGGGCGGTGAACTATCTTGCGCACCTGTTTCTGGCATCCGAGGATCCGGACGAACGACTCGGCAGTCTGATCGCCGACTTCACCCGCGGACGCCTGCAGACCCTGGCCAAGGACTATTCTCCAGGGGTGATGTGGGGGATCGCCCTGCACCGTCAGGTGGACCGCTTTACCGATGACAACCCCTGGGTCGTACAGAGCCGACGGCGTATAGCAGCCCCCTACCGGCGCTACAGCGGCATCATTCTCGATATACTGTACGACCATTTCCTCAGCAGTTACTGGTCTGAGTTCAGCGGGCAGGACCGGCAAAGTTTCATCCAGGAGATTTACCGGCTCCTGGACCGGCGACGGAATGACCTGCCGGCACGACTGCGTGCTCTGGCGCCGCGCATGCAGCGGGAGGACTGGCTCGGTTCCTATGCGGAGTTTGAGGTGATCGGGCAGGTTTACCAGCGCATGTCTCAGCGCATGCGGCAACCAAACCGGCTGGCCGGGGCAATGGAAGAGGTGCGCCGGCACTATCCTGAACTGGCGCAGGATTTCAGGCAGTTCTTTCCGGAACTGATAGTGTTTGTACAACAACAGGAGCGGATGAATCGACCGTGATACCGGACAGAGTCAGTGACATCTTGAAAACCCACGGCCTCAAGGCACTGGAGTTCGAACCGGGCAGCACGCCCACCTCCGAGCTGGCGGCACAGCGTATTGGCGTGGCGGTGGGCCAGATAGCCAAATCGATGCTGTTCAAGGGCAAGAACGGCATGTTCTACCTGGCGGTCTGCCCGGGTGACCGGCGGGTCTGCAGCAAAAAAATGAAGAGCGAGACCGGCACCAAGGTGCGCATGGCCAGGGGGGATGAGACCGAGGCGGTGACCGGCTTTCGTCCCGGTGGCGTCTGTCCGTTCGGGGTCGAAGGGGTGGAGACGCTGCTGGATATCGGTCTGGCCGACTATCCACTGGTTTATCCGGCGGCGGGAAACGACGCCTCCGGTGTCCCGCTCACCTTTGAACAGCTGCAACAGGTCACCGGTGGCCGGGTGGTGGATGTGATGGAGCGCTGAATTCGCCGATTAGACCCGCTGTGCGCTTCCCATGCGAGAGAGGCGGTGGGGTGAATTTATACTGCAATCATGTCGCTCCACAACAGGCCAGACGCGACACTATAATGCCTTTCCAGGGTTTTTTGCTGCGACTGCAGCAGATTCTGCCGGCCAGAGGTGGCAAAAGGCCGGCGAATCTCCTATTCTTCAGAACCTTTTTTGTACAATCGAGCTCGAAAATGTTCAAAGACAGCCTGACAAATACCAATCTGCTGGCCGAGCGGGTACTGATCTCGCCCGTTGACCTGAAACGCCACCTGCCCCTGTCAGCCGAAGGGGAACGCCACGTCATCGAAGCGCGGCAGACCATCAAGCGGATCCTCAACAAGGAGGACCACCGCCTGCTGGTGGTGACCGGTCCCTGCTCCATCCATGATGTGGAAGCGGCCAAAGATTACGCCCTGCGGCTGAAAAAACTGCATGATGAGTTGGCGGATACCCTCTATATCGTGATGCGCATCTATTTTGAGAAGCCCAGAACCACCGTCGGCTGGAAGGGACTGATCAACGATCCGCGCATGGACGACAGTTTTCATATCGAGGAGGGGCTGCACAAGGCACGCGAGCTGCTGGTCTGGCTGGCTGAACTGGATCTGCCGGTAGCGACCGAGGCGCTGGATCCATTCAATCCCCAGTACCTGGGCGATCTCTTCTCCTGGGCGGCGATTGGCGCGCGCACCACCGAATCCCAGACCCATCGTGAGATGGCCTCCGGACTCTCCATGCCGGTCGGCTTTAAAAACGGCACCGATGGTGGACTGGCGGTGGCGATCAACGCCCTGGAGTCGGTCGCCAACCCCCACAGTTTTCTCGGTATTAACCAGAAAGGGCAGGTGACGGTGATCCAGACCAAGGGCAATGTCTGTGGACATGTGATCCTGCGTGGCGGCAATAGCGGGCCCAATTATGATTCAGTGAACGTGGCACTCTGTGAAGAGGCGTTGCGCAAGGCCGGACTGCCCGAAAACATCATGATCGACTGCAGTCACGGAAATTCCAGCAAGAAACCCGAGTTGCAGCCACTGGTGGCGGAAAACGTGGTTAACCAGGTCGTCGAGGGTAACAGGTCGATCACCGGCCTGATGCTGGAGAGCAACCTGGAGTTCGGCAACCAGTCCATCCCGGCCGATCTCAGTGAGCTCAAATACGGTGTCTCGGTGACCGATGCCTGTATCGATTGGGAAACCAACGAGAAGCTGCTGCGGAGTATGGCGGCGAAGCTGAAGGATGCGTTGCCTGCCCGGCTCGAATCCTAGGAGCCTGCCGGACTTAACACTGATCTACTGCGGAAAAGCCGGGTTTGGCCATATTTTCCGATCTTCCTCGTTAAATAGGTCCACTATTTGCCTCGAAAGATCAAAAAATCTGTCTCAAATCGGCCTTCCCTCGCTACGATCGGTCAAGTCCGACAGACTCCTAGGGCAGCTTGCACTGGCGATCCAGACATCGGATTGTCATGACAAAAAAGAGGCCGCAAGGAGGTTGCGGCCTTAATCCAAAAGGAGGAGTTGATCAGGGCGATCGCGCTACTTCGATACTGCCTTTGGCCCATCACCCTGACCATGGACAGATTTGACCACGGAACAGCAACAGGCCGCATTGCGAATTCGCAACGCGGCCTGTTTTTTTGTCCAGGGATGGACTTATGCCGTGGAGGCCATGGATAGCCGGGAGCGGCTTTGGGAAGGGATGGACTTATGCCGCGGAGAGGCACGGGGGCCTGCCCCTGCGGGGGCCGTTGTTTGCGGGAATGGTCAGAGTGTAGGTTGGGATGAGCGGAGCGAATCCCAACAGCCGGTTTCACCCGATGCCAAATGTTGGGGTTCGCGGGCTCGCCCCAACCTACAGATCATGAGTCGGACAGACTCGAAGGCCCGCCTTTATGTGCGCCCCAGTTTGCGGGTAATTGCCAGGGCCATCTCCAGCGCCTGTTCATAATTGAGGCGCGGGTCTACCTGGGTTTTGTAGGCCCGTTTCAGCCCCGCCTCATCCAGGCCGCGGGCGCCACCGATACACTCGGTCACATCATCCCCGGTCAGTTCAAAGTGGACGCCGCCGAGGATACTGCCCTCGCTCTGATGGATCGCAATCGCCTGCTCCAGTTCGCCGAGGATATTGTCAAAACGGCGGGTCTTGTAACCGCTCTGGGTCGATTCGGTGTTACCGTGCATCGGGTCGCTGACCCAGAGCACATGCCGCCCGGTCCGTTTGACTGCCTGGATCAGCTGCGGCAGGCCGTCGGCGATTTTGTCCACACCGAAGCGATGGATAAACAGCAGCTTGCCCTCCTGGTTTTCTGGGTTCAGCCGTTCCACCAGTTCCTCGATCCATTGCGCCGACATACCGGGTCCTACCTTGACGCCGACCGGATTCTGGATGCCGCTGAAGTACTCGATATGGGCGTCGGTGGTGGCGGCGGTACGAAAACCGATCCAGGGCAGGTGGGTGGTCAGGTTGTAATAACCGCTACGGTTGGGAACCTGACGGGTCAGGGACTGCTCATAGTGCAGATGCAGGCCCTCGTGGCTGGTGAAAAACTGCACCCGGTTGAGTTCGCTGTTTCTGGCGCCACCCAGGGTCTCCATGAATTTGAGCGAGTGGGACAGTTCGGCCACCACCTGGTGGTACTCCTCGGCCAGCGGGGAGTGACTCATGAAATCCAGGTCCCAATTCTCCGGGTGGTGCAGGTCGGCAAAGCCGCAGTCTGACAGGGCGCGGATAAAATTCAGGGTCATGGCGGCCCGTCCATATCCGCGCAGCAGTCGAACCGGGTCAGGAATCCTGGCTTCCGGGGTAAACTCCGGGCCGTTGATCAGATCGCCCCGATAACTGGGCAGGGTAATACCGTCGATGGTCTCGGTATCTGCGGAGCGGGGCTTGGCGAACTGACCGGCAATTCGTCCGACCCGGATGACCGGTTTGTTCAGTCCGTGGATCAGCAGCAGGCTCATCTGCAGCAGGATTTTCAGTTTGTTGGTAACAATCTGGGCGTTGCAGTCACTGAAGTTTTCCGCGCAGTCGCCACCCTGCAGCAGGAACGCCTCGCCCCGGGCCGCCGCCGCGAGTTGACTCTTCAACGCCTCGACCTCCCAGGAGGTGACCAGGGGCGGCAGCAGCGAGAGCTGTTCCAGGGTGGCATCGAGCGCGTCCGCCGAGGGATAGTTGGCCTGCTGTTTGGCCGGTTTCTCCTGCCAGGATTTGGGGTGCCAATGATTCATCTATGTGACTCGGGGTTCAGGTGGAGCGGATGGGTGCGGATGCTGCGCGACCGGTTCATTTCACCGGCCAGCATAGCGGAAATCGAGCAGCTTGGGGAGTGGGGCGGTCTGTACGAGCCGGTATGCGTTGGGATTCGCTCCGCGCATCCCAACCTACGCGCCACCTGGGTATTCGGAAGAAAAGCCTGAACCGCGAAGATCGCGAAGGAGCGCCAAGGAAATGCAGACAACTGGCTTATGGACTGAATTATCAATCCGATCCAACGCAACCAGCTTCGCGTTGCTTGGCGTCCTTTGCGGTTATTCACAATGATGGAGATTGATCAGACATCTCCTAATGCGCCGCGCTGGCCAGACGGCCCAGTTCGAAGGCCTTTTCATTAATCTCCACCAGCTCCGGCTTGCGGCCGCGAAAGCGATCGAGGATCTCGTTCTTCAGTGCCTCGGCCGGAAACGGCAGCAGCTCCGAGATGGCGCCGAGCATCACCGTGTTGACCAGCTTGAAATTGCCCAGTTCCCTGGCGATGGCACCGGCATCAAAGGCGTGATATTCGATACCGGTTTTGGCGATCTCGCCGATCGGATCTTCCGGATAGTCGTACAGTCCGAGACTCACCACCGGTGGCTCCTGGCGCGTGGTGTTGATCATGGCGACGCCGCTGGGACGCAGGTGGCTGCACCAGCGCAGCGCCTCGGCCGGCTCGAATCCCACCAGGATGTCCGCCTCACCGGGCGGAATGGCCGGGGACAGCACCTGGGTGCCGAAGCGCACATGAGAGGTGACCACGCCGCCACGCTGGGCCATGCCCGCCACCTCGGTCTTCTTCACATCGAAGCCTTGTGACAGGGCGGTCTGGGAGAGGACTTCCGCGGCGGTCATGACGCCCTGGCCGCCAATGCCGGCCACCAGGATATTGGTGATAGTATTTTCGCTCACAATAGGTTCTCGATTCTGATTCGTTAATTCTTTGATCGATTCCGGGTCACTGGCGAATGTAGTCGGCCAGTGGCAGGATGGCGTCCGGACCACAGGTCTTGGGACAGAGATTGCAGCCGGTGCAGGCGCCGCTCTCGATCTTGACAAAGGCCAGCTCCTTCTCGCTGCCGTTCGGTTTGACCACGGTTTCGCGCCGGGTGACCAGGATCGCCGGGCAGCCGATATCCAGGCAGTTGCCGCAGCCGGTGCACTTGTCGTCATCCACCGTCAGGGCCGGTTGGGCGCCGTAGTAGTCGATCAGTACGCAGGGCTGGTTGGTGATAATGACCGAGGGTTCGGCAATCTTCACTTCGTCGCGCAGTGCGGTAAACAGGGTCGGCAGTTCATAGGGATTCACCTCATGAATCCGCTCCGGTTTTACCCCCAGGGCCTCGCACAGCTTGCGGAAATCGACTTTCGTCGACTCCTTGCCGTGGATGTCGCGGCCACTGGCGGGGTTGTCCTGGCCGCCGGTCATGCCGACCGCGCGGTTGTCCAGCAGCAGGATGGTGACGTTGCCGTTGTTGTAGGTGATGTCGAGCAGTCCCTGCATGCCCATGTGCATGAAGGTGGAGTCACCGATCACCGCGATAATCTTTTTATCCTTGTCCGCCTCGACCCGGCCCTTGTCCAGACCGTGGGCAATACCCATGGAGGCACCCATGCAGACGGTGGTGTCCAGGGCATTCCAGGGGTGTCCGGCACCCAGGGTGTAACAGCCGATATCGCCCGAGATGGTGGTGTTACGGATTTTTGACAGGCAGTAGTAGATGCCCAGGTGGGGGCAGGCCACGCACATGGTGGGCGGGCGTGGAAAGACGTTGATGCCGGTTGCCGGATCGATACGCGGCGCCGGTGGCTTGATCTCGATGGGCGCCTTGACCGGCACGGTCTCCGGCACCGCCTCGCCCAGCAGTTCGGCAATGGCCGGACGCAGCACATTGGGTGACAGCTCGCCGATGCGGGGCAGGATCTCCTTGCCCAGTAAGGCAATCCCGGCGGCCTTCAATTCGGTCTCCAGGATCGGCTCCACCTCTTCCACCACCACCAACTGGTCCACCTGGCTGGCCAGTGCACGGATCTTGTCGAAGGGGACCGGATAGCTGAGTCCCAGCTTGACCAGCGGTGCATGCGGGAAGGCTTCCTTGACATGCATGTAGGTGGGGCCCGAAGTGATAAAACCGACGCGCTTGTCACTGCCGTCCATGATGATATTCAGGTTGCTGGATTCGCTGTGGCGCTGAATTTCGGCCTCGCGTTCAAACATCATCGGCAGGCGCTGTCTTGCCACGCCGGGGGTCATGATCAGGCGGCCGGGGTCCTTGACGAAGCCCTGGGCATTTTCATGCTCACGGCGTTCCCCGAAGTTGACCACGCCCTTGACGTGGCAGATCCGGGTGGTCAGGCGCAGGATCACCGGGGTATTGAACTGTTCGGAGAGCTCGAATGCCCGCTGGGTATACTCGTAGGCCTCCTGGGCGTCGGCCGGCTCCAGCAAAGGCACATGGGCAAAGCGGCCCCAGAAGCGGGAGTCCTGCTCATTCTGAGAGGAGGAGAGGCCGACGTCATCGGCCACGGCGATCACCAGGCCGGCACCGACTCCTGCCAGGGTCTGGCTCATCAGGGCATCGGAGGCGACATTCAGGCCCACATGCTTCATGGCGCAGAACGCCCGGCTGCCGGCCAAAGAGGCGCCGATGGCGACCTCCAGGGAGACCTTTTCGTTCACCGACCACTCGGTGTACATCTCCGGGTAGTGGGCGGCAAACTCCAGGATTTCGGTTGACGGGGTACCGGGATAGGCGGCCGCGAGATTACAGCCGGCCTCCCAGGCGCCGCGTGCCACGGCTTCGTTTCCCGACATGAAACGCCGGTTGGAACCGGCCAATGGGGGGACAGCACTCACAATGTTCACCTCTAACGCTTGAAACAATAGGGGCTGCCATATCAGCCAGCCCCCAGAAATCGCTCTATCCTACTACAAAGCAGGATGAATTCACTTTTTTCGGTGGTCGATCACCCGCACCGCCTTGCCCTCGGAGCGGGGTACCTCGCCCACGTCCTTGATCACCACCTTACAGGAGACGCCGATAAAGTCCTTGATGTCACGCACTACCTTCGCCGCGGTGCGGTCCCTGGCCTCCTGCGGCTGCTCCATCAGCGGCGGACTGCCCTCCACGTTGACCACCATGGTATCCATGCTGCCCTCGCGGAACAGCTCGATCTGATAGAAGGGCGAGAGGGTTTCGCTCTGCATCAACACCGCCTCGACCTGGGTCGGGTAGACGTTGACACCGCGGATGATCAGCATGTCGTCGCTGCGTCCGGTGATGCGTTGCATGCGCACATGGGTGCGGCCGCACTTGCAGGGGGCCTTGTCCAGTACCGAGATGTCCCGCGTGCGGTAACGGATGATCGGAAACGCCTCCTTGGTCAGGGAGGTGAAGACGATCTCGCCCTCTTCGCCATAAGGCACTGCCTTGCCGGTATTCACGTCCACGCATTCCACCAGGAAGTGATCTTCCCAGATGTGCAGGCCGTTCTTCGCCTCGATACATTCGTTGCCGACGCCGGGGCCCATCACCTCGGAGAGGCCATAGATGTCGACACAGTCGATGCCCAGGCGGGACTCCAGTTCGTAGCGCATCTCCTCGGTCCAGGGCTCGGCACCGTGGACACCCACCCGCAGCGGCAGCTTGCGGATATTGATCCCCATCTCCTCGGCGGCTTCGGCGAGGTTCAGAGCGTAGGAGGGGGTGCAGCTGATGGCGGTGGGGGCAAAATCCTGCAGCAGCATGAGCTGCTTCTGGGTCTGTCCGCCGGACATCGGGGTGACCATGACGCCCAGCTCCTCACCGCCGTAGTGCAGTCCCAGGCCGCCGGTAAACAGCCCGTAGCCGTAGGCGTTGTGCAATCGGTCACCCGGATGCAGGCCGGCGGCGGAGAGGCAGCGTGCCACCAGTTGTCCCCAGGTGCGGATGTCCCGCTTGGTGTAACCCACCACGGTGGGCTTGCCGGTGGTGCCGGAGGAGGCATGCACCCGCACCACCTGTTCGGTGGGTACGGCAAACAGTCCGAACGGATAGTTCTCCCGCAGATGTTCTTTCTTGGTGAAGGGCAGGTGACGGATGTCACCCAGTTGCTGGATGTGCTCGGGTTTCACCCCCAGCTCGTCCATCGCATTCCGATAAAACTTAACCGTGTGGTAGCAGCGCTCCACCGTGGCTTTCAGGCGTCTGAGCTGAAGCGCCTCCAGCTCTTCCCTTGGCATGGTCTCGAAATCGGAATGCAGTATCATTGTTTATCCTCCGGGATAAGAATTTTTCTCCATCCACTCCGCGATCTTGTCAGATCGACGGAATACCGTGCCGCTGAACAGGCCCACCAACTGGCCCTCGCCGGTCTTCACCTCCACAGTATAGAGGCCGGTGCGTCTGGTTGAGCTCTCCTCCCGGGCTTCGGCGATCAGACGGTCGCCTTCGCGGCTCGATCCGGGAAAACTGAGTTGTGTCGACAGGGCCAGCGATGTGGTGCCGTGGGAGTTGGAGGCGACCGCAAAGGCGAAATCCGCCAGGGTAAAGGTGACGCCGCCCTGGGTGACCTTGACCGCGTTCAACATGTCCGGCCGCACGGTCAGGGATGCGCGGGCGTATCCGGGTTTGACCGAATCCAGTTTGATATCCAGCAGTCGGGCAAACTTGTCCTGCTGCTCCATCCAATGGCCGATCGCCTCGGCCTGTTGTGCTGTTTCTGTCGACATAAAAAACCTTATTCTAAACGCGGGACCAGGGATGACCAAGTCCTTTCTGTTGCAAGGGATACCGTTTCAGTGGGGACGGAGTGTGCCCGGAAAGTCACGGCCGTGCCAGTGTTTCCGACAGCAGTGTGTAACCGTCCTGACGCAGTTTCTCATCCACATCCTGGGGATTGTCTGCAGCATAGCGCACGATAGCGACGCGCTGAGGGCTGCCCATCTGGGAGACGGGTGAGACGACGGTGGCGATGTAGCCGCCGGCGTCGTTGATCTGGTGCAGCAGACCGCCGAGGGCGCGGGCCTTGTTGGGCAGGCTGACGGCGATGCGGGTGGTGTTATCCAGGCCGCAGCCCATGATATCGAGGAAGAAGTCGAGGATATCGGTCTCGCTGACCACGCCGACCAGTTCGCCGTTGTCGATCACCGGCAGGTTGCCGATGCGCTTGTCGCGGATCAGCTGGCCGGCCTCCTCCACCAGGGTGTCGGGGGCGCAGGTGATCACCTCGCGCACCATCAGTTCGCCGACGGTGATCTTGGAGGTGAGATAGTTCACCTCGCCCACCGACAGGGTGGTGATGGCCGAGGGCTCGGCCCGGTCCAGCTCCTTCTGGCTGAACAGGCCCACCAGGTGGTTCTTGTCATCCACCACCGGCAGATANCGCCGGCCCTTCTCCCGCATCACCTGGGCCGCATGGCTGAGCTTCATATCCGCCGTCACGGTATCCACCTCACGGGTCATGATCTGTTCCACATACATAGCGTCTTCAACCTCGGTGTTGTCTTAATTCCAGTGGGCGCCGCCGCGCGGCCGCCCGGTTATCCTAAAAACTACATTTCAACCGCGAAGGACGCAAAGCACACGAAGGAAAACACCCGCGGGTATGCGTCTGATCCTTCACCTGCCGGTTGGGACCGGAGGCGTGGTGCAGGG
>NZ_ATZE01000009.1 GCF_000428045.1 Sedimenticola selenatireducens DSM 17993 | reverse complement strand
CCACCGCCGGCAACTGCAGCTTGACCGTCTCCAGACCCCCATCGATCTCCCGCGTCACCGCCACTGCACCGTCCTCCAACACCACCTTGGAGGCAAAGGTGCCCTGCGGCCAGCCCAGCAGCGCCGCCAGCATCTGTCCCACCTGGTTGCTGTCGTCATCAATCGCCTGCTTGCCCAGAATCACCAGTTCCGGCTGCTCCTTGTCGANCACCGCCTTGAGCAACTTCGCCACCGCCAGCGGCTGCAGCTCCGCCTCACTCTCCACCAGCACGCCCCGGTCCGCTCCCAGCGCCAGCGCGTTGCGGATCGTCTCCTGGCACTGCTTCGCACCCAACGACACCACCACAATCTCTTCCGCCTTCCCCGCTTCCTTGATCCGTACCGCCTCTTCCACCGCGATCTCGTCAAACGGGTTCATCGACATCTTCACGTTGGCTAACTCCACCCCCGTCTCATCCGCCTTCACGCGGACCTTTACGTTGTAATCCACAACGCGCTTTACTGCGACCAGTACTTTCATACACCACCTTCGATTGGTTTGGCTGCCGTCTCTCTTACGGTTGCTATTGGAATGTCACGAATTGCTGCAGACTCATTCACCGGTAAATTCTGCCTTGCGCTTCTCCATGAAGGCAATGACTCCTTCAGCAAAGTCATGACTCACAGAGCAGAGTGCAAAGCGCTCCTGTTCCGCATCCAACTGCTGCTGCAGGGTGTTACTCATGGTGCTGTTGATAAGTTGCTTGGCCCGGGCATAGGCCTGGGTCGGCCCCTGTGCGAGTCGTGCCGCCAACTTCAGAGTGGCCGCTTCCAGCTCTGCATCTGTAACCACCTGATTAATTAATCCCGTGGCCTGCGCCTGTTCTGCAGACACGGGTTCATTCAGCAAGGTCATCGCCATAGCGCGCTTGGTACCGATGGCCCGCGGCAGAAAGAAGGTATTGCCTCCATCGGGGCTGGTACCGATCTGACAATAGGCCTGGGTAAACCTGGCATTGTCCGCCGCAACAGCCAGGTCAGAAGCCGCTACCAGACTCATGCCAAAGCCAGCCACATTACCCCGCACACTGGCAATAACGGGTTGGGGCATGGTGCGCAGGATGGTGATAAATTCATGCACCACGCCAATTAACTCCGTCACCTTCTGTTTGCGCGCATCAAGTGAGAGTTCCAGACTCTGATGAAAATAAGCAATATCGCCACCAGCCATGAAGTGATCACCCTCACCCCGCAATACGATAGCACGCACGCCGGGAGAATCAGCCAATCGCTGGAAACCATCCCGCAACTGGTAAGACATCTCACTGTCGAGAGCATTGAGGGATGCAGGACGATTCAGCGATACAACAGCCACCGCACCTTGCTGTTCAATCTGGACTATCTCACCCATGGCCTATCCTCGTTGGTACCTATTAAAATAAAAAGTGGAAGCGGCAGCTTTAGTACTACGATACGGATGCCCCCTGCTCGCAGCGGCCAATCCGCTCCCACATAACCGGTTACGGTATCATTCCGTTGGATCTGTGACTTTCAATTGCTGTTCGAATGCATCCAATGTCTTGAGAAATTCTGATTTCTCCGCCACATCCTCATACTCCACCAGATCAATCAGCGCCCGACTGGGCACATTGCCGTTCGGACCACGGAACAACCCTTTGACAATGCCAATCGCGGCAACGCCCCGTGTGGTTTCGAAACGTTGTTCCATGTAAAACCATTTCTCATCCCATCCCAGAATACGGGTATGCAGCGTAAAACGTTCAAACGGACTGATCTCACGACGAAAACGTATACTGGCAATCGAGACAACCGGTAACCAGCGCCGCTTCATCACTTTGAGCATCATGCCGGTACGCAACATCAACTCAATACGCCCCAGATCCATCAGGGCCAGATAGCGGGAATTGGTCAGATGCAGATTAATATCCAAATCTGCCGGCCATACCCGCATCCGCAACGTTGCAGATTCCATCAGGGATTGATGCGGACGAAGGCAGGAAGTAATCAGCTGAAGGATCAGACGAAAGATCAGATTCATCGATTACAACCCAGTTCCACTGCCCGAACAGCCAGCCTTAAAAGGCTTCATCATTGAACTTCATCATCCCTTTTGAACCCGCCATGATATTGGCAAACAAGGCACTACTCTGGGGGAGTATACGCTCGAAGTAGAAACGGGCTGTATCCACCTTGGCCTGATAGAACAGGTTATCTTCATCCCGTTTCTGTTTGCCGATATCCGCCATGCGCATCCAGAGATAGCCCAGGGCAACCAGTGCGAACAGCCGCAGATATTCCGCCGCTGCCGCACCGGCCTCATCCGGATTCGCCATCCCTTTCTGTGCAATAACGGCGGTCGCCTTCTGCAACCGTCCGAAAGCCTTGGCCAACGGCATCAGGTAGGCATGCATGGAGAAATCGTGCTCTTTCGATTCAAGATAATCCCGCACCGGATGGAAGAAGCGCCGCAGATAACGCCCCATATGTGCCGGCAGCTTACGGCCGACCAGGTCCATCGCCTGAATGCCATTGGTCCCTTCGTAGATCTGGGCTATACGGGCATCGCGCACGTACTGTTCCATACCGTGCTCACGAATATAACCATGGCCACCAAATACCTGCATGCCCAGATTGGCCACTTCAGAACCGGTATCGGTCATGAACGCCTTGACCACGGGTGTCATCAGAGCGACGAAATCTTTCGCTTCCTGACGTCGAGATGGATCGGGGTTACGATGGGCATGATCCATTTCAGTCGCGACCCAACCGGCCAGTGCACGATTGCCTTCCACATAGGCGCGCTGAGTCAGCAGCATACGGCGGACATCGGGATGCACCAACAGGGAATCCGCCGGTTTTTCCGGTGACTTGGGGCCTGTCAGAGCGCGCCCCTGCAGCCGTTCACGTGCGTATGCCACAGCCCCCTGGTAGGAGGCCTCACCAATCCCCAACCCCTGGATACCAACTGCCAGGCGCTCTGTGTTCATCATGATGAACATCGCCTCCATGCCTTTGTTCAGTTCGCCGACAAGGAACCCCTTCGCATCATCAAGGTTGATCACACAGGTAGCGGACGCATTAATGCCCATCTTGTGCTCAATTGAGCCGCAACTGACACCATTCGGCGCCCCCAGCAAACCATCGGGATTGACTTGTATCTTTGGCACCAGGAATAGGCTGATGCCCTTGATGCCATTCGGTGCATCCGGGGTACGTGCCAATACCAGATGAATGATATTTTCCGTCAAGTCATGTTCACCGGCGGTGATGAACATCTTGCTACCGGTGATGTGATAACTGCCATCTTCCTGCGGTACCGCCTTGGTACGTATCATGCCCAGATCAGTGCCACATTGCGGCTCTGTCAGACACATGGAGCCACTCCATTTACCGGAGACCATATTGGGCAGATAGGTCTGTTTCAGCTCATCACTCGCTCTTGCAACCAGTGCGTTATAGGCGCCGTGGGTCAGACCGGGATAGAGGCCAAAGGCAAAATTGGTGCTGCACATGATCTCTTCCACCATCATGCTGACCGAGTTTGGCAACCCCTGCCCACCGTATTCAGGGTCGGCTGCCAGTGCACCCCAACCCATCTCATTGAAATCGTGGTAGGCCTCTTTCAGACCGGCGGGAGTAGTTACCTTGCCATTTTCAAAATGGCATCCCTCTTCATCGCCTGAGCGATTCAGCGGGAGCAGACGCTCTTCACAGAATTTACCGGCCTCTTGCAGAATTGCATCCACCAGATCGGGGGTCACTTCTTCACAGCCCGGCAGCGCCTGAATCGCCTCGGCATCAAACAGTTCGCTATACACAAAGTGCATATCGCGCAGTGGTGTCTTGTAACTAGCCATTCTCTTAATTCCTCAGCGGTTTGCCGGTTTCCAGCATGTGTTCCATGCGATCCAGGGTGTCGGGGTGCCGGATCAGCGACATGAACACCTCCCGTTCCAGCCCCAACAGATCATCCTCGGTCAGGCTCTCGGTAATATCGGTATCACCACCACTGAGCATCTCCGCCAGCGCCATTGCAACTACAACGTCATGGTCCGTCGCCTTGCCCGCCAGATGAAACCCTTTCACCGCCATCTCCATCGCCGCCTTGGCGGTGGGTCCCGGAAGGCTGATCTCAATCGGCTGTGGTGGCTGATAGCCATCCGCCAGCGCCAGCGCTCGGGACTTGGCATCCGCCAGTAAGCGGTCTCGGTTCATGGTCACGCCGTCATCGGGACGGAAAAACAGATAATCTTTTGCTTCAGCAGCGGACTTGGCTACCGTTGCGGTACTGATGGTTTCAAAGCACTTGATCACCGCCGGCATGGGGCCACCGGGACGTCGTTTGTTGATCATCCAGCGCTGCAGCATCTCCTTGCAGCCGCCCCAGCCGGGAATCAGACCAACACCCACCTCAACCAAGCCGATATAGGTCTCGGCATGGGCCTGCACCGCATCACAATGCAACAGGGTTTCACAGCCTCCGCCCAGCGCCATGCCGGCTGGCGCACCAATCACCGGAAACGGCGCGTATTTCAGGGCCTTATAGGTCTGCTGACCGCCCTCTACCATCTCTTCGATCTGGTCCCAGGTGCCGATATTGGCCGCAAACAGCAGCAGTCCCAGATTGGCACCGACCGAGTAGTTTTCGCCTTCATTATGAAGAACGAGCGCCTTATATTCTTTGGAAACAATACCGATCGCCTCACGCATCAGGGCGAGGATATCCGGATCCATGGCGTTCATCTTGCTGGTGTATTCGAGACAGACCACCCCATCTCCGATATCCCAGAGCGCCGCCGAGCCATTCTTCGCCAAGGGTTCGCTGCGCCGCTTGATATCCGACAGAAGCAGCACACCCTCAGGACGGACTACATCCTGATAGATACCGCTGGTATCCAGATACTGCAACTGGCCATCTTGTACCCGGTAGAAGCTCTGTTCAGCAGCGAGTTGAATCAACGGAGGCAGAGATAATCCTTCACTCTCCAACAACTGCCCGAATAGAGAACCACCCAGTCGATCGATCAGTTCAAACGGACCATATTTCCAGGCATATCCCAGCTTCATCGCCTCATCGACTGCCAGGATATTCTCTGCAATCTCGGGAATCAGACTGGCGGCATAACCGAGCACCTGGGCCAGCACCCGGCGGGCGTACTGCCCGCCCTTGTCAGGATGATTCACCAGGGCCTTCAGCCCCCCTTGCCGCGATGCTTGAAGTGAGTCCAGTTGTGCCTTGCGTGAGGGATTGTACTCACCAGACACCAGATCAATACTCTCCTTGACCTTGCCGCCTGCTGTCCGGTTGATCCGGTAGAAACCGCCCTTGCCTTTGCGCCCGGTATAGCCGTCAGCAATCATCCTGCTCACCAGCTCAGGTATAGTGCTCTTCGCCAGGAACGGATCATCTTTCGACAGGGTGCGCTGCATACTCTCCATCAGGTGCGGCATCAGATCGATACCGACCAGATCGGAGAGTCCGAACACGCCGGTCTTGGGAATGCCCAACGGGCGCCCCATCACCGCATCCGCCTCTTCCACACTGAGCCCCAGGGCCATGGCCTCCAGGATCGCCACTTGAATCCAGAAAATGCCGATACGGTTGGCGATAAACCCCGGGGTATCGTTGCAATCAACGACACCTTTACCAAGCGAGCGGTCACAGAAATCACGAATACCCATTACCGCATCCGCCCGGGTTTTTTCTCCCGCGGTAATCTCCAGCAGCCGCATATAGCGGGGGGGATTGAAAAAGTGGGTGATCATGAAATCGCCAACAAAGGCATCTGTCTGCTCCGCCACCAGGTCCCGCAACGGGATAGTCGAGGTATTGGAAGAGACGACAGATCCGGGCTTGCGTACCGAATCAATTTTGCGATAGAGATCCTGCTTGATATCCAGCCGCTCAATCACCGCCTCAATAATCCAGTCACACTCTGCCAGCAGTTCCATATGGTCTTCAATATTGCCGGTGGTGACTAGGCGGGCATTGCGCTTATGCATAAAGGGTGCGGGCTGGACCTTGAGCATTTTCTGTACCGCGCCTTCGGCTATTGCGTTACGGTTATCAACACCCTTGGGAACGATATCCAGCAATACTACGGGAATCCCGGCGTTGCTTATGTGGGCGGCAATACCCGCCCCCATCACGCCTGCACCAATGACGGCGACTTTCTTAATTTCCATCAGACCGCCTCCAGAATGGTCGCAATACCCTGACCGCCGCCGATACATTGGGTGGCCAACGCAAACTGTTTGTCCTCGCGCTTGAGCAGCGCAGCCGCCTTGCCGGTTATGCGCGCTCCCGTGGCGCCAAGTGGGTGCCCCAGGGCGATAGCGCCACCATCCAGATTGGTTTTTGCGAGATCCACCTCCAGGTCACGCACACAGGCCAGCGATTGAGAAGCAAACGCTTCATTGAGCTCGATAATGTCTATATCCGCCATGCTCAAGCCGGCACGCTTCAGCGCCTTGCGACTGGAGATGACCGGCCCGATGCCCATGATTTCCGGCGCACATCCGGAGATGGCAAAGCTGCGAATCCTGGCCAGGATATCCAGACCGTGGCTACGGGCGTACTCTTCGCTGCAGACCAGCACGGCCGACGCGCCGTCGGTCAAGGGTGAAGAGGTACCAGCAGTCACGCTGCCGCTCTCATCAAAGGCAAGTTTGAGACCCGCCAGACTCTCGGCCGTGGTTTCAGGCCGGATACAACCATCCTGCTCCACCCCGCTGACCGGTACAATTTCAGCACTCAGTTTTCCGGCGGCCTGGGCAGCCGCGGCTTTCTGATGGCTGGCAACGGCAAACGCCTCCTGTTCGGCGCGCGAAATATCATACTGCCGCGCCAGGTTCTCGGCCGTCTCTCCCATACTCACATAGGCCCCCGGCATGGCGGCGGCCAGTTGCGGATTGGGCATGGGGTTGAAACCGGCCATCGGCACCCGGGTCATGGACTCGACCCCGGCGCAGATATAGACCTCACCGGCACCCAGGGCGATCGCCCCGGCCGCCTGGTGAATGGCCTGCATGGAGGAACCACAGAAACGGTTGACCGTCACACCGCCAATCGATACAGGCAGACCGCTGAGAAACACTACCAGACGGGCCATGTTGAAACCCTGCTCCCCTTCCGGGAAGGCACATCCAAGAACCAGATCCTCGATATCGTCTACAGCGACCCCGGCCCGCTCGACAAGCCCACGCACAGCGGCCGCCGCCAGATCATCAGGGCGCACTTTAACCAGCGCGCCTTTATTGGATTGGGTAAACGGGGTGCGGGCATAGCCTGCGATCACGATATTCTTCATTACGTTCTCCGTCATTGTAGGTGCCAGTTATTACTTTAGATTGTTGCGCGCATGATGCGCTGAAATTTCACTATAGCGGCTACTCGGTGAAGCCGGTGGCGGCAGCTTTCTTCTTAATATTGGACAATGCCTGCTGCTCGATATCCCGCAGTTCAACAAGGGTCGCCACCAGATCTTCCTGCTGTTGTTCAAGGTCCTCGATACGACGACTAATCTTGGTTAGCAGCAGTTGCTGCTGCTCAATCTGTTCCGGGTCAACGTTATACAGGTTCAGATATTCCCGGATATCCGTCAGCGAGAAACCAAGGCGCTTGGCGCGCAGAATCAGCTTCAGTCGGGCGTGATCACGATAAGTGTAGACCCTGGTGGAGCCCACACGTTGCGGGCTGATCAGCCCTTTTGTCTCGTAAAACCGGATGGTCCTTGGTGTCACATCGAACGCTTCGGCCAATTCAGTAACTGTCAGCAACTTTTCCATTCTCTACTCCTCGGCAACACAATATAGAGAAGGTTTACGTATACGTCAATCTACTCACTATAAGGATAGTATAATAACTAATGCGTAATATGATACATCGGTGCTGCCCTTCCCCTGAGGCATGGTGTATCCTAGCGGCATTTTTTATAGGGGAATAACGCTTCCCAATGCTTTAACTGCAGGAGAATAAGCGCGTGGAAATGGCCTGTCTCGACCTCGAAGGGGTACTGATACCTGAAATCTGGATCAACTTTGCTGAACGAACCGGGATCGATGAACTCAAGGCAACCACGCGTGACATTCCCGATTACGATGTCCTGATGAGGCAGCGCCTGCGGATTCTCAAACAGCACAACCTTGGGCTGGCGGATATCCAGGCGGTGATCGATGGCATGTCACCACTGGAAGGGGCACGGGAATTTCTTGACTGGTTGCGGGAGCATTTCCAGGTAGTGATACTTTCCGACACCTTCTATGAGTTTGCCGCACCCATGATGCGGCAGCTTGGACACCCCACCCTGCTATGCCACAAACTTGCTGTCGATAAAAACGGCATGGTTGAGGATTACCATATCCGGCAAAAAGACCCGAAACGTCAAGCAGTTAAGGCATTCCACAACTTGAACTTCCGGGTTATTGCTGCTGGCGACTCCTACAATGACACAACCATGCTCGCAGAAGCCGACAAGGGAATTCTGTTCCGTCCTCCACAGAACGTCATTGACGAATTCCCCCAGTTCCCGGTAGTGACCGATTACGCCGCTTTCCGCGACGCCTTTAAGCAGGCCAGCAATCGCGCCCTTTAACCGCAAGGAAAAAATATCGCCGGGGAACATTCTCGTCTCGGCAATATGCCATCGACCGATGACCGAAAAAACTGTAGATAAAGGTCTGCAGAGATAGCTGAAGCTAAAGAATATGCATTTTCAGCCGTTACTGATTATAAGGATACCAACCGGCGCAAAAGATGTTGCAAGCGCCCAGTGATCCAATAGTCAAACAGGCTCATCCTTCGGCCATCCACAGACGGCCTGGTACACACTATTGCGGCAATCTGCTCAATTACAGCCAGATCAGCGCAGCCGGTCCGCTGCTCCGGTTTTCATGGAGACCTGCGAAGAACGGGGGAGCCATTTGGCCGGCATGGAACAGGCCAGGGTTCCGGCATTTTGTGACTACTGTTTTGCAGGGCGATGCCCAACCGATTCTGTAGCGATTATTCCGTGAAAATTAGTCAGGAATTTCGGAATAAATACACAACTATCTTTTTGTTTTTGAATAACCTAGTATGTTTTTACTTCATACTAACCATGAGTGAGAGGCATCCGCTTTGATCGCGGATTGAGGGCGGAATATAGCTCACTTTACCAACCGGATGCCTGAGGATTGGGTTATGCCAACCGTACTGATTCTTGATGACCAGACTATCAGTCTGATGATCCTTGAAGAGTTGATACACTCTATCGATGACAGCATCCATGTCGAGTGTTTCACTGATCCGGTAAAGGCGCTGGAGTGGGCGAAACACAACAACCATGATCTGGTCATCACAGATTATAAAATGCCCAATATGGATGGGGTCGAGTTTACCCACTGGTTTCGCAAGATCCCCTCCTGTACCGATATACCTCTGGTTATCATTACCTGTATCGACGATAAATCGATTCGCTACCAGGCCCTTGAGGCCGGTGCTACGGATTTCCTCTCCAAGCCTATCGATCATTACGAGTGTCGCGCTCGATGCCGCAATCTGCTGCAACTGAGAAAACAGCAGGTCATTATTAAAGATCGGGCGCGCTGGCTGGAGCAGGAGATTTCAAGAAAAACCGAAGAGCTGCAACTGCGTGAAAAGGAGACACTGCTGCGCCTGGCGAAAGCCGGGGAATTTCGTGATGAAGAGACGGGTGACCATGTCATACGCATGTCTGACTATGCCTGCCTGATTGCCCGGTCACTCAACCTGGATGACAACCTGTGCGAAGTCATCCGCCTGGCTGCCCCCATGCACGATATTGGTAAAATCGGCATACCGGATCATATTTTGCTTAAACCCGGAAAGCTGACCAGTCAGGAGTGGAGCATCATGCAGAGGCATACCCGTATTGGGTATGACATTCTACGTGACAGCACCTCCTGTTACATACAAGCCGGGGCAGTCATCGCCTACGGTCATCATGAGCGATTCGATGGCAAAGGCTACCCTCAGGGACTGGCCGGCGACAACATCCCTATTGAAGCACGCGTGGTCGCGGTCGCGGACGTGTTTGATGCTCTGCGGTCCGAACGGCCCTATAAAAGCGCCTGGTCACTGGATCGAACCCTCGGTTATCTGGAAGCACAAAGGGGTAGTCACTTCGACCCGGATTGCGTGGATGTATTTATGGAAAATCTGGACAAAATACTTGCTATTCACGATAGCTCTCCAGGCGGTCGCGAAAGTCTCAGCAAATAAACCGGTGCTATGGATAGCCAAAAAATCACATGTCGGCGAACTGCCATGAAAAATGAAGGCACAGAGCGTTACAGCATTATCGCGGGAGTCCTATGCCTTGACCTGTTCATGGTATTGGGAAAACTCCCACCAGGGATGCTGGTGCCTGCTATCGTGGTCAGCATTGTCATTATATACCGCGTAATAACTGTACAGATAAATGGCGGCAATCCAACGCATGTTTCCGAGCAGAAAAAGAGCACGGATAGCGAGGACAACGTCAAAAAATATAAAACAGCCTCCCCCGCAGAGATTCTTCAAGATAGACAGGAAACGTCCATACCTGACAAATTGGGTAACATTCGCCTACTACTGCTATCCGGAAGTAACAAGGCAAAACGGGAAATATCCGATCATCTCAATGGATGGGGCGTAAATTTTGTTGAAGCTGGTAGCAGCGCCCGGGCATTTGCCATGCTCATCGAATCAGCGGATACAGGCAAACCTTTTCAGACGGTACTTGTCGACCAGAGCAGCCTGGACATGGAAGAGTGCCAGTTCGCTACTGCCCTTCGGGCAGAGCCCTCATTACAGTCACTGTACCTGATTTATTATGGCGGCAGTACCCTACCACCGCGGACCGAGCAGTTATACATGGCGGGATACTCCGGAATGCTATCCGCGCCACTGGACAAGACCCTGCTCTTCAAGGCGCTTCATAACGCCCGTGAGACCGCCATACATCACCACAATGTGGTTCAGCTGCTTGATCATTATGAAACCGAAAAAAGACAGCAGCCGCTTGATATCCTAATTGCCGGCGGTAGCCATAATGAATGCAGAAAAATCCACAGAATTCTCGGCAACGCCGGGCATCAGGCATTTATTGTCAGCGACTCGACGGAGATCCTGGAGGCACTCGATAATCATCATTTCGATCTCGCTATTCTGGATGCTGACATGCCCGAGATATCTGGCATAGAAGCGATAAAGCTTTACCGCTTTGCACATCTTAATCAACCGTGGATACCTTTCATTCTGCTGCTTGATTCACCCAACTCCCAGACCATCCAGGCGTGTGAAGCTGCGGACATTGAGCACCTGATTGTTAAGCCGATTTCAACCCAGCGACTGTTGGAAACAGTCACCCAGGCAACCGACCTGACAAGCCAGGGCCATAATGATGAGATTTTTGACTATCCAACTATCTCCGGTTCAACCCATTATCATGACAACAGCCTGACTCTTGACACCCACCAGCTTAATGAACTGAAGCGACTTGGAAAAGAGAAAGACTTCCTGTTGCAACTGGTCAACCAGTTTGACAAGGAGACCGTTGCATTGATTAAGGGCCTTCAACTGGCAGCCACCAACCATAACATAAAATCAATTCAGGATTATGGCCATAAGCTGAAAGACACAGCAGGCAACCTGGGTGCGCTCAACCTTTATCGCATGGCAGTCCGACTTACCAAAATCAAGGATATGGAATTTGGCTTCGAACTGGATACTTTGGTAAACGAGATAGAAAATTGTCGCATTGCAACCATAGAAGCCTTGCACGACCACCTCTTTCACGGTAATAATTCAGCCTACAGAAAGGAATAAATTTCTTAGGGCTGAATCATGAATCCACTTAGTCGAAAGCTTCAAAAATCCGGCATACACCCATACGGCTCAAATGAACTGCGGCTCTACGAAGAGAGATTGACCCGATACTTCACGCAGGAATATCGACGCGAAGCGGACAAAAAACACACGCTTGCGGCATTTGGCATCACTACCGACCAGGGACCGACCTGGGAAGAAACCGACGAACTCATGTCGGTACACTACGACCAGCCCCTGGAGTTTTTCCAGTCCTTTCTCGATCATGACTACATGGCCTATTCCATGGCCTACTATGGCGAGACGTCCCACCAGGTCCTGCGAAGCAGCGCCACCCTGGAACAGGCACAGGAGGAGAAGTTCCGACTGATTTGCGAGCGGGCCCAGATCTGCGGGAATGAAAGGATACTCAACATCGGTTGTGGATTTGGCTCCTTCGAAGCCTATCTGTTCAAACACTTTCCGAATGTTGAGGTGGTGACCATTACCGCCAGCAAGACACAGGCGGACTATATACGCAGCAAGCAGCAGGATGGCGACCATCTTTTTAGCAAGGCAAATCTTACACTGATTGAAAACGACATCAGCAATATCCCGCCGGAAGAGCTGGGCCTTGCAGCCTACGACCTGGTGATCTCGATCGCGGTATTTGAGCAGGTGAACAATCTGGATGCCATTTTTAACCTCATGGCATCCCTGTTAAAACCGGGCGGCCGGGTGTTTCTGCACCTGATTGTCTCACAGCCGGTTTTTCCACAATATTTCAATGCCAGGGAAACCCCGGTGGGGGCCTACTTTCCCGGCGGACGAGTCTGGCCACATCAGGAAATGTTAAATCAGCATCGGCATCTCACGCCGGAACTCGGCGTATACATCAATGGCATGAACTACTGGCGCACCATCGACGAATGGCACCGTCGATTCTGGGAACAGATTGAACAGCTACATGAGTCACTTCTTTCAGAAGAGGATATCCGCTACTGGAACAACTACTTCAGCGTCTGCAAGGTTGTACTCTTTGCACCCCAGTCGGGAGAGTTCTTCGGTAATGGCCACTACCTGTATCGCAAGCAGTGAAAAGGTGAATACGTAGCGCCCCCTCCAGACCAAACAGCACGACACAGGTGCGGGGTGCCCTGTGCTGCTTACCTGCAAACCCAGCTTATACCGCTTGAAGCACTTGAACCGCGTTGAGCCCGCCAAACGCAAAAGAGTTTGAGATCGCCACGTGGATATCTTTCTCTCTTGCGGTATTCGGCACATAATCCAGATCGCAACCCTCACCTGGCCGGGTAAAATTGATAGTCGGGGGAATAACCCCTTCACAGAGTGCCAGTACGGTCGCGACAAACTCCAGACCACCCGAAGCGCCCAGCGCATGTCCGTGCATCGACTTGGTGGATGAAACCATCAGGGATTTTACATCCGAACCGAACACCCGATGCAGCGCCTCGGTTTCAGTACGATCATTAGCCATGGTACCGGTGCCATGCGCATTCACATAATCCACATCCTGACTGTTCAGTCCTGCATCCTTGAGTGCAGCCTGAATGGCACGTGCCGCCCCCTCGGCAGACGGGTCAGTAATATGGCCTGCATCCGCCGACATACCCGAGCCTGCGAGCCGCACAAGAATAGATGCGCCACGACCTTTTGCATGTCGCTCCGACTCAAGCACCACCATACCAGCCCCTTCTCCCAACACCAGACCACTACGGTCCGCCGAGAATGGCCGACAGTTGTCGCTGGAGACTACCCGCAACGCTTCCCAAGCCTTTAATAATCCATAGGTGAATGGTGCATCCGTGCCACCGGCTATGGCAACATCCACAACGCCGGCACGGATCAGCAGCGCAGCCTGGGCAATGGCATGATTGGCCGATGAACAGGCGCTGGAGACCGTAAATACCGGCCCGGCAATGGACAACTGCATGCTTACCTGGCTTGCCGCCGCGCTGGGCATCCCCTTGGGGATAGTAAATGGATGGGCGCGGGTTTTCTGTTGTCTGTAGAGATGATCATATGTGGCCTCATCCGTCTCTTTACCGCCACAACCGGTACCTATAACCGCGGCCGCACCGCCCAGGGAGGCCGCTGCCAAGCCGGCCTGATCAATAGCCTCCCGGCATGCCACGAGAGCAAACTGACTGTAGCGGTCGAGGAGAGGAACATCCTTGCTGAAAAAGTGGACAGTCGGATCAAATGCCCGAACCTGAGCCCCCAGGTTGATTTTCAGCCCTGCGTTATCAAATCCTGTTAATGGCAAAATGCCGCTCCGCCCCTCTTTTACAGAGGACCAGAACTGGTCTGTATTGAGACCCAGCGCTGACACCGATCCGAGACCGGTGATCACTACCCGATCATTCATGCCCCGGCTTTCTTATTCAATAGAGAATGAACGCCTGCAACAATATCCTGAACACTTCTGAGGCTCTCCAGCTCATCATTGGGCACTTCAATATCGCAAATCTCTTCCACCTCATAGACAATGGTGATCGCATCCAGTGAGGTAACGCCAAGATCCTGCAAAGACGTCTCCAATGCGATCGAGTCTACATCAATCATTTTTTGATTTGCGATCGCTGTTTTAACTATTGTTTCAATGTCCATGGCCATGAGATATGCTTCCGTTTAGATTTTTGAAATAGGCTGGATTTGCTGTCGGTGACACTTCAAGCCACTGTATCATCACCCAATTATGAATAGCAATCCCACATCCATCCATGGTGCGATAGAGACCGGATTTCGTAATCTCGCCCATAGATTGAACAGCCGGCCGGACAGTGAGCACGAGCAGGCCGCGGTACGGATTATTATCCAGGTCGTTCTGCTGGTCTATATCCTGGCCTCTGGCCCTTCCACTTCCGAGGCAGTACAAGACTGGTATTTTACACTCACTTTCATTTCACTTTTTATCATTCTCTCCTCCTCCCTGTTCATATCGATACTGGCCTGGCCGGACAAATCTCCGGTTCGCAGAATAATCGGAATTGTCGCGGATGTATCCGCCTTCAGCTTCGGACTTGCGATCACCGGTGAACTGGGCGCTCCCTGGTATGCCGTGTATCTCTGGGTTACGTTTGGTAATGGCTTTCGTTATGGTGAAAAATACCTCTATCTTTCCGGGGCACTGTCGGTTATCGGCTTCAGCATGGTTATCGCCTTCACGCCCTACTGGCGGGAAAATCTGCCCTTGGGGATTGGGTTACTTGTCTCATTGATTGTCCTGCCAGGCTATGCGGCAAAGTTGACCAAACGTATTCATCAGGAGCGTCGACGCGCAGAAGCCGCCAATCATGCCAAAAGTGAATTTCTTGCACGCATGAGCCATGAGATCAGAACACCGCTGAATGGAATTATCGGCACCGGCGAGCTGCTCAAGACATGTGACCTGAATCAGATGGAGCGGGAATATGTCGATACCATATATACCTCCGGACACACCTTGCTGCGCCTGATAGAAGACATTCTTGATATCTCCAAAATAGAAGCCGGAAAACTGGAAATTGAAAACACGGCATTCGATCTCTATGCCTTGATCAACAGTACAATTAAAATGCTCTCACCGCAGGTCAACACAAGAAAAGTACAACTGTACTCCCATATTGATCCGGCAATTCCGTTTCGTGTTACCGGAGATCCGCTTCATCTCCGCCAAGTATTGATTAACCTGATTGGAAATGCCATTAAATTTACCGATACCGGACATATCGAACTTCGCTGCACCAGGATACGGGAAGAAGGTACTGGAAAAGTTGTCCGTTTTGAGGTTATCGATACCGGGATCGGAATACCCGAGGAGATGCAGGAAAAAATCTTCGAGAAGTTCACACAAGCGGATGGCAGTACCACTCGTCGCTTTGGCGGGACAGGGTTGGGAACCACCATCGCCAAGCAACTGGTCGAGCTGATGGGCGGTAATATCGGCCTGAAAAGCGATCCTGGCAGAGGCAGCCTGTTCTGGTTCGAGCTCGAATTCCAGGCACAGAAAAAAATCGTAACAGACGATGAAATGCGGTCAATGCAGGCCTGCCGGGTGTTGCGCATTACAACCCTGGATGAGTCCATCGAAACCAGTGCCACACACAGTCTGCGCGGCTGGGGCGTACCGGTTGACCACAGCCCTGACATCAACGATGCAGTCGGCAAACTAAAAATCGCCGCCAAGGAGTCCCGCCCCTATCATTTATTGCTGTTTGAAGAGGCATCTTACGATCAGCATACGATCGATTGTATCGACCATATTTTGCACGGCCGGGAATATCACGGAACATCTATCCTGTTACTGCATAATGGCGACAGGCAGCAGCTGAACCTGATGCCATACGCAATCAAAAAACGCGTACAGATCCTGCAAAATCCTCTGGATAAAGTCCATCTGTTCAACATACTGCACGCAGCACAGGTAGCGGATTTCGAGGGCAATGACATTCACACTGTCGATTCCAGCGCTCCGGTCCATGCGCCGTCACAAACTGCCCTGGAAATACTGGTTGCAGAGGACAATGCCATCAACCGACTGGTACTGGGCCGCATGCTCCAGCAGGCGGGCCACCAATATCAACAGGTGGAAGACGGTCAGGAATTACTGGATGCGCTGGAAACCCGCCGTTATGACCTGGTAATCGTCGATATGCAGATGCCTCACCTGGGTGGACTTGATGCATTTAAGATGTTCCGTTTTGCCCATCCTGACAATACAACGCCATTTATTATACTCACTGCAAATGCCACTATCGAAAGTCGTAAACAGTGTGAGGAGGCGGGAATAAAATGGTTTCTTACCAAGCCTGTTTCAGCTCAACGTCTGTATCAGGTAATTCAGCTATCCGTGACGGACAGTCAGTCGCAACTACCCGTACAACCCGCGAATGAATTACCTAAAGCAGCGGATGCTGAATCCATACTGGACCTTGAAACCATTGAGGAACTCTATCTGCTTGCCCCGGACCAGGGCTTTCTGGAACGCCTGCTTAACAAGTTGAAACTGGACGGTGAGCAACTTATTAACACCATGTCAGAGGCAGCTGCCTCCAATAACCCAAAACAATTCAGTACATCCGCACACGCGCTCAAGGGCTCAGCAGCCAATCTTGGTCTCATCAGACTACAGGCACAGGCGCTCTGTGCAGAACAGCTTCCGGAAGATGAGCTACCCGGACAGGGACTGGTGCAGGTAGATTGCCTGCGGACGGCATTCCACCAGGGGGTCAGCGAATTCACACGACTGCTTGAGAATCCACCACCCCATCTCGGTCCACAACGTTAAACGGCCACGCCTGACAAACCTCTCCACAACACCCAATAAAAAGGCTGTGTCCCGGTTACAGGCTACCCCAGCAGGGAACACAATTGCAGGAGCGGCTTGATCCGCAAATTTTACGGCCGAAACCGCTCCTGCAGGATGATCCACTAGGAGTCTGTCGGGCTTGACCGATCGTAGCGAGGGAAAGCCGATTTGAGACATATTTTTTAATCTTTCGAGGCGAATAGTGGGCCTATTCAACGAGGAAGATCGGAAAATATGGCCAAATCCGGCTTTTCCGCAGTAGATCAGTGTTAAGTCCGACAGGCTCCTAGCCAGGTCAACATCCCCATATTACTGGGACGGGGTCATCGAAAACAATGCAGGCCACCTGCCAGGCTCATCCAAAATTCGCCTGTCTGAATTCGCGGGCTGACCTGCGCGGCGGTGTCCAGCGTTTGTTCTGAGCATTCACCAGATACTCCATTAAACGCAGATTTTTCTCCGACAGCTGCATGGCAGTCTCCACCCAGATATTGACCACATCCATCAACTCGTTGTAGGAGAGGGGGTTAAACTGCTCCACCACCCGTTCCAATCCCTCGAAACCGGTGCTGCGTACCTGCTGATGGCGAATGAATTCATGCACTGCCTCAACCCCCTTGCCATCACTCACTACCTTATCCACGACGCCTAATTCAAACAGCTCGTCGGCCGTATAGACCTTGCCACTGGCAATGATGCGCTTGGCGATAGCCGGAGCAATACGCCGCGCCAGGAAGCTGAACGCCCCCATTCCTGGAAACATGCCGAATACGGTTTCAGGAAAACCGAATTTTGCACTTTTTTCAGCAATCAGCACATTCGCTGCGAGTGCCGCCTCAAAACCGCCACCGAGCGTCTCCCCCTGAACCAGGGCAATGGTAGTAAACGGCAATCCATATCCACTAAACGAAGCGTAGAGAATATCAATACAATCCTTGGCATAGGCGGCAAGCCTGGCCCGGTCATTCTCCCGGATCAGCTGAATAAACAGCTCCAGATCGCCACCCAGACAGAATACTCCCGGAAGGCTCGAACTCAGTATCTGATATCGCAGTCTATTGGGATCATCGGACTCATAGCCTTTCCTGGCAATGGATGAGACCAGCGCCTGGACCTGTTGCAGGTCCCTGATGAGTCCGGTGCTGATACAGGGGCGGTCAGGAAAGTTTAACCTGGCCCAAACGGCATGGTAGGCCGGATCAAATTCCACTTCCACATGTGTCAATCCCCGGGGATTTGCCACTTTGATTTTTTGCTGTTTCATTTCTCCCTCTCCTCAATGTACAAAAGTTAAACAGGGGATTCTCACAGCACAACTTCACCCTCCTCCGGCATTGCTCTGACTGGCATATTGACCATCTGATAAGGTCGGCCTTACAAACAGAATCCCAATGCAAATCTACAATTCCTATGCCCAAGCATAGAGTTAATCCACTATGTCCCCGCAACAGGTGCCGTATTATTGAAAACCCGCTCAGCGACTGCTCCTACTTCAATCACATAACATATCTACTCCAATTCAGTTGTTACAGTAAATGGGCGGTGGATCACCAAACCCTTGTCACTCACATCATCAGGCCACAAACATGTGGTAAAGGCTATCCAACGGTTCAGTCCAACCAACATGCAATCATCATTGCGCTCTGTCCAGCCAAACAATCCTCAGTTATTCACTGGGTATTCAAGCCCAATCACAAAGATGGCGGCAGCAACCTGTGTCACAGAATTGTCATTGCCCCCCTGGAGATAGTTTTCAAGGGTCGTAAAGTTGGCCTGATTAACCACCGGACTCAGCCACGACCGGATACGGGCCACCGCCAAGGCGCCCCCGGCAGATTGGCTGCACTGATGAGGCATGTGCAATAACCAATCATTCGCTGCCATGCTGTATTCCATATGCGGCTGTGTGATGGGCAATCAGGAATATTGAATAGTAATCCGGGACTATGAACGGATATCAGGCCTTTTTTCCCGGCCTTACCCGTGCAGTGGGAGCGGCCGAATAGGGATCATCGGGCCAGTAGTGTTTTGGATAGCGCCCTTTCAGCTCTTTTTTTACTTCCGCGTAAGTCCGCTCCCAGAAGCCTGCCAGGTCCTGGGTCACCTGGATCGGGCGCTGCGCCGGCGACAACAGATGCAGCATGACATTGACCGCCCCCTGACATACCGTCGGTGTCTGCCGCAGGCCAAACAACTCCTGCAGCTTCACCGCCAGCACTGGCGGTTCCCCGACCTGATAGGTCAATTGGCGGCGACTCCCACTGGGCATGACCAGGCTGGCGGGGGCCAGTCTTTCCAGCTGCTGTTGTTGCTCCCAGGAGAGCCGACTGTTGAGAATGGTATCCAGTTCCAGCTGCTTGAGATGTTCTCTGCGACTGATACCGTTCAACCAGGGGGCCAGCCACTCCTCCAGCGTATCCAGCAGCGCCGCGTCCGACAAGTCTGGCCAGGTTGTCTCTTCAAGCCATAATTGCGTTGACATCACCCGTTGGCGCCACTGCCGCAGTTGGTCGCTCCAGGGTAACGCCGCCAACCCCATCTGTCTTATACCGGCAAGCATCGCCTGGCTACTCTCCTCCGGATCGACCTGGACCAGTGGACGTGTGGACAGCAGCAAATTCCCGAGCCGCTCCTCTTCCCGGGCCACCACTGTCTGGCTGGCAGCCTCCCACTCCACCCGGTGGGTGGTCTTGATGTGCCGCACCTGGAGGCTACGAATCTGATCAAGGGTTATCGGTGCCGCCAGATAGGCCCGGCCCTCCCGTCGCCCGGCATCCAGGGAAGCCACGACCAGATACTCATAGCGCGACAGCGGATCTCCCTCCGGCACCAGCAGGGCACGTCCGGAAGCCAACAGGTAGCGGCTGTCCGATCCGGGACGGCGTTGTACAATGCGGTCTGGAAAGGCAAGTGATAATAACCCCCCGACGCTCAGATGCTTTTTATTACAACCCTTTTCCGGACCGAGCAGCCGACGCCACTGTTTTACCGCCCGCTCAACCTGATGGCAGATGGACCGATCCAGGAGCCCTTCAGCATCGCCGTTCCGCCGTCCCTGGCGCCAGGCGGCCAGCCGCTGAAGACGCTCTTCGATATCAATAGAGTGACTAATCCCCTGACGGCGCTTCAGGATATCCCGCTCGCTCAGCAAACCGGCGAGATCCAGCGCCACCTCCTCCTGCCCGTCGGCATTCAACAACAGATGCGCGAGCCTCGGGTGCAGGGCGAGCCCAGCCATGCGCCGGCCGACCGCGGTAATCCGGCCTTGCGCGTCCAGGGCATCCAGGCGTTGCAACAGTTCGCGCGCCTGGGCACAGGCTCCGGCCGGAGGCTGGTCCAGCCAGCGTAATTCTTCCGGCGCTGTCACCCCCCAGAGCGCCAGTTCCAGGATCAGTGGAGCCAGATCCGCATCCAGCAGTTCCGGCACCTGATGCGGTACCAGGCGGGCCTGTTCGGCAACGGTCCACAATCGGTAACAGACACCCGGACCAAGCCGCCCCGCCCGTCCGGCGCGCTGATCGGCGGAGGCGGCCGAGACACGTACCGTCTGGAGACGGGATAACCCGCTGTTCGGGTCAAACCGGGGACGCCTTGACCAACCAGCGTCCACCACCGCCCCGATGCCCTCTATGGTCAGACTGGTCTCGGCAATGGAGGTCGCCAGCACTATCCGCCGGCCATTCGCCTGAGGCGTCAGGGCGGCATCCTGATCAGCCCGACTCAGATCGCCATAAAGTGGAAACAGGGCAACCCCGGCCGGCAACTGTTGCCTGAGGCTGGCCTCGGCCCGCCGGATCTCTGCGGTGCCGGGCAGGAAGACCAGGATATCTCCCGTTGTTTCTGCGCTCGCGCGCAGAACCCCCCGGACCACCGAGTGGTTGATATCGGCCGCCGCCGGACGCTCCAGATAGCGAAGCTCCACCGGATGGCTGCGCCCTTCACCGACAATCACCGGCGCCCCGTCAAGCAAATCAGCCACTGCACCGGTGTCCAGGGTGGCGGACATGACCAGCAGCCGCAGATCATCCCGCAGGTTTTCCATCACATCCAGACAGAGCGCCAGCGCCAGATCGGCGTGCAGACTGCGTTCATGAAACTCATCGAAGATGATCAGCCCGATCTCCTGAAGTTCCGGGTCCTGCTGCAGCCGCCGGGTCAGAATCCCCTCGGTGACCACCTCGATACGGGTATCGACGGAGATTTCCCTCTCAAAACGGACTTGGTATCCCACCTGTTGGCCCACCGGTTCACCGAGTAGTTGTGCCATGCGACGTGCCGCGGCGCGGGTAGCCAGCCGCCGAGGTTCCAGCATGAGAATTTTTTTGCCGGCAAGCCAGGGCTGTCTGATCAACTCCAGTGGAATCAGGGTGGTCTTGCCAGAGCCCGGCGGCGCGGCAACAACCGCACGACGGGATTCGGCGAGGGTCTCACAGAGTTCAGGCAGCAGTTGGGTAACCGGGAGTTGCGACATCGGATGAGTGGTCTGGGTCTGATCAGGACAATGCCGGCATTTCAGCACAGCTGACGATCTACTATCATAGCCCCAATCCGTAGACGAACAACAGTACACTCACCGTGACAAAGAACAAGACACCGGTTACAGCCGCTATCCGGCTGTTACGCCAACATCAGGTCAACTTTTCAGATCACCCCTATCGCTATGAGGCGGGCGGCGGTACCAGGATCTCTGCCCGGGAACTGGGAGTTGACGAGCATCAGGTGATCAAGACTTTGATCATGGAAGATGAAAACAGAAATCCACTGATTGTATTGATGCATGGGGATTGCGAGGTTTCCACCAAGGCCCTGGCGCGCTTGATCGGAGTGAAATCGATCACCCCTTGCACACCAGCCGTGGCTGATCGCCATTCCGGCTATCAAGTGGGCGGTACTTCCCCTTTCGGTACCCGGAAGCCCATGCCGGTCTACTGCGAGGAGGGCATCCTTGGGTTGGATCGCATCTACATCAACGGGGGCAAAAGAGGCTATCTGATCTCCATGTCACCGGATGATTTGCAGCGGGTACTCAATCCCACCCCGGTCTCTGCCATACAGTAGACGTGGTGACATGCTACCGGTTAGCGGGGATTGTTGGATTTACGACTGGTCAACACCACCAGTCCCAGGGCACCAAAGAAAGCGGCGACAATGGCATTGCCCTGGCTCAGACCAAACCCCAACGCCGTATAACCGGCAATGCCACCACCGATAGCACTGAAGGCAAGACTGCGCATAAAGCGGCACACCGCGCAGGACGGATTGCTACTGGGCATAATCTACGCCACCAGATCCGCGCGTGCCCGGTCACAGGCCAGGGAGAGATCAAACGCCTCTCCAGTCGGAAAATCCTGCGCCACAATCCAGATCTGGCTGAGCCGTTCATCCAGTTCTGGCAAGGCTCGCAGGGTATTCCGGGTCCGTTCCTGATCAAAGAAGGCGAAGGGCTCATCCAGGAAAATAAACTGTCGCCCCCCCTCGGTCCGCTGATTCAGCGCCTGGGCCAACGCCAGCCGCAGCGCCAGCATGATCTGACGCTGGGTACCGCTGGAGATCTCCTCCAGATCCATGAAGTCCCGTTTCTGGCTGGAGAATACCCGCACCGTGAGATCATCCTCGATCTGCAGATGCTGGTAGTTATTATCGGTGAAAATCGGCAATGTCCTGCTGACCGACTCCCCCAGATCACGATTGAAGCGCTGCGAGAGCGTCCTGGTGGCGCCGGTTAACAGTTCCAGGGCATACTCCCGGAGTTCGATACGTCTTTCATGGCCGGCACGTTGCTGCAGCAAATCCTGGCGGACGGATTCAATCTGTTCACCCTTTGTCAGGCGTCCCTGCTCTTTCTGCATCGCCATGCCAAGCCGGATACCCTGCTGCTGCAGTATCTCCCGCTGCTCCCGCATCGCATCAACTATCCGCTCCACCGCAGGCTCCAGCTCGCTGATGGAGATGGTCTCAGCCTGGATACGGGCCGGCAGGGTCTCATCGGCTGATGTTTCATCGCCCGCCGATAACTTGTCAGCCAAGCCATTCAGTGGGCTCAGCAAGGCGCTCTCCAGCGCCACCGACAGCCCTTCAGCCTCTTCACTGAGGCGATTAACTTTCATCTGTCGGGTGGCTACCCGTATCCACAGCAGTATAAACAGCAGGGCGAACAGCCCGGCCGCATAGAGCAGCCAGGGCAAGTGCTGCACGGAATCCCACTGAGGTATAGCCGCTTTCAGGGCAGATTCGATACCACCGCTGTAGGGGTGATCGGGCAGACGGGCCAGCATCCCCCAGCTGACGGCGCTCAGCAGGGCACCGATCAGGCAGATGAAACGAAAAAAACGTGCCCGCCCCCTCGCCCTGCGGGCGGAAAAGCGCTTCGGCAACATCGTCCGATAGCCGCTGAAGGCGGTTTCCAGGGTCTGGCCTTTCTCCTCTAGCAGGACCTGATTGGCCTGCAGGGCATGCTGCTCCGACTCCAGCTCACCAAACGCGGCAGGATCGAGATCCAACTCCCTCAGCGCCTCATCCTGCTGTTCTATCCGGGTCTGCAGACGGGCGATCTCGTCACGCTCCTGTTCGATCTCCTGCTCATGTTCATAGGCCACGTACTCCAGGGTGGAGAGGCCGGCCATACTCTTGACCGCCTGGCTGTGTGGTTGGGGTGCGATAATCTCCCGTTGGGCCAGATAGTAGGACTCGATAAATTCATCGTAGCCATAACCCAGTAGATCATAGACCGCCTCGTCAACCTCCGCATGGCCACGAGCGAGGGGACTCTCCTGCGTCTCCACCAGTGAGAGCCGGACTCCGTGATTGCCATCCCGATCCAGCATGCGGTTGATCTGGTAATGGGTCTGGTCATTCACCAGAAAGCGGATCGTGATGCTGCATGACGGTTCACCCCAACGGATCAGTTTCTGCAGATCATCCTGCCCCAGGGAGAAGGTTCGACCGAACAGCGCGAAACAGATCACCTCACCAATCGAACTCTTGCCGGATTCGTTGGCGCCTGCAATAGCAATCACGCCCTGTGCGGGCAGGTCACGCAACTCCAGACGTGCGTATTTGAGGAAATTCTCCGCGATGATATCGGTTAGAATCATGCGTAACCCTCCTCTTCCAGCTGACGGATTTTCCGCAAGGTCAGCTGCATCGCTTCATGATAAGTTGCCTCATCAAAGGGCTCATCACTATTTCGCCGGCGTTCAAATTCGGCATTGCAATAGGCGCTGAACGCCTCGGAGGGTCGCTGTACCCGGATGGGTCCGGTTTGGCTGATTTGTTCTTCTCCCGACATACTGGCTCTCCGACTTCGGCCTGATATTGTTATAATTTGTCGCCGCCTGAAACCATTCTGGATGTGACGTCACCTGGCAGCGAACGGACTTGGCATTCCAGTATAGGGAGTAGCAGTTAAAAATGCGAGATAGTGGGTTCGTACGAAGAAAAGCGACACCCACGCGAACCATCCGCCCGTTCGCGACTAACCGAGCGGGCGAAACCAGGCCGTCTGGTCCTCCACATCCACCTCCCGAACGGCAATGCGAATGCAGGAATCGAGTACAAGCTCCCGGCGCACCCTGAGTTTTGTCTCCATGGCGAATTCGGGAATCAGCAATGTCGCCTTGTTATTGTCTACTTCCACTACAACCGCCTCACCTTGCCAGGCCGGATTCCGCTTCAGATGGATCAGCTTCCAGTGGGTATTGGAGAGTCGCTCGGCACGACGAATCGCCCCGTTCAGCGGTTCTACCGCGGTAATACGCTCGCTGATCTGCTGCAATGACAACGGCTCCCGACCATCCAGATGGGCACGCAGCTGCTGATGAACCACCAGATCAAGATAGCGTCGAAGCGGGCTGGTGGTTCGGGTATAGCAGGCCAGCCCCAAACCTGAATGCGCCCCCTCCTGTGTTCTGGAGAGGGATGGTTTCATCTTGCGGCGATAGGCGTACATAGCCGCCAGCCCAATGGGGGTTTCCGCTTTATCGGGAGCCGGCTGAATGGCAAAAGGAACGGCAATATTCTGCTCAAGTGCGTAATTTGCGATGGCCTCACCGGCCATGACCATCGCCTCCGTCACCATATCGCGACTCTCCATGCGCACCAGCGGCCGGATACGCACCTCCCCGTCATGCACCCGGACACTGGCCTCCGGCAGGTCGATGGTGGCTGCACCGTTAGCCAGACGGCGTGCCCTGAACCGGTTCGTGATGGCCTTCATGACAGCAAACGGTGCATCATCCATCCGCTGATTTATTTCACCATAGGTGTGGCGGGTCACCCTGACCAGACTCTTGCAGATCACCACATCGGTAATCTGCGCCGCCTCATCCAATCGCATGCCGATGGACAGCGCCGGTGAAACGGGCTGCAGACCGAGGGCCAGTCGGTGCGTAATCTGCGGAGGCAGCATATGCACGATCTTTTCCGGCAGGTAGAGGTTGGCCGCGCGGCTACGCGCCTCCCGGTCAATAGCGGAATCTGCGGTGACCAGCGCAGCCACATCCGCCACGTGCACCCACAGGCGGTCGCCCTCCAGGGAGAGGGCATCGTCCGGGTCCTCGCTGCCCTCATCATCAATGGCGAACGCGGGCAGAGCGGTCAGATCCTCCCGCGTCTCTTGTGGCAATTCCGGCAGGTCCAGCAACGGGTCCTCGCAGGGCAACTGCTGGCGTCGCGGAAACGGGTTGTGGTCATCAGGCCAATAACCCACGCCCACCAGCATGCGATGGGCATTGACTGGCGTCTCCTGATGGCCCAACAGCTGCAGGATGCGACTGTTTTCGCTCAGACCCAGGGCCAGCTTCTCCACTTCCACCAACCGCTCCCGGTCTTGCGGTTCAATCGCCCGTCGCTCCAGCCGTGCCATAAAATCCGCCCACGCCTGTTCCGCAGCCGCCTTGGCCTCCTGGGCCTGTTGGTCCGCCGCCACCTGTGCCTGGCTTCTTACCCGGATCTGTTCCGGCGTCCCTTCGAAGTAGAGACCCTCCGCCACCAGTTCCCAGGTCGCCCAGGCGCTAGCCGGGGTGAAGTCACCATAGATCAGGGAAGAGAGCTCCTCCAGGTTGGTTTCCTCACCGCTCAGCAACTCCCAGGCTTCGGTCAGTTCGCCGTTCAATTCGACCAGATCCTCCAACCGGTTTAGCGGACCGGGATGGAGAATCACGATATCCTTGGGGCGGACTCGTTTGCCTTTACCATCACCCAGGTCAATGTCGATCTTGTCACTGACCTGGATGACCCGGGCCGGGCGGACCTTGTAGAGTGCCAGACTGCCTGATGCTGCTCTGAAAACTGACATGCGCTTCCTATCTGTATCTGTCGGCTGCTGAGTATAAACCCAGAAACTCCAATTGACCGCTACAGAGTGCAGACAATGATAAATCCATAGATCCAGAGTGGCGACCCGATGCAGTCGGTATGTTACTCTTTGATGCAGAAGATTCTGCTCAGCAGGATATAAACTAACCAGTTGACTCGTCCTCCGAATCGGTTTGCACGGCTGATTCGGTAGGCATATATTCACCCGAATGAAATACAGCTGCCCGATGGGTAAAACCGCCATAAGGGCATCCGAGGATCCAGCATCATGAATAGCCAGTGGAAACGCTTTCTTGAATCCCAATCAGCGCTAATATCAGCGGAAAATGAGGTTAGTTTCGTCTGCGATGACCCATTTCCCGCCTGCGCCCTGTTCGACTTGTCCCATCTGGGGCTGATCAGGGTATCGGGTGAAGATGCCCAAAGTTTTTTGCAGGGGCAGTTCACCAACGACACCCGCGAAGTGACCGAGCGCCACAGCCAGCTGAGCGCCTACTGTTCACCGAAGGGACGGATGCTGGCCAATTTCAGAATATTCCTGCACCAGGGCGACTACTTCCTGCAGATGCCGCGGGACACCTATGAAACCATCCTGAAACGCCTGCCGATGTTTGTATTGATGTCAAAAGTCAAAGTGACAGACGCCAGTGATGAGATTGTCTCCATCGGTGTTGCCGGCGAATGCGCCGAGTCCCTGTTGCAACAGCAGCTTAGCTCGATCCCCGGCAAGCCGGGCGAGGTGGTTCAGCACGGGGAGGTCACACTGATACGGATTCCCGGCGAACCTGCCCGTTTTCAGATCAGCGGCACGGCAGATGCGGTGTCTGCACTCTGGAGCCAACTATCCAAAGAGGCACAACCGGGCAACCGGGATTTCTGGTCACTGCTGGATATCCGTGCCGGTATACCCACCATCTATCGGGAGACCGCGGACGCCTTCGTACCTCAGATGACCAATATGCAGCAGATTGATGGCGTCAGCTTCACCAAGGGATGCTACACCGGACAGGAGGTGGTGGCCCGCATGAAATATCTGGGCAAGCTGAAGCGGCGCATGTACCTCGCTTCGGTGGAGACAGAAGCCAGACCGATGCCGGGCGATGAACTCTTTGCGCCCGGTAGCGACTCCGGACAGGGTGCAGGCAGGGTAGTGGATGCAAGGCCTTCGCCTGGAGGTGGTTTCGAGCTGTTGGCGGTGGCGGAGATTAAAAGTTTTGAAGAGAACAATCTACACCTGCAGGGTGATAACGGACCGAAACTGACGCCTGGTTCCCTGCCCTATGGATTTGATGAGACTTGATTGTGCCGGGAGCGGCTCAAGAATCAGCGGCGTAGTCCGATAAAGAGATAATAACAACGCCGGGTGCACCCCTCGGGCCTGACCGGATCTTGAACTATCCGGCGGGCCATATTCCGCATCCGCCTATTGGGACCGAATAACCGATATGATTGGCAAAGCTGCATTTTTTGAATCACTCCAGACAGCCATCAAAGAGAACAAAATCACCCTGCCGACGCTTCCGGAAGTCGCCCTGAAGGTACGGGATGCAGTCGAGCAGGAGAACGTCACAGCACATCAGATTGCCGACATGGTTGCTACCGACGCCGCGCTCTCCGCGCGACTGCTACAGGTGGCCAACAGCCCTCTCTATCGTGGTCGGGTACCGATCGAGAGCATTCAGATGGCCGTTACCCGGCTGGGCTACAAGCTGGTTCGCAGCCTGGTGGTCAGTCTGGCCATGAAACAGATCTTTCAGGCAACCAACGATACCCTGGATGTGCGGTTGCGCAGCATGTGGGAACAGAGCGTGGAGATTGCCGCCATCAGTCGCGTACTGTCGCAAAACCTGCGTCACCTGGACAAGGAGCAGGCGATGCTGGCCGGTCTGATCCACAACATTGGCTCCCTGCCTATACTCACCTGGGCGGAGTCCTATCCGGAACTGATGGAAGACGAAGCGGAACTGGATAAACTGGTGGCGGAACTAACCCCGGCGATCGGCACCCAGATACTGGAATTCTGGGGGTTTCCCGAGAGCCTGGTCAAGGTGGCGGCCGAGGCGCAAAACCTGAGCTATGACAGCGGCCCCCAGGCCGATTATGTAGACGTGGTCATTGTCGCCCGGCTCCAGGCCCTGCCCGCCGACAAAGTTGGCGACATGGCCAGCTGGATCAACGTACCGGCCTTCCTGAAGGTAGGTCTCGATCCGGAAGTGGAGATGATCGAAATCGAGGGTGTAGCCGAGGATATCGAATCGGTTCAGGCGTTTTTTCTCTAACCATTCGCCTCTTCCTTGCTCCTCGAATGTTCGTAGGGTCACCCTCGTTCACCCTCGTTCCCACGCTCCGCGTGGGAACGCATACGGTTGGTAGAATCCCAGCGCGATTTATGGACGCCACCCCACATTTCCACGCAGAGCGTGGGCACGAAGGGCAATTTGAATTTTAAACTTTGCGCTCTTGGCGTACTTTGCGGTTAATAAATAATCTCTAATCTCCAGACCCTTATTACTCCGCACGCATATGCGGGAACAACAATACATCCCGGATTGAGGGTGAGTCGGTAAACAGCATCACCAACCGGTCAATGCCGATGCCCTCACCGGCAGTAGGCGGCAGGCCGTGCTCCAGGGCACGCACGTAATCGGCGTCGAAATGCATCGCCTCATCATCCCCCGCCTCTTTCTCCTCCACCTGCATACGGAAGCGCTCGGCCTGATCCTCGGCATCATTGAGCTCGGAGAAACCGTTGGCAATTTCGCGCCCGCCGACGAAAAACTCGAAGCGATCGGTAACGAAGGGATCATTGTCGTTGCGGCGTGCCAGGGGTGACACCTCGGTCGGATAGGCGGTAATGAAGGTGGGGTTCATCAAGCGATGCTCCACCGTCTTCTCAAAGATCTCGATCTGCACCTTGCCGAGGCCATAGCCGGCCTTCAACGGGATGCCGAGGGACTCCGCCAGCGCTCGCGCCTGCTCCAGGTCATCCAGCTGCTCGGCGCGGATCTCGGGATTGAACTGGAGTATCGACTCCTTGACCGACAAGCGGACAAACGGCTGGCCGAAGTCATAGGACTCGCCCTGATATTGAATCACCGTGTCGCCCAGGGTCGCTTGGGCCAGGCCACGCAACATATCCTCGGTCAGGTCCATCAGGTCATTGTAATCGGCATAGGCCTGATAGAACTCCAGCATGGTGAATTCAGGATTATGGCGGGTGGATAGCCCCTCGTTACGGAAGTTGCGGTTGATCTCGTAAACCCGCTCAAAGCCCCCCACCACCAGCCTTTTCAGATACAGCTCCGGGGCGATACGCAGAAACAGCTGCATATCCAGGGCATTGTGATGCGTCATAAACGGCCTGGCAGTGGCACCGCCGGGTATGGCCTGCATCATGGGGGTCTCCACCTCCATGAAATCCTTCTGATTCAGATAGTCACGGATATACTGGATCATGCGGGTGCGCATGCGGAAGGTATCCCGCGAGGATTCGCTCATGATCAGATCCAGGTAGCGCTGGCGATAGCGCTGCTCCTGATCGGTCAGGCCGTGGAACTTCTCCGGCAGCGGACGCAGCGACTTGGTCAACAGGGTCAACTCGTCGCAGCGTACCGAGAGTTCGCCGGTCTTGGTCTTGAACAGCTGCCCCTCGGCGCCGATGATGTCACCCACGTCCCACTCTTTCTTGTAGGTGTCGTTATAGAAGCCTTCCGGCAGCGAATCGCGTTGAATAAACAGTTGGATTTTGCCGGACATATCCTGCAGATGGGAGAAGCTGGCCTTGCCCATTACCCGGCGACTCATCATGCGTCCGGCCACCCGCACCCGCACAGCCAGTTTTTCAAGCTGTTCCGCGCTCTTCTCGCCATATTCGGCATGCAGTTCACCGGCCACCACGTTACGACGGAAGTCGTTGGGAAAGGCGATGCCCCGCTCGCGAATCTGCGCCAGCTTTTCACGGCGCTGGGCAATCAGCTTGTTTTCGTCCTGGATCTGTTCACTCATGTTAAAAACTCGTTGGTTGTTGCGTCAGAGAAGGCTACAGGGAGTATCAGACCAAACGCGTGAAAAAATAATCGGTCAGAGGCCGCTTTTCAGGCTCGCCTCAAGGAAGAGATCCAGACCGCCATCCAGTACCGCCTGGGTATTGCCGGTTTCAACCCCGGTACGCAGATCCTTGATACGGGACTGGTCCAGTACGTAGGAGCGGATCTGGCTGCCCCAACCGATATCGGACTTGCTCTCTTCCAGCACCTGCTGATCGGCATTGCGCTTCTGGATCTCCAGCTCATACAGCTTGGCCTTGAGCTGTTTCATCGCCTGGTCCTTGTTCTTGTGCTGGGAGCGGTCGTTCTGACACTGCACCACGGTGCCGGTGGGGTTGTGGGTGATGCGCACGGCCGACTCGGTCCGGTTCACATGCTGTCCACCCGCCCCGCTGGCACGATAGACATCGATACGCAGGTCGGCAGGATTGATATCGATCTCGATAGAGTCGTCGATCTCCGGGGCCACGAATACAGCGGCAAAAGAGGTGTGGCGTCGGTTGCCGGAATCGAAGGGTGATTTCCGCACCAGCCGGTGTACGCCGATCTCGGTGCGCAACCAACCAAACGCGAACTCACCCTCGAAGTGGATCGTAGCCGACTTGATACCGGCCACCTCACCGGGCGATACCTCCATCAGGTCGGTCTTGAATCCCCTGTGTTCGCCCCAGCGCAGATACATGCGTAGCAGCATCTCCGCCCAGTCCTGTGCCTCGGTGCCACCGGAGCCGGCCTGGATATCCAGGAAGGCGTTGGAGGCATCCATCTCACCCGAGAACATACGCCGGAATTCCAGCTCAGCGACCTGTTGCTCATACGTCTGAAGGTCGGCCACGACCGAGTCCACGGTCTCGGCATCACCCTCCTCCACGGCCATATCCAGCAGGTCAGCGGCATCGTTCAAGCCATTGAACAGTTGATCCAGGGTGACCACGATCGTCTCCAGCGTGGCGCGTTCCTTGCCCAGCGACTGGGCATACTCGGGATCGCCCCAGATGCCGGGATCTTCCAGCTCGCGCAGGACCTCGGTCAGGCGCTCCTGCTTGCTGTCATAGTCAAAGATACCCCCTAAGGGACTCGGAGCGCCCTCGTAATTCACTGATTTTATTAGTGATGGGATTGAGATCCTGCATGGTCTACCTCGAACGAAACGGAGGGCGAATATTACACCAGAAAGGGGATCAACGGAAACCGTCGGCACTGCTCAATGCGCAATCATTCCACTTGCCCCAAGAGCGCGATTCTCGTAGTGTAAACTGCATTCCGATGAACCCTTTCTGGATAGCTTATGGATCTGGATCTCAATAAATTTCGCACGCTGATTCCGATTAATGCCCTCTATGAGGACAATCTGCTCTACCTGGCGGAACACGCCAGCGTCGAACGTTATCTGGTCGGCGAGCAAGTCTTCAATATTGGAGACAATGATCCGGATAACATCTTCCTGATGTCCGGGGAGGTCTGTCTCACCTCGGCCGAGGGTGAGGAGATTCTGGTTTCAGCCGGCTCCGACCGGGGACTGCATGCGTTGGCCAGCCGCAAACCACGACACTATCGTGGCGTGGTGGTATCACCGGCGGCAACCATCGTTCGTTTCGACTCGACACTGCTGGAACGGCTGCTGGCCTGGGGACACTTCTCCCCGGAGTTTACCGTTAACGACAAAACCGAGTCTGAAGAGGGTCCCAACGCCGAAGAGAGCGAATGGATGATGTCGATGATGCAGACAACCGCATTCACTCGCCTTCCCGCGGCAAATATCCAGAATCTGTTTTCCCACATGGAAGAGATCGAGGCCAAGGCGGGAGATCTGATCGTCAAGACCGGCGAACCCGGCGATTACTACTACGTGATCAAGCAGGGACGTTGTCGGGTCACCCTGCCTTCGGACACGGGCGAGGTGGTGTTGGCCGACCTCGGCCCGTGCAGCAGCTTCGGCGAGGAAGCGTTGATCACCGACTCGGTGCGCAATGCCGATGTATCGATGCTGACCAATGGAAAACTGATGCGCCTGGCCAAGGCGGATTTCCTGCAGCTGTTGGAAGCCCCCCTGCTGCAGTGGATCAACTACCCGACCCTTATCAAGATGGCCGCCGACGGAGCCGTCCGTATTGATGTGAGATTCCGCCGCGAGTTCGAGCACAACGGGCTCAGGGGTAGTATCAACATCCCCCAGAACCAGTTGCGGGCAGCGATTCCCGACCTGGACAAGGGCAAGAAATATATTGTCTATTGTGACTCGGGGCAGCGCAGCGCCACTTGTGCATTTCTGCTGAGTCAGCAGGGATTCGATGTCTATGTACTGGAAGGCGGGCTCTCCGCTATCCGCGCTTGATGTCCATAGGGCGGGCCGTGCCCGTCGTCGCTCCAATACGGCAACTCACGGCGCGCCCTATATCAAGAGTTGAAAAAGGCTAATAGACTTCCCGTTGATAAATAAGCCCGCTGGGACGACTAAACACACCGAAGGTGGCCTTGGCCGATGGGTTGTCCATCGCTGACCCGCTCCATATATATTTCAGCCAGGACGGAACCACTACCTCAACACCGGCACTGCCGGTATTGCCCTGCCCTGGCGGCTGTAGATTCAGATTGAATTCACCCGCCACCGGTGGCTGTACGAACAACAGTGAAGAGTCGCTGAGGTCATCCGCCGCGTATGCCCCTGCCACGGCAGCCGGCGCGTAGATCGCGGTATTGCGGCTGCCCCCGGCGATGACCACCTGGCCGACCGGGCTTTTTAATCCCGCAGTCAATCCCGCAGTGCAAAGATCAGCGCCATTGGCCACGAATCCATTGGCACTACCCGCGTAGTATTCCACCTGCAACGGCACGTGGAGTGGCAGCAGTTCAGATCCCTGGGCATTCTGCATCGCCATGCGGCCATAACGGACCTCCACGCCCGTCGGCGTGAAACTTTGCGGCATTCCAGCTGCCGTGACACCGTCATCATCCGTGATACTTTGCACCGACAGCACCAGGTCGCTGGTAAAGGGTGCCACCCGGTCGTTGGCGGTTCGGTCATAGGTAAAGGTGTCGCCCGAGAGCCCAAAATCCAGCGTACCGTTCCCGTTGTCGATCAGGCCGGGCATACCGATGCTCCAGTTCAAACCTACCTTGGTCACGCCATCCGCACCCAACTGAGTCCCATCACTGGTGATATTGGGCATGTTGATACCGCTCAGCGGGAGTTTATTGTAGGCGCCCGTGTAGTTCTGCGTGGTTACTCCACTGCTGTTTCTGGCGGTGATGATGGCCGCAGGCAGTTGCGGCGCAGCGTAGCCTATTGGGGTTCCCGCATAGCTGAAACCGCTCCCGGTACAGCTGTTGAGCAGTGCCCCGTGATCGGTGATCGCGAAGGAGAAATCGGCCGGTATGAAGCGCCCGATATAGGGGGAACAGAGCGGCACGCCCTCACCCAGGAAGGGGTTCAGGCTATTCTGCTGGAGTTGGATAATGCCCACCTCGCTGTAGCTGACACCGCCCTTATCAACACCGGTGGCGGCGACGGTAAAAGCGGCATCACCGCCTCCGTGCACCAGACTGCCGGGATTGCCACCAACGGGTTGCTGCAGATCGGCACCGGGCTGACCAATGTTCCAGGCCGGCACCCGGGCGTAGAGGCCGGGGTCCGTGAGAGTTGAACTGGCGCAGCTGTCCCACAAACCGTCATTGTCATTGTCCCGACCCGACGCCCAGCGCAGGCTCTTATAGCCCAGGGTAAACGCCTCGCCCGCACTCTTGAAGGGATTCCCGTCGGCATCCTGTGCCCGGGTATTGCCCGTCGCATCGGCGTACACCGCCAGGGGTCTGACCACGAAGCCGTTACTGGTATCGCTAACCGCAATCGTTGCGCCGGTCGGCACACCGTCCGGGTCGACTGCCGGTATCGCCATCTCCACCCGCAACTGGTAGCGACCCGCGTCCTGTGAGGTGAAGCTGAAGGGGGCAGTGCCGTTCCCATCGAAGGCGAGCTGGAGCATCTGACCGCTGCCAGCAGCGGTCAGGGTCGCGCTGCTCGCCGCGACAACCGAAAGGCTGTCGTCATTCAGTCCCTCAGCGGCAACCGGCAGCAGATAGCTGAACATGGCGTCAAGGGTCTGGTTGCCAACACCCGGAACACAGGCACCCGTCGCGTTATCGGTTCTTACCACCCGGACCCGCTGAGTCGTGGCGCCGTAACCGGTTTGCGAGGGCTTGCCGGCGATCTGGGTCGGCACCGCACTTTCGGGCGAGCCATCACCATCATCTCCATCCAGCAGAATGCCGGTTTCGGCAAATATCATTTCACAGGCATTCCCGCCACTACTGTTGATGCATTCCACGCTACTGGCCGTCACCGGTGAACTGGCTGTCGCGTCCAGCACGACACTTCCTGCCGTGGTGTGGCTCAGACTGACGCTTGAAGTACCACCGGTAAAGGTGACCGGGTCCGGGTTCCAGCCGCCGGCGGGAGAACTGAAATCGAGTGTTACCTGACCCATGTACAAATTGCTGCAGGTCGCATCGGCACAGGCGCTGACCGTGACGGCCTCCCCCATGCAGGTGAGCCCCTGCCCATCATGTTCGAGGCGGATATGATCAAGCCCGGTTGCGACACAAGGATGGATCTCATCCCTGACCGCCTGTATCTGACTCGGGCTGAGCGCCTCCGTGTAGACCCGTACTTCGTCCAGGCTGCCCTTGAATCGCCAGCGCGGAACCGCCTCCCCCCCGGCCGCATTGTTTTCCCCGCCGATACTGGCAGCCCCGGGGTCGCTGCCCCAGGTACCGGTGTAGACCGAACTGGTACCACCGGTATTGAGCATCACGGCAACCCCGTCGACATAGATCGTACGAGTCTTGGCCGTGACATCATGTACCGCCGCCACATGGTGCCAGGTACCTGCGGAAATCACCGGGTTCTGGGTATCAACGATTATGGGATTCACGCTGCGGGAGAAAAAGCGCAATTTTCCGTTGCCACCATCGCCCAGACTGAGGGCGAAGCCACCGTTGTTGGTCTGATCATCGGCAAAGATCCGCTGGTCGTTACCCAGATCGTCAGCCTTGATCCAGGCGGTAATGGTAAAGCTGTCGGTCAGATTGGGCAGCCCCGGCAGAGCCACATAGTCATCGCTGCCATCAAAGGTTCCATAATAATGGGTGCCAGTGCCACCAGGAATAACGGGGTCGGTGGCAGAAGTAGTCACACCATTAACCGCCATTCCACCATAACCATTGCCGGTCTCATCACTGACTTCATTGGCGGTATCATCCAATGAAGGCTCATCAAAAAGATAGCGCGCCAATGGATCAGGCACAGCTGGGGAAACCGTAACTGAATCCTTTAAATCATACTGCGCACTGCTTTGACTGCCACAATGATTATTGGCATATGCGACAAAGGACGCAGTATAGGTAGAGTCAGTAACCGGGGCAGTGATGCTCAAATCGATTGAATGGGTTCCCGCGCCATCAAAATTGGCGTGATCTACGCAAGTATAAAGGCCATCCCCAATTCTCCACTTAGTCGAGTACCAACGCCCGTGGGCACCATTGGTATTACCATCAATAAGTACTGACAGAGTTGCTGATATCGACTGATTAGGCTCTACTGTAGTGTTGCTCTGGCACCCCAGTACAACGCTCGTGATGGTCTGGTCAGCATATACAGCCATTGGAATAAAGAGCAGACTTAATTGCAGGTAATTCAAGAGTAGTCTGGCTTTTACCACTGAAAACATGAGCAGAGGGGTGCTTTTCTGACCATTATTATTCATTCGTATACTTCCTTTGGGAAACTGGCTTCAGAGATGATGTCGTGCGTACTGATCAATACATCGACTCTTAGTGCATACACATATACCTCAGAAATCAGTCCCCGCTCACCGTGGCACGCAGTCGTCGTGCAACGTAATCGGGCGTACCGAATACACCGCGACTGGCATTCACCTGAACATCGTAGAGCGTGTAACTGGATGCCCCTTCGGTCACCGGATAGGCAGTGCAGCCGGACAGCGTAATAATAAATCCATCGGTGCTGAAACTGCTGGGTACGCTGGGGCAGCTGTTATTGGTATTGATCTGATACACCGCCCATTCCAGCCCACTGGATGCCGCATACCAGGCGCGTACGGATTGCAATGACAGGGTGGTGGTGGTCTGCTGGGACATATTCAACCGCACCATGTAACTCCCCAGTGCCGCCAGCACCACCAGCATGAACAGGGTGCTGATCAGGGAGAATCCGTGCTGCCCTGGTGTTACCTTTACCACCCCGCCGACAGCTCCGTTCATGGCATATTCACCAGATGCGCCTGCTGCAGCAGGGTAATGGATTCACTCTGCTCCTGCACTGTGAGCTCCAGGGTCACCAGCCCATTGCGGGATGGGGTGCCCGGGGTATAAGTGAAATTGCAGGCGCTGACCTGATCCACCAGTAAGGCATGTTCTGCCGGATTGCTCTGAGCCAACAGTTCCGCATGACTGTCTACGGCATTCTGGGCAGCCTGCAGGTTGTAGCCCTGATAGCGTCGAATAGTCCCGCCGCCGGGATCACAGAGATAGGTGATAGGTGTATCGACAATATAGAACCGCTGGTCCGGTGAACTGGCCGGAAAGGCCGTCTGTAGACTGGAAAATCCGTTATTGAAAAAGTTCAGTGTGATTGGTGGACCGGCATTGACCGCACTGATGGTAGCCGCGTTATCCCGGTTGTAGGCGTTACTTCCCGACAGTCCGGTGTTGTAGATCACCAGACAGGAGGCGTTCATGCTAGCGCAGTCATTGACATTGCTCCCCGCCTGGACCAGTGCGCTGTCGGCGAGCAGCCCCATTACCTCAAATTGCATATCAGCATCCGCCGGGTTGAAACTGAGGCGCAGAGAATCCGCCTCGGGCGCGGCACGGTAAAGCCCCCCTGTCACTACGTGCAGAAACTCCAGGCAGGCACCGGAACAACCGATACGCACACTGTTGGGCAGGGCGTCCCGCAGCTCCCGGGTCATCCGCACCAGCGCCGTGTCCGCCCGATCCACCAGCCGTGCGCGGCTGGCCTGTGACTGATACATCTCCACCGGTCGCTGGATCAACTGGGAAGCGGCCACGGCAATAACACCGCTGATCACGATCACCACCACCAGTTCGATCAGGGTAAAGCCGCATTGGCCGCTGCCCCCGGCGTGTGAGTTGGGCCAGACAAGCCCCCTACTGCAGGCCGGGACACCAACCCGGCCCGACTCCGACACCTTGAATCTTGAAACAACCGCCTGTAGGAGCGGCGCCACGCCGCGATTCGGCCCGAGGGCGAGCCTCCTACCGGTCGCGCGGCAGACCGAAAGGGGGCCGCTCCGGGTCAATAGCTGATTTCCTGACTCTATAGTCATGTCAGTTCAGCCTGTAGGCCACGACAGGCACATTGATACCAGCCTGTCCATCGTGGGTCACGGTGATGGCAATGCGCAGCGCCGGACTGCCAGCCCCAGGTCCCAGCGTGGTCCCCGTTACGGACACCGCGATGTTGTAGCCCTCCAGACCGGACACCGTGGCACCATTCTGATCCAGGGCACCGGCACTGTTGTTAAGGCCGTGATAATCCCACACATCATCATAGGTGGCACGGATCTCACCGCCTTCAGGCCCGTTCGTCTCGACCCCGTCCGGGTCGGACAGCGGCTGGGTCAGTATCTCCTCCATGTAGGACTGGGCGATGGCGGTCGCCTGTTCACGAAGCATGGGATCGGCGCTGGAGAGAATGGTCTGGGTCATCACCATCAGAATACCTGTCGCCGCCACCGACAGAATCACAATAGAGACCACCAACTCGATCAGGGTGACACCGCGCTGTCTGGAGCGGGACATGCAAACCCGCACCGGAACCTGGTGTTCGCTGGGCGCTGATGCTTCCTGATCTGTTTTACGGCGGACACGGCCCGCCCAATGGGGGTGGATTTTCCACAGCTGGATGTCTGTTGGGCTCACCATAATCAGTGGACATACCCGGTCTGTGGTTCGACAGTGATGTTCCGGCTGCCAATGGTGATTGGGGTAGCGGTTGTCAGCAGAGTATTGGTCGCGCTGTTGCGTGGTCGCCCGAGCGTATCGAAATAGAGTGCAGTGGCACTCAGGGTGACCCCGCTCGGAGCTGTACCGCTATAGCCGGCACTGTCACTACCGGGCAGGCGGACCGCGGTAGTAAAGGCGCCGCTGTTGCAACTGGCACGCTGATTCAGCTGGTAGCCGGTGGAACTGATGGACACCTGGGTGTCGCAACCGGTGGCAATCGCCAGCTTCTGGCCGAAACGTAGCGCCTCCCCCAGTTCATCGCTGAAACCCCATTCCAGGAAGGTGAGTTGATTGAAGAAACGCGGCATACCCACCGCCATCAGCACCCCTACCAGCAGCAATACTACCACCAGTTCCACCAGGGTAAAGCCGGCCTGACCGGGTCGACCCCTTTCCAATAAGCAAAACGGGCACCTGGAAGGTGCCCGTTTCATTGTTGTGGTAGTGGGTAACATCGTAATCAGCAGATAGATAGGGGCAGGGCCAAGCCTGACTCCATCCCCCTATTGTTTAAGGTGTAGAATCGACAGTCACTGCCCCGCTACTTGCATCATATACAATGTTCATGGTGTTAATTGCCTGATATGTATAGGTACAAACTTGACCTGCACGCGAAGCGACATAGTCTGGATTGGTACCTGTAAGCGAAGGGGGGTTCTGCATAACGCCGGTCCAGACAGCTCTACAATCAGCTGCTCCTCCGATATTGGCGCCATCATCCGTACCGACAGGCCAACCGGCAGTGTTGGTATCGACAGTATCATCACCAAAACCAACCAGATCAGTTTCCGCACCTGTATGCCCATTGGCCACCCACTGGGCATGAGCCAAGGAAATTGCCGAACCCAATCCGCCACCGGCCCCCTTCACTGCGGCCACATGGGCGTCCTGCTGTACATTCATAAACCGGGGCAGCGCCGTCGCCGCCAGCACACTGAGAATCAGGATCACCACGACCAACTCAATGAGAGTAAAACCTGCCTGTTGTTTCATCTTCCGCTCCCGTTGTTGCACATATTTTTGTTACCAATCTTGTTGCGGGGACATGCCAGCAAACGTCTGATTGCAAACGCAGGCTTGATGGGCACGCCGTGCTTTGCCATCCTGCATATCCTGGGTCGGCACGGCGGTCAAATTAATAAAATGGAAACCGCTAAGTGCGCAAAGGTCGCGAAGTGAATATCTTTATAACTTTGCGTGCTTCGCGCACTTTGCGGTTAGACTCCTTCCAGAATTTGACCCCGACCCTCTGGCGCGCCTCATTTAATCCCACTACCCAAGTATTTCGCCCAAGCCATCGGAAACTTTAATATTTTTAATGGAATTTAATCCGGTTTCTTAACTGGAGGTTGCCGACGCCAGGGCAACGGGCAGTTCCAGGTGATTTTCAGATGGCGGAATATGGGGGCCTGCCCATCCGGTTCACAGCGGCAGACGCCGATAATCTCGGCGATCTCCCCGTCGACCTCCAGCAGTGGCACCCGTTCCCGCATCCAGGGGAGCACCCCGGCCTCCTGCAGCAGATGTTTGATTTTTTTATTGATTCCCCGCCCCAATGGCCGGCAGGTTTCACCGCCCTGACGGAAGCGAATCCGGTAACGTCCAGGCTCAGGCGAAACTCCCGCCACACCCTGGTTATCCTGAAATCGGAGCGTACCCAAGCCGGCCGGAAGCGACAGCTCGGACTCGCCGCGCCAGACCAGGGAATGGCAAGGATCGAACGACGGCAGCGGTGACATCAGGTAGAGACGGTCCCGGTACCGTCGTATTTCCGCGCCGCGCCAGCTTACCAGCGGATTGCCGTCCAGCCGCGACCCTAACACCTCGGTAATGATCCGTTCCAGGATTGCTGATCCGGGCAACGCGTACCCACTTCGCCCGATCCAGAGCCTCAGCAGTGCTGCCAATTGGCCCGCCGGAAGGGCGTTCAATAACGATACGCAAAGTGTGCCATCCGCAGGATCATGGATCTGTTCCAGTTCCCGGGAAAGCAGGGCTTCTATCAGCCGGTCCGCCTCGGCACAGTGGCCGGCACTGCGCGACAGGGTTCGGGACATGGCCGGCCAGCGTGCTTTCAGCAGCGGGACCACCTGATGTCTCAGGTAATTCCGGTCGAATTCAATGTCCTGGTTACTGGCATCCTCGATCCAGTGCAACCCGACATCGGTCGCATACCGGGTCAGTTCATTGCGCGTGCTATCCAGCAAGGGTCTGGCATGTATCCCCTTATCGAAGCGGGTCAGCTCCGGCATCGCCGCCAGACCGCTCAAACCGGCACCGCGCAACAGCTGCAGCAACAGGGTCTCTGCCTGATCATCCTGGTGATGCGCCGTCAGCAGCATCTCCCCCGGCCGGATCTCCCGGGCCAACACACCGTAGCGCGCCTCACGTGCCACAGCCTCCAGGCTCTCGCCCTTGATCGGCTTCAGTTGCAGGGAAAAGGTTTCCAGCGGGATATTCAGTTTCCGGCAGACCGACTGGCAGTGCCCAGCCCAGGTGGTCGACTGGGACTGCAGGCCATGGTCTACGTGGATCGCTCTGAGTGGGGCCGGCAGGCGCTCCCCCAAAACCACCATCGCATAAAGCAGGACATGTGAATCCATCCCGCCACTGAAGCCGATCAGATAGCCGGTTGGCAGAGAAAATTTTGACAGGGTATTCAGCAGATGATCGGGGCTGAATGACATGGCTGGATTGAACTCCGGAGGGGCATAGGAACGGTTTCAGCCGCGATGCACCAAAGTTTTATCGCAACTGAAGCTGATCCCAGGATGCATTGCAGTCATTTAACCCCGATGCGCACAAAATCAGAATAATCAGCTCTGGAAAGCGCCATATCCCATCAGTCGCTGATACCGCTCCTCCAGCAGTTGCTCCATGGGTTTCGCGTCGAGCAGTTGCAATGATTCCAGCAGCGCGCTTTTCAGGTATTTAGCCGCACCCTCCGGATCACGATGGGCACCACCCGATGGTTCCGGAATGATGGCATCAATCAGGTCCAGTTCCTTGAGCCGGTCTGAGGTGATCGCCATCGCCTCGGCTGCCAGCGGCGCCTTGTCGGCGCTCTTCCACAGGATCGAGGCACAACCTTCAGGTGAAATAACCGAATAGGTGCTGTATTCCAGCATCATCACCCGATCCCCCACGCCGATGGCCAGTGCGCCACCAGAGCCCCCTTCTCCCATGACGGTACAGATGATGGGCGTTTTCAGGCCGGCCATCACCAGCAGGTTTTTCGCGATTGCCTCGCTCTGGCCCCGCTCCTCCGCTCCTATGCCGGGATAGGCCCCTGGCGTATCGATAAAGGTCAGGACAGGCAGTTTAAAGCGCTCTGCCGTCTCCATCAGGCGCAATGCCTTGCGATACCCTTCGGGACGCGGCATGCCGAAGTTGCGGAACAGTTTTTCCTTGGTATCCCGCCCCTTCTGCTGACCGATCAGCATGACCGGACGACCATCGATGCGGGCGACACCGCCGACAATGGCATGGTCGTCAGCGAATGCACGATCGCCATGCATCTCATGGAAATCGTCAAAAATATACTCGATATAGTTGAGCATATAGGGGCGCAGCGGATGTCTGGCCACCTGGGCGACCTGCCACGGCTTCAGGTTCTGATAGAGCGATTCTGTAAGTGACCGGCTCTTGGTTTCCAGACGGGTAATCTCGTCCTGGATATTGATCTCGTTATCATTGCCGACCAGGCGCAACTCTTCGATCTTCGCCTCGAGTTCGGCAATCGGTTGTTCAAATTCAAGAAAGTTCATGTCCATGGGCGAAATATACCGGATTAGGTTGGGATAGAACAGATCATCGGGCCATCCAGGTGATCAGCAATAACGACAGTCGTTGGGGATGGGGGTCAGGCTCAACTTACAGGTTGGGATGAGCTTGGGAACCCCAACAAGTTTTCATCTTTGTGCTCCCTAATGTTGGGGTTCGGTCCTCAGTCCAACCCACGAACTGTTTTCTGTATCAGGCAGGCGTGACTGCTTCGGCCCGCTCCATGACTCGACCACGAGAGTAGATTACCTCGACCGACTCCATATTCAGCAGACGGGAGAGTTGCCGTAACAGCTCATCGGCCGGATGCACCCGCCAGCTCTCATCGCAGCGCAGCGCAGCAGCGGCGGTATCCCCCTGATAGCAAATTTGAAGATCACACCCCCCCCCCTGATACGGTGTCAGCACGCTACTCAGCTCTTCGGCAAAATCTTTAGCTGTCAATTGCCTCTGCGACAGCAGACGATGATTCCAGGTGAGTCGCAGGGCCGTGGCATTCAACTCCCGCGCCTGCTGGAACTCCATTACCTGATCAACCCGGATACTCAGCCCCCCCCGGTACTCGTCATAGTTCAGATTGCCCGCCACCAAAAGAATCCGGTCACTCACCAGCAGATCCTTGAACGCCTCGTACGCGTCGGAAAACAGCGTAATCTCGATCCTGCCGCTACGGTCATCCAGCACCACCGTACCCGTGCGGCCGCGCTGGGTCTGGCGATGACTTACAGAGAGCGCCAGCCCCGCCACCATGACCCGCTGCTTGGAACGCTTCTGGTACCCACCGCCATCCCCACCTACACCCCCATCCAGGGAAAGATTGCCGATCCGGGTCACACCCAATCCGCTCATCTCCGGCACATAGCGATCAATCGGATGACCGGTCAGATAGAGACCCAGGGTTTCCTTCTCACCCTGCAAGCGGATTTCATCCTCCCACTCCTCGCTATCATCCGGGATCATCTGCCCATCAATCGCCGCCTGCGGTTGAGGGGCGGCGATACCAAACAGATCCTCCTGCCCCGCTGCCAGGCTGGCATGATGCTGCTCGGCCATCTTCAATGCCAGGGGGAGTTGAGCCATCAGGCTGGCGCGATTGGCCCCCAGCTCATCCAGCGCCCCGGCCCTGAGCAGGGATTCGAGCACCCTTCGGTTAACCTTGCGCTGGTCGATGCGGCGACAGAATTCAAAGATATCCTTGAACCGGCCACCCGACTTCCGTGCCTCGATGATACTCTCGATGGCCGACTCACCCACCCCCTTGATGGCGCCCAGCCCATAGATCACCTCACTCCCGTCACCCACCGTGAACATATATTCGGAATGATTGACGTGGGGTGGATTGACCACCAGATTCATGCTGCGGCACTCATCGATCAACGTCACCACCTTATCGGTGGTATCCATATCCGCCGACAGCACCGCCGCCATGAATGCCGAGGGGTAGTGCGCCTTCAACCACATGGTCTGGTAGGAGACCAGGGCATAGGCGGCGGAGTGGGATTTGTTGAAGCCGTAACCGGCGAACTTCTCCATCAGGTCGAAAATATAGGTGGCCACTTCCTCATCCACACCGCGCGCCACGGCGCCTGCACGGAAGATCTCTCCCTGTTTTTTCATCTCCTCGGGCTTTTTCTTGCCCATGGCTCGCCGCAGCAGGTCGGCGCCCCCGAGGGAGTAGCCGGCCAGCACCTGGGCGATCTGCATCACCTGCTCCTGATACAGGATCACGCCATAGGTGGAGCGAAGGATCGGTTCCAGATCCGGGTGCGGGTAGACCACCTCCTGCCGTCCATGCTTACGGGCGATAAAGTCATCCACCATGCCCGACTGCAGCGGGCCGGGGCGGAACAGGGCCACCAGCGCGGTGATGTCATCGAAACAGTCCGGCTGCAGCTTCTTGATCAGCTCCTTCATGCCGCGGGATTCGAGCTGGAACACCGCCGTGGTCTCGCACTTTTTCAACAGGGCAAAGGCTTCGGTGTCATCCATCGGGATCAGGGTAATATCCACCGGTTCCTGACCCTGTTCCTGGCGCTTGCGGTTGACCGTCTTCAAGGCCCAGTCGACGATGGTGAGGGTCCGCAGACCCAGAAAGTCGAACTTCACCAGCCCCACCTGCTCCACATCATCCTTGTCGAACTGGGTAACCAGGTTGGCGCCTCCCGGTTCACAATAGAGCGGCGTGAAATCGGTCAGCAGGCCCGGCGCGATCACCACGCCGCCGGCATGCTTGCCGGCATTGCGCGCCACACCCTCGAGCTTTTTCGCCATTTCGATCAGCTGGGTCACCTCCTCCTCATCACGGAAGGCGGCCGCCAGATCCTCGCTCTCCTCCAGCGCCTTGTTCAGGGTCATACCGATCTCAAACGGGATCATCTTGGCAATGCGGTCTGTAAAGCCGTAGGGGTGACCCAGTACGCGCCCCACATCCCTGACTACCGCCTTGGCCGCCATCGAGCCATAGGTGATGATCTGGGAGACCGAGTCGCGGCCGTATTTACGCGCTACATAGTCGATCACCCGATCCCGGTTATCCATGCAGAAGTCGACATCGAAATCGGGCATGGAGACGCGCTCGGGATTGAGGAAGCGCTCGAACAGCAGTTCGTGCTCGATCGGATCGAGGTCGGTGATCTTCAGCGCGTAGGCGACAATGGAGCCGGCACCCGATCCACGTCCCGGTCCGACCGGAATGCCGTTATCCTTGGCCCACTGGATAAAATCAGCCACGATCAGGAAGTAGCCGGGGAAACCCATCTGGTTGATCACATCCAGTTCAACCTGCAGGCGATCATCGTAGACCTTGCGTTTCTCGGCGTACGCAGGATCGGTCCGGTCCAGGATAATCTCCAGCCGCTGCTCCAGTCCGCGCATCGACTCCCGGGAGAAAAACTCCTCAATGGTCATGCCTTCGGGAATGGGAAAATCGGGCAGGAAATTTTGTCCCAGAGTCAGCTCGATATTACAGCGTCGCGCGATCTCCACGCTGTTTTCCAGCGCTTCCGGAATATCCGCGAACAGCGCCACCATCTCCTCCGGCGTGCGCAGATACTGTTCCCGGCTGTAGTGTTTGGGTCTACGGGCGTCATCCAGGGTACGACCCTCATGAATACAGACCCGCACCTCATGGGCCTCAAAATCATCCGGGGTAAGAAAACGCACATCGTTGGTGGCCACCACCGGCACGTCCAGACGGGTGGCCAGGTCGATACTGGCATGGAGGCAACGCTCTTCACCTTCGCGCCCGGTGCGGTGCAGTTCCAGGTAGAAGCGATCACCAAACAGATCGAGCCAATGTCGCAGACGCTGTTCCGCCTGGGCCGGGTTCCCCGCCAGCAACGCCCGGCCAATATCTCCGGCACGGCCGCCGGAAAGGGCGATCAGCCCTTCGCAGCTCTCGCGCGAGAACCAGTCGCCTTCAAGCATCGCCTTGCCCAGGTGCTGACCTTCCCGGTAGCTTCTGGACACCAGGCAGGTGAGATTTCGATAGCCCCGGGAATTCTGCACCAGCAGCAGCAGTCGAAAGGGGTTGTTGGGATCTTCCGGATCCCGTACCCAGACATCCACACCGCTGACCGGCTTCACCCCGGCGGCAATGGATGCCTTGTAGAACTTTACCAGGGAGAACAGGTTTGACTGGTCCGTTACCGCCACTGCCGGCATGCCGAGTTCGGCTACCCGGGCAACCAGCGGCTTGATCCGCACCAACCCATCAACCAGGGAGTATTCGGAATGGACACGCAGATGGATGAAGGCTGGATGCATAGTGGCGATATTGTAACCCAGTCGTTAACGGATTTTCAGATTGAAATCATACCCGGCCCGACATTTCCTGTCCGTGGAATAGCACAGATCTCACACATAAAATGAGAAACCGCCAAGGGCGCAAAGTGTATACCTTTATGGCTTTGCGTACTTCGCACACTTTGCGGTTGTATTTCTTTCACCGGCACCCGACGACGCGCCAATGGAGCATCCTTAACTACCCGACAGGAGCCTTTTCACCGGACCGAAGGAGCGACGGTGGATCGGGCTGACGCCAAGCTCCTGCAGCGCCACCACATGGAGCTTGGTCGGATAGCCCTTGTGCTTCGCCAGGCCATAACCCGGATACTGCTGATCCAGCAACACCATCTCCCGGTCCCGTGACACCTTGGCTAGGATTGATGCGGCGCTGATTGCCGGTTCACTGCCGTCACCACCAACGACGGCCTCGGCGCTGCACGGGAGATCCGGACAGCGATTGCCATCGATCAGCGCATGGCCTGGCCGGGTAGTGAGTGCCTCAACCGCCCTTTTCATCGCCAGCAGACTGGCATGGAGTATGTTGAGCCGATCGATCTCTTCCACTTCCGCCCGCCCCAGCGCCCAGCAGAGGGCCTTATCCCTGATCTCGTGCGCAAGCTGCTCCCGACGCTTCTCGCTCAGTTTTTTCGAGTCGGCGAGTCCTGTAATGGGCCTATCCGGATGCAATATCACCGCAGCCGCCACCACGGGTCCGGCCAGGGGGCCCCTGCCGACCTCATCCACCCCGGCAATCCAGATCAGATCAGACATTATTCCGCACTCCTGTTTCGTCCTATCAGAGAAAGCACCGCCTCCGCCGCCTTGCGACTCGAGTCCTGCTGCAGAGTCTCGTGCAACTCCCCGTAACGCTGCTGGATATACCTTAGCCGCTCTGGAGACTCCAGCAATTCACTCAGGGCGTCCGCCAGCGCCTCGGGCGTGGCAGCATCCTGAATGAATTCCGGGGCCAGTGCCTCATTCGCAAGCAGGTTGGCCATCGCGACATAGGGTATCTTGACCAGATTGAAGCGATTGACGATCCAGTAAGTGAGTGGATTAAGCCGGTAGGCCACCACCATGGCGCGCCGCAGCAACATCGCCTCGAGGGTGGCGGTACCCGAGGCGGTGAGCACCACATCGGCTGCAATCATCACGGTTCTTGCCTGCCCGTCCACCAGGGTGACCGGCAGATCCGGCGCCTCACGATTGAGCACAGACTCGAATGCCGCTCGAGTGCGCTCATTGATCAGCGGCACCAGAAAATGGGCATCGGGATAACGCTCCGTGAGTTGCAGGGCCGCCCGGATAAAGGTTGCCGACAGCGACTCGATCTCCCCCACCCGGCTACCCGGGAGCATGGCAACCACATGGGGCCGGTCGGTCACGCCCAGCACCGCCCGGGCGGCTGGTCGATCGTTCTGCAGCGGGATTTCATCGGCCAGAGGATGTCCGACATACTGGACCGGCACCTTGTGTTGTTGAAGAAATTCCGCTTCAAAAGGAAAAATGCTCAGCATCAGGTCAACCGCTGCCCGGATTTTCTTGACCCGGCCGGGGCGCCAGGCCCAGACCGTCGGACTGACATAGTGAACCGTGGGAATTCCCGACTTTTTCAAGGCCGTTTCCAGGCCAAGATTAAAATCCGGCGCATCGATACCGATGAACACATCCGGTTGGGCCTGCAGGAAATGGCTGAGCAACTTTTTGCGTATCGACAGCAACTCAGGGAGATGTTTCAGCACCTCGATCAACCCCATGACCGACAGCCGATCCATGGAGAACAGGCTTCGGCAGCCCTCTCTTATCATTAGTGGACCGCCCACGCCCTCGAAGCGGGCGTCCGGATAGCGCTTTTTGATCTCCCGAATCACCCCGGCGCCCAACAGGTCGCCAGACGGTTCATTGGCAACAATTCCAACTTTCAGCATAGCCGGTTACTTAATCAAAGTTCGTAGGTTGGGGTGAGCTTGCGAACCCAAAGGGGATTTCATGTGTGTGCGCCATGATGTTGGGGTTCGTTCCTCACCCCTACCTACGGGTTGGTGCTTTGCAAATGGGGATGAAACCCTCTCATCACCCCACGTCTACCGCTGGCTGAGGAGTTCGAATTCAACCCCGCCGTTAATTCTCAAGACTGTCCGGCTCACCGGGCGATGCCGCGCTCACTCTGCTCCAGAAAGTCGATATAGAGCCTGATTTCCGGACAGTCCTGCTCGAGCAGACGCAGGCTTTCCAGAGCCGCTTCAATAGTGTGCTGCTGCTTGTAGATGATTTTGTAACCACGTTTGATTTGTTGAATCGTCTGGCTGGCAAAATTCCGCCGGCGTAAACCTTCCGAGTTAATACCGCAGGTCCTGGCCGGATGCCCGCTTACTGTGACATAGGGAGGGATATCTTTGTTAATGACCGACCCCATGGCGCAGAAGCTGTGTGCACCGATATGGGAAAACTGATGCGCCATGGTAAAACCGCCCAGAATCGCCCAGTCGCCAATGACTACATGCCCGCCGAGTGATGCGGCATTGGCCATGATAATGTGATCACCCAACTGGCAGTCATGCGCCACGTGGGTATAAGCCATCAACAGATTGTCATTACCGATACGGGTTGCCACCGCATCCTGCGCGGTACCCCGATTGATGGTGGTAAATTCACGGATCACATTGCGGTCGCCAATCTCCAGCCGAGTCTCCTCACCTGCATATTTCTTGTCCTGAGGGTCCTCACCAACCGAGGCAAACTGGTAGATTTGATTATCCTCACCAATAGTGGTTGGCCCCTTAATCACGGCGTGAGGCCCAATGCGCGTGCCCTTGCCGATACGGACACCGGCACCTATTACGCTAAAAGGTCCTACTGAAACCCCTTCACCCAGCTCGGCTGAGGGGTCAATGGCGGCTTTTGGATCAATCAAGGAGCAAAATCCCGGGCAGTACACATGATTTCCGCAGTAGCGGCGACCTGACCATCCACCTTGGCGGTACATGAGAATATACCAATACCGCGCTTGATTGAATTCTGGTTCACCTCGATCATCAACTGATCACCGGGTTCCACGGGACGCCTGAAACGCGCCTTGTCGATTCCCACGAACAGGTAGACCGTGGTATCGGTTACCGTTTCCGGGTTTGATTCCATCGCCAGCAGACCGGTTGCCTGTGCCATCGCCTCAACGATCAGGACACCGGGCATTACCGGCCGGATGGGAAAATGACCGTTGAAAAAGGGCTCGTTATAGGTAACATTTTTCAACGCCAGCAGCCTGGTGTCCTTCTCAAAATCAAGCACCCGATCTATCAGGAGAAACGGGTAGCGGTGCGGCAACAGGGTCAGCACCTTATTAATATCCATCGTACTCAAATGACTCCCCCTGCCGCTGCAGTAACACTGCCAGCGATCAAGACAAAACAGTTATCGAATCAACTTCATGACGACCGGCCTAAGCCTGATCATCACTATTGTTTTCAGACTTATCGGCCAAGACCTGCTTTTCCAGCGCGCTTAACCGCTGCATAACATTTTCCAGGCGCCTGATTCGGGCAATGGTTTTTCGCCATTCACCATTCGGAACCGCAGGCAGGTTCCCGCTGTAATATCCCGGCTCCTTAAATGAACGGGTAACCAGCGTCTGGCCGGAGAAATGCACATTATCCCCAATCTCCAGATGGCCTGAGAGACCGACCCCCCCGCCCAAGGTACAGTATCTACCAATCGAGGTGGAACCGGCCACGCCGGCACATCCAGCAATTGCCGTGTGTTCGCCAATGCGAACGTTATGGGCAATCTGGATCTGGTTATCCAATCTGACGCCATCGGCGATCACGGTATCCCGCAAGGAACCCCGATCAATCGTGGTATTGGCGCCAATCTCTACATCATCGCCAATCCTGGCAATACCGATCTGCGGCACTTTGACCCATGCACCTTGGTCATTGGCATTGCCAAATCCATCACTGCCGATGACCGCCCCGGGGTGTATCAGCACCCTTTTGCCGATTACCGTGCCGGAGCAGATGGTTACATTGGCAACCAGACGGCTGTTTTCACCAATGAAGCTATCGTCATCGACCACGCAACCCGGACCAATCCTGACACCCGACCGAATCTGCACATTTTCCCCAATGACGGCGCAGGGTCCCACCCAGGCGTCAGGATCAACATTCGCACTAGCGGAGATAACGGCCGATATGTGAACACCCCCCGCCAAATCCGACACGGGATAAAGCAGAGAGGCGACCCGGGCGTAGGTGAGATAGGGATTATCGGAGATCAGTCCGGCAGTCCGGGAGTATGCCGCATCTTCCCGGGACAGAATTACCGCGGATGCTTCTGTTTTCGATAAGTAGTGGCGATATTTGCTGTTAGCCAGAAAACAGATCGCACCTTTGGTTGCATCCTGTATGGTATCGGCATGGGTAATGCGTACCTCGCCGTCACCCAGTAACTCGGCCCCTGCATGTGCAGCCAGATCTGCCAGGCGAAACACCACTCCGTTCACCGGCCTACCCTAATTGGACGTTTTGTGGAGCTCTTCAAGGCGTTGTAAAACTTTAGTTGTAAGATCAACCCGTTTATTGAAATAGGCCACCCCGTCAGTCAGGATTACGTCAACCTTTTCCTCTTCGCCAATCTGACTGACCACTTCGCCAACCTTGCGCAACAGGCGATTGACCGCTTCATTCCGGCGCAGATTGGCATCTTCACGAAATTCCGCCCGGGATGTGGTCAGTTGACGCCGGCGTGAACGGATGTCGTTCTCAAGCCTTTTGGCCTCTTCCGCACTCATCACCGCAGCATCGCGGGCCAGCTTGTCCTCGAGCTGTTTCAGCTGTTTCGCCTTGGCAATCAGGTCCTGATCCCGCGCCTGAAACTCTTTTTTCAGCGAATTGCTGATTGCCTCGGCCTGCGGTGATTTCTCCATCACCTTATTCAGGTCAACTACGCCGACCTTAAAATCGGCTGCGTTCGCGACCGAAATCAGACTGAACAGTAAAATCGCAAGAATGCTTAAGGCTGACTTCTTCAATTTTATCTCCTGATGCTTAAAATGCGGTGCCGAAGGTGAACTGGAATATCTCAGTCTCATCACCCGGTTTTTCATTGAGTGGAACACCCAGGCTCACGCCCAGCGCACCCATGGGAGAGAGCCAGAAGGCCGAGGCCCCGGCAGAGTACCTCAGCTCACCCAGATCTATATCGTTCCCGCCATTGGTGGAAAATACATTACCCGCATCAAAAAACAGCCCCAGCCGGATAGTTTTCTCCATCAGCTTGAAGGGTGCCGGGAAGAACAGTTCGGCATTTCCGACAATCTTGACGTTGCCGCCAAGCGCGTCATTTTTGCTATCAACTGGTCCCAAGCTGTAATCCTTGTAGCCCCTGACCGTCTTGATGCCGCCGGCAAAGAAGTTCTCCCACAGGGGCAACTGTGAGGTGTCGCCATAGACGCCACCATAGGCGAGATCCCCGTTGAGTGCCAAGGTAAAGGCGCTGTTCAAAGGGAAATAGCGTTTATGTCGATAGGCAATTTTATAGTACTCCAGATCACTGCCCGGAATGGTGGCTGACGCGCTCAGGCTCTGCATCCCCCCTTTGGTGGGCATCAGGGAGGAGTCACGGGAATCCCGACTCCAGCTGGTACCGAGCTTGAAATCGAGGAAGGTATCGCCGTTCTCGGTCTCGAACGCAACTACTTCAGTCGATGCGTCATCCGCAGGCTTGTAGGTGGTGTGTATCAGATCCATGGTGAAATTCACCCGGTCTGTCTCGGTAATTGGTACACCGAACACCACGCCGGCCACGCCTGTATCGGTCAGGTATCTGGCCGTATCCACCTCGTCAAAGTCGGTTTTCTGATAACTCAGGTTAAACCCGCGGCTGATGCCATCCACGGTATAGTAGGGATTGACATAACCGATCCGGTAGTGGGTACTGGAATCACTGTTATCAAATGCCAGGGAGACCTGCTTGCCCGTTCCCAGAAAGTTCCTTTGGTTAAGGCTGGTGCTGAAAATAAAACCGTCGGACTGGGAGAAACCGATGCCCGCCATCAGATTGCCCATCGGCTTTTCCACCACTGTGAGATTCACATCCACCTGATCGGTGGAACCCGGTACGGCGGGAGTCTCTACGTTAACCTCGTCGAAAAATCCCAACCGCTGCAGACGTTCACGTGAACGGGTCACCTGCTCTGCCGAGTACCAGGCGGACTCAAGCTGGCGCATTTCACGACGCAAGACTTCATCACGGGTATCGCTGTTGCCCTTCATGTTGATACGGCGGACATAGACCCGCTTTCCGGGATCAACAAAGTAGGTGACAGCCACCTGTTTCTTCTCTTCGTCAATATCCGGGATGCTGTTTACATTGGCGAATGCATAGCCGTTATTACCCAGCAGGGTATTGATGCGCTCCGCGCTGCCAATCACCTGTTTTCTGGAGAACACTTCGCCCCGAACCAGATGAATCATGGGAAAAAAGGCTTCCTTGGGCAATACCAGATCGCCGGTCAGGAGGATATCGTTAATGGTGTATACATCACCCTCTTCGATATTGACCGTGACATAGATATCCTTTTTGTCCGGGGTAATGGAGACCTGTGTCGAGGTGATCTTGAAATTGATATAGCCGCGGTCCAGGTAGAACGAGCGCAGCTTCTCCAGATCGCCCGAGAGCTTCTGCCGGGAGTACTGGTCATCCTTGGTAAAGGAGGAAAGGAAGCCTGTCGTGTTCAGGGAGAACTCATCCAGCAGATCCTCTTCATCAAAGGCACTGTTGCCGATGATGTTGATTTTCTTGATTCTGGCCGTTCCACCTTCCGAAATATCAATATTGATCGCCACCCGGTTACGTTCAAGCGGCGTCACGGTAGATGAAAGCTTGACGGCATATTTACCAAGATTGAAATACTGCCGCTGCAATTCCTGCTCAATCTTATCCAATACCGAACGATTGAACACCCGGCCTTCCGCGAGACCAATGTCCTTCAGCGCCAGCAGCAGCGGTTCAGTCTCAAGTGATTTGTTTCCTTCAATCTCGATTTTGGCGATCGCGGGGCGTTCGGTCACAAAGACGATCAGCACATCCCCTTGCCGCTCCAGCTTTACATCCTTGAAAAACCCGGTCTTATAGAGCACACGGATGATCTCTCCCGTCTCATCGGACTCGATCTGCTGACCAATCTTTACCGGTAAATAGTTGAAGACCGTTCCCGGTGAGATACGCTGGAGTCCATCAACCCGAATATCCTTCACCACAAAGGTTTCACCAAGAAGCAATTGAGGAAGCAGCAGGATGACAAGGAGCAGCAAAAATCGAGACTGAGTAACCAGATTCATATTGTCTTTATAAGATTTTGTTATTTTAAGTCTGTCCATGACAACAGAGCCTCTCATCATACCGGAATCTGGATTAACCATTTCTGATCCTGTTAACTCCAGGGTAGATGGCGGCCGCGAAATATGATCTCTTTAAGACAAACCAAAAAGATGATCGTAAGGCACTGATAATAATAACCTTTACAAATTACACGCATCCAACTGGAGGACCCGCGAACAGGAAAAGTGCCCTAGTATAAATAATCTTTCCACCACGCCCAAGGGGCAGACCAAATTAATTACGAATTGAACAGGCGCGTGATATCCACATAGAACGCCAGGGTCATCAGGCCCAGCAGAATCGCCAACCCGATTCGCTGTCCGAAGGCCTGTGCGGCCTCGGAAACCGGACTCCCCTTGATCGCCTCTACCAGGAAGTAGAACAGGTGCCCGCCATCCAGTATCGGAACCGGCAGTAGATTAAGCACGCCCAGACTGATACTGACCAGAGCCAAAAACTTGAGGAACTGGGTAAGCCCGAAACTCGCCGTCCGACCTGCGGTCTGGGCTATCGAAATAGGCCCGCTGAGGTTTCTGACAGAGATCTCTCCAGTCAACATCCTGCCGAGCATTTTCAGCATAAACAGTGACATATCTCCGGTCTTGACTGCGGCCATGGCCACCGCATCCAGAGGGCCATACCGCACCTCCACCCGGTAGTCATCGAACAGCCCCTCAGGCACATGGGGTCCCGCACCTATCCGCCCGACAGTCTGGTCACCACGTGTCATCTGGCCGACAATGAGCTTGATTCGATGCTCCGCACCTGCGCGGGAAATCTCCATTTCAACCAGTGATGCCGGGTGTTTCTGGATGTAGTCGACCAGTTCGGACCAGGAGTTCACCTCCTGATTGTCGACCGAAATAACCCGATCACCGACTTCAATGCCGGCGGATTCGGCCGCCTCCCCCGCCACAACCTGGCCGATAACCGGCTCAATCACCGGTCGTTTTGGCGACAGGCCAATACGCTCCAGTAACCGGCCGTCCTCAGCCAATCCCAGCAGACGACCACCCGGCAATATGCGCAACTGCTCAAGACCGGCAACATCCCGCACCTTGACGACCACATCATCGCCCGAGGTGGCATCCGTCAGCAGCGTGTAAACGGCGGCTTCCCAGGTGGGGGTCAAGGTATCACCCACGGAAAGAATCTCATCATCGGCGCTGAATCCCGCCTCGGCGGCGATGGTCGCCTCGGTCACCTGACCGATCCAGGGGCGAGAACCGGTATCCCCATACACACCGATAAACCAGAAGGCCAGCAGGGCAAAGGCAAAATTGAACAGTGGCCCGGCCGCAACAATCGCCGAACGAACCGCAACTGATTGTCTGTTGAAGGCCTGGTTCAGATAACGCGGGGGGACATCCCCCTCACGCTCATCGAGCATTTTCACGTAGCCGCCCAAGGGTATCGCCGCCACCACATACTCGGTCCCCAGATCGGCCTCGGAGAGTCGAACACCTTCCGACGCGTCAGGTGATGACGCCCGCCCACGGAATGTCAGCAACGGTTTTCCGAATCCGATGGAAAACCGTAACACCTTGACACCCAGTTTTCTGGCGACCCAGAAGTGCCCGAACTCGTGAACCGCGATCAGGATTCCGAGGGCAACAACGAACGATGCAACTGTGAATAGAAATGAAGACATGGCGATTAGCTCAGACCCTGTTACGGATCAATTGTTCCGCCCGCCGGCGGGCCGACTCATCAATCGCAAGCAGGGTATCCAGATCGGCACCATGCTCTCCCGGCAGGGTATCGAGTACCGAACCAATCACCCCGGGGATATCGGTAAATCGCAGTTTTCCGGAAAGAAAAGCATCCACAGCCATCTCATTGGCCGCATTCAGGATAGCCGGGCTGGTGCCGCCCGCCTCGATCGCTTCATAGGCAAGCCGGAGACAGGCAAACCGCTCCAGACTGGGCGGCTCAAAATCGAGTCGAGCCACATCAAACAGATCCAGAGGGGCCACCCCGGATTCGATGCGCTCCGGCCACGCCAGAGCATGGGCGATCGGGGTACGCATATCGGGATTGCCCAGTTGCGCGAGCACCGAGCCATCCGTATAGGCAACCATGGAGTGAATAACGCTTTGCGGATGCAACACCACCTTGATCCGGTCCGGCGTCGTATGGAACAGCCAGCAGGCCTCAATCACCTCCAGACCCTTGTTCATCATGGTGGCGGAATCCACCGATATCTTGCGCCCCATATCCCAGTTGGGGTGGGCACAGGCCTGATCCGGTGTCACGTCCTGAAGCTGATCCAGCGAGAGTGTGCGAAAAGGCCCTCCGGATGCCGTCAACAGGATGCGGGAAACACCCACCTGGTCCAACCCGTGCGAGAAATCGGCCGGCATGCACTGAAATACCGCATTATGCTCGCTGTCGATCGGCAGGATTTCCGCCCCGCCCTGCTCAACGGCCTGCATGAACAGCTCACCAGCCACTACCAGCGCCTCTTTATTGGCCAGCAACACCCGCTTGCCCGCCCTGGCCGCCGCCAGTGTCGGCAACAGACCGGCAGCACCGACAATGGCCGCCATGACATAGTGGGCATCGGAAATAGAGGCGACATGTTCCAGTCCCTCCACGCCGGCCAGCACATTGATCGACGATCCCGCCTCCTTGAGCCGTTGCTCCAGGCTGAGCGCCGCATCTCGATGCGCCATGACTGCATAATCCGGCCGAAACTGCAGGCACTGCCGGTAGAGCCCATCCACATCCCGGTTGGCAGTCAGGGCAACGATACGATACCGGTCCGGGTGTCGCGCAACCACATCCAGCGTGCTGATACCGATAGAGCCGGTCGAGCCCAATACTGTCAAGCCGATCACCTGCCACCCCCAAGTAACAACAGTCCCAGGGTAAACACCGGCGCCACCGCTGTCAGACTGTCAATTCTATCCAGTATACCCCCATGACCGGGCAGTAGATTACCGCTGTCCTTAATACCGGCCTGTCGTTTCAGCAGACTTTCGAACAGATCGCCAACCACCGACACCAGGCAAACCAGCAGGCAGAGCGTTACAACCTGGGATACGGTACCCGTTTCCGGGCGCAACCAGATCAACAGCCCGCTCCACAACGCTACTGCAGCCAGGGCACCGTAGACACCCTCGCGGGTCTTTTTCGGGCTGATATGGGGGGACAGCTTGATCTTTCCCCACTGTCTGCCGGCAAAGTAGGCGCCGGTATCGGCCACCCAGGAGAGCGACAGGGCGAATAGCACCAGAGCAGGTCCCTGGGGACCATAGTTATGCAGATAGACCAGTGCCGCCCAGGTGGGCAACAGCACAAAATAACCGATCAGCAGCTTGACTGGTCGGCCTGGCTCAAGCGGTTTCTCCGGCCGATAACGGATAATTATCAAGCTGATCGCAAACCAGCCGAAGGCGGCGCCCGCAAACAATCCCAAACTCACCCACTGGTTAGGCAAGACAACGTAGAGTACTGCCATGGCCAGCGCCATGGTCAGCAGATAGAAAATTCGCTCAGGGAATTTCGTAAACTCAGCCAGCCGCGTCCATTCATCCGCCCCCAGGAGAATCACTGCGGCCAACAAAAGGGCGAAGCCCGTGGTCGGCAGGTAGAGCACCCCTCCAATCACCAGCGGCAAAAGAACCAGTGCGGTTAAAATCCGATGCAGTAGCATAATCAGTCTGTCGGATCAGGGGATGTGTGGGTTGGCACCTGCTCCCCGGTCATACCGAAACGCCGTTGGCGGCCGGCATAATAGTGAAGTGCGCTATCGAAAGCTCCAGCATCAAAATCCGGCCAGTAGTCATCGGTAAAATAGAGTTCGGTATAAGCGGATTGCCAAAGCATGAAATTGCTGATGCGCTGTTCACCCCCGGTCCTGATAAACAGATCCGGATCGGGCAAATCGGAAAAGGAGAGCGCGGAGGCTATGGCAGACTCGGTGATCTGATCCGCCGACAATTCACCAGACTCCACTCTTTTGGCCAGATGCCTGACCGCCTGAACGATATCCCAGCGACCACCATAATTGGCGGCAATTTGCAGCACCAGGCCATCGTTGCCGGCCGTATCAGCTTCGGCAGAAGCGATACGCTGCTGAAGTTTCCCGGAAAATGCACTGCGATCGCCGATGACCCGCAGCTGGACATTGTTGCGATTTAAACGCTTTACTTCACGCTGTAAGGCCACCATAAAAAGATCCATCAGCAGGGTGACCTCTTTTTGTGGCCGTTTCCAGTTTTCGCTGCTGAAGGCGAATAGTGTAAGCACCTCGATACCGTGCTTTACCGACTGCTCCACGCTGGTACGGACCGATTTGACACCCGCCTGATGTCCGGCATGGCGCGGCAGCTTTCGCTGCGCTGCCCACCGGCCGTTGCCATCCATTACTATGGCGACATGCCGTGGCAACCGGGTCACTCCATCAACCTCCATTAAACCCAGAATCCTCTGTCCGCTGCTGCATTGTGTAGATTGTCTGTTATCTAACTTTAAGGGGTCAGAGCCAGATTTGCACAACCTCCCCGGATTCCATTCCGGGAACTGATCGCAAATTCGACTTTGACCCCGGGTACCTCGTCGGCATAGTGCGCCCTGGATATAGAGCGGGCCATACCCGTCAGCAATCCGATGTATCAGGTCAGATCGACATCAGATCCTTCTCTTTGACCGCAAGATGCTCATCAATCTCTTTGATGTGCTGGTCGGTCAGTTTCTGAATTATCTCCTGGCCGCGCCGCTCGTCATCCTCAGAGATCAGCTTCTCTTTTACCAGGTTTTTCAGTTCACTGTTGGCATCACGCCGAATATTCCGCACCGCAACCCGGGCCTGTTCGGCTTCTCCACGCACAACCCGGATCAGATCTTTTCTGCGCTCTTCGGTCAGCGGCGGCAGCGGCACCCGGATAACCGTTCCGGCGGAATTCGGATTCAGACCGAGATCGGAATTCATGATCGCCTTCTCGATGGTTTGCACCATATTCTTTTCCCACGGGGTGATAGCCAGGGTACGGGCATCATCCACCGTGACATTGGCTACCTGGCTGAGCGGTACATCGGAACCATAGTATGAGACCGTGAGGTGGTCCAGCAGACTGGGGTGTGCCCGGCCCGTCCGCACCTTTGCCAGTTCATGATCCAGTGCATCTACACTTTTTCCCATGCGCGTAGTCGCGTCTTTTTTTATGTCATCGATCATTTCCACTCTCCACAAGGGAACCGATTTCTTCGCCTTTCACCAGACGCAGCAAGGCACCCGGGGTATTGATATTCATTATCCGCAATGGCATACCGTTATCGCGACACAATACGATTGCCGTCGCATCCATCACCTTCAGGTCATCAGCCAGCGCCTTATCATAGCTGATGCGGGGGTAAAATTCGGCCTTGGGATCTTTCATCGGGTCGGCCGAATATACCCCGTCGACCTTGGTTGCCTTGATCATCAGGTCGGCATCGATTTCGATTGCCCGCAGACTGGCAGCCGAATCGGTGGTAAAGTACGGATTGCCCGTACCGGCGGCAAACAGCACGACTACGCCATCTTCCAGGTATTCCACTGCCTTCCTGCGTACGTACGTCTCACACACCTGCTCCATGCTGATGGCGGACATGGTACGGGCAGCAACACCCAGCTTCAACAGTGAATTCTGCATGGCCAGGGCGTTCATCACCGTCGCCAGCATACCCATATGATCACCGGAAACCCGGTCCATACCGGCTTTGGCGAGCCCTTCACCACGAAAAATGTTCCCGCCGCCAATCACCAGGCCAACCTGAATGCCGGAGTCAACAAGTCCTTTGATATCTTCAGCCACCCTGGCAATCACTTCAGGGTCAATACCGAAAGCTCCCGCACCCATTAACGCTTCACCACTCAATTTGAGCAGGATGCGCCGGCAGATCAACTCAGACATACGGATTCTCTAAAATATTCTGTTCAAGGAAAGGTAAAGATAAAAACAGTCCCGGGAGACCGGGACTGTTTTCACTTCACTTATTCACCGCGGACCTGCGCCATTACCTCGTCGGCGAAGTTTTCCTGCTTCTTTTCGATTCCCTCGCCTACCTCAAACCGCTTGAAGCCGTTGACGGTGGCACCGACACCGGCGAGCAGTTTTTCCACAGTGGTATCCGGGTCCTTGATAAAAGCCTGACCCAACAGGGTGATCTCGGACAAGTACTTGCGCACCCGACCGTCAACGATCTTGTCCACGATATTTTCCGGCTTGCCGCTTTCCAGCGCCTGTACCTTGAAGATTTCGCGCTCTTTTTCCACCAGTTCAGCGGGCACCTGCTCCTCGGAGACGCAGGTTGGATTGCTCGCGGCCACGTGCATGGCAATGTCCTTCGCCAAATCATCGTCCCCGCCTTCGATATCCACCACCACGCCGATGCGCGAGCCGTGGCTGTAGCTGGCCAGGCGGCCATTGGCGGACTCGAAGCGCTCAAACCGGCGAACATTCATATTCTCGCCAATCTTTACGATGAGTGCTTCACGAGCGGTATTTACCGTGGTCTCTTCCCCATCGTGCAGCGGGGCATTCAGCAGCTCTTCAACGGTGGCCACTTCCGATGCCAGGGCACGCTGTGCCACGGCGTTGGCAAAAGAGGTGAAATTCTCATCCTTGGCAACAAAATCGGTTTCACAGTTGACTTCAACCATGACACCCTTTTTGTTGTTATCGGTCATCTGGATGACTATCAGGCCGTCAGCAGCGGTGCGCCCTGCCTTTTTGGCAGCCTTTGCCTGTCCTGATTTACGCATGTTTTCGATGGCCGCATCGATATCGCCATTGGTCTCGACCAATGCCTTCTTGCATTCCATCATGCCGGAACCGGTCCGTTCACGCAGTTCCTTTACCAGAGAGGCTGTAATCGCCATGATTCGTAATTCCTCGCTTATTTAAAGCTAGTAAGTAGATAGCGGCTTGAAACCCGAACAGTCGTGCAATGCTAAATCGGATGATGTGATATGCGCATCGCCGTGTCCGGATAGGCACCTCAGCGGTTTTGTTAAGCTAACGGAGTAGTCGCTATCAGTTAAAGTGGGCGGGCGCCTGATGAGCAGGGCCCGCCTGGTTTTCCGACAAAGCCGGCAGGCAGTTGTTATTCTGCTGCCTTGGCCTTCTCTTCAGGGACTTCGACGAACTCGTCAACGCTGCCCTCTTTGCCACCCAGATGGGCCGCACTGGCACGTCCTTCCAGAACTGCCGCCGCGGCGCCCTGCACATAGAGCTGAATCGCACGGATGGCGTCATCGTTGCCCGGGATCACGTAGTCAATGTTGTCGGGGTTGTTGTTGGTATCCACCACACCAACCACGGGAATACCCAACTTGCGGGCTTCAGCGACGGCAATATCCTCGTGTCCGGTATCGATCACGAACAGCACGTCCGGCAGGCTGTTCATCTCCTTGATGCCGCCCAGGCTGCGATCAAGCTTTTCCATTTCGCGACGCAGGCCAAGGGCCTCTTTCTTGTTGAAACGCTCAATGGTGCCGTCTTCAAACATCGCTTCAAGATCCTTCAAGCGCTTGATGCGCTGTTTGATGGTCTTGAAGTTGGTCAGCATGCCGCCCAGCCAGCGGTGGTTCACATAGGGCATGCCACAGCGTGTCGCCTCTTCCTTGATGGTTTCGCTGGCAGCGCGCTTGGTACCGACAAATAGAATCTTGCCGCCATTTGCAGCCAGCGAACCCATGAAATTCATGGCTTCTTTGTACAGTGGAAGGGTCTTGTCAAGATTCATAATATGAATCTTGTTGCGATGACCGAAGATGTAGGCCCCCATTTTGGGGTTCCAATAGCGGGTCTGATGACCGAAGTGCACGCCAGCCTCAAGCATCTGACGCATCGAGATGTTGCTCATGTATTGCTCCGAATTGTACGGGTTAGTCCTCCACGTACCCCAACTGGCGACCCGGTTTCCCGGGCACCCCGACAGCTGTGCCGGTACGTGTGTGAAGTAGTTCGGCGGATGCTATCCTGCCGTCCCTGGCCCTCCACAAGTTGCGGTTGACGGACCAAGGGCGCGTTTTATACCACAGAAGCCGCAGTGCGACAATCGGCATCGGCCGGAAAACAGCGCCTGACACACTCCGACATCACAGTCACGGAAATAAATTCAACCCCATGGCAAGCAGAGATGAATGTGGCAAAATTAACCTTTACAATAGGTATTTATAGCATTAAGCCTGAAAATTGAACCGATAGTCAGGTAACAGCGCCTTTCAGAAACCACAGGATACGCAACGAGTATGAGTGTAATCGTCAAAACCCCCGAAGAGATCGAAAAGATGCGGGTATCCGGCCGGCTGGCGGCCGAGGTGCTGGAGATGATTGCTCCTTATGTGCAACCCGGTATCACCACGGATGAACTGGATCAGCGGTGCCATGACTATATCATCAACGTACAGAACGCCATTCCCGCCCCGCTCAACTATCGCGGCTTTCCCAAGTCCATCTGCACCTCGGTAAATCATCAGGTCTGCCATGGAATACCAGGGAACAAAAAGCTTAAGAACGGTGATATTATCAATATTGATATCACCACCATCAAGGATGGCTTTCATGGCGATACCAGCAAGATGTTCCTGGTCGGTGACGCCTCAATTCTTGCCAGGAGACTGACCAAGGTGACCTACGAGGCACTCTGGCTCGGCATCAACCAGGTAAAACCGGGCGCCCACCTGGGAGATATCGGCCACATCATCCAGCAATATGCCGAATCCCATAACTACTCGGTGGTGCATGAATATTGCGGGCATGGGATCGGTCGCGGTTTTCATGAGGACCCCCAGGTGCTCCATTATGGATCACCAGGAACCGGTATCAAGCTGCTTCCCGGGATGTGCTTTACCATCGAACCCATGATCAATGCCGGCAAACGCCAGGTCAAGATGCTGCCGGATGGCTGGACAGTGGTCACCAAGGATCGCAGTCTGTCCGCCCAATGGGAACACACCATTCTGGTAACCGAAACGGGTTATGAGGTACTCACCCTGCGAGACGAGGAGCGGGAACAGCCTGCCCAGTCCATTGCCTGACTCCGGTTCCCGCCAATGACCTCCGAAATAAGTTTTGACCCTGGCCAGTTTGCCAGTCAGCTTGAAGGGGCAACCAACCCGCTTCCGATATTCCGTAACGCCATCAAACAGGTCTATCAGGTACTCAAGACCCGCTTTGAACAGGGTGACCCGATTACCGCATTGGTGCCGATGCGTGCCCAGATGATCGACAACCTGCTGCTCCAGGCCTGGAAGTTGAAAATGCCTGCCAATGCGGAAGCAGCCATGATTGCGGTCGGTGGTTATGGCCGCATGGAACTCCACCCCGGTTCCGACATCGACCTGATGATTCTACTGGATGAACAGAACCCGGATCGCTATTCCGAAACCCTGGCCGAACTGCTGACCTTCTTCTGGGATATCGGACTCGAGGTGGGCCACAGTGTCCGCACGGTTGCCGAGTGCGTCAGCGAGGCAAAACAGGACATTACCATCGCCACCAATATCATGGAGGCCCGACTGCTGGCCGGGCAGGAGGCCTTGTTCCAGCAGATGCAGGCTTCCACCGGTCCGGACAGTATCTGGCCGAGCGAGCGGTTTTTTACCGCCAAGTGGGAGGAGCAGAAACAGCGCTATCTCCGGTATGAGGAGACCATCAGCAACCTGGAGCCCAATATCAAGGAGAGTCCGGGTGGCCTGCGCGATATCCAGATGATTGGTTGGGTGGTTAAGCGCCACTATGGCGCCAAGACCATGCACGATCTGGTGGTGCACGGTTTCCTGACCGAAGAGGAGTACCTGGACCTGATGGACTGCCAGGACTATCTCTGGCGCATCCGCTTCGCGCTCCACCTCCTGACCGGGCGCCGGGAGGATCGCATTCTGTTTGACTATCAACGCACCCTGGCCTCCCAGTTCGGCTACGAAGACGATAAACAGGAGCTGGGAGTCGAGAAATTCATGCAGCAGTATTATCGTACCGCGTTGCGTCTGCGGCGGATGAACGAACTGCTGTTGCAGCTGTTCCAGGAGGTGATTCTGCTGAAATGCCACCTCGATGAGCCGAAGCCGATCAACCGTCGGTTCCAGTCCAGAAGCGGTTTTCTGGAGGTGGTGCACAAGGACATATTTACCCAGTATCCGCTGGCGCTTCTGGAACTGTTTCTGGTCATGGAACAGCATCCGGAACTGAACGGCGTCAGGGCGAGCACCATCCGGCTGATTCGCAAGCACCGGCACTTGATCGACGACGATTTCCGCGCCGACATCCGCGCGCGCAGCCTGTTCATGGAGATCCTCCGTCAACCCGTCGGCATCACCCACGAACTGCGGCGCATGAACCGCTATGGCATTCTGGCCCGCTACATTCCCGCCTTCCTGAATATCGTCGGCAGAATGCAGTACGACCTGTTCCATGTATTCACCGTGGACAAGCACACCCTGTTTGTCGTGCGTAATCTGCGGCGTCTGACGGTGCCGCAGTACCGTGGCGAATTCCCGCTCTGCAGCGATATCATGGAGAAACTGCCGAAACCCGAACTGATCTACATCGCCGCTATCTTCCACGATATCGCCAAGGGCCGCGGCGGCGACCACTCCGAACTGGGTGCCAAGGATGCCTGGGACTTCTGCAAACTGCACGGCCTGAGCGACTATGACAGTCGCCTGGTCTCCTGGCTGGTGGAAAAGCATCTGCTGATGTCCATCACCGCTCAACGCAAGGACACCAGTGATCCGGACGTGATCCGCGATTTTGCCCAGATGGTGAAAAACCCCGTGCATCTGGACTATCTCTACCTGCTCACCATGGCGGATATCCGCGCAACCGACCCAAAAAAGTGGAACAGCTGGAAAAACTCCCTGCTCCGGGAACTCTACATCGCCACCAAACAGGCGCTGCTGCGCGGCCTGCAGAACCCCCAGGAGCGGGATGAGATTGTGCAGAACAAGCAGGCCGGCGCCCTGCATCTGCTGAAATCGGAAGGGTTGGACCCGGACAGCGCGATTGCACACTGGACGACTCTCAGTCTCGATTACTTTCTCTACCATACCTGGGAGGAGATCGCCTGGCAGACCCGGATGATCCTCGCCAGCACACCGGAGCAGCTGCCGTTAGTGCTGTTACGTAAATCCAGCACCCGCGGCGGTAGCGAGATTTTCCTCTATGCAGCGGACCGGGATGACCTGTTCGCCATCATCACCAGCCTGCTCGATCAGCTGGGCCTGAACATTGTCAGCGCCCGTATCGAAACCACCCATACCAACCTTACGCTGAACAGTTTCCTGGTACTGGAACAGGACGGCAGCCCGGTCGAAGAGGCCGGCAGAAGAGACGAGATCTGCGACCTGCTGAGAGACACCCTGATCGATCCGGAATCTGCCAATCTCGTCGTATCCCGCCGTATCCCCAGGCGGCTGAAACACTTCTCCACCCCAACCCGCATCGACTTTGTGCAGGACTACGGCAATCAGCGCACCATCATGAAACTGCTGACCGATGATCGCCCCGGCCTGCTCTCTCAGGTCGGCTATGCCTTCGCAAAATGCAAAATAAAACTGATCAACGCCAAGATCGCCACCATCGGCGCCGAGGCGGAAGACACCTTTTTCATCACTGATAGAAATGACAAACCGCTCGCCAGCCGCGAGCAGTTCGAGGCGCTGGAGAAAGAGATACAGGAGCGCCTGCGCTGACAGCGCCGTGAATTCACCCGGCGTGTTGCCCGGTCAGCTACAGGAGTTGCAGGTATAATTCAGTTTAGGATTCTGTCCTGCCATACAGGTCTTCAAAGCGGACGATATCATCCTCACCCAGGTAACTGCCGGTCTGGACCTCCACCATCTCCAGCGGTATGACCCCCCGATTCTCCAGGCTGTGGGTGGTGCCGATCGGGATATAGGTGGACTGATTTTCGGTCAGCAGCAGCACCTCTTCACCCCGGGTGACACTGGCGGTGCCCTTGACCACGATCCAGTGCTCGGCCCGGTGGTGGTGCATCTGCAAAGACAGCTTGGCGCCCGGATTGACCACGATCCGTTTCGCCTGGTGCCGTTCCCCCAGATCGATGGAGTCGTAGTAGCCCCAGGGGCGATACACCTTGCGATGCAGTTCGCTCTCACTACGCCCGGCAACCCGCAACAGATCGACAATCTGCTTCACTTCCTGCACCCGGGACTTGGGCGATACCATCACCGCATCATCCGTCTCCACCACCACCATGTCGTCCAGGCCAACCACGGCCACCAGTTTGTTCTCGGACTGGATATAGGAGTTGTGGGTATCGACACTCAGCACGTCCCCCTTCAGTGAATTGCCCTGACCATCCTTGGTCGTCACTTCCCATAGCGCCGACCACGACCCCACATCATTCCACCCGGCATCCAGAGGCACCACGACTGCCCGGTCGGTCTTCTCCATCACGGCGTAATCTATGGAATCCGCCGGACAGGCGGTAAAGGCATCCTTGTCCAGTCGGACAAAATCAGGCGACCGCCTGCTGCTCGCATAGGCATGCTTGCAGGCGGCAAGCATCTCCGGGTGATGCCGTTCCAGTGCTTGCAGATATTGTGAGGCCTTGAACACGAACATGCCGCTGTTCCAGTAATAGTCGGAAGAACTGACATAGCCTCGAGCCGTTGCCAGATCCGGCTTTTCGACAAAGGAGTCAACGGTATAGATATCATCCCAAGCGCCCGCTTCTCCCCGCCGGATATATCCATAACCGGTCTCGGGTCCGGTCGGCACCACACCAAAGGTTACCAGCCTGTCTGCCGTCGCCGCCTCAGCCGCCCTGGCGATCGCCGCATGGAAAGCCGGCATGTCCACGATGACATGATCCGCGGCGAGCACCAGCAACAGTTCATCCGGTGATTCCGCCGCCAGGGCGGCCAGTGCCACCGCAGGCGCGGTATTGCGCCCTACCGGTTCCAGCAAGATGGCCTGGGCCGTGACACCCATCTCGCGCAACTGCTCAGCCACCATAAAGCGATGATCCTCATTACATACCACGATGGGTGCGGCGATCCCCTGCAGACCATCCAGGCGGATAAGGGTCTCCTGGAGCATGGTATTGTCCGTTACCAACGGCAGGAATTGCTTGGGATATTGACTGCGCGACAGAGGCCACAGCCGCGTGCCTGAACCACCCGAAAGAATCACCGGTATCATTTCAACTCCCCTGGATCACTGTTTCCATAAGTCTATAGCATTTTGCGCCGCGTTGACGACCAGGTGATGAGGCCACGACGCGCAAGCGGTACCTCCATGCGGACAAACAGTGAAATGTCACATGAAAACAACCGGGCAAAACGGTATGATGGCACGCCAGCAGAATCGACCCAGGACGTATTGGCGTGAGATCCGGAACAGATGCGGTAGATGGACAAGACAGCCAGCGGAGTGTCATAACGAAGCATCAATATAGCTCTGGCAGCCTGCTCTCCACTACTCCTTTATAATTCACCCGCCAATAACCGCCGATTGACATGGATAGCCTGCAGATTTTCCTACTCGCCATAGTTCAGGGACTGACCGAGTTCTTGCCGATTTCCAGTTCCGCCCATCTTATCCTTACGCCAATGCTTTTCGGCTATCAGGATCAGGGGCTGGCCTTTGATGTGGCGGTTCACCTGGGATCACTGCTGGCGGTTACCACCTTCTTCAGGCATGAACTGCTGGATATGGCTGGTGATTTTTTTCGCTCACTGATCCGGGGGGCACCCCAGACGCAAAACTCGCAAATGGTATGGCTGCTGATCCTGGCAACCCTGCCCATCATGATTGCCGGCGAGCTGTTTATCTCCCTGGTTGAACACGATCTGCGATCGATCTGGGTGATCGCCGCAACCACCATCCTGTTCGGCCTGCTGCTGTTCTGGTATGACAGGAAAGGCACCCAGTTGCGGGATGAATATTCAACCGACTGGCGTGACGCCCTGACTATCGGGCTGTTTCAGGTGCTGGCTCTGATACCCGGCACATCCCGATCGGGCATCACCATGACCGCCGGCATGATGTTGGGACTGACCAGAGAGGCCGCATCACGCTTCTCCTTTCTGCTCTCGATACCGACCATCCTGATGTCCGGCAGCTTGGTGACACTGGAACTGATTACTGCCCGGACAGCGGTCGACTGGTCGGCGATGCTTTTCGGCGCCCTGCTCTCCTTTGTCTCCGCCTACCTCTGCATTCACCTGTTTCTGCAGCTGATCGGGCGGATCGGTATGCTGCCGTTCGTCATTTACCGGCTGCTGCTGGGTGGCCTGTTGATCTGGATTGCGCTTTGAACATTAGCGATTGGCTGTAGATTGAATGCGGCCTTTGGCCCCTACAAATACACGCGGATCATATTGGGATCGGGATTAAGATGACTGATGGGCACGCCCCTCGCCTGGGCGTCACAAGTAGCTGTAGGTCGCGTTAGCCGAAGGCGTAACCCGACAAAGCCCGGATGCGGTGGATGCGCATCGCTGCACTCAGCACGCCCTGCATCCCCTGTTTACCGGAATAGCTGAATAGTCGCACACTATTTTCGTTTATTCGCGTTCACTCGCGGCTAAAGTTCGACGTTGGGGTTCGTTCCTCACCCCAACCTACCGACGCCAACCCCGATACGATTATGAACCTGTTACGGCCTAAAACTGTCCGGTTCAAACCGCAGGGTGGCAAACAGATCCTCCAGGGTCTCCTCCCGCCTGATCAGTTCGACCGTGCCGTCACAGCACAGCAGCAGCTCCTTCGGTCGCGCCTTGCCGTTGTAGTTAAAGCCCATGGCGTGGCCGTGGGCGCCCGTGTCGTGGATGCAGATGAGGTCACCGTCACTGATCTTCGGCAGGCTGCGCTGGATGGCGAACTTGTCATTGTTTTCACACAGGGAACCGGCCACATCCACCACCTCATCCCCGCCCGATCTGCCGGGCACGGTAATATGGTGGTAGGCCCCGTACATGCCGGGACGCATCAACGCCGACATGCAGGCGTCGACCCCGATATATGTGCGGTAGATCTCCTTGCGGTTGATCGCCTGTGTCACCAGCACTCCATGGGGACCGGTGATATAGCGGCCACTCTCCACATACATGCGCGGCGCATAGCCATGCCGTTGCTTGAAACCGTCAAACAGCGCGGTGATCTCGCGTGCCATCGCGGCGATATCCAGGGGCTGATCCTCGGGGCGGTAGGGAATACCCAGACCACCACCGATATTGACAAATTCAAACTGAATGCCCAGTTCACCGGAAATCCACTCCACGCTCTCCAGCAGCATCCGGGCGGTCTCCACCATATAGCTGTAGTTGAGCTCATTGGAGGCCAGCATGGTGTGCAGGCCAAAACGCTTTGCGCCGCGCGCCTGGGCCTTGCGGTAGGCATCCAGCAGTTGATCGTGGGACACCCCGTACTTGGCCTCCACCGGGGTGCCGATAATGCTGTTGCCGGTACGCCGCTCACCCGGGTTATAACGGAAGCAGATCAGTTCCGGCATCTCCGGCACCTTGTCCACCAGACTGATATCGTCCAGATTCAACACGCAGCCGCCTTCCGCTGCCGCCGCCTTGAAGTCGGTCTGGCTGGTGTTATTGGAGGTGAACATAATATCCTCACCCCGGGCGCCGGCAGCACGGCTCAGTTGCAGTTCCGCGGTCGAACTGCAGTCAAAACCGAAGCCGAGGGAGCGCATGATTTCCAGAATGCGGGGATTGGGCAGCGCCTTGACCGCATAGTACTCCCTGAATCCCTCAATACCGGCAAACAGCCGATTCAGCGTCTCACCCGTCTCGCGGATGCCCTGTTCGTCATAGAGATGGAACGGGGTGCCGAAGTGCCGTGCGATTTCTTCGATGTGGGGGTAGAGGCGCTGTTCAAAATCACTGGAAATGGGCATGGTCTGTTTCCGATCACTCGCTGCTGTCAATAACACGCCGACACCAGGTCGGGTGAATAACCCCGCCCATCGTGAAATGGTACGGGGCTATATATACTGGGTTAAGTTAAATATGGTCCGGTAAATCAGAGGATTTTGCTGATCCGCTCCATCGCCTCGGTGACATTCTCATAGCTGTTGAATGCACTGATACGTATATAGCCTTCCCCGCACTTGCCGAAACCCGCGCCGGGGGTGCAGACCACCGCCGCCTCATTCAGCAGGCGATCGAAAAACTCCCAGGAGTCACATTTGCTGTCAATCCAGATATAGGGGGAGTTGACGCCACCAATGCACTCATAGCCCAACGCCTCCATCTTTTCACGGATATATTTCGCATTGTTCAGATAGTAGGCGATCAGCTCCTTGATCTGCGCCTGGCCCTCCGCAGAATAGACCGCCTCGGCGGCACGCTGCACCGGGTAGGAGACACTGTTGAACTTGGTGGTATGGCGACGATTCCACAGCGAATGCACCGAAACCGCCTGACCCGCTTCGGTATAGGCCATACACTCCTTTGGGACGACCGTATAGGCGCAGCGGGTCCCGGTAAAGCCGGCGGTCTTGGAGAAACTGCGGAACTCAACTGCCACTTCCCGGGCACCCTCCACCTCGTAAATCGAACGAGGCAGATCCGCATCCTGCACAAACGCCTCGTAGGCGGCATCAAACAGGATCAGCGACTTATTGGCCTTGGCATAATCCACCCACTGTTTCAACTGCTCCCTGGTTGCGGTCGAACCGGCCGGATTATTGGGGAAACAGAGATAGATCAGGTCTACCGGTCGATCCGGCAGATCAGGAATGAATCCATTGTCCCGGTTACCATCCAAATAGACCAGATTTTCGTAACGACCCAGTTCAGCATCCCAGCTACCACTGCGCCCGGCCATGACATTGGTATCCACGTACACCGGGTAGACCGGGTCCGGGATGGCTACTGTGATATCGGTGGAGAAAATCTCCTGGAAATTGCCGCTGTCGCATTTGGCCCCGTCACTGACGAACACCTCATCCGCATCAACCTGTGCACCGCGTGCCTGGAAATCATTTTTGGCAATCGCTTCACGCAAGAAGTCATAACCCTGCTCCGGACCGTAGCCATGGAACGTGGCATCATTGGCCATCTCATCAACGGCCAGGTGGAACGCCTTGACACAGGCGTCAGGCAGCGCCCGGGTCACATCACCAATACCCAGTTTAATCAGCTTCTTGTCCTGATTGGATTGCTGAAATGCGTTGACGCGCTTGGCAATATTCGAAAAGAGATATGAAGCCTGTAGCTTCTGGTAGTTTTCATTAATCTTGATCATCTGGACACCTTGGGTCACCGCGCTTAACGCCTGGGGGGAATACAATTCACCAGCGGAATACTGGTCCGTACCATAGAGGCTTTCCAGCCCCTACTGTCCGGCTCAATCAGCATCCGCCAGTTGCAAACCGCGTAGTATAGGATATCCGCTTCATCCAGGCCATATCAGACGCGCCTCCGGGTGGGGGGGAGACGCCATTGTACTGACGATGGATCAGAAACGGGACACGCCAGGAGAACGTATGGCTGCGGACTGACGCTCAGTCAGACCCAACCTGCGGTTGCACCAAATCATGATAGGCGTGCCAACTGGCATGACCGATCAGTGGCATAAAGATAACCAGGCCGATAAACAGGGTGACCAGCCCGAGTCCCACAAACATGACAATCAGCGCCGCCCACAGCAGCAACGGTCTGGGATTGGTTGAAACACAGCGGATACTGGTGATCACTGCACTCATCACATCCGCATTCCTGTCCATGATCATGGGCACCGAAATCACGCTGATGCAGAAAACAGCGAAGGCAATAATACTGCCTGAGAGTATACCCGCAGCCATGAAGGCGGGGCTGTCTCCGGAGAAAAACAGCACATCAAGCGCGGATGCAAAATCGGGAGTTATCCCAAAAAAGAAAATGGCGAACACCATGTTGGCCAGCATCATCCAGACCAGGAACGCCAGCATCAGGATCAGCCCCATGGCCAGAAGACTGAAAGGCGCTCTCCGCCAGGACATCAGGCTACCCAGGAATGTCGGCTGGTCGCCCAGGGCGAGTGAGCGACTGACATCGTACAATCCGAAGGCAAGCAGTGGCGATATCAAAAAAAACCCGGCTGCCAATACAGGAATAAAAAAGATCATGCCGATTGAGATTAACAGCGTCACCAGCAGATAACTCGACGACAAGAAAACCGCGCCGTATGAAAGACTGATCCATGGTGCCGCCTTGAGATCACGCCATCCTGCCGCGATCCACTGCCATGGATGATCGAGAGTTATAACATTAACTTGCGGTAGACTGACCGGCAGATCCACATCGAGGGCCGTATTCTGATTGAGCGTCATTTCAACATCCTGCTGATTCTGAAACCGCATCGGTTAATGCGCCATGACCCACTTATAATCAGCCCAACATCAATCTTCAAGCCCAGAAACTGAATGGTAATCGTAGATACAGCGAATCAGTCCTGCGGCACCCGGACCCAACCGTGCCAACATCCCAATCCAAAACGATTCCCCAGCGATATTTCCATGCCATCCGTTCCAGGGTAGACATTGCGTTTCGGGAAGAATGGGCCATACTGACTTTAAGTATTTACGCTCTGTGGTTGAAAAACCGGCGGGTTCCCCTGAATCTCATGGGGTTGCCAGCAACTGATACAGACCGGATACTGAGGGCGTATCAATAATAAACCCAGGCATCAACAATAACCCGTGATTCCACCTGGTTAGATGCGTCTGCAACTATTTCAGAACTGAACCTGAACCCGGGGTTGCTTCCTGATTCAGAAAACCTTGGCTATTTCAAACCAACAATTACACGGATTCATAACGCATAAATTAATAACAGGATATGCAGCTTAATATCTGACCCGCAGTCATTCACACGTGATAAAGAGGGGAAGAGTAGTTATGTGCAGGAGATTCACCACTGTTAGCAGACTCCTTCTGCTAACCGCCGGGTTGGCGGGATTCCAATCGACCCAGGCAGAGTACGGCATTAACTTCCCTCCCCCGGCCGCGGATGTCGCACAGGAGATCTACGACATCCACATGCTGACCATGCGGATTGCGACCTTCCTGCTGCTTGTTGTTTTCTCCTTCATCATCTACTCACTCTACTTCCATAGAAAAAGCCGTGGCTATCAGGCCGACCAGAACTTTCACAACACCTGGTTCGGCAACTGGTCCTGGGTCATCGTGCCGGCCCTGGTGCTGGGAGTCGACCTGACCATCGCCAGTAATGCCGACACGGTACTGAAAAAAGTCTGGGATGTGCCGAAGGATGAAAAGCTCATGGACGTCAAGGTGACCGGGCACCAGTGGTGGTGGGAGTTCGACTATCTCGATCACGGCATCAAGGTGGAGAGCCGTTACATACCCGAGGAGAAGGCCGGCGACCTCTATCTCAGGGAGGTGGATAACCGGCTGGTCCTTCCGACCGACACCAAGATCCGCTTTCTGCATACCTCGGCCGATGTACTGCACGCCTTCTGGGTACCGGAACTGGCTTTCAAAAAGGACGCCATTCCCGGCTATGTCACCGAAACCTGGTCTGAAATAAACCGTGAAGGGGTGTTTCGCGGCCAGTGTGCCGAGCTGTGCGGCACCTGGCACTCACGCATGCCCCTGGTGGTGGAATCGGTTTCACCGGAAAAATTCCAGGAATGGGTGAACGAGCAACAGGCAATCAAGGTGGCGACGGCGGCCGAGGCGGCCTCGACAAAAACCTGGAGCAAGAACGAACTGATGACCAAAGGCAAGGCGCTCTATGAGACCAAATGCGCCGCCTGCCACCAGGTGACCGGTCTGGGTCTGCCACCCGCCTTTCCGCCCCTGAACGGTTCACCCATCGTCAACGGTCCGGTCGAAGGCCATCTCAACATGGTAATCAATGGCAAACCGGGTACCGCCATGCAGGCCTGGGGGTCGCTTAATGATCTTGAAATCGCCGCCATTGTCACTTACGAACGTAACACCTGGGACAACAAGGCCGGGGATACGGTACAGCCGACAGACGTCGCCCTGGCCCGCTGAAGGAGTTGAGGAACATGAGCTATACCAACGCCCTGCATGATGAAGCGCACCATCACGACAACCCGACCGGATGGCGACGCTGGCTGTTCAGCACCAATCATAAGGATATCGGCACCCTCTACCTGTTGTTCGCCCTGACCATGCTGTTCATGGGCGGCGCCAGTGCCATGCTGATCCGAGCCGAACTGTTTCAACCGGGCATCCAGTTGCTGGACCCCGACCTGTATAACAATCTGGTGACCAACCACGCCCTGCTGATGATCTTTGGTGCCGTGATGCCGGCGGCTGCCGGCCTGGCCAACTGGATGATTCCGCTGATGATCGGCGCACCGGACATGGCGTTGCCGCGCATGAACAATCTCAGCTTCTGGATTCTGCCCGCGGCCGGCACCATGCTGATACTCTCGTTCGTCGTCCCCTTCTTCCCCGGTGGCGGCAGCCAGATCAATACCGGCTGGACCCTCTATCCGCCCCTCTCGGTGCAGGTGGGTATGTCCATGGACTTCCTGATCTTCGCCATTCACCTGCTGGGCATCTCATCGGTACTGGCCTCCATCAATATTATTGTCACCCTGCTGAACATGCGCGCTCCCGGCATGACCCTGATGCAGATGCCGATCTTTTGCTGGACCTGGCTGGTGACCGCGTTCCTGCTGATCCTGGTGGTGCCGGTACTCGCCGGTGGCGTCACCATGTTGCTGTTCGATCGCCATTTCGGCACCAGTTTTTTTGATGCCGCCGGTGGTGGTGACCCGGTGCTGTTCCAGCACCTGTTCTGGTTCTTCGGTCATCCCGAAGTCTATGTACTGCTGCTGCCCTCCATCGGAGTGCTCTCCCACATCATACCCACCTTCGCGCGCAAACCGCTGTTCGGCTACAAATCCATGGTCGGTGCCATGATCGCCGTCGGCACCATCGGCATGGTGGTCTGGGCGCATCACCAGTACACCATTGGCATGTCACTGGGCGCAGTCAGTTATTTCATGATCGGCACCATCATCATCTCCATACCGGTCGGCCTGATGATTTTCAATTTCATCGCCACCATGTGGCGTGGCGCCATGACTTTTGAGACACCCATGCTGTTTGCGGTAGCCATTATCCTGATGTTCACGTTCGGCGGACTCAGCGGGGTGATGCTGGCGGTGGTGCCGGCAGACATGCAATACCACGACAGCATGTTCGTGGTGGCCCACTTCCACTATGTACTGATGCCGGGTGCGGTGTTCGGCCTGTTTGCCGGCGTGTTCTACTGGCTGCCGAAATGGACCGGTCACATGTATGACGAACGGTTGGGCAAGATATTTTTCTGGATCAACGTGACCGGCTTCAATCTCACCTTCTTCCCGCAACATTTTCTCGGCCTGGCCGGCATGCCACGCCGGATCATCGACTACAACGTCATGTTCACCGAGTTCAATGCCATCTCCAGTGTCGGGGCGATGATTTTCGGCTTCAGCCATCTGCTGCTGCTTTACATCATTATCAAAACCATACGCGGCGGCGAACCGGCCACCAACCGGGTCTGGGAGGGCGCCAAGGGCCTGGAGTGGGAAGTCGCCTCCCCACCACCCTTCCATACCTGGGAAACGCCACCGCTGATCCGGCAGGAGCAGACTTCATGAACCCACGTAACGATCAACTGAGACACAAAAACAGACGCTTGGCATGGATTCTGGGCGGCTTCGCCCTGCTGGTTCTGATCACCTCATTCCCCTTCTGGCAGAACATCTTCAAGGTGTTGGGAGAGGCGGTAAGATGAACTCTGAAGTACGGGTCCGAAACAAGCGCCGCACCATCTGGCTGCTGTCACTGCTGGTGCTGGGCATGTTCGGATTCGGCTTTGCCCTGGTGCCACTCTATGACGTGCTTTGCCAGATAACCGGCATCCAGTCCGTCAGCCTACGCAGTGCGGGAGAGATCGCCAACCCGGCTTCCGAACAGGAAGATTCACGACTGATCACCATCAAGTTCGACACCTCGGTTCATCCCAATCTGCCTTGGGATTTCAGTCCGGTCGAGCGCAATCTGCAGGTCCATCCTGGCAAGTTGTATCAGGTTGATTTTGCCGCCCGCAATCGCAGTAGCGAAACGGTCACCGGGCAGGCTATACCCAGCGTGGCACCCTGGCAGGCAACCGCCTTTCTGAACAAGCTGGAGTGCTTCTGCTTCAATCAGCAGACCCTGGCAGGTCGACAGTCTGTTGATATGCCGTTGCGTTTCATGATCTCTCCCGAGCTTCCGCAGGAGATCCGCTCATTAACGCTCTCCTACAGCCTGATGAAACTGGAAAACGCACCGCCTGAACCAAACAAACGAGAGAAGGGTTAGCCTCATACACCAACATCAGGATTGAGACCTATGTCATCGTCAGAGCAACGCACCGCTTACTTCATCCCTGAGCCCAGCCCCTGGCCAATCGTCGGCATGGTCTCGCTGCTGACCACGCTGATTGGTGCCGTCCTGGCGATGAACGGTGTCGTGGTCGGAAAGTTTATCGTCATGGGTGGACTGCTGCTTTTCGCCTACTTGTTGTTTGGTTGGTTCCGCGACGTGATATCCGAGAACCTCGCCGACCGCTACAACCAGCAGGTGGATCGTTCATTCCGCATGGGTATGTTCTGGTTCATTGCCTCGGAGGTGTTCTTTTTCCTCGCCTTCTTTGGCGCCCTGTTCTATATCCGCAACATTGCGCTCCCCTGGTTGGGCGGCGACGGCTATCTTGGTGCTACCCGCGAGATCCTCTACAGCCAGTTCGACCCGGCCTGGCCCAGTCATGGTCCGGGCGCACTGGGTGGTGATTTCAAAGCAATGGGCGCCTGGGGGATACCAGCAATCAACACCCTTCTGCTGCTCTCCAGTGGCGCTACCATTACCTGGGCGCACTGGGGTCTAAAACAGGATAATCAGAAAACCCTGGTACGGGGACTGATGGCCACCATCGGACTGGGCCTGCTGTTTGTGGGTTTTCAGGCATACGAATATATTCATGCCTACGGCGAGCTGAATCTGACCCTGCAGTCGGGAGTCTACGGCTCAACCTTCTACATGTTGACCGGCTTCCACGGTTTTCATGTCACCATGGGCGCCATCATGCTTATGGCGATCCTGGGCAGAAGTATGAAGGGCCATTTCAGCACCCATAATCACTTCGCCTTCGAGGCCGTAGCCTGGTACTGGCATTTTGTGGACGTGGTCTGGCTCGGTCTGTTTATTTTCGTTTACTGGTTTTAATCGCCCGGTATCAGATTCCGTGCGGCTGTAACAGACCGGTCAGATAACCCAGGATCAACAGTGAAAAGAGCACGAAAGAGAGCACAATACGAACGGTCAGCGCCTTGACCACCCGGGTCTTGTCGTTTTTTCCATCATCCTTGGCAAGGTAGTACATACCCTGAAAGAGTGAGACCAATATAAAAATGAGAACCAGAATGACCGGCAGTTTGATAAAAATATCCACGACGTCCTCCCTTCTCCCATGGGAATTAACCGGAGGCGAGAAACAACAGCGCATGCCCATGCACATACTATAGACCGCCATGCAGATCTCGACATTGCAGTTTCAACCGCGTCCGATTCCAACACTGTTTCTGCTGTTGATCCTGCTACCGCTGTTTCTCTCGCTCGGTTTCTGGCAACTGGATCGCGCCCAGCAGAAACGCACCACTGCCAACACCATGGAAACACGGCGCAAGCTCCCACCCCTGATCGTGTCGGAACAACCGCTAACGGCAGAAGAGATTGAGTTTCGCACGCTCTCGGTCAGCGGCCAATTTGTCCCGGCCGGGCAGTTGTTGATCACCAATCGCAAGCATCTCGGCAAGCCGGGTTATCATGTCATCACACCGCTGCGCCTCCAGGGCAGCAACCGGCATCTGCTGGTGAACCGGGGCTGGGTAGCCGCCGTGAACAACCACCCGCCCGCCATCGAGACACCTACCGGACCCATCACCCTGAGCGGCGAAACCAACATCCCTTCACCCCCGGCGATTGAGCTTGAGTTTGATCTGCATAACTCCATCCTCTGGCCCTTCCTGACCCTGGAAAACTACCGGGCATGGTCCGGACTCGATATCTTTCCCTTTGTTATCCTGCAGTCACCTGACTCCCCGCACGGCTTTGTGCGCGCCTGGGCCAGCGCCAGACCTGGCGAGGGGATGCATCTTGGCTACGCGATACAGTGGTTTGCCTTCGGATTGCTATCGCTGGCACTCTGGTTGAGACTTTCGCTGACGCGACTATCCTCTCTGGTAACAGCAAAGGAGAACCGCTGATGCAATCCATCACCAACGGCCGGTCCTACATACCACTTCTGGTGCTGATACTGTTGTTTGGCCTGCCACCTACAGCCGGCTGGCTCTACATCATGAATCCGCAATGGCTGCCGGACAAACATAAAAACAATGGGACTCTGGTATCCCCCCCCAGACCATTGCAGTCACTGCACCTGAAGGATGGCAATAACCGGAATTTTGACTGGAGTACCCTCTCCGGTCGCTGGCTTCTGATCTCCCGCAATCGCGGTGTCTGTGCTGACGACTGCCGGCAACAGTTACAGGCACTGCGACAGATAAGGCGAGCAGTCGGCGCGGAGCGGATACGGGTTGAGCAGCTGCTGATTCAGGAAGCGCCCGTGGCCGAACTCTTTACCGACACATCGGACACACACGCCGAAGACCTGAACATCCTTTACCTGGACCCGGATCAACTAACAGAGTTCGAGAGACTCTTTTCAGTTTCCGGCATCGATCCGGGCAGGGCTACTTACCTGGCGGATCCCAATGGCATGCTGATGATGGGTTACACCGCGAGCAGCCCGAAGAAAGACATCCTTAAAGATCTCGAGACGCTGCTCAAGGCGTCTCGCAACTGGACAACAGGAGTAAACAATGGCCACGACGGGTGAACTATCAATCCTGAACCAGGGCACCATCACCTGGCGCCGTTATTATGAGATGACCAAGCCCAAGGTGGTTCTGTTGATCGCCTTTACCGCCCTGGTGGGGATGCTCCTGTCAACCCCCGGTGCGGTGCCGCTGAAACTGCTGCTGTTCGGGCTGGCCGGAATTTCGCTGGCAGCCGCCTGCGGCGCGGTGATCAATCACATCCTCGACCAGCGTATCGATGCACTGATGGAGCGAACCAGTCGACGCCCCATCCCCAGTGGCCGGATGGATACGCGCCACGCAGTCGGTTTCGCGTTGCTGCTGGGGATAATTTCCATGCTGATGCTGGCCACCCAGGTAAATCTGCTGACCGCGGGACTTACCTTTCTGGCCCTGATCGGCTACGCCTTCATCTACACACTCTACCTGAAGCGGACCACCCCGCAAAATATCGTCTGGGGTGGCCTGGCCGGTGCCGCGCCGCCCCTGCTTGGCTGGTGCGCCATTACCAACAGCGTGCCGCTGGAGGCGTTTCTGCTACTGCTGATTGTATTTATCTGGACACCGCCCCACTTCTGGCCGCTCGCCATCCACCGCCGACAGGAGTATGCCCGCGCCAGTATTCCGATGCTGCCGGTGACCCACGGCGTCGACTTCACCAAACAACAGATACTGCTTTACAGCCTGATGCTGCTGGCCGTTTCACTGATGCCGTTCGTGATCCACATGAGTGGCTATCTCTATCTGGCGGGCGCCTTTGCACTGGGGGTGGGATTCGTTTATCACGCCTTTGTACTCTGGCGCAGCGATGACAATCAGCATGCCATGAAGACGTTCGGCTACTCCATTGTCTATCTGAGCCTGCTGTTCGTGCTGCTACTGGTAGATCATTATCTGCTCCTGCTGCTGCCGGGACTGGGCGCCTGATCATCCAGTGTCTGCACATCGGGACCTTCCCAGAAGGCGCGCAACATGATCCAGACAAACAGAATGCCACCAATAACTGCCAGCAATCCGCCGATACCCACAACGCCCATGGCCAGCTTGGCCTGGATACTCTCCAGCCCTTGCGCGGCACCCGCGGTTTTTCGCTGAACACCCAGAAACCCGGAGAATGCCAGACCACCGATATGCAGCATCTGCCCCACTCCATAGACAATCGGTTGAGCCGTGGCCAGCCGGCCTTCCACCCTGGCATAACCCAGGGCCGGCAGCAGCAGGTAGGCAAACCCCATCAGGGCCAGAGTCACACCCACAATGGAGCCGTGATAATGGGCCGGTATCACTGTATTCACGCCGCGAATCAGCATGGCCAGCAAACCGCCGGAGGCAAACAGCAGCAACGAGAACCAGAGCGCCAGACGCAACGGACTTTGCGCCGGAGCCGCCGCCTGGCGGTTTTTGAACAGCGCATACAGCACCAGCAGACCAACCGGGATGGCGGGAATGCCGCCGCCATACTGCATCAGGCGGGTGTGGGCGATGCGCATGCCGGCCGATACCGGCGCGTGATTCAGATAGATGACAAAGGTCCAGAGTATCGGCAACAGCCCCAGCAACAGCAGACCATTCAGCAGGCGCGGCGACAACGGGATACGCACGCCGCCAGCCGCCAGCAACAGCAGCCAGGCCAGCAGCAGCATCTGGGTATAGGCAAACTGCAGCACATGCCCCGCGCCCCAGAACAGATACTCGTAGTAGGCAACACCATCCAGCTCGGCAGGCAGATGCAACCAGGTGTAGAGCAGCACCCCTATCGCCATGGCACAGGCCACCGCGACGGTCAGGGCGACAACATTCACCAGACCGGTCTGATCAGCAGACAGGTCGGCCGGTCGAATCCGCAACAGCAGCAGTGCCAGGCGCAGAGCCACACCGATGCCCACCAGACCCAGGCTGATAAAGAACAGCGGCCGCTGCAGAACCGGGACATAGTTATTCATCAGCGGCATACCCTCACCAATGAAGGCAGAAAGCGCGATACCCAGGGTACCTGTCAGGGTCAGTCCCAACGCGAGACGCCTCAACCCGACTGGTCCCTGCGGCACACCGGCCAGGGACCAGATCACACCGGCCATGGCGAGGGACCAGATCAACACCGACTGATCCACATGCACCACCAGTGCGGTGCGAAAAAAATCGATCCAGGGGAAAAAGCGTTCCATACCGGGAGAACGGGAGAGCACCAGCAGAATGGCGAACAGCCCGGCAATGGCCAGTGCCAACACCCCCAGTTGCAGCCAGCGCCGCGCTTCATACTGCTGTGTCGGACTCAATGGTTCAAGCACTTGTATCCCACCTCTTTGATCTATATAAACAACTCATCAATAACCTTATCAGACCCCGGACAACAAGCATTGCGATGCAGAATATCTCACTGACACATGCCCGGTTTGCCCTGACCGTCACCCTGCTGGCACTGCTGGTTATCGTACTGGGGGCCTATGTCCGGCTCTCCGACGCGGGGCTCGGCTGCCCTGACTGGCCAGGCTGTTACGGCAATCTCATCGCCCCTACCAGTGAAGTGCAAATCGCCTCTGCCAACAGCGCCTACCCTGCACATCCGGTTGAGGTAGAGAAGGCCTGGAAAGAGATGGTACATCGCTATCTGGCCGGAGTGTTGGGATTGGCGACTTTGTTTCTGGCAGTGTTATCAATCCGTAATCGAAACCTGACCGGGCAACCCCATCTACTGATCTGGCTCCTGGTACTGGTCGTTGCCCTGCAGGCCGTGCTGGGCATGTGGACTGTCACTCTACTGGTTAAGCCGGCCATCGTCACCTCTCATCTGCTGGGTGGTTTTATCGTCGCGGCCCTGCTCTGGACTCTGACCCTGCGCCTGTACAGCCCAACACTCAATCGTTATGTTGTCAGCCGCGCCGGCCGGCTGCTGTGGTTTTCCAGGATCGGCCTGGTTGTCCTGCTGCTACAGATCCTCCTGGGTGGCTGGACCAGCACCAACTATGCCACCATCGGCTGTACCGAGTTCCCCACCTGCCACTCCGGCAGCTGGTGGCCGAACATGGATTTCAGCCAGGCGTTCACCCTCTGGCATGGGACCGGGATCAACTACGAATACGGGATTCTCAGCGCGGAGGCACGCACCGCCATTCACATGACTCACCGTATTGGTGCGTTGATAACGGCAGCTTACCTGTTGTTCCTCAGCATTTACCTCTGCCGCACCGGCAGGTCGGTTATCACCCGGCAACTCGCCTGGGCCGTGGGTATATTGCTGATATTGCAACTGGGGCTGGGTATTACCAATGCAGTGAGTCATCTACCACTACCGGTAGCGGCCGCGCATAATGGAATTGCCGTGCTGCTGCTGCTGACGCTACTGACACTGAACTGGCAATTGAAACGCGCCTACCGGATGGAATGAGGCAGAGTCCATGATGCAACAATCAACAGACCACAAACCCAGACGACGCTGGTTGATTCCAGTCGCCGTATTCATGATTGTTTTCGGCGTCAGTTTCAACCTAATACTCAGGCAGGCCAACGAGCCATTGGAAAGTACTCAATCCACCCCTCTGATCAGCGGTACGCTGATCCCTGATCCTCGCCCATTGACCCCCTTCCGCCTGACAGACCACAACGGTGGCGAGTTTTCCCAGGAATCGATCAAGGGCAGCTGGCATCTCCTTTCGTTTGGCTATACCCATTGTCCCGATATCTGTCCAACCACGCTGGCCATGTTGGCACGACTGGCTGACCGGATGCGACAGGAATCGCTCAACGCAGAAATTAAAACCGCCTTTATTACCATCGATCCGGAACGGGACACACAAACCGTACTCGCCAGCTATGTGCCCTATTTCGACAGCGCATTTCTCGGTGTTACCGGAGACAGGCAGGCGCTGGATAAACTCACCGGACAACTGGGTGTACTGTACGCCCGCGTGGATACTGAACAGAGCGGCATGGGCTATCTCATGGACCACTCCACCAGCGTTATCCTGACCAATCCAGCAGGTGAATTCCAGGCCTTGTTTGGTGCGCCACACGAAGTTGAGGCCATGGCTCAGGACCTGATTCGCCTCATCACCCGGTGATGTCACGCCTCCTGTCCGCCAGTAATCCTGATAAACACCCAACCAGACTGTTGTTTATTATTCAGCTATTCTCAACTATAGAGAATCATGAAAGCAATAGACTCAGGAGGAGTGAATCGTGCCTTATTCGCTCACTTTTCAGGAAAGGGATGGCTATCTTCGAGTAGAGGGGAGAGGAGACAGAACCACAGGTGATCCGGTCAAAAACGGCAGGGCTATTGTGGACAGAGTGGCCATGAAATGCAGGGAGGCCGGATACACCCGGATCATGCTGGTCTCCCACCTCACGGGAGCCTATCCACCTTTTGCAAACTTCCAGGTGGTAACTGCCCTGGAGCAGCTGGGGATTCCGAAGGAGTGGAAAATGGCCTACGTTAACCTGGACCCCAAGAGTCACAAGGCCGTGCTGTTCAGCGAAACCATGGCAGTCAAAAAAGGCTTTCAAGCCCGGGTATTTGACAATGAGCAGGAGGCTTGCAACTGGTTGAATAGCTGACAAGGATTAAGCTGTCACCTCTGCAATGGGTAGCCCGGACAGAGTCCCATTCAGTACGGTACAAAAAATGATACATTGATGGCCCCGAACTGTACGTTATCGTCCTGTCCCTTGAACTCCCGGCTGCGCCAGACATTGCTGATGGCAAAGCGGATATTCTGGATATGATAGGCGAAACCAAACTGCACATCGGCCACCAAAGGTTTTTTGTTCACACTGTGGCTTTCCCTGAATGTGTTGCCATCAAGGAAGATGTTTCGGGCCACGGCACGCCCCTCGACCCCGGCAAAAAAGTACCAGTTGGCCTTGTCAGACGGCCGGATGTAGGGAACCCCGGGGAAACCGGGTCGAATATTCGGCGGCGCGATATCGTTGCGCAGTCCCTTGCCCAGACGCAGCATCATGCCACCACCGGCATAGGTATAGACATTACCCAGGGTGCCCACCAGATGGGGTGAGGTTTCAAACTCCAGGCCGCCACCCACTGGGTGGAAATATTGCCAGCGGCGGGTGTAGGTCAGCAGAATCCCGAGTTCATCCTGGAGCTGATTGTCCCAACCGTTGGGTTTATCAACGCCGATCAGGTCATGAAATCCCCGCTGAATATCTTCTGCCTGGGAACTGGGTCCGACGATGCCCACGGTGATGCCCAGTATGTTACCCACCTGCAGATTGGGTTCATCCACATAGCGAGACATCAGGTTGGCACTACCGTACAGCCAGCCGGCGTATGGCCGGTCGTCGGTGATCAATGTACTGCGCTCGGTATCCTGCGGGGTGAAGATCTTCTGACCGACGGAATACTGCACGGCACTGACATCACCAGTGTGGAAGAAAGGCAGTCCCTGACCCAGCCGGGTCAACCAGCCCGGAGGACGCTTCAGGGAGAGATAGGAGATCTCGGTGCCATGACTGTAAAACCGGTCATCACCACTGCCCCAGAGATCATTCTCGAACTGGATACTCCAGAAACCGCCATCTTTCAGTTTTTCAAGAGGCGTGGCGGCTTCTGCGCCAGATGACACCAAACCGATAAATACCAGGGTCATCAGATAAATCAGTCGGAATACAATCCCGCTCCCGGATAGTCCAACAGGCATCTTTGGCACGTTTCTCACTGATTCCCCCTCTCCTTTCAATACCTATGAAACAGTAGCCCAGGCTGGTCGGTTTATCCATTCAAGCTGTTATTGCTTTGGCTCGGACAGTCACCGGTAGACCGCCATAAAATATATCAAAAGCCGCAGTGTAGCCTGGAAATCTGCAGATTTTGATTAGTCGGGATTAATTCCGGTCATCTATTATGCTCAGGAATCAACAGACAGTATGATGGCATGGAGATAATCAGGGGCGGCAACACTTCCGTTTACCACGCGGATAGGCGCAATTCACCGGCGATGAACGTCCCCGTCCATTTTGTAAAGAGGTGATGCGACAATGATTAAGCTCATGCACTACCATCGGGTCGGCCGAATTCACCCGGTGAAGCACCGGAGCCTGCTCCGGACCTTCATACTACTGCTATTCATTTTTACAGCCACCCCGGCAACGGCCATCGAGGTGGATGAACTGATCCGGCACATTGACCGGCTATGGCGTGGCGAGACCTCCCAGGCAACCATGTCCATGGCGGTCAGGACCGAGCGCTACGAGCGCACCATGACCATGGAGGCCTGGTCACGGGGGAAGGATTACTCGCTGGTGATCATCCGTGAACCGGTCAAGGACCGCGGCATCGCCACCCTGAAAGTGGAGGACAACATCTGGAACTACCTGCCGAAGATCAACCGGGTCACCAAGGTCCCCTCCAGCATGATGTCCGGCTCCTGGATGGGCAGCCACTTCACCAACGATGACCTGGTCAAGGAGAGCACCTTTGAAGACGATTACGATGCCAGCATCAGTTTCGAGGGCGAACGCGACGGGCAACAGATCTATGAGTTGACCTTCATACCCAAACCGGATGCCGCCGTGGTCTGGGGCAAGGTGATGATGATGATCGAGCAGACCTCCCTGGCCCCCTACAAGGCGCTCTACTATGACGAAGAGGGTCTGTTGATTCGCACCATGAGCATGGATCAGACACAATTGATCGATGGCCGCACCATTCCCATGCGTATGCGTCTGCAACCGGAAGACAAGCCGGAAGAATCGACGGTGATCGTCTACCAGGAGATTACCTTCGGTGTACCGCTGGAAACGTCCTTCTTCTCCCTGCAGACCCTCAAGCGACGCCGCTAGACGGCCACCATGAAGCATTCAGACCAACTGCACGCTGACGCCAGCCGCCTGCCCATGCTGCTGTTCATCGCCTGGCGCAATATCTGGCGCAGTCCGGTGCGCAGCATCCTGACCATTGGCGCACTGGCCGGCGGGCTGGTGATGGTGATCCTCTACGCCGCGATGATGGAGGGGATGATCCGCCAGATGGTACACCAGGCCACGGCGATCTCGATCGGCCATCTGCAGATACATCGCCAGGCCTATGTGGACGATCAGGACCTGTATGCCACCCTGCCCTGGTCCTACCTGGACACAATCGCCGGGGTGTTCCCCGAAATCAGCCTGGCGCCCCGCCTTTACGCCTCCGGCCTGGCCAGTACGGCGGAGACCTCCACCGGGGTGCTGATCAAGGCGGTCGATCCGGCGCGTGAACCGCAGGTCACCCGGATGCTGCAACAGGTACGCCAGGGTAAGATGGACCTGGGGCCCGCCGACGACAGCCAGGATGGCCTTCCCCGCAACAACCTGGTGATCGGTGCCCAGCTGGCGAAAAACATGAAGCTGCAACCGGGCAGCGAACTGGTGCTGGTCACCCAGGCCGCCGACGGCAGCATCGGCAACGCCCTGTACCGGGTGGCGGCGATACTCAAGCCACTGGAGCCGAACTTCGACCGCATGGGTGTACTGATGTCGATCGCGGCCTACCAGCAGTTGATGTATCTCACAGATGGTTTCCATGAACTGGTGATCCGGCTTGATGACGCCACTGATCTCGGGGTGATGCAGGCGGAACTGGATGCTGAACTGAAAAAGCTGGTCAGCGAGCAGCCGCTGGATGAGCTGGGCGGCACCCCCGTGGTGCGCAACTGGCGCCAGCTGACGCCGATGGTGGCCGACATGCTGGAGATCAGCAAGACCATCACCTTCTTTGTCGGATTCATTGTCATCGCCCTGGCCTCAATGGGCATGCTCAATACCATGCTGATGGCGGTGCATGAGCGGACCCACGAGTTCGGCATCCTGCTGGCGATCGGCATGAAACGGCGCTGGCTGCTGCTGATGGTGCTGCTGGAGTCGTTTTTCCTGGGTCTGGTTTCGGCGCTGACCGGCGTACTGCTGGGTATCGGCGTGATCGGGCTGTTCGGTGAACGCGGTATCGACTTCAGTGGCATGCTGCCCGACGGCTACGACTGGGGCGGCATCGTGTTTGAACCCTACATGAAACTCCACCTGGAACCGCTGGACCTGCTGCTGGCCTGTCTGCTGATGCTGGTGATCACCCTGCTCGCCTCGCTGCTCCCGGCCTGGCGCACGGTACGTCTCAGACCGGCCGAGGTGATGCGATGAACCGGCGACACAGCCATCTGCCGCTCGGCATGCTGGTGATGCTGTCGTGGCGCAATATCTGGCGTCACCGAAGGCGCACCCTGATCACCCTCAGCTCCATCGCCATCGGCTTCGCCCTGGCCGTACTGATGATCGGCCTCAATGACGGCGCCCACAACTCGATGATCCGCAATGCCATCAAGCTGGGTGAGGGTCATCTGACGGTGCAGCCGCGCGGTTATATCGAGGCCCCGGCGAACCACAAATACCTGACCGATGGGACGACACTGCAGGAGAAGATCGGCAGTCTCGATGTCGCGGGACGGATAGAGCCGCGGATCTCGCTGCAGATCCTGGCCAGCACCGCCAGCAACTCGGTGGGCGCCGGCCTGGAAGGCCTCAGCCCGCAAGGTGATCAGCGCGCCGACCTGCTGCGGCCGCAACTGGTGGACGGCACCTGGATCGAGCCGGGCGACCAGCGCGGCATCCTCATCGGCGACGGCATGGCGGGTAAGCTCAAGGCCAAGATCGGCAGCAAGGTGGTGCTGATGGCCGGCAAACAGGGGGGTGACTCCCAGGCGCAACTGGGCCGGGTGCGGGGCATTTTTGACTCCAGGGTGGATGAGCTGGATGATTACCTGATACTCAGTGATATTCAGCTTGCCCGACGCTTCCTGGAAGGTGAAGGGGCCGATCCGGCCCTCCAGCCGATCACCCGTTTCGCCCTGTTCCTGGACGACCCGGACAGCCTGCCGGAGTGGAAGGCAGAGTTGAAAGCGGCGGTTGAAAACGACCAGGTAGTGGTACTGGACTGGCGCGAGATGATGCCGCAACTGGTGCAGTTCATCATGGTCGACGATGCCGGCAACTACATCTTTCTGGTGCTGATACTGATCATGGTGGTGTTCGGTATTCTCAATACTGTGCTGATGAGCGTGCTGGAGCGCACCCGCGAGTTCGGCCTGCTGCGGGCGCTCGGCATCAGCCGCTATCACCTGCTGTGGCTGGTGTTCTGCGAGTCCCTGCTGCTCAGCCTGCTGGCTGTGGGCATTGGCTGGATAGTGGCCGGCGCGGTGCATCTCTGGTTTGCCAGCCACGGCATCGACATGGCCGCCCTGATGGGTGGCAGTACCGAAATGATGGGCACCTTCATGGACCCGGTGATCTATACCGAACTCTCCGGTGAGCGCGTGTTTCAACTCACCCTGCTGATTTTTGCCGCCACCCTGGGCAGCGGTATCTATCCGGCCATCAAGGCGTCCCGGGTGACACCGGTGGAGGCACTGCGCACATGACAACCATTGACAACGACAGCGCCGGGAAAACAGCTATGGCACTACTGACTCTGCAAGGCGTAGACAAGATCTATCGTCAGGGCGAACTGGAAGTGCGGGCACTGCAGGAGATCGACCTGACCGTGCAGGAAGGCGAGTTTGCCGCACTGGTCGGTCCCTCCGGTTCCGGCAAAACCACCCTGCTGAATATCATCGGCGGACTGGACGCGCCCAGTCATGGCAGCATCCAGCTCAATGGCACCTCAATCACCACCCTGAAGGAGGCCGAGCTGTCGGACTTTCGCCTGTTTCAGCTCGGCTTTGTGTTCCAGGCCTACAACCTGGTGCCGGTATTGAGCGCCCTGGAGAACGTCGAGCTGGTGATGGTCTTGCAGGGCCGTGATGTGCGGGAGCGCCGCGAGCGCGCCGAACACTACCTGGAGCTGGTGGGGCTGGAAAAAGTGATGCAGCGCCGTCCGGCGGCACTCAGCGGCGGCCAGCAGCAGCGGGTGGCCGTGGCCCGTGCCCTGGCCGCAGGGCCCCGCCTGGTACTGGCCGATGAACCGACCGCCAATCTCGATTCGGAAAATGCCACCGCACTGCTCGATATCATGCACCGCCTCTCCCACGAGGAGAAAACCACTTTCATCTTTTCCACCCACGACCGGCGGGTGATGGAGCGGGCCGAGCGCATCATCACCCTGCGTGATGGGAAAATTGTCAGCGACAAGCATATCGGGCAGGAGTCCCATGAGCAGATGGCCTAGCACTTGCCTGCTGACGGCGCTGTTGCTGCCGCTCAGCGCCACGCACGCGGTGGAGCTGACCGGGCGCCTCTCCCTGCTCGGCAGCGCCGCGCGGGCGGAACGGGGCGATGCCGGTTATAACCCGCTGGACAACGACACCCTGACCACTGACCAGCAGAGCCTGCGCCTGATGCTGGAGGGCGCCAGCGGCAACCGCGAGTGGTCGCTGCATCTGAAAACCGCCCGCCAGCACGCCAGCGGCGTGGCGCTCGGCGGACGACACTCCAGCGATCTGTTCCGTTATCGCGAACTCGCCGGCGACTGGCATCATGAAACCGACGGCGATCACACCACGCGGATCGGCTACACCCTGGACCGCGCCGCCTACAAGCTGCGCTTCGACGATCTGACCCTGGGAATCGGGCGTCAACCGGTGGACTGGGGCAGCGGCCGATTCTGGCAGCCGCTGAATGTGTTCGGCGCCTTCGCCCCCACCGACCTGGATACCGACTTCAAGCCGGGCATCGATGCGGCGGTGCTGGAGTGGTATCCCTCCCCCTTCTCCTCACTGACGGCGGTGCATGCCTTCTCCCCCAACGGCAGTGACGGGATCAAGGACAGCAGTGCACTCTATCTGCGCAGCCAGATCGGCGAGCGCTCCGAGTTCGCGCTGCTGGCCGGCCATATCATCGGCAACGAGATTGTCGGCGCATCCTTCGAGAGTGACTGGGCCGGGCTGGGCTGGCGCGTCGAGGCGGCACACTACCACCTGGAGCAGAGCGGTGAAACGGCCGTTTTCTGGATTGCCGGTGTCGACTACCAGTTCGAGGAAGGCACCTTCCTCGGGATCGAATGGTATGACCACGGGTTGGGAGCCACCAATCAGGCCACACTCTCGGCACTGCCCTCCGAACGGCTGGTGGCCTACGGACTGCAGCCGCAACTCGGGCGACGCATGCTCGGCATTACCCTGGAGCGGGATATCACGCCGCTGTTGCGAGGCAGTTACCTGCTGCTGTTCAGTCCACTCGGCGAGAGCGATGCGCAACTGGGCAACTCCACCCTGCACCAGATCAATCTCACCTACTCGGTGAGCAACGAGTCGGACCTGTTATTGTCACTGCAGTATGCCAGCGGCAGGGGGCTGGATCAGCAGGCCGATCCCCGATCCGAGTTCGGCCACTTGCCCACCAGCCTGACGCTGCGTTTCCGCACCTATTTCTGAATTTGTTTCATTCCGCCACACCCGGAGATGATTTAATCTGTAGGAGGCCCGCCCCGGGCAAAATTCGCGGCGAGGGCGCCGCTCCTACTGGACGGGGCGAAAGTTAACAGGACAGAAACACCGCTAAAAACCGCTGCGAATCTGGTATCCTTCTGACCCACGTATGGAATCACTACTCCCCTATTTCAGCGCCTTTATTGTCGGTCTGCTCGGCGGCGTCCACTGCATCGGCATGTGCGGCGGCATTGTCAGCGCCCTCACCCTCGGGCTGCCAGAGACGAGTCGCGGATCGGTCACAGCACAGCTCCCGTTCCAGCTCGCCTATAACCTGGGACGCCTGATCAGTTATGTCATTGCCGGCGCCATCATGGGTGGCCTGGGTGTGTTACTGGCCGGCATGCTACCCATGCAGATGGCACAACAGGCACTGCTGATGCTGGCCGGGCTGTTCATGATCCTGCTGGGGTTCTATCTGGCCGGTTGGTGGATGGTGCTGAACCGGGTTGAACGGCTCGGCGGCGTGTTATGGCGCCGGCTTGAACCGATGGGTCGCCAGTTGATGCCGGTACGTTCACCGACCCGGGCTTTTGCCATCGGCATGCTCTGGGGCTGGGTACCGTGCGGACTGGTCTATACCATGCTGATCAACGCGGTCTCATCGGGTGGCGCATTGCAGGGAGCGGGACTGATGTTCGCCTTTGCCCTCGGCACCCTGCCCAATCTTTTGGCAATCGGCTTGCTGGCTGGCGCCGCCGCGCGACTGGCCCGTTCGCAAACGGCCCGCCGAGTGGCCGGCATCACGGTCATGCTGTTCGGGATCTACACCCTGTGGAGTGCGATTCGATTGGGGTGAGGGACGAACCCACATCATGGTTGGATGGAAATACGCTGGGGTTCGCAAGCTCACCCCAACCTACGGCTACTCCTCGATCACTCGAATATCGGGATTGGGATAGCGCTCGATCATCTTATTTGGCAGCTTGTGCTGGGTTGCCTGGTGCAGGGCATCCGATTCCATCAGGATCAACACCAGCACGGTGACCATCACCGGCAGTACACCAGCCCCACCTATCATGGCCATCACCGCCACCTCTTTCATGCCGAAATAGGTAAATCCCACCCAGCCGAGGAAGGCGATAAAACCAAATACCGACAAGGTCAGGATAAAGACGCGGCTGCGCCCCGCACAGAGTTGCCAATGACACATCACGAACCAGGAATCGATGGCTTTTGAACGCCTGGCCCGCCACAGGGTATAGCCCAGCAGGAGAATGGAAACGACAGGCACCAGGGCAAGCGGCTGCCAGTAGGAACGCACCAGCCCCAGAGAGGCGATGAACCAGAGGATGTGATTGCCCACGAGATTGGTGAGAAAAATCTCATGGGGCACCTTGGCCTTTTTACTCTCCTGATCACTGACCTCAAACTTCATAAACACTCCTGTTTTCAAGCATCACAAAATAGCACTTGTAGGAACAGAATGCATTAGCACCAAGTCGTCTCACCCGTGTGATTAGCCATGTAGTTTGAGTGGAAATAGGCTGGCAGATTTACCGATTCCAATATGACCCGCGCATAATTTAAAGCACATCCTCTGATATGGGTGATCGTTAGTCTGGCGTAAAGAAAAAGCCCCCTTTGCATTAAACCCAGCTTCAAACAGCATTTGCAATGAACATTCATTCTATGCTAATTAACAGGCAGTGCAGTATCCACTTTTTCTACGGCCACGGGATATATTGGATGGAATTCAGCACGAATAAGGCACACGGTGGTCTGGTCACATCAACCGTTCGTGGATGCGGAACAAACGCAACACCCGTCACCGATTGCATTGTCCAATCCTGGAAACGCTGTCTGGATGAGTATGACCTTGATCCGGAACGACGCCCGGAACCCGTGCTTGTCGACCGCTCCGACCTCAAGGAACGACAGGAAAAATCCCGCCGACTGGTGGAGATTGCCCGTTCAGAGATGACCAATCTCTATCAGCAGGTCGCCGGGTCAGGACATTCGATCCTGCTGACCGACCACGACGGTGTTGTCCTTAATTATGTGGGTGACCCCATGTTCACCAACACCGCGGTCAAGACTGCCCTGCAAACGGGCGCGGTCTGGAGTGAAAAGACCCAGGGCACTAATGGTATGGGAACCTGCCTGGTGGAAAAGCGCCCGCTGATTATCCACCAGGACGAACACTTTTTTACCAAGAACACGCGCCTCACCTGCTCTGCCGCACCCATCTTTGATCCCACCGGCGAACTGGTGGCGGTACTGGACGCCTCGGGTGAATCAAGGCAGGCGCAACAGCACACCATGGTGCTGGTCAACATGTCCGCGCAACTGATTGAGAACCGGATATTTCTCTGCAAAATGCGCGATAACTATATCCTGCGTTTTCACAGCCGTCCGGAGTTCATCAGCACCCTCGGTGAAGGGGTCATCGCCTTCGACGAAACAGGTCGCATTCAGGCGGCCAATCGCAGTGCCCTGTTCCAACTCGACATGAAAGACATTATCGGCCGCCCCTTTGAAGAACTGTTTAACCTGCGCACCAACAACGCACTCGGCAATGCGCACAATCAGGCCATGGTGCCGCTGCCACTGCGGGATGCCAGCCAGGGTAGACGCTTCTACGCGAGTTTCCAGCCACCGAACCCTGATATAAGCGCTAAACGTCAGCCAGCCCGATCAGCGCGGGCCTTTGTGCCGGAAGCAGTTCGTGAGGCACCGACACTGGAAGGGCTGGAGTTTGGCGACAATCGCATGCGGCACAATATCGAACGGGCGAAAAAACTGCTCGAACTCGACATCCCCTTCATTCTGCTTGGAGAGACAGGCACCGGCAAGGATGTCTTCGCCAACGCGGTACATAAAACCAGCAGCCGGGCAAGCAAGCCGTTTGTGGCGGTCAACTGTGCCTCGCTGCCAGAGACACTGATCGAGAGCGAACTGTTTGGTTACCGGCCCGGTGCATTTACCGGGGCGAGCAAAGAGGGTTCCCGAGGCAAGATCGCACAAGCCCACGGTGGCACGCTGTTTCTTGATGAGATCGGCGACATGCCGTTACATCTGCAGGCGCGTCTGCTGCGGGTGCTGGAGGAGCGGGAAGTCATACCGCTGGGTAGCGAAACCCCTATCAAGGTGGATATACGTCTGATCAGCGCAACCCACCAGAATCTTCAGCTGCAGATTGAGGACGGCAGTTTCCGCGAGGATCTTTTCTACCGGCTGAACGGTATCAGCCTGCAGATGCCACCCCTGCGTGACCGGGAAGATCGACGCGCCCTGATTCAACATATCATGAAGCTGGAATCAGCGGGTCAGGATACCGTCATCATTGCGGAAGAGGCGCTGGATGCACTGGAGCACTATGAATGGCCGGGCAATATGCGACAGCTGCGCAATATCATGCGCACACTCATCGGCCTTTGTGACAACAACAGCATCGGACTGGACGACCTGCCAGAAGAGATATTCTGCGACTGTGGAGACGATGCCGGTGAACCAAGACAGCGCGCGCGGCCCAGTAACCCACTGGATATCGCCGAGCGTGATGCCATCATCCGGGAACTGGAGGCGGCCCACTGGAATGTCACGCGGGTTGCCACGAAATTGAACATCAGCCGTAACACTCTGTACCGGAAAATGAAGCGCTACGATATAAAACCGCCCCGCTAGCCGACAACTCCCCGGTTGGCCCGAGCCTTGCAGTCTGCAGGCAACGAGTCAACACGCAGGATACCGGGACATGAGCCATTTTGCAGTGCGCGTACACCCAGGCGAACTCCATTTCAACGCCGCGCACTTCATCACCTTCAATGGGAGCTGCGAAAACATCCACGGCCACAACTTCCATCTGCAACTGGAGGCGCGCGGGGAGAACACCCGGGATGCCTTCGTCATCGATTTTGTTCTGCTGAACAAGCTGGCTGCCAGGATCTGCGCGGAATTGCATGACGGCGTGTTGATACCAACCGAAAGCGACGAGATTACGCTGACTGAACGGGAAGACGACATGCTGGAAATCCGCAGCTATGACAAGCGCTTTATCCTGAGCCGCGCAAGCTGCATTCTGCTGCCGATAACCAATACCACGGCAGAGATGCTTGCTTACCATATCAGCAACCGCCTCATCGACGCCCTGCATGCGCACCAGGGGCTTGGCAATCTGCAGACACTGGAAGTCGCCGTCGAAGAGGCCGATCAACAGTGGGGCATCTATCAGCGGGAGATCATCCATGCCTGATACCGGCCGCACGGCCTGGGCCATTACCGGCTCGGGACATTATCTTAAAGAGTGTCTGCAGCTGGCGGAGCGACTCCCGGCGGTCGATCTGTTTCTCAGTAAAGCGGCCGCCGAAGTACTCCAGGTCTACGGACTTCCGGTCAAGCAACTGAAACAGCGCTTCCGCATTTTTCACGACAACACAGCCAGTGCATCGCCGGTGGGGCTTTTCTATGAAGGGGTATACAAGCAACTGATTGTGGCACCAGCCACTTCCAACAGCGTGGCCAAGATGGTTTACGGCATATCCGACTCACTGGTTACCAATGTCTATGCCCAGGCCGGCAAATGCCGTATACCCAGCATCGTATTTGCCTGTGATGCGGCGCCGGAAATGGAGACAGAGGCACCCGGCGGAACCGTCATGGTCTATCCACGCCGCATCGACCTGGAAAACACTCACCGGCTGATGGATTTCGAATATACCCGGGTGGTAACCGGTCTACAGTCACTCGAGGATGCCCTCGACCTACCCGCGCCATGTCAGAACATCTCCTCTTTCTGACCGGGTCACTGGCCGAGGCCAGCCTGAGGCGGGTGCTGCACGCGATGGCACCAACCCCCGTAACCTGGGAAGTACGGCCACTCAAAATCAAGGTAGCGGCGCTGTTGACCGGTGAGATGATCAAACGCCAGTTGGCAGATACCGGAAGCGCCAGCCGGGTGGTGATCCCTGGTCGCTGTCGCGGCGACCTGGAAGGACTGAGTGAACACTATGGCACCCCATTTCAGCGTGGACCGGATGAATTGCGCGATCTGCCGGAATGGTTGGGACAGGCAGGCCAACCGGCCGATTTGAGTCAGCACGATGTATTGATTTTTGCCGAGATCGTGGATGCCCCCAACCTGACTCCGGCCTCCATACTCCATCAGGCTGAACTGTTTCGCCAGGATGGTGCCGATATCATTGATCTGGGCTGTCTTCCTGACCAGCCGTTTCCGCATCTGGCGGAGAGTGTGCGACTGCTCAAGTCGGAAGGATTCAGGGTAAGCGTAGACTCCCACCGGGACGAGGAACTGCTGGCCGGTGGCCAGGCAGGTGCCGACTATCTGCTCAGCTTGACCGAACAGACGCTGTGGATTGCCGATGAAGTGGCTGCCACACCCATTCTGATCCCCTATACCGCGGGCGATCTGGAGAGCCTGCAGCGCGCATGGGAGACGCTCGATTCGAAAGGAAGAAGCTGCTTCATTGACCCTATACTCGACCCCATCCACTTTGGATTCACCGAATCCGTTGTGCGCTATCACGAGGCACGAAGACGTCTCCCCGACGCGCCCATGATGATGGGTGTAGGCAATCTGACCGAGCTTACCGAAGCGGACACCAGCGGCATCAATGCCCTGCTGTTTGGCATCATATCCGAGTTGCATATCGGGGCCGTGCTGACCACCGCAGTAAGCCCCCATTGCAGATCGGCGATACGCGAGGCCGACCTCTCACGGCGCATCATGTATCGGTCCAGGGCAGACCGCACCTTGCCGAAACGCCTGCATGGCGGGCTCAGTAACCGACATGAACGTAATCCGTTTCCCTATGATTCGGCGGAAATCAGCAGTGCGGCCAGGCGGGTTAAAGACCGCAACTTTCGCATACAGGTCAACCATCAAGGCATACACATCTACAATCGGGATGCACTGCACCAGGCCGTTGATCCGTTTGACCTGTTTCCCCACCTGGGAGTGGAAGAGGATGGCAGTCACGCCTTTTACCTCGGCGTTGAGCTGGCGCGTGCCCAGATTGCCCTGCAACTGGGTAAACGCTATACCCAGGACCAGATGCTCGACTGGGGCGTGGCGACCCCGCCAACGGAAGAGAATCTGTTGGAATATGCCAAACCCGGCAGTACCAAGCAGGGTCGAAAACCGTTGACAAAAAAAGGCACCAAGTGAGATTGGCCCAGCTTTTGCTCCCGTCTGCCTATTATGAACAGACACGACAGGCTGGACACTTTGGCGTTTGTTAGCTGCCCCTTCTGTGCCATGGTTTGTGACGATCTGTCACTGCCAGTACACAACGAAGCCCTGACCGCGCAGCAGATACCTTGCGAGAAGGCCCGCACGGGATTTACCAGTGCATTCCAGGCGACCCGGGAAACACCCCTCATCCATGGGAAAGAGGCCACCTGGAAGCAGGCGTTGCAGCAGGCGGGCAAAATGTTGCGAGAAGCCAGACTACCCCTGTTTCACGGATTGATTGGCGATCTGCTGGACAGCAAGGCTGCAGTCAAAATGGCGGATCACTTTGGCGGTGCCATCGACCATCTGCATGGCGATGCAATTGCCCGCAATCTGCAGATCTACCAGCAAGGCGGCTGGCAGGTCAGCAGCATGGGTGAGGTACGCAATCGTGCCGACCTGGTTGTATTGATTGGCCATGACCCGCAAGAGACCTACCCGCGACTGCACGAGAAGCTGCTCGACAGCACGGAGCGGCTGCATGCCGACTCACCACCGATTATCCATCCACTCAACCATGACTGCCTCGATTTACTATCAATCACACGTGCACGTCTTGCCGGCAAGCCGGTACAAGCCGATACCGCCGGGAGCGATGAACTGCTGACGCAGATCACGGGTGCGAATTACCCGGTGTTTATCATTGGCCGCCTGCCGGGGAAGAACGCTGAGCTGATCATCCGCACCTGTGTGGGGCTGGTGCGTGATATCAATGAAACCCGACGTAGCGCATTGCTGATGCTGGGCGCGGGGGAAGGCGATATGACCGCACAACTGAGTGCCGCCTGGCATAACGGTTTTGGTATTCGCACCTGTCATGCAAAGGGTTATCCGGAACAGGATCTGCAGAGGTATGCCGGTAACCGGCTAATGCAATCCGGTGAAACCGATCTGCTGGTCTGGATCAGTAGTCTCAGTTGTGCACCCCCACCCGATGTAGCCCAAAATACCATTGTTATTGGACATCCAGCGATGTCATTCACACAGTCAGAACCCACCATTTTTTTGCCGGTCGGTGTTCCTGGTATACACCGTTCGGGTTATCTGCATCGTGCCGATGGACTGAGACTGGTTCCTCTCAAGAGACTGATAGACAACCCGCTGCCCGGCAGTGCCACACTTTGTGAGCAGCTGATTTCACAGGAACCACGCACATGCTGACACGACTTAAAGGCGCTCGAATACACGACCCGGTCAATCAGCTCAACGGGACATGTGGTGACATTTGGATCAGGGATGCACGTATCTGCGAGGCACCAGACAACGTGGCGGAGGCGGATAGGACCATTGACCTGGAAGGCAAGATCCTGATGGCCGGTGCAATTGACATTCACAGTCACATCGCCGGCGGCAATGTCAACAACGCCCGTTTATTACTACCCGAACAGCACCTGGCCGAGCGCGCCCGCCTTCCACAATTCCCCTTCTCCGGTGCGAAATGGTCGGCTTGTGACACCGGCTACCGCTATGCGGAGATGGGCTTTACCACGGTCGTCGAGCCCGCCGTCCTGCCGATCAATGCCCACCAGGCGCATGCTGAACTGGCCGACATACCGATCATTGATACCGCCGGTCTGGCCATTGTCGGCAATGATGATTTCCTGCTGCGTATGCTGCGGGATGGCGCGGAACAGGCCCGTATCAATGACTATATTGCCTGGACCCTGCACGCCACCCGGTGCCTGGGGGTCAAGGTGATCAACGCGGGGGGTGCCACCGCTTTCAAGTTCAACCAGCGACAACTGAACCTGGATGACGAGGTGCCGATGTACGGCATGACATCGCGCGCTATCCTGAGCGCGGTGCAGCGCGCGGTTGTGCAACTGGGCATCCCGCATCCGGTGCATGTTCACTGCAATAACCTGGGTATTCCCGGCAATGTGAACACCGCGCTTGATACCATCAAGGCGGCCGATGGCCTGCCCATGCACCTGGCTCATGTGCAGTTCTATGGTTACGGGGACAACGGGGATTCCGGCTTTTCCTCCGGGGCCAGCGCACTGGCCGATGCCATCATGGCGAATCCCAATATCACGGTGGATATCGGACAAGTGCTGTTTGGTCAGACCGTCACCATTTCCGGTGATGTAATGCGCCAGTTTGATGCACGACATATTGCCAATCCGAAAAAATGGGTGGTTTGGGAAGGCGAAGATGGCGGTGGCGGCATCGTGCCGTTCCGCTATCGTCCGAAAAACTATGTCAATGCCCTGCAGTGGGCGATCGGCCTGGAGCTTTTTCTGCTGATTGATGATCCCTGGCGGGTCTTCTTCACCACCGATCATCCCAATGGCGCGCCCTTTACCGCTTACCCGGAACTGTTCAGATTACTCATGGAACGAGACTACAGAAACCAGTGGCTGGACCGAATCAATGCGAATTCGGCGGATATCTCCCTGTTGCGCCATCTGGATCGTGAATATGATCTGAATGAGATCGCCATCATGACCCGGGCCGCACCGGCAAAACTATTGGGCCTCGGTGACCGGGGTCATCTCTCCGTTGGGGCCATTGCAGACATTGCCGTTTACCAGCCACAGGCCGATAAGGCCGCCATGTTTGGCAAGGCAGAACTGGTGTTCAAGAACGGTATAGCAGTGGTTGAAAAGGGCCAGGTGACACGCTCCATCCAGGGCAAGACCCATGCCGTTGCACCCGGCTTTGACAGGGCGATTGAATCATCCATCAGCGACTATTTTGATCGCTATCACTTGATGAAAATGGATCACTACAAACTGGATCCACAGCATCTGCTTGAGACACTGGGCAGTGAACTGGTACTGCATTGAGGCGTCTATGAGTGAACGTATTCATGAAGTTATCCTGATCACCCGTAATCCTGATGGATCACCGCATATGGCGCCCATGGGCATTCGGCAGCGGTGCAACAGCTGGTTGATTGCACCCTTTCGTCCCTCGCGGACACTGGATAACCTGCTGCGGGATGGCGCCGCCAGTATCAACACCACCGACGATGTGCGGATCTATGCCGGTTGCCTGACCCAGCACTATGACTGGCCCCTGCTAGCGTGTGAAAAGATCGAGGGACTGCGCCTGCGTGACGCCCTTAGTCATGAAGAGATCCGCGTTCAGCAGGTCAAAGAGGATACCCAGCGGCCCGAGCTCTCATGCGAGCGCATTCACCAGGTCAATCATCGTCCATTCAGCGGTTATAACCGTGCACAGGCGGCCGTGCTGGAGCTGGCCATACTGGTCAGCCGGCTTCATCTGCTTACGCCAGAAAAACTGGCAAGCGAGATCGCTTATCTGCAAATCGCCATCGACAAGACCGCGGGAATTGAAGAACAGGAGGCCTGGGACTGGTTGATGCGAAAGGTCCACGACTATCGCAAGAGGCAATGTGCATGACCGGTCTGCTGGCCAGCATCTGCTCGGTTGAAGAGGCGGCTATTGCCCTGCACACCGGCGCCGACATTATTGATTGCAAAGATCCGTCCCGGGGCGCCCTGGGCGCACTCGACCTCGACCGGATCGCAGCCATCGTTGACTATGTCAATGGCGAGCGGCCTGTCAGTGCGACCCTGGGCGATCTTCCTCCCGATCCAAAGCGCATCCAGGCCGCGGTCAGGAACACCGCAGACTGTGGCGTTGACTACATCAAACTCGGCCTGTTCGATGAACCAACAGCAGCCTCCTGCATCAGGGCACTGGAGGAGGAGTGCCGACACAATCAGTTGATCGCTGTCTGCTTTGCCGACCGCTTTGATCCCACACCCCTGCTTCCGCTACTCTCCACACAAGGCTTTCATGGGGTCATGATCGATACCGCGGAAAAACAAAATGGACGCCTGACCGATCTCTGGACCCTGGACCGTCTGGGCCGCTTTGTCGATCAGGCACAACTGCTCGGGCTGGTCTGCGGACTGGCTGGTCGCCTGACGCTTGACGACATCCCTTCCCTGCTGCCGTTGAATGCCGACTATCTGGGATTTCGCAGTGCACTCTGCGTCGCCGGTCGAACCAGCCGAGTAGACCATGAGGCCATGCTGCGGGCCAGGGATGCCCTGCCGTTACGCCATGACGCCGCGACCCCCCTTATGCCCCACCGGGCCACTCGTTAGTGACCATCTGTCCCGAGATCTATCGCCAGCGCGCCATTATCGAAGGACTCTATGGTGTCGAGGAGATCACCGAACAGACGGTCAGGCAGGTACTCCAGATCATGACAGAGACACTGGGCATGACGCCGATAGCCGAGCTGCTGATCTTCTCCCCTGACCAAGTCAGTGAGTTGCATCATGGCATCGGCGGCTTTCAGGCCTGGGCTGAGTCAGGCTGCTCATTCTACACCTGGCGGGAGCAGAAACTGTTCACCCTGGACCTCTACTCCTGCAAACCATTTTCGGTAACAAAATGCATTCAACAGCTCAAAGACATATTACGCGTGGAGATCATTGAGTGGCGTGACCTATCGTCCAGGTAAAAAAATGGACCGCGGAGTAAACTGAGCGGTCCCAAGCGGAGGTAAAACTTTAAGTAGAATGGTTGTCGGATTAGGCTGCGCCAATCCGACCTGCATTCGAGGCGAACAATCCGCGCAGTAGGTCGGGTTAGCCGAAGGCGGAACCCGACAAAGCCGGCCAGTCACTGCTCCCATCACGATGCGCCAGCCTGACCTTGCCGCCCCACTGCCGCTGAAACTCATCGAACGCCGCATCCAGCAGATCCGAACCCGCTGTTGTCAACGGGGCCGACTTGACCAGCAATACACCTTCCGCCCCGACTTTTGCAGCAAGCCAGAGTGCCAGGCTATCAGCAGTCACCCGCCAACTAGGCTCCACGTCAGGGTCTGCCGCGGCAGGCAGCCAGACGGCACTGTGACCATCTGCCACTATCTGTTTCAACTGTTGCGGATCAGCTGCCGTTTGCAGTCGTTCTTCGATGCCTGACATCAACAGACCGTACTGATCCATTGCGCAGAGCGCCATGCTGTGGGCTGTGGCATCATCAAATTGCCAGCGCTGTTGCGCCACACGTACCTGATCGGCGAACGGCCCACCTCCTGGCACGAGGATGGCCGGGTGTTCACCCGCCGCGATCACCCGCAGCCAAGCCTCGAGTTGTGGACTGTCATACAGACTGCCGCCGATCTTAACTACCCACATTGGACCATTGGCTCTCTTTGAGTAAACGCAACAGGGCAGATGCCTTGTCAAAGGTCTCCTGGTATTCGGCATTGACTTCGGAATCATGCACGATACCGCCGCCCGCCCAGCAGCATATCTCCCCCTGGTTGTAGACCAGGGTGCGTATCACGATATTGCTATCCATCCGGCCATCAAAACCGATATAGGCTATCGAGCCGCAATAGGGCCCGCGGCAATCCGGCTCCAGTTCCGCAATGATCTCCATGGCGCGAATCTTGGGTGCGCCTGTAATAGAACCACCGGGGAAACAGGCACGCAGCAATCCAATCGCATCCTGATCTTCCCTCAGCTCTCCGGTTACCGTGCTGACCAGGTGATGTACGGTGGCATAACTCTCAACAGAAAATATTTCCGGCACCTTTACTGTTCCGGCATTACAAACCCGGCCCAGGTCATTGCGCAGCAGATCCACTATCATCAGATTTTCGGCGCGATCCTTGGAGCTTGATGCCAACTCTCTGGCCATGGCGGAGTCGCCTTCCGGCGTATCACCCCGGGGTCGTGTTCCTTTAATCGGCTTGGTTTCCACCTGTTTGCCCTTAAGCTTTAAAAAACGTTCGGGTGATGAGCCGAGTATCTCTGCATGAGGTGTTTTGAGATAGGCGGAAAATGGAGCGGGATTCATTCGCCGCAACTCCTGGTAGGCACTCCAGCCATCACCTTCCGCCGGCGCTGAAAAGCGTTGCGCAAAATTCACCTGATAACAGTCGCCATCCAGAATGTACTGCTTAATACGCTGAAACGCCGCCACATAAGTGGCGCGATCCATATTGCTTCGGATCGGACCCGTAATATGGAACGGACGTTTTATCCGCGGCCTTGACGGGGTGCAGAAAAGCTTTATCAGCGACCACCAGCGCTCACGGGTACGCTGGTCCCTCCCCTCAGCAACCAGCCAGCTGCGGCATAGTTTATGATCCACCACGACAGCCCAGTCATAAAGGCCGATTACCATTTCGGGAACTTGATCCCGATTGTCCGGCTGTTCCGGCAGCCGTTCAATGCGCCATGCCAGATCATAGGAGAACCAGCCGATTGCGCCACCGCCAAAGGGTAAATCCGCAGCACTCTCTGTATGCGCACCCAACACTTCTTGCAAGAGTGCAAAAGGATCATCCGGACTCAGGCGTATGCTAGCTTCACCGCGTATCTCGGTAATATTGGCCCGCGTGGTCAGGGTCAGATAAGGGTCGGCCGCCAGGATGTCGTAGCGACCGGCGCTGGTGCGGGGATATCCGCTATCCAGAAACACCGCCCAGGATTTCTCGGCAATACGCGCAAACAGCGCGGCGCTATCGGGCTGGTAGGGTATTCGCACTCTCAGGCACATACGGCACTCCGGCATTGCTGCAGACGCAGTAGTGCGACTGCCGGGGCGCAATCCGCGGCCTTTGCACCGTATTCCCCCTGCGTGAGCAGTTGTCCAATATCGATATAGGGGCACCCAAGCCGATCCGCCACACGCTGGACCAGAAACCGTCCAACTCCGGCTCCGATCAGGGTCGCGGAATCAGCCAATCCGAGACTCAACTGCCGCTGACACGTCAATGAGAGCGCATCCAGTTGACGATCCGCAAAAAAAGCCGCCAATCGATACCAGTCAGCATCGGAGCCATCGCCCAGGTCCGCTCCGATCATGCGCGACAATCGTCGCATGCTGGCCGTTATTGAGTGGCCCTTGCCATCAGCAGCCGGATAGAGGTCGGCATGTTCCGGCAGATCACCCAGGATGCGGTAGATATCCGCTGTAGTGGCGAAATGTTCATTGGCGAGGGTCAACCAATCACCTTTAAACGGAACCCGATCGGTAATCGCCATCAGCGGCGTACGCACGATGCCCGCATAGATCATCTCACCATGCAAAAGACGTTCACGATCAGTGAAACCCCTGTTTTGTAGCTGGTGCTTATCGAATGGCAGCAGGTCACTGGTGGTACTCCCGACATCGATCATCACACCAGAGGCAATCACCGAAGCTGCAAAGCTGGTTGTCGCCAGCCAATTGGCTGAGGCAATCTGCTCATAAAAATTAGAGGCCACAGCGGCGGGAACAAATCCCTCCTGGCCTGCGAAAAAAAAGAGCTGCTGTGGCGGCAATCTGACGCTCAGCCAGTCAACCAGTTCACAGACACCCGACCGGCGGTCGTCAAACAGGTCAACCAGCTCCGCCGTCATGGTGACACGGTGCTCGCACATTTGTAGCGGCAACTCCTGCGCCAGCTCCCGTATCGTCAGATCCAGCGATTCCAATCCTTGCCACAAGGGTGTCGCCCGGATCTCCACGCGCCGCAAAGTACCGCGCCGATCCTGCCAGGCCACCTTAAGGTGGGCACCACCGACATCCCAGCCAATCACTCCCCGCTCAGGCGACACGGCCCAGCTCCAGGTCGATATGTACACACTCACCGGTGATCAATCCCGTCGGCAGTGCGCCTGGGCACTCGGCGAGTTGCATGATCATCGCCGCCAGATTCCTGCCGGTCGATTGACTCAATCCGACATATGCGGTGGTTAACCGGGGGTTAATCTCCAGGACAACCGGGCCCTGCTCGGTAAGAATCAGATCCACGCCAACATAGCCCCACAGCCCTGGAATCGCCGCGCAGATCCCCTTCGCCAATTCAAGCAGTTCCACCTGGTGGCTCTTGAGTCCGTTGACAACACACCCCAGCAGGTAAAAGCCGTCGTTCATCTGCACCACCCGCTGAATATTTGTGCCGACCAGACAGACACAACTGTGACCCACCATAATCGACATGCTGATCGACTGGCCCGCCATGTAGGGCTGTACCACCCACTCAATAATCGGGTCACGACTTTTTACATACTCAATCAGTGCTGCTTCATCCGCAATGATGTGAATATCCTGACAACCCACGCCCTGATCAGGTTTCACCACCAGTGGCTGATTATTAAAGCGGGGATGGGCCCCAAACCGCCAGGTGGGTATCACCGGAACTCCCTGCATGGCCAGACAGTCCACGGTCGCCTTTTTGCTGGATGCTATAGACACCGCCTCGGCACTGCTATTGAGCAACAGTTTTCCAGACGCTTCAACGGCACGACACAGTGACTCCAGGACGCCGTTGGTTTCCGGAGCAATGGGCAACACCGCATCGACTTCATTGACACAGGTAAGCCAGGCGCTCCACCAGTCATCCTCTACCCAGTGGATGTTGGTTGGCAGGGAGAGCGAATCCAGGCGCACGTCACGACTGATCAGCACATCAATTGATTCCAGTTCCGTCAGGTCACGGACAATGGCGTTAAGCATCATATCGCCTTCCGCCTTCAGACTTGGTATCATCTCCTCGTTCACACAACCACCACCGGTTATGTATTCAAATACAAAGATCCGCATACAAACTCCTTGAATATCATCCCTGTCATTGATCTTCTGCAAGGCCAGGCGGTTCACGCCATTCGAGGGCGTCGCGCCGGGTATCGACCAGTTGACTCACCGTTATGCCGCCAGGGTGAAGTCATGCCGCTGATAGCAAGACTTTACGATGACTTAGGCATGCAGCAGCTTTACCTGGCAGACCTGGATGCCATCCAGGGAATGGGCAATAATCTCCTGACCCTGCAAACAATCGCTCACACCTTTCCCCAACTGATTCTCTGGGTAGACGCGGGCTTTTCCTCTCCTGCAGCAATCCAGGCATTGCAATCTCAACTCGCATTCCGACCGGTCATCGGCTCTGAAAGTTGGCAATTCAACCGTTGGTTCCCAGTCGACCAGACGATTCTCTCTATCGATTCGGTCGACGATAATCTGCGCGATCCTTCAGGTATCACGCGCGATAGTGCACGCCGTCCGGACACCCTAATTCTGATGAACCTCTCCCGCGTGGGATCATTGCAGGGTCCCGACATGGAACGACTCACCTGCTGGCAGTCGGTCGCGCCTGACGCGACCCTGTACATGGCCGGTGGAGTGCGCAACCGTTCTGATATCGAAAAACTGCAATCAGCCGGCGCCGCCGGAGTATTATTGGCAAGCGCGCTGCACAATGGCGCGTTGACCGCGGCGGATATCCGGCATTTCAGCTGACCGAGCATGCCGTCATCCTGGGTTTGCCCGGTTGCTGAATCAGGCGTCGTCTAAGTTCTGTATAATCGCTTTTGGCACGAAATGGATATAACAATGATTCGGAACCCTGTACCTGCTGTTCAGCCAGTGATCTTCCCTGATAGTCACACCATGAATTAGTCGTCTCATACAGACGTATGCCACTCAATCCGGGGAGATATTCAATCAACTGTTCCCAGATATAGACGCATAGCATTTCGGTGCTGGACCGCCAGGCCAACTCCTCCGCTGCATAGTTCAGATGATGATGATCAAAACGTTCGATGATCAGCCGGTTTACCACACGTTTCAGATAGCCATAATCCACCACGCATCCGGTTACCGGATCGATACGCCCGGTCACTTCCACCTGCAGGACATAACGCCCTCCATGCAGGTTGGAGCATTTGGCCGGATGGTCAGTAATAAAATGGGCGGAATCAAAAACCAGCTCCTTGGTCACACTTGCCTGTGGTGTAATGGCCTGAAAACGTTCCCAGGCCGTCGGCATGGTCATCAAGCGATCCTTCATCAACTCAAGCAGTTTGTCACCATCAGCCAGTGTCAGCGTGCGTAACAGTGAACCACCTGTTGCATCTGATTCACCGGATGCATCCAGCACCTGACAATGGATGTGAAAATTACAGGCCAAATGTTCACGAACGGCCTCGGCATAAATCGGTCGGCTGAAGAGCATAAACAGGTAACCCGCATGCCACTCCGCACGGTGGGCCATGTACACTGCCAGAGCGCCCAAAAAGGCAGGTGGTGGTTCAGGCATTGCCCAGTCATGAACCAGATTTCGCAACGGTGCCCGGAGAAGATTTTTCGCCACTACACGATGTGTATCCGAGCGGTATTCATAAATCTGATGAAACTGAAAACCGTAATCAACCAGATGATTCAGAGTCCACAACAGCAGGTCCAGGCGGCGTACTTCACCAGCCACATCGACGAAACCATCATTTTCCTGTAGCAATCCCGCCCAGCGCAGCCCCAACAGGGCCTGTCGCGCCGCCTCTGTCGGTCTGGCAACAGGGCGGGCATAATTTTCAATATGATCAGGCTGGTTAATCTGATCACTATGCAGAATCAAATCCAGTGGCAGCTGGTGACGTATTGCATACTCCTGGATTGTCAGGTTGCTGCATTCGAGCAAATGCCCGTTATCCAATTGAGATACTGTTTCGCCACATTCCAAACAGTGCATAACCTGCTCCTGACGAGGAGAAAAAGTGTGGGGCCCAATGGACCCCACAACGATCACTTAGGCGTGTGCAGCAAACGGATGCTCGTTGGTCGACTTACCCGCAATCACCTCTGCAGGAGTAGGCGTACCAGCAACAGCCCGCTTGATTGACTGCTTGGTTGCCTCGTAGTTGTAGTCCTGGATCTTGGCGTCATCCGCCGCCTCCCAGTGAATAAACACCCCCACGCAGATAAACACATCATCCGCCTCATCGGCAGGAATGGTGCCATCCTCAAGGCAATCGGCGACAGCCATGGCCACGCCACGCTGTGCCGGCCCAAACATCTGAACGGCCTGCGCCGCACCCTTGATGGTCACCTTATTGAACATCATCGTGTGCGGCTTACAGGGCAGGTTCGGTGCCACAACAGCCAGCAGTGATGTAAAGCCATCTTTATTGTTGACCAGACCATTACAGAAAGCCGTCTCTGCTGCAGAGCCGCGTGGCCCCATGATCAGATCGATGTGTGCCACTTCATTGCCGTCGCCGACCAGTGATTCACCTACCATAGTCTTGTTAATAACTGCCATATCGGATCTCCTCAGATTGTTGGCTTATAGTATTAGCGGTGTTTTGGCCTGAATCGGCCTCATCATCCGCGGATAATTCCGGGCAACCCCGGCGCTGTTTATCGTTTGCCTTTGCAAACGATGGATGAATACGCCAGCAACACAGAAGTCTGCCGTCGTACCAGGATTTATACCTTGCTGTTTGAGTTGCCGGTCCATTTCGAGCAACAACAGATGTCGTGCCGAGTCAGCAGCAGCAGTGAGATATTTTTGATGCACGTCAGCAGCCCACCGGGAAACCGCGATCGCTCGTGCCGTTCCCTGCTTTCGTTGAATGTGGCTGTCCTGATAACTCTCCAGCAGATAAAGAAACAGATCAGTGACAGCAGTCTCTTCATCGGCATGGCGTTGGAAAGCGTCGATCAGATAAGGCAGAATTACGCTGGATAGCTCATGGAAACCGTTGGCATATTGCCGGGCGATCAAATCCCTGTCAGCCGCCAGAGCCATCACTTCCACCAGGGGACTGGTAGCGGGACCGGCCACATCATGGGATTCTGTCCGACCGAGCCCACCCGGATTAGCCAACCGTATTGCCGCGAACACTCTATTCGTCTCTTCTGCACGAACAGCGGACAACACCTTGAGAAGCGCTGTCTCCAATCTCTCTTCAGGATAATCAATAGCCGCCTGAATAATCGGTGCGCAGAGTAGAATGATGCCCAGATTGGTATTACACCGAACCGCATCCTGAGTGGCCTTTACCGCACCATAAATGCGATTTCCGAGTACCTGGCCGGGTTCCGTAATCATCTCCGCACTGGCCAGAGCACTCTGTACAAACAGCTCGGCATCCATTCCATGACCGGCCGAATGAATCGATACATTTCCTGGCTTCAGTGCAGCCACATCCAATACACAGGCCTCCAGGTACCACTTTGCAAGAAGTTCTGTTGTCATCGGGTTCATTGAAGCGCCTCGCATGCCTGCGAATGGCGACACTTCATCAACAGGTCGTCTGCCAGCACGGAGGCGATGTTTACCGAGGTAACACGCTGCAAGCCACGCCAGGCGGGAACACTGTTAATTTCAATCACCCACCAGTTGCCCAGTGCATCACGCATCAAATCCACCCCGGCATAGTCCATATCAACGCAGGCAACAGCCTGTTCCGCCAGGTGTTTCAGTTCCCCTTCCGGTACCGCGGCATGGCAGATACCGCCTTGCGCTACATTTGCCAACCAACCTGAAGTACTCCTGCGCATGGCAGCCACCGCCACACCTGAAATGACAAACACCCGCCAGTCGCAGGCCAGATCATCCGACTGTTCAATAAATCGTTGCAGATACCAGACGTGGTGTATCGCATCGGCATCAGGAAGATCGGCACGGTTTTTAACCAGTACGATCCCCTTGCCCTGTGATCCGAACAGGGGTTTGCAAATCAATTGATGTCCACACGCCGTTTCCCGTTCGGTTATCGCTTCAGCCATCGGCCGTTCGGCACAGACCCAGGTGGCCGGTGTCGGAATACCCTTTTGAGACAACCGCGCCGTCGTCAGACCCTTGTCAACCGACCGCTCAATGGCGCGACCATCGTTATAGACCCGTACACCCAGCGCTTGCAGGATATGCAGTACATTCAGATGGAACACCACCTGTTGCAATGTACCGCCGGGAATACCCCGCACAAAAACCGCATCCGGCAGACCCGACTCAAAACCGGGAAGCACTACCTGGATCTGCTGATCCATCTCGATACGCGCATGTGTCAGCGAGCTAAACAGACAGGTTACTCCCCGCGCCATAAAGGCTTCATGCAGCCGCTTGCCATGCCAGCCCGGATCATCCGTCACGACCGCAACCTGTAGCGTCATAGCGAGACCCCGAAAGAGACCAGCAACTGCTCATGATCAATCACGCCATGGGTAAAACTGCGTCCTGAATCAAGGTTGCTTACGGTGATACGTGCCGGGCTGAACAGCAGCGGATCGATCTTGAAGAAGTCGTACTCATAGGATTTGAATATCTCCGCAAAGGGTCGTCCGTAGTCACTTGAAGTGCTACTGGGCAGCGCATCCGCAAGGGCCTGTGCCGCACTGTCCTCACCGGTAACAAACAGATGTATCTGTCCGGCAAACAGAATGGCATCATTGGTTCGGCCCATCGCCTGCAGGAAATCCGGCGCAGGCGGTGGTAGCGGCGCGGTCGCCAGTCCATCCACGATGTGCCTCAGTTCAAAACCCAGTTCATGCGCCTTGTGCAGCGCGACCTCCAGCACCCGCGCAACCACCTGGGTAGTACCGGCCAAACTGCGGGTCGGCGTCAGTATCAGACGCAGTTGCTCCGGTAATACACCGCAATCCAGCGCAATACGTTCGGTCAGTTCAAGGGGGGGCGGTTGATCAACTTCCAGCACCAGCGTGGCACAATCCGCGCTATCTTCAATGCCCAGGTGATCGTAGAGTTTTTCCTTACGCGCAAGGATGCGGCCCGGACCGGAGCCCAGGGCGTGAAATGCCGACTTGCCCTCACCATGCGACAGACTCCAGCCTGCATATTGACTCCCCAGACAGGCCAGCACCGGCTGGTTGCTGTGCACGGTAATATTGGAGGTCCAGCCCGACACCGTACCCGCCGCCTGCAGTGATACGTGTCCCTGCCCACCCATGCAGATCTCGGCAATCCGTCTACCCGCTTCCAGACCGCCATGACATTTAATACCGGCATCGATAACCGTAACGCCATTCTCCAGCTGTTGCGGCAACAGTCTGAGCGACGCTGAATCCAGCAACAGGGAATCAACCAGACTACGGGTATGCCGATTCATCGAAGCGGGGTTATTTTGCAATGCCATATCAGGCCGCCTCCTGATTCGACAAGGCGACGAGGGAGCGGATCTGTTCAAGCCTCTCCTGCAGAAGTCCAGCCACCTCGATGCTGGAGTTACCCGTCGCATGCAAGCCACAGACCGGTGCCCCCTTCAGGCAACAGGTGCCGGCTGGCGGACGATCACTACACCAATCCGGCCAGGGTACCCGGCCGATTACCTGATCCTGTTCCGCATAGTAGACCCGGTATCCCTGAGCCTGGCCTTCCAGGGACGGTTCACTGAGCATGCCGTTACAGGCAGCGATATGCGCCGCCACGCCACCTTCCGGAAGCGCCTGCTCATAGAGTTCAAGCGTGGCCGGAGGGCGGGCATTCAGCTCCAATAGGAGCACCTGATCACCCTCGAACACGCAATCGATACCATTCGCACCGCATAACTGCAGGGATGCCGTCAATTTCCGCGCCATGTCAATCATCTGCCGCCTGTGCTCATCACCCGGATTGAACTTGGAGTACACGCCAGAAAAACGAAAATCACCCAGACCGGGATTCACTGCATGCAACTTATTAATCCCCAGCACCTCTATTTCACTACCATTGGCAAGAAAAGTGAGCGAACAGACAGGGCCCGGAATCAGACGCTGAAAATAATGTACCCGGTTATCGGCGGCATCCGTCTGGGCATACCGGACACCCAGGCCACCATAACTGCCGGCGACTTTTCTTAACCAGCCACACGGCTTGCGCGGCCGCCTGAATGACACCCGCGGGTAACTGATCGCCAGGTCATCCAGCAGGGGAAAAAAGCTGGCAGGCTGAGACAACAGCATCAGCGTCCGCGGACTGTTACCCAGACAGCGGCCCAGTGATTCCAGCTGCTGCAACCGCTCTGGTTCGGCCTCGAACCCCGCACCATATATCCAGGCGGTGTTCGCCACCATGTCCTGACCGAGACAGACATCTACAAGCCCCTCGACATCCTGCCGTACTGTTTTGACAGCGGTGTGACAGGCGGCCTGCGTATCCTCATCCGAAAACAGGTCCACGCCGGTCACCGCATAACCGCCACGCGAGGCGGACTGCGCAAGATAGCGCACACTGTTACCCACAATGAGGAGATACTCTGCCCGGTTCATCTCACACCTTGCTCCGGGCCACAACCAGTGCCTGTGAGAAGTCCAGATAGACCGGCTTATCGGTATCAATCATCTGCTGCAACAAGGCGCGCTGGGTCTGATACTTCACATTACCCACCGCCAGCGCACCGATGCCCAGAGCACCTGCCGGCGTTGATGCCAATTCAACACCATTATCCATAACGCCAAGGCCGGCTATACCTTCAGGCGGCACCGCATTGACATCACAGAACACCTGTACCGATAGTGCAGACGCCAGGTGCCGATCATTCAATATCTGAACACCCGCCTTGGCGGCACCGAACACCAGATCTGCCTCTGACAGGAGCGCACATATCTCTGCATCACCGCTCCCTACTGCACCCGTAATCACGGTCTCGTAACGTTCACCGCAGAAGGCCGCCGCCACATCAGCCTTTTCCTTGCTCTCATGGCTGACGATGATTGCATGTGCACCGGCCTGTGCTGCAAGCATCGCACAGGTCAGACCCACGGGTCCGGTGCCGCCAAACACAACCACGTTCTTGGCCTGGAGCGAATCGCCGGTTCGCCGCCGATAGGCTTTTTCACCACAGGCCACCATCGCCGCAGCCGTGGTAAATGCACCGCTGGGATCGGCAAACACAGAGACCTCAAACGGCGGCACCATCGCCTTCCGGGCAGCATTCAGCATATCCATCGCACGGTGGATATCACGACCACCGATAAAGATACCGGTGCGCTTTACCCTTTTAGGTCCGCGGGAAAAAATTACATCCTGGGTGAAGTCCGCCACCTGCCCTACCCCCAACCCGGTGTACGGAATACAATGATTCCACCCCGCATCAATCGCCATATTGACATCAAATGGACTCAAGTTAGGCACTTCAGTAAACATGTGCAGAATGGTCTGGTAATTCATACGTTAGCGGGCTTCCTTCGTGACCGGACGGGTCGATTCAATCACCACATGGCTCCCCTCATTACAGGCTGCGGCTATTTCAAAACAGAGCGGGGAGAACTCGCCAACACGCTGGCGTGCCTGCTCCTTGAGCTGTATGGCAGAAGCCTGGTCGGGCAGCAAAATAAAGCCCGTGGGACCCCAGGAACTTTGTCCGACCCCGGCATAGCCCTGCAACTCCGCCCAATTCAAAAGATCAGCCACAGCCGGGCTGGTATAACGCCCCCCTTGTGCGGGAGCAAAATGATCTCCGACGCTGCGCTGCAGTTCGGCAACTCCTGCAGCAACCGGACCCAGCCGCTGTTCTCTGATTCCGGGCAATATCTGCATCAGCGTCAAATGACAGAGATGAGCCGCCTGATCGGCAGGAAAGGGGGGTAGACGCCTGAACGCCTCTACCTCCTGCTGGCCATGCAGACCCTGGCCACCTCTATCCATCACCAACAGCACACGCCACGCTTCCGGAAATGGCATCTGCACGGTGAGCGGCGGCGGACCATCCTGCTCACTGACTCCGCTATCAACCATGAAACCACCATGATCAAAGCCACCAATGCCAATGCCCGAGCGCCGACCTCGCTGCATCTGGATCGCCACCTGAGACGTGTTTGTGGACAAACCAAACAGCAGGTGGATAGCGTGCCCGACAGCCAGAGCCATCTGGGTGCCTGAACCCAACCCGGCATGGTCGGGAATCGCTTCATCAATACCGATCTCCACCCCTTCCCTGATGCCCAGGAGGCCAAGCATTTTCCTGGCATAGCCGACAGCCCGTTCTGCTGAGGGGCCGGAGGCACTGACCGTGGGGGCAATCTGCATATGCAGGGATGTCCTGAAGGCATCGATGCTAAGTCCGAGACTGCCAAAACGCCTGCCCAGGGCTCCACTGATATCGAGAAAACCAAGATGTAGTCGTGCTGCCGTACTGACAAAGACACGCTGATGCTGTTGACGATATGACCACTGATCTCTCATACGAGCTGCAATTGCAAACCCCGTGCCTGTTTTCTCAAGCGTATAAAAACGGCCGGATTTGTAGGGTCTTACGCTGACGGGTGCGTCTGTCATGAGTCACTGTGTCACGACCCTACGGCGCACCCATGACAATCAGACACCCCATGGCGCTTTGCAGCAGGCCACAGTGGCGCCCAACGCTACCCCCGCCCATCCCGGCATAGCTTTTGCCTTGGTGAGTCCAATCAATTAGTAAAATGGTTAACTTGATGCAGATTAATGGGGTCACAATCGAAGATACGTTTGCGGAAGCATTTGGTATGCGGGCCACCCGAATCATCATTACCGCGCTCAATCTGCACTGGGCCCGGCAGGCTGGAGAAACCATGACCGGCTTCGCCACCTCGGTAATCGGCTGCGGCGTTGAGGCAGGTATCGAATCCGACCTGACCGCCGACCAGACACCCGATGGTCGACCCGGGGTCAGCATTCTGCTCTTTGGTATGTCAACCAAAGACCTTGCCAAGGCATTGGAACGGCGAACCGGGCAATGCATACTCACCTGCCCGACAACCGCGGTCTACGCCGGAATGGATGGCAGTGAGCGACTACCGCTTGGAAAGACCCTGCGCTACTTCGGAGATGGGTATCAGATCAGCAAGTTGCTTGATGGCAAACGCTACTGGCGAATTCCGGTAATGGATGGAGAATTCATCGCAGAGCAGGACACCGGACGCTGCGCTGCCGTGGGAGGCGGGAATTTCCTGGTATTGGCTGATACCCTGCCTGAAGCCTTGACGGCCTGCGAAGATGCGGTAATAGCAATGCGGCAACTACCGAATGTCATCTTGCCCTTTCCCGGCGGGATTGTGCGCTCGGGATCAAAAGTCGGCTCCAAGTACAAGGCACTGGTCGCATCCACCAATCAGGCCTACTGCCCTACCCTGCGCGGACTTGTTGAGACGCAACTGGATGACAAGACCGGGGCAGTGCTGGAAATCGTTGTGAATGGGCTTACGCCGGACGATATCATACTGGCGATGCGCGCCGGCATTGAAACCGTCTGCAGTCATGGCCGCGAGCGGGGAATAAGACGCATCTCTGCGGGCAACTATGGCGGCAAACTGGGGCAGTTTCACTTCAAATTACATGAGGTAATGGCATGAGCCTGATACTGCGCCAGATCAATGAACAGAAGGGGCGTATAGATCTCCGGGGAATCACGCCGCAGCGACTTGCCACTCTTGAGCTACCTGCCATCGAGCAGTTGCGGATCACAGCCGATCACCAAATGGTTCCATTATCGTCGCTCTTCAGTGTGGAGGGTGACCCGATGGATGAACTGATCATTATACTCGGCAATAATCGGGTGGATTACATCGGCGCCCGAATGGCCTCGGGGACGATAACCCTCTCCGGTGATGCCGGGAACCATGCGGGGTCCGGGATGATGGGAGGCAGACTGCTCGTTAATGGCAATGGCGGTGATTTCACTGGCAGTGCCATGCAGGGTGGAGAAATCATTGTGCAGGGCAATGTCGGCAACGCTACCGGTGCCCCTAGCGCGGGCGGTTTGTGCGGACAGAATGGCGGTGTCATACATGTACAGGGCCACGCCGGTGATCGTGCGGGTGAGTGTCAGAGGCGTGGCCTGCTGATCATCGAGGGTGATGCGGGCGATCTCGCCGGGTATCGCATGATTGCCGGCACTATTTATGTAGGCGGGCGTACTGGTGAACATACCGGCCTTGGCATGCGCCGCGGAACTATTCTACTCAATCACCGGCCCGATCAACTCCCCGTTACCCTGAACCACAACGGTTCTTTATCCCTCATCATGCTCACCCTGGTTATACGGCAGCTTCGTCACTACCTTGCGGGCAAAACACCTGAAGTTTCTTTTGCACGTCATGTTGACCGTTATGTCGGTGATCTTGCCTGTCAGGGTCTGGGTGAAATTATCATTCTTACCTAGGCACCATTATGGGATCTAACCTTCTGATTGGCTGCCTTATTCTTTTTCCCCTCCTGGCGAGGCTGTTCTGGTTACAAAATCATAATACCCTGGTCAGACAGAAGCTGGTTGCTGCACGCAAGCGCTGCAGTGAAATGCATGAACAGCTGAGTGAACAGGCAGAACTGTTCAGAACCATGTTCGATTCAGCGCCTGAGTGCGTCAAACTGCAGAACGCGGACGGCACCATCGTGCGCATTAATGCCACCGGACTATCGCTTCTGGAAACCGATACTCCGGCAACCATTGTTGGTCAATCGGTTTATAGCGTTATTGCGCCAGAATATCATCAAGCCTATCAGAAACTGACTGACAGTGTATTTTTGGGTAACAGCGAGTGCATGGAGTTTGAACTGATTACTTTTGAAGGACGCCGTCGCTGGCTTGAAACACATGCAGTACCTTTACGCAATGACCAGGGTGATATCAAAGCGCTTCTCGCGATCACACGGGATATTGAAGAACGTAAGCAGATGAGTTACCAGATGGAGGAACAGCGCAATCGTCTCCAAACCATTATTGAATCCGAACCCGAGTGCGTCAAACTGCAGGACCGGTACGGTACAATCCTGGAGATGAACCCCGCTGGGCTTGTCCTGCTGAATGCCACTCACTCCACTGAAGTGATTGGTCGGTCGGTCTATGAGTTCCTGAACAGTGAGTATCACGAAGCCTATCAGGTACTCACCCAGGAGGTCTTTGCTGGAAATCCCGGATGCATGGAATTTGAAGTGACGGGAATCAGCGGCGCGCACCGCTGGCTCGAAACTCATGCCGCGCCACTTTGGGATAATACGGGTAAAGTCACCGCACTGCTGGCCATTACCCGGGATATTGACGATCGAAAACAGTCCGAAGATAAGATGCGCCGCCAGCATGAAGAACTGGCCCATGTCTGCCGTCTGAGCACCATTGGTGAACTGGCAACCGGGCTGGCGCATGAACTAAACCAGCCGCTCTGTGCTATATCCAGTTATGCTGAATCAGCCGTTCTCCTGAATGCACGTCCTTATGGCAAGGATCCGACTAAAGTCGATCAGATCCTGCAAAAGATCGTCTGTCAGACTGAGCGCGCCAACGGCATTCTGCAACGTTTGCGTGACTTTGTACGCAAGAAGACACCGAAGCCGCAGGCTAATCAGGCATTGTCACTGATAGAAAACATGCTTGAATTCATTGACCCGGAAAGACGTCGGCAAGGATTAATCATCAATGTGACACATGATGATCCACTGCCCGACATCTGGGTCGATCGCGTACAGATAGAACAGGTCATACTCAACCTGATCACCAATGCCATCCAGGCCACTGTTCTGAACCCCGATAATCCCAGAAAGTTATCTATCGACATCATGGCGGGCGATTCTGATGTCACTATCATGATCCGTGACTATGCGGGCGGTGTTCCCGACAAAATACGTCCCAATCTGTTTACCCCATTTATTACGACTAAAGAGCAAGGCCTGGGTATCGGATTGGCCCTGAGTCACAGCATTGCCGAGGCGCACGGGGGCAGACTCCGGTATCAACCGGCAGATCCCGGCAGTCTGTTCTCACTCACCCTGCCCTGCAGGGTATAGGACGTATAATGATTCAACGGGTATTTATCATTGATGACGACCCTGCGGTACGGGATGCCCTGGTGACATTGGTGGAGTCGGTCGGCCTGACTGCCGAACGCTTTGCAACGGCTGATGATTTTCTCTCCAGCTACAGCAACGAGATCCCAGGCTGTCTCATCACAGACATCTGTCTGCCGGGTATGGATGGAATTCAGCTACAGCAGGTGTTGCTGGAGAGAAAAATCAACCTGCCCCTGATCGCCATGTCGGCCCATGGTGATATTGCAATGGCGGTAAAAATGGTGCGCCGTAATGCGATCGACTTTATCGAGAAGCCTTTTCGCAATCATGTCATGCTGCAACGAATTCACGAGGCACTTGAAATAGATCGACAACAGCGTCTACTGCACGCCGAAGACGATAAGTTAAGATCAAGACTCAGTCTTTTGACACCTCGTGAAAGACAAACACTGACTCACTTGCTGGATGGGAAGAGCAACAAAATCATTGCCCGAGAACTTGCACTCAGCCCACGCACCGTGGAATCCCATCGCGCCAGCATTCTGAAAAAGATGGACGTCGATTCTGTCACTGCCCTTGCGAAACAGATCAATAATATCCAACAAATTCTTACGTGTAAGTAGTATTACGGATACCTATCGTAGTCTTGCGAATAGGCACGATATCCATCGCAACATATCTTCACAGACAGCATCACAGAAACCGTGCTGCACCATTATTAGAACCATCTGGAGGAGATATCATGTCCCAGGCAAGCGTAAGAACCGCACTGCTAAACACAATCGAAGGCATCAAAAACAATCCCGCCATGTCGGGCGTAGTTTTTCGCGCAGATACCGCATGGGAGGAGGATGTAAGATGCAGCGCAAAGATCCGCGATTTTGCACCCTTCACCATCGATGAGCCACTGGAGCTGGGCGGGCAGGACAGCGCCGCCAATCCTGTTGAGCTGGTGCTGGTCGCCCTGGGCACCTGCCAGGAGATCATGTACTCCGCTTATGCCTCGGTCATGGAGATTCCGTTGGAAGCAGTATCTGTTAAGGTCCGTGGCTACCTGGACCTGAAAGGAATGTTTGGTCTGGATGAATCGATAACCCCCGGTTTTAGTCGCATCACATTTGATACTGAAATCACCAGCTCGGCAGACAGTGAAAACATCAGCAAACTGATTCATGTAGTAGAAAATCACTGCCCTGTTCTCGACATTCTTGTCCAGGCTCAATCCGTGACTGGAAAAGTAAAAGTCAATGGCCAGGCACACACCGCACCAAATTCAAACGCCGCTTGATGCTGCTGGAGACTCTTGATGACACGATTCAGCAGCAAACTCAAATATGCAGGCCTGGTTACCGGTCTGTCCATGACATGCACTCAACTGAATGCGGCCAATTATGGCACTGACCTTAATCTCACCATGATGCCGGCGGCGGGGGGTATGGGGGGCGTTGGCATTGCCCGCCCCCAGGATACCGGCTCGGCGGTTTTTGGCAATCCCGCTTCGCTTACTCAGTTCAACGGCACCCACTTCATGTTTGGCGCCACATTCTACGCGCAGGACGTGGATGCCCTGCATGATGGCACCATTACAGGTACGGCCTGGTCTGGAGAGTCGGATGCGGGGCCTTACTTGATTCCAAGCATAGCCATTGCCCAGTCACTGAATGACCGGGTGACCCTGGGTCTGGGACTGGGCGTGGTTGCCGGAATCGGTTCCGACTTCCGCAAGGTGCCCGGCAGCCTGAGTCCCTTGGCGGAGATCATGGTGTTCGGCGCCAACGCCGGTGCCGCCTACCAGGTCAACGACAACCTGTCTCTGGGCGCTGTGGCGACCCTGGGTATGGGATTTGGCCAAGCGGGCCTGAACAGCAATACCTCATCCACCAGCAACTTCGGTCTGCGTGCTACGCTGGGTGCGAACTACAGCATGGATGACAACACGCTGGGGCTCTATTACCGGTCACCGCTGTCAATTGAATACGACAACATGGTTCAGTATTCCACCACCGGTTTCCACAGTCCCACCTTCGAGCAGCCCCAGGAAGTCGGATTCGGCTTTGCGAACGAGAGCCTCGCCGGTGGAAAACTGCTCATCGCCGCAGATGTAGTCTGGAAAGATTGGGAGAGCGCCGACAGCTATCGCGATTTGTATGACAACCAGACCGTCTTTGCCCTGGGTGCCCAGTATACGACCGGCCCCTATAAACTGCGGGTCGGCTTTTCCCACGCGGACAGTCCGATCAAGAAAAATGTCGGTTCAAACGTGGGCAGCATCACCTCGCTACTGGTGGGTGGCGCCACGGTTCCGCTTAACCCGGCACTGACCCGTTATGTGCAGGCCACCAACGGCGAAGTGGTGTGGGAGGACCAGGTCACCCTCGGTGTTGGCTGGAACATGAGCAAAATGCTGACCCTGGATGCCCATGCCAGCGTGGCCCTGGACCGGGCCAAGACCATTGGCGAAACCCGGGTCGACGCCGGGGCATGGCAGGTTGGCGGCGCATTGACCTGGCACTTTGATTGATCGATTTTTTACCTTCAGCCGTCGCTTTCGAGCGACGGCATTTTTCATTGTTTGGAGTTAGCTATGCAGTTACCTGATGATCGTCGTTACAGCTCGGAGCATGTCTGGGCACTTTTGGACAAGGATGAACTGGTGATAGGCATCACCGATTATGCACAGTCCGCCCTGGGAAGCGTGGTTAGCCTGAATCTTCCCGTAAAGGGTCAATGCATTATTGCCGGCGACAGCTGTGGCACTGTTGAGTCGATGAAAACCGCATCCGATCTGATTGCCCCGCTCAATGCAACTGTTGTTGAATTAAATGGCAGCGCTGATATTGATCCCGAGATGATCAATGACGATCCCTATGAAGCGGGTTGGCTGGTGCGTGTGACAGACTTTGATCCGGACGCCTACGAATGCCTGCTGGATGCGGCTTCCTATGAAGATTTGATCTCGGAATAAGCAACCCCGACAAGCGCTACTTGCCGGGATACGAAACACAGCGTTATCACAACGAGCCAGTCAAGTACTGGCTCTATTTTTTTCTCATGTAATCGGTGATTGTTTTAAGCATACCGGGTGTATCCCATACCCGCTCCCCCACAGCCTCGGCAATTATGCGGCCCTGGGGGTCAATTATAAATGTGGATGGTAATCCCCGTATGCCCCAGCCAGTCAGTGCCAGTTCCTGATCAACCAGGATAGGAAATTCGAGATTTAACTGGTTGGCATACTGCTGCGCGGTTTCGATGCTCGGACCCGCATGAATGGCAAGCAACTCAAATCCCGGATTACTCAATTTTTCGTAGGCGCGTTGTAACGAGGGCATTTCAGCACGACAGGGCGCACACCAGACAGCCCAAAAGTTGACCAGCAGGTACTTTCCTCGGAAATCCTCGAAGCTGTGTTGTTTCCCATCGATGCCGGCCAGAGAAAAATCAGTAATATCTTGAGGTGGGTCTACACGCTCGATACCCTCTGATGCGCCTACGCTGCTATAACAGATCCAGAGAATCAAACCCAGACAAAGTAGTTTACTCATGACTAGCCTTCTGATTGGCCCAGTTGGGATCCGCCTCGGTAATATCGCCTATCGGGGCAGCGAATGCGTCAGCGATAATAGTATCCACGTTATCACCGGTCAGGCTTTCCAGAAAGGCCACCAGGTCTTCCCGCTCGCCTTCGGACAGGCCCAGTGGTTTAATCCTTACATCCAGCAGTTCATTCTCAATACCGCCCTCGTTATAAAAATCAACCACCTCGCGCAAAGTGCTTAAAGAGCCGTTATGCATGTAGGGTGCCGTTAATGCAATATTCCGCAATGATGGGGTGTGATACTTCCACCGGTCATGGGGATTCTGGGTCACTTCATAGAGACCCACGTCTGCGGGTGGCGGATGGCCGACTGCGTCAATAATCTCCCTGTCGACTTCCAGATAAACACCGGGTGCCACCAGTATCTTCTCTTTCTCGGGTTTAATACCCATCGATTCACGGTATCCCACACCCGTGTTATGCATGGCATCATCCGTGAAAAGTGCGGCCTCCGTGCCAATTTGATGACAGCTTACACAACCGGCCTTACCGGTGAAAAGCGCATACCCCCGTTTTGCCGATTCACTCAGAATGTTGGTTTCGCCACCATAGTGCCAGCGGTCGAAGGGTGAATTACCCGACACAAGAAGACGCTCATAGCTTGCGATGGCCATCCCCAATGTTTCCATACTGACGCCTCGGCCATTAAACGCAGCCTCAAACATGCCGGCGTAATCAGGAATTTTGCGTATTTTCCCAATCACCGCACCGACCGAGGGATTGGCCATCTCATTCACGGCCAGTAATGGCCCCCACACCTGCTGTTCCAACGACTCTTCGCGGCCGTCGTGAAACAACCGGGACAGGTAACCGGTATTATAAATGGTGGGGGAATTTCTACGCCCACTCCGTCCTTCCAGACCAACCGCAATCGCCAGTTCATGATTGGTAAATCCTTGTTCAGGTATGTGGCACATAGCGCAAGAGAATGTGTCATTCAGCGATAACCGGCGATCGAAGAACAGCTTTCTTCCGAGTTCCACCTTGGCATGGGTAACCGGATTATCCTCGGGCTGAGGAATGGCAGGCAAACCCAGTGGGGGTCGTACCAGGTAGTGAGACAGGTCGGCTTTTTCTCCGGTACGTTCCGCAACCGACTGACTCTGCGTCACGTATCCAGATGTTTCATATCCTCCCTTATAATCACCTGGCCTGGAAAGTTCGGATACTTTTATTAACTCGTTTGGGCTATACCGTTCGTACTTAGGCACGCTATCCTGCAGTATCGTCTTGGCATCATTGATAATGAGTTCAGGATAGAGAAAAGAGACACTGTAGATATTGCGGATGCGCTTCTCTGGATCGATCAGAAACACCCGGAGAATATGTGAAAATGTCGATAACTCCCTACCCTGCTCATCCACATCCCTGATAACCGGCTGGTTGTAGCTATCAAGTATCGGTTCCAACTCCTTCCATGACGCAGTGGTCAGAAAACGCCAGTTTCCGGCATCTGCGTACCCCCCACCGTAAAGGGACAATACTTCAGGCGTGTCATATACCGGATCAAAGCTCAAACTCAGCATCTGCAAGCGATCACGTAAAACAGGATCATTTTTTATTTTACGCTGGATGTCATACATGACTGCCGTTGCCAACGGACAGCCATTGACATCGCTACAGGTACTGTAGATAAAGCTCAGCAGAATAATTTTCCCGTGGCCAAAGAAATCGTGCAATCTTCCCTCTTTGCCATCCGCATCGATCACCCTGCCATCCGCTGCCACTCCAAACGGTGGTAGCTTGTAGCTGCCCACTTTCGGCGGTGGGTACTCGGCCTTTGTATAGAATGGCGCAACTACTGCAGGCTGCTCTCGTGCAGGCGCAGCAAGCGGACTGTGAGTCATTAGTGCGCTCAGTAGAATGACGGCTATGGCATATATCCCATGCTGCTTGATTACGCTCATACAGAATACTCCGCACATCCAGAGATTAAAAAATGCCCTCCGGGGTAAGAGGGCAGGAATCCCCTGCCGGTGGAACCCGGCAGGGGTGTCGGGAAAAACCTGCTATTTTGCAGCGACGGCAGACTGACCCTTTTCTGTACTTCTGTTATTGGCATATAGCGAGTAGGCACCGAAACGCATCTGATGCGCGCGCCCCAATTTCTCTTTTACAAAGTCTATGGAGAACTGCTCGGTCAACTGTTTGCCGTCCCAGTGATAGGCCTTGAAATACTGCTCATTGTCCTGCCCCTTTTTATCCCAGTTAGCCAGCAAGGAACTGGTATAGTAAGCGCGTTTTCCATCCCAACTCTCCGACACCATATTGACCTGTGCCGCTATCTTCTTTTCATAGGTCTGCTTGGGATTGTGCGGATCACTCAGATCAAAAAAGCGACTGGTACCATCCATAAAGGTGTTAACCCACAGACCGGAGTCATCAGCCAGCAAGGAGATATCAACCGGAAGAGGCACCTTGGAAGGATCACCCACATCGGCAATTTCCTTGGCCTGCCATTCGCCCGTTTCATCCTCATAGATCATCCAGATTTTGGAAGTCAGCGCAGTCGTTGTCAGACACCAGTTATTCTCGGACTCCCATGCACAGCGGACTTCCAACGGCGCTCCAGGGACATCGAGTACCTTTTTGGGCTTGCGCGTGTGCAGATCCCATACCACTACCGTATTACCAAAACGCTTCATGGCCTCTTTGTCCTGCAGCATCTTGCCAAAGTCCATCATATAGTTTGACCAGCCGGTAAATGACGAAGTCACCATCACATTGCGACGTGGCAATGCACGAATATCATAGCCATAACCATCGGCAAAATTACCACCCTTCTTGGCGCCCTGCAGGTTTTGATCTGTTGGAATCCAGTGCGTTGCCACGTATTCACCTTCATTGGTGTATTCAACCAATGCTGTACGCCCCCCGTGATCCTGATTGTTCGACAGCCCGGTGATCATCATACGGCCCGGCAAGGCATAGGTTGTGTGGGGGCCAACAACTCCCCCACTCTTCGCGACAAAGTCTGTAACCACCTTGTGAAGCTGAGGTTTGGCCGGATCTGTATGAACATCAAATATAAACAGCTTATTGGTATCCAGACCTCCGGCCCAGAGATAGCGACGGTCATCGGTAAATCCCGAGTGATGGGCCTCGTTGCGCCCCCCGACAGAGAGGCTATTGATGACCTTACCGTAATTCATGGATTTCGGATTCACGTCAACCGTGACCAGTTTGTCCTGACCATCCCCCAGTCCATCGACACCCAGAGTCCAGACATAGACAAAATCCTCCTGGCCGACAATCTTCGCCATGTAGGGTGACTGGCAGGTTTCATCAGCGACTGTCCTGGCAGGCATCGCAGTAAACAGTGTCGTTGCTGCCAACGAGGCAGCCATAAGAATACGACTGAATGTCCCTTTGTGTTGCTTTTGCATAAGGTGGTTTCCTCCAACTCTTCACTCTATTTGGTTGTTTGCTGGGTTAAAGCCCCAAGCAGTTGGGGAATACTTCGCCAGCCTGATCATCACCGCGATCTCCAGCGGTGTGCGGACATACCGCAAGATAGATGCCAAACTGACAAATATCAGTTTTTACAAGCGTTCAATGCGCATGCAGAGTTGTCCGGTGCGCCGTCGCTGTTACACATACACACGCTGTTGCACAGTGTCTGCAACACTTATCGGGTTTCTGATCAGGCAGGACAGGCCTGCATAAGTTGGCACTAAAGCTGCATTGTAGGGGGATAATCTGGAGAACTTCATGCGCAGATCAATTAAGTACTCATTCATAGCACTACTACTAATCACCGGCGGCACGGCATTCGGATTGGGTGGTGATTTCAGCCTGACCGCACACAACGGCAAGCCTTATTCGCTGGCCGATTCGCGCGGCAATATTGTCATACTTTCATTTGGATACAGCTTCTGTCCCGACATCTGCCCGACAGCACTGGCAACCATCAGCAGTGCCCTGGACAGCATCGGCGACGCTGCGCAACAAGTCGATCCACTCTTTATATCTGTAGACCCGGACAGGGATACCCCTGTGTTTCTAAGTAAGTACACGCAATATTTTCATCCGCGGCTGATTGGTCTGACGGGTGATGCAGAAGACATTGCGGAAATTGCCGGGCGCTATCACGCTCGGTTCCAGTTCGTAGGCAAGGGTGAAACGCCCAATTACACCATTGATCATACCGCGAGCCTTTACGTGATAGACCGAGAGGGAAAACTGATGACGGTTCTACCCCACGGACTCCCCCCCCAAGCCTTGGCCGAGAGTCTGATGAATGCCATCAATCAACCATCCGAATAAAGCCAGGGTCAAGGCAGGTCCTATTATTGGGTTATTGAGATCTACTCATAGCTGGCAGAAATAAAAAATGAGGATATGTTGTTGAAAGTAAAAACAACAGGCAGGAAACCCCGCAGAAGAGGTCGGCAGGCCGCACCTGCAGACCTGACGGCAGTAAAGCAGTACCTGGATGATGGAAACACCAGTCGTGATCGGCTGATTGAATACTTGCATCGTATTCAGGATGACCGGGGCTACCTGGATAGCGGCATATTGACCGCACTGGCGGAGATACTTCGGCTTTCGACCGGTGAAGTGTATGAAGTGGCCAGTTTTTATCATCACTTTAATATCATCAAGGATGATGCCCCCCAGCCACCGGCACTGACGATTCGGGTATGTGACTCCATCAGCTGTAACCTGGCAGGTGCCGAAACCCTCATTACTGAATTACAGGCTGGTCTGGGTGAGGCTGTTCGCCTGCAACGGGTTCCCTGTATCGGACGATGTGAGAACGCGCCTGTAGCTGTCGTGGGTACCAATCCGATCCCGTTTGCCACCCCCGATCGCGTCTACAAGACAGTTGATCAGGGTATCCATGACGAACCCATACCCAAGGCAGCACTCACCTATTCATCTTATCTTGAATCGGGCGGCTATCAGCGACTCAAAGACCTGGTCAATGAAGGTGATGAAGCAACCTGCGAATCAATCATTGAGACACTGGAGAACGCAAACCTGCGTGGCCTTGGCGGCGCGGGTTTTCCTGCCGGAAGGAAATGGCGCATTGTGCGGGGCTTTGCTGCCCCGCGTCTGATGGCTGTCAATATAGATGAAGGAGAACCGGGCACATTCAAGGACAGGTATTACCTGGAGCGCGATCCGCATCATTTTCTGGAAGGAATGCTGATTGCCGCCACTGTAGTGGGTATTGAAAAGATTTACATCTATCTGCGCGACGAGTACGCCGGTATTCGTACACTACTGCAACGTGAATTGCGAGCACTCAATCTTGATCCACCATGTCACCTTCCAGAAATCGAACTACGGCGGGGAGCCGGGGCCTACATCTGCGGTGAAGAGTCCGCCATGATCGAATCCATAGAGGGCAAGCGGGGTATTCCCCGGTTGCGCCCGCCGTATATTGCCGAGAAAGGCTTGTTCGGATTACCCACACTGGAACACAACATGGAGACCCTCTACTGGGTCCGTGAGTTGCTGGAGAAAGGGGCTGACTGGTTCAGTGCACATGGTCGTAATGGCCGACAGGGGTTGCGCAGTTTTTCCGTCAGTGGTCGAGTAAAAAGACCCGGTATGTATCTTGCGCCTGCCGGGATCACCCTGCAGCAACTCATTGATGAATATTGTGAAGGCATGCAGGACGGACACCAACTAAAAGCCTATTTCCCGGGCGGTGCCTCGGGCGGCATACTGCCGGCTTCCCTGAGCAATGTCCCGCTCGACTTCGATACGTTAAATGAATATGGATGCTTCATCGGATCGGCGGCGATTATTGTCCTGTCCGACCAGGACAGCGTGCGTGAACAGGCATTGAATGCTATGCAGTTCTTCGCCCACGAATCCTGTGGTCAATGCACGCCCTGTCGTGTGGGCACAAGCAAAGCGGCCATCCTGATGGGTGAACAGGAATGGGACCAGCCCCTGTTACAGGAGCTCTGCCAGGTGATGTCGGACGCCTCCATCTGCGGCCTTGGCCAGGCCGCTCCAAATCCACTCCGCTGTGCACTGAAGTATTTTCCAGAGGAGTTTGCATAAATGGCCTCGAATCTGAAAGGCGATGGAACCACAATCTCGTTCACACTGGATGGTGTGACCGTCACTGCTCAGCCCAATGAAACCATTCTGCAGGTCGCCCAACGGCATGACGTGGAGATACCGCATCTCTGTTTTACCGACACCCTGCGTGCCGACGGGAATTGCCGGGCCTGCGTGGTAGAGATTTCCGGTGAGCGGACGCTGGCGCCATCCTGCTGTCGTTATCCCAGTGAAGGCATGTCGGTGGAAAGCAACTCCCTTCGTGCGACAACGGCACAAAAGATGGTTCTGGAGCTGCTGCAATCGGATATTCCGAAAACACCCTCACTCACCCCCAACAGCGAACTGGACCACTGGTGCAAAAAACTGCATGTCACCGAGCGCCGGTTTCCGCCACGCCGACAACCCGAACAGGATCTATCTCATCCCGCCATAAGCGTAAGCCTGGATGCCTGTATTCAATGTGGCCGTTGTCTGCGCGCCTGCCGGGAGGAACAGGCCAATGATGTGATCGGTTTTTCCGGCCGGGGAAGCCAGGCACAGATCATATTTGACATGGACGATCCGATGGGTCAATCAAGCTGTGTCGGCTGCGGAGAGTGTGTACAGGCCTGCCCCACCGGTGCACTGATGCCGGCCGGCGATGCGGGCAAGCAGGCTATTGACCGGCAGGTCCACTCGGTCTGTCCCTATTGTGGCGTAGGCTGTCAGCTCACTTATCATATAAAAGACAACCGTATACAGTTTGTCGAGGGACGCGATGGACCGGCCAACCGCGGCCGCCTCTGTGTCAAGGGGCGTTATGGATTTGACTATGTGAATCACCGCCAGCGCCTGACCAAACCACTGATCCGCAAAACCGATGCCCCAAAGCATGTTGAAATGGATATGGATTATGAGCATCCATTACGCGACTTTCGCGAGGCGAGCTGGGAAGAGGCATTGCAGTACGCCGCCGACGGGTTGAAGGAGATTCTGGATAGTCAGGGTCCCGCAGGCCTGGCCGGGTTCGGATCGGCCAAGGGCTCTAACGAAGAGGCCTACCTGTTTCAAAAACTGATCCGCACCGGCTTACATACGAACAACATCGATCACTGTACACGCCTGTGCCACGCCTCTTCCGTTGCGGCGCTGCTACAGATGGTCGGCTCAGGTGCCGTGACCAATCCCGTCTCGGACGTGGATTTATGTGAAGTGATTGTGCTGATCGGCTCCAATCCCACCTCCAACCATCCCGTTGCCGCCACCTTTTTCAAGAATGCCGCCAGAGCGGGAAAAACCCTCATCGTGATGGACCCGCGAAAAACCGATATTGCTCGTTATGCCGATCATGTCTTGCAGTTCAATCCCGACACCGATGTGGCGATGTTAAATGCCATCATGCACGCAGTCATTCAACTGGATCTGGTAGACAAGACATTTATTGAGCAACGCACAGAGGGCTACGAAACATTAAAGCGGCATCTGGAAGAGTTTGCACCGGAAAGAATGGCGCCGATCTGCGGCATACCCGCCGATACGCTCTATGAGATAGCCCGAATCTATGCCAGCTCAAAAGGCTCAATGATATTTTGGGGCATGGGTGTGTCGCAGCATGTGCATGGCACTGATAATGCGCGCTGTTTGATTAACCTGGCATTGATTACCGGACAGATTGGCCGGCCCGGTTGCGGCCTGCACCCGCTGCGAGGTCAGAACAATGTGCAGGGTGCCTCAGATGTTGGCTTGATACCTATGGTTTACCCCGATTATCAACGTGTCGACGATATCGGGGTACGGGAGAAATTTGAGGCGCTTTGGAAAACTGCGCTTGATCCTGATCCGGGGCTAACCGTAGTTGAGATTATGCATGCCATACATGACGGAAAAATAAACGGCATGTACATCATGGGAGAGAATCCCGCCATGTCCGACCCCAATCTGAATCATGCGAGAAAGGCATTGGCTTCCCTGAAGCATCTGGTGGTTCAGGACATCTTCATGACCGAGACCGCACACTATGCGGATGTCATTCTTCCCGCCTCGGCCTTTCCGGAAAAAACCGGTACCTTTACCAATACAGACAGACGCGTACAGATGGGCCGACAAGCCATCACCCCCCCGGGAGAGGCGCGACAGGATCTGGATATAATCCTGTCGATGGCCAGTCGGTTGAACCTGGACTGGAACTACGCGGGTCCGCGTGATGTATTCAATGAGATGCGCCAGGCCATGCCCAGTATTGCCGGTATAACCTGGGAACGTGTCGAGGCCGAGAGCGCGGTCACTTATCCCTGTAGCCAGGAGGGTGACCCGGGGGAGCCAGTCATCTTCCAGGAACAGTTCCCACGCACAGGCGGGAAGGCCGCGTTGGTTCCAGCCACCTTCAGCCAGGCCGATGAACTACCTGACAAGGAGTATCCGAACATTCTGATCACCGGCAGACAACTGGAGCACTGGCATACCGGGGCGATGACCCGCAGGGCAAGCGTACTTAACAACCTGGAACCGCAAGCAGTCGCCATGCTGCATCCCGATCACCTGAAACAGATAGGCTTGCATGCTGGACAATCCATCCGTTTGCGATCAAGACGCGGAGAAGTGATCACGCAGGCACGGAGCGACCGCGGACTCAAACCGGGACAGATATTTCTGCCTTTCTGTTATTACGAAGCAGCAGCAAACCTGTTAACCAATGAGGCGCTGGACCCGGATGGCAAAATACCCGAATTCAAATTTTGTGCTGTTCAAGTTGAACCGGCATGAACCGGGCACCCTGTTGCGTGACGCCGATGAGCGACCCATGAGCCATGCGCCTGGCTCATGGCTGGTAATCCGCTCTCAACACTGGAGAATCTGAATGAACAACCTTGCCCTCGCCCTGGAAGATGTACAAAACAGAGCCGACAAACGACAGATACCCATCAACAAAGTGGGTGTCAAAGGCATTCGTCACCCCGCCCTGGTGAAAGACAGAAGCGGTGGTGAACAGCGCACAATTGCTGACTTCAGCCTCTATGTCAGCCTGCCCCAGCATTTCAAGGGTACGCACATGTCACGCTTTATTGAAATTATCAACGAACATGAAAAAGAGATCACCGTGCGCTCCTTTCACGAAATGCTGTTTGAAATCAACGACCGGCTGGAGGCGGAGACCAGCCATGTAGAGATGCATTTCCCCTACTTTATCGAAAAGTCGGCACCGGTTTCCGGGGTAAAAAGTCTTATGGACTATGACATCAGTTTTATTGGCGAATTGAATAAGAATGAACTCGCTGTAAGTATCAGGGTTGCGGTTCCAGCCACCAGCCTCTGCCCCTGCTCGAAGGGCATTTCGGAATATGGCGCCCACAACCAGCGATCCATGATCACGGTGACTGCGCGTATTGGCGGATTCATCTGGATTGAGGAGCTGATTGAGTTGATCGAGGGAGAAGCTTCCTGCGATCTGTTTTCCGTCCTCAAACGACCCGATGAAAAATATGTCACGGAGAAGGCGTATGACAATCCCAAATTTGTTGAAGATATCGTGCGGGATATTGCAAACCGACTGAACGCCGAGAAACGTATTTCAGCATATAGCGTGGAGTCAGAAAATTTCGAGTCGATACACAATCACTCAGCCTATGCGCTGATAACCAAGGATAAAACCATTTAGATTTCAACAGTGTTAGCGTGCTGCCTTATCAAGGATCAGGAAACTCTAACAGAGTGTAACAGATCATTAAACATCAAAAGCGATCGGAGGTGCCTGGTGTTATCAAACTATCCAGAAGATAGCGTACTCAGAAGACATGCCCTGACAGCAGAAAAAATGAGCCAGTATGAAGCGCTGAAAAGAGCGCCTACAGACTCAACCCTGTTACGACATTACCAACAACTGCATGCGCTGCGGGCGGATATGGACAACGGCACTTCGATAGGCTATTCGGCCAATACCCTAACAGCGGTAACTGCGCCACAATCAGATTACAATGAACCACCACGAAGCGGATTTTTGAGTTTGCTTCGGCGTCTCTTTGGAATCTGATTGAACCTTGGCACTGGCCGTTCACTTTTTTAAAAGAGGTCGGATATGGAGGAATACGTTGTACTGGTAGATGCCCATGACCGGCAAATAGGCGTGGGCGAAAAAATGGCCTCACACCGTGAGGGCCTGAGACACCGGGCATTCTCGGTTATATTACTAAACGGCTCTAACATTCTACTGCAGCGGAGAAGTCGCAAAAAATATCACTCCGCCGGTTTATGGGCGAATGCAGCCTGTGGGCATCCACGACCTGATGAAAGTCTGCCGGCTGCCGCCCATCGAAGATTGGCTGAGGAGATGGGTATCCGCTGCGACCTGACATGGCGGGCTGTGACCCACTATGAAGCCAATGTCGGCGGAGAGATGATTGAGAACGAGATAGTTCATCTCTTTTTTGGCAACTATACCGGCCCGGTAAACCCGGACCCTGACGAAGCGGACGACTGGGGCTGGTATAGACTGGAATCGATTCGCCAGCAGATCAGATCCGCAAACTGTTACAGCTACTGGTTAAGAGAGTATTTCAGGCAACGGCTGATCTGATCCTGCCCCCTATTATCATTCCCATTTAATAAAACGAGAAAACGATGAAGCAGAAGATTTTTAAGGAAAAGTACTCACTGTATGAGATCAGTTATGCTAAAGACGAAATCCGACACAACAGTGTTGATGAAATCATTGCCGATCTGAAGCAGATGATTCAGGATCATCCGGTCATCGCTTATATTGACATCTTTGATCAGTATCAACACACAAAGAAACTGAACGGGGAAATCAACCCGCACATATGTGCGGCCAAGAATATCGTCTTCTGCTTTGGTATGGAACTGCCAACTCCAGAGGTATTGGCAGTGCGGCCACGCAGTATAGGTGTGTGTGAGATGAGTGACAGTTATGTCATTAACTTCATGGAAGCGCCGAATGCCCAGGCGAACCAAACAATGATTGAAATGATCAAATCACTGAAAACCTGAGGATTCACCAGCAATCAGGTCCCTGCTGTTTCAAGAGGGACTTTACTCCCCAGCCTGGACCAATCATCAGGTCCAGACGGACAAGCCTCATCCTGTAGCACATGCCAGCTATCCTGTTCCAGTGATCGGGACGAGTTCCACACCACCAGAATACTGCTTGATGCCATCGCCAGTGCCGCAAATAGCGGATTCAACATGCCCGACAAAGCCAGAGGAATTGCTATGGCATTATACAATAGTGCCCAGCCTATGTTCTGGTGCACCCGGCGACGTACACTGCCCAACAGGTCGAGTGCAATGGTAATGCGATCCAGCCTGTCACCCGGAATAATCAGATCAGCGGCATCGGCTGCCAATGATGTGGGCACACCGAAAGCGATACCCAGGTTCGCTGCCGCCAACGCCGGCCCATCATTACTCCCGTCGCCAATCATGACAACGCCCCCCTCCTCACGCAGCTGCCTGACAATGACTGCCTTGGTTTCAGGGGGTACGCCCGCATGATGCATATCCACGGCGGACTCATACCCATCCGTCCGCTCCGCACCGGTTAGCATGACAACCCGATACTGTTGCCGCAATTCAGCAACAAATTTTTTCCAACCGGGACGAGGCTGGTCACCCGTCACGATAGCGCCTATCGCCATACCTGCCCAGCCAACATAGGACACCACGCCACCTGCGGGTGCACCCTTGACCTGGGCTTGAAGCTGATCCGGAATGGTCCAATTCAACAATCTGAAAAGTGTCTGGCTACCGACCACCACCCGTTTCCCATCAACCAAAGCCTCGGCCCCCTTACCGGGATGAATAACCGGGTTGATTGCCTCATACCTGGCATCCAGTCGCGCGATGGCATTGGCAACCGGGTGTTGTGAAAAGCGTTCAACGGCGGCGGAATACCATTCAACCTCAGGTGGACCGTAAACCGCTGTAACCTGCATTTTTCCCGTCGACAGGGTGCCTGTCTTATCAAGTGCAATGGATTTTATGTGCGCGGATTTTTCGTACGCCGCCGAGCGACCGATGATGATGCCGTGCTTGAGAGCCGTGCTGACGGCAGCAGCGGTAGTCAGCGGTACAGCCAATCCAAATGTGCAGGGGCAGGAGACAATCAGCGTGGCCAACCCGGCCAGCAGGGCTGTACCGGTCGAAGCACCATTCAGCAACAAGCCTGACGTAATTCCGGCCGCCAGGACCAGAACCAGGGGCACGAACACCCGGGCGAATCGGTCGGCCATTCCAAGCAGACCATCCGACGTACTCTGGGCACGCCAGAGAATACGGGTCAATGCCTCCATCTGACTCTCAACTGACTCACCTACCGTCACAGTCAGTTCACCCTCAACCAGGGTTGTCCCACCCAAAACCTCTGCGCCTGCGCCTCGCGTCACCGGATGGGGCTCGCCTGTCATGAGCGACTCATCCAGCGCGCCAACGCCCTGGAATATGGTTCCGTTAACGGGTATGAACTCCCCCTGTGTTACAACAAAGCGGTCACCCGGGTGAAGCGCATCCATACTCTTTTCAACAAAACCCTCATCCTGAATCACCCTTATCTTCGGATTCCAGGCGGAAATTATCCGGGAAAGTTCCGCTGTAGCATCGAGCTTGGCATTTTTTTCAAAGAATCTTCCGGCCGTTACCACAGTCACAATAACTGCGGCGACATCGAAATAGAGATCATGGGATCCGATCCACATCTGATGGATGCTGTACCCGTAGGCGGCCAGTACAGCAATGGCAAGCAGGTTATCCATATTCAAGGCGCCGGCCCTGACCCCGATCCATGCTCCACGCAGTATGGGAAAACCGACGTAGAAGATCAGAACCGTGGTTAGGAGAAACATCACACGTGGCGCCGCATAGAATGCCAGCCAACGCATTGATTCAAGGTCTTCCGCGGGCACCAACCCAAGATTGCTCGGGTAAAAAAATGCCAGATACAGCATCATGACGATAGCAGACAGACTCACCCCCGTGAGCAGCCTGAGAAGTGACAAATCATTGTCTCGCTGCTCGAGAACCTCGGATCTGAAACCCGCCCTGTAACCGGCCTGACTCAACACCCGGGGTAGATCAGACTCATCAATGATATCCGGATCAAAAGTCACCTTGGCGGTGGATGTTGCATAGCAGGCGGTTACATCGAGCACGCCCTTGGCCCGCTCTCCCAGTTTTTTGAGCATGAATTCGCAAGAAGCACAGTGCATCCCTTCGATTCGAAGAAAGGCCTCTTTACCTTCAGGAGGTAAAGCAGGCCCAGCCTCTTCAATCCGTTTATACGAATCCAACACCGCCTCACCGAAGTGTTCGTAGACCGTGCTGCACCCATAGCAACAGAAGACATGGCCATCCTGCTGAACGGGGGGATTGGGTGTTGGCAAACCACACAGTTTGCAATCCATTCGTAATCCTTATCTTCTCACTGTCGAACGCTTAATCCCGGCTTACGACAAAATCAGCACATCGAGTACCGTCCCTATCAATAATAACGAGAGCTGTATCAGTGAAGCAAAGAAGCTCGCCATGGCATTTTTCCTTCCCGCATCCTGAATCATTTTCAGGTTTCGATAGAGAAAATACCCCCCACCACTCACAGCCCCCAGAAGATACAGCCATCCCATACCGTAAAAATAGGGCATTATGGAAATGCCGACCAGGATCAGCGTATTCCCCAGTACGACCTTGGCTGCATACTCGTTGCCCGCTATGGCAGGCAGCATGGGCACGCCGGCGGCGGCATAATCCTTGTTTTGAGCAATCGCCAGGCTCCAGAAATGGGAAGGTGTCCAGAAAAACAGGACCAGTGCCAGCTGTATGGGAACCGGTGTCAGTACCGGATCAACGGCAGCGGCTCCAGCCAGCACGGCAAAACTGCCCGAGGCTCCGCCAATCACAATATTCATCCAGGTACGCCGCTTTAACCAGACGGTGTAGACCACCGCATAAAAAAAGGCGCCGAGAAAAATGTAGAGTGCCGCCATGCCGTTCAGAACAACAGCAGCAATCGCCACGCTCACGAACAGCAACCCATTGATCACCATCAACCAGAATGGCCCCTTGGTTAACACACCAGTCACAAAAGGTCGATTTCTGGTGCGCGCCATCAGTGCATCGAGATCGGTCTCGTAGTACTGATTGAACGCACCGGCACTGGCGGCCGCGACAAGCACGGTGAGCGCCAGAACAATCATTTCAGTCAAAGTGACCGAACGCCCGGGCGTGGCCGCCATCGCCACGAGCGCTGTCAGCATCATGATAAAGCCTATTCTCAGCTTAAATAGATTAACCAGCTGTTTAATCATGCCATCCCACCTCAATCTTCACATCCGACTCTGTTGGCCGGTTGTCGAATATATAGCGTTAAATGTCGAAGCGGGCAGGCTCCGGGAGGTATCTACCTGCCCGCTCGACAAGCGCGGCACACTATTGTGTCGCACCCCTACACCTGGGTAACACGATTAACCTCATGAAATGGATCTCGACCTCATGAAGTTCTGCATGTAGGTGACAAATCCGGCTATCAGGAAAAGACCAAATATCAGGATAGCAATGCCTACCATCATCCAACCATCAGGACCAGCATCCCAATCGGCAAAGCGTCTTGGCATACCCATGGCACCACCTGCCGCAAAAGAGTACAGCAGGCCAACCGCACCAATAAAATAGAGCGTTACAAAACGACTGCCGAGTTTTTTATCCAGCTTTTTGCCGGTGATTACCGGATAGTGGTGATATAGAACACCCATCCACATCAGACACATGGCGATCAGAACCGACATCGCATGACCACCCACCCAGAGGGTACCGTGTACCTGATACGAAACAGCGATATTTCCCGCCACCATGGCATTGACACCATCCAGGATATAGACAACAAAGCCGGCCAGGATAGCCATCAAGCCAGGTTCCGGTTTTATGCCATGTTTCCAGATAGTCGCCAGAATAGTAAAGGTCGAAAGCGCGGCACCAACACCGGTTGCCCAACTCATGAAATTACCGTGATAGGCTAGCGCGGAAGGAAGCCCCGGGTTAGTGGTATAGAAGTGATGGAAGAAGGAGGTAACCGAGGTCACCAACAGTATCCAAAGAGCCAGATTGGCAAGCTTGTCACTGTACAGTTTGCGGGTTCCATCCGCCAGGTAGAGCGGCAATGTGGCGTAAACGGCACTGATCACCATGATGGCCATGGCTTCCATCAGATTGTGTGCAAAAATATAGAACACATACTGAAAAACCACGGGCTCGGAGGCCCAGGCTATCGCCTCCAGCGGAACGATACCATAAAGCGCCAGCAACAAGGCACCTGCAACAATCATCAACGGTGTCCCCGTTACAAGCAGGATCATGACCGACATCACCATGCCGAGCATGCCGGGGTCCTTAAGGGTGCGCGCCGACAGCAACAACTCTTCACGCTGCTTGCCAAAGAAGGACATGCGGATGATCTGTAATGGATAGAGGAAGATAATAGAAGTCAGAACCAGTGCGATACCGGTAAACCCGAGCACCACCATGTTCATGCTCCACGCGCCCATCTGCGCACCCACCAGGGGTAGCGGATACATAACGGTGTAGGTGATTTTCAATCCGCCCAACACCGCCAGGGTTAATAGCACGGCACCGCCATTCATACAGAGGTAAATCAACGTGGTCAGTTTTCCTGACGCCGACTTACCCATACAGCCACCCGACCGGTGCAGACTGATGCCCATCATGAACTGAAACAGGAACGGGAAAGCCAATGCCGCACCATGCAGCGTGATTGCTGAATAGAAGAGATTGGCATCCAATTCCGCCATCTGAATAACCGGCATCAGCGCACCCAGCAGAATCGCCACGATCAACCAGACAAACGATGTCATAATCATCATGGCCGGCCAGGTATTGATATCGGACAGCCCCGTGCTCTCATCGACATCAAACATTTTCCCCAGGATTGGGGTACGTCTTATTGTTGCAGTTAGCATATTAAAATCCTCTTGTACTGTACCTGAACTTAACCGTCGCTTTTTACGACCGTCAGTTCATCTTGCATTCCGTGATGGGCGATTCCGCAATACTCCAGACAGCGCACCTTATATTTACCCGGTTCGGTAAATGTGTAGACGAGTGATGAAGGCTTCTCCAATCCGGGAATCAGCATCATGTTGAAGAGTATTTTTCCATTCGGGTGATAGACGGTAAAACCGTGCATCGTATCGACGCTTTTTACAGAGAAGCGAACGGGCTTTCCAACTTCAAACTGTCGATTGGAAATTTCGTAGCTCCAGGAACGTGCGGTCACATCTACATCCTGAATAACCGCGGCTGTTTTTTCTGTCGCTGCGGTTCTGGACATCGGCATGTAACTGATGCTGTACAGATTCACGATCACAAAAAGCGCGATCGCGCTGACGATCCATACCGTTTCCAGGCGCGTCATTTTCCTCGGATTCGTATTACCCGGTTTTGGGTTAACAAAACACTTCCGATAGACGATATAGGGAAATACAAGCAGGAAAGGAATTTGAAACAGGAGCATTAAGGTAAATGCACCCCAGCCCGTTTGATATAGGAAATCAAGCATATTCTGATACCTCTACAATGATTGGTGGACAACTGAATCTCCCACAGGCCGCTATGCCACCGGAGCTAATGGCTGCTGCTATTGGAGAACAGTACAAATCAAACAAGCCGTCGGTCATCCGGGTTCAGTTGCGAACATCAAAGCTAATGGCATGAAACATACCCTCCTCATGGCGAATGTTATAAATGACTACTGCGTTTCACGGTCTTGCAAACCTGTTGATTCTTGCGCGATCAACTTAAATTATGAATGCCCTTTTTTCAGGTCATCCCTGATAGGCTTTTGCGCAAAACGTCTGGTTACAACGTGAGCAAACCCATCTTAATCGGCAGATAACGCAATTTATATGCCGTCTTTTATGGAACGCCTGGTGCCATTTCCGGCTCACCGACCGAGGCACACACCAAACTGCACTCAAACATCCTGATATATATGGTATTTTTTTTTTGGGGTAATTTGGAAGAAGAAAAATTAAATGTGACTATGTACCGGGTAAGTTGAACAGGAACCTTGACAAATCACCCATCCCATCCCAAATCTGGCACAGGATGTCACTCTGTCTGTAGGTATTCACCAGACCGTTCCCGAGTAGAAAAAATCCGGGAGGGTTACAATCCTGTATCAAGTTATATTCTTATATTCTGCTTTGCCGCCAAGCGATGCACGAAGGCACTGAACAGGCACTGGCAAAGTTCCCCGCCTGGGAGCGCGACGCCGGCAATGGATCAGGGCGCCATCCGGTGGCAAGTCCCGAAATGCTGCTGGTGGACGAGCCGTCCATCGGGCTAGAACCGCGCTATATCGACAGGGTGTTTGAGATCCTCGACGATCTGCAACATCAGGATGGCAAAACTATCGTGCTGGTGGAGCAGAACGCCACCAAGGGTCTTGAGTTTGCCGACATCGGTTATGTGTTGGTCTCCGACAGGTCGCCATGGCCAGTCACGGCGAGGAATTGCTGGAAAATCCCGAGGTGGAGCGGCTGTTTTTGGGGGGATAGGAGCTCATCAAGTATCAATTGGGAAAGCAGAGCGGCATCATCTTGACTGATCGATCTGTTTCGACTTGTGGCGTGAGTAGAAATAGATCACCAGATTCTTTGATCCGAACATGACCGTGACAAAGGCAAGGCCAATCAGAAAACCAATCCAAGGGTGATCTTTCAGCAGATTGATAAACCAAAGCGTGTTGCCCATGACCGTTGCACCATATTCTCCAGATCCATTGTCGGTTAGAATAGCAGTCCGACGTGATTGACCAACATGACAATTCACAACGCCCCACAGATTCTCAGATTAGTACTCAGTCAACAGAACCCATCCGCAGGCAGGTGAAACTGGTGGAACGCAAAATCTTTCTCGGCATACTGACCGCCACCCTGATCGCCCTGGCCGCCGCAATCCTGTTACCGGGCGGGCGCACGGTTGAAGAGAATCCCAGGCTTCCCTGGGATCTGCGGCTGGACAGCCAGGGAAATCTCTCGGTATTCGGCATAGTGCTGGGGAAAAGCAACCTGGGTGAGGCCCGCCAAAGTTTTCAGTCACAGGGTAAGGCCAGCCTCTTTCTGACCCCGGAAAACCGCTATATGGTGGAGGTCTATTTCCAACGCATCTATATCAGCGGTCTGAAGGCCGATGTTGTGCTCAATCTTGAGCTTACCGAGAAGCAGGCGAAAGAGATGTTTGAACGCGGTGAGCGGATCAGCAAGTTGGGCGATGACACCCGCAAGGTGGAGCTTTCCAGTAGCGATATGGAAAGACTGGCGCAGGAAAAGATCGCGTTCATCACCTATATCCCTGCCGCTGATCTGGATGAGGCGTTGATTGCCAGCCGTTTTGGTGACCCCGAACAGAAAATCAAAGAAACGGAATCACCGACCACGCACTGGCTCTATCCAGCTAAGGGACTGGATATCGCCGTCAACCCGGAAGGTAAAGAGGTGTTCCAGTATATCAATCCGGCCAACTTCGACCAGGTACTGAAACCGCTACAAAACTAACCGGGATTCAGTCAGGGAGGTGATGGGCATGCAAGCCTTGCCTACATGGATGTAGGCAAGGAGCGTGAGCAGGAAGCGGTAAGCTTTGCCCATCCTGCCGCCGGTAGGTCGGGTTAGCCAAAGGCGTAACCCGGCATCATTGCCCGACCGCCGCATCAACACTCCTTTTCAACAGATAACTCTTCCTTGATATAGCGCCTGACAAAGCTGTAACCATTCATTGTCGTCACCAGCAGCCAAAACAGGATAATGAACGCCAAGGTCAAGGCAGCGGCCCGCATCTGCGGAAGAAACAGCGCCACCGCCGCTGTCACCAGCATAACCAGCAGTGTGATAACAGCCGCCCGCTGCAACATGCTCTTCAACACCGATTCGGCGGCGCCACGGGTGCCGACCCCTGCCTCTATCAGCGAACGCCTCAGCGAGTCATAGCTGCTCTGCTGTTTCTGCCGTACCCGTCCAAATGGATCATTCATGCTCACTGATGCGACCTGCCCGCTGATTTATAAGATGTAACCCGATTATCCATCACTTAGCCTCTTGTCGATTACCGTGCAGGAGCGGCTATAAAAAGCGCTATTCGCGCATGCGCAGACTGGAGGGTCACCGGGGAATTAATTGCAGCAAATGCCGCTAACCGGCTTTATCCGGGTTATCCTCGGCAGCGTCCTTTGTACCCTCATCGGGTGGTGTGGACCTGGTCTCCGTCAGATCATCGTCCATCAGAATGCGACTGGCTTCGCCCTCGAGGTCCTCGAACTGACCGCTTTTAGCGGCCCAGAAAAACACCACCACTCCCACCAGGCCAAGAATCAGCATGCCGGGAATCAAACCGTAGATCACGTCCATCCGGCTACTCCAATTTCCACATAGTCGCTCATTATTGCCCGCCTTTGAACAGAGTGCGAATGCGCGCTGCGTTACCGATCACCAGCAGTGAACTGATTGGCATTGAGATTGCTGCAACCAGTGGCGTCACAAACGCCGACATTGCCAGCGGCACCATGATCAAATTATACGCTATCGAGATACCGATATTCTGGCGGATGGTACGCAAGGTTCGCCGGGAGAGCGCCGAAGCCAGTCGTACCTTATCCAGTTCACTGCTCATCAGCACGATATCGGCGCTGGCAATCGAAACATCGGTCCCCGAACCCAGCGCAATCCCCACATCCGCCCGCACCAGCGCCGGAGCATCATTCACCCCGTCGCCCACCATCGCCACCCGGTGCTCATTCTTTTGCAGACTGTCAATCACCTGATCCTTTTGCTCCGGGAGCACCTCGGCAATCACCGGCATGCCGCCCAGGCGGGCGGCAATCGCCTCGGCGGTCCGCTGGCGGTCACCGCTGAGCATGGTCAGCTGCATACCCGCAGCCTTGAGATCCGCCACCAGGCCGGCCGCATCCCTTCTCAGCGGATCTTCCACACCCATCAGGGCATACTCAATACCGTTCACCGCGCAGTACAGTGAACCGGTACCGGTCTGATCCAGGTGCGCGGCCAGCGCCTGGAAAGCCGGCTCGGCCGCGACACCGTTGGTCCGCATCCATGCGGCATTGCCAATCACCACAACCACACCTTCCACAATGGCCGAGACACCCTGGCCGGGTCGATTAACAAACTCTTTTACCTGCAACTGCTGCCGCTTCCAGCCGGCTGACTCGGCACAGGCTGTCAGGGCCGCAGCCACCGGATGCTCGGAAAACTGCTCAACCGCCAGCAGTTTTCCCAGCAGTTCCCGGATCTCGTCGTTGACCGGGTCACCGGGACTCCATTGCGAACTTCCGGTCTGGATCACGGTAACCCGCATCGCCCCTTCGGTCAGGGTGCCCGTTTTATCAAACACAAAATGATCAATGGATGAAAATCGTTCCAGTACATCACCGTTTCTGATCAGGATACCGTGGCGTGCACCCAGGCCGGTGGCCACGGCAATGGACATGGGTGTGGCCAGGCCAAAGGCACAGGGGCAGGTAATGATCAGCACGGCCGTCGCCGCCATCAAAGCGGTCTCGAAGTCGCTATTCAGCCACCAGAAGAAAGTGGCCGTTGCCAGACCGATGGTAATGGCAACAAACCAGGGCACGATCCGGTCCGCCACGCACTGGATTGGCGCCTTGCTCGCCTGCGCCTCCTCTACCAGGCGGATGATTCTTCCAAGCGCGCTGTCTTTCAGCAGCCCGGTCACTTCAACCTGCAACGCACCATGTCCATTGATCGTGCCGGCCGAGACGGTCATCTGCGGCGATTTCCGCACCGGGACAGACTCGCCGGTCAACATCGCCTCATCAACCGCGCTTTGGCCCTCCAGTACCACACCGTCCGTCGGAATTCGCTCTCCGGGCCTGATCAGCACCCGGTCTCCCTGCTTGATCGAACGAATCGGTACCACCTTCTCTCCAGTATCCGACAACAGCGTGGCCACTCGCGGCTGCAGGTCCAGCAGACGCTGGGTGGAAGCCACCGCCTGACGTTTGGATATAGCCTCCAGATAGCGTCCAACCAGGATAACAAAAATGAAATTGACCACCGTGTCGTAGTAAACCTCGCCGGTGACCGATCCACTCAGCATCACATAGATCGAGTAGAGGTAGGTGATACCGGCGCCGATCCCAATCGGCACATCCATACCCAGGTGGAGATGCCGGATACCCGACCATGCCCCTTTAAAAAACGGGTAACCCGAATAGAGCAGGGTCGGCGTCGCCAGGGCGAAACCGACCCACTGAAACAGCGTTCGAAATTCACCCTTATCAGCCCCGCTATAGAGCGCGATGGAGATCCAGAGCAGATTCATCATGGTGAATCCGGCAAACCCCATACGATAAAGCAGGTGCCGGTTCTCTCGCTTCAGACGATCCTCTGCCGCATCGGGATCGTAGGGCACTGCGGCGTAACCGATCCGCCCCAGCCGGCGGATAATATCGGATAGTTTCAAGCGACTGTTGTCCCAGACCACATGCAGCCGCCGTCCGGAGAGATTGACCCGCGCCTGCTTGACGCCCGCGAGGCCCAATAGTGAGTGTTCGATCAGCCAGACACAGGCGGCACAGTGGATGCCCTCCACCAGCAGATGGATCTCCCGGGTCTCTCCGAGGGTATCAACAAACTCCTCCTGCACTTCATCCAGGTCATACAGTGCAAGTTCCCTGGGGAGCTCAGGTGGTGGTGCCAGAGCCGTACCGTCGTACATGCGCCGATAAAAGCCGTCAAGACCGGCGGCATAGATCGCTTCACAGACCGATTTGCAGCCGATACAGCAGAAGCTGCAAGATTCGCCTTTAATCGCCGACACCACTTCATTGTCTGGCGACACCGGCAGTGTGCAGTGAAAACACTGTTTCTGACTTTCTGAAACCACCCGAGACCACTCTCCTCCCGCTACGTTACCATCCCATCTACCGAACCAAAAAGCATCGGATAGAGGACAGCAATTTTTCAACTAAAAATGAATAAGCCGGACATTGCGGTCCGGCAGGGAGAATAGGATAACACTGGACGGTGGTCCTGCTGGACGACTGGTGTGACCAGACCATCCAGCGGTAACTGACTTAATTGACGCCCGCGCTGACCCTGTGTGACAGATTATATTCATCATCCCCATGCTTTGCGCTGATAAGGATATCCCACACGCCCAGACTGGGGAAGCTGATATCGGCTTCATAAATACCGGAATCGGTGGCCTCCATGGGTACGGAGAAGTCCAGTTTGGCATTGGCGGGACGGTAAGCGTAAAAAGTGACCGAATCGGGCGACACCGGATAACCATCCTTACCGACAATGCGCACCCCGTAACGGGCCGGCATGGCGACATCCACGCGTTCAGGAGCAATCACCTTCATCTGCCAACCAGGATTTTTAGCCTGACGTTTAAGCATGTTCTTTTCATAGTCCTGACCACGCTCATAATAGTCATCCACGACCAATCCCGGACTGTGGCTGACGGCCAGATAGATCATCACTATGTTGGCGGCAATAAACACCACCAGCAAACCGATCCATCCCTGTACCCAGGGGTTTCGCCAGGGAGATTGTTTATCGGTCATCTCAGTCACGTGAACCTCTTGCTGCAGCGCCCGGTAAATAGACTATCGGGAGGCTGTCTGTTAATTGCTTTCTTCGAAAATTATCGTCTCGACCCTACTTCGGACCGATGAACACACTCTCACGCTTACTACTCAACCGTTTACCGCTGCTATCAGTCGTCTCCGCGTAAAATACCAGTGGCTGTGATTCAACTTTCAGCTTGTCACGCGGGATGCGCACAAACAGGGTGCGGGGTGTCACCATCCCTTTACGTGCCGTCACGGGATCCTCCGCACCTACCAGCACCAGACCCTCGATATCCGGTGCACTAATCGTCACCTGTAAATCTTCAGTCAGTTTATTGAGCACCTTGATGGTGTATTTGTTCTGGATAGAGCCATCACTTTGCAATACATAGAGCGGTTGCCTGGAATGTATTACCTTGATTTCAATGGCATCCAACGTCGCCATGCCGTAACCGATACCGATTACTGACAACAGCAGCACCAAGCTGTAGACCCAGACTCGCGGACGCTTGAGTAGCGGCCGTTCTTCTTTGCCGTTAAGCACATCCAGCGACTCATAGCGGATAAGACCTTTGGGTCGGTCCAGCTTCTCCATCACCGCATCACAGGCATCAATACAGAGGGCGCAGGTAATACAACCCTCCTGCTGACCATGCCGGATGTCCACTCCAGTGGGACAGACCGCCACGCACTGGTTACAGTCGACACAGTCGCCGGTCGTCCGTTGTGCCTCGCTGGACCCTTTCTTCACCCGCCCACGTGGCTCTCCACGATGAAAGTCATAGGTAGGAACAGCCGTTGTGTTATCCACCATCACACCCTGAATACGGGCGTAGGGACAGAGCCAGAAGCAGGTCTGTTCCCGCAGATATCCAGCAAGTCCATAGGTGCCACCAATGAAAAGGAGAATGGTAACAACCGCCGTAATGCCGAGATTGAAGGAAACCAGGTCAGCCCAGAGCTGATAGGCATCCATAAACCAGGCAACAAACGAAATTCCGGTCAGGGCGGAGATGACGATCCATATCAGATGCTTGGTCGCCTTGACCCGCACCTTGGTGAAAGTAAGCGGGCCCTGATCCAGTTTCTTGCGTTTTTGCGGTGAGCCCTCCAGTTTCTCTTCAAACCAGGTGAAGATATCGGTCCAGACCGTCTGGAAACAGAAAAATCCGCACCACACCCGCCCGGCCAGGGCCGTCACCACCGCCAGCAGGATGGCAAAGAAAAGCAGCAGCAGGGAGAGCATCCAGAAATCCTGCGGCAGGATAGTGACGCCTAGCAGATGGAACTGGCGGTTTGGAATATCGAACAGGATTGCCTGGCGGTCATCCCAACGCAGATACGGCACCAGAAAGAACGGCAGCCAGACCAGGCTGGCCAGCCACTTCCAGATGCGCCATTTCCCCGGAATGCGCTTGGCGTGAATCTTCTCTTCACCTGTATTGATCTTCCAGTGACCCGCCTCCGCATACAATTCATCGACTACCGCATCGTGCTTTGATTGTGGATTGACGCTCAACGAAATCACTCCTCTAATAACAGCTGTAGACTGGCACTCATGGGGGATAAATATGCCGTTATGAATCTCAACGTACCGGGCACCAGTTTACTGAAAGGGCGGGCTGAAAAAAATGCGATTTGTCAATAACTAACCTGCATTATATCACCATTAAAAAAGGGGGTTCACCCCCCTTTTTCATACGCCTATGTCAACGAGGGTTTTAGTCCTTGTGGGCCTTTGCATCCTTACTGATTAGCCCCTTCACCTTGAAGCCAAGATAACCAACAATTACTACGCAAATTGCGATTGCCACAAAGGACGCTACAGCGACAGCATCTACATTCATCGTATACCTCCCCAGATACAGACAACCTGAATGTTTTTGCCGCATGGAGATTGAATCTCCATGCAGCAAGGATTAAAACACGTGCTTACTGGCCACCACCGAATTTATACACATATACGGCCAGCTTTTTGATCTCATCTTTTGACAGACGATCTCCAAACTTGGGCATAACCGCCTCCCGGGTCAGGGGGTCGGACGTGTCGTTGACACCGTGCTTGATGGTCTGTTTGACACTGGCCAGTTGATCCGCCTCATTGAAGCGCCAAATCGCGTCAGTCAGGTTAGCTGATCCCAGTGCCTGCATACCTTTGCCATCAGGGCCATGGCAGGCAAAACACGCCTTCTCCATGAACAGGGGTTCCGCCGCCGGGTTTCCAGACATCACTGCAGCAGCCAGTTTATCCAACTCCTCATCGGTCAGCAGATTTGCCTGGGCCGGCATGATACCCATGCGGCCATTGGTAATGGATTGCTCAATGGTTTCCACCGCACCGCCGTATATCCAGTTGTCATCAGCGAGTACCGGATAACCGGGACCACCCTGACCATTGGATCCATGACAGGCTGCACAGTTGTCACCAAACAGCACCTTGGCCGAGGCGACGGTGTAACTGGATAGACCCTCATCCGCCAGAATCTCCTTGGCCGTCATCCCCTGCAGTTTGGTCTCGAACTCCGCGCGAACCATCTGAACCTCATCAAGGCCTTCCTTGTATTCGCCCATCTGGGTCCAGCCCATGATGCCCTTGGTGTAACCGCTGAGCCCGGGAATCATGGGATAGAGAATCGCATAACCGATCACCCAGAGAATGGATGCCCAGAAGGCGATCATCCACCAGCGGGGCGCCGGATTATCGAGTTCCCGCAGATTATCGTCCCAAATATGTCCGGTATTGTTTTCACCCGGAAATGGATTGTTATCCGCCATTTTTATCTCCGTCATTTATCTGTTCATCGTCCATCGGGATATGCTTCTGTTTTTCGAAGTGCTCCCGTTTTTTTGGACGCAAGACATAAACATACAGACCAAGCATTAACAGAAAGATGACCACGGTGAGGATGGTGCCCACCCAATCGTTGGTGGTCATCGCCTGTAAATCGGTCGAAAAATAGTCTTTTAAACTATTCACGATAGACCTTGCTTTCGTCCAGCTTGACCATGGTGCCCAGCACCTGCAGGAACGCGACTACCGCATCCTCTTCGTTCTTGCCCTTCAACAGCTCCGGGGCCGCGTCGATATCGGCTTCTGTGTAAGGAACACCGAGTCGCTGCATACCGCGCATATGGGACTGCATGGTTTCACCATCCAGTTCGGCATGCTGCAGCCAGGGATAATTGGGCATGACCGACTCGGGTACTACTGAACGGGGTGCGCGCAGATGTTTACGGTGCCAGTCGTCGGAGTACTTGCCACCCAGTCTGGCAATATCCGGGCCGGTACGCTTTGACCCCCACTGGAAGGGGTGGTCGTACATCGACTCGGAAGCCAGCGAGTAGTGGCCATAGCGCTCTTTCTCATCACGGAACGGGCGGACCATCTGGGAGTGACAGAGATAGCAGCCTTCACGGATATAGACATCACGACCTGCCAGCTCAAGCGCTGTATAGGGACGCATGCCATCTCCCGGCTGGTGATCGGACAGCGCCTGTTGAGCCTTACGCTGCCAGACAATCTCGGGATGCTTGTTGTGCTCCATGGTGCTGTCCAGATAAAACAGCGGCACGATCTCAACAATACCCCCCACACTGAGCACCAATCCGGTAACGATCACCAATGCCCAGATATTTTTTTCAAGTTTTTCTTGCATAGCCATTTTTCAATACTCCCCTTAGGCAGACGCTGCAACGGTTGCGGAGCGCGCCTGTTGCACTGTGCCCCGGGCATTGGCCTGTAGTACGGTCATAATGACGTTGAACACCATAATTGCCGCACCTGTCAGGAAGACCATGCCGCCAATGGCGCGCATCGCATAGTAGGGATGCATTGACTCAACAGACTCAGCGAAGGTGTAAGCCAGGGTGCCGTACTCATCGTAGGCACGCCACATCAGACCCTGCATGATGCCCGATACCCACATGGCGACGATATAGATCACCGTACCAATGGTTGCAGTCCAGAAGTGGGCATTGATCAGCTTGGTTGACCACATCTGCACATGGAATACATTGACCATCAGATGGTAAATGGCACCAATACCCACCATTGCCACCCAGCCCAATGCACCGGAGTGTACGTGACCAACCGTCCAGTCGGTGTAGTGAGAGAGTGCGTTAACCGTCTTGATCGACATCACCGGCCCTTCAAAGGTGGACATGGCGTAGAAGGCCAGGGACATGATCAGGAAGCGGAGCACATAGTCGGTACGCAGTTTGTCCCAGGCACCCGAGAGGGTCATCATGCCGTTCACCGCGCCGCCCCAGGAGGGGATGATCATGGCCAGGGAGATGGCCGCGCCCAGTGAACCGGTCCAGTCAGGCAGCGCGGTATACTGCAGGTGATGCGCACCCAGCCAGACATAACCGAACATCAGCGCCCAGAAGTGGATGACCGACAGGCGATAGGAGTAAACGGGACGCCCTGCCTGCTTTGGAACGAAGTAATACATAATGCCGAGGAAACCGGCGGTCAGATAGAAGCCGACCGCGTTATGTCCCCACCACCACTGGATCATGGCGTCCTGCACACCCGAGAATATGGAGTAGGACTTGAACATGCCGACCGGAATGGCCAGGCTGTTAACCACATGCAGGTAAGTGATCATGATCATCATGCCGAGGAAGAACCAGTTCGACACATAGATGTGCGAGCTCTTGCGATTCGCGATGGTCATGATGAAGTTAATGGTGTAGGAGAGCCACACCACCGCAATGGCGATATCAATCGGCCACTCCAGCTCGGCATACTCCTTACTCTGGGTGATGCCCAGCGGCAGGGTGATCACGGCGGAAAGAATAATCAGGTTCCAGCCGATGAAGGTGAACCAGGCCAGCTTGTTGCTCCATAGACGGACACCGCAGGTGCGTTGTACCGAATAGAAGGCCGTGGCCATGAGGATGCAGCCGCCAAAGGCAAAAATCACTGCGTTGGTATGCAACGGACGCAAACGTCCGAAGGTGATGTACGGCAGATCAAAATTCAGCACCGGCCAAGCCAACTCCGAGGCGATATATACCCCGACGAGAGCGCCTACCAACAAGTAGACTGCAGCCATGACGGTGAACCAGCGTACAACACCCAGGTCGTACTTCTGTTCAGCTACGGCGTCCATGAACCCCCCTTATTTACAAAGTTAAAAAAGAATTACCAGATTCTGATATTCAAACCAGACAATTCATCTGGTTATTTGCAAAAATTGGGGCTATGAGACACCCACCTGTGATATTTGTCAAGCTCCAATCTGCGCTTTATCAGTATTTTGCAAGCTCTAAGTTACTGTTTAAAAACACATTTATAGACCATATACGGGAAATGACCTATATCAATCAAACAGCATATTATTTCAGCATGATATTAAATCCTGGTTATGTACATAAAAACGGCGTTCCTGGCCGAAAAGGCAATAAATGCCTCAGGTTCAGTTGTCCGGGAGCGAACTCGACTTGATACGCCAGCACCTCCACACCGGCCTCCACCTCCTCCACCAGGGCTTCGGCATAGGCCGGGTCGATATCCCAGGCCGGTTCAACCCGCTGAATACCGCTATGGGCCACATTAAAAAACAGCACCCCCCTGCCCCCTCCCTTCACCACAGCCGTCAATTCCCGGAGATGTTTCCGTCCCCGGTCGGTAACGGCATCCGGAAAAGTGCCGAGACCGTCGCCAATTCGCAACGTCACATTCTTCACCTCGACAAAACAGTCCGGCAAGCCAGGCTCGGTCAGCAGCAGATCGATGCGACTCCCCTCATTACCGTAGGGGCGTTCGCTCTGAATCGTGGAGTAGCCATTGAGTGCTTCAATGCGCTCCGCAATGATGGCCTCCCGGACCAGATCATTGGCCCGGGCGGTGTTGATACAAGCCAGATAGCGACCCTCGACCTCTACCAGTTCCCAGCGGTATCTCAACTTGCGTTTCGGGGAGTTGACATCCTGTAACCAGACCCGGCTGCCTGGCTCGGCGCAATTTTTCATCGAGCCGGTATTGGGACAGTGTGCGATCACCTCGGAACCGTCAGTAAGCCGCACATCGGCCAGAAAGCGCTTGTAGCGCCTGATCAGTCGACCCTCCAGCAGGTCGGGAAGCTTCATTGCCCACTCTCGCTGGAATTTGCCCGGTAATTTGATGGTGGAAACATCATCAGCTCTCCGTTTCGGATCTGCAGCGATTTATTCATCGCCTGGAGGGGGCTCGACGTGACCATAGGGAAAGGAAGCCTTGCGAGCATCTCCACCAAGAGGCGCAGTACCACAGCTCTGCCCTATTGTTTAATGATATTAATTTGGCTTGGAGCATCGCCCCGTAGGAGCGGCTTTTGCCGCCCCTACAGAAGCGACGTTCCTCGCTTCTGGCTATTGGCATAGCCCACATCGGTTACAGCGTCTCGGCATGCTCAGCCAGATACTCCGCCACGCCTTCGGTGGAACCCTTCATACCGGCTTCACCCTGCTTCCAGCCTGCCGGACACACCTCACCATGCTCTTCAGTGAACTGCAGGGCATCCACCATCCGCAGCATTTCATCAATGTTGCGGCCCAGCGGCAGATTATTGACCACCTGGTGCTGCACCACACCCTCCCTGTCAATCAGGAACGAACCACGCAGGGCAATACCTGGCCCAGTATTCAGATCGTAAGCGTTGGTGATCTCCTTGGAGATATCTGCCACCAGTGGATACTGGACATTGCCGATCCCGCCGTTGTTGACCGGGGTATTCTTCCACGCCAGATGGGAGAAGTGGGAATCGATGGAGACACCGATCACCTCAACATTACGTTTCTTGAACTCCTCCAGCCGATGGTTGAAGGCAATCAGCTCGGACGGGCAGACAAAGGTGAAGTCCAGCGGGTAGAAGAACAACACCACGTACTTGCCCTGGTAACTGGACAGGGTGAGGTCCGCAAAGGAGTTGTCCGGCATCACGGCCTGGGCGGTAAAGTCAGGGGCTTGTTTTGCGACGAGTACACTCATTGTAGCTTTCTCCAGATATTGGTTGGTTTTTTTAAATCGCGGATAAATTGACGAGCAGCACGCTCGGCGTACCGCACATAATTAACGGGTGATCAGGCGATAGTCACTTCAACCGGGTTACTCTCCCACAGGCCATGCTTGGTGCAGTAGGCCATGGCGCTCAGTTTCAGTTTGCCGCCTGAAGGTACTACATTGAAAGTGACCTCGGCATTGCCTTTGGCCCCTTCACCACCCAGGGTACCGGGCGGAAAGCTGGCTTCGGCCAACAGTGTCTGGCCGTTGTAGAGCTGCACCGAGCGGATATAGTGGTCGTGATCATCCGGGTGGGCGTATTCGTTGCCCATGCGAACGGTCACCTTGAACAGTTCACCCTTGACGGCACTATCGGCACAGTGAATGAAGGGCGAGTGACGATCAATATAGTCCTTCTTCGCCTCCTTCTCTACCTGATCAATGTCGATATAACGATTAACTACTGGCATGGATTTTTTCCTCTTGAGTCCACTTTTTTAGCTTCTATGGGCAGATGAAATATCTCTTTCACCATCAATTATGTTGTTATTTTGACAATCCACTTGCCTTCTGTCAATAAAAAAAACAAAATAACAACACAAATGTTTTCATATTGTCTTTATGGACAATGAGGTCTATTCCATGATCACCAATCTGGTCGGAAATCGTATCCGGGAGATGCGCGCCAGGCGCAAAATCACCCAGCAGCAGTTGGCAGACAGCGCCAGTATTCCCCGCGCCACCCTGGCGACCATCGAGAAGGATGAATCGAACCCGAGCCTGGCCGCCGTCTACAAGATCGCCGTGGCACTCAACTGCACCATCGATGACCTGCTGGAGAAGCAGCATAACCGGGTGGAGGTGATCCGCCGTGAAAACATGGGGCGGAGCGAGTCGGGCGACGGCAACTATCGGGCAACCACCGTCTCTCCCCTGGGCAACCCGGCCTACAGCCAGCAGACATTTACCCTGGCACCCGCATCCACCTATGTCGGCAAACCTCACCCGCCGGGAAGCGAGGAGTATCTCTATATTCTTGATGGTGAACTCACCCTGGAAGTGGCCGGAGAGCAGATACCACTGACAGAGGGCGACAGCGCCCATTTTCGGGGCAACATCAATCACAGCTACCACAACACCGGTAACATGGCCGCCAGGGGCATGGTGACGATTATCGAAGTCCCGGAACTGAATGAGCACTGACTGAAGAACAATTAAGTTTTAACCGCTGGTCAGCCGTTTTCCGATAAACTCTGCCAAGGATATCTATTTCACATCTCACATACTGCTGGTGCAACGCCCAAATGCGACAAAGAACCGGGGTTTTCATACTGATTTTACTGGTTATTTTTACCGTACCGGGTTGGTTTATCTACCAACGACTGGCGGAGACCGGGCAAGCATCGGACCGGCAGGCAAAAAACACCCAACCGATTCCGGTTGAGGTGGTGACCGTTGAACAGGGCGATATTGAGCGCCAACGCACGTTTTCCGGCACCCTCCAGGCACAGGCCGAGATAGTGGTGGCCCCCAAGGTCAGCGGCCGCATCGAACAGCTGGATGCGGATCTGGCCGACATCGTCTCCCGTGACCAGGTGGTGGCCAGGCTGGACAACGATGAATATGTGCAGGATGTCCGGCAGGTGGAGGCGGAGCTGGCCGTGGCCCGGGCCAATCTGGTCGAGGCGCAGAGCCTTCTGAAGATTGCCGAGCGGGAGCTGGAGCGGGTTGAAAAATTGCGTCAGCGCGGCGTCAGTTCCGAATCCCAACGGGATGCCGCCAAGGCCGATCAACTGGCAAAACAGGCCCATGTCGAGGTGACACGGGCACAGGTTACCCGTGCCGAGTCGGCACTGGAGAGCGCTCGTATCCGGCTCGGTTACACCACCGTCACCGCCAGTTGGCGGGGCGACAGTGAACAGCGGGTGGTAGCGGAGCGTTATGTCGATGAAGGCGAAACCGTCAGCGCCAATACACCGCTGCTGCGCATCGTGGAACTCAACCCGATCACCGTGGTGTTCTTTGTCACGGAACGGGATTACGCCCTGCTGCAACAGGGACAGAATGCCAGCCTGACCACCGACGCCTATCCCGGAGAATCCTTTGGCGGCACCGTGGTTCGCATCGCCCCGGTATTTCGTGAAAGCACCCGCCAGGCGCAGGTGGAATTGCGGGTAAAAAATCCCCTGCTGAGACTCAAACCGGGCATGTTTGTGCGCGTCACGGTGACCCTGGAACAGGCGCACGACGCCACCATCGTACCCGAACAGGCGCTGATTACCCGGGATGGCAGGAGCGGTGTATTTGTCGTCTCCGCTGACGGCAAAACAGTCAACTGGCGGCCGGTGACGCTGGGTATACAGCAAGGCAGCCGGGTGCAGGTCATGGGAGAACCGCTCACCGGGCGGGTGGTGGTTCTGGGTCAGCAACTGCTGGACGATGGCTCAGCCATCCGTGTCGCAGAGAAACAGGCGGGAATCCGTCCATGAACCTGGCCCGCACAAGCGTACGCCGCCCGGTCTTCACCAGCATGCTGGCGCTGATCGTGGTGGTGCTGGGTGCGGTTGCCCTGAGCCGTCTGCAGATCGATCTGCTGCCCAGCATCGAGCTACCCACCCTCACCGTCCGTACCGAGTACGAAGGGGCCGATCCGATTGTCATGGAGCGGCTGGTCACCCAGATTGTCGAGGAGATCGTCGCCACCGTGCCGGGTGTGGAGGAGATGACTTCCACCTCTTACGAGGGCAACAGCCGGGTACGGGTCAGTTTCGGCTGGGGCAGTGATATCGATACCGCTGCTATTGACGTACAGGCCACCCTGGAGGACGAGGTCAGTGAACTGCCGGACGATATTGTCGGTCCCCGGGTGAGTAAATTCGACGTGGACAGCTATCCGGTGGTAATCCTCGGTATCTCCAGCAAGCTGGACCCGGTGGAGCTGACCCAGATTATCGAACAGCAGATCCGCTACCGTTTCGCCCGGGTTCCCGGCGTGGCCCAAGTGGACCCCTGGGGGGGCTTCAATCGTGAAGTACGGGTAGAGCTGGACCCGGTCAAACTGAATGCACTGGGACTGCCCCTGAATGACATACTGTCAGCCATCCGGGACGCCAATCTGGATCTTCCGGCCGGCAAGCTCGAACAGGGCCGCTATCAGATCACCCTGCGCGCCCCGGCCGAGTTCAGCGACCTGGAACAGATTCGCAATACCGTCGTGGGTCAGCGCGAAGGCGCGGTAATCACCCTGGGACAGATCGCCAAGATCCGCGACACTTATGAAAAACTGACCCGCATTATCCGGGTCAACGGCGAGCAAGGGGTGCGCATCGCCATCCGCAAGCAGTCCGGCGCCAACACCGTGGAGGTGGCACGCCGGGTGCTGGACGAGGTGGCGGAGGTCAACCAGGCCTTTCCCCAAATCCGCATCACGCCGGTGATCAATCAGGGCAATTTTATTGAGCGCGCCATCGCCAACGTGGCCCGCTCGGTACTGTACGGCGGTTCACTGGCGGTGCTGGTGCTGCTGTTTTTCCTGCGCAACCTGCGCAGCACCCTGGTCATTTCACTGGCAATCCCGATCTCCATGCTGGCCACGTTCGGCCTGCTCTACTTCGGTGGCTTCACTCTCAACCTGATGACCCTGGGTGGCCTGGCGCTGGGAGTGGGCATGATGGTGGACAGCTCCGTCGTAGTGCTGGAGAACATCTTCAGACGCCAGCAGGAGACCGGGGAGTCCCCCGCCACCGCCGCAGTCAAGGGGACCGGCGAGGTCGCCTCGGCAGTCATCGCCGGCACAGTCACCACCCTGGTTATATTCCTGCCGTTGATCTTCCTACGGGGTGTCTCCGGGGTACTGTTCAAGGAACTCGCCTACGTCATCATGTTCTCCCTGTTCTGTTCCCTGCTGGTCTCCCTCAGCCTGGTGCCGATGCTCGGCTCCCGCCTGCTCAAACAGCAACCCGTGGCCACCGGCAGCAGTTGGCGGGCACGTCTGGCAGCCCGCGCCGGGGCCGGCTTCGAGACAATGGAGAACGGCTATCACACCCTGCTCACGACGGTACTTCACCAGCGCTCTATCACCATCCTCTCCGCCCTGATCATTTTCACTGCCAGCCTGTTCCTGGCGCCATTGATCGGCACCGAGTTCATGCCCCCCAGCGATGAAGGCGAGGTCAGAATCAGCGGCGAGATGGAGGTCGGTACCCGCCTGGACCTGATTGACCAGCAGACCCGCCTGATGGAAGAGATCGTCTATAGCGCGGTGCCGGAAAGCGTCTCTTCGGTGGTCAGCGTGGTGACTTCCGGCTCCCGCGGCAGTTCCAAGGCCACCGGTGAGATCAGTCTCTCACTGCTACCGGTCACCCAGCGCAACCGTTCCAATCAGGAGATCGCCAACGACCTGCGCAGCAAGCTGGATAATCGGATTCCCGGCATGAAGATTCGTGTACGCGCCCCTCAGGGACAATTCCTGCTGGAGCGCCTGCTGGCGAGCGTGGAAGGGGTGACCATCGAGGTGCGCGGGTACGACATTGACACACTGGTACTGCTGGCACAGCAGGTCTCAACCGCCATAGCCGACGTAACCGGTGTTACCGACATTGAACTGAGTCGCGAGGCGGGTATCCCGCAACAGGAGATCCATGTCAAACGCGACAAGATCAGCGATCTGGGACTCAGTGTGCGTGACGTGACCGAGGTGATCGAAACCGCCGTCGCCGGCTCCAAGGCGGGAGAGTTCCGGGTCGAGGGCAACGCCTATCGTATCCTGGTGCAACTGGAAGATGCGGAGAAACGTTCCCTGGATGAGATCCTTGACCTGACCCTGCGTACCCCTGGCGGCGAGATGGTGGTGCTGCGAAATCTGGTGGATAGTGCTCCGGGAGAGGGTCCGGCCACCATTGAGCGCAAGGATCAGCAGCGCCTGATTACCGTCACCGCCAACGTGGCCGACCGGGACCTCGGTTCGGTAGCAGCGGATATTCAGACCCGGCTCAACCAGATCCCGCGCCCCATGGGCTATGACCTGCTGATATCGGGCAATTTCGAAGAGCAGCAGAAGGCCTTCGGTGAACTGCTGGTCTCGCTGCTGCTGGCGCTGCTGCTGGTCTACATGGTGCTGGCATCCCAGTATGAATCACTGGGTGATCCGCTGGTGGTGATGCTGTCGGTGCCGCTGGCGGCCATCGGTGTTCTGGTAACCCTGTTTCTGACCGAAACCACCCTGAATCTGCAGTCAGCCATCGGCTGTATCATGCTCGGCGGCATCGCGGTCAACAACGCCATCCTGCTGGTGGATCAGGCCGGACAGCTACGCCGCTCCGGGCTCGATACCGACACCGCCCTGGCAGAGGCGGGACGCCGCCGGCTGCGCCCGGTACTGATGACCACCCTGACCACCATCCTGGCACTGCTGCCCCTGGCATTCGGCATCGGCGAAGGAGCCGACGCCCAGGCACCGCTGGCCCGGGCGGTGATCGGTGGGCTCAGCGTCTCCACCCTGATCACCCTGGTATTGATCCCCGCCGTCTACTCGATTTTCCACCACCAATCAGCCGTACAAAAAACAGAAGGCACTGCAGGACAAAACTCGTAACCCGCTCATCCTACTGGTTAAGCGGATGATCGTCCGGCAGCAGCTTGGAGATCCAGATAGCGAGCTTGTGCCGCATACCCGGATCGCCCAACTGATCCTTGGCGAGCGGTTGTATCTGCTTGTCGTGTACCAGCAAACGGTAAAGATACTCCACCTTCAGCTGTTGTGAATCGGTCTTCTCGAACTCCGCGGCACCCCGTTTCTCGGCATAGATCATCCCCACCCGGATCGCCTCCTTGATGAGTTCTTTTTCGTTCTTCAGCTTTTTCATAATCAAGACCTTTTCTCTTCACGCGGTATACAGATGGCGCATCCATAGCACAGCATTGTAGAACGCATCAGCCAAAGGCGTAACCCGACGATCGCCTTCCGCTATACCAGCGTGAATGCACGCCAGGCCGCCAGCAGCCCAAACAGCAGGAAAATCACACCACCGACCCGGTGCAACCAGTGCAGCGGCAGGCGCTGCAGCAGGGTCCGACCGGCCCAGACGCCCAGAGCGGAGACCAGCACCAGCGCCCCGGTGGCGCCAATCCAGACCGGCAGCGGGGCCATACTGCCGGCGAGGCCCGCCACCGCAATCTGGGTCTTGTCACCAAATTCGGCCACCAGAATCAACACCAGCGTCGTGAGGAAAATGCCATGCCCCGGTTTTTCTTGCACGGCAACCGCATCATCCTCTTCCCTGGTCAACAGGGCATGGATGCCAAAGCCGCCAAACAGTACGGCCACCACACCGGCCATTACCCGCTCCGGCATCCAGGCGGCCACACCGGCGCCGAACAGCACAGCCAACAGATTGAGTATCACAAAGGCCACGGCAGCCCCCAGGATGACCGGCCAGTGACGGTGTCGCGCCGCCAGGGTCATGCAGACCAGCTGACTCTTGTCACCGAGTTCAGCCAGGGCAATCAGGGAGAACGTGGAGAGTGAAACAGTGAATGATTCGGGAGACATCATAAAATACAGGATGACAGATAAGATTTCTTGGGGAAAATTGCTCGGATCTGCGGGCATTCTATAGCGTTTTGTTCAAGTGAGCTTCTATTACCTCCATCTTGTCCAAGTCACAGCAGACCATCCCACCTTACCCGTTATCCCATGAGAGATGTACTAAACTCTGTGATAACAACCACAATCTTGAATACAGCTATCGGGCATCTGAACAATAAGTGCACACACAAACTTGGCAAACATAGCGTAACGCCTGACAACAGCGATAGAGCCCGAAAGAGTTAACAAAGCGATCTGTTGCGAAAACAGAAATTTCGCGGGATGCCACAGATCTTCATTTGGCACGGCTTGGGTGCTTGCAGCACAGGAGGTCCAGTTTGAATCAGACCACGACATTCAGTGTGGAGTACCATCGGTTCCTGCGACCCGATGGCGAACCGGAGGGCGATCTTCCCCCGCTGGCCGACGACGCAGAGACGCTTCACGCCCTGTACAAAAACATGGTCTTTACCCGACTCTATGACGAGCGTGCCATCGCCCTGCAGCGCACCGGCCAGATCGGCACCTTCGCCTCATCCCTGGGACAGGAGGCGATAGGCGCCGGTGTCGGACACGCCATGCAGCCCGAGGATATTATCATCCCCAGTTTCCGTGAGAATGGTGCCCTGCTGTTTCGCCGCTTCCGGGTCCGGGATCTGCTGCTCTACTGGGGTGGTGATGAACGCGGCATGGCCAATCCCGATCTGGGAGACGACTTCCCCATCTGCGTACCCATCTCCACCCACACCACCCAGGCCGCCGGCGTGGCGTTCGCCATAAAATATCGCCAGCAGCCCCGGGTGGTGGTCTGCCTGCTGGGTGACGGCGGCACCTCCAAGGGGGATTTCTACGAGGCGATCAACCTGGCCGGGGCATGGAACCTGCCGCTGGTTTTTGTCATCAACAACAATCAATGGGCCATCTCGGTACCACGCAGCCTGCAAACAAAATCAGAGACCCTGGCCCAGAAGGCAATTGCCGCCGGTATTCCCGGCATCCAGATCGACGGCAACGACCCGATTGCGGTGCGCCACCATGTGGCCGAGGCGATCGAGAAGGCCCGCGGCGGCGGCGGTCCGACCGTTATCGAAGCGATCAGCTACCGCCTCTGTCATCACACCACCGCCGACGACGCTACCCGCTACCGCAGCGATGAGGAACTGGAGGCGCATCGCAAGCTGGACCCGGTACCGCGCCTGAAACGGTTCATGGAGGCACGCCAACTCTGGTCGGATGAACAGGAGAGCGTGCTGATTCGGGACTGCAAGGCGGAGATTGAGCAGGAGGTGCAGCACTACCTCGACAGCGCGCCACCGAAACCGGAGAGCATGTTTGATTGGCTCTATGCTGAACTGCCGCAGGAGTTGCACCAGCAGCGCCAATCACTGCTGGTCAGGGAGTCGAGCAATGACTGATATCACCCTGGTTGAAGCGGTCAATCTGGCCCTGATGCATGAAATGGAGCATGACCCGGAAATGGTGGTTCTGGGCCAGGATATCGGGGTCAACGGCGGCGTTTTCCGCGCCACCGTCGGTCTGCTGGAAAAATTCGGTAACGAGCGGGTACTGGACACGCCACTGGCGGAGAACATGATCGCCGGCACGGCGGTCGGCATGGCCGTTCAGGGGTTGCACCCGGTGGCGGAGATCCAGTTCATGGGCTTCATCTACCCGGCCATTGACCAGATGGTGAGCCACGCCTCACGCATGCGCAACCGCACCCGCGGACGCCTCAGCTGCCCGATGGTGCTGCGCGCACCTTACGGCGGCGGGATTCACGCCCCGGAGCACCACTCCGAGAGCACCGAGGCGATGTTTGCCCATATCCCCGGTATCCGGGTGGTGATTCCCTCCTCCCCCACCCGCGCCTACGGCCTGCTGCTGGCGGCGATTCGCGATCCCGACCCGGTGGTGTTCCTGGAACCGAAGCGGGTCTACCGCCTGATGAAACAGGCAGTGGAGGATAACGGCGAGGCGCTGCCGCTGGACACCTGTTTCGTCCTGCGACCGGGCAGTGACATCACCCTGGTCAGTTGGGGCGCCATGCTGCATGAGACCCAGCAGGCCGCCGAACAGCTTGCCGGTGAGGGTATCGATGCCGAGGTGATCGACCTGGCCACCATCAAACCGATCGACATGCAGACCATTCTCGAATCGGTCGGGCGAACCGGCCGCTGTGTCATCGTGCAGGAGGCCGCCCGTACCTGCAGTGTCAGTGCCGAGATCGCCGCCCGACTGGCCGAGGAGGGATTGATGTCCCTGTTCGCCCCTATTCGCCGGGTCACCGGTTTCGACACCGTGATGCCGATGTTCCGCCTGGAGGGGCACTACATGCCCGGCACAGAGCGCATCGTACAGGCCGTCAGACAGACCATGGAGTTCGCATGAAAAATCATCAGGAGAGTCAATTTTCACGGCCAAAGGCCGCCCGTCAGGGTGCGGCACACGACTGCATGGATGCAGGAGGTACGACCCCATGGATGGGGGAGGTAGACCGCGTCGGGAACAGGCGGTCGAGAGCAACGCAGGGAGCGGTTGCCGAGGGAGGTGCCGCATGAAACTATTCAATCTACCCGATCTGGGCGAAGGACTTCAGGAGGCGGAAATCGTCTCCTGGCAGGTCAAACCGGGTGATACCGTGGAACAGGGACAGCTACTGCTCTCGGTGGAGACCGCCAAGGCGATCGTCGAGATCCCCTCACCCGAAACGGGCATCATCGCCAAATGCTACGGGGAGGATGGCGACATCGTGCAGGTAGGCGACCCACTGGTGGAATACCGGGTCGAAGGCGAGGCCCCGGCGGCAGAACCGGTCAAGCCGGTCAGGGAGGATAGCGGCACCGTGGTCGGTGAAGTCAAGACCGGCGGCGAGGTGATCAGGGAGCGCGCCAGCGAAATTACCAGCCGCGGCGGCAGCGGCATCAAGGCCACCCCGGCCGTGCGGGCCCTGGCCAAACAACTGGATGTGGATCTCTCCATCGTCACCCCCACCGGCCCCAAGGATACGGTCACCGCCACCGACGTGCAGCGGGTGGCCAGAATCCTCGCCGAGGTCGGTCCCATGGAACTGTTGCGCGGGGTCAGGCGCTCCATGGCACGCAGCATGGCACAGGCCCACGCCGAAGTGGTCCCGGTGACTCTGTTTGACGTGGTGGACATCCAGCACTGGAAGGGGGGCGAAGACGTCACGGTGCGACTGATCCTGGCGATCCTGGCGGCCTGCGAGGCGGAGCCCTCGCTCAACGCCTGGTATGACGCCCACGCCATCGGGCGGCGCCTGTTGAAAAAGGTGCATCTGGGCATCGCCACCGATACCTCGGACGGTCTGTTTGTCCCGGTGATACCGGATGTCGGACAGTATTCCACCAGCCAACTGAGAGAAGAGCTAAACCGAATCAAACAGGCGGTCAAGGATCGCACTATTGCCCCGGACAAGTTGCGCGGCAACACCTTCACACTCTCCAACTTCGGCACCATCGCCGGCCGGCATGCCAATCCCGTTGTGGTGCCGCCCACCGTCGCTATTCTCGGCGCGGGACACAGCTACGATGCCGTTGTACCGGCAAACGGAGAACCCGCGGTACACCGACTGCTGCCGCTCTCGCTCACCTTCGACCACCGGGCGGTGACCGGTGGCGAGGCGGGACGTTTCCTGGGCGTGTTGATGAAATCGCTTGGTGAATAATTGAAAGCCTGCAAGGGAACGGCGTGACCGGAATCGGTCACGCCATGTCGTTTCCGGCCTTAGCCTTATGCCCGAAAAGTTCATCATCCAGGTCGGCACGGTTATGCAGCCACCTGGGATGATGCTTCTCGAAATCGGCGAGGATAAGCTCATACGGTACGTCACTGAAGACACCGCGTTGACCCTCGTACTCCATGTGACGATTCCCCGACTGGTCGAACTCCTGGAGCAGGGAGTCATTTCGCCCGTCAAACTCCAGCACATGCACACCGAAGCGCTGGCATAACTCCTTGTTGAAGGCCGGCGTGGCCTTGACCCACTGACCATCCAGATAGAGATCGGTATAGCTGTGCCAGGTGTAGACGTTGCCACCGATCAGTTCATCGAGTCGCTTGGACGAGAGGTGGTTGCGCACGTCGGCATATCCGACCCGTGCGGGAATGCCGATGACACGCGCACAGGCGGCCAGCAGTGCGGCCTTGGGAATACAGAAGCCGCGCCCCGTGGCCAGGCAGTCACTGGCACGAAAGTAGCGCGGGTCGGGCCCCACCCGGTAGGGATCGTAGGTGATCTCGTCGCGCACCGCCAGGTAGAGACGGACAGCGGCATCAACGGGGGCCTCGCCACTCACCCGATGGCGGTTTGTGAAATCGACGACATGTGTATTGCCAGAGTCAATTAAATCCCCGGCCTGAAGATAGTCCTCGGGTTTTTGACTGGGTTGGGACATTGGATTGGACATGCAGCGTCTCCTTTTCGAGACATCAGAGTAACCGAATACACGGCACGATTGCCAGGGTTTCGACAACATGACAGCGGGGTAATCGGTCAATGCAGAACGCTATAGAAAACAGCGGCAGCACACGATTCCCATCACTCTTATCTTCCGATGCAAGAACCATGATCTCCACGCCTGTAGTTGGAATCACTTCATCCGTTTTTAAGCGGTAGCGATTGGCCTGCAAGATTAGATAGAATCACCCAAACAGAGCTACAGGATTCAACTCGTTCATGATTACTGCGTTAAGACTATTCGGCGTAATTCTCTTGATTCTTGTAGGGTATCATTACATTAATGAACCATTAGGATTTAGTATCGCAAGCAGTATTGCCACAGCAATCTTTGCTATCTGTCTAACCGCCCTGTATCAACCATACCAGCCGGATACTGGAAATTGGATCGGCTGGGGACTGATAGGTTTTGGTTGTTTTTTTATTGCCGGTTTCAAAACATTCAGCTGGCTATTAGCCATCCCTTCATTAATGATTATTTTGGGGTATCGACTCGCCACACTGCCATTTGACTTTGGCTCATCTCGCGGGGGTGATGGTGGATCTTCATGTGGTTTCGATTCCTGTGACGGCGATGGTGGCTGCGGGGATTAGCGATGCTGTTGCGGTCCATGATTTTTTTCTTGTGTGGGTGATCCGCTTTTTTGCTCAACTGCCACTCGCGCAACAGCTCACACCGCATGTCGATGAATACAGCTTGTAATGGCCTCACCTTATCTGCTCACACAAGCGCCACCAGATGAGCCATACTGGCCAGGATAGCCAACCGTACCCTGAATGGAATTTTCAACCACCATGTCCAACACCCATCGCACCTTCTGGAGAGGCTTCCTGGATTGCAGTCCATTTATCCTGGTTGTCGCCCCCTTCGGTCTGCTGTTTGGCGTGGCGGCTGCAGAGACCGGACTTGATCTGATCCAGACGATGTCGATGACCATCCTGGTGATCGCCGGAGCCGCACAATTTACCGCGCTGGCACTGATTGATGATCACACACCAACCTTCATCGTCATTCTGGTTTCTCTGGTGGTAAACCTGCGCATGGCGATGTACTCCGCCGCGCTGGTACCCCACCTCGGCAAAGCGCCGCTCAAAACCCGCATGCTGGCATCCTATTTCATGGTCGACCAGACGTTTGCGGTTTCGATCAGGCAGTACGAACACACCCCCCAGTGGCCGATAAAAGAGAAGCTGGCTTACTATTTTGGTGCTGCAACCAGCATCTGCCCATTCTGGTACGGATTCTCCCTGCTGGGCGCACTGATCGGCAAGGCGATCCCGGAGTCCTATGCACTCGACTTTGCTATCCCGATCTGCTTTATCTCACTGGTCGCACCGATGTTGCGCAGTCTTCCCCACCTGGCCGCCGCACTGGTATCGATCACCATGGCTTTGCTACTGGCCTGGATGCCTTACAACCTGTGGTTACTGGTGGCTGCTGTGGCGGCGATGATGGCCGGCGCGCGCACCGAGCTGTGGTTGAAGGAGCGCCAGACATGAGCCCGGACAGTGGTACTATCTGGATCGTCATCATCGGCCTCGGCATAGGCACCTATCTTATCCGCTTCTCCTTTCTCGGTCTGATCGGCGGGCGCCCGCTGCCGGAATGGCTGCTGCATCATCTACGTTATGTCGCGGTCGGTGTCCTCCCCGCATTGATCACCCCACTGGTGATCTGGCCACATGCCACCGGTGGTCAGCCCGAACCCTCCCGCCTGCTTGCGGCATTGGCAGTGCTGGTCGTCGGCGTCTGGTCGAACAACGTGATCGGTGCCATCGCCGCAGGTATGGCAACGTTGTACGGCGTACAGTTTATTATCGGGTCAATGTAGAAGCGTAAGATGGATGGAGCCAGTAGGGTGTCCCTCCAAAAAACGGTTACGACGAGTTGCGGTGTTTTCGTCTCCATTCATCCCAATTGCTTTTCTTATAACTATCACGTCAAAACCTGACACCGTTGTTTTCGTCGCCGGTATCTGTCTATGCTTCATGCGAGTCCAGCTCTGTCGGCTCAACGCACCCTGACCAAAACCCGAATGCATCGTGAATAACGATACCTAACGGCTCGGCAAAGGAGGTCATCTCGGGGATTCGTTCGATGAGTCGCTCCCGAATCAGTTCAACAAAGAGCATCGTGGTGGCCGCCCGAATCTCGCCGTCAGTGTCCTCGTTGAAGCCCAGTTCGTTTAGCCGTGGGATCCATTCCTGCATCTCAGTGCCCATCTCCTCACTCACCTTGACTACCTCCAGATCATCCTCAAGCACCCCTATCCCCGTGCCGAGATCGAGCAAAAAATCGAGTAAGTGCTGATGGGACTCGTGAGCGAGGGATATCTCTTCCTCCTCGGTGAGGTCGGCGTTCTGATCTATCGAGTGAAGTACAGAGATGCCGGAGTACTCTTGCCAGTCGTTGAATACGTGGTCTGAGAAATAGATTGGGCGTCCTCGGAGCCAACGCGCTCCGTAGGTGCGCAATCGCTCGGCGACCCTGGCCCCAAACACCAGCTGGCCATTGAATTCTCGAAGAATACCGGCACGTAGTGCCAGGCGCAGGTTCTTTTTTGTCCACGGCCGCCTCTGGTGTCGCGGGTGGGTCCAAGATCGCTCGAAGATCTCTATGAGTCGCCGGAGACTGCGCCGATACGAGCCCCGTACAGAAAAATCAACTAGATGGAGATGGCGCAGCGCGCGGGGTACATCACACTCCTTTTTAAGCAGGGGGATAAGCTTGGACCGACCTTCCCGCTCACCGTGGGCAAGAGCCTGATTAATCTCGTACTGCACCCATTTCGAGTCAACAGAGTCGGGAGTGAGCACAACGATCACGAAGTCGTTATCGGAAATGGCATTATCGAGTTGTTGTTTCCAGCGCACAGCCGGTTGGAGCGCAGCCTCGTCTAACCATACTGTCGCACCATGTCGCTTCAGATCCTCGGAAAGACGGCGAGCGAAGGCCTTGTCTTGGGAGCTGTGAGACAGGAACACACGAGCATTGGGTATCACCAGCAACCTCCTCAGACAGTCCGGCGCCTGTCTTCACTCCATCGATTCAGAAAGGGAGCGTCTGACCCTGATATAAACCCTTCCGGGAACCGCCCACCACTTCACTTATCGCAAGGTGGACAGGCTCTCTTCGGCAACTTCACGAACATCTGCGTTCTCGTCATGGAGCAGCTTCCGGACGAACTCCCGGGCGTTGCTGCTATGAGTCAGCGCCAGATAGTGGCAGGCATCACCACGCACCCTGGGGTCGGCGTGTTGCGTCAGCTTGCCCAGTTGCGGTATGTATTCCTGCAACAGTGATCGGCCTTCATACTCCTCCATAATCACGCCGATCCCGAGGCGCACATTGAGTTTTTCGTCTGCAAAGTCCAGCAGTTCGATTACCCGCGCCATTACGCCAGCGTCCTTGGCAATCATGGTCAATACCCGTTCCACTTCGCCTTCGGCCAACATGGTCTCGATATAGTCCCGAACCCCCTCGTGTGTCGCAGACGTTTGTGCCCACTGCCGAAACTCCGCCAGACTGCGTTGCCCGGTGAGTTCAAACGGACCGATACGCACCCAGGGCACCGAGTGCACACCCAGTTGCCGTGCGACCTCGGGGCGCTGCTCCAAATTAATCACTTCAAGCTTCCCCAGCACACCCTGTTTCACCAGTTCGGCAAGGCTGTTCAACACCGACGGACAATGCGCGCAATGTGTGCTCAGCAACATCAATGCGTCAGGTGCCTGGCTTTCGCTAATTTCATTGCTCATACGATTCATAAATATTTAGAAGGAATTGCCACGATATTCATAGGGAGAAATCTTGCCGTCTATCTTAACTTGCTTTCGCTAACAGCGGCATCATATTAAAAACGGTCTTGTACTGAGGACCAAAAAAACATTGCCGCCACACCCGATTATAGATTGATGAATCGGATAGAAACTCCCCTGAAATAAACAGACTTACCGTAGGGATGATTCTGAAGAGCCACGTGATAGCTCTCGGGCCTTGCTGCGCAGTCCGTCCAGAATAGTCGCTATGCTGTTCCACCTGCCGATCCTGAGAGCACCCATCCGCACAAAACATGCTAACTTAATTGTAGTGCATGCAATCAACCTGACAGGTGATAAAGGGACTCGGCGCGACTCCATTGATTTTACGGGCGCGGTGAACCGGTAAAACCGGAGACAACCGTTCGTTCGCCGAAGCATGGCATTTTGATACACTAAAAACTCGCAGTTAGTATTAAAAGCTCGTATGAAACTTTGCGCCAACCAGTCTCAACCATTTGTGTGATAAATAGAAAAATATCTCCAAACACTCAGAGCCAACAGAATTGGCGGCAGCTAGCGGGGCAGATGAAAAGACAGAAGGTATTTCACTACTGGATACCGATGCTGGGGAGGTAAGAATCGAGCAACGATGCTGTTGCCAAGCAAGTAGTATACTTTGATAGTCAAGGAGCCAACATGACCGATCACATGCCAGATGACTTGTCCGCTACCGGCCGCGACTTGCGCGCCTACACCGACGAGTTGAGACCCAAGCATCCAGTGATCAGAAACGTTGCCGGCGAATGGGTGTTACTCAGGCATGCCGACGTCGTCGCCGCGGCCCTGGATCACGAGCGGTTCTCCAGCAGAGTCTCTCGCTACCTGCAGGTTCCCAACGGATTTGACGGTGAGGAACACACCCGCTATAGAGAAGTTATCGAGCGGCACCTTGGCCATGACGCCCTGGAACCGTTTATACCCGTCTTCGAAAGTGTTGCAGCCCAACTGATGGCAGAATTGCCCAGGGGCTCGGTGCTGGACGCCGTAAGCGACATCGGCGCCGTGTTCGCTGTACGTGCCCAGTGTGAATGGCTGGGTTGGCCTGCCGAGTTGGAACCACGACTGCTGGAGTGGATGGCGGAGAACCACGCAGCGACACGCTCCGGGGACCATGCCTGGATGGTGAACGTTGCCGAACAATTCGACAAGATCATTCTCTCGGTCATACTGCCCCGCCGTGCAACGGAAGGCAACGCTCCCGATGACGTGACCACCCGGCTTTGCCACGAGGTGGTGGATGGGCGGTTGCTGACGGAGACGGAACTAGTGTCGATCCTGCGCAACTGGACCGGAGGCGACCTGGGATCTATCGCGCTATGTGTCGGCGTACTCGTGGCCCATGTCGCTCAGCAACCAGAACTTGCAGAGCGGTTACGTACTGCCTCGGACAACGAAGTGGAAGCGGTCATCGATGAGGTTTTGCGCCTCGACGACCCGTTTGTGTCTAATCGGCGCATCACCACGTGCCCGGTGCAGATCGGGGGTCAGGATATCCCGAGCGGTGCCCGGGTTAAGCTGAACTGGACCTCGGCCAACCGCGATGAGGCGGTCTTCGACAACAACCGGTTTGATCCCGAGAGGAACGCGGCAGCAAACCTTGTCTACGGGATTGGGAAACACGTTTGTCCGGGGCGGCTGCTGGCCACCTGGGAACTACGCATTGCTTTGCAGGCACTGCTGGCATCGGTGCAGACCATCAAGCTGGCGCCCGACCAACAACCAGAGAGGGAAGTGGCGCCCGTGGGTGGGTACCATCGGGTGCCGGTGATATTCCTCTAGTGCGTGGTCAGGTATTACGGTGAAAGTCTGATTACAAAACTCAACCATTCAGCAGTTTTGTCGGTTGGGGTTAATTTGGGGTCAGATGAAAAACTATCCGGCACCAGCCTTGCCTTTCGGGCCACGTTTCAAATTAACGACACGCCGACCAGACAACCTCTCGATCTCTTCCTTAAAACGCACACTTCCAAGCGCCATCCCCTGATCAGCGCTCCGCTGAATATCCGTCAAAACCTCCTCATCAAGTTCATAACGAAAGAGTGCCCGATATGCCTCCGATCTCTCGGCCGGCGTCTGACCCAGTGACAGGTAGAGCGGGTGTGGAGTCCAGCAGGCTGCCGAACGACCAAGGCCATTTGATCCATAGCTTGACCAGCGATAATCACCCGGAAACATCACCATACCGGCTCTCACAGGGTTCAACTCAATATATCGCTGGCAGAGAAGCAAATAGTCCTCAGCATCGACCACACAGGATTTGAAGCGCCCCTCCCATAGTGTGCCACTGCGTCTGTAAGTGTAGTTGAAGTAACGTACATAACGTCGGCCAAGTGACTGCATCAATGACGAGACCCCGTCAACAGTCGCCGGAGTAACCAGCAGGTGAACATGGTTTGTCATGAATACCCATGCATGTATCGCCACATCAAATTGCCTGGCGTACTCCTTCAGCCAGTGCGCATATGCGGCAAAGTCCTCGTCCGAGCCGAAACAAGCCTGGCGGTTGTTGCCGCGCTGAATGACGTGTTGCGGAATGCCTGGGAGGCGTATCCTGGGTAAACGAGCCATAGATCATCCTTGATCGTGAGTGAAGTATAGAGCGGCAGTATATCTGAACCTACATGTACGAGATCAAGTTTCTCATCTGACCCCAAATGTTTTAGCTTTCCAACCAGACCGGCCTGCTGTTTAACAGATAACTATAGCAAATAAGTGACTCCAACTTACTTCAGTAATTTACGCATTTACACATTAAACTCTACGTTATCCACCTGCTCACTCCTGTCGGCATCCATTAAACAAAATCAACTCGACAAAGGTAACAATAGTGATTCCGTGGGTTAGTCAATTCCCGACACCCCATTTATTATCGAGATGAATTCAACGGATCGGTGCAACACCGTTTAAAGTTTTTCAGAGGAAGTTTTTCTGATAAGTCAGGTAGGTTCGGGGTCAGCGTTTTTTTGAGCGAGCCTTTTCGACATTTCATGACGTACGTACCTGAAACCAAGCTCTTCATAGAACTGTAGCGCTGCCTGATTTCGGGACCATACATTAAATTCCAGTATTCCCAATTTCCGATCCAGCGCCCAATTTTCGATTGCCCGTATTAAAGTTCGCCCAAATCCTTCTCTCCGACAACTTTCCTTTATGCATATTTCATAGATAAACGCGACGGGCAATTCGATAGCCGGGCCACCTTCGTGCATGCGTTCCGCGATCCACGCACAACCGATTACCGTACCCGCATCCTCAAGGAGAAGAATTTCCTGTTTTTCATCTTTGAGTATCTGCAGGTATTGATCATTGCCCAGATATATCTCGACTCGCCTGATCAGCTCCGGTTCAATTTCAGAATGCAACGCATTGAGCTCTCGCAGTAAGCCCTCGATGCTCGAGTAATCTTCAGCGGTAGCTATTCGTACATGCATGGATTTTAGTCCTGAGCAATGGTGATCTAATTAATGATTAATATAATTAATCACTCTGATCCCTTTTATCTTGACCCCGTTGATCTCATTTTATGGCTTGTTTTCATGCACTTTCATTATTGTTGTGTTGCATAAATCATCACCGCGATACCCGCCGATGTGAGAACAAGCGAAATGATATTTTTTGTTTTCTTTGTTTTGATTACTGTGTATGCCATGCCCATATTAATGCTGGATAGCGGGCCATAGCGTTCATTGTCTTTTTTATAAGAAGCGGGATCAAGCCTAACAAACATGAGGCCGATTCCCGCAACAATAAGAATTAATCCGTAAAATGCAAAGATCAAACTGTCAGCACTCATATATTATCTTCTTGTATCCTAACAGTTGATTACCCAGCAAATTCGCAAAACCAATTGCAATACTGGACTTATTGTTCTATGCATTATCCTGCCTTTCTTGATCAATTTGACTCTTCCGGGATACTGCATCAGGGCAATATTCAACATCCACCAATCGGATATTTTAAATTCTCAACAAGTTACCAAACAAAGCATGACAGATGAAATAATTTCTTCACGGCACTGGACGAGTGTTGTTTAAGGGATAGGTGATATTGTTTTCTGTCAACGAAGGCTGAAATGGGGTGATAAGGAAAATCAATGGAATCAGAGTCATTGGTCCGGGGGTATTCAGGACGTAATGCGGGTTTAGCCCTCCGGTGACGTTGTCGAAGGCACAGCGAACCGCTGGTGAAGTGCCCTTATTCGTAAAACCAATGACCCCTTTATCCGCGAATCCCCTGTCACCGACCAGGCTCAGACAAACTGAAACTGCCCGACTCCTCCACGTTGATATAGGGCAGTATGCCACCTGCATCAATCCGTGCCTTGAAGCTGAAACCCAGCGTATCGCGCTGGCGGGCAAACAGATCGCTCAGCAGGCGGATGCTGCCAAACAGATTGGGACTGGCCTCGATCACGAAGTCCGCCATACCGTAACTTGGCACCTCAGGCAGATCGGCCGTGGCGCCGCTCAACACCCGGTTGCCCTCCACCTCCAGCGAGTAGCTCATGCCCCTCAGGGACAACGTCTCTCGGTTCGGATTGATCACCTGTATGCCGATATTAAAACGGGGCGCTTGCCCGGCGGCGGATTCCGGCGCCAGGGCAAACGAGGTGATATTCACCTGGGGCTTTTCATAACCGGGCATCATGCCGGCACAACCGGAAAGCAACAGGGAGACCAACAGCAACAGCCCTAAAGGTAAAGTAATACGCATAATTTTTTCCAATAACAGTCCAAGTTAAGAGGGGCAAAGCCCTTTAAGGCCCCACACCTATTCTGGATCAACGCATACCTGGCATAATGGCCATCATCTTTTGATCGATATTCGTCTTCACCACTGCTCATCTTTCATGTCCAACTCTCCGCTAGTGAGCGCCGCTTGTAGCGTCTCCATTGGATAGCTCTACCTCTCTCCTACGGGATCGCCTGACAGAAATCAGGCAAATTCTCTCGTTTCCGTACGTGACGACTACAGAACAGTGCTTTCACCTATACAACCTATGACAAGAAACCGGCGTTCATTGCCGGTATTGGTCTGGATTTCCAAAAGATCAGGGCCTTTCCAGAGCGCCAGAGCAGTCTGGAGGTTAATTCCATGTTATTCCAGGTTGGTCTTGCGCTTGTCGTCGTAGAACTCGAAGCCACTCATGAGTATAAGCTATTCATTTTTTGTTCATTTCACAAGATGAACAGGGGGGGGCCGTAAATTGCTCGGCTTGATCAAGCCAACCCAGTAGGACATTGAAGAAATAGGAAATTTTACATCCCGCCAAACGGTTATTCCCCACGTTCTCAGCCGCTTACCAAACAACAGACGACAGGTGAGATATTTTCTCTTTGGCGTTGCCCGGTCATTCAGCCGACCGGCATCCGCACCGCCGCCAGCGGCAGCAGGAAGGTGAAGGTGGTACCGCCACCCGGTATGGACTCGACTTGAATCTCACCTTTCTGCAGGCTCATGATGCGCTTGGCGATGGCCAGTCCGAGGCCGGCGTGTTCGCCGGAGGTACGCTTTTTGGCAGATTGGTAGAAGGGGTCGAAGATGTGGGGCAGGTCTTCGGGGTTGATGCCGCAACCGGTATCCTTGACGGCGATGGCGACGCCATGTTCTTCAGCCCGGAGGTCGAGCCGTATGCTGCCCCCCTTGCCGGTGTGGGTGAAGGCGTTTTCGATCAGGTTTTCCAACACCCGCTCGGTCAGGCCGATATCGGCATAGACAAACGGCAACGCCGGGGGCGGGTTCATGCCGAGTTGAATCTGTTGCTGTTCGGCGCGTAGTTGATATTTCTGCACGACGTCCTGTACCAGCTCAGCCGGTTGAAATGGTTCGCAATGGGGTTGGGTCTCGCGGGCATCCAGGCTGGCCAGTTCAAACAGTTCGGCCACCTGTTTCGAGAGTCGTTGTGCCTGGCGAAGCGCAATGGCGGTATATTCCTGTCGCTCGGCTTCGGCCATCTCGCCCCCTTTCAGCTCGAGCGATTCCATGTAGCCCAGCATGGAGGCGAGCGGGGTTCTCAGATCATGTGAAACCTGCGCCACCAGTTTGCGTCGCAGGCTGTCCTGCTCCTTCAGTTGTTCCAACTGTTGCTGAATATGTTCCGCCATCTGGTCAAAGGTGAGACCGAGCTGGTCCACTTCATCGCTCGGTCGTGCCTGTGCCAGCAGATAGGGTTGATGCGAGATAAAATTGCTCTGATGAAAGCTCGCCATCAGATTGGAGAGCCGGTGCAGCCGGCGGGTCAGCAGCCGGAGTACGATCAACCCAACCAGCAGGCCCAGGCCGAGGCTGACCACCACCGCCCAACCGCTAAGGCGCAGGAAATAGCTCTCCCTGATCATCTTGTCGACCGAGTCGAACTCCTCGCCTCGCAGCACCACGTAGAGATAGCCTTCCGGATGATCGGTCGTGGGGACCGGGGTGACGGAGAATGCCTTCTGGCCATCATGACTGCGTGGATCGTCACCCAGTAGCGGATACTCTTCGGCCCCCTCCAGGAAGGCCAGCAACGGCCCCAGCGAAACATGATTGCGTTTCACCTTACCCGGGTCGGCCGAGTAGGAGAGTATCTTCCCGTCAAGGTCCAGCAGATAGATCTCGATGCTGGGATTGATCACCATGTATTGATGGAAGGTCTCTTTTAATGCCTCCTGGTTGAGTCTACCCTCCGCCACCAGATTGCGATCCGCCACCAGGTTTCTGGCCAGCCCCTTGTTGAAGGATTGATTGACTTCCTGAAGGTAATACTTAGTGGCGGTAGTACTGATGACGGCATACAGCAGTCCGATGGTGACAAACAACACCACCAGTCCGACTGCCAGTTTTGCATAGAGTGTCCTCAGCATGTTTCGGCAAACTTGTAGCCGACACCCCATACCGTCAGGATGTATTTCGGATTGGCCGGGTCGGCCTCGATCTTGGTGCGCAATCGGTTGATATGGGTGTTGACGGTATGCTCGTAACCTTCGTGGTTATAGCCCCAGACCGAATCCAGCAGCTGTATGCGTGAGTAGACGGAGCCGGGGTTGCTGGCAAAGTGCAGCAGCAGATCGAACTCACGGGCGGTCAGCTCCACCGGTTCCCCCCGCACCTGTACCTGGTGGCGCGTTACATCAATAACGATATCGCCACGGTCGATGATCGCCTGCGCCGGTTTGGTCTCTTTCGATGCGGTGAGTGCTTCCGTTCTTCGAAACAACGCCTTGATACGGGCCTGCAGTTCCAGCACGCTGAATGGTTTGGTGAGGTAATCATCCGCCCCCATCTCCAGACCCAGAACACGGTCCAGTTCGGAAGACTTTGCAGTGAGCATCAGGATCGGCACATAGCCTTCGGATTTGCGGATTTCACGGCAGACAGCAAGGCCATCCATGCCGGGCAGCATCAGATCCAGCACCACCAGATCATAATGATCTTTTTTAAATGCAGCGATCCCTTCATTGCCATTGCCGATAATGTGACCCTGGCAGTCAATATCATTCAGATGGAGCTGCACCAGGCGCGCGATATCCGGGTCATCTTCGATAATCAGCACTTGATGGGTCATGGGTAATGCTCACTCTGCCGCTTGCGCTGGAAACATGATACATGGCCTGCCGCCGGGTGACTAATGGTTGAACGTTGTCGCCCCCGCGCCTATTTGTTGGGTTACGCCCTTTGGGCTAGCCCAACCTACCCGGTTGTTCCTGGCAGGGATGGATGTTGACTCGGGTTCAAGCAGCAACGTGCAGGGGCGGCTTGAAATGCGCAATTTTCGATCATACCGCCCCTGCTCTGTTCCGCATGCAATGTCCGATTGTTGGGTTACGCCCTTCGGGCTAACCCAACCTACCGGGCTCCACATACAATGTCCGATTGGAGTCTGGACTATTTTTTCATCTTGTCATCCATCATCGGTTTCTCTTCCATCTTGTCCATCTTGTCATCCATCATCGGCTTATTGTCCATTTTATCCATCTTGTCATCCATCATCGGCTTTTTATCCATCTTGTCCATTGTGTCGGCCATCATGGGCTGTGCGACGCCCATGACCGGATGACCAGCGCCATCCTTGACCATGCCGCCGGCAGTGACAGCACTTACGACAGATATCAGCATAGCCATAGAACAGATTTTCAGTACTGTGGTTTTCTTCAACATAACGTTCTCCCTGAGAGGTATTGTTCGCCCTTCGGCACAATCACCAGCAATGACGGGCAACATTGGTCCCTGCGGCTGGCTTGAGGTTATTTAACAGCGGAGAGATCCAGCCGACATCACGGAAAGCTAACGATTTGATAACAGTTGAACCGATGGATCGGCAGTGGCCGCGACCGGCGGGTAGTGCGCCGGTCTGGCGGCCCTGGGACAGGCCGCCTGCGGAGCGGTACGGATTGCTGGTGGACGAACGGCCTGCAGGAGCTGCTTGAGCTGCGATCCCCCTTCGCGACTGAAGCCGCTCTACGGGGATAATTTCAACGGAGTTCGAGCCGACCAAAAACCCGGGGAGATCGGATGACCGTTCGTCACACGTCCGACTTCAGCAGCGACCCCACACCCGCCACAACCACCGACATCATGGCGAAGTCCACCGAAGTCCGCGCCTTCAGATCGGCAATCATTTTCAGATGCCGGTCATAGGCGAAGCGGTATTCATCCGCCCACTGCTCGATCATTTTCCTGGCGCTTTTCTGTTTCTTTACGGTAACCAGTATCTGCGCCGTGAGATCCCGCTGATGCTTGTTCAGGGTGTCGATCAGGCGGGTCTTGGCCATACTGTGCCAATGGGTCTGCACGGCAAGCCTGGAGATCTGATCCCGCACCCAGTGAAACTCCAGAGTGGACCCGAGATTGTAATAGAGCGACGCGACGACTTGAATCTCCCGCTTGCGCTGCTTCGCCACCTCCACCAGATCCATGGCCGACGAAAGCATTACAATACGGCTCACCTGCTGCGCCACTTCCCGGGGAACCCCGGCATTCAGGTAATATTTGATCTGACGATTGAGTGCCAGCCGGTCCTTGGAGGCCAGTGGTTTCGGCATCTGTTCCAGCAACTCCTGAACGCCATCCTGGAAGTAATCCACCAGGTCCCGTACCACAATTCTGTTCTGCCGCGCACGCAGTATCCAGAGTACGCTCTGCTCAATCAAGCGGGCGATCATGCGCATCATCTCCATCTGCACCGAGGTCGCTACCTGATTATCCAGCGCTTCGATATCACGCCATAATTCATCCGTGGAGAAAATCTTGCTGGCAGCCAGATAGGAACGGGTCACACCGGCAATATTGGTGCCGACCTCTTCACGCACCCGAAAGCCGAAACCGGGGCCAATGTGTTCCACAATGCTGTTGGTCAGATGGGTGGAGATGATCTCCCGCTTCAACTGATGCGCTCGCATCTCTTTACTGAAACGCTCACCCAGCACCGCAGGGAAATACTCGATCAACTCGGTTTCGAGAAATTCATCATCCGGAATATCCGAGTGGATCAGGGCCTCGAAGTAAGTCATCTTGCTGTAGGCGAGCAGTACCGCCACTTCCGGCTTGGTCAGGCCGCGCTTGGCGGCCTGCCGTTCAGCGATCACTTTCTTACTGGGCAGGTGTTCCAGCTCACGATTGAGTCGTCCCTCGCTCTCCAGAAAATCGATGAAGCGGGCGTGCTCATTGAGGCGTTCCGGCGCTTCGGATACGACCATGCTGATCGCTTGGGTCTGGGCGTAGTTGTCCGCCAGTACCAGCTCGGCCACCTCGTCGGTCATCTCCGCCAGCAGCTTATTGCGCTGTTTCTCGGTCATGTCGCCATTGGCGACGATCTGGCCCAGCAGGATCTTGATATTGACCTCATGGTCGGAGCAGTCGACGCCGGCCGAGTTGTCGATGGCATCTGTATAGATCAGGCCGCCCTTGATGGAAAACTCAACCCGTCCCAGTTGGGTAACGCCCAGGTTGCCACCCTCGCCCACCACCTTGCAACGCAGCTCATTGCCATCCACCCGCAGGGCATCGTTGGCCTTGTCACCCACATCCTCATGGCTCTCCAGTTCGGATTTGATATAGGTCCCGATACCACCATTCCAGATCAGGTCAACCGGCGACTTGAGTAGCAGGTTGATCAATTCTGTGGGGGTCATCTTGTCGACCTTGGCGCCGGTCATCGCCTTCACTTCATCGGTCAGAGCGATGGACTTGGCACTGCGCGGGAAGATACCACCTCCTTTTGATATCAGCTTTTTGTCGTAATCTGTCCAACTGGAGCGCGGTAATTTGAATAATCGCTCCCGCTCCTTGAAAGTGACTTCCGGATCGGGATCCGGGTCCAGGAAGATGTGCATGTGATTGAATGCCGCCACCAGCTTGATATGCTGGGAAAGCAACATGCCGTTGCCGAACACATCCCCGGACATGTCGCCAATGCCCAGCACCCGGAAGTCCGTAGTCTGGATATTTACCCCCAGTTCACGAAAATTGCGCTTGACCGACTCCCAGGCGCCACGGGCGGTGATACCCATCTTTTTATGGTCATAGCCGACCGAACCACCGGAAGCAAAGGCATCGCCCAGCCAGTAGCCATAGGCATCGGCCACACCGTTGGCGATGTCCGAGAAGGTGGCGGTGCCCTTGTCCGCCGCCACCACCAGGTAGGGATCATCCTCGTCATAGCGCACTACATCAACGGGCGGCACGACGGCTCCACTCTTCAGGTTGTCGGTGATATCCAGCATCCCCTTAAGCAGGGTGCGATAACAGAACACCACCTCCTCCATCATCTGTTCACGCGCCAGGCCATCCAGTGGGCGCTTGACTATAAATCCACCCTTGGAGCCAACCGGCACGATCACCGTATTCTTCACCATCTGCGCCTTCATCAGACCCAGCACTTCGGTACGGAAGTCCTCCATCCGGTCAGACCAGCGCAGCCCGCCACGGGCCACCTTGCCACCGCGCAGATGCACCCCTTCCATACGAGAGGAGAAGACGAAGATCTCGAACATCGGCATCGGCAGGGGCATGCCGCTTACCTGGCGCGGATCAACCTTGAATGAAATATAGGACTTGGTCTCGCCATCAGCATCCCGCTGGAAAAAATTACTGCGCAGGGTGGATTGGATAATGTTTACATAACTGCGCAAAATCCGGTCCTGATCCAGGCTGGCCACTGCCTCAAGCAGCGACTCGATCTTCTGCAGGATAGAGTCAATCTGCGTCGCCTTGGCCTTGCTTTTCGGATTAAACTTTAAGTTGAACAGGTCCACCAGCAGCCGGGTGATCTCTGCATTGCGGGTCAGGCTCTCAATAATGTAGGAGCGGCTGAAGGGGAATTTTATCTGCTTGAAATAGCGCGCATAGGCACGCAACAGCACCACCTCTTTCCATTGCAGCCCGGCATCCAGAACCAGTTGATTGAAGCCGTCATTGTCGACTTCGCCCTCCCATACCTTGAGAAACGCCTCCTGGAACAGCCGACTGCTCTCCTCGGTCAATCGCTCCTGGCCGCCGGAATAACTCATGGAGAAGTCATGAATCCAGACATGCCCGGAGGGGTGGCGGATGCGGTACGGCCGTTCACCGAATACCGTCAGCCCCATGTTCTCCAGGATCGGTATCACATCCGAGAGCGGCACCGGATTGGTCGCGGAGTAAAGCCGGCAATGTACATACTCGGAGGATTCGAGTATCGGCCGGTAGAAATTAAGATCCAGCTCACCAGTCTCGCGCGCCCGTTCAATCCTGGCCACATCTGTCGCTGCAGTACGTGGATAAAAATCCTCGCGAAATCCGCTTGGAAAGGCGTTTGCATAGGCTTTGTAATACTCCGAACCCCTCGCCTCGCCATATTGTTCATTCAGTGCCGTATGCAGTTCATCCCGCCAGGTGGTGGTTGCATTGATCACCAGTGGCTCCAGCTCTTCCAGACTGTATTCCATTTCACTGTCTGGTGACGTGTGAATAATCAGGTGAATACGCGCCAGGGTCGATTCGGTGAACAGGGTACTGAACTCCACCTCGATTCCGTTCATGGCCCTCACCAATACCTTCTGGATACGCAATCTCAACTCCCTCGAATAGCGCTCCCTGGGCAGATAAATCAGACAGGAATAGAATCGCTTGAACAGATCCCTGGAAACAAACAGGCGTGTGCGCTGCCGCTCCTGCAAACCAAGAATGCCCATGGCCAAGCGTTCCAATTCATCCACCGGCGTCTGGAACAGTGCATCACGGGGAAAGGTGGTGAGAATATTTTCCAGGGCCTTACCTGAATGGCTGGAAGCGGAGAGACCGGAGCGGCTGATTACCTCGCGGGTCTTCTGTCGCAACAATGGAATATCCTTTGGCGGACTGTTGTAGGCTACCGAGGTAAAGAGACCCAGCAGGCAATAGAGGCCATCCACTTCACCGTGACTGTTGAAACGCTTGATGCCGATAAAATCCATGTAGGCGGGCCGATGCACTGTGGACCTGGCATTGGACTTGGTCACCACCAGGAATTCCTGTGCGGCGATATAAGCCTTACCGCCCCCAACCGGTATCACCGCCCCCGCCTGTTGATCATTCAGACAGGACTCCTGAAAGAGGCCGAGCTGGGAGGACTTATCCAGTTGCAGTCTCGGTGTACCCGCCTTGTCGACAAGGTCAAACTCGCAATAGGCGAGAAAGGTAAAGTGGTCGTCTTCAATCCATTTGAGGAACTCACAGGATTCCGCTTGCCGGGCCGCATCTACGGGCAGTTTCTCTTTAGACAGAATCTCCCGTATCACTGTGGCCCGCTGTTTCATCGGTTCCCAGTCGGTATTGGCGTAAGTCACATCACGGATCACATCGCGAATCATTTTTTCCAGTGCATGAAGCACATCGGCGGAGAGCTGTTTTTCCACCTGGAAATGGATCAACGACTCCACTTCACCACCCTCGTCGCCCAGTGACCTGATCTCCTGCAAATGTCCGAGTTGATCACGAACAGTGCGGATCAGGGGATGTATCGTAAGATGGATGGTCAAGCCAGCCCGATTGAGGCCCATGGATAGTGAGTCCACCAGGAAAACCCGATCGGTGGTGACAATCTCGATGATGGTATGGGGAGACTGCCATCCATGCTCTTCAAAACTGGGGTTATAGACCCGCACCGAAGGCGTGGCTCCCGTCCGCACCCTTAGCAGTTGCCAGTGAGCAATAACCGCACCCACCAGATCGGCAATTGCCGTTGATTCCAGGTCTGATACCGGTATATGCCGATAATAAAAGCCCAGCATCTGTTCGATCTGGGCGCGGTCCTTTTTGTTGAATCTGGAATCAGGATAGCCAGCGAGGTTATCCATCATTTGCTGCAGCAGGGTATTCCCCTTGTGTCTCGTCATTTCCTATTTCCAATGCGGTTGGCGGATTGCATGCATCGAGGCCGACAATAACCCGACGCTGTTTTTATTATCACAGCTTAGTTTAAACTTAGCGCAGGGCAGGCACTTTATCCAGATATATCAATAGAAAGGAACAGCTATCTTTATCAATCTCTACTGATTGTTGGCCCAACAGTTACAACCACACTCACCCAGGCTCATTGCCCCGCCCCGACCCGGTCCCGAAACAGCACCGGCACCAGCCGTCCATGCACGGCACGCCATGAAATCAGCGCCAGATAGGTCATGCCGGCCACGGCCAATACCAGGAGAATCCACTCGCCGGCGTCGAGCAATTCATACTTTCTGAAACGATAGGTGGTGACCAACTTCAGCTCGCTCGACTTGACCAATGCGACACCGATATGGAGTAGCACATAACCTTCCAGGGGTAACACGACCCAGCCGAACAGGGGAATCAGCCATACCGTGGCCAGGCTGAACAGCAGAATCAGCAGGGGGACAAAGATATCCAGACCGGTAATATCATTCATGGCAAACAGCGGCAGGCAGGCGGCCACCACCAGCGCGGTCGCCAGCAGCGCTTCGGGCAGTGGTGAACGTGATGCAGCCGCGCTCGCCGTGGTATTTTGCGAGGCGAGCCGGCTTTCCACGCGCCGCTTCACCGCCTCATAGTTCTCTTCGCTGCAGTAGAGCTGCAGCAGATCACGCCACTGGTTCCTGATAACGATGGTGCGTTGCTTCGGATGGTAGCGGGCCTCACAGACGCCGCTCCAGGCAAGGTCGACCCGCTCATTGCTCACTGCCAGGAGTCCGGCGCCGGCCGTGCGGGGACTGGCGCCCAGGGCACCGGCCACCACCGCCATGCGCGCCAGGGTACGAGCACGGCTGTCCAGACTCTCATAGACTATGCCCTTGTCGGTGAGGGTGAAGCGGGCATGGAAGCGGTTGCCAAACAACAGCAACATGATCAGCAGCCCCAGCAGGGTCAGACCGGTAATCGCCAGGGCAAATCCGACTGCCAGCATCGGTAACGCTTCCGGTTCACCAGTGCCGATGAAAATCGCCGCCATGATAAGCATGGCAATCAGATAGGTGGCTCCCATTGCCTTGAACCAGGCCTTTAGCACCAGTGGGTTGGTTACCAAGGGAAAGTGTATCTCCCATGAGAGGTCGGGATTATTGTTGGACAAGGTACACCTCACTCATTCTGCTACGATTGCTGTTAGCGCTGCGGGATTGGTTATCCATGCCCCGTTCAACCTTCACTGCCTTGACCCACTCCAGGAGGCACTCTTATTCACCGGGGCATCACAATAACTCCACTGGCCCTTGAAGCTGTTGCCACTAAATGTCCAATGGATACGTCCCCAGTAATAGCGCCCATCCTTCTTGGTTTTACATTTGTGGGAGGAGTTGTTCTCTATCCAGTACCCATCCAGCACGCCGGATTTGATCGTACCGATGAGGGTTCCGCCATCAACCGGATAGGTGCCCTTCACCTGATCCCCGTTTTGCGTGAAGGTGATGGTCCCCTCCGTGGACTTCCAGATTCCATTGATACCATTGGCAGCTTCTGCTATTCCACCAGCGCTCCCGGGAAGCTCATGATCCTTAGTCCCACTCCAGGGTTTCGACTTGTCCGTAGGGTCGGCATCACAGTAGCTCCAGATTCCGCTCATTTTGCCGTCTTTGATCTCCAAGCGGAGACGACCCCAGTGATAGCGACCATCCAATGCAGTCTTGCAGCGCACTGAAGCACTGTTTTCGCTCCAGTAGCCGTCAAATACACCTGATTGATAGGTTCCCTTGATCTTGCCGCCATCGGCATTGTAACTGCCTTCCACCTGGTCACCACGTTGCAGCAGTGTCATAACCCCTTCCGTGGTTTTCCAGACACCGGACATCAGGGCCGCCCTTTCAGACGCAGTCAACTCGGCTAGCGGTGGATCTTTCTGTTGCTGTTCGCGCAGCATCTTTTCGGCGAAGGCTATGCGGCTGTTTGCCTCTTTAGCGTGGGAAGGTGACAACTCTCGTTGTTGAGACTGCCGGGCATTCTCCAGCATCTTCTGCCAATCCTTCTTTTTAAAACTCCAGGAATTGATTTTATCCACTTGCTCCATAAACTTGTTATACGCCTGCAGCGCCTTATTGAACTCATCACTGACACGTCGCGAAAGCGGGTTGACTATCTGCCCGGGCATTTCGGCGTGCAGTTTCTCCATCTGCAACAGCGCCTTGTGGGCGGACCAGACCTTATCCGCAGCAATCAGCCGGTCAAACTCAGCCGCCTTGGCTTCCACCGCTGGCCAGGACTTGGCAAAACGTTTCGCCTTTGCCAGTTTTTCCTGCGCATCTTTGTCTGCGGGGTTCAGACGCACAGAGACCTCCAGATCCTGCATGCCCTTATCGAAGTCCCTTTCATAGGTAGCCGCCCAGCCACTGAGTTTCGCCTTATGGGCAATCTGCTTCGCTGCCGGCGCCGCGAGCTTGGGTGCAAACTTTTCGGCTTCCCGCACGGCGCGTTCCGCCGCCGGCATATTGCCGGATGCGGCCTGCTGATTCGCCTCATCCAGCCCTTTTTTGGCCTTGTCCTCGGGACCATCGCCCCTTGGTCCATCGGCAGGTTTGTCTGTATCAGGCTTTTTATCAGGCAAAGGCTTGTCGGCAGGCTTATTCCCTCTTGGATCTTTCGCCTTGTCTTTTCCTGTGGGCGCAGGGGTCAGCTTGATCACCGTGAGTGAAACCTCCGCCTCACCCAGTTTCCGACCATCCTTGTCCAATGCGATCACCGTTGCGTTGATGTCACCCGGTTCACTGCGGGATACGGTAGGAGACTGGGATGCCGGATTGCTCAGACTGGTACCCTCATTGACCGCCCACTGCCAGCGTATGACATCCGGTTTTGTGCCACCCTGTAGTTCCGCCTTCAGGGTGATGCGATCAAACACCGCACGCGACCCGTGCGGTATCGGTTTCAATCCGCCTTTTGCCGGGTCCCAGGTCATCGGTTGATTGGGCAATTGCACAACCCAGGCTTTGACACTGTAGGCCACACCGGTATAGCTCGATTCGATTTCACCAATCTCGTCACCATGCACCGGCACGCGTGCCAGGGCTTTCAGCTTGATGGGTTGGGTATCCTTGATCGTGAAGCTGATTCGATTGCCGTTGGGGCCAATTTCCAGACGGTTGGATGAGGCCGGGTCAAACCAGCGATAGTCGATCAGCCGTTCAGGCACGGACGGTTTGGCATGCAGTGTCGCCAACACCTGCTGACCGACATAGGCCTGACCATTCTGCGGTTCAAAGGTGACGGTAAACGCCGGCGGAATAACTTGCACGGTCTCCTGATCACACTCGCCGACGGTTTGGTAACTCCCCTCGATCGCCTGCAACAGTTCACACCAGATCTTTACCTCACCCATGCGGTCATAGGTAACGGTGGTCTGTCCATTAAAACTGTCCGGCGGGTCAAAGGTGAGCCCGGGCTCTGACTGCCAGATCACCTTATATTCGGCCATCGGCGGGGGCAGCGCTTCTTCCTCTTCATCGGGTGGCGATACGTAGCTATCGCTCAGGATCTCTTTCGGTGCCGCACTGCTTGCCGCCATGGTGGCATGTACCGAGGTATCCACACAGAAAGGGTTATCCGGCTTGGCACAATGATCGATCTCCGGCGCTTGCACGCCTTGATCAAAGGCGTTCAGGGCCGCTGTACTGCCATAGAACACATTGCCCTTGAGTCCTTTGATCTTGATCGCGGAAGGCGCTACCCGAACCGTCGTCACGCCCTCTCCGCTGTTACCTTCGGCATCCGTCACCGTGACAGAGACGCTCCAGTCACCGGCCCATGAAGGGGTCAGCGATGCTGTGGTACCGGAGCCAGTGGCACCTGACCAGGCGTATTGGTAGGGTGGCTTTCCACCCGTAACTCCGGCAGAGAGGGTGACCGGTTTACCGACGGAGACCACCGCACTCGGCCCGGCCAGTTTCACCTTCAAAAACTCTTGTGGCTCCTTTTTCTCTTTTTCAATATCCACCGATGCACACTGACTGGTGTAGTCGACACGCGGAACTGTCGTTTGCGGATAAGGGAAAGGCAAACCATGTTTTTCAGCCAGTTGATCGACCTTTTCAAACCAGGTTTTGGATGCCGGAAAACCGGTACTGGCCATTATATGTAACTCTTGCGGCAGCTCGGTTTTCGCAATACGGATACGCTTCTGCTCATCCGAGTGTGCAAGCCGTAGACTTTTTGGCAGGCAACTCTCCTCGTAGTCATATGACTTTTTCTTGCACGCATCGGCTACCGCTGGATTGGACTCTCCACCATTATTGAAACAACGTGCAAAATAGGCTTCACGCTGTTTTTCAACCGCATCACGGAGATCGTGGTAGACCTTGTTGTCCACCTTCTCCAGTTCCCGGATATAGGGCTCCCAGGCCAGCAACCACTGCTTGGTCACATCTCGCAACTGCGCCAGATCACTACGGATAGATTGCATCCGCTTGTCCCACTCGGCCGTTCGATTGTTGCGCATATCCTTATCTTTTCGCGTCGCCTCCTCGGCATCGACCAGACGTTTCCAGTCACGCCCCTGCGGAGTGAAATCCGCTGTTGAATCCGGCGCTGTATCAGCGCGATCCTTCTCTGCCTTTTTCTCTTCCTCCTGTCTCTTTTTGGCATCGTCCTCTGGCTCCGCCTCACCTGAGAGTGGCGCTATTTTCACATAGCTTTCCGCCAGCACTTTGGCAATCTGTGGATTGTAGTGACTGGTCAGCTCGACAATCAGTTCACCTGCCCCATCAACCACGACGTTGACCTTCTCACCATAGGGAGTATCAATTTTCAATGGCCCACTGGTTTTCCAGCGCCAGAAATATTCCGCGGGCGGTGTCGCGCTGTTCAACCTGGCCGTGGCGATGGTGGTTTCGCCCAGCTTGGGGGTATAGGGCTTGAGTGCGACATCAATCTTGAGTGACTTGAGCAGACAGCCTTCCAGAGCGGCCCCCGCCTTTCCGGTCAGATAACCGGCCATCTCAAACTCGCTCATCGCCTTCTGCAGACGTATGCCCACATTGCTTGCCGTGCTTTTGTAGAGATCACGCTCATTGGAGGCGAGTGCATAGGGCATGGCCGCCATGAATGAAATCACCGCATCCGCCAGTTGCTTGGACTCGGCCTGCGCCTTGGTCAGTGCGCTGTCGGAAAGGCTGTCGCGCACATCAAGATAGCGACTGCGCGCCGTTTCATAGGCGTCATTCCAGGCGGATTCACTACTGGCAAGTTCCTTGTAGTACTCCTCGAGATTTTCCAGGAATGAGATCTTGTGCCGTATGGCGGCCAGAATGGCGTAGGCGTCCTGGTGGCAACTGTTTTTCGGGTCATAGCCGCCCCTGGCGCGGAAACCGAGGTCCTTGATCAGCCCGGTGACTTTCTCGACCACACTCTTGTGACCGTTGTCGATCATCGCCGCCAGCTTGCTGATCCGTGGCTTATCAAACTCGGGATAGCCGGTCAGAAACCAGTTCGCGGATTGATAGCCACCCTTGACAACCGCCAGCCTCGCCTTGATCTGTCGGACCAACCTGGCGATCTGTTGATACTCTTGCAGATAGTGTTTGTAGATTCGATAACGCGAGAGCGGCAGCGTCTCATGCTCCATGACATTCTTGATGATCTTTGTATAGGCATCGGCACTGCGTTTTGCATGAGAGACCAGAGAGTGGACATTGAGCTCGTCCTGTAACTTGATCAATGCCTGTGTGGCCTTTTCCACCTCTGCTTCATAATCCTGGGCGACGCGGCGTTCCTCCTCTGCCCAGGTTTTCAATTGTGCCAGGGTCTGATTGAGTGCCTGTGTGCGTATCTGGTAATACTCCCGGAACAGGAACAGCGCCGCCTTGCCGCCTTCACGATCAATCCGCAGCTTGGCATCAAACTCATCTTCCCAGATCTTGTCATTGAAAGTCGGAAACAGCACCTTCAGTGATTCGCGCAACTCTTTTATCTTGGGATACTGGGGAAAGACATACTTTTCCGCATAGTCCCGAATGGAGCCATTCAGGGTAGGTACTGACAACAACCCATCCGCCCGTTCCGATTGATAGGGTACATTGCCTTTTGTCGTGAGCAGCTCCTCATAGCTGATCTCATGGTGTCCCTGTGCCCGGTCAAACAGACCGGCCAGCACCATCGGCTGATCACCGCCCCCTTCCCAGTTACCCGACTCAATCCAGGCCTGAATCAGATCCTGTGCCTGGCTGGCATCGTAGACACCGCCGGCAATCGGTGCCGAGGCCGCTATCAGACTGGCCACCACGGCGGGAATCTGTCCACCCGGCACTACCCCCATCACACCGATGGTGACAAACAGTCCGGACTCCAGCGCCTTGGCCTTGTTGCCGGTAAACCCGGCCTCTATACCACTGAGGATGCCGTCGGCAAAATCACCCACGATAGGCAGTGCGGTGACCCAGGCATTGGCCAGCGCCAGGTTTTCATCGGCCGGCTTCATCGGCGGTGAACTGTTCAGAATGGAGTAGGTTTTATACAGGCCATTGGCCACCGAGAAGACCACATCCATGGCACCCAGATCACCCGCTTCGCCAAACTCGGCAGGCGTCAGGTCGAAGATATATTTACGTGCCTGCCGCTGCCACTGATTCAGTGTCAGCGCCTGTTTTGACAAATTCCTGCCCAGCCGCTCGGCCATGTCCGCCGCCTGATCCGGCAGCAGCTTGATACGCAGCCGGGTCTCCATCGGCAAGTTGAGTTCGGCTTCCAGCCAGCCGAGTTTCTTCAGTTCATCCGCCGGAAGCTGTGACAACTCACTGATGGTTTTGCGCACATCATCATCGGCCACACTGATCAGCGCACTGCTGCGACTGCGTTTCCAGTCGTCAATCAGCTGATCGATCGAGCCGGGCCTGGTGTCCAGCTCAAGCATGTTGACTGAACCGAGAAACAGCACTTCACTGCGTGCCTTCTGTAACTTCCTGGCCGCCTCCGCGGGCAACTCCTGTCCCTTCAACATCCGTGAGCGCAGCTCATGATAATCGGCGGGTGATATCTCGCCACTGCTGACCAGGGCACGAATCAGCCGCATGCCCACGGAGTCGACGGAGTTATCCGCGAAGATCTCCAACTGCTGGCGGATATAACGGATGGCCAGTTGGCCTGCATCACTGCCGCTGAACTCCTTCTCCAGTACACCCAGTATCTCGGCCGGTCCTTTTCCCGGCACCTGGCTCATGGCGGAGAGACCGCTGGCCAGGTCATTCAGGTCAAACTGGACCAGTTGCTTGCGAAACAGGGCTTCCAGCTCATCGGCCGATCCGGCGGCCTGGGCAAGCTTCACACTATCCAGTTCTTTAACCAGACTATCCACATCAATAATCAGCTGATTCTCGACCCATTGGTGCATGGCGCGCTGCACGCCATTTTCCACATCCAGTTCCGAGAGACCGTTCAAGGCGAGAATGGTGGAGGCCTGGTTTGGCTTTTCCGCAATGGCCCTGGCAACCAGCAACGCCTTGTTTTCAGCGTCGCCGATATGGATCAACAGGGCGGTGCTGTCCACATCCTCCCAGATGCGTTTCACATATTTGGCGGTACCCGATAGTCCGCCCTCCTCACCATGCTTGAAAAACATCGCGTAATCCGTGGCCACCTTGGCAAACTTGGCCCGTCTGCTGGTAGGCATCAGGGCAATCACCTGCTCCTGCAGCAACTCTGAAATCGCTTCAGGGCCACCGGGCTTGAGCACCCAGTTACCCGACTCGGAGACGATGCGCCGCACTTTTTCCGGGTCACCCAGGTAATCAATATTGAAAAAACGCTGACCGGCGGCGCCGCGATACATATCCTTGGCTGAGGCGGCCACCTGTGCCTCCAGGTTCTGTTGCAGGGTCTTGTTCAGGGCCTGTTTGAACTGGTCGATGGCGTTGGCATCACCCGCCTTCAGTGCAGTTCTCGCACTGGAAACCGCGTCATTGAGATCCTTGTAGGCGAAATTGGGCAGATCCGAGGTGACAATTTCCATCGCATCACTGGTCAGGCTGGCGGGAATCTTCAGTCCGTTGTTCCGTGCAGCCTTGAACAGCGGATCCCCCTCGGCCGCCGCCAACATGGCTGCCGTCTTGTCACGGATCGCACGCTCTATCCTGGCCCGCGCCTCCCGGGTATTCCCCCCCACATAGAGCACGTCTATATCGCGGGCCGGTTTGCATGAACCACTGGCCAGAAAGACATCGGCCGGCTCCCCCAGGGCTTCAGCCGCCTGCCGGGCTGACTCACCCACCAGCCGGATACGGAGATTCTGCACATCATCCTGTATCTGTTGAGGCAGTTCAGCCATGTGCTTGCCATACCAGTCAAGATCCCGGGTCAGCAGCAGCATCGCCCCTTCCATCAACGGCTGTTCAGGATGGCTTTTGACCGAGTCGAGGATAAATTGGCCCAAGTCATCGGCCTTGACCGGCAGGGCAAACAGGAACAGCAGTGGCAACAGCACGGCTGCCGCCAGACGACACTGAAACCGATGGAACATTTCGATACTCCCAAAACTAATTCTTCTTATTTGGCTTCCCTGCTAATCCTCTGAAGGATCATCGGGAGGCGTACTGCGTTGATCTCAGTGACCTGACGATTTCAATGCAACTACCAAGGGATTATCATAATATTCACGGGTTTTAAAACAAACCCTAATGTAGGTTAATCATGAAATTGCCGCCTCAACCTTGCAGTAAGACTCGCTGTCAAAACAGGGCCAATCATTCGTCCACCCGATGAGACGCAAAGATGAAACAGCAGTTACCCCGAATACTCCTCACCCTGCTTGGCCTGATTCTGATGGCCTGGGGTGTCATAACGCCCCTGGTCGGTTTATTGGGAGAGACAACCGATGCCCGGGTCATACACGTTCGAAGGCAGCTGGGCGAAAGAAATGAAGCCATCCCTAATCGCTATACCCACGTCATTAGCTACCGCTTCACCTTACCCAATCGGCAGTCTGTTGAGGGATTTTCCTACGTGCTGGGCACATCGTTTTCCATTCCGACCCTTCATGCACCCGGTCTGGTGAAGGTGCGCTATCTCCCGCTGTTCCCTCACCTCAACACCCTTGAAAGACAGGCCACACCAAACCTGGAACATCTGATCGTGGCGGGCGTCGGTTATTTGCTGGCGTTTGGTCTCTGGCGGAAAAAGAGCAGCGGGAAAGGCCGAAAACGAAAAGCGCGCGTCACAAAGAAAGCTGTGGAGAAAAAAGAGTCCTAGGCGTACTCATCCACACCCAGCATGCGACTCACCTTTTCCCGCTCTTCGGCATCTTCCAGGGTGCGGTAGGCACGCAGCGCCTGGCGGGTTTTGGCATTGATGCCGTCATCGGCAAGGTTCTGCTGATAGATCAGGCCGGCGCGAACCTCCAGACCGGCACGCTGTTCTCCGGCAGGGATGGCCGCCTTTGCGGGGGTGGATTGATCGAAACGGCGCGAGGGATCATCACCCTGACTGGCCGGTTGCACCGGTACCAGGGAACGGGCGACGGATGGGTCGAAAAAAGCGCTGCCGAGGGAATTAATCACGCGGATATCAATCTTCGGGACGGATTATCGGCCTGACAGCCAGCCCATCCCGCGATTACCCATCAGATACATGTGGGACACTATCTGTCCTCCTTCCGAATTGATACTCATCCACGGACCACTATAGCTCAAAACTCCCGCCGGCCGCTAAAGGCGTGAGAAAGTGTGCCGCCGTCCACATATTCCAGATCGCCACCCAGCGGGACGCCGTGCGCGATCCGGGTGACCCGGATTCCTCTCGCCCGTGCCATCTCACCAATATAGTGGGCGGTGGCCTCGCCTTCGACGGTCGGATTGGTCGCCAGGATCAACTCCTGGATATTACCCTCGGCCAGACGCCGGTCAAACAGATCCAGGCCAATCTCCCGGGGACCGATGCCATCCAGTGGCGACAGATGCCCCCCGAGCACGAAATAGCGCCCGCGAAAATCAGTGGCCTGTTCAATCGCAACCACCTCGGCCGGGGTCTCCACCACGCAGATCTGGGCATCATCCCGGCGGGGATTGGTGCAGAGGTTGCAGATATCGGTTTCGCTGAGGGTACGACAACGGCTGCAGTGGCCGATGCGCTCCATCGACTCACCCAACACCCGGGAGAGTAACCGCCCGCCCTCCCGGTCGCGCTCCAGCAGGTAAAACGCCATACGCTGGGCCGATTTTGGCCCCACCCCGGGCAAACAGCGCAGGGCTTCCATCAACTGCTCCAGCAGTGGACGATCAGACATGGTGACAGCAGACCCTAAAACGGCAGTTTGAAGCCGGGCGGCAGGCCCATGCCGGAGGTGACATCACTCATGCTGTTCTGGGTCTTTTCCGCTACTTTGTGTACCGCGTCGTTCATCGCCGCCGCCACCAGATCTTCCAGCATCTCCTTGTCGTCACCGACCAGAGAGTCGTCAATCTCGACCCGGCGTACCTCATGCTTGCCGTTGAGCGTGACTTTGACCAGGCCGCCGCCGGACTCACCGGTCACCTCTTCTTTGGCCAGTTGCTCCTGGGCCTTCTGCAGATCGGCCTGCATCTTCTGGGCCTGTTTCATAATGTTGCCTAAACCGCCTTTCATTCAGGTATTCCTCGATAGTATTTAAAAGTCTTACTGCTGTCCCGTTGAACTCCCTCTCCCTCAGGGAGAGGATTGGGGTGAGGGGATTATGATGAGGTAACTGTTTGTTAATTCATGCCCTCATCCTGTCCTTCTCCCGGGGGAGAAGGAACCCACATATTGGCGTTTTCATCTCTTTGTGCTTCGCTGTTGTTTGCAATACCACTAATAATCAATGAGTTACAAATATGCGGCGCGAGACTTCATGAAGCAGCTGTTTAAAAGTCTCATTCATCCACCGGGCGCACCGAGCCCGGGATCACGGCCGCCCCGAACCGGGCTTCCAGGGCCAGCACCATGGGATCTTCCAGTATCGCCACCTCGGCCGCCTGTTGCCGGTCGGCAACGACCTGGGCCTGGATCTTGGCCGGTGTCGCCGCCTGCACCGTTTCAGGTGCTATCTTCAGCTTAAGCTCGCGACCGAGGTAGGCTTGCAGCGCCGCGTGCAGGCGCTGTTCCGTGCTGCCCACCAACATGTGCTGGTGGGCCTGATCCAGTTTCAGACTCAGGGTCACGCCGTCCCAGTAATCATAGACACAATTATTGGCCAACTGTTTGGCAATACCACCCAGGGAGAGCTGATCGACCACCTGATGCCAGTGGCGGAACTCGACCGGCTTTCCGCTATTATCCGGCGCGGCTGACACCGGGACCTGGAGGGGCGTTTTATCCGGGGCAGATTGCGGCGCAACCGGAGCCGCAAAAGCTTTGTGGTCGGTGTTCATCGCGGGTTTTGCAGCCGGGGTTACAGCGACTGGCGCAGCCGTTTCAGAGCGTTTTTTTTTATCCGGCCCCTGGCTACCGTCACTCCCGGCCGCCGGTCTCTCCCCGCTGCCCTGCGGCCGAAATGCCAGCATGCGCAGCAACACCATCTCAAACCCGGCACGGGGGTCCGGTGCCAGCGGCAGATCCCGCTGGCCGATCAGTCCAATCTGGTAGAAAAGCTGCACATCACCAGGTGATAACTTGTCAGCCAGTGCAGCTACCTGCTCCTGGTCACCGGTGCTGTTGTCCACAGCCTCCGGCACCGCCTGCACCAGGGCAATCCGGTGCAGCAGCGAGAGCAGATCCTGCAACACCCCGGCAAAGTCCGGCGCCATCTCGGCCAGTTCACTCACCAGCCCGATCACCCGGTTGGCATCCAGGTCGGCCAGCGCATCCAGCAGATCATGCACCCGGTCCTGGGCGATGCTGCCCAGCATCGCCTGCACATCGGCTTCCAGCACCTTTCCGGCACCAAAGGCGATGGCCTGATCCAGCAGGCTCAGGGCATCCCGCATACTGCCATCCGCCCCCTTGGCCAGCAGCAACAGGGCTCGCTCCTCATACTGCAGCCCCTCGCGCTTGAGCAGCTCCAGCAGGTACGCCTGAATCTGATCCAGCGGCAACCGCTTCAGATTGAACTGCAGACAGCGCGACAGCACCGTAACCGGCACCTTCTGGGGATCGGTGGTGGCAAGCAGGAATTTCACATGGGGAGGCGGCTCCTCCAGGGTCTTCAACAGGGCGTTGAAGCTGCTGTCGGAGAACATGTGCACCTCGTCAATCAGATAGACCTTGTAGCGGCCTCTGACCGGGGCATAGGGAACGTTCTCCAGTAGCTCGCGCGTTTGATCCACCTTGGTGCGGGAGGCGGCATCCACTTCCAGCAGATCGACAAAACGTCCCTCGTCGATCTCCCGACAGATACTGCACTGCCCGCAGGGGGTGGAACCGACGCCATGTTCACAATTGAGGGACTTGGCAAAGATTCGCGCCAGCGTGGTCTTGCCGACCCCCCGGGTGCCGGTAAACAGGTAGGCGTGGTGCAACCGGTTGTTGTCCAGGGCATTGCCGAGCGCACGTACGACATGCGCCTGCCCCACCAGTTCACTGAATATCCGCGGACGCCACTTGCGGGCTAGCACCTGATATGACATGGATTCCTTGCGATCTCTACACTGTCGGGTTAACTAAGTGCAGGAAGTGTACCTCAATGACCGGCGGTATTCACACCCGGATTGGAGCTATGGCGGTTGAGGGGACGGATACGAAGGGAAAGCCGTAGGGACTATACTGTCCGGTAAATGGAGGCGGCCCGCACCAGCCACACCCCGGCACACGAGTCCACTGCTGCGGCTGCTCCCTTCCAGGCCTGACCGGGTTAACAGTTTTTCGTTGCGAGGGGACCGATACGAGCCGCCATTACCTGAGTGATGCCGCCACCGACAGGGTGGGGAATCGAGCTGGGGATTATCCGGGTCTGCAGAACAGGGGTCAACCTCGACGTGGTTTTTCTTTTCATACAGACGGGCATGCGCATTGAACAGCCACCCCATCAAAACTGAATCGGTCATCACCTGCCCCGCGTGCGGCCATCGGAAAACGGAGCGGATGCCGACCGACGCCTGTCAGTGGTTCTATACATGCGAGGGATGTCTACGGTTGTTACGGCCACTGCCGGGGGATTGCTGCATCTTCTGTTCTTACGGTTCGGTGGTCTGTCCGTTTAAACAGGACGAACACCATCAGCCCCCGCCGCGCTGAAAATACTGGTCGAAGCGCCGCATGAACTGGCTTCGGGCTGCCTCATCCAGTCCGACAAACTCAAACTCGACCGGCGTCACCGGCAGACTGAGGGAAGCGATACGCCGCTCCCCGGTCTCCCCGAGGGCGATGGTGATGGAACCATTCGGATGAGTGATGCTGAACACGCGCCCCTCAACCCGATAGGTCAGGGGGGCAACAGCGGAGGGCAGTGAACGGATGAAATCGTTCAGGGTCAGCCCCATGTCACGGCACAAGCGGGCGGGAATGGCTTTATTCATTCACCTCCCTCACCCGGAAAAAAAGTAACATCTAACCACCGGCCACCGCCGGCCAGACCGCCAGTTGATCGCCCTCCATGAGAGGATTATCCCGCTGACTGGGCGGGATAAAGACCCCATTGACCAGTACCAGATGGACTTCCGCCCGGGGTACGCCCTGCAGCTCAAGCAGTTGAGCCGGGCTCATCCCCTCAGCAACATCCAGGGCAATCTGATGATCTTCCGCACCGGCCGGCAGGTACTGCCCCAGGGAGGCGTATAGTTTGAAATTAACCTTCATAAGCTGGTTTATGCGGCTGAAGCCGCTCCTACAAATTCTATGCTGTTCAACACCGATCACATAAATCCTGAAACTGACGGGCACGCAAGCTTTGCCCATCCTGCATCCATATTTAGCTGAACAGTGGCAATCGGACCACCCCGTCGATTGCAGCCATACGCAGCCGAAGCCAAACTCGACTGAAACCGCGCCCGCCGGTTAGCCCTGGGTCAACTGGGTGGCACCCAGGTAGGCCTCCATGATACGCGTGGGATCCTCCATCAGGTGTTGCTTCCATTTGCCCAGCCTGGTCCGGCTCTGGATCAGACCACGCAGCACCCCGACGTGTTCCGTCCTGCCCAGGGTGATCGCGCCGATCAGCCGGTCCCCGTTGAACTGCAGCTTGATATAGCGATACTCATCGCTGTCCAGCCGATGCACCTCATCACCGCCGGGGACCCCCATCCACTGCCCGTAAGAGACCGAGACCAACCCCAGGGTATCCAGCACGTTCATCGCCATGCTGCCAGGATAAGGAGTCACCTCTCCACACATATTGAGCGCGGCAATCCGACCGGTCTCTGCCGCCACCGGCTGAATCGCGTGGACCGCATGCTGGCCATCGCTGCCCCAGTCGATCCCCTCGCAGGTGTCACCGGCGGCATAGATACCGGGCACCGAGGACTCCATGTACTCGTTCACCACTACGCCCTGCGCCAGCTCAATACCACTGTCCCGCAGATAATCGACCGCCGGCTTGACCCCGGCTGCCACCACCACCAGGTCGGCCTCCAGGGTCCCCACCGGGTCACAGCTCAGGGTGATACGGGCAGCTCCCGACGCGTTCGCCTTTACTCCCGTCACCCGGGTCGAGGTGTGCACCGTGACACCTTTATCGATACACCACTGCTTGATCAGATTACCCGACTCCTGGTCCATCATACGGGGCACCATGCGGTCGCCCATCTCCACCACGGTGAGATCAACACCCCGTTCGGCCAACGCCTCCATGATGATACAGCCGATAAAGCCGGCCCCCATCAGCACCACATGGGAGCCTGGCTGGGCATATTTCACGATGTTGCGGGCATCTTCCAGAGTCCAGCAGTGGTGAACCCCCGGCTGATCCAATCCATCTATGGGTGGTTTTACCGGATCGGAGCCGGTGGCCAGCAACAACCGGTCAAAGCCGAGAGCTCCGCCTCCAGCCAGTTGCAGCTGCCTGGCGGCACTGTCCACCCGGGTCACCCGCTGCTTTAGCTGACGGACACCCAGGCTATCCAGATGTTTGGGATCGTGGCGCAGGTAGGTGCCCTGCTCCGGAATCTTGTCAGCCAGATAGTAGGGGATGGCCATCCGGGAGTAGGCGGGTTCCGGCTCGTCACCAATCAGTATCACCTCGCCCGACGGGTCCTGTTTTCGTATCGTCTCGGCGGCAGTCACGCCTGCCGGACCTGCTCCGATCACTACGTATTGCATGGAACATTTCTCCTTGCATTGATGAAAAGAGGAGAGCAGCAACCGCTGCTCTCCCCTTACTCCACCCCCGCCAATTATGAGAGACCGAGACTCCGCAGGGTATCCGGTGTCGGCACCCCTTCCTTGCTCCAGCCGCGCAGTTCGTAGTATTCAGGCAGCATCTTGTCCAGGCCATTCACCTTGCCGGCGGCCGGACCGGATGATGCCGGTTCAGTCAGCAATCGTTTCGGCAGCGTGTCATCCTTGGCGGTGAAGCCGGCAGCCATATTGAACTGCCTCTCCATGTTCCAGATGCGCTCCCCGGTCTGGGCCAGGCGCTCCAGGGTCCATTCGCCCTCACAGGCGGCATCGATCTGGGGATAGAAATCCTCCAGGGTCCATGCAAAGGTGGTAAAGACGCAGAGCCCGCTGGAATCGACCGCCGCGGTGGCATCCTGGAACGCTTTGACCAGCCCGGCCTTGCCCTCGGTAACCAGCGGATCGGTCTTCTCCGGAATACCCAGGATCTCGGAGGCCACGGTGTAGCTGCGCAGGTGGCAGGCCCCCCGGTTACTGGTGGCGTAGGTGAGGCCCATGCCCTGGATACCGCGCGGGTCATAGGCCGGAAACTCCTGGCCCTTGACGCTCATGGAGAGCTCCGGATGGCCGTACTTTTCGCACAGACGCTTGGATCCGAGGCCAAGAATCATGCCGAACCCCTCACCCTTACCCACCTGCTCAGCCATGGTGGTCAGCGCCTCGGCTGAACCAAAGTTGAGTTTGACACCTCCCGTATCCTCATCGGTAATGACCCCCATCTCGTACAACTCCATGGCGGCGGCCAGGGTGGCGCCGAAGGTGATCGGGTCATATCCCTGTTCGTTGCAGATGAAGTTGGCAAAGGTCAGTGCCTCCAGGTCATCCACCCCACAATCGGCACCCAGCGACCAGGCGTTCTCATACTCCAGGCCGCCGGAGGCGCCCCAGTATTCGGGACGGTTCTTTACCGTGTAGTGCTCCTTGTCGATGCGCGCCACCCGGCCGCAGGCGATAGTGCAGCCGAAGCAGGCCTGGTTGGTCACCAGGTTGGCCTTGCCGTCACTGGCGCGCGGCTCGTGCATCGCCTCGCCGGAGATTTTTGAAGCACCGTCGAACTGAACTACCGAGGCGTTCTTGGTGGGCAACGCGCCCACCTCGTTGATCACATTCATCAACACCTGGGTGCCGTAAGTCGGCAGTCCCTGTCCGGTGACCGGATTTTCCGCCAGGATCTTTTTCTTTTCCATCACGGTCTGCATGAAACGCATGGGGTCCTTTACCGATACCCCCTTGGTACCGCGCACCGCCACCGCTTTCAGGTTTTTTGAACCCATGACGGTGCCGACGCCGGAGCGCCCGGCTGCCCGATGCAGATCGTTGACGATACAGGCGTACATCACTCCCTCTTCACCGGCCTTGCCGATGGCGGAGATCTTCAGCTGCGGGTCCTGATGTTTGGCGTGCAGGATCTTGTCCGTATCCCACACGCTCTTGCCCCAGATCTCATCGGCCGGGATCAGCTCGGCATGATCGTCATTAATGTAGAGATAAACCGGTTTCGGCGCCTTGCCCTCGAAGATAATCATGTCCCAACCGGCAAACTTGAGCTCTGCGCCGAAATAGCCGCCCGAGTTGGAACAGGCAATGGCGCCGGTCAGCGCCCCCTTGGTGATTACCGAGTAACGCGCACTGGTCGACGATGCCGTGCCGGTGAGCGGACCGGTGGCGAAAATCAGTTTGTTGTCCGGCGACAGGGGATCAACCTTCGGGTCGACCTCTTCCACCAGATATTTTGAACCCAGCCCCCGCTGCCCGAGATAATCCGCTGCCCATTGCATATTGAGGGGTTCAGCGGTACAGCTGCCTTCAGTCAAATTTACACGCAGGATTTTTTTCTGCCAGCTCATGATCTGCTCCCTTCTCTATGCTTGTGCCGCGGTTTGGGTATCGGTCCGGGAAGCCCAGGTACGCATTTTGTCGTAGCCGGTGCCTTCCGCATCAATATAGGTGATGGCCTGGGTCGGACAGGCCTTGGCACAGGCGGGATCACCGCCGCACAGATCACATTTCATAACCTTGCCAGTGGTGGTGTTGTAGTTAATGGTGCCGAAAGGACAGGCGATGGTGCAGACCTTGCAGCCGACACAAAGTCCGTCATTGACCATCTTGGCGCCAGTGGCCGCATCAAGGGTGATCGCTTCCGTGGGGCAGGCGCTCTTGCACCAGGCCTCATCACACTGGGTGCAGGTGTAGGGTACGAAGCGCCCTTCGGTATGGAAGGTAAACACCTTGATACGGGATTTGGCGGGATTGAAATTGCCTTCATGCTCGAAGGAGCAGGCCATTTCACATTGTAGACAGCCCGTGCATTTGTCCGGCGAGATATAGAGTGACCTCTGCATCATTGTCTCCTCTGAATGGTTATGTATTTTTTGCGATCTGGTGAGCCTGTCTGGCGTTGGTCACGGGGCGCTGAACCACGGATATCCGTGAGTTGGCAAGAGGCACAGTCGATATCCTGTGTTACCTCTGCTGATTTCATCCTGTGCGCCCTCCACACGTGACAAACAGCCAGTTTTAAATCTGTTGTTCTGTTTATTGTGATTTAAGTGAAGCGCCTCCTTGTTCACCCGTTCCATTTCGATCCTGCTTTTTATTATTAAAAGAATATAGAAGAAGAAAACCTGAATGGCGAGCCGTATTTGTGTACTAAGCTATTTATTTCGTTATGTTTTTTTGCGCATAACGCATGCATCCGACATTCACAAGCAATCACCCGGCGGTCGCTTTTTTCCTCCAATACAAAACCCTGGTATCGACACTGTATTTGACACACATTGTTGGCCATATGCGCTATGTGCTATAAAGCATAACGTTGAGCCGTTCATTTATTTCAACTGCAACTGAATGACCCGAGATCGGCGCTTGCCCATGCCCCGAAAAGCACTGAAAAGATTGCCCGGGAACAATCTTCAACCGGGAGCGATGAGGGCCGGTAACGACCGGATAAACCGCCCACAATAAAACCTGCGACCCGAGCGCCGTATTTTTACCCCAATCAAAAGGACCAGTACCCATGTATAAAAAAATCCGCCTGCTATTCTCCCTCTGCCTGCTCTGGTCACTGGCAATCGCCGTCCAGGCTGCGCCGCTCCGCATGGCCACCACCACCAGCACGCAGAATTCCGGCCTGCTGGACATTCTGCTACCCGCTTTTCAGAAACAGACCGGTGTCGAGGTCCATGTAATCGCCGTGGGGACCGGTAAGGCGCTGAAAATGGGTCGCGACGGTGATGTGGATGTGGTGATGGTTCACGCGGTAGCCGCGGAAGAGAAGTTTGTTGCCGAGGGTTTCGGCACCGATCGTGTCCAGTTCATGTACAATGATTTCGTTATCGTCGGCCCAAACAATGACCCCGCCGCTATCAAAGGCGTCAAATCCGTCACCGAAGCCATGACCAAAATCCAGGGCAGCCAGTCCAAATTCATCTCCCGCGGAGATGACTCGGGTACCCACAAGAAAGAGCAGGCACTCTGGCAAGCGGCCAATATCCAGCCAGACGGAAACTGGTATATCGAAGCCGGCCAGGGCATGGGCAAGGTACTGCAGATGGCCAGCGAACTGGATGGTTATACCCTCATCGACCGGGGCACCTGGCTCGCCTACAAGGGCAAGGTGGACATGTCGTTGCTGAATGAGGGCGACAACCAACTGAGCAATCCCTATGGTGTGATCGCGGTCAATCCGGCAAAACATCCCGACACCAACTATGCGGATGCAAAAAAACTGATCGACTGGGTCAGTTCGCAGGATGGGCAGGAGCTGATCCGGGACTATCGCCTGCATGGAGAGCCACTTTTTATCCCACTGCTGTTGAAATAGGCATTAATGGAATCACTGAGCGCTGCAAGTTACCAGGCCCTCTATCTGCTGTTCACCGGGGATAGTTCGCTCTGGACCATTATCGGCATCTCTTTCAGCGTCTCGGTGCGTGCCCTGCTGTATGCCGCTCCATTCGGCATACTGACCGCTTTTGTCCTGGCCTACTTCCGGTTTCCCGGCCGGCGACTGCTGGTGTCCATATTCAATACCGCCCTCTCCATCCCCGCCGTAGTGGTCGGACTGACACTCTACATCCTGCTCTCCAAAGCGGGGCCGCTGGGTGCATGGCGGCTGCTGTTCACCCAGGACGCCATGATCCTGGGCCAGATGTGCCTCTGCTTTCCCCTGCTGGTGGCCATGGCCCACTCCGCCCTGCAGGCGTCGGACCGGCGGGCCTGGGAGACGGCCCTGACTCTGGGCGCCAGTCCCTTGCGGGCACTCCTGACCATCCTGCATGAGACGCGCTTCGGTCTGATCGGCGCTCTGGTGGCCAGCTTTGGACGCATCATTGCGGAAGTCGGCAGTTCCATGATGCTGGGTGGCAACATCCTTAATTACACGCGCAATATCCCCACCGCCATCGCGCTGGAGACCAGCAAGGGGAGCTTTGCCGAAGGCATTGCGCTCGGCATGGTGCTACTGTTCATGGCGCTGTTTCTGAATATCCTGCTTGGCCAGGTACAGGGAAAAGGTGAAGTGATCCAATGACCCTTGATAACAACCGTCCCTGGCTGAAGCTGCAGAAACTCACTTTTAATCGGGGTGAACGCATCATTCTGAACAATCTTTCACTCGATTTCCGGGCCGGCGAACTGACTCTGCTCACCGGCCAGAACGGTTCGGGAAAGACCACCCTGCTGCGTATTCTGGCCGGGCTGCTAAAACCCCGACAGGTGGGATTTGAGATTGCCGGCAATCAGCGGAACTGGCGCCAGAGCTACCGTTATCTGCGTGAGCAGATCTGTTATCTGCACCAGCACCCCTATCTGTTTGACTGCTCAGTCTATGACAATATCGCCTATGGCCTGAAACGGAAAAAACTGGGCCGGCAGGCGATCGGGGCCAAGGTTGCCGAGGCGCTGGAGCTTATCTCCCTGGAACACCTGGCAAAACGCAACTGCCACGAACTCTCCGGGGGGGAGAAACAGCGGGTGGCCATCGCACGCGCCTGGGCGCTCTCCCCGCGGCTGATGCTACTGGACGAGCCGGTCTCCAACCTGGACAAGCGCTCGCGGGGAATCTGCTACGATCTGATCAATCAGCTACAGCAACAACAGATCGGAGTAGTCTATACCAGCCATGAACCACAGACAGGAAAACTCAATTTAAGTCGACATATCCATCTGTATGACGGCGAGTTGAGTACCAAGCCACTGCAAACCACCTACCCGCCGACCGTCATTGACCTGGTGAAAGAGCGCGCCGGCAAGTAGTTTTCCCGGGAGTGATTCGCGGATGATCCGCGCGTAAGAGAGATTTCAGGACGGAGACGAATGCAGATAGGTTCTTACCGGTTCGACCGGAGCGAATTTGCCGGGTCACTGGGAGATCTGGGAACGCTCATACCCCTGTCCATTGGACTGGTAACGATCAATGGCCTGAGTTTCAGCTCTGTATTCCTGTGGGTCGGTCTGTTTTATCTGCTCTCCGGCGTCTATTATAAACTGCCCATACCAGTCCAACCCCTCAAGCTGGTCTCGGCTATCGCCATCGCTTTCCCAGAGAGGATTTCATTGCCGGTAATTTCGGCTACCGGCCTGCTTTTTGGCGGTGCGCTGATCCTTCTGGCCTTTACCGGCCTGATTGACTGGCTGGCAAGACTTTTCACCAAGCCAATTGTTCGCGGTATCCAGCTTGGCCTGGGTTTCATCCTCATGATCAAGGGAATCGACTTCATCAGCAGTCCGGAGCTTCTAATGCAGGGTGCTGGCAACACCGCATCCCTGGGAGGCATTCCGGTCAATCCGCTACTCGGCCTGGCGGCGTTGATCCTGGTCCTGTGCCTGATTGCCAGCCGGCGTTTTCCGGCGGCCCTGGTTGTGGTGGCTGCAGGGATAGTCATCGGCATTCCATTTGGCTCCCTCAGGGGGTTGGAGTGGAGCTTCGGCCCCTCGACCATGGGCCTTGTTACCCCGAATGTGGACGACCTTTTCACCGCCCTCTTCCTGCTGGTTCTTCCACAACTGCCGCTCACCATCGGCAACGCCATCATCGGCACCACGGATACCGCAAGGAACCTGTTTGGAACCGGCGAGCAGACACAGAGGGTATCGAACCGCAACTTTTCGCTCGGTATGGGATTGGCAAACATATGCGCGGGACTCATGGCCGCCATGCCCCTCTGTCACGGTGCCGGCGGCCTGGCAGCCCATTACCGCTTTGGCGCCAGAACCGGTGGCTCAAACATCATGATCGGCCTGCTCTTTGTTCTGATCGCCCTCGGTTTTGGTGGTATCGGCATCGCTCTGCTGTCTGCCATCCCATACGCGGTTCTGGGTGTGCTGCTGCTCTTTGCCGGCCTGGAACTGGCACTGCTGATCAGGGATATCACGGAGCGGCAAGAACTCTTTATTGCCTTTCTGATCGCCGGCATCAGCCTGGCCACAACAAATATGAGCATCGCCTTTGTCTGCGGGATCATTGTCTCCCGGCTCCTGCAGTGGAGGGGAATTAAAATTTAGTGCCCAATGAGGGATGACGCCGTTTTTTCAGGGATTCCTGATTTAATCGGAATGGATTGGTTTTCACCCTTATAATCCGGTAATTTACCGTTCCGACCACGCCTTTTTTCACTCACAAGACCATGGACAGAGACCATGACCGATAGCAACAAACCCAGCGACTGCTGCATGGACGCGACTGACAGTTCAATCAGTGCCGGCGATGCCTTGAAAATGATAATGGCCAGGGTCCGGCCGGTTGACGGCATCGAGGCGGCGCCATTGCGCAATGCCCTGGGACGCGTACTGGCCCGCCCCATCGCCTCACCGATCAATGTGCCGGCCTATCGAAACTCCGCCATGGATGGCTACGCCCTGTTCGGCAAGGATATACCCACCGAAGGCACACATCGGCTGAAGGTGGTCGGTAGCGCCTTTGCCGGTCAACCCTATCAGGGAGAACTTAACCGGGGCGAGTGCATCCGCATCATGACCGGCGCCAAGGTGCCGGAAGCGGCCGATACCGTGATCATGCAGGAGTGGGTGGAACGGGACGGTGACACGGCGATTATCGATCCCCGCACCAAGCCTGGCGCCAATGTGCGGCAGGCCGGCGAGGATATCCAGGCCGATGCCATAGTCCTGCGGGAGGGTGACGAGATCGGCCCGGCTCAGCTGGGACTGCTGGCCTCGCTGGGCATCCCCGAAGTTGCAGTACGCCGCCGCGTACGCGTGGCCTTCTTCTCCAGCGGGGATGAGATCCGCAGTATCGGCCAGCCACTGGAAGAGGGACAGATCTACGACAGCAACCGCTACACCCTGTTCGGCATGCTCACCGAACTGGGCGCCGACGCTATAGACATGGGTGTGATACCCGACCGGGCGGACGCCATACAGGAAGCCATGACCCAGGCCGCCGGAGAGGCCGACCTGGTACTCACATCCGGCGGCATCTCGGTGGGCGAGGCGGATTTTATCGCCGAAGCGATCCAGCAACTGGGCGAAGTGCACTTCTCCAAGGTGGCGATCAAGCCGGGGCGGCCGCTCACCTTCGCCCATATCGGCAACGCCTGCTTCTTCGGCCTGCCGGGCAATCCGGTGGCGGTGATGATCACCTTCCTGCAGTTCGCCCGGCCGGCGATCCAGCGTTTGCAGGGCAAGTGCGAACGGCTCTCCCCCACACTCCGGGTGAAGGCGGGATCACCGCTGCGCAAACTGCCGGGGCGCACCGAATTCCAGCGCGGCATCCTGTCCCTGGATGACGCGGGCGAACTGGTGGTGAAGAGTTCCGGGCGCCAGGGCTCGGGCGTGCTCAGTTCCATGAGCAGTGGAAATTGCCTCATCCGGCTATCCGACGAGACCGGCAATGTGCAGGCGGGAGACCTGGTGGAGGTCCAGCCGTTCGATCTGCTGCGGCATTGATCGGGTCTGCGGGAAGCGGGCTGTAAAGCCGCGAAGGGACCGGTTTGGCTATGAGCCGGTTTCCATCGGCCCGGGGCGGGCCTCCTACAGGTGATTTTTGGGTAAGCGGCGCCCTCGCCGCAAAGAGGAATGTGGGGGCACCCCCCGTGGTTGCCCAACCATGCACCCATATCACAATCGGGCAGGCACAGGGGCCTGCCCCTACGAAATGGGATCAAATCCAAGCCGGTACCGCCACACACCCTCAATCCAGTTTCTTCTCCCAGAACAGCGCCCGCCCCGTCACCGGGTCCAGTTCATAGCCGGCAAAGCCGGCGCTTAGATATGCCGCCTGGGCCGGCCGGTTGCCCTCCAGTACTTCCAGGGTCAGTTTGCAGCACCCGCGCGCCCGGGCATGGGCTTCCACCTGTTGCAACAGTTGCCGGGCAATACCCTGTCCCCGGTAGCCATCCATTACCACCACATCATGGATATTGAGCAAGGGCCGGCAGTTGAAGGTCGAGAATCCTTCAAAGCAGTTCACCAACCCCACCGGACGCTCACCGGCAAAGGCAAGAAAGCTTACCGCATCCTGGCGCTTGTGCAGTTCGGCCGCCAGGTTCCGGCGGGTGGACTCCGCCAGCGGCTGCCCGCCACCCATCGGATCACGGGCATAGGCATCCAGCAGTTCAACCAGCGCGCTGGCGTGCCGGGTTTGTGACAGATCGGCCTGAATAATTTCAATCATTGCTACCACTTTATCTCCTGACAGTCGGACGCGGGCAGAAGGCTATAGACTGCTATCCATTCCGAGACCCTGGCTTCTCCAGGATACCCTCACCCATGCACCCTCTCCGACCCTACAAGAACAAGCTGGAGCCTATTGTCAATTCATGAAAAACCGCTCCAGGGCCTTCGCGGTTATCGGCTTGCTGAAATAGTAGCCCTGGGCAAAGTCGCACTTCTCGGCCTGCAGTATGGCAAGCTGCTCCGCATTCTCAACCCCCTCCGCGATCACCTTAAGACCCAGGCTGCGGGCCATGGAGATGGTCGCCACCACCAGTTCCCGGTCGTCCGGGTCGGAGGTGATGTCACGGACAAAGCTACGATCAATCTTCAACGTGTCAAAGTGGTAGTGACGCAGGTAGCTGAGCGATGAATAGCCGGTGCCGAAATCATCCATGGACAGGGAGATACCGAGATCCCGCAGACCATTGAGTATCTCGACTGAGTTGATCTTCTCGCTCAGCAGCACATTCTCGGTCACTTCAATCTCAAGAAACTTACCCGGCAGCTGGTACTCCTTGAGGACCGTTTCTACCATGCTCAGGAAATTTCCGTCCTTGAACTGTACCGGCGACACGTTCACCGCCACCCTGAAGGTCTGGTGTTGCTGATCATGCCAATGGCGTGCCTGCTGCACGGCTTGCCGCATCACATATTCACCGATCTGTACAATACGCCCGGTACGCTCGGCAATCTCGATAAATTCGGTCGGTGCAACCTGACCCAGCCTCGGATTGTTCCAGCGCAGTAGTGCCTCGGCACCGACAATACGCTGACTATGGATATTCATGACCGGCTGGTAGTGGATATAGAACTCATTATTTTCCAATGCCGTGTACAACTGCTCTTCAAGTTCCACCCGTCGCGACACATCCTGGTTCATCGCATCGGTATAGAAATTGAACGCATTGCGGCCAATCGATTTGGAGTAATACATGGCCGTATCCGCATTGCGCAGCAGTATCTTGGCTGTATCGCCATCATCGGGGTATATCGATATCCCGACACTGACGGTCAACAGGATCTCCCGCTCACCAAGACGGAATACCGTCCTGAATGCCGCCAGGATCTTTTCGGCAACCCGCATGGCATCACTCTTGTCATGCAGATGAGCGAGCAGCACAATAAACTCGTCCCCGCCCAGTCGACCCACGGTATCCTCTTCCCGTACTGCCCATTTGACCCGACGTGCCGCTTCGTCTATCACCTGGTCGCCCACCTCATGACCGAGGGTGTCGTTCACTTTCTTAAAGTCATCCAGGTCGAGGAACAGCACTGCCGCCTGATGATGTTCCCGATGGGCGGTACGAATAATCTGAGAAAGCCGGTCCAGGGCGAGAAACCGGTTGGGCAGCCCGGTCAGGCTGTCAAAATGTGCCTGATGCAGGATCTTCTCCTCCTGCACCTTGCGCAGGGTGATGTCCTCCTTTACCGCCAGATAATGACGAATCCGGCCCTGGCTGTCGAAAATGGGCGAGATATGGGCATATTCCCAGAACAGCGAGCCATCCTTGCGTTTGTTCTGGAACTCACCCTGCCAGGGTTTTCCACTGGTAATGGTCGACCAAAGTTCCTTATAGACTTCAGCCGGTGTATTGCCCGAGCCCAATAGCCGGGTATGCTGGCCACACATCTCCTCAGAGCTATAGCCGGAAGAGCGCTCAAAGCCCCGGTTGGTGTATTCGATTACACCGTCCAGGCCGGTAATCACCACAGAGACCGGACTCTGCTCCATCGCCTGGGAGAGGGTGCGAATAGTCTCCTCGGTGCGCTTGTTCTCGGTAATATCGGGATAGGTGAAGATACCGGCGATGTGGCTTCCATCGTCACCATAGATCGGGGAGGCATTTGCCAGCACATAGGTCTCCACCCCATCCGTCCGCCGGATTATCATCTCCTTGCTGCGCGTAACCCGTTGCTCCACCATCGCCTTCACCAGCGGGGTATCCCGCACATCGATGGGTGTACCGTCGGGGTGCAGCATCTCCCAGGTACGCACAATCGGATTCAGCAGCTCCCCATCGATAAAGCGAATCTTTTGCTGCTGTGCCTCAGTCGCACCGGTAATCCGCTGTGCTTCCTGATTGGCCAGGGTTAGGAACCAGTCTTGCGCCGAACCTTCACACAGGGTTATGGCAAAGGGCGCCTGATCGATCACCGCATGCAACAGGGTATTGGTCCGCTGCAGTCTGAGTTCAGCATCCCGGCGGTCGGTGATATCCCGCAGTGCAGTGACGCGAACCATCCGATCCTGATAAGGCATGGAGCGGCCGCGGATCTCCGCCGGGAAAGTGGAGCCATCCTTGCGCAGAGCCAGCACCTCGTAAGGCTCGATACAACCGTCCAGTATTTTCTGTCTCACCATCTCCCGTGACTCCCGGGCCACCCACTCCAGAATAGACCGTCCAAGCGCCTCCGCCAGGCTATAGCCGAAGAGCTTTTCCGCAGCCGGATTCTGTCCCAGACAGACTCCCTCTTCAGAGATGAAGATCGCCTCGAATGCGGCCTCAGACAGCGCCCGAAGATGTGCTTCGCTTTGCATGAGCGCCTGTTTGGAGGCGAGTTGCTCGGTAATGTCATGGGCGATTCCGAACACCAGACCGTCCGCCAAGGGCACCACGCTCAGTTGAGCGGTCCTTGCTGTACCGTCCGGGCGGAGGTAGATCACCTCACCCATGTCACATGTAGCCTCTATCTCTTGCACCTGATTGCGGCGCTCACTGGCACCCGCAGGGCAGACGTCGGACGTGGTCAGGGTAATCAATTCGTCGACAGAACGGCCGGTCAGCTTTTCAGCGGCCTTATTGGCATCGAGATAGTGACCGGTCTGCGGATTCAGCAGAAAAATAGCGTCATTGGACCGGGTAAACAGCGAATGGAACCTGGCATCGCTGTCGGCCTGTGCCTGCTGGGCGTTGATGCGGGCACTGATATCGTTGAAGGTCACCACCGCTCCAACCACCTTGTCATGAAGACGCATGGGATAGGCACGATATTCCACCGGCATGCATTCACCGTCGGCGGTACAGAATACCTCGTGCTCCCTGTAGACCTTTTTTTCACTGTGGACTGCTGCCAGTATCGGAGAACTGTCTCTTTCGTAGGGTGTGCCATCAGAGTGACAGTGATGAATGATATCGAACAGGTGTTTTCCCAACAGATCCCGGTCACTCGGATATCCAAGTGTCTCAACACAGGCTATGTTGCAAAAAGTACAACATCCTTGCAGATCAATTCCAAAAATGCCGGCACCGGTAGAGGCCAGTAGCAGTTCGATTTGCTCATGCGAGGCGATAAGCTCATGAGTGCGCTCCCCCACTTCATTTTCCAACTGGCGTTTGGCTGCTATCAGAGCAGTCTCAGCCTGTCGCCAGCGCTTACCGACAGAGTTGACAAAGGCCAGACCAAAGCCGGCGAGATTAAGCAAAATCAGGGCTGTAGTGGCAGTAATAGCGTTGGAGCGGGCTTGGACACTGCTTAACAGGGAACTACGATCACGCAGCGCGACCATACGCCACCCCGATGCCAGCGGTACCGTAAAAGCGTGACGCACGCCTCCCCCACCCGGGTCTTTAATCACCCGGTAACTGGTCTCCACAATATCATCGGGCGCAGACACTGCCAGCAGTTCGCCCATTTCCGGCCGCTTCCGGAATGCTTCCCGCTGGTTGGGGATGAGCCACTGCTGATTGCTATGCCCCACCAGTCCGCCTTTGCGATCAAGCAGAAAAAGTTCGTCAAATGCCACAGCATCAATACGTTGGATCAACCTGGCGACATGATCCAGGTAAAATACCCCTCCCAGATGTGCAGTGATCTCATCACGGGAATTCTTTATCGGCGTGTTGATCACCACGATCAGCCGACCATCGGCCCCAACGAAGCTGTCAGAGACCACTGTACTGCCGGTGCGCAGGGTCTCCCTGAAATAGGCCCGGTCACTCATGTTGTATTTTCTGACCCCGCGCTGAGCATCGAACGGCTGGGCCAGATAGTGATCCCCATTGGCCGTCAGCAGGAAGAGAAGGGAAAGATCGGCATTCTCTTTCCTCAACCGTTCCAGGATCTGACGCTTCTCCTGTTCAAACGATTCGGCCACACCACCGATAGCTTGTTCAATGTTGTCAGGATTCAGGGGCTGCCGGAACTGGGGCAATCCGGCTACCAGGCGCAGTGTTGCGGCGGCTTTTTCTATTTTCTGGTCAATCCGCCCGGCCAGCGCCTTGGCCAACGGGAGATTCTGTTCGCGCCAGTTCTGAACTGCTTCCCTTTCCAGCGCGATATGCAGATAGATGGAAACGACCAGCACGGCGAAAACGGCTATTACGCCACTGATCAGTATGATCCATTTCAGGCTGGTCAACTCAGACCGTGGCAGGACCGTCTCTTTCTCAAATTGCATGGATTAAGGCAGGGTAAACAGGAGTCATAAATATGCGCTAACCAACCAAGTTTCTATTCAGGCCTTCCGTGGCGACGACTTTTGTTCGGATAATGGTAGAGGGTGGCATAAATCCACCTCATTTAGCCAGATATTATCTTGTCGCTGATTTTACTTATCATAATCGGAGCGTCGGACAGAGCGTACCATGAACTGTATAAAATCTCTCCAAAAAACAAGGAATCTCTTTCAGCTGCTCACCACATGTCAACAGGTACGAATACTCTGTGCCGGGTCCAGCATCGAGAGGGACTCATAATATTTTGGATAGCGACGCTTTCCAGACCATATCTCGGCTGGCAATTGCATGAAGAGCGGTATTAATTGCCAGAGTCGCCATCGCCTCACACAGATGGCCTGCAATGGAAAAGTACTGAATAATCCATGGTTTTTTTGCTTTCCACGCATGGTAGGATTCCGCGCTTCCCTGATCATGACCGGAGTACTGAATGGCAATTATTCGCTGGATTCTTGGACGTCTTATTCTGCTTATTGACGCCCTCACTACCCCCCGCGGCATCACACGCCCAACGGAAGATCAGGCGGCGCTGGACAGGCAGACAGCAAATCTCTCTCTCTACCAGTTCAAGGCCTGCCCGTTCTGTGTCAAGGTACGCCGTTTTCTCAAGCGGCACACACTGCGCATCGAAACCCGTGATGCCAAGGGCGATGCACGACATCGGGAGGCGTTGCTGACGGGTGGTGGAGAGATCAAGGTTCCCTGCCTGAGGATCGAGGATGAGCGGGGTGGCAGTCGGTGGTTGTATGAATCATCCGAGATCATGCGTTATCTGGAAGAGAGATATCTGCAGCCAGACCCCTGAGGACGAAACTCGCTTCAGGGACGCGGCAAATCCCGGGAGGCACCGCCCCGGCACCCGAGTATGTCTATCCGGAGGTTATTCCCTTTCCGCCAATTCGATCAGCCGATGAATGATCTCATCGCTGTCCCATTCACGCAGCCCCATGGCACGATAGATAATCCGACTTCTCTTATCCAGTACAAAGGTCGCCGGTATACCGGAAAATGACCACTGTTGAGACGCTTTTCCATCCTGATCCAGCAAGATGGGAAAAGTCACCCCGCTCTCCTGGAGAAAGCGCCGAACCATCTCTGGATCATCCTGCATCGCTACCGCAAGCACCACCACACCGGCAGGCTTGAGCCTTTGCCAGGCCTTTTCCAATGCCGGCATCTCCCTGCGGCAGGGAGCACACCAGGTCGACCAGAAGTTGATCACAACCACCTGACCCTGATAGTCGCTCAACTGATGCATGGTCCCATCAAGCCCGGGCAGAGCCAGTCCGGGTGCGGGAACGACGGGAGTCGCCTGTTCCAGCTGAAATAAGCGCATGGAATCGCCGGCTGGGTGACCGGCCTGAAGCAGCGTGCCATAAAACGCCAGCAAACTAGTCAGGACAAACCCGGTCAACCATTGCCAACGGATGGATATATCAGTCGTCGCAGTCGTGCCATCACTTTTTCCAACCGATTGATTCATCGCAGTTCCTGTGGCCACTGTCGTTGCTGTTCAAGTCGAGCCTTCCGCTGCTTTTCCCGCGCCATCTCCAGACTCCATTCAAGCTGGTATTCCCCCTCCTGTTTCACCCAGAACTCATCCGCAGCAATCGCCGACAGTTTGTCACTAAACTTGCCCTCGACCCTGACGTGTTGCAACACAAACTTCAATTTGGTTCGCCAGTCCATATTCGTGATATAGAAGTAATTTCCATCCGCGGTCTGCACCACAAAGTCACGCTCCATCAACACGTGGGGATCATCCTTGTCGGTCGGGCACATCTCGCCTTTTGATGCGCAGCCCAGACCATTCATGCGCCCCTCGATACGATCAGCCCATCCGACACCAGGGATGAGAAGCAGCAGCAGTATCCAGCGGAATCGATTTGTGGTTTTCATAGTCAATCATCTGGGTTTTCGGCCAAGCGCCTGGCACAGGATTACAACATTTTCCGGTGTCACTTAATAAGGACCAGAATATCATGGTAATTATTTCATCAACTACTAATTATCGTACCGTGCGGCCTATCCAGCCCGACATGCAACATTCGCTATTTTCCGCCATAATGAACGGCAGTTTCCGACCTGCCAAGTGAGTCGCTGCATGACACCACCCCATATCCAGACCGCCATACCCCAGAGACGCTACCAACTCGGTTCCTTTCTGGTCAATATTCTGAGCGATGTCAAAACCGATGATCCCGTTGAATACCGCTATATCATGGCGCTGATTGATGAAGGCGAACAGGAACCCTGCCTTTACGTAACCGCCGAAGTCAATCCGCCGGCACAACGCCAGCAGGGACGTTATCGTATCCGGGTAGTGCTGGATGAACAGGAGAAAGAGATGGGTTCCGCCGACGAGTGGGGCGATATTGAAAACTTTTCCATCTTCAGCATGGGTATCGCCGCTAAACTGTATCAGCTGAGCGACGAAGAGCCGAAACGACTGGCATAACCCGCCGTCCGGCTTTCAGCCACCGGGACGCCGATATTGCGGCAGTTTGAGCCCGAATACAATGGCCGCCGCACGCAGACCAAAGCCAACAATAAATGCGCCAATGGTTGAGAGGGTCTCACCCGCATGCACCATCTGCAGTAGCAGATAAGTGGTGGCACCGGCAACCGCTGTGGTGACATAGAGCTCACGGGAAGAGAGTATCAGGGATTCGGAACAGAGCACATCGCGAATAATGCCACCAAAAGTGGCGCTCATCACCCCCATACAGACGGCTATCAACGGCGATGCCCCCTGAGCAAGCGCGATGGCGGTACCGGTGATACAGAAAGTGGATAGTCCGATAGCATCCATCCAGATCAGTGCCCGGTAACGGGAAGTTAGGTAAGGGGCCAGAAAATAGGTGGCCACCGCAGCGACCAGACAGATCATCACCATTTCGGGCCGCTGCACCCAGTATACCGGGGTTGCCCCCAGCAACAGGTCGCGCAGTGTACCGCCGCCCAGCCCGGTAACACTGCCTATCAACAGGAAACCAAGGATATCCATCTCCTTTCTGGCAGCTTCCAGTGAACCGGATACGGCAAAAACTGCAATACCGAACAGGCCAATCCAGTTGATGATACTGCCCAAGTCCACCCCGGTCATGGATTTCGCGTCCGCCTGTTCATAATTCCACCGGGTTACCCATCGGATTTAGTGAATGGAACCATAGGCCGCACCGCCTCGGGACGGTGGGCCCATCTATTTCATCCACTCAAGATGGCGGCAGATGAGCGACAGATCAGATCCGCTCGAAGGCGGCCGCAATCCCCTGCCCGCCGCCGATACACATGGTCACCAGGGCATAACGGCCACCGCTGCGATGCAGTTCATGTATCGCCTTGGTGGTCACGATACTGCCGGTGGCGCCAATCGGATGACCCAGCGAAATACCACTGCCATTGGGATTGGTCCGGTCCATGGGCAAACCAAGATCACGACAGACCGCAATTGCCTGGGCGGCAAACGCCTCGTTCACCTCCAGCACGTCGAAGTCCGCCACTTTGAGACCGGTCCTATCCAGCAGACGCTTCACCGCGGGTACGGGCCCGATGCCCATATAGGCCGGTTCACAGCCGGCGTGGGAGTAGCCGACCAACCTGGCCAGCGGCTTAAGACCTTTAGACTCGGCATATTCGGCAGTCGCCACGACCACGGCCGACGCTGCATCGTTCAGGCCGGAGGCATTGCCGGCGGTGACGCTACCCTCTTTCTTGAATACCGGGCGCAGTTTCGCCATTCCCGCCAGATTGGCGTCGGCACGAAAATGCTCATCCCGCTCAAACAGGGTGGTGCCCTTACGACTCTTCAGCTCGACCGGGACGATCTGATCCTTGAAATAGCCCTTCTCCCATGCCTGGGCGGCGCGACGATGGGACTCAACTGCCAGCGCATCCTGTTCTTCGCGGCTGATGCCCCACTTCTCGGCGATATTTTCTGCCGTCACACCCATGTGGATCCCTTCAAACGGGTCGGTCAGCGCACCGACCATCATATCCACGATCTGTGCATCACTCATGCGCGCGCCCCAGCGCAAGCTGGGTGCAAGATAGCCGGCACGGCTCATATTCTCCGCCCCGCCGGCCACGGCAACGTCACAATGACCAGTCTCAATCTGCTGAACCGCTGAGACAATCGCCTGCAGACCACTGCCACACAACCGATTCAGGGTGAATGCGGGGGTCTCCACCGGCAACCCGCCGGTCACCGAGGCATAGCGCGAGATATACATATCCCGTGGTTCGGTATGAATCACATGTCCCAATACCGTATGCCCGACATCAGCCGGCGCTACACCGGAACGCTCGACGGCAGCGCGTATCACAGTGGCCGCCAGATCCACCACCGGAACATCCTTTAGTCCGCCGCCATAACTACCCACAGCGGTTCGAACCGCACTCAATACAACAATCTCTTTCATCGTGCTCATATCCGCTTTCCTTACGTTATTCAGGGAGAAATAAATCGCTATCATGCTTCCGGTAGCAACGGGCGAACCCTGGACATCATGCCATCCCCAACTACTCTAGAGGAGCCAAAGCGGCTAATGCAAGCTGGTTTAACAGGGGCTTATATTTGACACCGGGCGAATAACATAAATGGCTGCAGGACTGCAAATCAAGCGCCAGAATGGGGGGGTGTGTGCGAACAAATTATCAAAGCGACCCGGCCCGGCGAGCGCTGTCGAAAACAGATGCACTATCAGCGTCCACTGAGGAAAGATAAAAAGGGGTTGATGGAACCACGGATATAACGGCAGTTCCATCAACCCTGTCAGTATTGACCCGGCACAACCGGCCCGTATTATTTTTTTCGCGACCGGCCAGGGGCAATTCCCTTGGGATTGCTGCAACAGGGTGGCTCCGGCGCATGGGCGTTCTCCCGGGCATTGCGATCCAGATACTGAAACCACCCCGCCTTCCTGACCGACCACCAGCTATCCGCGGCCGGAAACCCGATCGACTCCAACCGTTCCAGGATTTGCCGGAAGTCAATCCTGGTCTGGTCGTAGGTGACCCGAATCCGCCTGCGTCCCGGAACAATCTGTACCAGACGGATTCCTTCCAGCGCGGACAGGGATTGCTCCAGCAAAAGACCATCCGCCTCGTGGGAGAGTCCGGGAACAGCGATCCAGTGCCGGGTATCCCAGACGCCACGCATCTTGATGAATTGATCCCTGCTCATGGCGTCTATCCCCGGTTAGCTCTGGCTGCAGCATCACGCTGCACCCAGTTCTGATAGATCTCCCGGGGCCACTTGGACTGGAACCAGGCGATGACGGCGACAATCTCGTCATCCGTCAACTTGCCCGTCCAGGCCGGCATATCGCCCTGCCCCCCGGGCGAGCCGTTCTTGATGGTGTGGAACAGGATATTCAGCGGATGATGCCAGGCATGTCCGCTGCCGTTCAGCGGTGGTGCCGGATACTTGCCGTCAGGACCGGCTTTACGCCAGTTGTCCGCCCCCTCGGCCCGTTTACCATGGCAGGAGGCACAATTCTCCTGGAATACCCGGGCGCCGGCACTGACCTGTTCAAATCCGTACCAGGGTTTTACGATCACCGCAGCCGGTTGTGCTGCCTTATTGGCAGGAGTGGCAGGGTTGGCGGACTGCTCATCGGAACAGGCGACAAGCAACAGGGACAGCAATCCCGTAATAATTAGTTGGAATTTCAAAATACGCTCTCCAGAGCATGGCCCGTGGGCCGTATAAATCGATACCTTGGCGTTTAGCGCCTGCGGTTAAGCCAGAGAATAGATCAGGAGCGTAGGGAAGGTGGTCGCAGCAGCGTGGCTGGAATGGGGCCGGGTGTCCATATACTGCTGGCGTTCTGAAACAGTTGTCCAGCGCAAACCTGCAGGCCATACTCAACGGCAACACCCGGTTGTGTCCCGAAAGAGCCGTCACAGTGATCGCCGCAGCAATCCTCATCGGCTGGGGAGTTGTGGGTCATATCGACGCAATGGACACCGGCTGCGGACTGCACGCAATCGGCTTTCATGGTGTGCTGCTGGGACATCGGAACAGGCTTGCTCACCTCAGCCACAAGGGCATGGCTGAAACTGAACGGCAGCAGGCTGACAAACAGGGTCAGCATGATTACGAACCGTTTTTTCAGCAGGTAGCTCATGGTGCGGAACAATCCTCTATTCGATATCGACTGTCAAGGTGGTGCGGTAACAGCCCCGGCCAGTAATACGACCTCGGCCATCCGTCCAAGTTTACAATTTGCCCGAAACAGGCGGAAACCATACAAAACAATTCCACCATCTGATCTGTCGCAATATTAATTACATCGGTACTTGCTAAACTATTAATCAGAATAAAAACGGGGAGTCCTATGGATCAGACATTACAACGCCTGCTGAACGCCGAACAAAGGGCGGAAGCTATCGTGCATGAGGCGGATCAAGAGCGTGACCGGATTATCCAGGGCGCATTGCAGGAGGCGCATGCCGAAGAGGAGCGATTCGAGACACGGATTCCGGAGCTGCACGATGCCTTCATCGAGAAAGCGGAACAGCGGGCCCAACAGACCAACAGTGAACTGAAGAAACGCTATGACGAGCATCACGTCCAGCTGCGCAACCTGGCGGAAGAACGTGAAGCCGAGGCGCTGGAAGCCGCGTATCAACTGTTGACCGATCCTGAAGCGGATCGGTAAAGGGATTCCGGCAACACGAATGATCAGCATGTCCAGCCAGAGTTATCTCAAAGCCCGCGCCTCCGTGATGTCGGGGCAGCTGATTGACGAGGATGCGTTTGAGTCACTGCTGCATGCTCCCTTGCCGCAGCTGGAGGGACAGTTCGGACTGGAAGGCATCAGCGACCGTGGCTTGAGTCCTGCGGAACTGAACCGCACCATTGAGCGGGGCCTGATCAACCAGCTGATGAATGAACTGTCGATACTGTTGCGGCCACTCAACGGTGCGGCAAGAGAGAGCCTGATCTACTGGTCACGTAAATTCGAACTGTACAACCTGAAAGCACTGATCCGCGGCAAGCTGAACAACCTTCCCTATGACCTGATCCGGGAGAGCCTGCATATTTTACCTTCCCGGATCAGCCTGCCCCATGAAGCCCTGTTACGCACTGAAAATGTCCCCGAGCTGCTGCGCCAGCTTGAACGTACCCCCTATGAGGCCATTGCCCGTCAGGCACGCCAGGTCTATGAAGAGAAAAATGAGTCCTTTTCTCTCGATGCGACGATCGATCTTCGTTACCATGCCGGCCTGCTCAAGCATGCGCAAAGCTGCGACCGGGAAGACCAGGTACCGCTGCTGAAACTGATCGGATCACTAATCGACCGGCAGAATCTGCCGTGGCTGTTGCGCTATCGCCTCAACTACCAGCTATCACCCACCGAAACCTACTACCTGATGATCCCTTCGGGTCGTCATATTCACGCCGAACTGCTGAAGCAGTTGGTCAATATGCAGGGGATGCCGCAGATCCTGGAGGCACTGCCGGCACCGCTGGATAGCCGGCTGGCTGGTTCCGGCACGATTATGGCGGTTGAGCTGGCGATGACTGAAGACCTGAATCATCAGGCCAGAAGATGTCTGCAGTTCAGCCCGTCGGCCGTGACCCGCTCGCTGGCTTACATGATGCTGCGGGAGATGGACCTGCGACGGGTGTTCGCCATCATCCAGGGCCGGGTACTGACGCTGGATGAACAGCTGATCCGACAGGCCGCCGACCTTGATCGGGAGGTAACTGGTGTTTAGACCCCTGCCGATGAAACAGGTACTGATTCAACTGCTGGCCGATGACCTGCCGCGGGCCGCGCTCACCCTGGCCGAACTGGGCGTCTTCAGCCCCTGCAGCAAGGAGGGATTCAACGAGCATTTCCCGAATATTCCCGGCGCGCACTATCGTGAACTCTATCACCAGGCCTGTTCACGGCTGCAGAAAATCGAGTCCCACATCACGCTCAGGCCGGCCCTGTCAATCTCACCGACCCGCGTCATCAGCGAGCAGGAGCTGAACACCACCAATGAGTGGCTGGGTGAGGTGTGGGAGCGCTGCTCTTCATTCGAGGAACATTTCCGGCGACTCACGGACGAAGAGCACATGCTCAATCAGCTCGAGCAGACGCTGGATAACTTTGCTTCGCTGAATATCGACCTCTCGCTTTTGCACGGTGAGCGGCTGTTTCTCGATCTCCATGTCGGTATGCTACCCAGCGTAAATGTCCCAAAGCTGCGTGAAGCCATCGGCCTGGCGGACTACCTGCTGTTCAGCTATCTGGAGAACAGCAACAACACCCATGTCATTATCATGGGTTCCAAGGGGGCTCGGGAACAGGAGTTGAGGTCGGTACTGGATACCGCCGGATTTCATGCCCTGGAGATACCCCCGGAGCTGGATGACAAGCCGGATAGAATAAGAACGGATCTGCAACAGCGCAGAAACGCCGTCGCCCTGGAGCGGGCAGAGCGCCAGCAGGCAATGCAGGCCTGCGGGGAAGAACTGCGCGCACAACTGGAACAGTCGCGGGATCTGCTGATCCTGGCCGAATCCTTTGTGGCAATGGAGGATGCCGCGCGCAATGTGGGCCATCTGGCGATCATCTCCGGCTGGGTACCCGAACGTGAATTGAAACGGGTCGAATCCGCCCTGCACACCACGCTGGACAGTCCCTTCCAGATCACCGCAAGCACACCGTCCCGGGCAGAGCACCGGGAGGTACCCACCTATCTGCCGGTCAACTGGCTCACCAGCGCCTTCTCCTCGCTGGTCAAACAGTACGGCGTACCGCGCTATGGCGAGATCAATCCCACCCTGATCTTCGCACTCTCATTCATTGCCATGTTCGGCATGATGTTCGGTGATGTGGGACATGGCGCAGTCATCGTATTAGCCGCCTGGCTGGGCAGAAAGCGGCTGAAAAGTTTCACCCCGTTTGTCATCTGTGCCGGTCTCTCGGCCACGCTGTTCGGTTTGCTATACGGCAGTCTGTTCGGCTATGAGCATCTGTTTCACGCAGTCTGGATAGCGCCGCTGTCCGATCCGCTCTATATGCTCAGTATGGCCCTGTTCTGGGGCATCGGCTTCATGGTGGTGATCAGCCTGCTGTATATACACAACCGTCTGGTTTCCGGCGAAATCAGCCACGCGTTGTTTGACACCAATGGCGTGGTCAGCATCACCCTCTACCTCAGTGTGCTGAGTGGTGCCTACAATTTTTACCAGTCCGGTAGTTTTGGCTGGCTGCCTGCAGCGCTGAGTATTTTCACCCTGCTGACCCTTCTGGCATTTAAATTGATCGAGATTCACGCCCCCCCGGGAGAGCGGATGCTGGTAGCCACCATCGAGACCTTCGAGACCCTCACTGGCTATGTCTCCAACACCCTGTCGTTCCTGCGTGTCGCAGCCTTCAGCCTGAACCACGTGGCACTGGCCATTGCAGTATTCACGCTGGCCGAGATGATGGAGGGCACCGGGCACGTGCTGATGGTGATCGGCGGTAATCTGTTCATCCTCATTCTGGAGGGTGCCATCGTCACCATCCAGGCACTGCGACTGGAATATTACGAGGGATTCTCCCGCTTCTTTTCCGGAGACGGCGAAGAGTTCAAGCCGCTGAAGCTCTCACTGCAGGGGGCAAAATGAGCAGATTTTCACAGAAATCCGCAGGATGGGCGAAGCGAAGCATGTCCATCAACTCCGTTGAAAAAACCCAGGGCGGGCCCTGTCCGCCACAACAAAAACACGACCGTATCTAATATCAAGCACAAGGAGTAAGCACATGTATTGGCTGATCACACTGATGACCCTGGGCATCCTGGGCCTCATCATCACCGGGATACTCATCGAACTGCACCCCAGCAGGGGGATCGGCGGCCGCCGCTGGTTCAAACCGGCCATCGGCAGCAATCTGCTGCTGTTTGCCGGGGCCCACGCACTGCTGGTCTTCTTCGGCATCCAGGAAGCCGCTGCCGCACCGGCCGTTGCCGAGGCCGGCGAGATCTCCCTCGGCATGGGGCTCGGCCTAATCGGCGTCGGCATACCCACCGCATTCAGCACGGTAGCCGCCGGCATTGCCGTGGGTCCTATCGGTGCCGCCTCACTGGCGGTACTGGCGGAGAAGCCGGAAATCTTCGGTCGCACCCTGATCTATCTCGGCCTGGCCGAAGGCATCGCCATTTATGGCCTGGTGATGAGTATTCTGCTGCTGGACAAACTGTAAACCGGGATTTCTATGAATAGTGTGGATGATCAAGGTACGCCAACCCGCATGATGTTCATGGGTGAGGCATCACTGACTGACGGTTTCAAGTTGATCGGTTTCGAGACCTGGGCCGATCCCACGCCCGAGATACTGGACCAACAGTTGGAGCAATTGCTTAAACAGCGTGAAAAGGCGTTCATCATCCTGGGGCATACCCTGGCCAATAGCAATTCCCCAATGTTGAAACGGGTTCGCTCAGAGGGAGGGCACATCATTGTCACCCAGATCCCCGCCCTGGCCGACCCGGATAACTTCCAGTGTGAGATAGACGACAGACTGCAGTTGCTGCTTGGCGGCGGACTGCAGATCTCTCAGGAGTAGTCATGGAACAGGTACATGAACTTGAATCGGCCATACTGGAGCGAGCAAACCGGCTCGCGGTCGAATACCGCGAACGGGCCGGACGCAGTCGCGACAATATCCTGCAGGAGGCGCACAAACGGCTGCATCTGCGGGAAGAGCGCGAGGTGCTGCTGGCCAAATCCAATGCGGAGCGCACCTTTCGAAGACAGGTACAGGCCCATGAGCTGAAACTGCAAAAAGAGATGGATCACCTGCGCTGGAATCTGGTGATGACGGTAAAGAACCAGTTGCGCGAGCGGATTCGCGCCCTGGTCGAAGACGAAAAAAGCTATCTGCCACTATTGCGTTCTCTCATGATCAGCGCGGCACGGGATTTCGAGCGGCAAAAGCTGGTGGCCAGCTTCAACTCACGTGACCTAAGCCGGGTGCAACCGATATGGGATGAATTCGCCAGGACTGGAACGGCGGATAAACAGATCAGCCTCAACACCACGCCCATCACCTGTGCGGGTGGCGTGATCATCAGCAGCGAGGATGGGCTGATCCGCTTCGACAACAGCTTTGAGGGCCGCGAAGAGCGGCTGGCCGACCGGCTGCATCAGCTGATTCTGGAACGCCTCTTTCCCGCCGGCACTCTTCAAGACAACCTGAGCAGTATGCGATGAACAGAACAGACAAACAGGGCACGATCCGTGAAATCAACGGCCCGATCCTCACCATCCATCTCCCGGGTATTCGGAACGGTGAGCAGGTCAAGATCGGCGAACTGGGACTGTTCGGCGAGGTCATCGCCCTGAAAGGTGAGACCGCACTGGTGCAATCCTATGAATCCACCGAAGGGGTGCGACCGGGTGAACGGGTGAACGGCCTCGGCAGGCCGCTGTCGGTCGAACTGGGCCCCGGGCTGCTGGGCAGCATTTTCGATGGTGTGCAGCGGCCACTGGACAAGGTGTTTCTGGAATCGGGCGACCATATCGGCCGGGGTATCAATCTGCCCGCCCTGGACCGGGAGCGAAACTGGCACTTCACCCCGGAGCCGGATATTGAAATCGGCAGCACCCTCTCAGCGGGACAGCTTCTCGGCCGGGTTCAGGAGAGCGCCATTATCCAGCATCGCATCCTGGTACCTCCCAATCTGTCCGGAGAGCTGCTGGAATTGGCACCCGAAGGGGAGTACCGGCTGGATGATCCGATCGGCCGCCTGAAACTGCCCGACGGCAAAAACCACAAGCTGATGCTCTACCAGCACTGGCCGGTACGCACCCCCCGCCCCTATCTGCGCAGGGATCATGGCCTCTCGCCGTTGATCACCGGCCAGCGCATACTCGACACCTTCTTTCCGCTGTTGAAGGGAGGCAAAAGCGCCGTCCCCGGACCCTTCGGCGCCGGCAAAACCGTGGTGCAGCAGCAGATCGCCCGCTGGTCCAATGCCGATATCGTCATCTATGTCGGCTGTGGTGAACGGGGTAACGAACTGGTGGATGTGCTGGAGACCTTCCCGCAACTGCAGGACCCCTACTCCGGGCACAAACTGATGGAACGCACCCTGCTGGTGGCCAACACCTCCAACATGCCGGTAGTGGCGCGGGAGGCCTCGATCTATGTCGGCATCACCATGGCGGAATACTATCGCGACCAGGGTTACGATGTGGTGATGCTGGCCGACTCCACCAGCCGCTGGGCCGAGGCCCTGCGTGAGGTATCCGGCCGCCTCGGCCAGATGCCGGTGGAGGATGGCTATCCAGCCTATCTCGCCTCCCGGCTTGCCGCCTTCTACGAGCGGGCCGGACGGGTCGAGACCCGGAGTTGCGGCAAGGGCTCGGTCACCCTGATCGGTGCGGTATCACCCCCCGGTGGCGACTTCTCGGAACCGGTCACAGCCCACACCAAGGAGATCATCCAGACATTCTGGGCGCTCTCCAAAGAGCTGGCGGATGCCCGCCACTACCCGGCCATCGACTGGGTCGGCAGCTTCTCCGAGCATGTCGCCACGGCCGCCGAATGGTGGCACAAGGAGATCAGCCCCGACTGGCAGCACCGGCGCAAGCAGGCGCTGGGACTGCTGGCGCGGGATGCGGAACTCTCCCGCATTGTCAATCTGGTGGGGCCGGAGGCACTCTCCTCCGCCCAGCGCTGGGAGCTGGAGGGAGCAAGCCTGATCAAGGAAGGAGTACTGCAGCAGAGCGCCCTGGACCCGGTGGATACGTTCTCGTCACCCGAGAAACAGTTCCTGCTACTGGATATGGTGCTGATGATCTATGACCGGGGGGCGGAATTGATTGAACTGGGTATCTCGGTACAGGAGTTGACCGACCTGCCGCTGATGGCCAAGGCGCGACGCGCCAAGCAGACCTTCAGCAGCGAACAGAGCGACAAGATTCGCGCACTCATGGAGGAGTTCAAACAGGCCTTCGCCAAGATCCGGCTGGAGTACGCCAAGTTCAAGGAGCACGCACAATGAGCGCCAGAGAGTATCGCACCGCCTCATCCGCCCAGGGCAGTCTGCTGGTGGTACAACAGGCCCCCAATGTCGCATTTGGTGACCAGGTACTGATCCGGGATCATCTCAACAACCTGCGCAATGGCCAGGTGATTCGCACCAGTGAAGACGAGGCACTGATCCAGGTCTACGAAGGCACCGGCGATCTGGACCTGGAGAACACCTGGGTGCGTTTTCTCGATCAGCCACTGGAGATCAATCTGTCACCGGAGATCCTCGGCCGTATCTTCAACGGTATCGGCAAGCCCAAGGACAACCGGCCACCGATCCTCTCCAACGTGCGACGCAACGTGAACGGCTCCGCCATCAACCCGGCGGCCCGCACCTACCCCCGTGAATTCATCCAGACCGGCATCTCCTCCATCGATGGACTCAACTCACTGGTACGCGGACAGAAACTGCCGATCTTCTCCGCCTCCGGCCTGCCGCATAACCGACTCGCCGCACAGATTGTCCGACAGGCCAAACTGGTGGATCAGGAGAGCAGCTTTTCGGTGGTATTTGCCGCCATGGGGGTCTCCTATGCGGACGCCCGTTTCTTCCAGGAGGAGTTTGCCGACTCGGGGGTGCTGGGCAATGTGGTGATGTACATCAATCTGGCCGATGACCCACCGGTGGAGCGCCTGGCACTACCGCGGGTAGCGCTGACCGCGGCCGAATATCTCGCCTTTGACCTGGACCGGCATGTGCTGGTGGTACTCACCGACATGACCAACTATGCCGAGGCGTTACGTGAAGTGGCCACGGCCAAGGGAGATGTGCCCTCGCGCAAGGGCTATCCCGGTTATCTCTACTCGGACCTGGCGGAGATCTATGAGCGCTCCGGGCGGATCAAGGATCGCCACGGTTCCGTCACGCTGGTGCCGGTGGTCACCATGCCTTCCGACGACATCACCCACCCGATACCCGATCTGACCGGGTATATCACCGAGGGGCAGATCGTGTTGAGCCGGGAACTGCACAACCAGGGGGTCTATCCACCGGTCTTTATCTCCCCCTCCCTGTCACGCCTGATGAAGGACGGCATCGGCAAGGATGATACCCGGGAAGACCATCCACGGGTGGCCAACCAACTCTATGCCATGTATGCCAAGGCTCTGGAGACACGCAATCTGGCAGCCATCATCGGTGCCGAAGAGCTGTCGGAGCGGGACCGCCGCTACCTGAAGTTTGCCGAGGCATTCGACAGCCAATTCATCGGTCAGGGAGAGGATGAGGACCGGTCAATTATCGAGACCCTCAATCTCGCCTGGGAACTGCTCAGTATGTTCCCCAAGGACATGTTAACCCGGGTCAGCGAGACCGATCTGGCCAAGTACCACCGGTCCGACAAGTAGCCAAGGGAGTCATCCGAACAATATGAGCCGCCACCAGCTGATCAAGGTTCCACCGACCAAGAACACCCTGCTTGAACTGAGAAAGCAGACCCGCTTCCTGGAGGATGGTCACGCCCTGCTGGAACGGAAACGGGAGCTGCTGACACGACTGGTGTATGAGCGGGTCGGTGAGTACCAACAGCTGCGATCAAAGACCCATGCCGCCATCAAATCCGCTTACCACTGGCTGGGCATGGCTCACCTGCGCATGGGCAGCCGCGCCCTGCAGCAAGCGGGACTGGGTATTGCCCCCACACTACAAATCAACATCATTCCCAAACGCAGCATGGGTGTCGAATACCCCGCCATCTCCACGGAACGATTACCCATGGAGCCGGTTGGGCTGCTGGGTACCGATACCAGTTTTGACGAGACACGCAAGGAGCTGACCAACACCGCCCTGCTGCTGACCCGTTTGGGTGAATCCGAGATGGCCCTGAGCCGCCTCATGGCCGAGCAGCGCAAGGCACAGAAACGAGTCAATGCGCTGAAGTACAACATCATCCCGCGCTATCGGGACACCATCCGTTACATCGAGTCGGTCCTGGAGGAGGAGGAGCGCAACGTGCTGTTCCAGATCAAGCTGTTGCGTGGAAAGGAGGATGAAAAAAGCAGTGACAGCGGCCAGGAGGGTGGTCAACCCTACCGGTAGATGCGGTGCCCTCGCCGCGAAATTGCCCCCACCGACGGGCGCGGGTCGAAGCTAAAGCAACTCTTGCAAGAGCATCGCTACAACGCTGCTTGTTGGTTGACTCCCTTGGTCGATCAGAAGGTCGAGAACTTGTACTTTTCCCGCTTCAGGTTTTTCGCCGAGAATTCCCGCTCCATGAACCAGGCTGCCGACTCGTCCACCATATCCGGATTACCGCACAGATACGCCATATCCCGCTGTGGATCGACATCCAGTTGCTCAAACAGGCAGTTCACCCGCCCGTCGTGCTCATGGTCCTGGGGTGTCTCGGGCATCCGACGACTGTAGCAGGCGTGAAAGCTGAAGCCCGGATAATCCTTGGCCAGCGTGGCGAATTCAGTCCCGTAAATCAGCTCTTGCGGGTTTCTGACGCCCATCACCAGTTCCACCCGCAAATCCGGATTCTGCGACATGCGCCGTTCCAGCTCGGGCAGCATCGCCCGATAGGGCGCCACGCCGGTGCCGGTGCCAATCAGGAGATATCGGACCGGGTCCACGCGCGGTAGCACCAGGGCACCAAACGGGCCGCTCATTTTCGCCCGGTCACCCGGATTGGCATTAAAAAAGTAGTTCGAGGCAGCTCCGTTGGACACGGCCGTAATGGCAAAGCGGAATTCCCGGTTGTTTTTCAGATCGGCTACCCGCCCGGCAGCACTGTAGCTGCGACTCTTCTCCTCTCCCTGGTGCTTGAAATCGATGGAAAAAAACTGTCCCGGAAGATAACTGATCGCCGCCTCATCCTCACGCACATAGGTCAGCTCAAGCGTATTGGGTGCAAGTTCCCGCTTCTCTTTAAGAATCACCGGATGTCTGGGACTGACCATTTCAACACTCCTCCTGTCGACACATCACGCTGCTTAACAGGACAGTATCGACAGCCTGCTAAAAAAATATTTCAAATACATATTTTATATATCACGCACCTGACGGAATATCAATATATTAAATGCATCTTATATACAAATTCCAAATATGCGTCTAACTACATTTACAGATTACACTATTCGAGTACTGATCTATATCTGTGCACTTGTACGCTGCACCGAGCAGCACTCTACCAGGGAAGGGTGTTTCTCAGATCAGGAGTGTGATTGGCGGATCTGATTGGCAACGAACGGCAACTCACACAACTGTCAACGGATTAGTGCTTCGCTTAATCCACGCCAATCGGCCGGAACTACCAATATCTGATGCTGGTCACACAAATACGCTTATGCTCGGCACGGTTAAAAATCCCCCCATCCCCAGTACCGGCGACCTGTGGTATAAACTCTTCTGACTTTGGGTCAGGGATGACGGTTCGCCAAATCCCGTACGCATAGCCAGGTGGAAACATGTTCAGTTTTTTCAAGAGAAAGCGGAAGCCGTTAGAACCCGCCAAGGAAGTAACCGCACCGGATACCACCATCTCTTACGATGCCGATCTGATTGCCGACCTGAAGGAAGACCACAAGACGCTATTGATGCACTACATGCAGGTGGAGAAAAGCGCCCGGGCCCAACACTTCAGTGAAGTACGCACAGAACTCAATCACTTCAAGACCCTGTTCCACCAGCACATCCTGCTAGAAAACGTAAAACTCTATGTCTACCTGACGCATTGTCTGGAAAGCAACAGTGAACAGTACAAGGTCGTGAAGAAAATGCGCACCGACATGCGCCACATCGGTAAGGCGGTGAATCAATTTATTGATCACTACGATGTCTGGCCCTGGGATGAAGGGATGGAGACACAGTTCCTCGGTGAACTGGAACAGATCGGCGGCGCCCTGGCTGCCCGCATCAAGACCGAGGAAGAAGATTTATATCCGCTCTACGATATTCCCCGCGAAACCACCTGACGGTGTTCGGCTGACCCCATCGGGACCAGCCGGCCAACCCATATTCCCGTATCGCTTCAACTGCGGGTGAACTCAATCTGGCCCTCGGGCAACAGATAGAGAACCAGCGCCTGGCCATGGGACACGGTGGGCCGGTGCTGGGAGTCCGGTCCATAGACACACCAGCCGCGTGGCCTGCCATCGAACAGTGCACCTTCCGTCACTGGCAATACCATACAGATTTCTCCCAGCGGGTGGCGATGATGAGGGCCGGCAATATCGATCAGATCGACCACATCGACACTCAGGCGTCCGGTGTCATCCGAGGCCTCGATTACTCTGCCGAAGCGTCTTCCCTCACCGCCCTGGGCGCACATCCAGCCGGCGGCAATCGCCTCGTGACAGGCCTTGTCGACAGCATCAAACAGCTCGCTTCCAGCGGGAAACCTCTCCTCCAGTGCGGTCTCAAGGTTCTTGTCGACCGGCATTCCGGAAACCAGGTCGGTGATCGGTTTTAACAACTGCTGAAACTGTTCTACGTTCATCTGTCAATCCTGTGCTGGTGGTCAATGGGCTCGAGAATAGCCGGTTTGGATTGAATATTAAAGTCAGCCGGTGATCACGAAGGTAATGTTTCATCCTATCTTCCAATCAAAACAGTTGGGCAGTTCGTTCAGATTAAATTTACGGCGGATTGCATCAGCCCCCCCCCTCCGGTGGCTGTACCAGATTTTTCAGCAATAGGGTTCATACTATAGTGTAGACAGGTAGCGGCTTACCCAGTCAGTGAGTTAACAGCCAGGAGCAGAAGGGTGACAGAATCAGACTATCGCATCGAAAAAGACAGCATGGGCGAGCTGAAAGTGCCTGCCGCTGCCCTGTATGGCGCCCAGACCCAGCGGGCCGTAGACAATTTCCCTGTCAGTGGTATCCGCCTGCCGCGGCGTTTTATCCAGGCTGGATTGCTAATCAAGCGGGCGGCTGCGGAGACCAACCGGGAACTGGGACTGCTCGCGCCAACTGTTGCCGAAGCCATCAACAAGGCCACCAACCGATTGCTTGAGGCCATACCCATGGATCAGTTTCCGGTTGATGTGTTCCAGACCGGGTCGGGAACCAGCAGTAATATGAACCTGAATGAAGTCATCGCCACGCTTGCCGGTCAGCAGGGCGGCACGGTGGTCCACCCGAACGATCATGTCAACATGTGCCAGAGCAGTAACGATGTCATTCCCGGCATGATCCACCTGAGTGCAGCCCTCGCCCTGGAGCAGCAACTGGTGCCCGCCCTGCGGCAATTGTCTGACACCATAAAGCAGCGCGCCCATGTACTGGAATCCGTCTGCAAGACCGGACGTACCCACCTGATGGATGCCATGCCAATCACCATGGGCCAGGAGCTTACCGCTTGGGCCAGTCAGATCGATCACGACATCGACCGTGTACAGGAGTGTCGGCGGCGGATTCAACAACTGCCACTGGGGGGAACAGCGGTGGGCACCGGGATCAACGCCCACCCTGAGTTTTCCCGACGCATCATCCAGAGGCTGGGCGGTGACACCGGCCTGTCTCTCACCCCCAAGCCATCGCTCATGGAGGGGCTGAGCAGTCAGGACAGCGCGGTCGAGCTCTCGGGACAACTGCGGGTCACGGCCATCAGCCTGCACAAGATCGCCAATGACCTGCGCTGGATGAACAGCGGCCCGATTGCCGGACTGGGCGAAATTGAACTGACCGCCCTGCAACCGGGATCCAGTATCATGCCGGGAAAGATCAATCCGGTTATTCCCGAGGCGGTTATGATGGTCTCGGCACAGGTGGTTGGCAATGACGCCACGATTGCCATGGCGGGTCAGTCAGGCAGCTTTCAGCTCAATACCATGCTGCCCCTGATTGCCTACAACCTGCTGCAGAGCATTGAACTGCTCGCCAACGCATCCAGCCTGCTGGCGGAAAAAGCGATTGAGGGATTCAAGGTCCACGAGGAGAAATTGCAGCAACGTCTCGCTATGAACCCAATTCTGGTTACCGCCCTCAATCCGATAGTCGGTTATCTGAAGGCGGCTGAGATCTGCAAGCAGGCCTACCGGGAAGGACGTACGGTAGTGGATGTCGCCGAGGAGCAGACCAGCCTCAGCCGTGCGGAACTGAAGCGGCTGCTGGACCCTGCTCTGCTCACCCGGGGCGGCATTCACGAAGGTGATAAGACCAAAAGATGACAAAATCATGAAACAGAATGGACGCCGACGGGGTCTTAAGAGTTAACACAGGACTATCCGCATGCCTGCCATGTCGGGGAGATCAGAATGAAATATGCAAAATGGAACGTCGGACAACTGGTTCAACATAGGCTGTTTGGTTACCGCGGAGTAATCTATGACGTGGACGCTGAATTCCTGCTGACCGATGAATGGTATGAGCGGATGGCAAAAAGCCGCCCCCCGAAAGATGAACCCTGGTACCGGGTGCTGGTGGATGGTTCTGATGTTGAAACCTATGTCGCCCAGTGCAACCTGGAACCGGATGAGCTACATGAACCGATCGAACATCCCGACATTGCCAGGGTATTCAGAAGCTTTAACGGTGACCGCTACGTAGCCGGTCAACCGAACTAACCAGGCCTCATACGTCAGCGCCGGAAACGAATCACTTCGTTTCCGGCGCTGACCCAGGCTACCCGACAGGCTCCTAGACCTTAAAGCGTCCCACCAATCCCTGCAGTTCCGCCGCCAGGCGGGTCTGATCACTATTGGCGGCCGATGTCTGTTTGGCGCCAACCGCCGTCTGTTCAGTCATCTCGTTAATCTGCACGATATTCCGGTTGATCTCTTCTGTCACCGCGCTCTGTTCCTCAGCGGCACTGGCAATCTGGGTACTCATATCATTGACCCGCTCGATCGAACTGCTGATATTGGTGAGTGCATCGCCTGTTTTGGAAGCCTGTTCCACGGCCGAGCGGGCCAGCTTCTGACTGCTGTTCACCGCCGCCACTGCCTGAGCTGAACCGGACTGTAACTTCTCAATCATCTGGTTGATCTCTTCCGTTGAGACCTGGGTCTTGCTCGCCAGATTGCGCACCTCATCTGCCACAACCGCAAATCCTCTGCCCTGCTCTCCAGCGCGGGCCGCTTCGATGGCGGCATTCAATGCCAACAGATTGGTCTGCTCGGCGATCCCCTTGATGACATCCAGGATACTGCCGATCTCCACACTGTGCTGCTCCAGCTGCTGAATAACCGAACCGGCACCCTCCACGGTTTCCGAGAGTTGCTGGATCTGGGCAATGGTATCCTGCATCGCCCGCTGCCCTTCCGACGCCTGGCTGTTTACCTCATTGGCCGCCTGGGAAGTCCTGCCGGTGCTGGAGGCCACCTCCTGCACCGTGGCACTCATCTCATTCATTGCCGTGGCCACCTGGGTGGTCTCACTCAACTGGGTCTGCAGCGCCTGGTTGGTCTGTTCGGTAACCACCGAGGTCTGTTCTGCCATGGTGGCGAGTTGGGCGGTGGCCTGGGCAATTTGCATCACCACATCCTTGAACGCCGAGCCCATGTCATTGAAATCAGTGGCCACCCGCTGCAGTTCATCCCGTGTATTCAGAGTCAAACGGGTATTCAGATCACCCTGGGCCATCTGGCGGGTTGCCTCTCCGATTTGATTAATACTCCCAACAACCGAGTAGTAGAGGCCGGCAAACAGATAGATCACCAGTGCCAATACCGCAGTCACAATTGCCAGTGTTACATTCTTGACTGTGGTTTCAGCTGCAATACGTTCAACAAACAGCCTGTCCAACTCAGTGGCAATCGCATCATAGAGCTGGTAAGAACCGGAAATTGCCACGGTCGCCGTATCAAATACGGTTTTTTCATCGACAGTGATTCGATCCGAATCCTGCAGCACCTTATCCAGGAGCGACTGCATCTCGGCAATGGCCCGACTGTTTGAAGCGACCGCCACACTCAGTTTCTCGCCAATGGTCTTGTTGGCGTTAATCGCGGCATCCAGTCCCGCGTCGGAGCGCTTCGCATAGGCCGTGATACTGTTTGCCAGCACGGAGAGCCTGACAAATGATTGCTGGGTATGCATTCCCTGCGCCGCCACACCGGAACCCACCGCCCTGGCCTGACCCATATTCTCTGTCAGATTAATCAGATTGTTTACCACCGCGTCACCGAGGTAATAGGTGTCCAGTTTCGGGTCCAGGGTAATATCCGAGGCATCCGCGATGCGACTCATCAATCCGATCATGTCGGCCAGCAGTTCAGTATGTGCCTTGATTGCAACGGCCGCATCCTGATTCATGGAAGAGGCCTTGATGCTCTCCCACTTCTGTATCAGCAGGCTGAGTTTACCCTGGGTACCCAGCGCAGCCCCCAGCTCCTTATCCATCGCCAGCAAGGCGGCCATCTTTTGGTCCACCTCGACACGCTTGCTCATGATACGGTCGCGGAAATTATCCGCACCAGCCAGAAAGGCGCTGGTCATGCCGCGATGCTGTTGTATCTGCTCAATCGGTTGACGAACAGCCTTGATATAAGCCAGCCCCTGTCGCTCATGCTCGACAATCTCAACTCCCTCGTTAATCTGGGAAATCAGATTGATAGAGAGCACCACAAGGGGCACCAGGACAACCAGAAATATCAGCCCGAACTTGAGCGGATAGCGTAGCCGCTCCATCAGATACATGGCTGGAAGTAGAATACCTTTCATCTCGCAATCTCCATTTTGGTTTCGTCACAGTTCTTTTTATTCATGTACAAATGCCTGTCTGCTGGATCAGCCACCGATCAACGGGCCGATATCCTCAATGTGCCAGATCTGTCTCTTCAGGAGATACGCAGGCCCGGGAGATACCCACCGCCACACGCGATCCCGTAAAAACAGGAACGACAATCGCTGAGATAGCCATGCGCTATCACAAGGCAGGGGAAGGGCCTGAAAATGGTGTGAACTTATTGCTTTCCAATTGATGGCCGGATTCATACTCCGTTCAGCAACCGGTCAGTATCACAAGGGGAAGGGTGATACTGATAACAGAAACATGGGTACCATGATATCTGGCGATGCATCTGTCACTGGCAATCATATCGGCAAGCCCTGGAAAAGCTTTATCAAATTTATTTCAGGAGACAGGACCATTTGTATTGGTGCGACACAGTGGAGACACCAAGGCGATCAGCGGGATTGTTGTCCGAGGTAGGTGTTAAATTCCGAGACAGATTGTGGCCGGCTGAAATGGAATCCCTGAAAATATTCACACCCCTTCTGAACCAGGAATTCGAGATCGTCACTGGTTTCAACGCCCTCGGCAATCACATACAGGTGAAGTTGGCGGGCCATGGTCATTAATGCTTCCACAATTGCTGCATTTTTATGGTCAAGACTGATACCCGAGACAAAAGAGCGGTCAATCTTGAGGATACCCAGGGGAAGCTGGGTGAGATAGGAGAGCGATGAATAGCCGGTACCAAAATCATCCATGGCAACACGAATTCCAATCTCTTTCAGTGCCTGCATGGTCACTATGGCATCTGCTTTAGCATCGATTAATGTGCTCTCGGTGATCTCAAGTACCAGACGTTGGGCATCAACGCCGGTTTGCTCAATCACCCGCTGAACCAGCGGAACAAAGTCGCCCTGCAGAAACTGTTTTGGACTGATGTTAATACAGAGATGGCGCAACGATCCGGCAATCCCGCTGTCCGACCAGCGTTTCAGGTTCTGGCACGCTTCGCGTAAAATCCACTCACCAATGGGTAGTATCAGGCCGGTCGTTTCGGCCACATCAATACAGAGGTCAATGCGATTAAAGGTCCCCTTCTGTCCCGGACAGCGCAACAGCACCTCGGCACCGACCATGCGCCCCGCGGCGTCCACCTGGGGCTGGTAGTGGAGCTGCAGTTTTCGCTCATCCAGAGCCCAGCGCAGGTCTTGCTCGACCGCCAACCGTTCATTGGCCAGCATCTGCATGACCGGCAGGAAGAAACGAATACAATTTCGCCCCTCCGCTTTCGCCCGGTACATTGCCGTATCGGCCTGTTGCAGCACCTGGGTGGTGGTTTCGTTGTTGTCCGGAAACAGGGCCACGCCGATACTTGGCGTGACATTCAGTGAATAACCGCCGACGTTGTATGTTAGGGAGAGTGAATCACGTATCTTTTCCGCTACCAGTTGAGCCTGTCGCGCCACATCTCTGGGATGACAACCCTCTTCCGAGAGCAGCACTACAAACTCATCACCACCCAGGCGTGCGACCACATCCTCCTGGCGCAGGGTGGTAACCAGACGCCTGGAGACCTGCCGCAAGACCTCGTCACCAATATTGTGTCCCAGGGAGTCATTGATGTTCTTGAAATGGTCCAGGTCGATAAACATCACCGCACCGATATGGCCATGACGTCGGGCCCTGGCAAGAGCCCGGTCAATATGAAAAATTATCTGGTTGCGGTTGGGCAGTGTGGTCAGGCCATCATACTGTGCCTCGTATTCCAGGGCAGTCTCCGCCCGTCGTTTAGAGATCCCCATGCTCAGCACATCGGCAACACGTTTCAGGAAGGCCTTGTCACTCTCTTTCTCCTGATGCCCCGGTGGCAGATAGAGCGTCAGCACGCCGAGAATCTTATTACTCAACAGCAGCGGAACTGAATAGTGCCCATGCGGCTCCATGCCGGGGTATCTGACATCGTGCCGGTTATCGTCGCTATCGGCGATATAGAGCAGCTCTCTCTGGGCCGCCGCTCGACCGCAGACACAGTAACCAATAGATATCTGTTTGCAGGACTCTGCCACGGCATCCGCCAGCCGATAGTTGGCTACCAGCCGAAGGGTCTCTTGCTGCTGCTGTTGTTCAGCCAGAAAGATCGCCCCTTTAGGTAGCAGATTCAGCCAGGGTATCGATGTGAGGAGTGATTCAAGTGACTGTTGCAGAAATCTGTCGACATCCATCCGATCCAGGGAGAGGCGTAACAGCATCCCCAGGCACTGCTCTTCCGCGACCTTTCGGGTAATCCGTTCCTGCTGCACCTGACGGCTGGTGACATCCCGGGCATTCAGAATATAGCCAATCAACCGCCGCTGATTGTCATAGATACCGGATATGACACTCTCAATCAGCCGGCACTCACCCTGGACAATACGCTTCAGGGAATAGTAGTACTCTTCGGCATTCCCGACCGTATCCACCATCTCCTTGAGCCGTTTGGCATCGGTCAGTCCCAAGGCGGGAATTTCGTTGAACCGTTTCCCTTCCAGTTCGGACGCTTTGAAGTCAAACAGGTTTTGTGCGGATGGGTTGTAGTAGTTGATGGCGAAATCGAGATCCGTGGCAATAATCGCCATTATCCCTGATGCGTTGAGAATACTCTCCAGGTAGAGAGCTCTCGGACTTGCCTCCGACACTTCTTGCAGTTCTCCCGATCTACAAAGCATCAGATTATTCTTCATGCATGTGAGCTCATCATGACTCACCGCCACCTCTCCGGCTTGTTTGTTTATTTTTGGAATGCATGAAATGGTGCAAATCTACTACTTCAGCCTTGGCAGGTGACTCATTTTTTACTTCGATTGCATCTACTGCAGAGGGCAGTTCACCGAGCCAGTTTTCAAGCATCATACTGCTCAGTTTCATGCAAGCACCCAGTGGATGCCGGTTCTTTTGTCTGATCATGTCGATCTGGAACTGTAATCCCAGCAGTCGATCCTTGTTGTGGTCCGGAGTCCGCTGAATTGCTGCCTCCAGCCATTTGGCGCGACGCTTCTCAAAGGCCTCCGGGTCACCTTTTGCCAGGGTCACCCACTCATCAAAATCAAACCCCTCAAAGCTGGTATACATGTTTTACACCCCACCCAAATGCATAACGTACGCCACCCATGACCCACTTTGTTGCTCGACAGCAAAGAGGACCGCAGGAAACCTTAACAATAGAAAGGCAATCAACGGCCTGACTATCGAATCTTAAAATGCGTATATTTTTTTGAAGGCGGGGGAAGGGCCTGACTTTCAAATCCTGCTGAGTCCGGCAATGCTTGAATAGCCGCTCAGCATTCTTAAATAGCTAATTTATTGATCTATGAAACAGTGTCTAGCAAACTTTATAACACCATACGGCACAAATAAAAAGTGCCTGGTTATATTACAGTTTTATTACAGCAAAAAGATGCCTTAGGTCGAGCGCTTTCGATGGAAGTTAGTGACTATTTGTAAAAATTGATATAAGGCAATGTTTTTTCAAACCATTGACTGTTAACTTGAAGATACACTAGGGTGCGCAGCTTGCTGCCACATCAACTGGATTCCTGAATCATAAAACTCCATAAAAGATCACGGCCAAATGATCATCTATGAATATCCAGAAACGAGCGTGCCGGATTAACGCCGATCCATCTCTTGCAGGAAATCTGCAAGACGATAGTGACTTTAAAGTAGTACTTGAGAGAGTATCTGATGACGAAGAAACTGCTTCTGGTTGATGATGATGCACTGGTGCTCGCGACATTCGGCCGGGGGTTGCGCGATGCCGGCTACACCGTGCTGGTAGCGGCAACCGGAGAAGAGGCCGTGGAAATGGTCGTCAAGGACTATCCGGACCTGGTCATCCTGGACATCCGCATGCCGGGGCTCTCGGGTATCGATGTATCAAAGCACCTTAATGAACTGGGCGTGCCTGTCGTGCATCTGTCCGCTTACGACGATCAGGAGACGCTTCACGACGCACTGGAACAGGGCGCCCTGGGTTATCTGGTGAAGCCCATCGATGTTGCCAAGGCGATACCGACTATCGAGACGGCCCTTAAGCGGGCCAATGATCTGCAGAGACTGCAGGCTACCGAGGGGCGACTGAACCGGGCGCTGGACACGGCAAATGTGGTGAACTTTGCCGTCGGCATCATCTCCGAGCGGCACCGGATTGACCGGCAAAAGGCATTCGATCTGATTCGTGATCAGGCTCGATCTGAACGCCGCAAGGTGAAGGAGATAGCCCGTGAGATACTGGACGCCACTGATTACATTAACCGGTTCGGCACAGAAAAATCCTGAGCGAGCCGTTTCCGTTCCAGACTGACCACCGGGGTCTGCAGAATCAATCGGGCAATAACCCGGCCCTCCTTAAATGTCAGGGAAAGCTCCGCTCCCTGATGTGGCAACAGATCCCTTGCCAGCGTCAGGCCGGTACCCAGTCCCAGCCCCTCTTGTAGATTAAAATTCACCGGCAGCGCTACCGCACTGGGGTTACTCACCAGCAGAATCACATTTTCATCATCCGTGAGGAGCTTGGCTGTTATCGCAGACGAGGACGCACCTGTCAGGCCACTGTGCTTCACCGCATTCTGCAACAACTCATTGATAATCAGCGCCAGCGGCACTGCGTCATTTGGCCTGATGACTACATCTGTCGTCGGGCAATCGATCTCCAGTTGAATCCCGGCAGATGTTGGGTGACCGACTGCCTTGCAAATCATTTTCAGCAGGTCCGCCAATTCGACCATCCCTTGACTTAGCCGACTTTGCAGGCCATGCACCAGTGCTATCGACTCCACCTGGCTAATGGCCGACTCCATTGCTTCGACCAGTTCCGGTTTATCCTGAATATGGTTGCGCAGCAGATTGATAATACCCTGCAGATGATTTTTGATCCGATGATGAACCTCTTTCACCAGGGTATCGCGCTGCGCCTGTACCTCCTGAAGCCGCATCTGCTCTTTCAGTCTGCGCTCCGTAATGTCCCGGACAAATGAAAAGATAAACTGATCCTCACCGATTTTTGCGAGGGTGGCGCTGATATCCAGATCGATCACACGCCCATCATGGCATCGATGACTCGATTCAAAATGGTCGTATCCGTATTCCATTATTTTTTTGATACGTGCCGCTACTTCCGGAGCATATCCGGGTACTTTCAGATCACTTAGTCTCTTTCCTACAAGGACATTTCGGTCATAACCCAGCATCCTGCAGTAAGCATCATTCACTTCACGTATCGAACCATCCAGATTCAGAATCACCAACCCGTCATGACTGTTTTCCAGGATCAGTCGGTTACGCAGGGTTTGCACCTTCAATGCCCGTTCTGCCGCTATGCGATCCGAGATGTCGCGGTCAATACCACGATAGCCACCAAAACGCCCATAGGAATCATAAAAAGGCACACCACTGGTCTCCAGGATAACCTCCCTGCCTGAAACATGGGTGTTGGCATTGACCAGGCGACTGATCGGCTGCTGATTTTTAACGTGAGAAAAGAATTCCATTTGCACACGGCTGCGCTCGGAGGGCGGCATCAGATCAAACGGACTTTTCCCGATCAGCGAATCAGGCGAATAGCCCAGCATGCTTTCCACCTGCGGGCTGACATAGGTATACAGGCCCTGCTGGTCGACTTCCCAGATCCAGTCGCTGGTGCTCTCCACCAACCCACGAAAGCGCGCTTCACTCTCACGCAGCGCATACTCCGTTTCCCGTCGATGGGTAATGTCCTGTCCGGTTGCCAACAGACCAATCACCTTGCCTTGCTGATCCTTCAGGGTCTTGTAGTACCACTCAATCTCACGGAATTCACCACTCTTGGTAAAGATGGGACCAACCTTCCCCCGCAACAGAATATTTTCAATCCCCTCCTGGTAAAGTTCACTGAACTTTATGGCTTTGCTCAGCGGCAGAAAGCATTTAAACCAGTCTTGTCCCTTGACCTCTTCCAGTGAATAGCCGCTGATCTCCTCCAGATAGGGATTGAACAGGACAATACGTCCACTGGTATCCAGCACCAGGACGATCGATTGCGCGGTCTCAATCACCACTTCGGCAAAATCGCGCTGTTCTCGCAGGGACGCCTCCGCCCTCTTGCGCCGCGTAACATCCTTCACAACTCCGAGCATGCGCAGCGGCAAACCGGCCGCATCACGCGATACATCGCCACGCTCCAAAACCCAGCGGACGGTACCGTCGGGCCAGACTACGCGGTGTTCAACCTCATAGGGTTCACTCCGTTCAATACAGGCATTGACTGCATCGATGACCGTTTGCCGGTCATCCGGATGAACCGCCGACAGAAAATTTTCATAAGAGGTCTCCAGGGCGCCGGGAGGATAACCAAACAGCGGCCCGATACGTTCACTCCAGTAGAGTTCACCGGTCTGTATATTCCAGTCCCAGGTACCGATATCGGAAAACTGCTGACTGCGCATAAACCGATCCAGGCAGGACTCCATATCTCGTTGCTTATCAACATGGGCCTCAAGCCGTCGAAGGTTCTCCAACGCACCGGCGGCACTGGCCACCAACGCCTGCAATAAGGCTATCGCCTGCGCACTAAACCCGGTGTCGCTCTGCTTGTTGTAGAGCTCGAGACATCCCAGCAGTCTTCCCTCCCGGCCACCCATGATGGGTACAGCGACCAGGCTCCTCACTCCCGGCACCTGCTGTTTTTGCCAGGCGGCACGCGGATCATCTTGACAGCCGGGGCAAATGAAGAGCTCTGTTTGCTCCAGCAGCCACCCGGCAATCCCCTCTCCATGGCTAAAGCACCTGTCGACCGTCTGCCAGTTGTTGTCGTTTAAAATCGCCTTGAAGCATATTTCGCCGTCCTGATGCAAGCCGGCCGCACCGGCATCTGCCACTGACAGTTCGACCGCGAACTGCACCAGCAGACGCAGAACCTCATCAGATTCGATGCCCGCATGAAGTTGCTGAGTGGCCTGCGTGAGTATGCGCAGCCGATCCGGCAGATCATCCGTTGTGACTCTACTATTCACCTGATCCCCTGCATACGACTGATCCTGTCTGAATGTTGTTGGCGCTTTGTGATAAATCCGTTGCAAGGTAAAGAAGATGCATACACTTTTCAACCAGCTTGAGGCTGATTCGCTTCTGTAAAAACAGTATGACAGGCCTCTTGAGATCCCATGGTTGACTGAATAGATCGTAGGTCGGGTTAGACCGTCAGGGCGTAACCCGACATCGGGGTATGCCCAGCATAGATGACCTGCGAACGCATCCCGGACCTAACACAGTCTGGCCGCCAATCGACCCCTGCCTGTCGGATTACGCTGCGCTAATCCGACCTACCGACTGTTGATATCCCATGGTTG
>NZ_ATZE01000008.1 GCF_000428045.1 Sedimenticola selenatireducens DSM 17993 | reverse complement strand
TTTTATCAAAGGAAAAAGTGCAATCCACATAGCCCGCACCTATCAAGGTCGAAAGAGAAATTATGTGGGACAGCACTTCTGGGCTAGGGGTTACTTTGCCTCGACGGTGGGCAGGGATGAGAAAGTAATCAGGGATTACATCCGACACCAAGAAGCAGAAGATCGCAGGATTGATCAGCTGAACTTGGTGTAGTGGCCCCTTCGAGGGGCTCAAGGAGCCGTCAGGCTCCGTAATACAGGCCGCTTCGAGTGGCTCACAGATAAAGCCCCCGGCTTTGCCGGGGGATACTTACTTGGCTGTTTAATATCTCCTCATGTTCGATAAATCAGATGATCCCCTCCGGCCCCTGATCGGTATTTACGCTGGTGCCAACAACGGGCTTCTCCTTACGCATCTTCAGCTTGTCCTTCTTCATCGCCTCGAGTGAGGTGCAGGCATGGGGTTCAGGTTTTTCTGGCCTATCCTCTGATTCTTAATCAGCGATGGAAGATCAACTCTTATTCCGTGAATTTAAAAAATGCTCGCGTGCTGCGTGTTGGCGTTCCTAAAAGCTAGGGAATATCTCCTGTAAATGCCGGTCTGGTACGGGCAAATTGCCCTACATATTTAATTTCTTATCGATACAAAATTTTTTTTCATGAAGATTATCAATCGATTAGGTGCCTTTTAATAGTTGGTATGTAATCTGCATCAAGGCGGTTCACGCCTGAAAGATGGTGTGGAAAATAAACATTAGTCACATTAGTTGATTACAACATCAGGAGTTGAATCATGATTAATAAAGTACGACGAAGCCTTCTTAAGGCTTCTGCCAGTGGCACGGCAATAAGCGCCATGATGGCATGCGGACTCATAGTACCGAAAATCTCGCTTGGCAAGTCATTTTCCAATGCCTTTGGTTATCACTCTATGGACGAAGTGCTCAATGAGCTTTTTGAAACAACAAGCACCATACCCAGCGACGCTGTCACGATAGTGGCTCCCGACATTGCCGAAAATGGCACCGTCGTGCCGGTCACGGTTAGGACCAAATTACCGAACATTCAATCGATCACGATCATTGCTGAAAAAAATCCGTACCCGTTAGCTGCCAGTTTTGAGATGAGCAATAAAATGGCGGGCCACATAGCAACCCGTATAAAACTGGGAAAAACTCAGGATGTTTGGGCTGTCGTATATGCCGATGGAAAACTGTTTACCGCAAAAAAAGAGGTAAAAGTTACGGTCGGTGGTTGCGGTGGCTAGCATCCGGTCGACGTGTGTGGTGACAAGCAAGAGTTAATCGAATCAAGAGGAATAGATCGTGAGCAATACAATAAAAGTTCGCACAAATATCCAAGATGGATTAGCAGTCATACGATTGCTGATTAAACACCCAATGACGATTCAGAGACTTGACCCAAAAACGGGTAAGGAAATACCGGCACATTTTATCGACAAAATCAATATCGCAAAAAACGGAGAGTCTTTAATTAACGCCAACTGGGGACAAGGTGTTTCGAAAAATCCATATCTTTCGTTCACGCTTACTGAAGCAAAAAAAGGTGATCGTTTGTTGGTAAGTTGGCATGACAATAAGGGCGAGACGGACTCAACAGAGTTTGTTCTGTAAATTATTGCTTAAGGTCACCAAGTAAAAATAGAACCGATTAAATGTTAGGAGGAGTTATGAGGAGTTATCGAATCTTAGTATGCTTGTTAGTCTGCTCGTTAGTGCAAGTCACATCGAGTATGGCTGCCGAGATGACTACCAAGCACGAATATATGCCCGGCCGTGAAAAGGCGATACCCCATGTTTCCGGTGATAAGGAGTTTTCCAATACCTACCAGTACTGGAAAGATCCGGAATCGCTGAAAAAAGCGGTCGACGATGGTCTGATGTCGCATGAAATGAATTTCAAAGATTTTCGCTGGATGGAAAAAAGCATGGAAGGCGATATGGTACTTGAAGAGGGTCTGGCCTACTTCAATCAGGAAAACGAGAGCGGTAAATCATGCGCATCGTGTCATGGAGAGGATGGCGCGGAGCTGAAAGGTGTCTATGCAACATTCCCAAAATATAATAAGCGCGTAAATCGTGTCCTGACTGGTCCTTCACAAATCGAGGTTTGTGCCAAAGAGCGGCTCCAGCGTGATGACTGGGGTCCGGATACCCGGCCCAATTCCCTGATTGCCTTCTATGTTGCGTCACTCGCGGATGGCGCTACCATCAATGTGGACACTTCCTCGGAGCCGATGGCCGCAGCGTATGAAAGGGGACGGGATCTTTATTTCAAACGCGTCGGCCAGTTTCACTACGCATGCTCCAGTTGTCACACGCCGCCGACAGCTGGTAATTATCTCCGGGGTCAGAGGCCAACCACTTTCTTTGGAGATGCAGCCCAGTACCCGATTTATCATTTCCCCTATCAGTTGGCGGGAGACGATTACTCTTATGTCTTTACCATGCAGCACCAGATTCGCAGTTGCCAACAGCTGTCCCGCATGTATCAAGGTAAAGAGGGCAGTGCCAGCATGACGGATATTGAGGTGTTCATTCGTGCATCCTCAAATGGATATCCGATGAGTATTCCAGTAGCTGAGTACAACATGAACACTGACTACCTTGAGCGCAATATCGATCAATAGACAACAGTATAAGCTATTGATCCCATTGCCTAGATTATGATCCTGCGCAATCGCTTTAAGGGGTTGTGCAAGACGAGTACTTCGGAGATTGAACAATGTCGAATAAAAGTTGTTTTCAATTATCAGCCATTAACCTGTTAATGCGGGGGGTGGCCATTGTTATGCTGCTGGGAATTGGCTTTGTCGCTACCGCTGCAGAAAACGAAAAACCCCAGTGGGTGCCGGGACAACCCTATCCCCCTGAACTGCTGGATCAGTATCCCTGCCACAGTTATGAACTGGAGTGCGGCCAGCTTCCGCCGCCCCCGATTGAAAAGGTGGAGTTTAACGAAGAGTTGAATGGCGATCCTGACCGTGGCGAAAAGATAGCCATTAACCTTCGTTGGGGAAACTGTATTGCCTGTCATAAGTTGCCTGGACATGAAACCGGTAGTGGAACCGTTGGGCCGAGTCTGGTCGATTATGCGGAGCGATCTCTCCCGTACAGCTACACATTTCAGCGCATCTGGGATCCGCGAGTAGTCAATCCCGATGCGCACATGCCGGTCTTTGGGCCAAACAGGATTCTTACAAAAAACGATATCGTTGACGTGATGACCTTCTTATACGCAACCAAGTAAGTCCTCCGTGTTTAGCGGCCTCATCCTCCTAGCCGACCCCCTCGGCATGAGGCCGCATTTTTCACACTGGTTTTACCACAATACAGTTGACACTCGTCATGCCGCTCTCTGGACACAGTACCTGCCGCCAGTTGTATTCGTAGTTTACCCCGTAGTATCGGGTGATGGGCTTATCTTGTGGAAGCTGCTTACCTCTCCGGCGATTTTGGCTACGATCTCTTCCAGCATCAATTCCTGATCTCCCTGATAAACAGCCTGGTAGTTAATGAACGGCAGTGGTGTTGTTGTCTCAAGGACCACCAGCTTATTGGCATCAATTTCCTTCTGGTAGATCTCCGCAGGAAGTGTACTGATGCCCAAGCCGTTTAGTGTGAGTGTGGCAATGGTCTGCAGATTATTGCAAAGGCTAACGTTGCTGAAATTAACATTGGCTTCGGTAAACCACCGCTTAGTGATTGTATATATATTGGATTTGGCGGATAGGAGTATTACCGGCCAGCGAGAAATTTCCTCGGGACCCAGCACATGATCGGGGATATTGAGCTTGGGGCTGGCAATCCAGGAGAAAGTGGTACCACCCAACGGAATCGAGCGAACATATGGCCTTGTTACCGGGCTGGGTAACAGCACAATGTCAAGCTTTCGTTGATCGAACTTGGTCCAAAGATTGCCGGTTAAATCTACGTCAATCACTATGTTAATGTCCGGGTAGTGCTGATTGACCTGTGCTACCAATGTCGGCAACCAGGTCAGGGCGATCAGTTCTGCAACACCGACACGCACTACGCCCGAGATCGCAGTAAGGTTACCCACCGCTTTGCAGATGGTCTGTTCCAGTCCGAGCATCTGTTCGGCAAGTGGTATCAATGCACGTCCCCGGACATTCAATATCGCCCGCCGCCCACTCCGTTTAAACAATTTTACCCCAAGGTGGTTTTCAAGTTCCTTTACTCGCTGAGAGACGGTGGGCTGCGTGAGGTGCAGTTTGTCGGCCGCTGCTGCGAAACTGCCGAGGCGGGAGATCCAAACAATTGCTTCAAGATGACGTATGTTCATATACATAAGAATACACTATCAAAAAGTATAGATAAATATCATTTGTATCAATATATGGTGATTGTTATGCTCCTTCGGCATCAGGGTTGGTAGCAGACCGAGACCGTTGTTAAACAGGCCATTTAGAGAGGACCGTATGCCGGCAAAGCCTATCCAAGAGAGTGAGAAGTATGTTACCGGTGATGGTATGGATCTGGACGCCTTAAAGGCATTGGTTGGTGAACCAGTTTCTTACGAGCGTGTCATCGAGCATTTTCAGGTCAGAATTCCCGAATACTACAATTTGGCGGGTGACACCGTGCTTCGTCAGGTTGACGGTGGTAACGGGGAAGCAGTTGCACTGGTTGCCGAAAGCGCCGACGGTATCATCAAGCGCTTCACCTACGCAGAGCTTGCCGAACGGTCATCTCGCCTTTCGCAGATGCTCCAGGAACTTGGTGTTACCCGGGGAACCGTCGTGGCCTGTTATCTTGGAGCGGGTCTTGAGGCTGCACTCACCTATCTGGCGGTGTTTCGTCTTGGGGGTATTGTCGCTCCGCTTTCCCAGCTCTATGGACCCGACACGGTTATACATGCACTGGTCGACTCCGGAGCACCGATTCTGATCAGCGAATCAGAACTGTGGGCGCGTATTGCCGATCAGAAGAGTCGATGTCCCGCGCTTGCCACTGTCGTGCTTACCGATGCTAACGGTGAGAAAGATATTATCGATTTCAATCAATATCAACAGATGCCGGGCGATGAGCATGTCGAACAGACCCGGGCAGAATCGGCGGCTCTGTTACTGTATACCTCTGGTTCTACCGGAATGCCCAAAGGCATCTTGCACTCGCACAGGATACTGCGTGGTTACCTGGCTTCAGTATCGTTGTTCTACGAGCTGGATATGAACAAACCGGGGCGTGTGCTCTGGACCCCATCCGACTGGTCCTGGGTGGCGGGAATTTTCAATGTAATGCTTACAGGTTGGTTTTTTGGTCAAACGGTCGTTGCGAGTCGTGCGCGATTTTCTGCCGAAGGATCTTTTGAGTTGATGGCCCGTCACGGTGTTACCCACTGTTTTCTGACACCGACCGCATTAAAACGTATGGCCGCCATTGAAGACCCTTATGGCCGATGGCCAGATCTGGCCATCCGGGCGATCGGGACGGGAGGTGAACCACTGCCCAGCGCAATACTTGCCTGGGGAGATCAAATACTTAATGTGCCAATCAACGAATTCTACGGGCTGACGGAAGTTAACCATCTGATCGGTAATTGTCGGTCTCTTTATCCGGTTCGCCCCGGTTCCATGGGAAAAGCCTATCCGGGCCATGTTGTGGCGATTATCGATCAAGCAGGCAATCCACTACCGGATGGCGAAATTGGCGAGATTGCCGCGCGCGATGATGATCCAACGCTGTTGCTGGGGTATTGGAACCAACTGGGACGCACCGCTTCGATGAGAGTGGGTCGTTGGGTGCGTACCGGGGATTTAGGGTATCGAGACAGTGATGGTTACTTCTGGTATCACGGCCGTAATGACGATTTGATCAAAAGTGCCGGCTATCGCATTGGACCTGCGGAAGTTGAAGATGCCCTGGTTGAACACCCCGCCATTGATGAGGCCGCTGTGGTGGGAAGTCCGGACCCGGACAGAGGGCAGGTGGTAAAAGCCTTCGTCCGCCTGGCAGCAGGTTATGAACCGGGTGCAGATCTGGAAAAAGAGATTCAGATGCACGTCAAGAGTTGCCTGGCGGCATACAAATACCCAAGAAAAATAGAATTCGTCAAAGACTTTCCTCTGACCAGCACTGGAAAGATAAATCGAAAAGCACTTCGGCTAAAAGAAACAGCAGAAAATTCCAATTAGAAGTAAAAGACGTATCAAACTCGATAGGAGGAGTTGTGTATGAAACCCTTGACTAAACATCTGACGGCCATGATGCTTACAGTCGGTATTGTTACAGGCGCGCAGGCTGCCACGACACTTAATCTCAATCACCAATGGCCGGCTACGACCACCGGTTCAAAGGTCGACCAATGGTTTGCTGATGAGATAGCCAAGCGAACCGATAATGAAGTGAAGATCAGAATTTTCTGGTCGGAAGGGCTCGGTAAGGCAAAAGAGGGTTTATCACTGCTCCAGAATGGTGCCATTGATATGGCCGCCATCTCACCTGCCTATTTTCCAGCACAACTGCCATTTTTCAGCGCGCCAAACTCAATCCCGATGGCGATAGAAACCGTCGATCAGGCAAACACCCTGATGAAAAGGTTATTGAAGGAGGTGCCCGCGTATACCGAGGAGGCGGATGCAAACGGCATCAAGGCGCTGTTCTTTCACCACCTGAACCCCTACGTACTGGTGTCTCGTGAAAAGATAGTTTCAACCGATCAAGTGAACGGAAAGAAGGTGCGTACCTGGGGCGCGGATATGCCCCGTATGGTACAGGCAGTTGGCGGTACACCGGTTACTCTGATGCTGCCGGAGATTTATGAGAGTCTGAGCCGGGGTGTGGTTGACGCAGCGCCGTTTGCCGTAGACCTTGTGGTTAATTACAAGATCTATGAGGTGGCAAAGAACATCAGTGAAATAACGTTGTGGGAAGGGCCTGCCTGGGGTATCTGGATCTCCAAGCCTGCCTGGCAGAAACTGACGCCTGAACAACAGAAGGTTTTTGAAGAAGTTGCCAGTGAGGCGATGGAACGGGATCGCAATGCCGTGCTTGCGAAGGGTGAGCAAGCACGTAAGACATTGATTGAGAAGGGAGTCAGCTTCCATAGCTTTCCAGAGGTGGAAAAGGCCAAGTGGCGCACGGCGCTGCCGGACTTTTTCAGTGACTGGATCGCACAAATGGACGAGCAGGGTAAAGGTGATGGTGCCCGCCAAACCGTCGGTATCTGGAAGGAAGTCGTCGGCGAATAGCGGTCTGACCTTTATTGCCTCATGATCATTCTGTTGATCATGGGGCACTCCAATCATTGACTATTGGTAGTTGCCATGGCTGATAAATCCCCCAAACCTGTGCGCTCAAAATTTGCGCGAGTTTTAAGATCGTTCAATCGTTCTGTTGCTCTGTTGTCTGGTATTGCCCTGTTTATTATGATGCTGATCGGGGCGGCCGATGCTATCGGTACCAGTCTTTTTTCCACCCCTCTGCCTGCCGCCTTCGAAGCCACTGAGGCGTTGATGGTGACCTCTGTGTTCCTGGCGTTAGGTCTGTCCCAGCAGCGGGGTGCACACATAAGTGTCGAAGTACTGATCGGTTTAACTCCATCCATTGCGCAGCGTATTGCCGCCGCCTTTGGAAGCCTGCTGAGTCTTGTTTTGTTTGGGTTGATTGCCTGGTTTGGCTCTGAAGCAGCGATTGAGAGTTTCACGGTTAATGAATTCTCCTCCGGCATTGTCAACTTTCCGATCTGGCCGGCGAAGGCGGCACTGGCATTTGGTGCCACGCTGATGACCGTCCAGTGTGGCTGGGACTTTGTGAACGAACTAATGGGACGGCACCACACCACGTCCCAACCGAAAATTTAGGGAGCCGGCTATGGATCCGCTAAGTATCGGTTATACCTGTGTGGCTCTGCTGTTTGTTTTCCTGGCGCTTGGTGTGCCCGTTGGTGTAGCCATGGGTGTTCTGGGTGTTGCCGGCATGTATGTTGGTTTTGGCGAAGCTTTTGCATTCGGTCAACTTCGCACATTACCTTTTTCAGTTGTCAACAACTACTCTTTTGCAGTCTTGCCCATGTTTGTTCTGATGGGGGTTCTGGCGGAGTCATCGGGGATCACATCTCAACTATTCCACGCCGGGGAGTTGTGGCTGCGGAACCGTAAAGGAGGGCTGTATCAGGCCGTGGTCGTGGGTTCGGCCATCTTCGCCGCCGTGTCAGGATCAACCATTGTGAATGCGGTGGTCTTTACCCGCCTGGCATTTCCCCACATGATCCGCTTCGGTTACTCCCGCGCGCTTTCAATTGGTTCGATTGCGGCAGCGGGTAGCTTTGCTGCCATGATTCCACCATCGATCACCATGGTGATTTACGCAATCATTACCGAACAATCGGTTGGCAAACTGCTCATCGCCGGGGCCTTGCCGGGTATCCTCACTGCAGTTGTGTATCTTGTTGGCATAAGCGTAATGGTTCGTATCAGGCCCTCGCTTGCCCCTGACATTAAAGAACTGTCGACTCGCGCAGAAAAATGGTCGGCCCTGTGGGGGGTCTCGCCGGTAGCGTTACTTATCGTGCTGGTTCTCGGTGGTATCTACTTCGGCTTTTTCCCGCCTTCGGCAGCGGGTGCGATTGGTGCTTTTGGGGCCTTCTGCATTGCGGTAACGCGGAAGTGGGGACATGGCACTAAATGGCTGACATCATCATTGCGCGATGCGGCATCAGTCAGTTGTATCATATTTATCATTCTGATCGGCGGATTGATCTTTTCCAGGATGCTGGTGGTATCCGGGGTGATTGATGGATTCGTTGAATTGGTCAACTCCTTTGCGTACTCACCACTGCGATTCATGATATTTATTTCTATCATGTACATAGTGCTTGGCTGTTTCCTCGACACCACTTCAATGCTTGTTGTCACCCTGCCGTTCGTCTTTCCGGCAGTTCAGCAACTGGATATAGATCCTATCTGGTTCGGTATCGTACTGGTTAAGCTGATCGAGATATCGGTTATTACTCCACCGGTAGGTATTAACCTGTTTGCTGTGCTGGGGTCGGTGGCAGGTCAGGCCAAGTTTCAGGATGTAGTAAAAGGAGTGTTGCCCTTCTTGTTATTGGAGATTCTGGTGCTTTTGATGCTGATTGCGTTTCCATCGATTGCCACCTGGTTGCCCGCACAGATGATTGCGAGTTGAAGGGGATGAGGTTATGAAATCCATGCCATTGGTTATTGGCAGTGCGATGGTACCATTTCGCCGATATCGAGATGGTACAGGGCCACGTGATTGGGTGCGTACCGTGGCAAACGAGGCGATTGCCGATGCGGCGATCAAACCAGCAGATATTGATGCGGTTATTTTCGCTTCGGAAACAGATTTCCTGTCGCTACAGCTTGTCCCGGCACCGCTTTTGCTGGATGAGATAGGACTCTCAGGTTGTTCGGTAAGCCGAGTGGAAACCGGTGGTGCAAGTGGTGGCAATGCGCTGCGATCCGGGGTCATGCATATACTCTCGGGCTTTGCCCGGCGAGTGTTGATTGTCGGTTACGAACATGCGGCAAGTCACCTAGCCGGTGATGACGTACGACTACTCTACGGGCTCTCTTTTGATGCGGAGCTGGAAGGATGGGCCGGGGCGACTGCAACTATGCTCTATGCCCTGTCTGTACAGAACCATATGGCACGTTACGGTACGACGGTCGAGCAACTGGCAGCGGTTTCTGTGAAGAATCACTGGAATGCATGCGATAACCCCTGGGCGCACAAACCCATGACCATAACGATTGATGACGTGCTGGCCTCTGCGGTGGTCAGTACACCCTATCGAATGCTTGATTGCAGCCTGATCAGCGATGGGGCTGCAGCAGTGGTTCTGGCGCACCCGGACGCGGTCCCGGAGCGCTCGGATCGACCACGCGTGCGGGTCACGGGCAGCGGCTGCGCGACAGACGCAGTGCGTCTCGGTGATCGGGATGAACCCGGCAGGTTTAGTGCCAAGGAGTTGTCGGCACAGCAAGCCTATGCGATGGCCGGTGTCACCGATCCGATGCGCGAGATTGATGTGGTCGAGCTGTACGATGCCTACACGGGAGCAGAGTTGCAAGGTATTGAGGCGCTTGGTTTGTCTCCCGCAGGAGAAGCGGCGGCGCGACTCTGTGACGGTGTCTTTGATCGGGATGGCGTCCTGCCGGTCAATCTCTCTGGCGGACTGATCGGTCAGGGGGGTGCTCCCGGCGCTGTGGGATTGGCTCAGGCGATTACAGTGACCCGACTTCTGGAGGGACGGTACTGGCCTGGTCTGCAAGCGGGCAGAAGTTTCCGTCGCGGAGTCACCGATTGTCACGCAGGGGTTGCCACTGCCAATGTGACCCATGTATTTGAACGGGAGGATTGACTATGGCCCATGCAAAAAAGCGAACAGGATCGGATAATATGGAATTCAGATCGGACGAAGGTGGGAGGATGCCCATCAATCTCTCGCTCTCCTATAGCCATGGGTTTGGTGCCTTTACTCCCTTTTTTGACGCGTTAATGCAGGGACGGATATTAGGTAGTCGATGCCCGGTTTGTGATGAGGTGCGTTTCCCACCACGCATGCGCTGTCCGACACATCATATAGAGACCAATATGACGGAGCTGACCGGCTATGGTCGTTTGCTTTCCTGGACAACAGGACCGATCAGATTACCACAGGCCAAGGATACGACACCGCTTACCTTCGGGTTGGTGCAGTTGGATGGGGCGATTAACAGCACCCTGGTCAGAATTGACGCAGATGAGACACAGTTGATAACGGGAGCACTGCTTCGACTCCAGCGGCTCAAAGAAAACTCCGGTCTTCCCCATCCGATACAGGCATTGATCTTTCAACCTGTATGAAGAGATGCCTCGGAATTAATATTCCACATGTCATCATGACGCCTAATACGACGCCACTAACAGAGGCTTTTAGGAAAATACGGCATGCCTCATTATTCATATTGTCGACTCCTTGTTTTAAATTTTCCAGTTTGTAGGGTTCGTAATGCGTGCTAACCATAAGTTGGAATAGTAGTTACGGCACTATTCATGCTAAATGAATAGATGATAATTAACTAATAGAATAATAACTAAAAAGTGGGATGCCAGTGGGACTGGAATAAATTTTTGAGGTATGAATATTTTCCTACAAGCTGACGCGATATACATGGAATTACGCCACACCCAGGCAGGTAGATTAGTAGGCATTGACACCTGAATCTGCTGCCATGATACTCAAGTTCCAGATTTTGAATGACGTGGTCAAAGTATTTGTCTGTTCTTCAACACTCTAGAATTATCAAAACGCTAATAACCCAATGAGCCATGTGCTGATGTCCACCCCCGAGCTACCACAAGAACGAGAATCGAAACCTGTTGTTTGGATCATTGATGATGAACCTGATGTCGCACAGGTCTTGGCGCGTGTTGTTAAGACATGTGGCGAATACAATGTAATTGTCCAGCCTGTGCCATTTGATTTATCACAAGCACTTCGTATGGATCCTCCGGATCTTGTTTTTATTGATCTTGTTATGCCGGATTTTGATGGATTCGATATAATTCGCAGAATCCACGAATTTGATAATGCAATTACTATCGTTGTTGTAAGTGCTCACTCGACTACTGACAATGCCGTGCACGCAGTCAAGTTAGGCGCATTCGATTTTTTACCAAAACCATTCGATCCAGATAATGTTCGGTTAATTCTGGCAAAAACCCAGAAGGAGTTTCAACAGCGATACAGTCATGCCGAATTGAAACGGCAAATATTGACTAATGACTCATATATGAAGGCCATAAAAGGTGGTTCTCAAAAGATCCGCGAATTGCGCGAATGGATTTTCAAAGTTCGTAATGTCAAGGCAAATGTCTTGATTTGCGGGGAAAGTGGAACCGGCAAGGAGTTAGTAACTCGCGCGATTCATGCGGGCAATGGAAAATTATTGGCTATTAACATGGCAGCAATACCAGATGAACTTGCTGACTCTGAATTGTTTGGCCATAAGATAGGCGCATTTACAGGAGCAACCACGGAGCGGCGAGGCTTGTTGTTGGACGTCAATGGTGGAACCCTTTTCCTGGATGAGGTGAATGCCATGTCCATGCAGCTGCAGGCCAAGTTACTGCGGGTTATAGAAGAAAGAAAAGTAAGGCCGGTAGGATCTAATCAGGAATATGACGTGGAGTTTCGGTTAATCAGCGCCACTAATGAGGATCTTGACGAGCTCGTCGAAAAAGGGCTGTTTAGACGGGATCTTTATCACCGACTTAAGGTTCTCAGTATTAAGCTTCCACCGCTAAGAGAAAGAGCAGAAGATATACCGCTTCTTGCTGAAGAGTTTTTACAATACTATGCCAGAGCCCATAAGCGATCGATAAGATGTTTTACCGCAGCAGCATTAAATCTACTCGTACATAAAGAATGGCCTGGAAACGTTCGGGAGCTCGAAAATCTCGTTGAAGAAGCAGTAATTCTCATGTCAGCTGATGACTGCGAAATTAGTAAGGAACAACTTGAACCAACGACGACAGACTTGGAAGAAATACAAGACAACCCCTTTAATATATATACTGGCGAGTTTGTTACTCTAGCGAATATTGAGCGATTATATATCCGTAAAGTACTTGAACATGCGGAAGGTAACAAAGCGCTTGCAGCAAGAATATTGAAAATAGACTATAAAACGTTACTAAGAAAGTTGGCGGTTACAGGTGTGGGGGATTGACCGCACGGCAACTGATGAAATGGGAGAAGCGCGGCAAATGAATCGAAGAGAGATAATCAGATACTCATGCGCGTTGTTAGGTGCGTCCGGTCTTGGAGTTAGTGGGGCCTTTGCAGCGCAAAAAATATTGAATATATATAGCGAACAAAAGAGAGACGAAAAGATTGTACATTGTGGTGGTCCTGACAATGCTTCTTTCCAGTTTCTCCATACCAGTTTAAAGCGTGGCGAACTTAGCATTACGGGGACCAGATTGCTAAAAGATGGTTTTCTGGATGATTTGGCTACCCCTTATATGGAGGATAGTGGGCGACTACTGAAGGTGCTAGGGGGAGATTGCTCTAAAGGTATTGGGGCCGTACGTTTCAATCAAACTCACTTAGGTAGTTTGTGTTGTCCAGTCAAAGGCTCACCTGGTGAGGGGCTCGGGTGGCTTCCTGTTGCAGAAGACTTGAAAATTGTATTAACGCATCCATCGAATCCAGTAAGTTCATTGGACATAGGTGAATTACGGGCAATAGTCAGCGGCAAAATAAAGCGCTGGAGTGAAGTGGGTGGGGAAGATATACCAATTGCCTTGGTTGTCGATCGACATTGTCCGGACTTTATGGAGCCGGTACGACAAGTGCTTCTCAACGGTGATTCCTATCCCACAAAAAATGTACTTACAGCAAACAATGATCAAGACATGCTAAGGACGGTAGGGCGCTTTCGCTCGTCCATAGCGATAAATAGCTGGGTAATCGCTGCCCCTTTTGTTGAGCAGGGGATCTTAAAAGACTTGGCGGTCAATGGTATAAGAGCGCATTCAAATGGCGCCATTGCGGATGACTATCCGTTAAGTGGGCCCTTTAATTTGATATTTAAGTATTGGGATCCTGTTGCAATGGGGCCATTCTTCGATTTTCTGTTTAGTCCCAGAGGTCGAGAGCTCATCCAAAGGAAATTGCGTCCAATAAATAAGGAGGAAGCGTTCAATATTGGATATCTACCTCGGATAAATAGCAGGCAGAGTTTATTATAGTACCGGTTTGAAATGGTATGGAAGATAGACTGTTATCTGTCCTCTCTTCGCATCAGTTATAACAATATCACCGCCGTGTGCTTTGGCGATTGCTTGTGCGTTGGATAATCCTAAGCCGGTTCCTCCTCTTTTGCTCGATACAAAGGGGGTGAAAACGGATTGGTTAATATTCTCAGGAAATCCAACCCCGTCATCGGTTATTGATATAAATACTGATTTATCATCAAACTTGCCGGAAGAAATCTCTATTTTGTTATTGCCGTTCGCCTGATAGGCGTTGTTGATCAGGTTATCCAGCATTTGTTCCAGTTGGTAAAGGTCGCCACTCATCATTAACCGGTCGCCGTTGTTATTAAAGTGGTAACAAAGATTACTTTTTCGGTGGTGGTAGTTTGTTAGATAGTTTTCAAGGCATTGACCTAGTTCATATTGTTCGACTTTTAAATTAAGCGGACGCCCAAAACGCAATAGGTTGTCCACAATTCTGGAACAACGTGTCGCATGATGTACAATCATATTGACATCGGAAACAAGCGTGGGGATATCTTTATGCTCATCACGCAATAGTATGGCTGTGTTTTTTATGACGGTAAGCGGGTTGTTTATATCATGTGCAACACTGGTGGCTACTTTGCCAATTGCAGATAACCTGTCTTTCTGTTCGATTTCCTTTTCCAGTACTCGTAATTTCATCATGTCATCTAACATGCTGTTGAAAGCACGAACCAGTTGAGCCACCTCTGCCTGCCCTTCAACTTTTACATACTTGACTTCTCCCCGCTCTAATTCTGGCGCAGCTTTAGATGCAACTAGCGTGAGTGCCTGGATCGGTCGCAATTGCTGTCTCAGAGAGAGTACAACAATACCGGATAGCAAGATGCTGCTAACAATTAGAGTAACACCCACTACCAGTTTTGTTTTTGTGAGAGCGATTGCGACGGGGTCGGGGACTTCTAATTGTAAGGATGTTTCTTGGCCATGTGATGAGTGTATGGGAATTTGTATTATATTGGTTTTTTCTGTGTTATCGGCATCGGAAACTATACCGAGCTGTGCATCCGGGCCTAATAATAAGGTAAGGTTGTCGGCTGGCCTGAGTATTCGTGCCATTTGAATTATCCCTATAACTTCATCCTCTTTCTTTAAGGGGCTATCAGTAACCAACCAAATTTCGTCGTTTATCCATATTATATTAGTATGAGCTTCGCGGATTAATGCCCTGGCAGCCTTCATGTAATCGTGTAGTTCTTCTGGCGCTGGTGGTTTGTTGCTTGCTGCAAGATTGCCGTTAAGATCCCAGGCAGTTACTAATTCGATCCCGAATGTTTCACTGACACGTTTTAGATCAGCCTCGAGTGGTTCTTTACTTCCTTCTAGATAAAGATTATAGAGTGCGCTATGTCGGAGATCTGAATCAGTAGAAATGAGCTTGGCCAATTCCTCAAACCTCGCTATTTCTCTTTCCAGCAATCGCTGAATCCCACTAGCCTGATAATTTAATCGTTCTGCCGCAATCTCGCTGAATTGCAGCGACACAAATCTATCAATGCTCAGAAATATAGCACCGGATATTACGCTAATCACCACGATAAGAAATGCTACTATGCGGAATAGCCAGGATTTAGGGAGAATATTTAGAGCTTTTAGTGTTTTCATATGTGTCATATAAACAGTTCATAGGACTTAGGTAAAATGTGGTCCCGAATAGATATCTCTTTTTGCTAAATATACTACATTCAAAGTGTTCAATAGTATTATGAGAATGGATGAAACGCAGAGGTAATCCCCCCGAAAAATAGTGGCGTTATAAATTTGGGGATTACTCCGCGGCTGACCTTTTTCGCTTTCCGATTTACGGGCAGTCTCCACCAGCCCGGTGTTCGGCCTGATCATCAGCGTGCCCGCGACTCTGGTCCATGTGGCCAATGGCTGGGGCATGCCGAACTTGCCGCCGCTGACCACGGGTTACGTCAACTGGACCAGTTTCGCTATTCTGGTCCCCATGGCCATGTGGAGTGCACAACAGGGTGTAAAGTTGGCCTACAAGCTCAATGTGCCCCATTTCAAGCGGGCCTTTGCACTGTTTCTCTGTCTGATCGGGCTGAAGATGTTACTGGGGTGATACGGGAATTAGGGGCAGGGAAGCCCCGGCTCCCCGCACCCGAATTGAACCACCTGCCGGGAGAGCCTACCGGTTGCACTTGAGACTCTCGGGGCCTGGTGTAGATTCGATCGGGTTCCGGTTTGGGGACGTCGGGTATCGACTATGATGGCTGGGTATTGGGAGCCCAGGGTTTTGCCTCACTCCGGAGGGTGTCGTTCCGACAGGCAGAGTTGGTGATTGGAGAGTGCCTCGATAATCCGGCAGTCCGCCACTTTGTTTCCGCTGCACCGGTCAATCATCCGCTTCAGCTCCTTTCTCATGCTCTGCAACCGCTTGATCCTGGATTCTACTTCCAGCAAGTGCCGGCGCGCGATCTGGTCTACAGTTTCACAGGAGTGGGAAGGATCGTCTGTCAGCGCCAGGATCTCTTTAATCCGGTCAAGCGAGAATCCCAGTTCACGGCTGTGGCGAATAAACCCCAGGCGATTCATGTGTGCCCGGTTATAGATGCGCTGATTGCCTGCGCTTCGTTCCGGTTCTGGCAGCAGGCCAATCTGTTCGTAATAACGAATGGTCTGCACCTTGCAGTTACCGATACGGGCCATCTGGCCGATAGAATAACGTTCAGCCACGGTGAAAAACCTCTTGAAGCTACAACGACTGTAGGTTGTAAGCTTAGCTCATCACACTCGAACTGGATACCCGGGAGAGCAGGAATGGCCGGCTGCAGTTGCGGTAACAATCTGGATTTCGACGGAATATCCGTGCCCTACAAGCGGATACTGTGGGTCATCATTGCCATCAATGCGCTGATGTTCCTGGTCGAGGTGGGGGGCAGTATGGCCGCAGACTCCATGGCGCTGCGGGCCGATGCGCTGGATTTTCTGGGTGACAGCCTGACCTACGGCATTACCCTCCTGGCGATTGGCCACCCGATACGCTGGCGCGCTTCCGCCGCCCTGTTCAAGGGCCTGACGCTGGCCCTTATGGGATTTTGGGTGCTGGGCTCGACGCTCTATCGGGTTTTTATTCTTGGTGTCCCCAATGAAACCATCATGGGTTCGATTGCCCTAATGGCCTTTGCGGCGAATGCAACCAGCGTGGTATTGCTCGTGCGCTACCGAAATGGTGACGCCAATGTGCGTTCGGTCTGGCTCTGCAGCCGCAATGACGCAATTGGAAATCTCGCCGTCATGGTTGCCGCCGGTGTCGTCTATTATACGCAATCGCGCTGGCCGGACCTGCTGGTGGCTGCAGGCATGGCGTTACTGTTTCTGCACTCTTCGACCCTGATAATCCGCCAGGCAAGGCGTGAGCTTCGGGAGGATCGTGCCACCACCGACCAGTATGAGGGTTGTGCCGACCGGTGTGAACAAGACCCGCGAATCGCAAACCAAATGACCGGATCATCAAACCAGCGTTAACTGGATCACGATCCGTCACAATTCCTGTGAACTACTCTGGGCTGAAAAACTCATCAACCTATGAACCAAGCTACAGTGTATGATCAAACCAACTGGAAGTGGATTTTCCTGAGTTGGCTCCTGGCTACCGTTGCCATGCTGGGTAGTCTGTTTTTCAGCGAGGTCATGGATTTTGTACCCTGCGTACTCTGCTGGTACCAACGGATTTTCATGTATCCCCTGGTGGTGATTCTATTGTTGGGCATGTACCCCTATGATGAAAGCGTGATTCGTTACGCCTTGCCGCTGGCAGTCATTGGCTGGGGATTTGCCATATACCATTATCTTGTCTACTCCGGCTATATCCCCGAAGCACTGCAGCCCTGTGGCCAAGGGCCCTCCTGTGCAGACATAGATCTTGAACTGTTTGGTTTTATTACCATTCCGATGCTATCCATACTTGCCTTCAGCGCAATCATTCTTTTTCTATCCATTGCCAGATACAGGATCGAACGATGAAGAAACAATACCAGGTGCCCGTAGTAGTCATCCTGCTTCTGGCTGTTTTCGCATTTGCGGCTTACCGCTATGATGTGCAGAAGACGGCCGAGCTGAATGAGGCCGCCATGCAATATTCCAGCTTCCTCGAGCGCGACTACTCACCGACCAAAGGGAGGGCAAGTGCGAAAGTGACCATAGTCGAGTTTTTTGATCCTGCCTGTGAAACCTGCCGTGCCTTCCATCCCCTGGTTGAAGATCTTGTGGCATCCAACCAAGGTAAGGTGCGCGTTGTTCTGCGCTATGCACCTTTTCACCAGGGATCCGATTACGTGGTAAAGGCGCTTGAGGCGGCACGACTGCAGGGTAAGTACTGGCAAGCCCTGGAGGCTGTTTACGCCGCGCAACCTGTCTGGGCCTCACACGGTAACATAGATACCGGAAAAATCTGGCCGCCACTGGAGCGTGCGGGGGTTGATGTGACACTGGCACAGAAAGCGATGCACGGCGCCGAAATTGCTACCAGGCTTCAGCAGGATATGGCAGATGTGCAGGATCTTGAGGTCCGAAAGACCCCCGGGTTCTTTGTCAATGGGAAACCATTGATTAAGTTTGGCGCCGACGAACTCAAGGATCTGGTCGCCAAGGAGATTCTCGCGAATTACTTTTGAGTGCGGCTGGACGACGGACAACCCCTGCGGATCCGGTTCCGGATGGTGCCTCGAAATGCTGGTGCTGTCTCACCGGGACGGCCCAGGGTTGACCCGATGGCCAATGCAGGTGATACCCCATGTCGTCAGTTCGTGCATCGATTCCTTATTGTATGGAAAATTAACCCGATAGAAGATTCTTCTCAAATGGAATCATACGCTTCGATACGATGGAACCCTGCTGCTATTTGCGCGTCCTATTCTTTTGACTGTAAAGTCTCGACTACGCCAGTGTGTGATTGAATAAAAAAATAAATCATGCGTCCAGTTAATGTATCTATCGATGGGGCTGCACCGTCGAGCCATTTAACGTGACCGAATAATGCTTGTGATGCCCGCTGGGAAAAAGGCAAAATTATGAATATTAATGTCAAACTGGTTTCTGTAATTATCCTGATTCAGCTCGTAACCGCCTCCCTGGTATTTGTGGTCACCCGGGCCTATTACAGTGATCAATCGCCCGCCACCGCTGCTGTCCCGGCTACTGGCGGTGTGATGGAATCCAGCGCCATCGATCTCCGGAAAATGCCCACTCCCGACATGATGAAAAGCCTGCAGAAATCCCCTCCTGCTATCCAGTCGGATGATCCTGCAGAAATCGATCGGCAGGCAAACCAGTATTTCCAGGATAAGGACTATGACAATGCGGCCAGACTTTACAGGCGTGTTCTCGAGTTATCACCGGATAACGTCGGGACGCTCAATAACCTGGGGCTGACGCTTTACTATCTTGGGCGTTCCTCCGAGGCCCTGGAGATGTTGAGACGCGGCAGCGATCTGCAGCCGGAGTTTCAGCGGATATGGTTGACCCTCGGCTTTGTAGAGAGCGGTCTCGGAAATATCCCGGAGGCGAAGCAGGCGTTGCAGAACGCGATCGAGTTGGGGCCCGAGACGGACCCCGGGAAATCGGCCACCAAGATGCTGAGCAAGCTGCCCTAAACAGCGTTTGCCTGTTTACTCAGCTGATTTGGCCGTACTCAGGGAATGCGATGAGCCTGAATCAACGTAAATAGTAATTAAAGACTGTTATCTGTAGATGCTGTCACGAAATGGCTCAATACCTGAAAATGACGTGCGCCCTCCACCCTTTTCAAACCAAGGTGGAGTCAGCGCGCCATACTCTGATATGGTTATCTATGGAGGAGCGCTTCCCAGATGGGTCATGGGCTGTGTCAACAGAACCTACTAATAATAAAGTCCGGTCTGCTCCAATAATTAAACCATAACTTATATTTTGAGGTAGGCAGCCCCCTGGTCTGATAGGCATGAAATGCCGGACCCCGCATGGGGTGCATTTGCCATCCATAATTTTTTGCGGTGTGGGAGGTTGGAGTTGGGACGAAGATTTGGCTGGCCGGCATTGTTGCTGGCCCTGTTGCTATCGGCTGGGGTGTCGGCCGAAAATCAGGAGCCGGGATACCTTCGCTTCGGTGTTCTGCCTCTGCAGAGCCCGACCAAGCTGGCCGGTATGTTTCTGCCGTTGACCGGGTATCTGGGTCAGCAACTGGGACGCCCGGTACAGTTTGTCACCAGTAGCAGTTTCTCCGCTTTTATGGAGAAAGTGGCACAGCGAGAATATGACATCATTTATCTTAACCCGATGCTTTACGGGCGCTCCCGTCAATACGGATATCGGGTAATTGTCAAGGTGGCGTCCGAACCCTTTACGGGCATCCTGGTGACCCGCAACAGCGGCCCCATCCGAGCCCTGTCGGCTGATTCACTGCCTTCGGGGATACGTATCGGATTTCCTGATCCGGGTGCCTTTGCGGCGACTGTCATGGTTCGGGATTACCTGAATTCGATCGGCATCGACGTGGACAGACAAATGCAGGTGCAGTATTTCGGCTCACAGGATTCGGCCATTCTGGCCTTGCATAACGGGCTGGTTGATATCATCGGGACATGGCGCCCTTCGTTACGGTCAATGCCACAAGCGGTGCGCGAGGATCTGCAGATTATTGCCGAGACACCGCCGCAGCCACAGATGCCAATAGCTGTTCGGGATGACTTGTCGGCTGAAGACATTGATCGACTCTACCGGGCGTTGGTGGGGCTTGCTGAAACTGAGCATGGCCAGACGATCATCAAGCAGATGGGATTCAAACGGGGTTTTGAGTCCGCCGCCGATGCAGAGTATCTGGAGGTGAAGCCGTGACAGACACCCCTCTGTTTTCAACCGCCCCAATGTTGGGGCAACAGAGTCGATGGGTTCCCCGCCTGTTCCATACCCTGCGTGCGCGACTGATCATTTCGGTGGCCCTGGTGCATGTTGTGCTGATGGGGCTGTTCACCTGGGAGGCCGTTGAGCGCCAGTCCCATGAACTGCGTCAGGAGATGGTCAATCAGGGACGCTCACTGGCCAGTTTGATGGTAGTGGCGTCGACCAATGCCTTGTTGGCCGAGGATCTGGCCTCGCTGGCAGAGGTAACCCGCCGGGTCGGTGAACGGGAAGATGTCTCCTATGGTGAAGTCGTCGATGTTCGGGGGTTTGTCATGGCCAGCACCCGGGAGGGGCGGGTAGGGCGTCAGGTCGGACCAGTCATCGAACAGAATGATCAGTTCCCGTTGGCAGTTGATGACCGGGTACTGGATCTCCGGGAAGAGGTCCTGATTGAGAATAACCGGGTGGGATTCGTGGTGCTGGGGTTATCTACCACAAATCTTGAAAATGCCCTGACCGAGACTCGCAATCGCGGCATTCAATATACCCTGCTGGCGCTGGTGATCGGCAGTGTTGCCGCCTGGTTGCTCTCCCTTGCAGTGACCCGAAACCTGCACGAGCTGACACTGGCGGCAAAAAAGATTGGCGGCGGGGACCTGGATGCCCGGGTGAATGTGCGCAGCCAGGATGAGACGGGAACGCTGTCCCGGGCCTTCAATCTGATGGCGGCTTCGCTGCAGCGCAGTTCCCGGCAGATGGAACAGGAGCATCGTAAGCGCACCGAGGCGGAGCGGTTGGCCTGTGTCGGTGAGATGGCCGCATCGATCGCTCACGAGATCCGCAACCCGATGGTGGCGCTGATCAATTCGGTAAAACTGCTGGGCAATGCGCAACTTGCAGCCGAGGATCACACGGCGGTCGTGGATATCGTCAACACCGAGTCGCGCCGCCTGCAACGTATTCTGGACGATTTCCTGATGTTCTCCCGACTGCCGGCCCCCAGGTTGGAGGATGGAGACCTGAAACTGCTGGTTGAGCAGACTATTGGGCTGATTAGTCAGGACCCCCGTTATGCGGATGGAATTCGCTTTGAGCGACGTTATGAGGAGGATAACCGTTGTCGCTTCGATCCTGATCTGATGCGCCAGGTGCTGCTCAATCTGATGTTGAATGCATTGCAGGCGATTACGGGTGAGGGGAAACTGATTATCCGCTTACAGCGCACCGGTGACCGGCTCAATGTCAGTATTGTGGATAACGGCCGGGGCATTCCCGCAGACCTGATGTCTGAAATCAGCAAGCCCTTTTTTACCAGCAGAAAGGAGGGTACCGGCCTCGGTTTGCCCGTGGTGCAGCGTATTCTGGCGCAGCACGGTGCGGTGCTCAACATCACCAGCCGGGAGGGTTCCGGCACCGAAGTGGCTTTTGACCTGGAAGTGACGAACGATGGGTAACGTACTGATTGTCGATGACGAGTTTTCCATTCGCAAGACCGTGAGTCTGCTGCTGAAGGCGGAAGGTTTTGTACCGTTTGAAGCCGCAGGGATTGATGAGGCGCTGGGTTATTTCGAAACCCAGTCGATTGATCTGGTCATCACCGATCTGCGCTTGGGTATGGAGAGCGGTATCGACCTGCTGACTCAGCTGCAGGAGCGTGGTTTGGCCACCGAGAGCATTGTCATGACCGCCTTCGGCACCATTGAAACAGCCGTCAAGGCAATGCGCTTGGGAGCCTATGACTACCTGACCAAGCCGATCAACCCCGATGAACTGATGCTGCGGGTCCGTAAGGTCTTGGAACGCAGGGCGCTGCAGGAGGAGGTAAAACGCCTGCGCATGGCCCTGGATGGCCGGGAACAGATTCGCTCCATCATTGCCGCCAGCGCCGCCATGCAGCAGGTGTTGGATGTGGTGGCGCGTATCCAGGAGCGCGACATCCCGGTGCTGATCACCGGGGAAACCGGGACCGGTAAGGAGGTGGTTGCACAGGCACTGCACAGCACCAGCGCCCGGGCGGACAAGCCGTTCGTGCCGATCAACTGCTGCACCCTGCCGGAGGATTTGCTCGATTCGGAACTGTTTGGCCATGTAAAGGGCGCCTTCACCGGTGCCGGCGGAAACCGGGAAGGGTTGTTTCAGCAGGCGGATGGCGGGACCCTGTTTCTGGATGAGGTGGGGGATGTCAGTCCACGCCTGCAGGCAAAGTTGCTGCGGGCCCTGCAGGAGGGGGAGGTGAGACCGGTCGGCGGTAACAGCATTGTGCGGGTCAATGTCCGGGTGGTCGCCGCCACCAATAGGGATCTGGAGCAGATGGCGGCCCGGGGTGAGTTTCGCAGCGACCTGCTGTTCCGGCTCAACGTGTTGCCGATTCATCTGCCGGCCCTGCGCGAGCGGCGCGATGATATCCTGCCGCTGGCGTGGCATTTCGTGCACCAGTTGCGAGAACGCCTCGGACGTGACGACCTGGGGCTTTCCACGGCGGCCCAGGAGAAGCTGCAGCAGTATGACTGGCCCGGCAATGTGCGCCAGCTGGAGAATATCATCGAACGCAGTTTTGCCCTTTTTCCCGGGCCGGTGCTGGAGGCGCACCAGATCATTATCTCCACCCCGGGCAAGGCCATTGTGAGTGAGGCGCGCGCGGAAACCACGTTGACTATCGCCGAACTTGAGGCGCGACATATTCGTGCGGTGCTGGAGGCGAATGACCAGAATCAGGTGGCGGCGGCGCGTGTGCTGGGGATCAGTCGTTCGACCCTGAGGCGCAAAATGGGTCAGTCGGGGTGATTCATTTTGCGACAGCCCCTGTTCAAAACAGATCAGAATCAGTATTTCATTAGATATTTAAGCTTTTGTAATAATTAATAAAAATATATAAATCCCGATTGGCACCCGGTTTGCACTTCTCTGTCAACAATAACGAACTGGCATTGGAGGGTGCATGGATTTTTTCAAGAAGACCTTCGACCCGGTGATCTCCCTGGCGATTATCGCGGTCTTGAATATCTTTCTGTTTCTGACGGTCGGCGCCTGGACCGTGGGTGGCGGCGAGACCATGATGACCGGTCTCATTGCCGAGTTTTTCCTGGGTGATGAACTGGCCCGCATTCCGTTCTGGGATCTGGTTTTCAAGCCCGATGCCGGTTACTGGAAGATCTATATCAGCCTCGGCATGTTGTTCGGTGCCCTGGTGGGCGCGCTGATGAGCAAGGAGTTCTACTGGCGTGTCCCGAAACATCTCTCCGAGTGGGTGATGATTACCATCGGCGGACTGCTGATGGGGATCGGCATCCGTCTCGCCTTCGTCTGCAATGTGAGCACCTTCTTTGGACTGACGCCGCAGATGAACCTGGGCGGCTATCTGTCGATTACCGGCATCATTGCCGGGGCCTGGGTCGGCTCACTCATCTACAAGAAAGTTCTGGAGGGTTGATATGTCGGTTGTCGGTCAATGTCTCGCTGCCTTTATCTTCGGTTCCGCCGTGGGTTTTCTGGTACAGCGTTCGCGCTTCTGTAACACGGCAGCGTTGCGCGATGCCATGCTGTTCAAGACCTATCGCAATACCAAGGCGCTGCTGGTCACCATGATGATTCTCACGGTCGGTTTCACCACCTTCATGACCTTCGGTGATGGAGTTCCGCTGCAGTTTGACGTCGGTATCAACCAGGTTATCGGACTGTTCCTGTTCGGCATCGGCATGGTGCTGGCCGGCGCCTGCACCGTCTCCACCTGGGTCAAGGCGGGTGAGGGCAACGTAGGCGCCATCTGGGCGCTGCTGTTTACCTTTATCGGCATGTTCCTTTTCTCCCTGGTCTGGTCCTACACCTATTGGCCGCCGGCCTCGGCCACCATGACCGGTGAACCCAACCTGGCGGGTCTGCAATTTGGCTTTGCCAATGCGGCCACCCTGCAGGAGGAGACCGGTATCCCGGCACTATTCTTCGGTCTGATCCAGACCGCAGTGCTCTATGCCATCTACCAGGCGATCCTGCGCAAGGAACGCCGCATCGCCGAGCAACATGCCCCGGTAAGCCAGCCGGTGGCCGCCGCCCGGACAGTATTGGAAAGCAAATCCTGAACAGCACTCCACAGGAGGAGATCTCATGGGACTTTTTGGACGTAATAAAAATAAATCGACGGAATCCGCGGGTCCGACCGGCGAGGTTACGCTGGAAGATGGCAACACCTATCCGGTGAGCCAGATTGTGGACTGTATCGGCGACTCCTGCCCCCGTCCGCAGTTGATGACCAAGAAGGCGCTCTCCGGGGCGGCGGCGGGTGACGTGATTGAGGTGCGCATCGACAATCCCACCTCGATGGAGGCGATTCCGCCGATGATGCCGGAACTCAACAGCACTCATCTGGGCACGTTGAAAGCTGACCGCTACTGGCGTGTCATAGTCCGCCGGCAATAGGATCGGGCCATGACAAAAGGTTATTTGGCCATGTTGACTCTATCCGTCGCGGTGACAGCGGTCTCTGTTGGATCGCTCTCCTATATTGTCATTGCCCAGCCGGATTATCTCCATGCGGACCGTGATGGCGTGCCGTTCTACACACCCCAGGTGATCAACCCCGAAGGGGGCGAGCCGCTGAACATGGGTGAACTGATTCGTCACTACAAGGGGGAGTGAACCATGGATCTGAGTCTGCAAACCTGGATTCAAATAGGCATGTTCGTTTTGTCGATGGCTGTGCTTTATATGAGCATGACCAGTGATTCATCCTGAGGAGACTGCATGATGCGTCGGGAAGTGGTGATTTTTAATGTTCTCAGTCTGGTAGGTACGCTGGGCCTCAGTGCGGTGCTGTTTTCCTATGCGGCAGTCCCGGAGGAGAAACGCCTGGCCGCCAGCCAGCCGCAGCCGATGGAGGCGTTCTCTGACGTGGACCTGGGCCCTGACTACGGGCAGATTCCGGTCGTGGAACTGGTGGGTTACTACCTGGAGAACCCGCCCGTGAAGGCAACCGGCAGCGCACCGGTGAAAAGGCATTTTGGCGGCTGCTAGATCAGTGATCCGGTTTGCTGCCGTCTGCTGCCTGGGTCTGCTGGCCGTGATGGCGCTTCCGGCTACGGCGAGCGGATTGCGGTTTATTGACAGTCTGCCGGAAGACGGCCACTGGCGGATGCTGGATACGCGCCCGCTTGAACAGTGTGAAAAACGCAGCATTCAGGGTGCCCGCTGCCTCGCGGCAGAAGAGCTGCTCGGCCACAGTAGTCGTCTGCCGAGCCTGCGGGACATCGTCTGGTTGCTGGGCACGCTGGGGCTGGAGGGGCGTGAAACAGTGGTGGTCGCGGGTCGACCGGGTGAAGCCCGCGACTTTATCGCCGGCGTGCTCTATCTGGCCGGGCAGCGGAGTGTGCTGGTGCTGCAGCCACCGCTGAGTCGGCTGATCGCCTCGGGGGATTATGCTTTCGCGGCTGGCCAGCGACGCAGCATGAGTCGTGAGCGGCACTATGTCGCGATGCCCCGGGGTGCACAGATCGTGCTGCGCCGGGAGTTGCAGCAACGCTTGAACGGAAATCAACACTTGCGACTGCTTGATGCGCGGAGTCAGGAGGAGTACTGGGGTGAGCAGATACGGGGCTGGCGCGGCGGACACATTCCGGGTGCAGAGCCTGTGGCCCTGGAAACCGGCTCCCCGGTCCGATTGACTGAAGCGGGTGTGGATACGGTGGTTTACGGTCACGCACCACGTGATTCGGTCGCCGCCTTCGTCCGCCTGCAGGCCCACTGGCCCCAACCGGTGCAGGTTTTGATCGAAGGTTGGCGAGCCTGGTCTGCTGATGGCAGTCTGCCGGTCGATTCAGAAAGCTACGAAGATAACAAGACGTTGACAGGCTCCTGAAAACGGGCAGGTCAGTCGTCACTAAAACGCCATTGGGCAAAGGGAGGTATGCGTGAATCTGTTGTTTATTGTATCGACACCGGATGCCGGTCGAGTGTTGTTGCCACTGGCGGCCGCCTGCAAGCGAAAGGGCACCCGCTGGAGCTGTTTCTTTACCAATGACGGGGTGAACATCCTGGCGGAGCCGGGCATGCAGGAGGCGGCCTGTTGTGCGCAACGGGTGGTGGTCTGTGAGCACTCCTGGGCCCGCTTTATGGGCGACAAGCCCTGCCCGGTGGAACTGGGCAGCCAAACCCAGAACAGCATTATGGTCGGCGAAGCGGACCGGATTATCAGTCTGTAGGAGAGGATGCATGCCGAATAAAAACCTGGTTGTACTGGCGCGGCGGGATCATGCGGAAGCGATGCGTGTAGCGGCGGGGCTGACCATCGCCGGCCATGGGGTTCGCCTGATCTTCATGACGGGTCCGGTGGAAGAGACTGCGGAGAACATTGAACAGGCGGAGACGCTGGAATTGTGCGACATCGAACCGGAAACCACGGTTCCCGGTGAGGAGTTACCGTTCGTTGATAGTGCCGCTCTTTCCCTCGCGCTGTTGCAGGCCGACAGCGTAATCAATCTTTAGGGAGGTCGTACGAACAATGAACATAGCTGTATTAAAGACGGGTCTCTTTCCCGACAGCGAAACCGTTGAGGCGGGAATAGATCATTTTTTAACGCGTTGTAATCTGTATCACTACGATGCAGCAGGTGACAACCTTGCGGACAGTGATTGGGATCAGATACTTGATGAGATTCTGGTCGCTGAACGTCTGATTGTGCTCTAAATAACCAGGAGGATGAAAATGAACATAACGAAAAAAATCGGTGGTGGATTGGCGCTGCTGGGTCTCTGTTCCATAGCCTGGGGTGCTACCCCGCTGGTGGATGTGGACTGGGTAAAGACCAACAGCTGTAATGCCGACGTGCGTGTGCTGGATATCCGTAACCCGATTGATGGTGGTTCCAAAACAGACTATATGCGGGCTCACATTCCCTGCGCGGTGCATACCGACTATCTCAAGGGGGGGTGGCGTGTTGAGGTTGACAAAATACCCGGCCAGCTTCCGCCCGTGGACAAGCTGGAAAAGCTGATCGGCGATCTTGGCGTGGACAACAAGACGCACGTCGTGATCTATCATGCCGGCAAAAACGCGCTGGATCTGGGCAGTGCGACGCGGGTCTACTGGACCTTCAAGTTGCTGGGGCATGACAATGTCTCCATCCTGGATGGTGGCCTGGCCGCCTATACCGCGGACAAGAAGAATACGCTGGAAAAGGGCAATAACAGCCCGGACCCGAAAACCTTCAAGGCTGCTCTGAATGAGGCGCTGCTGGCCACCAAGGCGGATGTGCAGCAAGCATCCGGCAATGGTGTGACGCTGATCGATAACCGTCCGACCCATCAGTATCGCGGTATCAACCGGCATCCCAAGTCGAAACGCAGCGGCACCATCCCGCAGGCACAGAATCTGCCTGAGAGCTGGCTGACTGTTAACGGCGGCGGCAAATTCCGCGACGTGGAAACCCTGAAGAAACTCTACCAGGTAGCCAATGTGCCGACAGAAGGTGATGCCATTAACTTCTGCAATACCGGGCACTGGGCGTCTCTTGGCTGGTTCGTCGGCAGCGAATTGATGGGTAACAAAAAATCCCGGCTGTATGACGGTTCAATGGTCGAATGGAGTGCGGATGAATCACTGCCAATGACCGAGGAAATCAAGCTCTGATGAGCCGGTTTCTTGTGGGACTGGTGGCCGGAATCGCCTTGTTGATTCCGGCCACTGTTTTTTCGGCGGGAGAACATCAGCGACGATTCGCCGTGGAGCTGGCGCTGCTCGCCGGCGACAGCCGGTTATTGGTTGAAGAAAAGCTGTCGGCCGAAAAACGCCAATGGATCGAGGGGCGAATCGCCAGCAGCCTCAATGTACTGCCGCTCCTGGCGCGTTACTATCTGCAGGAGTCAGGGCTGGATGAGGCGAGCCTGCTGGATCAGATCGAAGGGTTACAACTGCGGGCTATCGGTTCCGATGCGTTGCTCAAGGCCGCCGGAGAGATGAGTCAACGGTTTCCAATCCGGTTCCCTGTCGACCTCCAACAGCCACTGGATTCACTGACCAAATACCAGACGGTGTCGGACTATCAGCAGCTGTGCCTGGGCTGCCATATTGCACCGGCGCAGGATACATCGGTAGTGATCGGAAATTTCGGTGCTTTCGCCCGCTCAATACCGGATGACGAGTGGCTGGCCCGCCTGCTGGGGGGGCTGCGCGGCGACAGTTACACCGCGTATGAAAACCCGTTCAGCGATGCGGAAATCAGCGGTTTTTATCGTTATATCCGCGATGAGTTGCCTTAGTCACATTCACGCCTGCTGACGGCAGTGTCAGGATTGTGTGGCCGGCAGCATTGGCTACAGGTCGTGACCTGGGGATTTAATTTTCCTCCAGGGTGAAGCCGAAAGAAAATATCCGCAATATACGGGGTCACTCTCTCGCCGCCATAGCATCCGGATTGGCTTTGTCAAAGAAATTTATGTTGGTTTTTTTTACACAATCCTGTTGTTGCGGACTTTTGCGAAGTCGTCGTGCCAATTAAAAAATAACAATATCAATATATTATTCGCAATATCCACTTGTCGGCATGTTTTTTGCAAAACTCAAACCGTGGGGACGGTATGGTAAATATTGGTGAGCTTAAGACCATCACGCTGTTCGAACAACAAGACGAGTCAAGGAGAAGTGAAAATGATTGGAAAACTTAAACTGGCGGGTGCGATTGTTGCAATGACAATCGGCACGGCGGCCAACGCGACCATCGTAACGGTATATGACGGGGTCACGGCAGGTGTGGCCTCCTTCGATGCCACTGTAACCGGCGCCGGCGCGACGGTGACCGCTGACATCTGGTCAGGTATGACGAGTGGAGCCAGCATCAACCGGGGTGACTACACGATTACCCAGAATGATGGTGGCAGCGGTACTGTGACCACCTATGGCTCACTGTCGGGCCAAACGATCAGAATCGACCCGGCAGGTGGTGGTACCAATCCGCGGACCGATCCGCTGGATTACTTTGGCAGCGGTATTACCTTTACGTTTAACAGCGCCGTAAATGCGGTCGGGTTTGAGGTGGGCGACTGGGCCACCTGTTGCCATGCTCCGGTGACCGAACTGTTCATTTCGTTCGATGGCGGCGCCCCCATCCTGGTGGGTAGTGCGACCAGCACTGCTGACGGACTGTTTCCGTCACAGAACAATCCGCTAACTAGCGTTTTTGAAATCTTTGTTGCGGCGTTTGACGATAGCGGTGACTTTACCCAAGTCTCATTCTGGGGCAACGGGATCGGTGAGGTCCTGCACGCCGGTGGTCAACTGCGTTATGCCCTGCTTGAGCAGGGTAGTCTGCCCCCAAGTGGCGTGCCGGCCCCGGCGCCGCTGGCACTGATGGCTATCGGCCTGTTGGGTCTGACCTGGCGCGGCCGCAAGGCATCCTGATCGCTGTTCCGACAGAAGCAGAATAACCAGTTTCTGTCGATCAGGCAGCTGACAAGGCCCTCGCTGAAAGGCGGGGGCCTTTTTTATGGTTGGATTTACTGCAACATTGCCTGTGGGGTGGCGACCCTGCTAAATTCTTGAAAACACCCGTCGTTATCCCTATCTCCCGAGTATTCTTAATTTTTGGAGTCCTGACCCAATGAAGCGAATTATTCTGTTCCTGGCCACCAACCTGGCGGTGATCGCGGTACTCTCCGTCACCTTGCGTCTGCTGGGCGTGGAGCGGATTCTCGATCAGCAGGGGGTGGGTCTGGATATGAACTCCCTGATTATTTTTGCCGCCGTACTGGGATTTGGTGGTTCGCTGATTTCACTCTTTATATCCAAGTGGACGGCCAAGCGGATGATGGGACTACGGGTAATCGAGACCCCGTCAACCGCGGCGGAACAGTGGCTGGTCAGCACGGTCCAGCGACAGGCGCAGCAGGCGGGCATCGGCATGCCGGAGGTGGCGATTTACGAGGGTGCGGAGATGAACGCCTTTGCCACCGGCTGGAACCGCAATGACGCCCTGGTGGCGGTGAGCAGCGGCCTGCTGCAACAGATGGGCCGCGCGGAAGTGGAGGCAGTACTCGGGCACGAGGTAAGTCACGTGGCCAATGGCGACATGGTGACTCTGGCGTTGATACAGGGTGTGGTGAACACCTTTGTGATCGTGCTCTCCCGGGTGGTGGGTCATCTGGTGGACCGGGTGGTGTTCAAGACCGAGCGTGGACACGGCCCGGCTTTCTGGATCACCACCATCGTGGCTGAACTGGTGCTGGGGATTCTGGCCAGCATGATCGTCTTCTGGTTCTCGCGTCAGCGGGAGTACCGGGCCGATGCGGGTGGCGCCAAACTGGCCGGCCGCAACAGCATGATCAACGCCCTGGCGAGGCTCGGTGGCATGCAGCAGGCGGATGGATTGCCGGACCAGCTGGCGGCCTTCGGTATTGCCGGGGGCAAGGGGCTGGGTGATCTGTTCCGCACCCATCCCAGAATCGAGGATCGGATTGCACGCCTGCGTGAGCAGGGTTGATACACAATATATAATCGGATAACACGTAGGATGGGCAAAGCGCAGCGTGCCCATCACTGCGGTGGACGATGGGCACGCCCGTTGCCCGGGTGTAAGGGGCGAGCGAGGTGCCGATGCTTTGCCCATCCTACCCCTCCGTGTGTTTTGGAATAGCTGAATATTTACAACTGAATGAACGTACTTAGAAGCAAAATTATCTTGCTGATCACGCTCCTGCTCAGCGGCTGCATGACGGTGGCGGAGAAGGAGGCGATCGAGGTCCTGCCCATGTACGGTCAGCCCCAACTCGCCCGTTCCGATTATCTGCAACGGGAAGATGCGGCCTTCGTTAAACAGGAGGGCTACCGTTATCGGGGGGACCTGAAGCGGGCCAGCCGGGAGTGGTCCAGGCAGGCGCTTGATATCCTGCGCCTGGGCGATCTGGATGCGGCCATGCGCCGATTGAACCAGGCCTGGCTGCTGGATCCGGCCAATTACCAGGTCTATTGGGGCTTTGGCCAGGTGCTGGTGCTCAGGGATGACCTGGCGGGTGCTGCAGGCTATCTTGAACAGGCCCTGCATATTGTGGATGACGTTTATCAGAAACCGGCGCTGCTGACGGATACGGGAACGGTGTATTCACTACAGGGCGAGCAGGCCGAAAGCGCCCGGGTCGGGCAAGGTGTGGCGCTGTTCGATCAGGCGAATGCCCGATTTGCGGCGGCGGTGGCGCTGGATGGGGATTATCTGCCGGTCTGGCAGCACTGGGCCCGCTCACTCTATCGGCAGGGTGATTATGCCGCCGCCTGGGACAAGATACGGCAGGCGCGGCAGCGGGGTGTGAAGGTGTTTTCCGGAGATTTTCTCCAGGCGCTTTCAGCCCGACTGCCGGAGCCGGTAAATTAGGCTTCCGCCGCTACCCTCTGGCCCAGTGCGCCGTACAGTGCCTCATACTCCCGGGTGAGTTTATGTTTCGGGTCGAAATGGATCATGGGCTGGGCACTCTGATGGGATTCCCGGATGCGTATGGAGGGTGAGAGGTAAGTGTCGAGAATCGGCAGCCCTTCTTCAATCAGTTCGTTGACCAGGGTCTGGGGCAGCCGGGCGCGGGATTGAAACTGATTGACAATAATACCTTCAATTTTCAGTTCATCATTATGGTCATCCTGGATCTCACGCACGTTGCCGAGCAGGGTGTAGAGGGCGTGACGGGAGAAGTCATCGCAGTCAAACGGGATCAGGCAGGCGTTGGCGGCGATCAGGGCGGAGCGGGTGTAGAAGTTGAGGGCCGGCGGGGTATCGATATAAATCTCATCGAAACCTTCCAGTTTTTGCAGAGTATCGCGCAGCTTGAACATCTTGTAACGTGACTCCAGCTTCCCCTGCTGATCCTCCAGCTCCGGGTGGGCCGGCATCAGGTACAGGTTCTCGAACGGGGTTTCGTGGATATAGGCCGCCGGGCCTTTCGGTTTGAAGCTGTAGGAGAGGATCTCCTTGAAAAAGTCCACCAGGGTATCATCCAGTTCGGCGGGATTGGTACCGAGCAGGTAGCGGGTCGAGTTGCCCTGCGGGTCCAGGTCGATCACCAGGGTGCGTTTGCCGCGGGTGGCGCTGATGGCCGCCAGGTTGCAGGTGATAGTGGACTTGCCCACACCTCCCTTCTGATTAAACACCACTCGACGCATGATAGTCGCTCCCAGCGAACGGTTAGATTGATGAGGAGTGTATCGCTCATTATTGTGCGTTGCAACAAACGGGCTAATACCGTTTTGTCAGCTACAGATTCTATTTATTCACAACTCAGGTGTTGTGCTGAACAATGCCTGTCGGGTTACGCCTTTGGCCAACACGACCTACAATCGGAATCCCGGATTGTGCACACAACTGGAACCGGCAAACGATCCGGAAATGTCAGAGTTTTTCCTGAAGGTGGGTGAGGTAGATGGGTAGGCAGGTGAACAACTATCAACGCATCTGGCGTACCGTACAGGCCATCCCGGAGGGCCGGGTGGCCAGCTATGGGCAGATCGCCGATCTGGCCGGCCTGCCCAGGCGAGCCCGTCTGGTGGGACGGGCCTTGGGTGAGGTGCCGGACGACCAGACAGTGCCCTGGTACCGGGTGCTCAGAAGTGACGGGCGAATCGCCTTTCCGGCCGGCTCGCCCCAGGCCGAACGGCAGAAGCAGCGGCTACAGGAAGAGGATGTGGTAGTACTGAATAACCGGGTCAGGCTGAGTGAATTCGGTTGGCGGCCGGACATGGCGGAGTTGCTGATGCGGCTGGAGTTCTGAGGCATGGCCGGGCGCATCCACCATATGTCCGGTGTCGCATCTCCCGCGTGGGCACAAGAATGTGCCCACCCTGCCAGGCTATCTGCCGATTTTGTAGGAGGCCCGCCCTCGGGCAGATTGGATGCGGCACCGTCCGCCGGTGAGGCATTTGCAATAACCCATCATTCGCGGCCATGCTTTTTTCCGCATGCGATTGAGTAAGGTGGGTAATCAGACAGTTTTTTTGAACATTGCCGCGCTGCATTCGTTTGCTGTACCATGTGGCGCATGTGGGCGGATACTCTGCCCTGATAGAAGCGGGGGTGCCACCGGGAGGTGGCTGAGAAATACCCTTTGAACCTGATCCGGGTCATACCGGCGTAGGGAAGCTGGCTCTGTTCTGCAGGCTAAACAAGAGCGACACTCCTTCCTTTCCGTTCAAACCCCCGTTTCGTCTGACCCATCCCCTTAATGGAGGACGAAACGCAATGCAATCCAAAGACAACACGCAGCCACAGCACTCAGTCGATACCGGCAACATGGCGGTCGAGAGCTTTCCCGGTTCCCGCAAGATCTACCTGCAGGGGAGTCGCCCAGATATTCGGGTGCCGATGCGTGAGATCTCCCTGACGGATACACCGGCCAGTTTTGGCGCGGAAAAGAATCCGCCGGTGCTGGTCTACGACACCTCCGGAATCTATACCGATCCCGATGCGAAAATCGATCTGCGGGCGGGCCTGCCGGAGATCCGCCGTAGCTGGATCGAAGAGCGGAATGACACCGAAAGACTGTCCGGAGTCAGTTCTCAGTTCACCCGCCAGAGGAAAGATAATCCGGAACTGGATGCCCTGCGCTTTGAGCATCTGCGCGAGCCGCGCCGGGCCAAGTCCGGTGCCAATGTGACCCAGATGCACTATGCCCGCAAGGGCATAGTGACGCCTGAAATGGAGTTCATCGCCCTGCGCGAGAACATGCGCCTGCAGGAGGCGCGGGAGCAGGGGCTGCTGCAGCAACAACACCCCGGTTTCAGCTTCGGTGCCGCAATCCCCAAGGAGATCACTCCGGAGTTTGTCCGCGAAGAGGTGGCGCGAGGCCGGGCGATCATCCCGGCCAATATCAACCACACCGAGCTGGAGCCGATGATTATCGGCCGTAACTTCCTGGTCAAGATCAACGGCAATATCGGTAACTCCGCGCTCGGTTCCAGTATCGAGGAAGAGGTGGAGAAGATGGCCTGGGGCATCCGCTGGGGCGCCGATACCATCATGGATCTCTCCACCGGCAAGAATATCCACGAGACCCGCGAGTGGATCCTGCGTAACTCGCCGGTACCGATCGGCACGGTGCCGATCTACCAGGCGCTGGAGAAGGTGGGTGGCATCGCCGAGGACCTCAACTGGGAGGTGATGCGCGATACCCTGATCGAGCAAGCGGAACAGGGGGTGGACTACTTCACCATCCACGCCGGCGTGCTGCTGCGCTACGTCCCGATGACCGCCCAGCGGGTGACCGGCATTGTCTCCCGTGGCGGCTCCATCCTGGCCAAGTGGTGCCTGGCACATCATCAGGAGAATTTCCTTTACACCCGCTTCGACGAGATCTGCGAGATCATGAAGGCCTACGATGTCGCCTTCTCACTGGGTGACGGGCTGCGCCCCGGATCCATCGCCGATGGCAATGACCAGGCCCAGTTTGCCGAACTGGAGACCCTGGGCGAGTTGACCAAGAAGGCGTGGGAGCATGATGTGCAGGTGATGATCGAGGGTCCCGGTCATGTGCCGATGCAGATGATCAAGGAGAACATGGATAAGGAGCTGCAGGAGTGCTACGAGGCCCCCTTCTATACCCTGGGTCCGCTGGTCACCGATATCGCCCCGGGCTATGACCACATTACCTCCGGCATCGGTGCCGCCATGATCGGCTGGTACGGCTGCGCCATGCTCTGCTATGTCACCCCGAAGGAGCATCTCGGCCTGCCGGACAAGGAAGACGTGCGCGAGGGCATTATCACCTACAAGATCGCCGCCCATGCGGCGGACCTGGCCAAGGGACATCCCGGCGCGCAGATTCGCGACAACGCCATGTCCAAGGCGCGCTTCGAGTTCCGCTGGGAGGACCAGTTCAACCTGGGACTCGACCCGGAGCGGGCGCGGGAGTATCACGACGCTACCCTGCCCAAGGAGTCGGCCAAGGTGGCCCACTTCTGTTCCATGTGCGGTCCCAAGTTCTGCTCCATGAAAATCTCCCAGGATGTGCGCGAGTACGCCAACAAGCGGGGGCTGGATGATCTGGCGGCCGCCGTGGAGGTGGGCATGAGCGAAAAATCGCAGGAGTTCACCGCCGGTGGCAGCGAGATCTACAAAGAGGCCTGAGGCTGGGCAATGAATATTTTTGTGAATGATGAAGAGACCCGGATCGAGCCCGGTCAGACCCTGGCGTCGCTGCTTGCCGACCTCACCGGTGGACGCCCGGTGGCGGTGGCGGTGAACGACACCGTCATCCGCCAGGATGAGTGGCCCGACTACCGGCTGCAGGCGCAGGATCGGGTACTGGTAATTGCCCCGGTCCAGGGCGGTTGAGCCAACCGGTGGTCTCTCCGTTATTCAAGGAACGGGTAAAGCATGAAAACTGAACCATTAAAAATTGCCGAACATACCTTTCAGTCACGGCTGTTTCTCGGCACCGGCAAGTTCGGCTCGAATCAATTGATGCACGATGCGGTGGTCGCCTCCGGCAGTGAGCTGGTCACCGTGGCGCTACGGCGGGTGCGGCTGCAGGAGCAGGAGGACGAGGTGGTCTCCCATCTGCAGATCCCCGGCGTCAACCTGCTGCCGAATACTTCGGGCGTGCGCACTGCCAAGGAGGCGGTGCTGGCGGCGCAACTGGCGCGGGAGGCGCTGCAGACCAATCTGCTGAAGCTGGAGATCCACCCCGATCCGCGCTATCTGCTGCCGGACCCCATCGAGACCCTGGCGGCCACCGAGATTTTGGCCAGAGAGGGCTTTATCATCCTGCCCTATATCAATGCCGACCCGGTGCTCTGCAAGCGTCTGGAAGATGCGGGCGCCGCCGCCGTGATGCCGTTGGGCGCACCCATCGGTACCAATCAGGGGCTGCAGACCCGTGCCATGCTGGAGATTATCATCGAACAGAGCACGGTGCCGGTGGTGGTGGATGCCGGTATCGGCGCGCCGTCACAGGCGGCCGAGGCGATGGAGATGGGGGCCGACGCGGTGCTGGTGAATACCGCCATTGCCGTGGCTGGCGACCCGGTTGTCATGGCCGAGGCGTTCAAAATGGCTACCCTCTCCGGTCGCATGGCCTACGAGGCGCGGCTGGGCAATGTCAGTAAAGCGGCCGAGGCGAGTAGCCCGCTCACTGCATTCCTTGGACAGGAGTAAAAATGAAATGACCTTTCTGGACACCTTCGAATGTCACAGCTGGGAAGGGATGGCGGAACGCATCAACAGCAAGCAGGCTGCCGATGTGGAGCGGGCGCTGAACAGGCACGGCAAGCGGGACCTGGATGATTTCTGTGCCCTGATCTCGCCGGTGGCGGTGCCCTATCTGGAGCAGATGGCGCAGCTGAGCTATAAGCTCACGCGCAAGCGCTTCGGCAATACCACCCAGCTCTATATCCCGATGTATCTCTCCAACGAGTGCCACAACATCTGCACCTATTGCGGTTTCAGCGTGCACAACAAGCTGGAACGCCGGACCCTGAATCAGCAGCAGATCATGCAGGAAGTGGCGGCGATCAAGAGTCATGGCTTCGAACATCTGCTGCTGGTGACCGGTGAGGCCAATCGCACGGTCGGGGTGGAGTATCTGGAGCAGGCGCTGGAGTGGGTCAGGCCCTATTTTTCCAGCCTCTCCATGGAGGTGCAGTCCCTGGATCAGGCCGATTATGAACGACTGATCAAGAAAGGCCTCAACAGTGTGCTGCTGTATCAGGAGACCTACCACCGGAACAACTACAAGCAATATCACCCGAAAGGCAAGAAGGGCAACTTCGAATACCGCCTGGAGACCCCGGATCGGCTGGGGCGTGCTGGAATTCATCGTATCGGCCTGGGCACTCTGCTGGGGCTGGAGGATTGGCGTACCGATGCCGGATTTATCGCCCTGCACCTGGGTTATCTGGAGCGTCAATACTGGCAGACCAAGTACTCCATCTCTTTGCCACGCTTGCGGCCGGCGGCCGGAGTGCAGTCACCCAATGTGGAAGTGACGGATCGGGATTTCGTGCAGCTGATCTGCGCCTATCGGATCTATAGCGAGAATGTGGAGATCTCCCTCTCCACCCGGGAGTGTCCCGAGTTTCGCGATCACCTGCTGAAGCTGGGCATCACCTCCATGAGTGCCGGTTCCAAGACCGAGCCGGGCGGCTACTCCATTGAGGAGGAGGCGCTGGAGCAGTTCGAGATCAGCGACGAGCGCAGCGCCGAAGAGGTGGCGGCAATGATCCGCCGCCAGGGCTTTGAGCCGGTCTGGAAAGATTGGGATTCAGTGCTGGGTTGATGAAGCAGGAGGGGGCGTCGTCCACGGGACGCCCTGTGGCTGGCTGACAGGGCTGGCAATCAGAAATAGCGTTCCAGGGTGAGTTGCAAATGATCATCCCGGCGCAGTGCCGAAAGCGGATCATTGAGCTCGTTCCCGGAGAACAGGCGCAGATCCAGGCTGGCCTTCCAGCCGCTGCCGATGCGGCTGCTGGCCTCTATCTGCAGGCTATGACTGTGATAATCCAGGTCATAACCGATACCGGCCAACAGTTCACTGCTCTCGGCATCATTCAGGGCGATGCGCGCGCCAAAAAAGAGATCATTTTGGGCCAGGCTGGTGGAACGGGTTCCCCGTTCGTCCCAGCCGTACTCCAGCAGCAGTCCCAGGTCGGTGTCGCTGTCGGCGATGCCGTACAGTGTGTACTCAAAGCCGCCTTGCAGAGCCCAGAAACTGTCGCGCTGACCGTCGCGCCAGCGCATCTCCAGTTTCCACAGCCAGTCATCCAGCGTCGCCTGCAGATCCATGCCGAGCTGGTTGATCTGTTCATAGTAAGGAGTCAGGACCGGGTTGCCGCCGCCATCCGTGCCAGGCAGCAGGAGCGGTTCCCGGTTGGTGCCACGGAACCAGTGCAGGCCGATATCATAGTCGCCCAGGGTGCGACTCCAGCGGGCCGCCAGATCAAGATGGGTGTCACGGGCTGCAGATTCATAGGCCGCCTGGCTGGTGTCCACCACCAGTCCACTTCGCAGGCGTCCGTCGATACCGGCAAAGGTGCGCTCGCGAAAACCGGGCAGGGCGAACAGGTCCAGGATGCCCCAGGATCTAGCCAGGGAGAGGTGGATCATGGGTTGCCCCAGTTTGTCCTCGCCGTCGATATCCTCAACCCCATCCGTCTGGTTAATGGTGTCGACCAGGTGCTGAAACTCGGTGACGCCCCAGAACACCTTGTTGATCCCGCTGTGCAATTCCCAGTCGTCGCCGATATGGCTCCAGCTCAGTTGCCGGATATCGCCATGGCTGCGTTCCCGGTCGTGTTGGTCCCAGCGCAGGTAGGGGATGAACTTCACATAGTCGGCATCATCGTTCCAGGTGTAGAAAAACTGCGGCTCAAAAAAGCCGGAGAGATTGGATGTATCATACTGTTCGGCAAACTGGGGACTGTGCGGAAACAACCGTAACTCAAGGCCCGCCTTGCCGCTGGTCTCCAACCGGTTTTCTGCGGCACCGATAGCCGGCAATACCAACAGGATAATGGGCAGCCACTGCTTTATCTGACATCCTCGGCTCATGTCAACGGGCACGCTTCAGGCTGTTTTTATTAAAATCCGCCTCGTCGAGACCGCTCCCGAACTGGTAATTCATCCAGCGCAGTTCAGTACTTTTCCCGGTCTGGTGATTGACCATATCCATCCGGTCCGGTCGCCAGTATTTGTTCAGGTACTGTTGATAACCGGTGTAAGTGAGGGTTTTCAGCGGGCTGTCCTTGCGATCATAGAACTCCGCTCGCTGTACCCGGTATTCCGCCTTGTCAATCCATACCAGGCGGCGGGTGTAGCCGGAATTCTTGTCCACCGGGTACTGTTCGACCACGAAGCAGTCCAGGCCATCAATCACTTCGTCCTTGATGTACTTGTAGGTGTACTTCTCGATCTCGAACGAGCTGAGGTCTTCATAGGCAAACTCGGAACCCATGAAGGGCCCGGATTTGTTACGTGACGAGATTCGTTTGACCCGCTTCAATGCCGGCAGGTAGAGCCACTGGTCATCGGCTCCCAGGGCGTGAGAAAAGCTGAGGAAGGCGGTGCCCTTCACATCCAGTGGTTTGTCGAACACCGTCAGGCTCTTGTCGCCATCGTTCTCCTGTTCGAGGGATTGCATGCGGATTTCACGCAGGCTCTCCTCACCCTGTCGGTTGCGCAGGATCATCTGCATATCGGCTTTCATGTCACCCCAGCCGGTGTCTCGGGCAATGCTCTCGGCGGCGATGGCCTGGCCTTTCTCTTCCGCCGATTCAGCATGCAACAGCGGTTGTACGCCAAGCAGTGTCAGTATCAGGAATATTCTAAGCGGCATTCTTTGCCTTCTCATCCTTTATGGCTCCTTCAGTTGTGGTAATCGGGTGGGTATCGAGTTTCATCAGTAGCGGCGGCAGGAACAGGAAGTCGATGGCCAGCGCGATCAGGATGGTCAGTGCCGTCAACAGTCCCATATCGGCATTCACCTTGAAGGTGGACTGGGCCAGTACCATGAAACCGCAGACCAGCACCAGGGTGGTGATCCAGAGTGCCCGGCCGACACTGCTGAAGGCGTAACGCACCGCCGCATGCGGGTTAGCGTTACGCTCCCGGCGGGCCCGCAGGTATTTGCTCAGGAAGTGGACCGTATCATCCACCACAATGCCGAGGGTCATGCCGGCCACCACCGACAGTGCCAATCCTACCTGGCCGTTGATGAAATACCAGGCACCAAAGCCAACTGCAGCCGGAGTCAGATTCGGTAGCAGGCTGATCAGGCCGAACTTGATCGATTTCAGGGCAATGCCGAGCAGCAGTGAGATCAGGATCAGTGCAAAGGTGACGCCCAGCAGCATGCTGCGAATATTGCGCTGGCCGATATGGGAGAACATCAGGGCCGGGCTGGCGATGGTCACTTGGTATTCGGGGGCATTGAGTTCAAGCCAGTGCAGTATCCGCTGCTCCAGTTCAATCTGCTCGTTGCTGGTCATGTTGTCGAAGGTTGCAATCAGGCGAGTGGAGGATTTGTCCACGTTAAGCTGGTTATTCAGATCCAGTCCATAGGGCAGGGACATCTCATACAGCAGCAGGTACTGTGCTGCCAGCTCCTGGCTGTCGGGCAGGCGATACCAGGATGGGTCATCCGCATGCATGTTGCGATTGAGCCGTTTCAGGGTGTCGCTCAGGGTGTTGACATGATCCGTCTCTGGTTGGTCGCGCAACCACTGGCTCAGCTGCTCCAGTTTCTGCAGGAAAGCCGGATCGTTGATGCCGCTGGATTTTCCGGCGTCGAGGGAGATCTCCATGGTGGTCATGCCGGAGATGTTCTCCTGCATGAAATCGGTGGCTTGTCGGAATGGGACCGTGGTGTCGAAATATTTGACGAAATCATCATTGAGTTTGTTCTGTGGCAGAAACAGCATGATGAAAACCATGATCAGGGATGTAATCGGCAACAGCCAGCGGCGGTTATGCACGACAAAATCGGCAAAGTGCATCATCAGATCGCCCCGCGCCTTGTGCGGCTTCACTTTCAGGGGCAGCAGCGACAGCAGGGCGGGAAACAGGGTGACGGAGAAGAGAAAGGCGAGCATCACGCCGATGGCAACCAGGTTGCCCAGGTCCCGGAACGGTGGGGAGTCGGAAAAGTTCATGCTGAGGAAGCCGATGGCGGTGGTAATGCTGGTGAGAAAAATCGGCTGATAATTGATTCGCAAACTGTCCAGAATGGCCTGGCGTTTTGCGACCCCATTACGCATCTCATGGAATAGGGTGGTGAGGATATGAATACAGTCGGCCACTGCAAGGGTCAGTATCATGGTCGGTGCGCTGGCGGAGGGAGCGGTCAGGTAGAACCCGGTCCAGCCGGCTATGCCCATGGTCGTGGTAATGCTGAAGATGATGATCAGAATGGTGGACAGGGTGCCGGTGATGGTCCGCAACAGTAACCCGATGGCCAGCGCCACGATCAGAAACATCACCGGCACCAGGGTGGCGCTGTCCTCCAGGGAGGCCTCGGCAAAGCTGTTGTTCATCATCACCATGCCGGAGAGATAGACGTCCACATCCGGGTTCTTCGCTATAAACTGGCTTTGCAGTTCACGGACCTTGCTGGCGATCTGTGGTACCTCTTCCACGGGATTGATCCCCGGGAGTTGCACCGTGGTGTTTACCAGCGTCACGTGCGCCTGGGGTGAGATCAGTTTGTTTCTGAGCAGCGGCTCATTGATGGCAATGTTCCGGGCACGCTCCAGGGCAGCCTGATCCATCTGTAGCGGTTCCAGGGCCAGGTCTTCAACAATCAGTTCATCGCCGTCGGCATAGCTGTACTGGTAGTTGGTGATGGAGTCGACCCGGGTGGAGAAGGGGATCTGCCAGGAGGCTTCGGTGAGTTCCCTGATCGCTTCGAGCCGTTCGCTGGTAAAGACCCGGCCATCTTTTGGGGCGATGATGAAAGCGACATTATCGCTTTTGTTGTAGATTTTCTGGATCGCCTCATAGGCATTCAACTGGGGGTTTTCCTTGCCGAAAAACACCCGGTAGTCACTTTTGAAGACCAGATGTCGGGCTCCGGAGGCCACCACTGCAACCAGGAGGATAGTGGCCAGTATGACAATCACCGGATGCTTCAAAATCCAGGGTGTCAATTTCTGGTGCATGATGTCTTTCTCCTTGATGGGTGCACCTGAATGCGGCAATTACACCTGTGCTGTGATCCGGAAACTGCTAACTGACTTGGAAAGTTTTTTCGCAACAGCTAACCGTCTGTCTTGAGATTGGGCATTTTTTCCTGGCACTGGAGATCTTCTCCCGGTTTGTCCATCAATACGGATTCCCGGGGGAATATCTCTGTCCTGATGCGTTTCAGTGTCGAGTCGTAATCCCATTCATGCGCCAGCGGTTGCCACAATATACCGTCCAGCAGCAGGTTGGCGTGATTGAATACCTCGGTTTGGGTATCCAGGCCGTCTCTGCAGCTGCATTTGTCCTGGCTGTTGATCAACAGGGAGATGGCGCCAAAACTCCCGGCCCAGTTGGTAAACACAATCTGCCGACGACTCAGGTGGGGAGCCAGTGTCAACTCGCCTGTCGCTATGGCCTCGTCCACCAATTCAAGCATGGGATCCATCAGGCGGCCTTCCAGTTCATAGTGCGCGGTAAGCCGGCGCTCCGAGGTGCGTTCAATCAGATTGGCAGTCTTGGCCGAGATAACCAGCATAAATCTGGTGGGATCCAGCAAGGCGTGTAACAGGTAGGCGTAGTGGATGGCCAGCAACCGCTCTCTGGTGGTCCCCTGAAACGCAGCGGCCCGGGTAAACAGCTCCGCGAGACTTGCCATACCGGCGTTACAAATGCCGGTCAGCAGATCTTCCCGGCTGCAAAAATGATTGTAGACGGTTCCCTTGGAATAGGGGACTCTCGCCACGACCTTGTCCATGGTCAACCCTGCGGTGCCGTCCTGCTCCATAATACTCAGAGCGGCTTGAATCAACTCCTGTTCGCGCGCCAGCAGTCGCTCTGTATTGACAATACCTGGGCTCATGAACCAACGCCTGGGACTCTTGAGTATATTGACGAACCGTCAATTCTAGCTGCAGATACAGAACTGTCAATCGATCAGATCGCATGGAGCCTCATTAATCGCTTGCAAAGATGTGACGGGTGCCCGGGAAACAGGGGTTAACGCCTGTTTCGTATTGCTCGGGATAAACCGGTGCGATCGATAATGCCAGTTTACTGAACTATTCCCATCTTTGCGTACTTGGCAACCTTGCCGGAATCGATTTTTTGATTCCCCATCAAACTACGGGAGGTAGATAGCATCGCCGCCCTGCCGTGATTATCTGATCTGCCGGTCAAGGCAGGGGTCAGCGTTCTGTTGCCAGGCGGGAAAAGCGGTGCTCGTAACCGACCTCCGGAGTATCCGGGATCAGCAGGGAGAGCAGCAGTGAAACTAGCGCCATTGCCGCTCCGAAGTAGAACACCAGTTCCGGCGAGGCGAGCCAGAGCAGTCCGAAGCTGGCCGGTATCACCACTGCCGCAATGTGGTTGATGGAGAAGCTGACACCGGCAGTGGCGGCAATATCCTCGGGGGCGGCGATTTTCTGGAAATAGGTCTTGAGGGCGATGGCCATGGCGAAGAACAGGTGGTCCAGGACATAGAGTCCGGCGGCCAGTTCGGCCTGCTCGACCAGGGCGTAGCCGCTGAACACCAGGATCAGGCCGGTATATTCGATCAGCAGTGCATTGCGCTCGCCGATCCGACCGACCAGCCTGCCGATACGTCGGGCGAACAACACATTCATCGAGGCGTTGAGCAGAAACAGCATGGCGATATCACCGACCGAGTAGCCGAACTTCTCTACCATCAGGAAACCGGCGAATACCACGAAAATCTGCCGACGCGCGCCGGACATGAAGGTGAGTGCATAGTAGAGCCAGTAGCGACGCCGCAGCACCATGTGCTTGTGCTGTTCGGTATGCTGGGGAAACAGTGGAAAGGCTATCCAGGCGATCAGGGCGATAATAACCGTAATCCCGCCAGTGAGCAGATAGAGCCATTGATAGTCCAACTGCAGCAGGTCATTACCCAGCCAGATCAGTCCGAATGTGAGGATAGCGGCAAAAGATCCGGTGGCTATCAGACGTCCCAGGGTTTCGGCGGATGACTGCTTGTCTATCCACTGCAGGGCGAGCGAGGTCTGCAGGGTCTCGTAATAATGGAAGCCGAGCGACATCACAATAGTGGTGAGGTAAAGGCCGATCACCGACGGGAAAAAGCCGGTCAGTGCAGTGCCGATGCCGAGCAGCAGCAGCGAGATATAGGCCAGGGTCTGTTCACGGAACAGCAAAAGCAGAAAAATTACACCAAAGGCGAGGAATCCGGGGATTTCACGCAGACTCTGCAGTATACCCATCTCCTTGCCGGTAAAGGCGGCCATCTCGATGGCGAAGTTGTTCAGCAACGCCTGCCAGGCGGCAAAACTGATGGGTACAGCGGCGGCCATCAGCATCAGCAAGAGGTCGGGGCGCTTCCAGGGATGGGTAATCGGGGATTTCATTGGCTGATTGTCGCTCAATCTGCTATGGCGTGTTACAGTTAAAAAGACATTTTTTATAGAGAAAATGCCAATGTTGCCATCTTCACCCACCGGGCAGATCCTCAATCCCGAACTTCCTGTGGTCTCCATCGCACTTGATCTTGAGCGGGAGCAGGGTGCACCTCATACCCACCCACGGGCTCAACTGCTCTATTCCATTGAGGGTGTGATGCGGGTGATTAGCAAGTTGGGAACCTGGCTGGTACCTTCTAGTCAGGCAGTCTGGATACCATCCATGATAGAGCATCAGGTGATTGCCACCGAGGCGCTTGCCATTCGCTCTATCTATGTTGATCCCGCCTGGAGCGGTGATCTGCCCACTGACTGCTGTGTCATTGCCGTGAGCCCGCTATTGCGGGAGCTGATATTGCGCGCGGTGAAGATCGGCAACAGCTATCCGCCGCTGGGCCCTGAGCGACGCTTGATGGAGGTGATTGTGGATGAACTGCGACAGATGCAGCGGGCACCCCTGCATCTGCCCATGTCCAGGCACCCGAAGGTCAGAAAGGTGATTGATGCCTTGGTTGAGCGGCCAGCCGATTCGGGAAAAATCGAGGATTGGGCAAAGCGTGTTGGCACCAGTGCGCGAACCTTGTCGCGTCTGTTTGTCAAAGAGACGGGCATGAGTTTTGGTGCCTGGCGCAGACGGTTGCGCCTGATGGAGGCGATTGAGCTACTGGGACAGGGTGAGTCTGTCACCCGTGTCGCCTTTGAACTGGGCTATCAAAGCAGCAGCGCCTTTGCCGCCATGTTTCGGAGTGAATTGGGCGTCTCACCCAAGTGTTACAGCCTGCAGGATCCTGGCTAGGAGTCTGTCGGGCTTGACCGGTCGTAGCGAGGGAAAGCCGTTTTGAGACAGATTTTTTGATCTTTCGAGGCGAATAGTGGACCTATTCAACGAGGAAGATCGGAAAATATGGCCAAATCCGGCTTTTCCGCAGTAGAGCAGTGTTAAGTCCGACAGGCTCCTAGTCTATTGTTAGCTCCTCGCTGGCCGGCTGCGGGCAGCGATGTGTGATCCGGGTTTCGCCATCGCTCTCCACCGATTCGATCTCGACCTTGAAACCCCATAACCGGTGCAGGTGTTTGATCACTTCGTTGGTGGTGTCCGAAAGGGGGCGGTTACGGTCCTTGTAATATCGGAGCGTCAGGGTCCTGTCCCCCTGATGATCCACATTGTAGACTTGAAGGTTGGGCTCCCGATTGCTCAGGTTGTACTGAGCACTCAATTTTTCACGCACCGCCCGATAGCCTGCATCATCATGGATGGCGGAAATGCTCAGGTTTTCCTCCCGGTCGTCATCCAGTACTGAAAACAGCCTGAATTCACGAATCAGTCGGGGTGACAGGTATTGTCCAATAAAGCTCTCATCCTTGAAGTTGCGCATGGCGAAATCGAGAGTCGTCTGCCAGTCTGAACGGGCAATGTCCGGGAACCACTGTAGGTCCTCTTCGGTCGGGTTTTCACAGATGTTGCGAATATCCATCATCATCTTGAAACCCAGTGCATACGGATTGATGCCGGAATAGTAGGGGCTGTCGAAATCCGGTTGGGCAATGACATTGGTATGGGTGTGCATGAACTCCAGCATGGCGGCGTCATTGATCAGCCCCTCGTCATACATGTGATTCATGATGGTGTAATGCCAGAAACAGGCCCACCCCTCATTCATCACCTGGGTTTGCCGTTGCGGGTAGAAGTACTGCGCAATCTTGCGCACAATGCGGATGATCTCGCGCTGCCAGGGTTTTAATAAGGGAGCGTTCTTTTCCAGAAAGTAGAGGATATTCTCCTGCGGTTCCGGCGGAATGCGTTTGCTTTTATTCTCCTTCTCTTGAGGTTCATGGATGTTCAGTTGACGCCACAACTCATTGACATGGTGCTGCAGTATCAGTTCACGGTCTGACTGTACATGGGGTTCATCTTCAAGGGTCTCACCGGCGCGACGCTTATAACGGTCGACACCAAAATTCATCAGGGCATGGCAGGAGTCGAGTATCTCCTCTACCTCCTGAATGCCGTGTTTCTCTTCGCATTCGGCGATGTAATTTTTCGCAAAGATCAGATAATCGATAATCGCCTCGGCATCGGTCCAGATCTTGAACAGATAGTTACCTTTGAAGAAGCTGTTATGACCATAGGCGGCGTGGGCAATCACCAGTGCCTGCATGGTCAGGGTGTTCTCCTCCATCAGGTAGGCGATGCAGGGATTGGAGTTGATAACGATCTCATAGGCCAGATTCATCTGGCCCCGTTTATAGTTTTTTTCCGTGATGACAAACTGTTTGCCGAAGCTCCAGTGGTTATAGCCGATGGGCATGCCGACCGAGGCGTAGGCGTCCATCATCTGCTCGCTGGAGATCAGTTCCAGTTGTACCGGATAGCAGTCCAGGTGATAAACATCCTTGGCGATCCGTTCGATCTCCTGGTTGTACCTGTCGATCAGATCGAAGGTCCAGTCCGATTCAGTGGAGATGACTCGATTACGCTCGGGTGTCGGCTGCCGCTTGTCATCGGAGTGCTGCTTGCCGCCAGGAGTGTTCATTCGACACCTCCCTGTGATGCATCCTGACGGGCTGCCTGCGGCCGCGATAATTGTCCAGCGTGCCAGTTTTTCATGCCTCTTGCCTTTTAAAGAGTTCATGGAAAACCGGGTAGATCTCGCCGGCATCCCTGATCTGTTTCATGGAGAAGGTCTCAAAAGCCGTGCAGACCTTTTCATACTCCCTCCATAACCCCTGATGCTCCTGATTGTGAATTTCGACATAGGCGTAGTACTGCAGATACGGCATGATTGAATCGATCATCAGATTGCGGCAGGTCGCACTGTCATCTTCCCAGTTATCCCCATCACTGGCCTGGGCGGCGTAGATATTCCAGTCTTCGGTGGGATAGCGGTCGCGGATAATGTCCCGCATCAGTTTCAGGGCGCTGGAGACGATCGTGCCGCCAGTCTCCCGCGAATAGAAAAATTCCTCCTCATCCACCTCCTTGGCCGAGGTATGGTGGCGGATGAAAACTACATCAGTCTTCTCATAACTGCGGCTGAGGAACAGATAGAGCAGGATAAAAAAGCGCTTGGCAATATCCTTGGTGGCCTGGCTCATGGAGCCGGACACGTCCATGATGCAGAACATGACGGCCTGGGTGATCGGCTTTGGCTGCGGAATGAACTGGTTGAACTTCAGATCGTAAGTATCGATAAAGGGAATGGCATCGATACGGGATCGAAGTAACGCCAGCTCCTCACGCAGACCTTTTATCTTCTCTTCGTTGTGCGGTTTTTTCTCTAGTTCCAGCTCAAGCAACTGCTGGAGTTCCCTGCAGCGTTTGCTGTAGGGGGAGGCGATGGCTATTTTGCGGCCCTTGGCCCGCCGCATGGTACGCAACAGGTTCAGATTGGAGGCAACGCCAGTATTTGAGAACCCTGCTCTGACCAGCGTTTTGGCAGATTGTGCCACTACCTTGGTTTTTACCAGGTTGGGTAGTGCCAACTCTTCAAACAGCAGGTCGAGATATTCGTCCTTGGATATCTCAAAACCAAAATCGTCTTCCCCTTCACCGGAGTTGGATGCCTGGCTTCCGCCGCCGCCCTGACCTGATTTTTCGGGGCGCCTGACCTCATCTCCCTGGCTGAACTGTTTGTTTCCCGGATGTACATTTTCATGTATTCCACCCTGGCCATGATGGATGATCGGTTCCTTGACATCCTTGGCGGGGATATTGATCTTCTCGCCCGACTGTGTATCCGTGATGGACCTTTTGCTGATCGCATCCGATACGGATTTTTTGATCTGCTGCTTATATCTCCGCATCAGGCGCTGACGGTTCACCGCACTTTTGTTACGCCCGTCGAGTCTTCGGTCAATGATCATGGCCATGGATTACTTCCTTACTTTGAGACTTTATCGGTTAATCGTTAATCACCTCGCTCTGGCTCAGTTCGATTTACGTACCCGCAAATACCACTCGGATAACAGCCGGACCTGCTTTCGTGTGTAGCCTTTGGTCATCATCCTGCTGATGAAGTCTTCATGTTTCTGCTGATCTTCAGTAGAGGCCTTGGCGTTAAAGCTGATGACCGGCAACAGCTCCTCGGTGTTGGAGAACATCTTCTTTTCGATAACTGTGCGCAGCTTTTCATAGCTGGTCCAGTTCGGGTTCTTGCCGTTATTGTTGGCCCTGGCCCGCAGTACGAAGTTGACAATCTCGTTCCGGAAGTCCTTGGGATTGGAGATGCCGGCCGGTTTCTCGATCTTCTCCAGTTCTTCATTGAGGGCGGAGCGGTTGAGGAATTCACCGGTATCCGGATCGCGGAACTCCTGATCCTGCAACCAGTAATCCACATAGGTTACATAACGGTCGAAGATATTCTGGCCATATTCAGAGTAACTCTCCAGATAGGAGGTCTGGATCTCCTTGCCGATGAACTTGATGTACTCCGGAACCAGGTGGCCCTTGATGTATTCCAGGTAGCGTTCCTGCAGTTCCGGCGGAAACTGCTCCTGCATGATCTGCTGCTCCAGCACATAGAGCAGATGCACCGGGTTGGCGGCGATCTCGGTATTGTCAAAGTTAAATACCTTGGAGAGTATTTTGTAGGAGAAACGGGTGCTGAGGCCGTTCATGCCCTCGTTGACGCCGGCGTAGTCCTTGTACTCCATCAGGCTTTTGGCTTTCGGGTCCGTGTCCTTCAGATTTTCGCCGTCGTAGACCCGCATCTTGCTCCAGATATTGGAGTTTTCCGGCTCTTTAAGGCGCGTCAGTACTGCAAACTGTGCCATCATCTTCAGCGTGTCCGGCGCGCAGGGGGCATCTGCCAGACTGGAGTTGGCAATCAGTTTTTTATAAATCTCGATCTCTTCCGTAACCCGCAGGCAGTAGGGAACCTTGACGATGTTCACCCGGTCGAGGAATGCCTCATTATTCTTGTTGTTTTTAAAGCTTTGCCATTCGGATTCATTCGAGTGAGCGAGAATAATACCCTCGAAAGGTATAGCGGAGATTCCCTCGGTACCTTTGTAGTTGCCCTCCTGGGTGGCCGTGAGCAGTGGGTGCAGCACCTTGATCGGCGCCTTGAACATCTCGACAAACTCCAGCAGGCCCTGGTTTGCCTGGCAGAGTCCGCCTGAAAAGCTGTAGCAATCCGGGTCATCCTGCGAGAACTCATCCAGCTTTCTGATATCTACCTTGCCGGTCAGGCTGGAGATGTCCTGGTTGTTTTCGTCGCCCGGTTCGGTTTTGGCTATGGCGGTCTGGCTGAGTCTGCTGGGCCAGAGTTTAACTACCTTGAATTTGGAGATATCGCCGCCATACTCACGTAGACGCTTTACTGCCCATGGACTCGGGATATGGTCCAGGTATCGGCGTGGAATGCCATACCGCTCGAAGATCAGTTCGCCATCTTCATCGGGGTCGAATAGGCCCAGTGGGCTCTCATTAACCGGAGAACCTTTTAAGGCATAAAAGGGTACTTTCTCCATCAGGTATTTGAGCTGTTCGGCAAGGGACGACTTGCCGCCACCCACCGGGCCTAACAGGTACAGGATCTGCTTTTTTTCTTCCAGACCCTGGGCTGCGTGACGCAGAAAAGACACCACAGACTCTATGGCATCTTCCATTCCGTAAAATCCGTTGAAACTGGGGTAGGTCTTGATTACCTTGTTTGAGAAGATGCGACTCAGGCGCGGGTCTTTGCTGGTATCGATCAAAACGGGATCGCCAATGGCAATCAGCAAACGCTCTGCTGCGGATGCGTATGCCGACCGGCTCTCTTTACAGAGATCGAGATAGGCTTCAATTGTTATTTCCGATTCTTGTACCGCCTCATAACGGCCCTGGAAATGGTCAAATATGGTCATGGAGTCGTCCCTCCTGATAGTGTTATACGGTACCGCCATCCGCATTAACCGCAGTATGGTGTAAGTTTTCTCCTCGCCCAGTTTGCCCGCTGCCTGGTTTCCTTACGCGCAGCCAGCGCAAGCTTGTTGTTGGTGTTATCCGGCTTTAATTTTGCAAGTCCCTTATTTAGGAAGCTTAGTTTATGTTTATTTGTTTTGCCGTGAATGTTTGTAAAAAAAACACGGGTTTTATATAAAGACCGCTACTTGATGAGTTAAGTTTCAATTGAAGCAGGAGATGTTGAAAGTCCCCAGGCTTCTGTTTCATGACGAGTGATTGTCCGGGGAAATAAAATGACCATACAACGACTGGTAGAGATCATGGCGCAGCTTCGTGATCCTGACAGCGGCTGCCCATGGGACAGGGAGCAGACGCTGGAGACTATTGTTCCCTATACTATCGAAGAGGCGTATGAGGTGGCGGACAGTATTGCCAAGGCTGACATGGGGGAACTCTGCAGTGAGTTGGGGGATCTGTTATTCCAGGTCGTATTCTATGCCCGGATTGCCAGTGAACAGGGCCATTTCAACATGGATGATGTTATCCATGGCATTTGTGAAAAGATGGTGCGTCGGCATCCCCATGTGTTTGGTGATGCCCGGGTGGCGAATGCCGATGAGCAGAGCATTGCCTGGGAGCAGTTAAAGGCGCAGGAGCGGCAAAGTCGTGCAACAGAGGAACCGGTTCATCATCTGCAGGGGATAGCGCATGCGCTGCCGGCTCTGCTGCGTGCAACCAAGCTGCAAAAGCGGGCGGCAAAAATCGGTTTTGACTGGCCGGATAGTGAAGGTGTGTTGGCCAAGGTAAGGGAGGAACTGGGTGAGCTTGAAGCTGAATTGAACAGGCCGAGGATAGACGAGGCGCGGGTGGCGGATGAGATGGGAGATCTGCTGTTCAGTTGTGTGAACCTGTCCCGGCATCTTGGGCTGGATTCCGAGAATCTGCTGCGGGCGACCAATGGCAAATTTGAGGCGCGTTTCAATGCCATGGAGTCGATCCTGCGGGGCAGGGGCATGACCCTGGAGGCGTCGGATCTGTCGGTGATGGATGCGGCATGGAATGAGGCCAAACGGAAGGAAAAGGGAAAATGAGTGGTTATTGTGGACTATTTAACATCACCGCCAGACTGTTCCTGGGTGTGTTGGTTTTGGCAGGCTTGTCCAGCTGTGCCACCAATCCCGTTACCGGCAAAAGTGAATTGGCACTGATCTCGGAACAGAGTGAACTGGAGATCGGACAGAAACAGTATCAACCCAGCCGCCAGATGCAGGGTGGTGACTACAAGGTTGAACCGAAAATTACCCGTTATGTGCAGCAGGTCGGGCAGCGTCTGGCGGCGGTCAGTGACCGTAAACTCCCTTATGAATTTGTGGTGTTGAACGATTCCACCCCAAATGCCTGGGCACTACCGGGCGGCAAGATTGCGGTCAATCGGGGGCTTTTGCTGGAACTGGACAATGAGGCGGAACTGGCCGCCGTGTTGGGGCATGAAATCGTCCATGCGGCCGCCCGGCACGGTGCCAAGGGTATCGAGCGGGGCGTGGTGCTGCAGGGTGTGTTACTGGCGGCCGGTGTAGCGGCCAGTGACAGCGACTATTCGCAACTGGCCGTGGGTGCCGCGGCTGTTGGGGCCAACCTGATCAATCAGAGGTACTCCCGGGATGCCGAGCTTGAGGCGGACCACTACGGAATGGTCTACATGGCCCGGGCGGGCTATAACCCACAGGCTGCGGTCGGGTTGCAGGAGACCTTTGTTCGACTGTCGAAGGATCGCAAGGAGAACTGGTTGAGCGGGCTGTTTGCCAGCCATCCTCCTTCCGCCGAGCGGGTGGAGAAGAATCGGCAACGGGCGCGGGAACTGGGACAAGGCGGGGAGCTGGGGGCTGAACGCTACCAGCAGATGGTCGGTGTGCTGAAAAAAACCGCCCCTGCCTATGCGGCCTATACCGAGGGGCGGGCCGCACTACAGAAAAAGCAGTCCGATAAAGCGCTCATGCTGGCGGACCGGGCAATCGGAATCGAGCCCCGGGAGGCGCTGTTTTATGGCTTGAAAGGTGACGCTCTGGCGCAGCAGGGAGCTGATACCAAGGCATTAACCGCCTATGACAAGGCGGTAACTCTGGATGATGGATTCTTTCGGCACTATCTGGTACGAGGAGCGCTGAAGGCCGAGTTGGGAGACCGATCCGGAGCGCGGCGGGATCTGAATCACAGCGTCGAGTTGTTGCCGACGGCGGATGCCCACTACCTGCTCGGGGGGCTGGCGTTACGCGAAGGGGACCGGCCGAATGCCATAGCCCACTATCAACAGGCCTCGGGTGCTTCCAGCGAGCGCGGCAAGGCCGCGGCAACGGCACTGGCTCGACTGGACCTGCCTGAACATCCAGGGCGTTATATCAAGAGCCGCCTGGGTATTGATCGAACTGGCAGTGTGTTGATTCATCTGGAAAATCCGACTGCTGTGACGGCTCGGGATATTCGGGTACAGTTGGGCGAGTTGGGTGCCGGCGGCCGGGTGTTTGTGCGTGCGGAGTACAGGGTACCGGGAGCTCTCGGTGCCGGGCAGGCGGTTTCGCTTCAAACCGATATCCGTCTCTCCGACAGCAAGCAACTCAACCGCTGGGATAGTCGTGTCATTGGTGCGGCTGTTGTGGAGTAATTACCGGAACGGTGGCCAACTCTTCGGTAATCTGTTAACCAGTCCGCCGGTTTGATTACACCGGCCGCATCCAGGAATTGTCTTGTATGAGTTTTATCGATCATGTTGCTGCCTGCAATGATCATGACGCCAGTCGTTTCGTCCCGTTTACGATAGGAGGAGTGACGGTCGGTCGCATACGACCACTGTTTGCCGAATTGCTGAAGCCCTGGCCAGCGGTTTTCTCCGTAACCGATCACTTTGTCGCTCTCAACTGCCGGGAAACCGGGCTGATCGAGCGGTCTGCCCAGGTGGCCGGGGTACTTGAACAGCTGATCGCCCTGGGTGAGCTGAGTCCCTTTCACGGTGAACGCTACGCGGCTGCGCCCCAGGGCGGTGCAAGCCCTCTGCTGCTGATCGATCGTGCGATGGCGCCCCTGTTTGGTATCCGGGCATTTGGCCAGCATGTCAACGCCTATGTCCGCTCCCGGGATGGGCTGAAAATGTGGGTTAGCAGGCGTGCCCATGATCGTCAGCACTATCCCGGCCGGCTGGATAATCTGGCGGCGGGTGGACTGCCTTATGGTATCTCGCTGAATGAGAATCTGGCCAAGGAGTGTTGGGAGGAGGCGGGAATTCCTGGTCATCTTGCCCGTCAGGCTGTACCGGTAGGTGCCGTAAGCTATCATATGGATACGGAGAAGGGTTTCAAGCACGATACACTTTATTGTTATGACCTTGAATTGCCTGAAGATTTTATTCCTGAATGTATGGATGGTGAGGTGCAGTCATTTTACCTTTGGCCGATCGAGGAAGTGCGGGATGTGGTGAAGAACAGCAGTGAGTTCAAACTGAATTGCAATCTTGTGATTATCGATTTTCTCATCCGCCACGGCTATATCGGACCCGATGACGAGACATATTTGGCCCTGCTCACGGCGCTACACCCCGCCATGCCTCCGCTTGAACCGCCATCCGGGTAGTTCGCGTGTTACACTTTGACCCATGGCGCAGTGAAACCTATTGGGTCAAACCAGGGTCCAATTGATGTTTATTAGGATGCGATTCAAATCTATGAAATTCAGATACCTGCTGTTTTGGGCTTTATTGCTGCTTCAGTGTTTTACTCTTGCCTGGGCCAGTGTCAGGGAGGTTCCGCTCGATGAGCTGCAACCCACGCGCGCCCAGCGACAATCCACACTGATTATTCTGAAAGTGATCAACGAGTATCACTACAAAAAACACCTCCTGGACGATGAAATGTCCCGGGCGATCTTGAGTCGGTATCTGGAAGTACTGGACCCGAACAAGAGTTTCTTTATCCAGGGGGATATAGACCGATTCAATGTAATTGGTGATCGTCTGGATGATGATTTGAAAGATGCCCGGCTCGACTCGGCATTCAGCATTTTCCGGGTCTATCGCCAGCGCATCGATGAACGAATCGAATATGCTTTAAAGTTGCTTGATCGGGATTATGATTTCACCATCAACGAAAACTATCGATTTGACCGTCAGAAGTCTCCCTGGACTGCCGACACAGCGGAATTGAATGAGCTTTGGCGTAAAAAAGTGAAGAGCGATATCCTCAGCCTTAAGCTCAAGGATAAGCCGCTGGATGAAATCAAAAGTACCTTGCAAAAGCGTTATACCGGTATTCAGAGGCGAACCCGTCAAATGGATTCTGACGATGTATTTCAGGTCTTTATCAACTCCTACACCTTGAGTCTGGAGCCTCATACCTCCTATATGTCCCCACGGGTGTCGGAGAATTTTGATATCAGCATGCGGCTTTCATTGGAAGGAATCGGCGCCGTATTGAAAAATGAAAACGAATATACCGTGGTACAGCGTACCGTCGTCGGTGGTCCGGCAGCCTTGAGCGGGCAGATCAATCCGGGGGATCGGATTGTCGGGGTTGGTCAGGATGCCGAGGGTGAAATGGAGGATGTGATCGGCTGGCGTCTGCAGGATGTGGTTGATCTTATCCGTGGTGCCAAGGGCACCACTGTCCGGTTACAGCTCTTGCCTGAAGACGAAGGATCGACCGGACGTTCCAAACTGGTCACGCTGGTGCGTAACGAGATCAAGCTGGAGGATCAGGCCGCCAAGAAGTTTGTCATCAAGGACTTGGGTGGTATGGGAAATATTCGCATTGGCGTAATTGATATTCCTGCCTTCTATCGGGACTTTCAGGGGTACTCCAAGGGTGACAAGGATTTTACCAGCACCACTCGCGATGTCCGTAGGCTGATTAGCGAACTGGAAGAGGAAGGCGTGGATGGCATTGTTATTGACTTGCGTGAAAATGGTGGGGGCTCCCTGGTAGAGGCCACCGAGTTGACTGGCCTGTTTATCCCTTCCGGGCCGGTGGTGCAGGTGAAAAATGCCTCGGGTGATCTGGACATAGAAAACGATCCCGATCCCGATCAGGTCTATACCGGACCGCTGGCGGTTCTGGTCGACAGGCACAGTGCTTCGGCTTCGGAAATTTTCGCCGGGGCCATTCAGGATTATCACCGGGGAATTATTATCGGTGAGCCCACCTTCGGTAAAGGAACGGTACAGACCCTGGTCGATCTCGGGCGGTTTGTGCGCTATGGGGAAAAGAACCTGGGGCGCCTGCGCCTGACCATGGCGCAATTTTTCCGAGTGAATGGCGGCAGTACCCAGTTTAAAGGGGTTGTGCCGGATATCGTGTACCCATCCGCGGTGCAATCCGATGATCAGGGTGAACGGAGTCTGGATAACTCGCTACCGTGGGCAAAAATTGATGCCGTGAACTACAAGGCCCAAGGGCTGGGATTGCTGGAACCCTATAGACAAATGCATCAGCTGCGCATCAAGGATGACCCCGGTTTCATCTATCTCACACAAGTCGAGGCGATGCTGAAAGAAGTAAAGGCCCAGGATACGGTGTCACTGCTTGAAAAGGATCGGGAGATTGAGTGGGACCAGCGGGAAAAACGCCGCAAGGCGGAGAAAAACCGCTTCCTGGTGGCGGTTGGACTGGACCCGGAACCGGAAGACGTGGATGAGAATAAAGAGCGCACCGACCCGGCCGCAGATCAGGATGATCCGGTCGCCAGAATCATGCTTAACGAGGCAGCCCATATCCTGGCTGATTACATCGGTGGTCAGAGCAGGGCCGCGATGGTTAATTGATTAGCCCGGCTTTATCCGGATAGACCGCGCTCAATCCACTTTCTGACCCTGTTCGCATCACCGAACGGGGTCAGTTTGCCAAATGAGTTGAGCAGCACAATGGTTAGTTCGCGCCCTTTGACCTTGGCCTGCATTACCAGGCAGCGCCCTGCTTCATTGATATAACCAGTCTTGCTGAGCTGAATATTCCAGGCCTGATTCTTCAGTAGCCGGTTCGTATTACCATAGGTTAGCGGCCCCCGCTTTGGGTAGGGTCGAACGTCCATTCTCAAGCGGGTGGTGGCATCCGCTATCTCCGGATAATCGCTGGCCGCCTTGACCATTCTGACCAGGTCGTTGGGCGAAGCTACATTACCTGCATCCAGTCCGGCTGGATCGGTAAATCGGCTGTCAACCATTCCCAGTTGTCTGGCTTTCGCATTCATTGCCCGGATAAACTGCTCGGTACCTCCGGGATAGGTACGGGCCAGCGCGCTGGCAGCCCGGTTCTCTGACGCCATCAGCGCCAGATCGAGCAGACTGCGGCGACTCAGTGTGGCGCCATAGTTCAGTCTCGAGCCGGTGAGCCTTATCAGATCCCGGTCCTGTTTGGTAATGCGAATCTTCTCATCCAGGGGCAGGCGCGCATCAAGAATCACCATGACCGTCATCAGTTTGGTGATCGAGCCGATTGGCAGTGGAGTAGCACTCTGCTTGCTATAAATTTCGTTGCCGGTGCTGTCAACGATCAGGGCGGAGGCTGAGCGCAGTTTCAACTTTTTCTCATCCAACCTGTTCCAGGCAGGATTGACTGGCTGCTGGCTTGCCGATGACGGGGATTGTGCTGTGGATTGCCGCGCGGGTTCGCCGGCATTCAGTTGACACAGGGGCAGAAACAGGAGGAAAAATATGTACTTCTTCAAACTTGACTGATCCGGGCTATTGAATTTCGGTTATCTTTGCCCAATTTGGGATTAAATGCAAAAACCGCGACCCCTTCATGCAAGGGGATGTCCTACGGTAACAGTCTGGTGGGTGTCGTTTATTCATCGGACAGAAGGCAATCTCACTGGCTATAATGCCGGCTAACCGAGAGGGCTTTGTCCGGAGCGGGTGGGACGAATAACCAGAACAGACAATACCTGGGACAAAACGATTGTATCAATCTGTAGAAAATCGTATCCGGCAGCTATCGGATGATATTGGGCAATACTTGTCTACCGGCGGTGCTGTAGGGCTTGAGAAAGAGTGCCTGCGAGTTTCGGAGGATGGCAGTATTTCCCAGCAACCGCATCCGGTGGCGTTGGGTTCTGCTCTGACTCACCCCTATATCACCACCGACTATTCTGAGGCGCTTGCGGAGCTGATTACGCCACCCTGCGCACGTATAGATGAGGCGCTGGATTTTCTCAAGGATACCCAGAAGTTTGTCTACGACCACCTGGAAAACGAATATCTCTGGGCCACCAGCATGCCCTGTGTACTGGACGGAGGGGAGAATATTCCGTTGGCCTATTACGGCACTTCCAATCCCGGCATTATGAAAAACGTCTATCGCCGGGGTCTCGGTCATCGTTATGGCAGGACCATGCAGGTGATCGCCGGCGTCCATTTCAATTTCTCCTTTGCAGATGACTTCTGGCCGCTGTATCGGGAGCTCCGGCGGAGTCAAGCACAGCAACGGGCCTTTATCGATAGTGCCTATCTGGAGCTGATCAGAAACCTGCAGCGATTTGGCTGGCTGATTCCTTACCTTTTCGGGGCCTCTCCGGCGGTATGCAAGTCCTTTCTGGGCGACAAGCCGACTGAACTGGAGGAATTTGACCGGCATACCTATTTTGAACCTTACGCCACCTCGCTGCGCATGGGTGACATCGGTTATACCAACAGCAAAGAGAAGGGCGTCGGCATCAAGGCGAACTACAACAGCCTCAATAGCTATATCAATAGCCTGACCCACGCCATTGAAACACCGAGCCCGTTGTGGGAGAAGATCGGTGTGGAGGTGAATGGCCGCTACGAACAGCTCAATGCCAATATCCTGCAGATCGAAAATGAGTATTACACCACCGTGAGACCCAAGCAGGTGCTGGATGGGTTGGAAAAGCCGACACTAGCGCTGCGCCGGCGGGGTGTGCGCTATATTGAACTGAGATCGCTGGATGTGAATGCATTCCACCCGCTGGGTGTGAGTGAGGAGCAGCTCAGTTTTTTGCGCGCTTTTATGGTGTTCTGTCTGCTGCTGGAGAGTCCACCGATCAATGTGCAGGAGCGCAGGGAGATTGATCAGAATATAGGTGGTGCCGCGCACCGCGGGCGTGACCCCTCACTCTATCTGTCGCGTCAGGGCAGGGAGATCCGGCTGCGTGACTGGGCTAGGGAACTGCTACAGGCCATGGAGCCGGTGTGTGAACTGCTGGATCGGTGGGATGACGCAAAACCTTACGGCAAGGCACTGAAGCAACAGCAGGCCTGCGTCGCCGACCCGGAAAGTACCCCTTCCGCCCGGATGCTGCAGGAGATGCGCGAGCAGGGTGAAGGATTTTTCCATTTTGCCAGGCGTAAGTCCCTGCAGCATAGGAACTATTTCAACGGCTATGTTCCAGACACCGAGCGCTACCGGATGTTTCTCGATGAGGCGGAGATGTCTCTGGAGCGGCAGCGTGAACTGGAGCAGGAGACAGGCGTAAGCTTTAGCCAGTTTCTGGCTGATTATTTCGCCCAGCACTAGTACTGCTTCAAATTGATAAAGCGCCTGGTGTAGGGTGGGCTAGGCGCATTGATTGCGCGGTGATCCACCAATCGTGCCGTCGGTCGCACCTTAAATAAACGGGATTTGAGCTTAAGTCAGTGCTGTTTGCCTCACACCCGCTTCAGCACCCAATCCATGAGCCGATCAGGCAGTAGTCGTTTCAGTGTGCCGAACAGGTACGTGGGGAAGGTGACATAATAGCGAATCCGTGGCCGGGGACTCTCCAGTGTGTGAATCACCCTTTTCAGCACCGCTTCCGGTGGCAGGGTAAAGGGTACGGCGGGGCCATCCCGGGTCAGCCGCTCCTGCATCGCCCGGTAGGCATCCTGGTGAGGGCTGTGAGCCGGATCAACATGGTGTTTCCACATGGCGTAGGCATTTGCCCGGAAGCGGCTTTCAATCGGCCCCGGTTCAATCAGGCTGACCGATATACCGCTGCCTTGCAGTTCCAGTCGCAAGGTATCGCTTAGGCCTTCCAGGGCAAACTTGCTTGCGTTATAGGCACCACGGTAGGCCAGTGCCGTGAACCCTAGCACGGAACTGTTCTGAATAATCCGACCTTCCCCCTGCCTGCGCATCACCGGTATGATTTTGCAGGTAAGTTCATGCCAGCCAAACAGATTGGTTTCAAACTGGGCGCGTAAAGCTTCCCGGGTCAGGTCCTCAACAGCGCCAGGCTGGCCGTAGGCGCCATTGTTGAACAGTGCGTAAATTCGGTTGTCCGTCATGGCCAGAATCTGTGTGACGGCCTGCTGTATGCTGTCGGAATCAGCGAGGTCCAGTACAACCGATTCCAGTCCGGACTGGACAAGTCGTTCCACGTCCCTGCTTTTCCTGGCAGTGGCAATTACCCGATAACCTCTCTGTTTCAAGCCATTGGCCACGCACAGGCCTATGCCACTCGAACAGCCGGTGATCAGAATTGATTTCCTGGATGAATCGCTCACTTGAGCCTTCCTTTGTGCCTGGTTTTGTGTCGGTTGCCACCAGTCATCACAGGCCTGTCTGAAAGGGCTGTGATCTGAGATTCCCCAGTCTTGTGAATTGGCGGTAGTGACGGGAGATTGTAGCGAATTAACCGAATATGTTGCAGTCTCCTCATCTAAAGTTTCCGCGCTGTTGTCCGCTACAGGATTGCATGCCTGGTTTTTGGTATGGAATTGGTCTGTAGAGTGATGAGGAAGTATTTGTGGATATAGCGACACTGGTTGGGTTGCTGGGCGGTTTTGGAATCATCATCGGGGCGATTGCCACGGGCGGCGATATCATGCTGTTCATTAACGTGCCCTCTATCCTGATTGTGGTGGGCGGCACTTTCATGGTGACCCTGATGCAGGTCTCTCTGAAGGATTTTCTGGGCTCTTTCACCATTGGCATGAAGGCCTTTTTTTACAAGACGGACGATGCGGCATTTTTGATTGAAGAGGCGGTCAGGCTGGCCGATGTGGCGCGTAAGAATGGCCTGCTTGCCCTGGAAGGGCAGGAGATCAGCAACAGCTTCCTCAAGCAGGGTATCAGTCTCTGTGTCGATGGACATGATCCGGCACTGGTCAATCGTCTCTTGAGCAAGGATATCGACCTGACTATTGGGCGCCATGAAGTAGGCCAGGCCATGTTTAAAAATATGGCCACCATGGCCCCTGCGATGGGCATGATCGGTACACTGATCGGTCTGGTGCAGATGCTGGCCAATATGTCTGATCCGGCAAGTATCGGTCCCGCCATGGCGGTAGCACTGCTGACCACGCTCTACGGTGCGGTGATCGCCAATGCATTTGCCCAGCCGTTGGCTGACAAACTGGCGCGCGCCAGCAGCCTGGAGAAAATCAATAAATCGCTGATTATAGAGACCATCGCGGGTATCCAGGAAGGTATGAATCCACGGGTATTGGAACAACTTCTCTCGACTTATCTGCCCTCGAATAAACGCGTCAAGGAAGAGACCGAGTAGGCGATATGGCAGATGATTGCCCAAAATGTGACGAGGGCTTGCCTCCCTGGCTGGCGACCTTTGCCGACCTGATGTCCTTGTTGATGTGTTTTTTCGTGCTGCTGCTCTCTTTTGCCGAGATCGATGCGATACGCTTCAAGAAGATGGCGGAATCGATGAAGGATGCTTTTGGTGTGCAGCGTGAAGTGCCGGCACCGGATATTGTCATGGGCACCAGCGTAATCATGCAGGAGTTCAGCCCATCTACCATTCCGGAACCTTCACTGGTTGATGAGGTGCGGCAACAGACCACGGATATTGAGAAACAAAATCTGGATGTGCCGTCTGACGTGGCCGATGCTGTGGTTGAGGCTGCGCTGGAAAAGGTGTTGCAAGAGGTGGCACAGCAGGCCGAGGAGATCAGAGAGGCACTTAAGCTGGAGATCGAAGAGAATCTGGTCAGTGTGGAAACGGAGCAGACCAAGATCATTATCCGGATCAATGAAAAAGGCTCTTTCCCCTCCGGCAGTGCCAAATTGAATGATGATTTCTATGGCGTGATGGTACGCATCAGCGAGGCTGTCGCACGTACGCCCGGTAAAGTCGTGGTGGCCGGGCATACTGATGACGTACCGATATCCACCAACCGGTTCCGTTCGAACTGGGAACTCTCATCTGCCCGTGCCGTGACCGTGGTTCACGCCCTGCTGGACGATCCCAATGTCGATCCCAAGCGAATAGCTGTGGAGGGGCATGCGGATTCCCAACCGCTGGTGCTGAATGATTCAGTGGAAAACCGGGCGATTAACCGGCGGGTTGAACTGATAATTCAGCGTGGCTCGGATTTGGACAATGGGGGGTTGCTGGAACTTCAGGTGCCGCAACGTTAAGGTGGATCGGTATTGCAGGTGATACAGAATAGCCAACAAACAGGAACAAGCGGGGTGAGTGGTCGTTGAATATCAACCAGGATGAGCGCAGACAATTTTTTCGGATCGACGATAGCCTCAGTCTGAGTTATCGGCAGATCCCTTCCGATCGCCTGGCGGCTTCAATCGAGTGTTTGGAAAATGAAATCGACAGTGACTTCACCGTGGTCAGCAGTCTGGCCGCCGTCAGTCAGGAGATGACGGGAACACTGAATAAGATTGAATCGAGCCGACCGGAGATCGCGGCTTATCTCAAGTCACTGAACAGGAAGATCGATATCCTCGGGCGTGCCCTGATGGCACAGACGACCGAACTGCTGAACCAGCCGGCACAGGCCGTCAATCTCAGTGCCACCGGTATCTCGTTCCAGGTTACCGAATTTATTCAGCCGGGTTCCACGCTGGAGCTGAAGCTTCTCCTGACTCCTTCCTACGCCGGTATCCTGAGTTTTGTTGAAGTAATCGGTTGTGATCCCGCCGCGTCTGGTCCGGAGCAGCCGGATCCGGGATACAATCTGCGTACCGCCTTCGTGCATATACGAGAGCGGGACCGGGATGTGCTGATTCAACATGTAATACAGCGTCAGGGCGCCCAGATACGCCGCGCTCGGGCAGTGCAGGAGCAGCATGGGCGGGGGTGACCGCTGGTTATTTTTTTGCCAGATTACGGATGCAACGCAGATAGGCCTGCTCGTCGGGCATGCGATTTTCCCGTTGTGCTTCCCATAACATTTTACCCAGGCACTCCATCATCCGGTGTTCCGCTTCGTGACTGTCAGCCGCCCCCAGGACCACCTGCTGATAGAGTTGACGAATACCTGTTGGTCGGTCGGTGCCGATCTGTTCCTGCAGACTGATATGCATACCCATGTGCAGAAACGGATTGGTCTCGCCCAGATCGGGTAGAAAATCCTTATCCAACGCACTGTCCGGAGCTTCCAGCAGGGCGTGATATTCCGGATGTTGTCTAATGGTTTCGGCAACCATCCGTTCCAGCGGGATTAGCTCCTCTCCGGTACACGCCTTGCGCCAGGCCTCGGTAAAGAAGCGGCGCATCTGGGTTCGATCATTTCCAAACATTATCCTATAACTCTCAATCCAGATTCTTGTCGCGAAACTCGCACAGATCCTCAATGATACAGGAGCCGCAGCGGGGACTGCGAGCCAGACAGGTGTAGCGTCCATGCAGAATCAGCCAGTGGTGCGCGTCGAGCAGAAATTCCCTGGGTATATTTCTTAATAACCGCTTCTCGACTTCCAGTACATTTTTCCCTGGCGCTATCTTTGTGCGGTTGGCGACGCGGAATATGTGGGTGTCGACCGCCATGGTGGGTTGTCTGAATACCGTGTTCAACACCACGTTGGCGGTCTTTCTGCCGACGCCTGGCAGTGCCTCCAACGCCGTCCTGTCCTGTGGTACCTGGCCCTCGTGCATTGCTATAAGCTGCCTGCAGGTCTTGATGATATTGCTGGCCTTGCTGTTGAACAGGCCAATGGTCTTGATATAGGTCTTCAGTCCTTCTTCGCCGAGCGTCAGTATCGCCTCCGGGGTGTTTGCCACTGCGTAGAGTTTGTCCGTGGCCTTGTTCACCCCCTTGTCGGTGGCTTGCGCGGAGAGAATGACCGCGACCAGTAGTTCAAAGGGGGTATTGAAATTTAACTCGGTCGTGGGGTGTGGATTCTGTTCGCGTAATCGCTCAAAGATAGTACGTCTGATTGCCTGGTTCATGTCGCGGATTTTACCATGACAACTCTCTACAGGGCCGATAAATGTGTACTGGTCGGATGTTCCGGGAGTTTGGTACCGCTTTATTCCGGTCCGCGTTTCAGAAATTACCAGATATAAAGTAGTATATATTTTTTTGCGATGCTTTATTCAGAATTAACAACCGAGGCATGGGATGCTCAATCCGTTACCCGCTTCTTTACTGAAGAACCCGGAATTCCAATCCGCTCTGGTCCGGTTGGGTATCTGGTTATTTGCCGTCGTTTATATCGGATTCGGGGCGGCTACGAATTATTACGCGGTTGATCTGGGGGATTACGCGCTGCTGTTCGGCGGCTATCTGATACTGTTTCTCTCCGTGCTGACGAGCGTGTTCTATCGCCCGGTGTGGGAGGCCAGACGCTATCTCTCCCTGCTGTTTGATATTTCCGCCACCAGCCTGTGCATCTATCTTACCAAGGAAGTGGTGAGTCCTTTTTATCTGCTTTATATCTGGATTTTTATCTCCTATGGCACCCGTTATGGGAAAGCATATCTTAAGGCGGCATCGCTGCTCAGCATCCTTGCCTATGCCCTGGTACTGACGGCTCTGGGTCAGTGGGAGAGATATACCTTTGAGGTGATCTTTTTTCTCTTGTTGCTAATCATGCTTCCGCTCTATCAGTATGTACTGCTGAGAAAATTGCACAATGCCAGGCTGGATGCAGAGCAGTCGGACAAGGCGAAAGGCATCTTCCTGTCCAGTATGACCCATGAACTGCGTACCCCGTTGAGCGGTATTATGGGGATGTCGCAACTGCTCAGGAATACCACGCTCGATCCTGAACAGAAGGAGTATGTGGACTCCATTGCCTCATCGGCCAATATCCTGGACTCTCTGATCAGTGAGGTGCTTGATCTTTCCAAGATGGATGCCGAGGGTTTCGAGTTGAAACCGAGATTGTTCGATATCCGTGGGCTGTTCAGGGATATCAGCCTGACACTGTCTCATCAGGCTATGGACAAAGGTCTTGAGTTGATCTGTTCCGTCGATGAACGTGTTCCGGTGCAACTTTATTATGATGAACTGCGGTTACGCCAGATTCTTTGCAATTTGCTCTCGAATGCACTGAAATTTACCGAGTCTGGAGAAGTGGAGTTGTCGGCATCTTTGGCACTGGTTACCGCCGGGGGCGGTGAGGAGATGCTGTTGATAACAGTCCGGGACACGGGTATAGGGATTTCGGAAGCGCAACAGAAGAAGCTGTTTGAATGTTTTTGGCAGGCGGATGCCTCCTCCACCAGTGGTCATGGTGGTCTTGGTCTCGGCGCCACTATTACCCGGCGTCTTACTCATCTGATGGAAGGGGATGTCAGCGTTGAAAGCAGCCCGGGAGTCGGCAGTACCTTTCAGATACGCTTACCCCTTACCGGGCAGATACCAGACCCGGCAGCGTACCGGTCACGCCTGTTTGATGGTTTTACGGCGCTGATTTATGAGACCAACCAGCGCACGTGTGACCTGATCAGGGAGTCGTGCACCGAGCGGGGCATGCAGTGTTATTCTGTATCCAGGGTCAATGAACTCTCCGCAGTGGTTCAGCAGGTCGAAATGCGGGGTGGCCTGGATTTTGCCATTGTTGCCGATTCTCCGGGTGGTCAGGATGTATACCGAATCGGCCGGGTTCTGCGCCAGCACCTGGGGAGTGACCTCGCCATTATCTATCTGGGGTATATGGAGCGAAGGCTGCAGGACGATCACCCGGCCAGCCATTTCCTGATCAAGCCGTTTTTGGCATCCGAACTGTTGAGTCATATCGGGTTACTGCTGAAGCGAGGAGCATATCCGGAGCATGACAGGGCAACGGATTCTCGCAGCGGGGCGGCATTTCAGGTGAATGTTCTGATGGCCGAGGACAATGCGATTAATGCCAGGGTGCTGAGTACGTTACTGAGTGGCATTGGTTGTCATGTGAGCTGGGCAAGGAATGGAGAGGATGCGTTGCAGATGGCATTGAACGATGTCTTTGATATTTCATTCATCGATCTGCGTATGCCGAAAATGGATGGTCTGGCATTTACCCGCGAGATGCGTGAGCAGGAGAAGGGTGACCGACGACTGCCCATTATTGCCTTGACGGCCAATATTTCATCCGCTATCCGCAAGTCGTGTGCCGAGGCCGGCATGGATGACTTTCTGGCCAAGCCGGTAGATGAACGGTTATTGCGGCAGACGATTGAACGTTATACATCAATCCGCCATCGCAGAATTTAGACGCTGAAGATTGGCTTTGTGGCCTCTCGGTTGCAGGAAGTGAACTGGCTGGAATCAGCCTCCAGCCTTGATAAGGCCGCTCAAGGATTGGGCGAGGCAATATCGAGCAGAGGGGCGGCGTCAATGGTTTCCGCATCCATCATGGTGGCGACGCGCTGCAGCGCCGAGAGAATCTGGGTTTTTTCCCAATCTTCCAGTGCTTCAAATCGTTCAATAAATTTTTCGTGCAACAGGGGAGGGGTGGATAGCAGTACTGCTGTCCCGGCCTCGGTCAGGCGCGCATTGACCACGCGCTTGTCCACGCTGCTGCGCACCCGTTCGGTCAGCTTTTTATCCTCAAGGCGGTTAAGGATGGTGGTGACGGTCGCCTGACTCAGGGAAACATCGTCGGAGATCCGCTTTACCGTGACATCGCCCAGCGCGTTGATGGCTCTCATCACCATCACCTGGGGAATGGTCAGGCCGCAACTCTTCACCATCCGCTTGGATTGCAGATCGGTCGCCCGAATGATGCGACGCAGGGAGACGAGCACGTCATGCCAGTACTGATTTTCGGCCATGAGTTGAGTCAGGTTGAATTTGACGGGTGATGGATTATAGCCAGTTTTCATATTTCAACCAATGTGAGCTAATTAGTTTGTACTCTAAACATTAGAAGTGTAATAATATAGTATTACACTGGACATGAGAAGGGCATCTGGCGGGATACGCCCGGCCGGGTATATCTCTGCTGAGGTACCGCGCCCTATAACAGGAGTTTTATAACTATGTGTGGTTTTGCCGGGATCTATGCACCCGGAATGCGTGAATCAAATGTCGGGCGGGTAGAGCAAATGATCCGCAAACTGGCCCCCCGGGGTCCTGATGGTGAGGGGATTGTGACCCGCAACGGACTGGCCCTGGGCCACCGGCGCCTGAAGGTGATCGATCTGTCGGAGCATGCCCAGCAGCCCATGGTAGATGCCGAGCTGGGGCTCGATCTGGTTTTCAACGGCTGCATCTATAATTATCGGGAACTGCGCGAAGAGCTCCAGGGTCAGGGCTATCGTTTTTTCTCCCACGGCGATACCGAGGTGGTGTTGAAGGCTTACCACGCCTGGGGGCTGGAGTGTGTGAAACGGTTCAATGGCATGTTCGCCTTTGCCATCCATGAGCGAGACTCCGGACGTCTGGTGCTGGCCCGGGACCGACTCGGTATCAAGCCCTGCTATATTGCCGCTTCGGATGGCCGGGTAGCATTTGCATCGACCCTGCCCGCACTGTTGAAAGCCGGCGATATCGATACCTCAATCGATCCGGTGGCACTCAACTACTACATGAGTTTTCATGCCGTGGTACCGGCACCGTTTACCCTTCTTAAGGGGGTGCGCAAGCTGCCGCCAGCGACTGTCCAGGTCTATGAGCAGGACGGCTCGCATCACAGCGAGACCTACTGGCGTCTCAAGGTGGGGAGTCGTGAAGAAGATCATGCCGTCAGTGCCGAGGAGTGGCAGGAACGCGTCCTGGAGTCGCTGCGGCGTGCGGTGCGCCGCCGCATGGTGGCAGACGTACCGGTGGGCGTGCTGCTCTCCGGTGGCCTTGATTCCAGCCTGATTGTCGGCCTGTTGGCGGAGCAGGGCCAGACCGGTCTGAGTACATTCTCTGTGGGTTTTGAAGAGGCGGGTGGTGAGAAGGGGGATGAGTTCCAGTATTCCGATCTGATTGCCGAGCACTTCCAGACTGATCACCACAAGATAATGGTCCCCTCCAGCCGTCTGCTGGAGACCTTGCCGGAGACCTTCAATGCCATGTCTGAGCCCATGGTCAGCTATGACAATATCGGTTTCTATCTGCTTTCTCATGAGGTCTCAAAACACCTCAAGGTGGTTCAGTCCGGCCAGGGTGCCGATGAGGTGTTCGGCGGCTATCACTGGTATCCGCCGTTACTGGAGAGTGGTAGCGGGGCGACTGATTATTGCCGCCTGTTCATGGATCGCGACTTCGATGAATATGCCGAGACGGTACAGGCGGGGTATCTGCAGTCCGACTTCGCCAGCGCATTTATCGAACAGCAGTTCAGCGATGAAGAGGGCGGTAATGCGGTGGATCGGGCGTTGCAGCTGGATACCACGGTAATGCTGGTGGATGACCCGGTGAAGCGTGTCGACAACATGACCATGGCCTGGGGTCTGGAGGCCCGAGTACCTTTCCTGGATCACGAGCTGGTGGAGCTGGCGGGCCGGGTGCCGGCCGATCTGAAGGTGCGAGGTGATGGCAAATGGGTATTGAAAGAGGCCGCGCGCCAAGTGATTCCACACCAGGTGATCGATCGACCCAAGGGCTACTTCCCGGTGCCGGCGCTGAAATATATCGAAGGACCCTATCTGGATTTTGTGCGGGATGCACTGAACGACACCCGCGCCATCAACCGTGGTCTGTTCAATCGGGATTATCTGACCAGATTGCTGGATAACCCGAAGGATCACATTACCCCGCTACGCGGCTCCAAACTGTGGCAGGTCGCCCTGCTGGAGTTGTGGTTGCAGACCCATCATCTCTAGGTTGTGGCGCAATGAGCAAAGCAGAAAAAGGAAGGAGCGGTAATCTGAATATCGAGCAGATGGGGTCGCTAAAACACTGGGGTGCTCCCCCCAGTTCGATTGCCGATGAACTGGACAAACAGGCGGTGGTGGATTGCGGTTGGGGCCGACTGATTTTTGGTCAGACCTTCCGCTCCAGTCGGCAACTTGCCGATCAATTACGTGACGAGAGTCTGGGTCGTCGGGATGTGGCGCTGTACAGCCGTGACCCGCAGGTAGTAGTGTCCCAGGCCCCCCAGGAGCTGTTTATCGATCCCTCCCTGACCTATCGACTGAACCTGGAATATGCCGAGCTGGCGGATATGGTCGGTCATGGTATCGAGATTCGCCCGATTGCCGATGCCAGTGATGTAGAACAGGTCAACCGGATATACAAGGCGCGCTCGATGGTGCCGGTAAGGGATGGATTTTTTGACTACCAGAGTACGCATCCGGAACTGCATGTTCTGCTGGCCGTTGAGACTGCGAGTGGACAGGTGGTCGGCTGTGTTACCGGGGTGGATCACCATCTGGCTTTCGATGATCCGGATAACGGCTCCAGTCTCTGGGCTCTGGCGGTGGACCCTCAGTGTCTGCATGCCGGCGTCGGTGAAGCACTGGTGATCGCACTGGCCAACAGATTCAAGGCTGCTGGCCGCTCCTTTATGGATCTGTCGGTGATGCATGACAACGAACAGGCAATCCGGCTCTATGAAAAGCTCGGTTTTTTTCAGGTGCCGGTCTACTGCATCAAAACCAAAAATGCGATTAATGAACTGCTCTATGTCGGACCAAAAAATGATGAGGAGCTGAATGTCTACGCACAGATTATTGTCGATGAAGCCTACCGCCGGGGCATTGTGGTGGATATTGTGGATGCGGCCGGTGGCTTCTTCGACCTCAGTCTGGGTGGCCGGACGGTTAGCTGTCGGGAGTCGCTGACCGATCTCACCAGCGCCGTGGCGATGAGTCGCTGTGATGACAAGGCGGTGACTCGCCGGTTTCTGGCCCGGGCCGGACTGCATGTGCCGGAACAGGAACTGCTCAAGGACGAGGAGCAGGCACTGGCTTTTCTGCAGCGTCACCAGCGTATCGTCATCAAGCCGGCTCGCGGGGAGCAGGGTATCGGTGTCTGTGTTGATCTGAGCGAGCCGGCTGATGTGAGAGCGGCCTATGCCCTCGCCGCCGGCTTTTGTGACCGGGTGGTGGGAGAGCGTTTTGTATCGGGTGACGATGTGCGGATTATTGTTATCAATGATGAAGTGGTCGCCGCGGCGGTTCGCCGTCCCGCTTCAGTCGTGGGCGATGGCTCCCGCAGCATAGCCGAGCTTATTCAAAAGCAGAGCCGCCGGCGGGCAGCCGCCACCCAGGGCGAGAGTGTGATCCCGATGGATGATGAGACGGAACGTTGTGTGAAAGATGCTGGCCTCACTATGGATCAGGTACTGCCCAGAAGTCAGCGACTGAAGGTGCGCAAGACCGCCAATCTGCACACCGGAGGCACCTTGCAAGATGTGACGAACCGGCTGCATCCGGAACTGGTGAAAGCGGCCATCTGCGGAGCCCAGGTACTGGATATGCCGCTGGTCGGATTTGATTTTATCGTGCCGGATCTGGAAGGCCCCGAGTACGCCATTATCGAAGCCAATGAACGGCCCGGTCTGGCCAATCATGAACCCCAGCCCACGGCTGAAAAACTACTGGATATGTTGTTCCCCCAAACCGCCCTGGCAAACAGGTAAACCAATGAAAATAATTGATATCGATCGCACGTATCTGCGTGAGACCCTGCTGGAACTGCTGCAAGTGCCCAGCCCAACCGGTATGACTGACACTGTGGTACAACTGGTTTGCCACAAGCTGGAGGAGATGGGAGTTAAATATGAACTGACCCGGCGCGGGGCGATTCGTGCCAACCTTTCCGGTGAAGTGCACTCGCCGGATCGGGCCATTGCGGCGCATCTGGATACCCTGGGTGCCATGGTCAAGAACCTGAAGTCGAACGGACGGCTGGAGGTGGTTTCGGTCGGTACCTGGCCGGCGCGTTCGGCGGAAGGTGCCCGGGTGACGCTGTATATCGATAAGGGCGTTCAGTACCGGGGTACGCTGTTGCCGCTGAAGGCATCCGGACATGTGTTCGGCAAGCAGGTGGATACCCAGGAGGCGAGCTGGCAGAACCTGGAGCTGCGTCTGGATGAGCCGGTGCACAGCATCGCTGATCTGGAAAAGCTCGGCATTCATCCCGGGGATATGGTCTCCATTGATCCGCAGCCGGAATTTCTCAAAAACGGTTTCTGGGTCTCCCGCTTTCTCGATGACAAGGTGGGCGTGGCGGCGGTATTGGCAGCGGCCAAGGCGATCTGTGATGCCAAGGTCCCGCTACCGATGGATTGTCATCTGCTGTTCACAATCTCGGAAGAGACCGGTGTCGGTGCCTCGCATATTCTGCATGGCGACGTGGCCGAACTGCTGGCGGTGGATAATGGCACCATCGCGCCGGGTCAGAACACCTCCGAGTACGGCGTTACCATCGCCATGCAGGACTCCAGTGGCCCGTTCGACTGGTACCTGACCCGGCGGCTGATCTCACTCTGCCAGACCTGCGGGATAGAACACAGCCGGGATGTATTTCGCTATTACCGCAGTGACTCGGCGGCGGCGGTGGAGGCCGGCAATGATATTCGTACCGGGCTGATCTGTTTTGCCCTGGACGCGTCTCACGGTCATGAACGTACCCATGAAAAATCGGTGCTGGCGGTGGCCCGCCTGCTCTCCATGTACATGCAGAGTGGCCAGCTGTTCGAGCGCGATGAGCGACCCCTGGGTCCGCTCGATGATTTCCCGGAAGATCCCACCGGATGGGATGATGATTTCAGTGTGGACAAGCCATTGTCCGAATAACCGGCACGACGCAGCGGATTGAACTACTGATAATGCTCCCGATGAATTCCTGCGTGGCAGAAGTCGCCCCTGCAAGCCATGGGTCGGGCTATCTACAAACAGCCTGCATCATCCCGATCCGCCTGGATGATGGCTGGGGGTGTGGGGTGATGTATGGGGTGGCAGGTGGGGACGCTGCTCAAACTCTTCCGGGCTGCTGCGCAGGCGGCGATCGGTGACAAGCCGGTAGAACAGCGGGATGAAAAAGATTGCCAGAAAGGTGGCCGCCAGCATGCCGCCGACCACGCCGGTGCCGACCGCATGGCGCGCCCCGGCGCCGGCGCCGGTGGAGATCGCCAGCGGCAGCACGCCGAGGATAAACGCCAGAGATGTCATCAGGATCGGTCGAAAGCGCAGACGGGCCGCCTCCAGTGCGGCGGCACTGGCGGAATATCCCTCGTCTTTCTTGAGCAGGGCGTACTCGACAATCAGAATGGCATTTTTCGCCGCCAGCCCGAGCAGGGTCACCAGGCCGATCTGGAAATAGACGTCATTGCTGAGCCCGCGCAGCCAGACCGCGGCGAGTGCGCCAAAGGTGCCGAACGGCAGGGCCAACTGGACCGCGATCGGCAGTGACCACTTCTCATACTGGGCGGCCAGGATCAGAAACACCATCAATACCGCAAGGCTGAGTGCGAGGCTTGAGGTGCCGCTGGAGCGCTTCTCCTGAAACGAGGCGGATGTCCACTCGTAGCTGAAATTTTTCGGCAGAGTGCGATCGGCGATCTCCTCGACAATCGCCAGCGCCTGGCCGGAGCTGATGCCAGGTGCCGATTCGCCAAAGATTTTCACTGCCTGGATATTGTTGTAACGATCCAGGGTTTCCGGGCCCGAAGTGTACTCGACCCTGGCCAGGGCCGAGAGGGGGACCTGGGTGGCATTTCCGGTGGGCACGTAGAGTGCGCCGATGTCCTCCGGCTTGGCGCGATAGCCGGGTTCGGCCGACATCTGGACCTGCCAGGTGCGACCGAACTTGTTGAAATCATTTACGTAGAAGGTGCCCAGGGTCGCCGCCACGGTGGTGAACAGGGCGTCGATATCGACCCCGAGCAGTTTTGCCTTGGCCCGGTCGACATCCACATAAAGTTGCGGCACCCGTGAGCGCCAGAGCGACAACGGCTGGACGATGCGCGGGTCCTTGCGCAGTTCGGCGAGCAGCTGTTCGCTGACCTTGGCCAGCTCCTTTGGCCCGCCCTCGCCGCGATTCTGCAGGTAGAGTTCGAAACCGCCGGCATTGCCGAGGCCAAAAATCGGCGGCGGCCCGAAGGCGATCACCAGGGCCTCGCGGATGCCGGCGCTCTTCGCCATCAACTGTCCGACCATATCGTCGGTGGAGCGCTGGCGCTGGTCCCAGTGCCGGGCGGCGACAAAAATGGTCGCCGCGCTGTTGCGGAAGCCGCCGCCAAGAAAATCCAGTCCAGCGAATGCCACCACATGTTCAGCGTCGGGATCGTCGCGCATGATCTCGATTACCCGCTGCGTCACCGCCTCGGTACGCCTGAGGCTGGAACCGTCCGGCAGGTAGACCGCGCCTATGTAATAGCCCTGGTCCTCATTCGGCACCAGTGATCCCGGTGTGATATCCCACAGGAACAGCGCCGCACCGACCATCAGCAGGTAGAGCACAATGGCCAGTTTGGCCCGTCGCAACAGGAAACCCACCCCGGCCAGATAACCGCCGGTGATATGAGTGAACCCCCGGTTGAAGGCGGCAAAAAAACGCCCCGGGTGACGCCGTTGGTTTTGCAGGATAATCACAGACAGTGCCGGAGTCAGGGTCAGGGCGACGAAGCCGGAGAGCACCACGGCGATGGCGATGGTGACAGCGAACTGGCGATACAGTTCACCGGTCAGGCCGCCCAGAAAGGCGATCGGAATAAATACCGCGCAGAGCACCAGGACGATGGCGATCACCGGCCCGGTCACCTCGCGCATCGCCTTCAATGCTGCCTCGCGGGCGGCAAGTCCCTCCTCGTGCATGATCCGCTCAATGTTCTCCAGTACCACGATGGCATCGTCCACCACGATGCCGATCGACAGCACCATGCCGAACAGGGTGAGGGTGTTGATGGTGTAACCGAGCAGGTGCAGGCCGATAAAGGTGCCGAGCAGCGACACCGGCACGGCGATCACCGGGATCAGGGTGGCACGCCAGTTCTGCAGGAATATGAACACCACCAGCACCACCAGCAGGATCGCCTCACCCAGGGTCTTGATCACCTCGCGGATCGACACCTCGACAAACCGGGTTGTGTCGTAGGGGATCGAGTAGGTCAGTCCTTCGGGAAATTGCCTGGCGAGGTCGGCTACGGTCGCCTTGACCTCGTCGCCGACGGCCAGTGAGTTGGCACCGGGCTGCAGGAAGATGCCGACCAGGGTCGCCGGCTTGCCGTTGTAGAGGCCGGTGAAGTCGTAATCCCTGGAACCGAGCTCGATCCTCGCCACATCCTTGAGCCGCAGCAGCGCGGTACCTTCGCCAGTGCGCAGGATGATGTCGCCAAACTCTTCCGGAGTCGACAGACGACCTTGGGCGTTGATCGTATAGACCAGCTCCTGTCCCTTGCCGATCGGCGGCTGGCCGATCTTGCCGGCGGCAAACTGAGCATTCTGCTCCTGTATAGCGCTGGCGATCTCGGTTGCCGTGACACCCAGCTCGGCCATCCGGTCCGGTTTCAGCCAGATCCGCATGGCATAATCCTTGGCGCCGAATATCTGTACGTTGGTGGTGCCGGGGATGCGTTTCAGGCGGTCCAGTACGTTCAGCGTAACGTAGTTGCTGGTGTAAAGGTCATCGAAGCGTCCGTCCGGGGAGAGAAAGGCGAGCACCTGCAGGAACGCGGAGGAGCCCTTCTCGACCGTTACCCCCTGGCGTCGGACCTCTTCCGGCAGGCGCGGCTCGGCTTGCTTGACCCGGTTGTTGACGTTGAGGGCGGCCTGGTCGACGTCGGTGCCGATCTCAAAGGTGACCTGAATCTCCAGCACTCCGTTGGAGGCGGAGGTGGAGCTCATGTACATCAGACTCTCGATGCCGTTGATCGAATTCTCCAGGGGGGCAGCGACCGTCTGTTCTATGGTCTGGGCCGAGGCGCCGGGATAGATTGCCCGTACTGTGACCACCGGCGGGGCGATCTCGGGATACTGGGCAATGGGCAGGATGCGCATCGCCAGCAGCCCGGCAAGTACCAGGAAGATCGACATCACAGCGGCAAAGATAGGGCGATCAATAAAAAAACGCGACAACATGATCAGCGCTCCCCGCCGGAGGACGCCTTGGCAGTGCTGGATGTTTCGGCCGTTTTTTCAACGGGGGGCTGGGGTTGAATCGGCATGCCTGGGAAAAAGATGCGCGCCGTGCCCTCGATGACGACCTGGTCGCCTGCGCTGAGGCCCGAGCGGATCACCCAGAGCCGCTCACCCTCGGTGGAATCGGGACTATCCACCCATTGACCCACCTCAACTGGTTTGGACTGGGCGATGGCCATGCCTTTTTCGCCCTGGCCGACGACATAGACGAACTTGCCGTTGGCGTCTTCCTGTACCGCACGCTGTGGTACCGCCAGGGCATTGGGTAGGACACCTCCCTTGATCCGCACCTTTACGAATTGTCCGGGGCTGAGCCGGGCATCCGGATTGGGCAGGGTGGCGCGCCTGTCGTAGGCGCCGGTCTGCCGGTCGGTTCGGTAATCGCTGAAGTCGACCGGTCCGGTCAGCGGATAGATTGTGCCATCGGCAAGCTGCACCTCGACCCGGCGCTGATCAGGGGGCGGCAGTGTCAGACTGCCCTCGGCCAACTGCCGGTCAATTGCCAGCTGCTCGTTCTCGGCGATGGAAAAGCGCACATAGAGCGGATCAATCCGGGCGAGGTTGGCGAGCGACCCGCTGGTGGGTGAGACAAACGAGCCTTCGGCCTGCAGGGCGCGCCCGATACGTCCGGCTATCGGTGCATCGACCCGGGTGTAGTCGAGATCGAGCTGGGCCTGGGCCAGTTCTGCCCGGGCGGCGGCGACACCGGCTCGATTCAGCTCACGGGTGGAACGGGCGTCGTCCAGATCGCGCTGGCTGACCGCCAGGGCCTTGACCAGTGGGGTCAGCCGTTTCACTTCCCGCTCGGCTTGGATGAGGCGCGCGTTGGCCTCCGCCAGCGCCGCCTCGGCCACCCGTTTGCGGGCCACGAACGGGGCGCTATCAAGCTGGAACAGCGGCTTTCCCGCCTGGACATGGCTGCCTTCCTCGAACAGTCGCTGTTCAATCAGTCCGGTAATCCGCGGGCGGATCTCGACCTCCCGCGAGGCCTCCAGCCGACCGACGTACTCGAACTGTGCCGGCAGATCCCGAGGCAGCAGTTCGATGACGGTGACCTGTTGTACCGGCATGGCGCTATCGGTCGGTTGCGACTCGCTCTCGCTGCAGCCGGCAAGTTGCAGGGCCAGCAGCCCGAGTATCAGGTGTGTTAAGGGAGTACGGATATGCCGTGTCATATTCATGCAGTGGCGTGTGCCTCTGTCGGTGGATTCAGGAAGAGCCAGGGTGTCATGGCTGTTACTCGTCGGTCATGTGTGTATCGGCCATGACTCAGAGTGATAATAGTTCATAAATTGGAATCGCATGGGCATTCTGCCGCCTGGTTTTGGCAGCGGAAAACACACAGTAAATACCGGTTTAATGGGGTGTCAGGGTTGGCTCTGGTCGTCCAGGGCCAAGGGAATGGCCAGCCGGTAGCCAACACCCTGCACGGTAATGACAAATCGTGGATTTGCCGGGTCATCGCCCAACTTGTTGCGCAGTTGACCGACCAGCACCCGCAGGTAATGGGTCTCCTCCTGCTGTGCGGGACCCCATACCTCACCCAGGATCTGCCGGTGGGTCAGTACCTGACCCGGTTGAGCGATCAGCAGTCGTAACAGCTCATACTCTTTTTTGGTCAGGTGGATGGGGTTGCCATCGACACTCACCTCGCGCTGGGAGAGATCCACCTGCAAACCTTGGGATTCGAACAGGCTCTGGGTTGCGGTAGATTGCCGGGTGTCACGCAACACTACGCGGATGCGTGCCATCAGTTCACTGATACCAAACGGTTTGGTGACATAGTCATTGGCCCCGGCATCCAGCGCCGCTACCTTCTGGGTCTCGTCTGCGCGCACCGATAATACGATGATGGGTACGTTCGACCACTCCCGCAGGCGCGAAATGAACTGCTGGCCATCCAGGTCCGGCAGTCCCAGATCGAGAATCACCAGGTGTGGCTGAGCCGTGGCGCAAAGGGCCAATCCCTCCGCGCCGAGGCGGGTCTCATGAACGGTATAGTGATGGGCCTCGAGACTGATACGCAGAAACTTGCGAATCTGCGCTTCATCTTCAACCACCAGGATAGTTTCGTTTGCCATGCTTATGCTTCGCTGTTTTCTGATGGGCCGGCGGGCAGCAGGATCTGCATGCAGGTGCCGTGATGATTCAGTCTGCCTTGGGCGGTTACCCTGCCGCCGTGCGCCATAATCATGCCGCGCACTATAGCCAGTCCCAACCCGGTGCCCTGGAGATTGCCGCGATCACCCTGGCGGGCGGTGTAGAACATGTCGAATATTTTTTCGCGTTCCTCAGGTGGTATGCCGGGGCCCTCATCACACAAAAGAATTTCCACCTGATTGTCCATGTAGCGGGCTGTCAGGGTGATCTCGCCATCGGCTGGTGAAAAGCGTACCGCATTATCCAACAGATTAACCAAAGCCTGTTCAATCAATACACCATGCACCCAGAGCAGGGGCACATCGGAGCCAATGGTTATGTTCAATGGCCACTCTTTCAGCCTGTCGCGCATCCGTTCCACAGCACTTGAGATTATGTCATGCAGATCGACCCAGTCACGGCGCAGATTCAGTTTGCCCTGTCCCAGTCGGGTCATATCCAGCAAATTCTGAATGTGCCGGTCAAGTCGTCGTGCCTCTTCGACCACGGTTTCCAGTAACTCGGTACGGTTTTTACTACTGAAGCTTTCGCCATACTCCAGCAGGCTGGTGGTGGAGCCGATGATGGAGGCGAGAGGGGTACGCAGGTCATGTGATACGGATGACAGCAGGGCAGAGCGTAACTGCTCCGTCTCCGAGACCAGTCGAACCTGCTCCAGATCTTCCGCCAACTGGGTACGGTGCAGGGCAATGGCCGCCTGCTGACACAGGCTGCGGGATAGATTGAGTTGCTCACTATCCATCTGTTCGCTATTCATTACCAGCATACCGACCGGTTCCTGATCAGTGATGAGCGGCAACAGCTGCCATTGATCCTGCATGAGTGGTTCGGATGCGATTACTGACCAGGCCTGTTTGATATCAGTTGCGGTCAGTGGGACAGGCAGGTTTGTGCCCGTGCGTAATACCGGAACGCCGTTATTGTCCGGGAGATAGACAGCGACCGGACAGTTGAGGCTGTGTGTGAAGTGGTCAACCAGTGTGTCCAGCACATCATCGGTGCTGGCAGCAGAGGACATGTGACGACTGAATTCATAGAGCTTGGAGATGCGTTGCAGGGAGAGACGGCGTTTGATCATCTCCTGATGCATGCGTGCTGCCAGATTGCCGGTTATGGCGGCCATGAGCAGGAAGAAAATGAGGGTGGCCACATCTCCGTCATCCGCCACTTCAAAGGTGTAGTAGGGCGGAGTGAAAAAAAAGTTGAAGGCGAGAAAGCTCAATACGCTGGCAACCAGAGATGGGCCCAGGCCGGTGCGGGCAGAGATGATCAGGACGCCGGTCAGAAACAGTAGCGACAGATTGGCATGGGGCATCAGACGATGCAGCAGGAAGGCGAGACTGACCGATATCAGAACAATAACCATGGCACCGGCATAGGCCAGTGGTTTCGCTGTGAACAGTTGATCCGCTTGCTCGGCGTCGATCTGGGTAGGCATGTTTACCGGGTCCATGTATTGAGTACTGAGCAGGGTGGTTTCATTCTGCGGATCAGCGTGATTTCAATAAAATAAAAAAAGCATAAAATTTTGACACTCTTTTTATGTGACCGTGCTGAGAGTTGTTCCGATAATTAGTGCATCGCACAGTTGAAGAGTTCTCAGTGGTCTTATGAATCCCGCCATCATTGCCAATATACTCGGAATCTGGATGCTTCTGTTCAGCGGAAGTCTGCTTCCGCCCTCAATCATTTCGCTACTATATCATGACGGTGAAACGCTGCATTTTTCGCTCCTGGTACTGTTCAGTCTGCTTGTCGGATTGGTGGTCTGGCTGCTGTCGGCAAAACACAAGACCCAGCTGCACACCCGCGATGGATTCATTATCGTGGTGGTATTGTGGTTGGTGACCAGCCTGCTGGGCATGCTGCCTTTTATCTTTGGTCCCGGTTTGAGCATAGCAGATGCGCTTTTTGAATCGGTGTCGGCCTTTACCACCACCGGTGCCACGGTGATGACCGGTCTGGATGAGCTGCCGCCATCCATACTCTTTTTCCGTCAGGAGATGCAGTGGCTTGGTGGCATCGGTGTGGTGGTCTCTGCTATTGCCTTGCTGCCCATGCTTGGTATCGGTGGTATGCAGATGTTCAAAGCCGAGACACCGGGGCCGATGAAGGATGAGAAGCTGACCCCGCGAATTGCCCACACTGCTCAGGCACTATGGAAACTCTATCTGGTCATGACCGTGGCCTGCGCACTGCTCTACTGGGTTGGTGGCATGAGTCCCTTTGATGCTGTAGCTCATAGTCTATCCACCGTCTCTACAGGTGGATTCTCTACCCATGATGCCAGCCTGGGCTATTTTGACAGTGTGTTTATTGAGGTGGTTGCGACCCTGTTCATGCTGATTGGCGGAATCAGTTTTGGTGTGCACTTCCTGGTCTGGAAACGGCTGTCGATCCGGCCTTACTGGCAGAGCGTGGAAGTGCGCGTGTTTCTGCTGTTTGTTCTGGCGGTGACTCTGGTGACCGGTGCCGTGCTCGATCTCGAGGGGGGGCGGGACGGGATCCTGGAGTCCCTGCGCTATGCCTCATTTACCGTGGTATCTGTGGTGACCAGTACCGGGTTCGGCATTGATGATTTTTCCGTCTGGCCCACCATGCTGCCGCTGTTGCTTATCCTGATCAGCTTTGTTGGTGGCTGTGCCGGTTCCACGGCCGGTGGTATGAAAGTGATCCGGTTTGTCATAATGGGAAAGGGAGCCGGTCTGGAGATCCAGCGATTGATGCACCCGTCGATGATTAAACCATTGCAATTGCAGAACAAGGTGGTCGATGTGCGGGTGGCTGATGCGGTGCGCAGTTTTTTCAGTGTCTACGTCGCCACCTTCGTACTGTTCATGCTGTTTCTCATGGAGCAGGGTCTGGATCAGGTGACTGCATTCAGCGCGGTGGCGACCTGTATGAACAATCTGGGACCTGGGTTGGGTGAAGTGGCAGCCAGCTTTCAGTCGGTATCCGATTCGGCCAAGTGGATACTCTCCTTTGCCATGTTGCTGGGTCGCCTGGAGATTTTTACCTTGCTGGTGGTGCTGAGCCCTTCTTTCTGGCGTCGATAATACATCCCAACCAGCCGGAGGCCATCCCTATGATACAACTGGATGAAAAGGAGTTGCGCTGTCTGAAAGCAATTGCCAATGGTTCGTCAATCATTGTTTTGCCTTGTGAAGCACCGGTGTTGGAGAAGCTGATTGGCCTGGGGCTTGTTGAACAGAAACCCGGCAGAAGGCTGCCATTGGAAATGGTGCAACTGGTCTATCGATTGACTGCCGCAGGTCAGTCGATGCTCAGCCTATAGCTTGAAATACCCGCATCATCGATGATCACCAATTGTTCAGTCCGATAATTGAGGAGCCTCTGGTTAAGTCTGGACGAAGTAGATTGTGAGCCGAAATGATCAGATTCAAGGCGCAAATAGCACGTAATAGCCGGCTATTGCGAAGATTTGCAACGCAGAAACTGGACATTCCGGGCGCAAGATACAAGTTTGCGACTTGATCAGAGGCTCCCTAACCTGCATATCTTGTCTGTCGTCGTGTCTATACAAATTGTCGACGGCCCGAGGCTATACTACCTTGCAGCAATGGGCTGTTGCTTTATGGCACAGAATAACAAACAGAAGAAGAGATTTATGAGCAGATTATTTGAACAGGGTGCACCTGATGAATTGGATGGCCTGACAGATGCGTGGTTGCTTACCGGGCGGGGTGGCGGGAATCGGTTAAACGAAAAGCAGGTTTCGGATTGTGAACTCATGGATGATCAGTGGCTCTGGTTGCACCTCGATTATTCCAAAGCTGCCGTTCAGGAGTGGATGTATCGATACAGCGGGCTCAATGAACTTACCGTGGAGGCATTGTTGCAGGTAGAGACACGCCCCCGTTGTGTTGCCATGGATAATGGATTATTGATTTTTCTGCGCGGAGTGAATCTGAATCCGGGAGCCGATCCGGAAGATATGGTCAGTCTGCGTATTTGGATTGATAACCAGAAGATTTACACCTTGGGACTACGACGTCTGTTGTCACTGGATGATCTGCGTGGATTGATTGAGCGTGGCAGTGGCCCGGAAGTACCTGGGGATTTTCTGGTTATGCTGGTGAACCTGCTACTGGATAGGGTCAATGTGGTAATCGATGACTTGTATGATCTGGTGGATCAACTGGAAGAGTCGGTATTAATCGCTTCAGGTCATCATTCACGTGAACAGCTGGCGGGTATTCGCCGGCAAGCGATAACCTTGCGTCGATTTCTGGCACCACAACGTGAGGCGCTTAACCGGTTGTCGGCGGAACGTTCGGCAATATTATCCAACGAACATCATCTGTATCTACGCGAGTCATCTGACCGTCTGACACGTTTCGTGGAAGATCTGGATGCGGCGCGGGAACGCGCCGGCGTGGTGCATGAGTCACTGGTCAGCAGTCTGACCGAACAGACCAACAATCGCATGTACATTCTTTCCGTCATTGCCGCCATCTTCCTGCCGCTATCCTTTGTGACCGGTTTGCTGGGGATCAACGTGGGCGGTATTCCAGGCGCTGAAAGTCCCCTCGGCTTTCCGCTGGTGATTTTCGGAATGCTGCTGGTGGCGGCGGCCTTGTTGGCCTTCTTTCGCTGGCGACGCTGGTTTTGAGTTAGGTGTGCGCTATTCCCGATTGTGCTGAAACACGGAACACCCTCCTGGTCAGGACGGCCAAGAGGGTTGTTGTGATTAGCGTCAGTTTTCCAAAAGCTTCCGGGCGGATTTGGCCAGTTCCGTTTTGTCGTTAATGGCGATGGCCCGTTTCAGGATGGTCTCGGCCTCAGTGCGGTTTCCCTGTTTATGCTGAGCATAGCCCAGGTGATAGATGATCTCCTGGTTATTTGGACTCAGTTCAGCCGCCTGTTTGAGAATTTCCGATCCCTTGCTGAGGTCGCCGGTCTGTACCAGGATCCAGCCGTAGGTATCGACAATCTCCGGTCTTGTTGAGGCCAACTCATAGGCGCGTTTGCCCAGTTCAACGGCCTTGTCGTTCCCGCGGCTTGAGTAGATCCAGGCGAGGTTGTTCAGGGCTATCAACTGGCTGTCGTCGGCCTGCAGGACCTTTTCATAAGTTTGGATCGCCTCATCATGCAACCCCTGTTCCAGTAGCGTGCCGGCGAGACTGATCTGAACTTGCAGATTGTCGGGCTGTTTTTCTGCCCATTCACGTAACAGATCCAAGCCACGCCGGGCATCGCCGGCGCGCGTATATTGCTGTGCCAGCATGATCCCCAGTCGCTCACCGGGTTGCATTTGATAGGCCTTCTCATACAGGGTGATGGATTTTACTGTCTCACCCTGAGCGGCATAGACCGTACCTTCAAATTCATAACCTACCGGCTTGTCCGGCATGGCCTGTTGGATGGTCTTGGCATGGGACAGGGCGGCTTGATGGTTTCCAGCACCCAGTTCAAGGCTGAAAAGGCCCACCAGTACCGGGACGAATCCTGGATTCTCCTTCAGCGCCTGCTGATAGCTTTCGCGGGCATCGTCTTGTTGCCCGGCCGCCTGTTGGGCGTTACCCAGCAGTTGCAGGGTTTCTGCACTCTTTTTCTGGTACGTGAGCTGCCTGAACGTGGTGACGGCGTTGATGGTGTCGCCCGCTGCAAGCTGGGCCCGTCCATGGATGGTCAGCACCGAAGGATCCCGCGGGAAGGCGGCGGAGAGTTGGCTGGTCATACGCAGAGCCTTGAGCGGTCGGTTTTCTGCCAGATAGGCCATGGCCGATATCAGGCCGGCGCGGGAGGTTTTCGGTTCGCCATTATGAGCCTGCTCCAGTAGCTTGTGCATCCTGTCGCGGTCTCCCTGTCGTCGTGCCAGATCCGCCAGCCCCATCAGTATCATGGCGCTGTTGGGTATCTTTTTCAGTGCGCTCTGGAAATGTGATTCGGCCAATGTCAAATCGCCCTTCTGTATCGCCAGGCGCGCCAGATTGGCTTCGGCGGTGATAAAGTTCGGATCAATTTCAAGGGTCTTTTTAAAGCGCTGTTCCGCCTGCTCCAGATTGCCCGACATCAGATAGGCCAGACCGGTCAGGTTGTAGCCGACGGGATTTTCCGGCGATCTTTTCTCCAGTGCCTGACTCGCCTCCAGTGCCTTGGTGAACTCCTGTTTATTCAGATAGGAGAGGACCAGCAGGACATCCGCCTGGACAAACTCCTGCTCCATACCAATGGTGTTCTCCAGTTCTGCGATGGCCTCGCTGCTCTTGCCCTGGGCCATCAGTCCGAGCGCCAACTGGGTCCGATAGGCGGCCAGGTCCGGGGCGATTTCAATCGCCCTGCTCATTAGTTCCGATCCCTCCTCAAACCGCTTTACCTGCATGTAGGCAGCGCCGAGCATGGCCATCAACTGCGGGTCTTCGGGGTAGAGCCCGAGAGCGGGCTCCAGCAGCTTCACCACCGCATCCGACTGTTTCAGCTGATGTTGGACCGATGCCAGTAGTTTGATGGCTGGCAGCAGAGTCGGCTGGGCCTTGAGCACCTGGGTGAGATAGCCATGGGCCGCCTCATAGTTGCCACGGTAGAAGTTTGCCGCTCCCAGCAGTGTTCGAGTCCGCAGATCATCCGGATTGGCATTGAGGGCCTTTTGCAGCAGGTTGTCCGCCTCGTCCAGGTTTCGCTCCAGCAGGGCGATAGCCCCACTGAGATGGAGCAGCTTGGGGTGGCCAGGCACCAGCGTGTCCAGTGTGGCCAGATCGGCCTTGGAAAGATCTATCTGGCCTCCGGTCAGATAGATCTGTGCCCGGCCCAGCAGGGCGCGGACATTTTTCGGCTGCAGGGTGAGTGCTTTGTCGAAATCGGCGCGGGCCAACTCAGCTTTTCCGCTCTGTAGATTCAGTTCACCACGCATCACCAGGGCAGCGGTGTTGTCCGGGTGGTCAGCAAGCAGCCCGTCCAGGCTGTTAAGCGCTTCTGCGCGGTGGTTTTCTGCGATATCAGTTATGATTAACCCAAGCACCGCTTCCTGAGACTGGGGGTTGAGTTGTTTTACCTTGCTGTAGGTGTCGCGTGCTTCCTTGTACTGGCGCAGGCCAAGATGGGCATCACCCCGAATCAGCGAGATGGAGATTCGGTCATCGATCGAGCTCCCTTCCTCTTCGCTGATAGAGTCAAGTATCTCCTGATACTTCTGCTGCATCAGGTAGGCCTTGGCCAGGTTCAGTTCCCAGTAGCTCTTCGCGGCGTTCAGCTTTTTTGCCCGCTCAAACTCTTTTTCAGCCGAGGCGCCATCACCGGCCTGCAGATAGATTCTGCCCAGCATCAGGCGGGCTTCGATATTGGCGGGATTCTCTTGCAGGGCATTCTTCAGCTGGATCACTGCCGCCTTCGCCTCGCCCTTCTCCAGGTAGGCTTCGGCCTCCCGGACATAGTCATCGGCGTGCGCTGAGTTGAGCAGGGACGCGGTGAGCAGCAGCGTGCAGGCAGTGAGGTTACGCAGTGGTTTCATGGGTCGACATTCCTTTTTTGTCCGCGCCGGTCATTTTTTATTGACGGATCTGGCGATCCGTACGTTGTCTGAATCCTGCCCTGTTCCCGGGTTGCATGTGCAGGGCAAGGGCGTTGGTAGGGATTATTATACCCCAATGAGGGGGCAACATCCCGGTCTCCCCGGGTACTCAATGATGTCTTGCCTGGCGAGCTGCATGCCGGTTGGTTGTCGGATTCGCACCGTCGCCCGGGTCGATGGTGTTGCGCAGAAATTTGGGACGTCCCTTGATACCGGATCGATTGAAGTCGGCTTCGAGTGTCCGGGCGGCGGTTGCCGGTGGCACCGACAGTGGCCCGGTGAGTCCGTCATACAGCAGCTCGAACAGCCGCTTGAGCGCGATACGGTGCACCTGTCCGGTGGTGCTGAACAGCCAGTCACTGAATTGCATGAAGCGGGCGAACGGCTGATCGTCCAGCAGCAGAGGGAGGCTATGCTGAAAACGTCCCGAGTTGGCGACCATCTCCCAATAGCGGGCGAAGCGGTTTAGCCGCTGCATGGTCGGAAAATCGATCCGGTCGGTACTCAGCACATTGTACGGCGCGACCGGGTTGTAGCGCATTCGAAACGCTTTGCTATGGCGGATGATCGGGGAGCCCTTGAGCCGTTTCAGAACGCCGACCTGGATTTCATGGGGGGCGAGGGCGGCGAGCTGGTCAAAACTGTCGGCAAAGCTCTGCATGTCTTCGCCGGGGAGTCCGATGATCAGATCGGCATGCAGATGGGCCTGGGTCTCGGTGCGCAACCAGTGCAGATTGTCCTGGCTCTTGGCGTTGTTCTGCTTTCGGTTGATGATCCGCTGTACCCGTGGATTGAAAGTCTGGATTCCGATTTCAAGTTGCAGCGACCCGGCCGGAAATCGCTGCAGGGTGCTGCGCAGCCGCTCCGGCAGATGGTCCGGTATCACTTCGAAATGGAGGAACAGCTGTTCGTCCATGCGGGCCAGAAAAAACTCCAGCAGGGCGACACTCTGCTCCGGGTTGAGGTTGAACGTGCGATCAACGAATTTGAAGTGCCTCACGCCACGCTGGTAAAGCTGTTCCAGTGCCTGCATGAATGCGCCCCGCTCGAACGGGACCGCGCTTCGGTCCAGTGCCGAGAGACAAAACTCGCATTTGAACGGACAGCCGCGTGAGGCCTCGACATAGATCAGCCGGTGAGCGATATCCTGCTCGGTATAGTGGGCATAGGGTAGCTGCAATGTCTCCAGCGGGGGCGTCGATGCCTCGATCACTTTTCCCGGCGGTTGCTCGCCCCGAAGCAGCTGGCCGCAGAGTCTGGCGAAGGCGAGGTCAGCCTGCCCGCTAATCAGGTAATCGGCTTGCGCTACGATGGCCTGATCCTGCCACTCATGACTCACTTCCGGCCCGCCCAGCACGATAATCGTTTCCGGACTGACCTGCTTGAGCAGGGATACCAGCTGTTGACTCCTTTCGGTATTCCAGATGTAGACCCCGAGACCGATGATGCGTGGCTGCTCCGCCAGCAATTGTTCGGCTATATCGATCGGCCAGGGGTCGATGGTGAACTCGCGGATGGCCGCCCGGGACTGCAGTTCGCCCAGGTTGGCATACAGATAACGCAGTCCCAGCGAGGCGTGAATATGCTTTGCGTTCAGGGTGGCGAGGACGATCTCAGGCATCGATTGATCAGTGCTGGTCGAGTGTGCGGATGTCGGCAAAACTGCCGCTGGGGAGCTGCTTCAATCCCGGGATGGCGTCGGCGATCAGCAGGCCCGCCTCACGGGGTTTGGGCATCGCCGGGGTCTCCCGTGCGGCGCGCAGCTTGGCGACTGACGGGAATTGGTCCTCGTCCACCTGGGCCGGATCACACAGCACATCCTGCATAGCGGTATCCACCAGTCCTGGCGCCAGCGCCGTCAGGTGGGTGTGTGGAAACTCGTGGGCATAGAGCTGGGTGAGCATGTTCAGCGTCGCCTTGGAGAGGGCGTAGGCGCCCCAGCCACGATTGCCGTTGATGGAGGCGCCGGAAGAGATCAGCACGATCTGGTCGATGCGTATACCCGATTTCAACAGCCAGTCCAGCAGTACCTTGTTGGACCAGACGTTGGCCTCCATCACCTGCTGAATATACGCCAGGCTGCTGTCGGCCATGTCCTGTACCTTGCCGAGGATACCGGCGTTGAGAATTACCACGTCCAGATGGCCGATGCCCATCAGCAGGGTCTCCAGGGCCAGCGGCACCGCTTCGTAGTCGGTCAGGTCGCAGCGGATATCCTTCAGCTTGCCGGTCAGATCCGTGCAGCCGCGCCGGCTAACGCCGTACACCTCCCAGCCTTTGTCCAGATAGACCTCGGTTAGGCCATGTCCCAATCCGCTGCTGTTGCCTGTGATCAATACTGTTCTGCTCATGCTGCTTAATCCATGTCAATTACTGTGTTTTTTATGGCTGCTATGCTGCGCAACGTCGTCAGCGTCCACTCCGTCGATCATTCCGGCAGTTAAGATACCACGGGGAGAATGACACCAATCACTTCAACCTGTGAGGTTACCTTTGCCACGTCGCTTTGCCCAGTGCCTGTTGCTTTACTGCATCCTGATTCCACTCTCCCTGGCGGCGGGTACGCCGCTGCAGCCGTTGATTGATGCTGCGCTTCCCGGCGCTACCCTGCAACTGCCGGCGGGACACTACAGGGGTCCGGTGGTGATCGACAAACCGTTGACCATTGACGGGGGCGGCCAGGCGATTATAGACGGTGGTGGACAGGGCACGGTGGTTAGCATAGAAACCGATGGCGCCCGACTGAGTAATCTGCGCATCACCGGATCGGGTGACCGGCACAACGAGCTGGACGCCGGTATCCGGGTGACGGGCAAATTCAATGTGGTCAAGGACAACGTGCTGGACGACGTGCTGTTCGGTATCGCCCTGCACCAGTCCGAGCATGGCATCATCCGGCGCAACCGTATCCGCTCCAAGCGGCGGGAAGTGGCGCAGCGCGGCGATGGCATCCGCATCTGGTACAGCAGCGGCAACAAGGTACTGCAGAACCAGGTCACGGATGCCCGCGACCTGATCGTGCTGGATTCCCACGACAATAGCCTGGTCGATAACCGGGTGGAGGGCGGCCGCTACTCCCTGCATGTGGTCAACTCGCAAGGCACCCGGATTGAGGGCAACCGATTTGTTGGTAACGAGGCGGGAATTTTTACCCTGAAAACCAACGGGCTGGTGATCAGGAATAACCTGGTGGCCGAGATCAAGGATGTGACCGGTGTTGGAATCGGGCTAAAGGAGAGCTCCAGTGCCGTGATCGAGGGTAATCGGATACTCAATGTCACTATCGGCATTGCCCTGGATCTCTCTCCGGAAGATGAGACCCTGCCCAATCAAGTGCGGGATAATCTGATCGCCTACAGCACGGTGGGAATTCAGTTTTTGAGCGACCGGGGCGGCAATCAGCTCTCCTCCAACCGTTTCCAGAACAACTTCATCCAGGTGGCCGTGCGCAACGGCGGCGGGGCGATGAAGAACCAGTGGCGGGGGAATTTCTGGAGCGACTATGCCGGTTTCGATCGCGACGGGGACGGGACCGGCGATACTCCCTACGAACTGCATGCCTATGCCGATCAGCTCTGGCTGGATTATCCCAGCACCCAGTTCTTTATCGCCAGTCCCACATTCAGTCTGCTGGATTTTCTCGAGCGGCTGGCGCCCTTTACCGAGCCCAGATTGATGGTGCGTGACAGTGATCCCGTCTATACGACGCAGGAAGGAACAGTTGCCGCCAGCCAGAAGGCGGAGCCTGCTACCTGCGCGCTTTGCTGAGCGGTAGGGTGGATTAGCCGAGGTAGGCTGGGGTGAGGCACGAACCCCAGCGTTACGGTGCATATGTCTGAAATCCTGTTGGGATTTGCAGGCTCTTCCCAACCTACCGGCTGCCCGCCCTAAAGCGCCGAGGCCATCATTGAGGTCCGCTCCAGCCGGTCGGCCAGGGTTCGCATCAGCACCAGGTTGAACTTGGTCTGCAGTTGTATCGAGGCCTGTTGCAAGGCCTCGGTGCGGATCTTGATCACGGTCACTGGTGAATTGCTCACCACGCTGGCGCTACGCGGCTTTTTCATGCCGTGGATATAGGCCATCTCACCAAAACACTGACCGGTCTCGATCACGCCGAGGAAGGCATCGTTCTTCATGATCCGGGCGTCGCCTGCGGCGAGAATAAAAATGGACCCGCCGATCTTGCCTTCGTCAATCAGGGTCTTGGCACCACGAAAGCGGCGCCACTTGCTGATCCGTAGCACCTCCCACAACTCGACGTCAGTGAAGTCGTGAAAAAAGGCCAGGGTCTTCAGGATATTGAATTTGCGAGTATCCGATACATCAATGCTGGTTGTGAGTTCCAGCTGTTCATGCACGGTCGCCAGATCGCACGCCAGGTCGGCCCAACTATCATAGCGGTCGGCCGCCTTTTTGTGGATACAGCGGTCAACAATCCGAATGATCTCACCGGGAATGTCACGCCGTACATCCTTCAGCGGGGTCGGTGGGCGGTTGGATATTTTCTGTATAAGGTCATACTGGTTTTCTGCCGTGAACGGCAGCTTGCCACTCAACAGCTGATACATCACCACACCCAGGGAGTAGATATCAGCCTGCTGGCTCAATTCCCGGCCCATGATCTGCTCGGGTGACATGTAGCTGGGAGTGCCGACCGCATCCACCACCTGGGTCAGATCGGAATCGGCCAGCAGGGCGGTGCCGAAGTCGGTCACCTTGATATCTGTGCCGCCGGTGGTCAGCAGGTTGGCTGGTTTGATGTCACGGTGAATCAGGCCATTGACGAAGGCGTACTCAAGGGCATTACAGCACTTGAATATGATCTCCACCACATCGTCGATCGGTAACAGGTTCTCCGGCTGGGTATGGCGTTTGAGGGTATGGCCATCGACATATTCCATGACGATGTAGTGCATATCCCTCTCGGTGCCGGCATCGAACACCTTGACGATATAGGGATGACGCAGTTTGCCTGCCAGGCTCGCTTCGTTAATGAACATCTTCTTGAAGCGGGCGCCGTTGACCGGTTCGCTGAAGATATTCTGGTGGGCGATCTTGATCGCCACTTCATTGTTGGAGAAGGGATCTTGCGCCAGGTAGACCGAGGCGGTTGCACCCCTTCCAAGCAGTTTGCGGATCTGGAATTTGCCTATCGTGGTGCGTGTCAGATCATCTATGGCCGGGTTCTCCGGTGGGTTTGTCACGAGGTTCATGGCCTGCAGCGGATTGGCGTTACTCTTTCGCCGACCAGTTCATATCATAAAACTGGCACTGCTCCAGAAACTCACTGGTGCTCTTGGGCATGGGAACCCTGGCCCCTGAAAGATAGGTGATAAGCTGGGTTCCTGCGGTGATCAGCTTCACGCCTTGATCAATATGTTGTTTCTGTTCTGTGCTGGTGGGTATAGGCAGGTGCATAAAGAATTGCTCCACCATCTCCCGGGATGCGACAAATTCCGGCCAGACGGTGAACAGGGCCCTGTCCTGTTTGATCAGCTCGATCTGTTGTTTGGCAGCACGGCAGTAATTGCGGATGTAAGGGACGGCCGCGCCGAAAATCTCGTCATCGGTAAAACTCTTTACCATGTGGGTTGAGATGCGGTCGATATCCTTCATGGATTGGGCGATTTTGCGATAGCGTGACTCGAACAGCTGGTCAAGGGGGTGGGAGAAGGCCTTGAACGGCTCGCCCCAGAGTTCATCAATGCCTTCATGGCCGCTGTAGTGCTTGACCAGCTTGCCAAGTTCCAGCGCCTCCTTGAAGTAGTCACCGCAGCGCACCATCAGCTCGTTGTCGGGATTGACCTTGACCCCCTTGGCTTCCAGATCAACGATGGCGTTGAAGATGTCCGAAGCACGGTTGAACAGGGCGCCTGCCAGCATGGCACCATTCACCCGTTTACGCGCCGGGTCCTGTTCCTGCTCGTAGGCTTCCCGCGCCTCTTCCAGACGCTCACCCGGGGTGTTGATGCCGCTTTCGGTATGGTGAAAGGTGCGCCGGGTCATATCGTCAATCAGCTTTTTACGATTGGCCAGGGTGTTTTCCGGGGTGGGATAGTAGCGGATCCAGTAGCCGTCGTAGAAGACACACTCTTTGTCCGCGATGATCCGGCGGGTACCGTTTTCAGGATTGTTGCTCATTTCTCACGTCTGATATCGTTCAATCTAACCAACTGCCAATCTGAAGTAGAATGAATCACTTCACCAAGCTATACGATAAATTTTACGCCTAAAATCCGATACAGGGAATCAGGGAATCAATATGAAACAGCATAAAGATGCGCACGAGGCGCTGTCCGTCGTGTTGTCTGGTCAGCGGATATTCGTGCATGGAGCCGCTTCGACACCGCTGCGTCTGATCGATGGATTGGTCTCCCATGCCGGGCGGCTCCGGGATGTAGAGGTAATGCATCTGCACACTTTCGGTGATGCCGCCTATGCCGATCCCGCCTGTGCGGAGAGTTTCCGGGTGGCCAACCTGTTCGTCGGTGGCAATATGCGCCGCTACTATGACGGTGGCCGGGTAGACTATCTGCCCTGCTTTTTGTCTGAAATACCGGCGCTGTTCCGCTCCGGTGAACGGCCCATCGATGTGGCACTGATACATCTCTCACCACCGGATGACCACGGTTTCTGTACCCTGGGTTGCAGCGTGGATGTGGCACTGGAGGCGATACGCACTGCGCGTACCGTGATTGCCCAGATCAATCCACGCATGCCACGGGTACATGGGGACGGCTTTGTGCATATCTCCCGGATAGACCACTATATCGAAGTGGACGACCCAATACCGGAGGTGCCGCGCCCGGTTCTGGGGGAAGTGGAGCGGGCGATTGGTAGACATGCAGCGGCATTGATCGAGGACGGTGCGACCCTGCAGATGGGCATCGGCGCCATACCGGATGCGGTGCTGGGAGCCTTGCACGGCCATCGTCATCTTGGGGTGCATACCGAGATGTGGTCGGATGGTCTGCTGGACCTGATTGAGATCGGCGCGGTGGATAACTCACGCAAGAAGAGTCACCGGGGCAAAAGCGTCTCCGGCTTTATCATGGGTTCGAACCGGGTCTATGAGTATATCGATGATAATCCCTCGGTGATCCAGGCGCGCATCGACTGGGTGAATTCGCCCCATGAAATTGCCAAGAACCCGCGGGTCACCGCGATCAATTCGGCTGTCGAGGTGGACCTGACCGGCCAGGTGTGCGCCGATTCCATCGGCCACCGGATCATTTCCGGGGTGGGCGGGCAGATGGACTTCATTCGGGGCGCCTCGCTCTCGGAAGGCGGCAAACCGATCATTGCCCTGCCAAGCCGTGCGCGAAATGGTGCCTCTCGCATCGTACCGGCCCTGAGGTCTGGCGGCGGGGTGGTCACCACCCGTTCACACGTTCACTACATCATTACCGAATACGGGGTGGCCAATCTCTATGGTCGCACTCTCAATGAACGGGCAGAGGCGCTGATAGCCATCGCCCATCCTGATGACCGTGAAATGCTGGCGCGCGAGTGGCGCGCCATTCGCGCAGTGAGTGGTTGAGATCAGCATGGTATCGCTGTTTCCAGGGCCAAGTGTCGGCAAACGGAATGCCCATTTGGTTTCTTCTGGCATGAAAAGATACTTGTCGTTTGCGTAGCGATTATGAAATAAAACCTTCCAATATGTCTTTCTGACATATATCAAATCCCCCTCTAAGCACATGAGTCGCTGATTAAAATTCCCCATACCTTTTTCCTGGCATGGAAATTGTACTTAGCCCTGGAGTGACAGATCTGAAGCTGTCAGGTGAACAGACTTACAGAATAACTCACCTTCCAGGACCGACAATTGAGGTAGGGGTTAATGAACGACGAGCGCAATTTCGAGCAACTCGAGAAGAGACTGGGCGTATCGCGGCGGGACTTTATGAAGTTCTGTACCGGCGTGGCTGCGACCATGGGACTGACCACCAGCGATGCAATGGCGATGGCCAGTGCGGTTGCCAGTCCGAAGGCGAGGCCACCGGTGATATGGCTTCATGGTCAGGAGTGCACGGGCTGTACCGAATCCCTGTTGCGCTCCGAGCACCCCACCATTGAGACCCTGATCCTGGATCTAATCTCACTGGACTACCATGAGACCCTGGCGGCGGCCGCCGGTCATCAGGTGGAGGCGGCCAAGCAGGCCTCCATGAAGGCCAACAAGGGCAAGTACCTGCTGGTGATCGAGGGGGCCACGCCGGTCAAGGATGGCGGCATCTACTGCAAGATCGGCGGCAAGACCATGCTGGAGCATGTGAAAGAGGCGGCCGAGGGCGCCGCAGCCATTGTTGCCATTGGCTCCTGCGCCTCCTGGGGTGGCATTCCCTCCAGCGGCATCAATCCGACCGAGGCCAAGGGTGCGCCGGATATCCTGACCGACAAGACCGTGGTCACCATCCCCGGATGCCCGCCCAACCCCTATAACTTCCTCTCCACCGTGCTGCACTTTGTCACCTTCGGCAAGTTACCGGCACTGGATCACCTGAACCGACCCAGGTTTGCCTACGGCCGACTGATTCATGAGAACTGTGAGCGTCGTCCGCACTTCGATGCCGGCCGTTTCGCCCTGGAGTTTGGTGATGAGGGTCATCAGAAGGGCTACTGCCTGTACAAACTCGGCTGCAAGGGGCCCGAGACCTATGCCAACTGTCCCGCTGTTGAGTTCGGTGACGTGGGTGGCGGTGCCTGGCCGGTGGGCGTGGGCCACCCCTGCTTCGGCTGTACCGAGCAGGGTGTTGGCTTCACCAAGGCGATTCATCAACTGGCGGATGTGAAGACCCATGCGCCGCCTAATGCCTTCCCCTATGTCAACGACCGTCCGGGTACCAACAGCGCCACGCCGGGTGCCGCGGCACTGGTGGGTGGCGTGATTGGCGCCGCGGTCGGCGCCACTGCCATGGCGGCCAGGAAACTCGGCAAGAGCGAGCAGTCGGGTGACGGCGACAGCCAGGGTTAAGGGGGCGTTATGAAACGTAGAGATTTTCTCAAAGCCGCAGCCGGTGGCGCCGCCGCACTCTGCAGTGCCGGCAGTGCGGAGGCTCGGCCCAACAAGGAGCCGCTGGAGAATGCCATCGGCATCCTCTATGACGCGACCCTCTGTGTCGGTTGCAAGGCGTGTGTGCGGGCCTGCAAAGAGATCAACGGTCTGCCGCCGGTCATCATGGGTGAGGATGTGCAGTACGATGCCTCACGCGGTGTGTCCGGTTCCACCTACAACGTGATCAAGGTGTACAAGAACGGCACCTCGGAGGCCAAGGATCGGGAGATCGACGGCTTCTCGTTTGCCAAGAAGAGCTGCATGCACTGTGTCGATCCGGCATGCGTCTCCGGGTGTCCGGTTTCCGCGCTGACCAAGAATCCGGTCTCCGGCATCGTCCAGTACAACGCCGACACCTGTATCGGTTGCCGCAACTGCATGGTGGCCTGTCCCTTCAGTATTCCCCAGTACGAGTACCATGACGCCAAGGGGCAGATCCAGAAGTGCCTGTTCTGCAATCAGGCCGGGGTGGAGCGCATCTCCCAGGGTCTGTTGCCGGGCTGTGCCGATGTCTGTCCCACCGGGGCGACCCTGTTCGGTACCCGCAAGGAGTTGCTGGCGGAGGCCAAAAAACGTCTCGCCAGCAAGCCGGGCGAGACCTACACCTACGCCAGAGGCCGGGCGTCCGACGAACTGCATACGCATGAGAAGGATGCGCCAGCCTATCAGCAGCATATCTATGGCGAGCACGAGGTGGGCGGTACCCAGGTGATGCATATCGCCGGCGTGCCGCTGAAAAAGCTGGGTATGCCGGAACTGCCCGAGCGCTCCTACGCCTCGATCGCGGAAGGGGTTCAGCACACACTCTACAAGGGCATGATTGCACCGGCCATCGCCCTGGCGGGGCTGGCCTACGTGGTCAAGCGCAACACCAGTAAAACGGACCAGGATGACCCCGATGGTCAAAATAGTCGTCGTCCCGGGCCTAACAATGATAGAGGTGAACCATGAGTGAACATCAACAGGTGGAAGGTAAGATTCTTACCCTGCCATTCATGTTCCTGGGTGTACTGGCTGCGATTGGGCTCTATTTCCTCGGTGTGCGTTTTACCGATGGACTGGGTGCGGTCGCCAACATCAACTCGGGCTATCCCTGGGGTATCTGGGTGGTCTATGACGTGGTGGTCGGTACGGCCCTGGCCTGCGGCGGTTATGCCCTGGCCTTTGTCATTTATGTTTTCAACAAGGGTAAATATCACCCGTTGATCCGGCCGGCCATCCTGGCCAGCCTGTTCGGTTATGCGCTGGGTGGTTTTGGCGCCTTCTTTGACATGGGGCGCTACTGGCAGTTCTATAACATCGCCATGCCCTCCAACTGGAACTTCAACTCGGTCATGCTGGAGGTGGGGCTCTGCGTGATCACCTACATCTTCGTGCTGTTTATCGAGTTTGCTCCCGCCCTGCTGGAGAAGATCGGCGCGAAAAGTGCCCTGCGCTGGCTCAACAAGGTGCTGTTCTTCTTTATCGCCCTGGGTGTGCTGTTGCCCACCATGCACCAGTCGTCGCTTGGCTCACTGTTGATCATCATGGGGTCCAAGGTGCATCCGCTCTGGCAGTCGTTGCAGTGGCAGCCGCTGATGGCATTGTTGACCGCGCTGACCATGGGCTTCTCCATTGTGATCTTTGAGGCCTCGTTTGCCGCGGTTGGATTCAACCGGCGTCCCGAAACTCCGCTGCTGGCACGCTTGAGCAAGGCGATTATCTGGCTGATCTCAGTCTTCCTGGTGGTGCGGCTGGCGGAGCTGGTACTGCGGGGCAAACTCGGCTTTGCCTTCGCCGGTGACCTGGCGGGCAACATGTTCCTGCTGGAGATGGCACTGTTCATCTTCCCGCTGGTGGTGATGCTCTCCCGTGGCCGTCGTGATAATGCGCGACTGTTGCTGTTCGCCGCGGTCTCGCTGCTGTTCGCCGGTGCCCTGTATCGGTTCAATGCGTTCCTGATCGCCTATAACCCGGGTCCCGGTTACAGCTACTTCCCCTCGGTCCCCGAGATCATGGTGACCGTGGGTATCGTGGCGATTGAAATCATGGCCTATCTGGTCTTCGTTAAGAAACTGCCCGTTCTGCACTCTGCTGAACATGCGTAAGGCAGAACAGACATTCCTTAAGTAGGAGAGAATATTGTGGCTACTCGTATAACTGTTGATCCCGTCACCCGCATTGAAGGGCACCTGCGTATCGATGTCGAGGTTGAGGATGGCAAGGTCAATAATGCCTGGTCCTCGGGCCAGATGTGGCGGGGCATCGAGAAGATCCTGGTGGGGCGTGATCCGCGTGACGCCTGGGTGTTCACCCAGCGTATCTGCGGTGTCTGCACCACGGTACATGCGCTCACCTCGGTGCGGGCGGTGGAGAACGCGCTCAACCTGGAGGTGCCGCTGAACGCCCAGTTCGTGCGCAACCTGATTGTGGCGGCCCAGGCGGTGCATGATCATATCGTGCACTTCTATCACCTCTCCGCGCTGGACTGGGTGGACGTGGTCTCGGCCCTGGATGCCGATCCCAAGGCCACCGCCAAGCTGGCGGAGAGCCTCTCCTCCTGGGGTGGCAACGGACCCCATGAAATGCAGGCGGTGAAGGACAAGCTGGCGTCCTTTGTCTCCAGCGGCCAGTTGGGACCATTCGCCAACGGCTACTGGGGACACCCGGCCATGAAGCTGCCGCCGGAAGTGAACCTGCTGGCGGTTGCCCACTATCTCCAGGCGCTGGAAGTGCAGCGCTACGCCAACAAGATCGTTACCATCCTGGGTGGCAAGACGCCGCATATCCAGAATCTGGCGGTGGGCGGTGTTTCCAACTCCATTAACCTGGACAGCCAGTCGACCCTGAACATGGAACGTCTGCTGGCGATCAAGGGCTGGATCGACAAGCTGGCCGACTTCGTACACAACGTCTACCTGGTGGATGTGCCGGCCGTCGGCGCCTTTTATCTGGACTGGGCCGGTTACGGCCAGGGCGTGACCGACTACCTGTCGGTACCGGACATGCCAATCGACACCAAGGGGACCCAGTTCGCCCTGCCTGGCGGTTATATCACCGGTGGCGACCTGAGCACCTTTAAACCGATCAGCAGCTATCAGGATGCGCTGTTCCGCGACGGTGTGAAGGAGAGTTCCAAACATGCCTGGTACGAGGGTGATGCGGCACTGCACCCATGGGAAGGTGAGACCGAGCCCCAATACACCGACTTCCAGGACGAAGGGCAGTACTCCTGGATCAAGTCGCCCACTTTCTACGGCAAACCGGCCCAGGTCGGCCCGTTGGCCAACGTGCTGTGCATGGCGGCGGCTGGCCACGAGTCCACGTCCAAACATCTCAAGACCGCCATGGGCACCCTGAATGCGGTGGCCGGGCAGGAGATCCCGCTGGCGGCGCTACACTCCACCATCGGTCGTCATGCGGCCCGTGCGGTGCGCACGGCAGTGATGCTGGACAACATGAACGAGCAGTGGAACATGCTGGTGGAGAATATCGGCAAGGGCGATACCGACACCTTCAACCAGCCGGTCTTCCCCAAGGGCGAGATCAAGGGCTTCGGTTTCCACGAGGCACCGCGCGGCGTGCTCTCCCACTGGGTGGTGATCAACGATGGCAAGATCAAGAACTACCAGTGCGTGGTCCCCAGTACCTGGAACGCCGGCCCACGTAACGAGAATGACGCCATGGGCCCCTACGAGGCCTCATTGATGGGCAACCCGGTGGCCGATCCCGAGCAGCCACTGGAAGTGCTGCGTACGGTGCACTCGTTTGATCCCTGTATCGCCTGTGCCATCCACCTGGTGGATACCGAGCAACAGGAGATCATCAAGGTCAAGGCGCTTTGAGCATCTGAAACTCTGAGAGCATCTGAACAGTGCTGGATGCCTCCTTCCCTCTCTCCCTGTCCGGGGAGAGAGGGTTTTTTCCAGGATGGAACATTGGCCCGCCAACAATGGGTGTCGATGTAGGTTGGGGTGAGGAACGAACCCCAACACGCTGATGCATACGCCTGAAATCTTGTTGGGATTCGCAGGCTCATCCCAACCTACGGGCTCTGGAACCGGCAAAAAGCAAGTAACCGCGAAGTACGCGAAGCACGCCAAGGAAAACCGATTCCTTTACTTAATCTTTGCGCTCTTGGCGTTCTTGGCGGTTGTGATGCAATCTATGGAGTTTACGGTTTGTTTCCAGGGCGTGGTGGAAGAATGGGTATGGCCTTGGGTTTGCCCCCGTGGCTCCTGATCGATGTGGAGACGATATGAGCGTAGTGGTGATTGGACTGGGTAATGTGCTGCTATCCGATGAAGGGTTGGGTGTTCGCGCTGTTGAACTGCTGGAACAACGCTATAGCCTGCCAGAGTCGGTGGAGCTGATCGATGGCGGCACCTCGGCCATAGATCTGCTCAACCCGCTCAGTAACAATGAACACGTCATCATCGCTGACTCGGTCAAGACCGGCGCGCCGCCCTGCACCCTGGTACGCCTGGCGGATGACGAGGTCCCAAATTTTTTTCAGACCAAGATCTCGCCTCACCAGATCGGCCTGTCTGATCTGCTGGCGTTGCTGACCGTACAGGGCCAGGCGCCGAAGAAGATCACCATTATCGGCATGGTCCCGGAGTCTCTGAAAACCCACATTGGCCTGAGCGACGGAATCAATGCCAAAATGGATGAGATGGTGGAACTGCTGGCGGATGAACTGCGATCACTTGGCATTGCGATAAAACCCAGGCAGGATGGCGTCCGGGGCTTCTGGGCAGAAGCGGGTCAATAGAGAGAAACAGACAAGGTTGGATAAACATGTGTATCGGTATTCCAATGCAGGTGATCGAGCAGCGCGATCTGATGGCGCTGTGCCGTGGACGCGGGCGTGAAGAGATGGTCAATACCATGCTGATCGGTCCGCAGGAACCGGGCACCTGGATTCTCAATTTTATCGGTTCGGCTCGTGAAGTACTGACCGAGGCCGAGGCGAAACAGACCAATGACGCCCTGGATGCGCTGGAGCAGATCATGAGTAGTGACGGAGAGGTGGATGTGGATAGCTACTTTGCCGACCTGACCGATCCCAACCGCAAGCCCGGCAGCTTTCCCAACGACCCGAGTTGATACGCCCATGACCCGATCCGCCTTTTTTGCCGCCGACCCGGCAGCCGAAATCACCCGTGCCTTTCGCCGGATCGAGCAGAACCAGATGCAGGGGTTGCCGGTCTGCAATGATCGGCTGACGACGGAGATTGTCGGGCTGCGTCGATTTGAACAGTACTGGGCCGGCGCGCTGATCACCCCCTGGACTCTGCAACTGATCCTGCTGCCGGCGACTGCCGAGGCCGAAGAGTTGGCAGAAGGTGATCACCGGACTTTTGTGTTTCCCCAGGGAAGCGTTGTATTCATGGCTTCGGAGAACCCCGACCTGGGGGTCTACCTGGCCTGTTCCCTGATGTCGCCACTGCACGATTTCCCCTCCCAGGAGACGATCAAAAGCACCGCTGAAGAGGTGATGACGCTGCTGTTCCAGCCCCCGACGGAACAACCGTCCGGCGAGTCGGTGAAGGTGGCCATGCCGGGGCGGCTGGATATTGAACGGGAGGCAAAATCCGCAGAGAAAAAAAGCGGCACCCGGCGTGATTTTCTCCGCGGCATGATGAAATAAGTCACCGATATCTTTGGCACGCGGTCAGCGCTCTGGCCGGTCGATCCAGAGGATTGGGGGAACCTGCCATCAACGCAGCAGTCTCACGGGTAGACAAGCGCGCGGATGATCAGGGACTATGAAAAACATAACACGCAGGAAATTTGTTCTCACCTCGGCAGGTCTGTTGGTCGTCTATACGGTACCGACGCTAAGCGCGTTGCGGCCACTGACACCCCGCCAGACCCCCGGTCCTTTCTATCCCAAACAACCCCCCCTGGATAATGACAACAACCTGGTCCAGGTTGCCGGTAGCGATACATCAGCCCAGGGACAGATCACCGATCTGTACGGACGAGTTCTGGATCGCAACGGCCATCCGTTGGATGGGGTTCGCGTCGAGATCTGGCAATGCGATAACAACGGGCGTTACCACCATCCGAACGACCAGGCACGGCGACCGCTCGACCCGGGGTTCCAGGGTTCTGGTCATACCGTGACCGACAGTGAAGGGCGCTATCGTTTTCGCACCATCCATCCGGTGCCTTATCCCGGGCGCACGCCCCACATTCATGTCGCCGTGTTCCCGGAGGGACGCGCCCCCTTCGTCACCCAATTCTATGTCGCGGGCGAGGCCAAAAACGCAGATGATTTTCTCTACCGTGCGATCCCACAAGAACGCCGCCACCTGGTAAGCGTCGATTTCAGGTCGGTGGAACTGAGTGATGTACAATGGATGGCCGAGAAGGATATTGTTCTTGAAGTTACCCCTGCCTGAATCAGCGGTTTACAAACACCCCCCGCTATCGCCGGGGGGTGTTTAATGGGCAGGGCTATTTTTTTGCTCTGTCCCAATTATATGTTGGTCTTGTTTTGACTTGGCTTGGCGATTCGCCCGGTAGGAGCGGCGCCTCGCCGCGAATTCGGCCAGGGGCGGGCCTCCTACAGGTCAAACCCCTCTCCGGCGGCCAAGCGTAGCGGTAGGAGTGGCTTCAGCCGCGAATTTCGCGGATAAATCCGCTTCTACAAAAAGGCCACTTCTCATGCACCAGGTAACTGGGACATGGCCTATTTTTTGACCACATCTCTATAGGCGTGCCAGGAGGCGTGAGCCACGACTGGGAATCCGATGGCAAGCCCCACATATAGTGTGAAGAAACCGCCCACGATCACCAGCACAATCAATCCGGCCCAAACCAGCATCGGTACCAGGTTAAAGCGGAAAGCCTCGAAACTGACGCGCATGGCGCTCATGACATCCACATCCTCGCGATCCAGCAGCATGGGAACGGAAACCACGCTGAAGGAGAACACGGCCAGAGCGAACATCGCGCCCACCAGGGTTCCGACGGCCAGCATCGGCATATTCTCCAGCGAGAACAGATAGGGAACGACGTTTTCCATGGTCGGGGTGATACCGCTGTTCATCAACATGAAGATCAGGCTTGCCGCCAGAAACCACGCGATGAAACAGACCGCCATGGCCGCGCCCATGGTACTGATGGCGAAGCTGTGTTTGCCGATGGCGCGCAATGCGTGCATGAAATTGGCCGGTTCGCCATTTTCAACACGTCGGCTGACCTCGTACAGACCCAGGCCCAGGGCTGGTGCCACCAGGAAAAATCCCCCGAGCAGTATCGGCAGCAGATAGAACAGTCCGGTCGCAACAGTGCCCAGAGTGAGCAGGTAGCTGGCGATGGTAATCAGTACCCCATAGCCGATACTGGTGGCTGGAGTGCGTTTCAGATCCTGCCAGCCGGCGACCAGCCAACGCCAGGGATGGTCGGTGGTGATGTCCTCTACTTGAGCGAGTTTCCGGTGGTCGGAATAGGTACTCAAAATGGTGTGACTCATGGTTCACCTCCAGCGTATTCGAACAGTGCAGGAATGATAGTTTTCCTACTGCCAGAGTATAGCAGTCGGATATTGACCTTTTGCGGGAATAACCCCGGAGAATAGTGTTCTCGTCCCGTCGCGGGGTAGGTCTGAATGGCTGATTCGGGTTATTTGCATGCCGGGTAGGATAAGGTAATTATTATCCGCTGAGTTTGGGGCTTTGCGAGCGATAGTTGGCCTTTGTCCGGCATCGTTAAGAAATTATTTCACCTCGCGTTTGTTGTCTGGTAACCTACTGAGAAGGTAAGGAATATTCGCTTGGCGGGATGCTGAAAAACACACCAAAACAATATCCAGATGGGTCAATCAGGACATGGCCGGAGGCAATGCCTGACACGGAAAAGTCGCTTTTTACAAATAATGCGCGAGCAACATTTCTCAAGAAATGCGCGAGACGCATAATCAGCTGTTAGCCCATAAATGCCGTAGTGACTTGAAGCTATTATCGATAAGAAATGGAGGAGGTAAAAAATGACACCCCAGAAAAAGCAGGTCTCTAAGAAAAAGGTTGTAAAAAAGAAGGTAACAAGGAAATCGGCTGCGCAATCTAAACAACGCGCACAGAAACAGATCTCGTCTCAAGATTTGCCAAAGAAGTCGTTGCAAGATGCCTTAAGTATAGCTAAAACAATCAACGACCATTACGCAGGTAAAAATGCGTCTTGGGAAGATATTGCTAAAGCAATGGAATTTTCTGCTAAAAACCCAAACAATAAATACCTGCTGTGGTCAGCATCAGCGTACGGCATAATTCACTCAGACGAATCCGGAACATATAAGATTTCAGAGACAGGTCGAAAAATATTATCGCCTACTTATGAGGGTGAAGATAGAGAAGGTAAAGTCAAGGCAATTGCAGCCCCCAAAATTCTCGCACAATTTTATTCAGACTATTCTGGGTCAAAGTTGCCAAACGGGGAAATCTTTAAAAATGTACTTGAGCAAAAGTACCACGTCCCTAAAGCGAGAGTTGATGAGACCATTCAGCTTATTCTTTCAAATGCTCGTTTTGCCGGTATGCTTGATGAAAGCGATGAGAATGCATTTGCGTTGCGATCAAGTAATGCTGCCGTAGGGATCGGAAGTGAAGACAATCAAACATCGGATGTTACCTACACAGATACAACTTCAAGTCTGGCAGATCTAACTGAATCTGATTATTCAAAAGCATGCTTCATAATAACGCCTATCGGCGATGAGGGGAGTGATCAACGAAAGCATGCAGATGCAATGTTAAAACATCTTATTACTCCAGTCCTAAAAGAAGCAGGTATAGATGTTGTTCGCGCGGACAATATAAGTAAGCCTGGACATGTAACCAAACAAGTTGTAGAGCATATAGCATACAGCCGTCTATGCATTACTGATCTATCTTTCGGAAATCAAAACGCTCACTACGAACTGGGCATACGGCATGCGTTCAAGCTCCCATCAATACAAATCATTCGAAAAGGGGACAAAATTCCATTTGATGTGCAACAAGGTAGAACAATAATTATCGACACGTCTGACCCATATACGATTATGGACCGAATCGCCTCGGCTAGAGCGGAGCTTACAGAGCATGTAAGAGCACTTCTAGATAGTAAAGAGAAAACCGATGAGAGCCCTGTTTCTATGTACTTACCGAAACTCACCGTAAAAATGGGCTAACAATGCGCGCCACGCGGACGCTTCGCGCCGGTGCGCTTTGTCGTTAGAAGCTTAGGGAAGATTTGAGTATGAGTAAAATTCCTTGGGGTCCAATTCGGTCCTCATTAGTAAACAATTTTTCTTTCGGGCTCATAAAAGAAATCGTTGGATATGCAGATATCGACATGTCCAAGCTCGCGCATTTGGAGCAAAGATCTCAAGGTGGAGCAACGAAATCACAGCTCTTGAGTGAGATTGACCAGCAGATCGGCGGCTTGAGTGAGAAGCAGCAAAGCCACGTTGCCTCTATATGTTGTGAGGAGATGCTCATTCGTAGATCGGACCTTGAATCCGAATTGGAAAGAGTTCTGTCTAGAGTGGGATGGAAGTTCCAGAATAACCGTTTACTACCCATCGATGTTTTCGATATTTCAGAACTTTTGGAGCTTCCAGAGCAAGCTCATGAAGATTTACTAAAAGCCGCAACTAGGCTACGAGACGGCGACCTAAGTGGGGCTTTGTCAGCATCTTCTGGCGCAATAGATTCGGTAACACTATCAATCTATCAGGTGTTCAGTTTAGGAGATCCTCATAAGGCTTCGTTTCAAGAACGAATAAGCCAATCGATTAAGGCAATTGGTGCGCAAGAAAACCTGGAAAAGGAATTGCAGGCTATTGGTTGGCCTGATTCGGATATTACACCATTTATAAAGAACTTTAGTGGCTCTCTGAACCAAGCAGCGTTCATTATGCAGAAACTGCGGTCCGCAATGGGCGATGTGCACGGTTCAAAACCCGTCATAAAGTCAGTTATTTATGATTCAATAAAATGGTCGGCCCTTATTCTGAGGGTTTTGGCAGTGAGAAAAAGCTTCTAACCAGTAGCGCCAGTCGGACCGGTTTGTCACGCTGCGCGCGCCAAACCGGCCGCTGAAAACCAATGGGGTCGGAGTCATTGGTTTTACGAATAAGGGCACTTCACTTGCGGTTGACTGTGCCTTCGACGATGTTACCGAAGGGCTCAACCCGCAGTACGTCCTGGATACCCCCCGGACCAATGACTCTGATCCTATTGATTCCCATATGCAAGTGATTTAAGTGGGCGCATATCGCGCCATATGACTTCTGAAGAAAGCTTTAAGGATGGCCAAAGAAAATGATACTTTTTGACAAAAAACCGAAAATGGCTGTTTTTGAGGTTTTTCTACAGCCTCGTTAAGTGCTCTCACCACCTTCAGGAAGAAGTATGTCTCTTAGAAAGAAACGAAGAGAAATAGAAAGACTAATTGCTGCTTTTGAAGCAGAATCAGACAAATTTCATGATTTAAAATTTAAAAAATTCTTGTTTTCACCTGAGAAATTCAAGGATGAGAAATTTGAATCGCCTAATCATACTATTATGCTTTGGCAATACTATGGCGATATAGATATAAAAGATGAGCTTCCACAGCTCATGAAAGATATACAAACAAGTGACTTGCAGTGGGGAATGAGAGGAGCAAAACTTTCATCATTTGCTGTTCTTGAAGGAGAGGCTTGTAAACTATTTGCTAGGATGGCAAATAGAGCCGGAAGTTTATTTAATAAAAATGAAGCAGAGAAGATTAAAAGTAGAACTGTAGCGGAAATAGTTGGAGGTCAACGAGCTGACCCCAAAACAACAATCACAATTGTAAACGACAACCCATTGGCGATCTGGGTTAATTATCTTCTTTATCACCTATCATTAGTTCACCCAGGCAGAGAAAGTGCAAAATATATTCAGCCTGATCCCTTCTCGTTATCATTACTTGCTCTTGAACGCTTACTAGAAAAGCCAGAAGTTACAAAGGTAGATACATCATTGAAAAAAGTTGAATCGATTAACTTTAAAGTGGCATTATCTTTTCCTGGAGAGAAAAGATCATATGTCTCAAATATTGCCGACATACTAAGAGCATCTTTGGGTGATAACCAAATGTTTTATGATTTTGACTATCAATCTCAAATAGCCAAGCCCAATGCTGATACATTAATTCAAAATATCTACAGAAACCAATCAGACTTAGTTGTAGTTTTCTTCTGTAAAGAATATGCAGAAAAAGAGTGGTGTGGACTAGAATGGCGGGCTGTGAGAGATATTATAAAGTCTAAAGATAGTGATAGAGTGATGTTTGTACGCTTCGATAATGAAGAAATTGAAGGTGTATTTTCAATAGATGGTTATATTGATGCCAATAACTTCTCAGAAAAGAAGGTTGCCCAGTTCATCCTAGAAAGGATTCAGTTGCAATCTTAAAAAGGCACTTAACAAGTCAAAGCACGCGGATTTGTAAATGCTGTCACTTTTTTTAAAAAAAACTCAAAAAAACCGCCAATATTCACAAACCGGTGTTTGATGCGTTGAGCTAAAAAGGCAGTATTTTCTCGTCTGCAAAGAGATACACGCCCATGAAACTGCTGTTTGTCGGGAGCCGTTCGGCTCAATCCGCTGCCTCCCTGGCGGCGCTGCTGGAGAGTAATGCGTCCCCCGATATGCTGTTTATCGATGGTCCGGACAGTGGTGGTTACGGAGCGGATGGGCGTCTGCCGCCGCTGATCACAGCGGAAGATCAAGCCGGGGTGTTGGAACTTGCCGCTGCGCACGGCATTGCGGCAACCAGCGGATCATCACAGCAACTGCAGCAGATTGTCCAGATCGACCGTCCGGAGCGGGTGCTGGTCTCCTGCTATCCGCACCGGATATCACCGGCACTGCTGGAGGGTGTGCCGCTCGGCTGGCTGAATATCCATCCCTCGTTGTTGCCGGATTATCGCGGTGTTAATCCCATTTTTTGGCAACTGCGCGATGGGCAGGCCGGTATCGGGGTGACCCTGCATCGTATGAACCGGTTGCTCGATCTTGGCCCTATTATCGATCAATGCAGTTTTGAGCTGACTGATTTTCCGGACTATATGGAGATCTGTCGGCGTGTGGGGCGTTGCGGGGTGGGGCTGTTTCTGGCGTATCTGGAAAACTACAGCAAGGGACGGTCCGGTGAGTCCGTGCAGGATGCGGAGTCGGGTAGCCGGCAGGGCCATCCCCGGCCGGAGGACTTCGCGATTGACCCCGGCTGGTCCGCTCGACGGGTAGTGCGATTCGTGAAGGGGGTCAGGGGTTTGGGCGTCCCCTTCCTGGAGACGCACGCCGGTCGCGATCCGATTCAGGACGCGTCGCTTGCCGCGAGCGGTCACTCGGCACAACCTCTGCCGGGTGAGCGGCTGATTCACTGCTATGATGGTAGTGTGGTGCTGCGCGTCTTAACGAGGAGGGGTGGTGAGTCGTCCGATCAAAATTCCCGTGGATAATTACCAACTGGTTGAAACCTGCCTGCAGGAACAGCTACCTGGCGGCACGGTCCGCTGTGGACTCTGCTCCTGGCGCTGTAAGCTGAGTCATGGGCAGCGCGGATTCTGTCAGGCTCATGTCAACCGCAATGGTACTCTGTATAACCTCTCTTACGGCATCCTCTCGTCGATTGATGTCAATCCTATCGAGGCCAAACCGGTGCGCCATTTTCGACCGGGTACCCGGGTGCTCTCGGTAGGCAGCTACGGCTGCAGTTTTCGTTGCGGCGGCTGCCACAATCTGGAAATCTCCTGGGGCGTGACGGCTCTGGATGAACTGGCCAGAGGGGCTTCCACCGAGGCCTTTATCACCCCGGACGAACTGGTCCAGGCGGCCCTGCGTGAGGGTGTGGAGGGGATCGCCTTTACTTACTCGGAACCGGCGGTCTGGTTGGAGTACATACTGGATGTGGCTCCGCTGGCGCATCAGGCCGGACTCTATACCGTCTATGTCAGCAACAGCTTCATCACCCCGGAGGCGCTGGTTCGGGTGGCCCCGCATATCGATGTGCTCTGTTCCGACATCAAGAGCCTGCGGGATGATTTCTATCACGAGATCTGTCCCACCGCTCGGGTCGAGCAGGTGCTCAGTGCCATAGAAATGGCCCAGGAACTGGGGATTCATGTGGAGACGAGAACCAACGTGATCCCGGGCAAGAATGACGACAGGGATGAGCTTTACCGCATCGCCTGTTGGGTGCGTGATCACCTGGGTGAAGAGAGCCCCTGGCACATTACCCGTTTTTTCCCGGCCTACAAGTTGTCGCATATTCCACCGACTCCCGTGGAGACCTTGTGGCAGGCGCATGCGGAAGCGCAACGGGCGGGGTTGAAAAATGCCTATGTCTATGCGGATACCGGCTGTGACTGTGCCATGGAGAACAAACCCCTTCAGGCCTATTTTCCGGAAAAATCGCTGCAGTTGAACGCAGTGAAAAAGTGCAGTGCCTCCTGTTGCGGAGAGGAGGGTGTGCTGTTGAAAAAGTATGAGTAGTCTTTTTGTACAGGGTAATTGACTATGAAACGAATGGTTGAATGTGTGGTGCTCAAACGCAAGGCAGAGGGATTGGACAAGCCACCGCATCCGGGTGAACTGGGTGAGCGAATCTATGAGAATGTCTCCAGGGAGGGTTGGCGGCAGTGGCTTGATCGCCTGGTGATAATCGTCAATGAAAACGGCCTGAGCACCGCTGATCCAAAAAATCTGTCACTGATTGAGCAGCATATGCTCGGTTTTCTGTTTGGGGAGGGCGATTATGGTCAGCTCCCGGCAGGCTATCGTGCTGGTGGCGGTAAGAAGTAGCGCGACCGTTTTCAGCTATTCAGCAGGGGGTCGATAGTAATATCCAGCGCGCGATGGGCGTTGCGCAGGGCCTGCTCTGCCGCTTGCGGCGTGTCGGCGGTGCTGTAGATAAAGCCGAGATAACTGGATGCTTCTGGCAGGGTCTCAACGACCTGTCCGGACTCCATACTAATACGGATATCGGTAATGTGGGGCAGTGTCCTGATCTCCTGTACGCCGTTGATACGACGCAGGACGCCGGCGCGGGGGATGGGGATCATTAGTACGCCCGATGCCCCCGACCGCCGTTCGACAGGCAGCGGGTTACCCATCGCGGCGGCCAGTACATACTCTTCCAGGGGGCGTGCCAGAACCGCATCCAGGCTCCTGCTGCACTCCCCGCCGATGGTGCGGGAGGCGATTTCCAGAATCCATACCTGATTCCCATCAATTCTCAGCTCTGCATGCACCGGCCCCTGGTGCAACCCATAGACCCGACAGGCATCCGCTACCGTCTGCCTGATGCGCTGCTGGATCGCATCAGGGAGTCGCGAGGGGGTGATGTAATAGGTCTCCTCAAAATAGGGCCCGGTGAGCGGGTCTGGTTTGTCAAACAGGGCCAGCGGTGTGAATACCCCTTGTTGCAGTAGTCCTTCCAGGGCTACCTCCTGGCCCGGCAGGTAGCGCTCGATCAGCAGGGTCTGGCGTTCAATGGGGTTACTTAACGGCGCAATAATCCGGGCGATGATCCGACACGCCTCGGCCGCTTCATCCGGATCGTTGGCGCGGATGACGCCGCGACTGGCGGAGAGACTGACCGGTTTCAGTACCACGGGGTAGGGGAGTCCCTGCAACTGGGGCGTAATCTCCCGGGCAAGATCCAGCTGCCAATGCTCCGGCACGGGCAGTCCCGCTGCCTTTAGCTGTCCGCGTGCCAGGTCCTTTCGGTGGCTGAGGGTTGCGGAGGCGATGGAGTTGGTGGGCAGCCCCAGGCGGGTGGCGATGCGTGCCGCCAGTTCCACGGTGCTGTCGTCACTTGCGACCACCCCGCTGAACGGAGTGGTCTGCGCCTGGGCGATGATGGTATCGAGTAGTTCCGAGGGTTCTGTAAAGTCGCCCTGAATGCCGTCGGCCACTTCACGGGTCAGTGAATAGCGGCTGTCGGAAACAATGGTCAGTGATACACCCAGCCGTTCTGCCGCCTTCAGATAGGGGGCCAGGCGATAGCTCTGGCCCGGGCTGATCAGCAACAACCGGGACTGCATCTGCGTCAGGTTCAGGCACAACCCCCGCCGCCACCCCCGGAGGCACCGCAGCCACCGCAGCCGCCGCTCCCGCCGATGTTCTGGAACACATTGCGGAATACAATGCTGCTGTTGAGCCCTTGAGTCTGATAATCCACCTCGACCCCTTCCAGAACGCCCAAGGCCACCGGATCGACAAAGATCTTCAGTCCATCCTGCTCCAGGACGCAGTCGATCTCCTGGGGACTCTCCACGAAGGTCAGGCCATAATTCATACCGCTACAACCCCCGCCATAAATGAAGATGCGTATGCCGACGATGTCTTCCTCATTCTGGACCAACTGGATCAGCTGATCCCTTGCCTCCGGTGTCACACGTACCTCATCGGTGATCTGGTGACTGAACGTGGCCTTCTCTTCGGTTCTTTCCCGTTGAAATAAACCCATAATTAATCTCCTGCGCGGATATTTAAGAACATAACTAACTTGCCTGGTATGACCATGGATCGGTGTATAGGTTACAAGCTAGCACGAATTCGGCTGCATACAACCGGGTTTCGGCTGCTGTTTTCGCTCACTCTGTTGAGGCTTCCCGATCCTGGGGGGTGGTGATTATTCTTGTGGCAGGTTTTCTATGTGCACACCGCGTTGCCGTGTCCGTGATTAACGGGCGTTGACGGCCAACGCAGATCATTTGAATGCGATGGTATTCTTATTATTAACCAGCCACGCATTTGACGACATAGCGCAATAATTGTTAGTATTCTAAATTATTCATATTGAATGAAATTATTTAAAATGAATAATAATCAATATGTTATATATTGTTGCTGTGTACATTCCTGTTAAATCAATTTTGATACACAGCATATTTTGTTTAAGTGGTACAGCACGTGGAATCAACATAGTCCACTAATCAATTCAATCGCTTGGCTCTCTATCCGCGGGCAAGTGACAGGTTGTGAACCAAGCAGCCACCTCATCCGGAAAGTGATAACTATATGCAGCAATCGCCTGTCAAGGTTCAAGTAAAGAATCTATTCAAGATCTTTGGAAAAAACCCGAAGGAAGCGCTTCGTCTGGCCAGGCAGGGTGTGGATAAAGAGACCGTTTTTGAAAAGACCGGTCATGCGGTGGGCGTCAATAACGCCTCCTTCGATGTCAAGGAGGGCGAGATATTTGTCGTCATGGGGCTGTCCGGCTCCGGCAAATCGACCATGGTGCGCTTGCTCAACCGGCTGATTGAGCCCACGGCGGGTGAGGTGCTGGTGGATGGCCGGGATATCGCCTCCATGACGGATGAAGAACTGCGCGATCTGCGGCGCAGGGACATGAGCATGGTGTTCCAGTCGTTTGCGCTGATGCCGCACCTGACGGTATTGCAGAATGCCGCATTTGGGCTGGAACTGGGTGGTACTCCGTTGAATGAACGTCTGCAACGGGCCGAAGAGGCGTTGCAGCAAGTGGGACTGGATGCCTGGGGCGAGAGTTTTCCGCATGAACTTTCCGGCGGGATGCAGCAGCGGGTCGGCCTGGCCAGGGCGCTGGCCAACGATCCTTCCGTGCTGCTGATGGATGAGGCGTTCTCCGCGCTTGATCCGCTGATTCGCTCCGAAATGCAGGATGAGCTGCTCAATCTGCAGGAGACCCGTCAACGCACCATTATATTTATTTCCCACGATCTGGATGAAGCCATCCGCATCGGTGATCGCATCGCCATCATGGAGGGCGGTCGCGTGGTACAGGTGGGGTCGCCAGATGAGATTCTGCGCAACCCGGCCGATGACTATGTGCGCTCCTTCTTCCGTGGGGTGGATGTTTCGACGGTGTTTACCGCGGGTGATATCGCACGCAAGACCCAGGTCACTGTGATTGAGCATGGTGGTATTGGTGCGCGGGCGGCACTGGAACGATTACGGCAGCATGATAGGGAGTACGGCTATGTGATTGATCGGGGACGGCGCTTTGCCGGGATTGTCTCGGTTGATTCCCTGAAACAAGAGCTGCAAAACGATGACCCGCACCTGAAGAATGCCTTCATACCGTCGGTTGAAACGGTACAGCAGGATGCTTCGCTGGGCGACCTGTTTGGTCCGCTGGCCCAACACGGCTACGGACTGCCCGTGATATCCAGCGACGGGCGTTATATCGGCACGGTGAGCAAGGCCACCATGCTGGAAACTTTGGACAGGCAGGCCAGGTGATTGAATTATGAGCAGTGAGAACAGCAGTAATCCCTGGGCCGCCTCCGGAAGCAGTGACAACGTCGTCGGTACGCCCACACCCGATACATCCGCTGCCGCGCCCGCGGCCAATCCCTGGGGGACGGGTGCCCAGGCACCCCAAGAGCCGACGGCCAACTGGCTGGATACACAACAGGCGCCGCTACCCGAGGATGCTTTCAACTGGCTCGATCCCTTTGCCCAGAAACTGATCCCACTGGATATCTGGGTGGATCAGGGACTGGAGTGGCTGGTGGATAATTTCCGTCCGGCTTTTCAGGCGGTGCGCTGGCCGATTGATGCCACCCTAACTGGAATCGAATCCGCCCTGCTGGCAGTGCCATCCATTGTCATGATCATCCTGTTCGGTCTGATTGCCTGGCAGGTGAGTGGCCGACGCCTGGCGTTGGCGACGGTAGGCTCTCTGGCATTTGTCGGCCTTATCGGTGCCTGGCCGGAAGCGATGGTAACCCTGGCGCTGGTGCTGACCTCGGTCTTTTTCTGCATTCTGTTCGGTCTGCCGACCGGCATCATGCTTGCCCGCAGTGACCGGGCTGAATCCACCCTGCGACCAATTCTGGACGCGATGCAGACCACCCCCGCTTTTGTCTATCTGGTACCGGTGGTGATGCTGTTCGGCATCGGCAATGTGCCGGGTGTGGTGGTGACCATTATCTTTGCCCTGCCGCCGCTGATCAGGCTCACCAACCTGGGCATCCGGCAGGTGCCGGCTGACCTGGTGGAAGCGTCCCGCTCATTTGGTGCGTCACCCCGCCAACTGCTGTTCAAGGTACAGCTGCCACTGGCCATGCCCACGATTATGGCGGGTGTGAACCAGACCCTGATGCTTGCCCTCTCCATGGTGGTGATCGCCTCCATGATTGCCGTGGGTGGACTGGGACAGATGGTGCTGCGCGGTATCGGAAGGCTTGATATGGGACTGGCGGCCGTCGGTGGTGTCGGCATCGTGCTGCTGGCCATCGTCCTCGATCGCATCACCCAGGCGATGGGTGAGCAGGAGCGCAAGCAGCCGGCGGCACGCTGGTATCAGACCGGGCCGCTGGGTTTTGTCATGGGCCTGCTCAAGTCCGGTAACAAGTCACAAGCCAACCCGCAGTAGGGCTTGGCGGAGTACCTAGAGTTAAGAACAATGAGGAAGATTATGAGACTGAATAAATTGAAGAGGATGCTACAACTGACCACCGCAGCAGCGGTGCTCTGTCTTGGCGGAACCACTCTGGCAGCAGATCTGCCGGGCAAAGGCGTAGAGGTTCAACCGCTGAAGAGTTCCATTGCCGAAGAGACCTTCCAGACCCTGGTGGTGATGAAGGCGCTGGAAGCACTGGGTTACGAGGTGAAGCCGATCAAGGAGATCGAATACGCCGCCGGACATATCGCTATCGCCAATGGCGACGCCACTTTCCTGGCGGATCACTGGGATCCGCTACATGTGGATTTCTACAACAAGGCCGGTGGCGACGAAAAGCTCTACCGTGAAGGGGTCTACTCCGGTGGTGCGTTGCAGGGTTACCTGATCGACAATAAGACTGCCGACAAATACGGCATCAAAAATGTTGCCCAGTTGAAGGACCCGAAAATCGCCAAACTGTTCGACAGCAACGGTGATGGCAAGGCGGATCTGGCCGGTTGTAACCCGGGCTGGGGCTGCGAAAAGGTCATTGAACATCACCTGGACGCCTATGGGCTGCGTGATACCGTGGTCCATAACCAGGGCTCCTACGGCGCCATCATTGCCGACACCATTGCCCGTTACAAACAGGGTGACTCCATCTTTTACTACACCTGGACGCCCTACTGGGTGAGTGGTGTGCTGGTGCCGGGCAAGGACGTGGTCTGGCTGCAGGTGCCGTTCTCCAGTCTTCCCGGTGCGCGTGAAAATGTGGACACCAGCCTGCCGGATGGCAGCAACTATGGTTTCCAGGCCAACACCCAGCGCATTATTGCCAATCGCGCCTGGGCAGAGGCCAATCCGGCGGCCGCGAAACTTTTTTCCATTATGCAGTTGAGCAATAACGACATCAGTGCGCAGAACCTGCGCATGCGTGACGGTGAAAAGAGCGCCGCCGATGTCGAACGCCATGCGGACGCCTGGATCAAGGGGCATCAGGCGACGTTTGATGGCTGGATTGCCGAGGCGAAGAAAGCCGCCATGTAATCGAATATATCGATGTATATCCATAGGGGCCCTTGGGGCCCCTTTTTTATTGCCGTATCCGTATTGGGTTTAGTGGGAAAACTACGTCACCAGGTGTGTCGCAGTATTCACTGCTCGGCTGTTCCACCCTGCTGGAGGGTATTGCCTGCGTAGTGCAGGCGCAGGGCGATCCATTCGGCGAGCTTGAGTTGAATCAGGTAATTGATGCTGCCCTCTGGAAACAGTCCATCTTCATCGGGTACGCCCGCCGGCAGACCAGTTAGCAATTCCATCGCCTGCTCCACATGATCCACCGCGTGGACATTGAAAAGACCCGCTTCGGCCGCTTCGAGAATCTCCTCCTTCAACATCAGGTCTTTTATGTTGGAAGAGGGAATGATCACGCCGTGCTGTTTGTTCAGCCCGCGTGCCTTGCAGATATCGAAAAATCCCTCGATCTTCTGGCAGACACCGCCAATTGCCTGCATCTGCCCGTGTTGATTGATGGAGCCGGTAATCGCCATGGATTGCCTCAAGGGGATATCGCCAATCGCCGATAGCAGGACGCAGAGTTCAGCCGCGGAGGCGCTGTCACCCTCGATTTCACCATAGGTCTGTTCAAATACCAGGCTGGCGGTTACCGAGAGGAGCTGGTTTTTTGCATAGCGTTGCCCAAGATAGGAGGAGAGAATCATCACTCCCTTGGAGTGAATGGGACCGCCCTGTTTGGTTTCCCGCTCGATGTCGATAAATTCACCCCCGCCCATGCGAGCCGTGGCGCTGATGCGCGTGGGGGCTCCAAAGGCGTGATCGCCCAGTTGCAGATAGGAGAGGCCATTGATCTGGGCCAGCTGTACCCCACTGGTTTCGATACGCAGGGTGCCGTTCAGAATGGCCTCCTGCAGATGTTGCTGGTACTGATTGCCCCGGAAGATCTGCGCCTGGATGGCGGCGTCCACGTCGATCCGGCGAATACGGCTGCCACCCCGCTGCTCGGCGCGATAATTGGATTCCTGCAACAGATCGAGCAGGCTGCTCAGCTTGAGGGAGATCTTGTCGTTGTGGTTGGCTAGCCGGACCAGCTGTTCGATAATGCGTGCCACGCCATCACGGGTGATGACCCGGATTCCTTCGCGCTTCTGCAGTGTGGCAATGAGCCGGGCGTAGAGCAACTCGTTCTCATCTTCCCGGGAGAGCTGTTCCGAGAAGTCCGCCGACACCTTGAACAGCAGTCCGAACTCCGGGTCATACTGTTTCAGCAGATAGAAGAGCATCCGGCTGCCGATCAACACCACCTTCAGATCCATCGGAATGGTTTCAGGTTCCAGTGAAATCGTGCTGATCAGACTCAACTGTCGCTCCAGTGATTCGATACGAATCTCGCGGGAGCGGATGGCTCGCTTCAGGCCATCCCAGGCAAACGGGTTGGTGAGAACCTTTTCGGCATCCAGGATCAGGTAGCCACCGTTGGCCCGGTGCAGGGCGCCCAGCTTGATCAGGGTGAAATCGGTCTGCAGGGTGCCATAGCGGGCCAGGTGTTCGATGCGCCCCAACAGATTCTGGTAGGTGGGATTGTCTTCAAAGATAACCGGTGCGCCCTGTGTTTCGGCATTGTCCACCAGTACATTGATTCGATAGCGGGTGAATTCAGGGTCCTGCGAAGTGAAGTTCTTCTCCTCAGACTCTCCAGCCTGACGAAACATGTCGACGTTTTCAATAATGTCCTGCTTGGTCTGGGCGAGATAGGCGCTGATCTTGGCGTTGCTCCGGTAGCGCTCCTCCAGTTCATTGATGAATTCGGTCACGGTCAGTTCCATGGTCTCCCGGTTCAGGCGACTGAACTGCTGCTGCATCTCGCGCTGCCACTCCGGCACGTGGCTCATGGTCTCCTTCAGCTCCTGTTTCATCTCCTCCATGGCGTTGCCCAGCTGTTTCTGTTCTGCTTCCGGCAGATGGTTGAACTCCTCCGGCGTGAGCATTTTTCCCTCTTTATGCGGGGCCAGGGTGAATCCGGTAGGCCCCTGCATCAGCCGGATATTCAGGCTCTCGGCCTTTTCTCTCAAACGTTGCACCATAACGTTTTCACGCATGCTGAACTCATCCTGAATCTCCCGGGCCTGGCGCTGGTACTCATCACCGCGGAAGGCGGCGGGTATCGCCTTGATCAGGTTGTCGATCAACTGTGCCATGTCGTGGCGCAGGCTGCTGCCCATGCCTGGAGGAATGCCCAGTGTAGTGGGGTTGTGTGGATGCTGGTAATTGGCGACGTAGCACCAGTCCAGTGGCGTGGGGGCCTCCATCGACTGTTTGATCAGCGCCTCACGGACCAGGGTATGACGGCCCAGTCCGTTGGAGCCCATGACATACAGGTTGTAACCGGAGTGGGGCATGCCGACACCAAAACGGATCGATTCAAGCACCCGCTCCTGCCCGATGGTTTCCGCCAGATGCTCCAGCTCGGCGGTGGTTTCAAAGGTAAACAGTTCTGTCTTGCAATTGTGATAAAGCTCTGCTGGCTTCAACAACATGTCCGGTGACTCCTGGCTTGTCGGTTGGTCCGTTGAATGTCGTCCACCGGTAGGACGTGGTGAGTGAAACGAACCGCATCACTACAGTCTGCGCATCCCACAAAGGGTTAATCGGAATAGCTGAATGGTTGCGAATAATGTAACACACCCACTCACAGGCGAAGGGTGGTAACCGGAGCCATTCCAGTAATCAGGGAAGAAATGGGTTCATGACACCCATGGGGCGGGACATTTGCCGCACATTCTCCCGCATGATCGAAACATTGCCGGTCATGTGGCCCGTCCGTTGCTCGATATTGAGCATGCCCTGTTTCATCAGCTCCATGTCCTGGCTGATAGCATCTACTTCAACCACCATGCCGGCCATGGAGGCGGCGATCTCCGGCAGATGCCGGGATATGCCCGCGGTGTGCGTATTGATACTGTCCATGTATTGGATACTGTTGCCGATGATCTGAACATGCCCGGCGATCCCCGTCATATCACCGGTTATCTGCCGCAGGTTGGTATGCATCGAGCCCATGTTGTAGACGATGCCATTCAGGTCTCCGTGCAGCACCTTGACGTAGTAAACATTGAACACAGCGAGCACCACCAGCAACAGGGAGATGACAATGGTGACGACGTTGGTGATCCAGAAGTGGCGATGCCGCTCATCCAGGTGCAGCTGGGTCTCCCGCCCGAGCCGGGCAACCACCTCAACCAATACGCGTCTTGGATCGTCTGCCATTGTACTGCTCCTGAATCAGGGGAGTGGGATCATCCGGTTCATGCTGCGCGCCGGCTGACCCATCCGGTGCACCTCCTGTCCGAGACCATAAACCTCAAGATCCATCTGGCTGATGATCTGGGAGATGTTGTCCACATTGCTCCTGACAGTGGTGAGATTGCCGCTGATCTGCTCCACTGATCCGCGCATGGTGGTCAGATCTGTTGCAATAACGGCCATTTCCTGGTCCATGGTTCGGGTATGGCTGTCCATCTGTTGCAGCAGTGCGACTTGTTTTTCCATTGAGCCTACCGCCTGCTTGATGGCGGTCATCTGTGTTGTCACCGAGGTAAAGTCGTGGTTCATTTCAGTGACCACGGCAGAGATGCGGGTGATCTGGGAGGAGAGTGTGAGTAGCAGAATGAGTATCGAAGCGGCAATCAGGCCAAGGATAACCAAACCGGTACGTATGCTGTAATTGAGGCGATCGGCCAGCCGGTTCTTGATATCAATCTGGCTGAGAATAATGCCTTCGAATGAGCTGACAGCGCGCATGAACTGCTGCTGCAGAATGGTGTCGTCACCGCCCGGGCTGTTATTGGTCTTCTGTTCAGCCATAGATCGATTGTCCGTTTGATATTAGTCAAAGCATATCGAAACGGGGTCGCGGTTGCCAGAGAATCCTGATAGGACCACACCTGAATCGCTGTTTTTATTGGTGTCGCCGGTCTTCCATATATGTGGCTTTTCGGTGCTTTAAAATGGCTTATGCCGATCTTGCTCCGTGATCAAACAAAGCGAACCTTTGATAGATTTTTTTATACACTGTTTTCCATATTCAATGTGTGGTTATGGGCTGGATAACATTAATTCATCCCTGTTTCCTTAAATCCCCTTTGGCATCTTCTATGCTTAATAGGCAAGGCGGTTACGCAGCCGCGTGTTGATGGCGGGCATCCCGTTGGCAGAACCTCAGGAGAGCTGAATATTGGACGGAATTTTTATCAGCTATCGACGTGAAGACTCTGCCGGCTATGCCGGCAGATTGTACGACAGGCTTGCGGCGCACTTTGGTGTCGAACGGGTCTTCATGGACGTGGAGGGGATCGCTCCCGGTACCGATTTTGTCGACGCCATAGAACGTGCCGTGACCTCCTGCAAAGTGTTGATCGTGCTGATTGGCAACGAATGGACGGGTATCGTTGACGGCAGTGGCCGCCGCAGGCTGGATGATCCCAACGACTTTATTCGTCTCGAGACCTCTACGGCACTTAAACGGGATATCCGTGTTGTTCCGGTACTGCTGGAAGGCGCGCAGATGCCGCGAGTGGATGAACTGCCCGATGAGTTGTCTTCTCTGAGTCGTCGGCAGGCCATCGAGATCAGTCATAAACAGTGGGAGGCAAGTACCGGTAACCTGATTGAGGCACTGGATAAAATTTATTTTCCGGACACCTCGACAGTAACACCACAAGTTACTACCACCACCGGTCAGGAAGATTCATCCCGATCGCACGCCAAGCGTTGGGGGCCGTGGCTGGCGGTCGGCCTGGTTGGCGTGGCCCTGGCAGGGGCCTGGGTGGCAACCCGCTGGCTGATGCCGGAAGAGACCTTCACTGCTACACCCGTTGCACCGATTACCCGACCTGCCGAGGTGCCAATTGCCGCATTGGAACACAAGCCGGAGTCGGCACAACTGTCCGGGGCCGAACCGGAGCCTGAAGCTACAAGCGCACCAGAGCCAGAACCTGTAGCCGAGCCTGAACCTGCTCCCTCACTGGAGACTGAGCCTGAACCCGTGCAGCTGGTTGGCCGACTGGATGTCCAACCGCATCGGATTGATTACGGTACCATTACCCTGGGTGCATCCGGTATGGCCAGTATCACGCTGACCAACAGTGGTGATGCCGATCTGGCTGCTCCTCGGATTGGGGGCGTTGAAGCGGCAGATATCACCCTCGATAACCGGTGTCCCGATAAACTGGTACCAGACGAAAGCTGTGTGGTCGGGTTGCGTTTTGAACCACGGCGTGCGGGTCCGTTGAATATCGAGTTGAGTATTGGGCGGGTTGATGACACTCCCATTACCATTTTGTTGACCGGCAAAGTGGTGGAAAAAACCTTACCCGTACCCAGTACGCCAATAGTGGAGTCCACTCCACCACCCGCCAAGCCGCCACCGGAGCCGCCGAAAGCCAGCCCTCCGCCAGCACCAAAGATTCTCAATTTCACCAGCAAGGTGAGCGGCAGTGCGGCCGAACTCTGCTACCGGGTCGCCAATGCGGAGCGCGTCACTATCACACCGCGGCCGGGTCGCCTGAATAATCCGCAGAGTGGTTGTGTGACTGTTCGCCTCAAAGAGCGAACGACTTTCAAAATAGTGGCCCGGGGGGCAGACCGCAGTATTACGGATAGCCTGGTGGTGGTGCCCGAGTCACCGGTAGCGGCACCCGCCGCCCCGGAGGTCATTCCAGCCAAGCCCGAACCCAAGGCTCTGGTCAATAGCAGACTGCCCAATGTGCGTGACCGGTGGACCTATCGAGTGCGTGGGCAATGGGCGTCTTCGCCAAGGCGCACCATTGAGGTGTCAGCACTTTCGGTGAATTCCGACGCAGTAGAAGAGCTGCTATCACAGGTTGAGGCCGAGTCGCGCAAGACACTGGCTCAGCGGCATGTACGCGGGCCAGTTGCCTATATGACCCAATCGCCCATACTCGGTACCGAGTTCAGTCCTTACCTGGCCGCCTTTGGTGGTGTTGACTCCAAGTCGAGCTGGAAGGGAATCCCCACGCCCGATACCAATAATTTCTGGACCAAATGGTACAGTACCGGAGAGGTGGAGGGACACGAATCAGTGACCGTACCCGCGGGTACTTTCGATGCGATAAAACTGGAGATATGGAGCGCTCGGACCGCCTCCGGCAGCCAAACGGAAAGGGATTCAGAACCGGTGCGGATACAATACAACATCTGGTATGCGGCGGAGATCAAGCGTTATGTGAAGATGGTGCGCACCACCACGGCCGCTTCGGGACAACGGATGAATACGGATACCTTTGAACTGGTCGCGTACCGTCAGCAATAAGAATGAGCGGCGTGATAGACTCGTGAAGCAGAAATGGTCTGTGAACTTCTGCGAAGATGACCGCCCCTTAAATACCGCTCAAGCAGAAAAGGTTCCCGTTTGCGCAGAAAGAATCATTGAAAAATGAAAAGGGACATTCAAGCCGAATAACGCGCTTTTGCCTCACGTGCCGCCTTAACCTCATCCGGATTGTATGCCTTGCCGGACCAGAGCATCGAATAGACGATCTCCTCGTTGCCGTTTTCGCAAAGTTCCAGCACCTGTTGAAACAGTGGCTGAAAACTGTCGCTGCGGTGCGAGCGCTCATGTTCCTGGAAACTGTCCCAGAAGGTCACGATCAAGGCTTCCCGGTCTTTCAGGTCGCTATCCACCGCCTGGCCGATGGTAGAACCCTCATTGGATATCTGGCCGCTGTTAAGGGCCACAAAACCGCCCACAAAACCCTGGTCAGAGTGATAGGTTTTTACATTTTCACACAGCACGGCTACCCGCTCCTGCAGATCGTCCACACTGTATTCAGGTTTCAGAATCACCCGGTTTACCGTAATAATCCCGCTCTGAGGAAAGTTAGCGATTAGATCATTCATGACAACCTCGCGATTGATTCAGATTTAAAGACTGGTCATCTGTTCTCATCGGTACCTTTGACTGTGCTGGTTGAACCGGCCATCCGCACGGTTTATGCAGATTCAGTCCTGAACAGCGCATTCCGATCATCTGGAGAAAGTACTTCCTGATGTTGGCATCGAAGAGATATCAGAACCATCAGTTATAAATATAAGAGAGTTCTGATATTTATCAAACGATATTTATTCGTAATTGATATCGTATATTTCGATATTAATCAGGGGGTGAAAAGGGGATTGGTGTGTCTTGGCATTGGCCGGAGCGATCCGCTATGCGGGCGAGGGACACTACAATAAACATCTCTGTATGGAAATTTTCCCGCGTCATCCGCCAGTGGCGGTTCAGTTTCGTAATCGATATCGACCTGGGGAGTGTGGTGGCTGGTACTTGCTTAAAGAAAGCTACCCCCGCTCCAATCGTTTGATCCGTTCCCAGCGTTGCAGGGCAGCGCGCCGACTCTGGTTCAGGTCAACGATGGGTCGGGGATAGTCGATGGGGCCGTCAGTGTCGAGGCGACCGTTGTGCAGAACGGCCTTGTCGGCACCTTTGAGCTCCGGCAACCAGCGCTGGATATAGCCGCCGGCGTCGAAGTGTTCGGCCTGCCTGGCCGGATTGAAGACCCGGAAGTAGGGGGCGGCGTCAACCCCGCAGCCGGCGGTCCACTGCCAGCCGAGGCTGTTGTTGGCCAGGTCGGCATCCACCAGGGTGTCCCAGAACCAGCGGGCACCTTCCCGCCAGTGGATGCCCAGGTTCTTGGTCAGGAACGAGGCGACGATCATGCGTACCCGGTTGTGCATCCAACCGGTGTGCCAGAGTTCTCGCATGCCGGCATCCACAAGCGGGATGCCAGTCTCGCCCCTTTGCCATAGGCCGAGCAGTTGCTCCTGCTCCTCACCCTTAGGCCAGGCCGATTTTTCGAAGCGCCGGTCGAGCGATTCATTGGCGCTGTGGGGAAAGTGGTGGAGGGTGTAGTGGGCGAATTCACGCCAGCCGAGCTGGCTGGTGAAACGGTCCAGATGACGCCCCAGCACCGGTGACTGATCAGACTGCTGTTGCAAACTCCAGAGGATCTGCCGCGGTGAGATCTCGCCAAAGTGCAGGTGGGGCGAAAGGCGCGAGGTGCCTTCGCTACCGGGGAAATCCCGTTGATCTTCATAGTCGGGAAGGCGGTTCTGGAGGAAGCGGGTCCATCTGTCCAGGGCACCTTGCTCTCCCGGTTGCCAGGTGGCTTCCATACCCGCGTACCATTTTATCCTGGGTAGCAGGTCAAGCGTGTTGATGTCGAGGTTGGGATGATTTTGTGGCGGTGTTGGTATCCGGGTGATGTGGGACAGGGGTGGCGTCAGTGCTTGCGCCTTTTTTTGACACGCCTTCCAGTAGGCGGTGAATACCTTGTAAGGGGTGTCCTGTCCGGTCAGGATGCTGGCCGGTTCACTCAGCAGGTTGCCATTGAACGAGCGGCAGGTGAGGCCTGAGTCGGTCAATTCGCGCTTGATCCGGCTGTCCCGTGCGATGAACGCCGGTTCATAGCGCCGGTTCCAGAACAGATGGGTTGCCCCAGTCTCATGAGCGAGAGACTGAAGTATCGCCAGTGTTGGCCCTTTGACGATGATCAGGTTTGATCCGTACCGTCGCAGATCATATTGCAGTGCCCGGAGGCTCTGATGCAGCCACCAGTTACTGGCACTGCCGGGTACCCAGGGAGCTTCCTCTTCAGGTGCGTGTATGTAAAGTGGGATCACCCGGGCGCACTGCTCCACTGCGGTGCTTAGGGCCGGGTTGTCAGTCAGGCGAAGATCCCTGTGGAACCAGACCAGTGCGGTGCCGGTTTTGCTCATTGGAATAGTCTCTCGTGTTATTTGCCGGCTGTCATCCGGCATTTTTGACGCTATCTGTTGAAAATTGATGGGGATAGTGGTGCGGAAATAACAATGCGACCTATTAGTCCGCCCCGACTAGATAATCCACCAGGTCACCAGGCTGATCAGGCAGGCCAGCACCAGATTCATCACCATGCCTGCGCGCATCATCTGGCTCTGGGGGATGTAACCGGAACCGTACACGATGGCGTTGGGCGGGGTTGCCACCGGCAACATGAAGGCGCAGGAGGCGGCAATGGCAATGACTACCGCCATGATGGTGGCGGAGATGCCCATCGCCTCGGCAATGGAGGCGAAGATCGGCACCATCAGGGCGCTGCTGGCGGTGTTGCTGGCGAACTCGGTCAGTATCACCATGAAGAGCACGATCACCAGCAGGAGCAGAAGCAGCGGTGCCCCCTGCAACAGGCCGGCGGCCCCCTCGGCCAGGAATACGCTGGTGCCGGTCTCCTTGAGCAGGGCGGAGAGGGTGAGGCCACCGCCAAACAGCAGCAGTACACCCCAGTTTGCGGAATTCTCGATATCCCGCCACTCCACCAGCCGCAGGGCGGCGATCAGGACGATTGCCATGATCGCCACCAGTGAGTCAAAGTTGGCGTCAATTCCGAGCCATTGGGATAGGGGGCGGCTGGTCAGCCAGAGCAGCACGGTGAGCAGGAAGACGCCCAGTGTCAGCTTCTGTTGCCGCGTCAGGCGCCGATTATCCGGAGTTCCGGCCGGTGGTTTCAGTCGCAGTGTCAGGTCGGGGCGGAACACCAGCCACAGCAACAGCAGCATCAGCGGCAGCAGGACGAGGACGACCGGTAGTCCGAAGCTGAGCCATTCAACGAAGCTGATGCCACTGGCTGCTGCCGCAATCGCATTGGGCGGGCTGCCGACCAGGGTGCCGATGCCACCTATATTGGCCGAGTAGGCGACGCCCAGCAGCAGGTACCAGTAGGTCGAGCGGTGGGTTTCGTAGGGCTGGGCCGCCAGCAGTCCGAGGGCCAGGGGTAGCATCATGGCGGTGGTGGCGGTGTTGGATATCCACATGGAGACAAAGGCGGTGGTGACGAAGATGAGTAGCGTGGCTCGCGAAAGCTCTCCGTGGGCTGCACGCATCACCAGCCCAGCGAGTCGCTCGTCAAGCTGCTGGCGGTGCAGTGCAGCGGCCAGGGCAAACCCGCCCATGAACAGGAAGATGATGGGGTGGGCGAAGTTTTTCAGCGCCTCGGTGGTGTCGAAGATCCCGCTGGCAACCGCCAGTATCGGTATCAGCAGGGCGGTAATGGTGATGTGGAAGGTCTCGGTGACCCAGAGCAGGGCAATGAAGGCGAGGATGGAGAGGCCAATGCGCAGGGGTTCTGCCAGATCGACACCCCAGTAGAGCGCCAGGGCGATCAGGGTTGCGCCACCCAGCGTGATCCAGCGTTGATCCATGTCCTTCTCCCGTTATCTGTTTTTTCGTTATCGTTCTATTGTGCCGTGATTGGAGATGGTTTTTAAGGGGAATAGAGTCCACATGTTGCGACAATCAGCCGTCGGTTGCCCGGCTGTCATGTTCGGCAATGGCATTCATGAAGGTATCACCATAACGCTCCAGTTTGGTTTGGCCGACACCGCTGATCTGCAGGAACTCGTCTGACTCGGTCGGCTTATCCCTTGCCATCAGCAGCAGTGCGTTGTCGCCAAACACCACGTAGGGCGGCACGCCGGCTTCATCCGCCAATGACTTGCGCAGCGCACGCAGCCGCTCGAACAGCACCTCATCGTAGGCGCCGATCTCGGCGGCCCCTTTGGGTGCCTTGGGCTTGCTCTTTGTCTTTTCACGAATGCGCGGCACGGCAAGCTGCAACGGCTTTTCTCCGCGCAATACCGGTCGTGCCGCGGGAGTGAGCCGCAGCACCGAGTAGTGCTCGATATCCTGCAGCAGGTAGCCGTGGTGAATCAGCTGACGGATCAGGCTGGACCACTCGATATCGCTCTTGTCGCTGCCGATGCCATGGGTGCTGAGTCGATCATGGCCGAGGCGGCGGATGCGTTCGTTGTCGGCGCCGCGCAGCACGTCGATGACATGGCGCATGCCAAATGACTGGCCGACCCGGTAGACGCAGGAGAGGGCCTTGCGCGCATCCTCGGTGGCGTCAAAGGTCTCGGGTGGATCAAGGCAGAGATCGCAGTTGCCGCAACCGCCCTCGAGCTGCTCGCCGAAGTAGTTCAGCAGCACCTGGCGGCGACAGGTGACGCTCTCGGCCAGGGCGATCATGGTGTTGAGCTTGTGCAGTTCGATACGCACCCGCTCCGGATTATCGCCGCCCTCCACCAGCTGGCGCACCAGCACCATGTCCTGGGCACCAAACAGCAGCAGCGCCTCGGCCGGCAGGCCGTCACGGCCGGCCCGGCCGGTCTCCTGGTAGTAGCTCTCGATATTTTTCGGCAGATCGTAGTGCACCACGAATCGCACATCGGGCTTGTCGATGCCCATGCCGAAGGCGACCGTGGCAACCACGATGTCGATCTCGTCGCGCAGAAACTGCTCCTGCACCCAGTGACGCTGTTCGGACGAGAGCCCGGCGTGATAGGCGGCGGCGCGAACGCCCTTCTCGTAGAGCTGGGCTGTGAGTCGCTCCACCCGCTTGCGGCTGAGGGCGTATATGATGCCTGACTCTTTCGGGTGGTTAGCGAGAAACTGACGCAGCTGGTTGAACGGGTTGTGTTTCTCCAGTACCGAGTAGCGAATATTGGGACGGTCGAAACCGGTGATATGGCAAGCTGCCTGCTCCAGCTTCAGCACCCGCAAGATATCCTTGCGGGTCTGCGGATCGGCGGTTGCTGTCAGGGCGATCCGGGGGATGCCGGGAAACAGCGTCTCGAGCTGGCCCAACTGGGCGTACTCGGGACGGAAGTCGTGGCCCCACTGGGAGACGCAGTGGGCCTCGTCGATGGCGATCAGGGCGATATCGATCTGCCGCAACCGTTCGATGAAATCCGCCCGCATCAGCCGCTCCGGGGCGATGTAGAGCAGCTCCAGTTCGCCGCTGTGCAGTTGTGCCAGGACCTGGCGGGCGTTATCGGATGACAGGGAAGAGTTGTAGAAGGCGGCCTTGACCCCGTTTGCCCGCAGCGCATCGACCTGGTCCTTCATCAACGAGATCAGGGGTGAGATGATGATACCAACGCCCGGACGCAGTAGCGCCGGAATCTGATAGCAGAGCGACTTGCCACCGCCGGTGGGCATCAGTACGAAGGCGGACTCTCCCCCGGTGAGCTGTTGGATGATCTGGCGCTGATGCGGGCGGAATTCGCTGTAGCCGAAGACACGGCTGAGGGTTTCGGTCAGTCGGTCGGCCGTGGTGGGGGTTGGGTTCATCGGGGCATTCTAAAGGCTGCGGTGGGTTGTCACAAATGCAGGATGATTGAGATGGCAGGGGCAACCACAGGGGCTTGCCCCTACAGTGCGCCTTGACGGAATGAGGGAAAATCATGCCTTATCCCCGCCGCGCAAATCGATATTTGGATCCACCGAGCGCAGGTGCAGATCCCGTTGCGGGAACGGGATTTCGATGCCGCCCTTGGCCAGCGCCTTGTTCAGGGACATGTGCAGGTCGTGCAACAGGGGCATGCGCTTAAAGTTGTCACTGACAAAGACGCGGATGTCGAAGTTCAGAGAGCTGTCGCCGAATCCAGTAAAAAAGATGGTGGCCCTGGGTTCCTTCATGACATCAGGATGACTATCCACTACTTCGGTCATGATCTGCAGGGCCCGGTCGGTGTCCGAGCCGTAGGCGATGCCCACCTTGATAACAAGGCGGGTGATCGGGTCCGACAGGGTCCAGTTAATCAGTGGATCGGTGATGAAATTCTTGTTGGGGACCACCAGCTCCTTGTTGTCCCAGTCGGTGATGGTGGTGGCGCGGATACGGATACGCGAGACGGTACCGCTTATGTCGCCGATGGTGACGGTGTCGCCGATGCGGATGGGCCGTTCGAACAGGATTAGTATGCCCGAGAAGAAGTTGGCGAAGATCTCTTTAAGTCCGAAACCGAGGCCGACACCCATGGCGGCAACCAGCCACTGAACATCATCCCACCTCAAGCCGATCAGATTCAGCACCAGCAGACTGCCGACACCGTAGATGGTATAGCGGCTGATCGTGGAGACGGCATACCGGGTGCCCAGATCCAGGCTCAACGGCTGCAATACGGCGATCTCCAGCAATCCCGGCAGGTTGCGCCCGGCAATCATGGTGAGGGCCACCGCCACCAGCGCCGCCAGACCCTCCCAGAGGGAGATATCCGAGATCTGGCCACCGCTTTCAAACTGCCACAACACCACGTTGTTCAACCAGCTCAGGGCCGGTGTCAGCTGTTCCCATATCAGGTAGATCAGGACGGCAAACAGCAGGGTGGTGCCCACCCGTAACAGGCGACGTGTCTGCTCGTTGATGGTGGCCAGGTTGACCGCCTCGAATTCAGCCAGTTCCGGCACTCCCTCGCCGGCCGCCTCGGCGGCCTCCTTGGCAACTTTGGCTTCCTGTGCCGCCTGTCGTTTGGCCCTTGCCCGCGCGAGTGCCAGGCGTCGTTCCGCCACCAGTAGCCAACGCGCCAGCAGGTGATAGACCAGGAAGATGAGTATCCCGGAGATCATTGAGACAAACAGCATGCGCTCCAGGTTGAGAGCGCTGAAGTAGTAGCCTTCAATGGCCAGTATCGCCAGACTCAGGTTGGTGAGCATGGCCGCCGGATACCAGAGCCTGCTCAGGTCACTGCGGCAGTTGTTTCCGTCGGTCGCCAGGAAGCCGGTCCAGGGATTGAGCATGCGGTGGAAAAACAGCGCGGTAACCAACAGACCGGCGATAAATGCCAGTCGCCCCAGTGAGTTGATATAGGCGTCATTCTCTACCCACTCGAATACGCCGACTGTAAAAGCGAGCGGAACCAGCGCCGCCACCAGCCAGCGCATATGGCGACGGAACATCTTTCCGTGCGCAGGGTTCCAGCGGAAGTGCACCTCTGCCAGACCGTTTTTTATGAACAGGTAACGCACGATTTGAATAATGAAAAAGAACACCGCCACACGTCGCAGACCGATGGATACAGCCACGATAAATGCGTGGTCGGAGCCTTTGGTGAGCCACCACCCCAGCGCGGCCATCAGCAACGGCCAGGGCAGGGCCAGCAGCAGGGTGATAACAAATGCATTGACCGTATTCTGAAAACTGTCTTTGGCGACGTTGCCAACGGCCGGTGCGATCTGGGCCAGCCGCTGACGCATTTTCCTGCGGTTGGCCAGCAGCAGACCGAGGACAATTATCAGTATGATTACCCGGTAGGGGTAAAGCTTTAGACCGTTGACGATGCCTTCAGCCGCATTGCTCCAGTTTGGGGCGGAGAAGAACCAGCCGATGCCCTCTATTGCATTGTTCAAAGTAGCCGCCGTCATGCGGTCGGTGGAGGGGATCCAGAGCAGATGTCGGTCAAGCAGCTCGCCATATTGGGCCACCCGGTCATAGAGTTGCAACTGCTCGGCGCTGAGGTCGGCCTGTGCCTTCTCGTAGCGCCCGTAGGCGGTTTTGAGTTTGTCCAGGAGCACCAGGCGGTCGTACAGCAGTTGTTTCAGTTCACTGCGGATCTGTTTCCACTCCTCGGCGGTCAGATCATCGGGCTGGGTTTCGTTAATCAGGTCATACCCGAGCTCTGCCTGTAGCTGTTGCTGCCGATCCTCGATCTGAAAGGATTCTAATCGTACGGTGGCGATCTCGGCGCGTCTCTTTTCCACGCTATTCTGGATATCCGCCAACCTGGGCAGATTACTGCGCTGTTTCTGCAGCACGCGTCCCGGTTGCTCATCCAGGCCACCGATATTAATCTGTTGCTGAACCCGCTCCTGGCTCTGCCGGATAGCTTCTTTACGGGCTACGGTCTTCTCCAGTTCCAGCGTCACCGCTTCGGTCTGTGTGGCCAGCTGAGTCAGTTTCTGGCTGAGTGCGGTATTATTGTTGGCGTATTGCTGGATCAGCGGGTGTTTACCGGCCGCCTCCTGTTGCGCGATCTCGGCTTGCTGCTGTGCCTGCTGTGCCTCTTGCGCTTGCAGTGAGGAGACCCGTTCCTGAAACTGCTGCATCCGCGCATCAGCCTGCTTGAGCCTGGTCTGAGCCAATTCAATTTGCACGGCCAGCTGGTCCATACGATGGGTGTGGCTGAGACGTTCCATCTGCAGCCGGTTGATCTTGTTCTTTAACTTTGACTGAGTGGCCAGCAGGAGCTGTTTTTGGGGTGATTGGAGCCGATTCGCACTGTCTCCACTCAGCCGTTGTTCGATCTCCTCCAATTGCCTTTTGGCATCAGCCAGCTCTTTCCCGGACTGCTCGGGCCGGACACGCTGTATGGCGCGCTGTTCTTCCAGATCCTGCAGTTGAGTCTGGGCCAACTGGCGATCCGACTGAGCCTGGTTATAGCGCCGGGTCAGCTCCTCAACCGTCAGATTGACCGGCAAGACGAACGGCTTGCTCTCATTGACAAACCGGGCGAGGGAATTTCTCAGTTCCTTGAGCTGTTGTTCGGCGTTGTCGACGGTCTGCCTGTAAAGGTCGGCCTGCCTCTGCTCACCCTCCGCCTGTTGTAGCTGTTCCAGGATCCGGCGGTAACTTTCCAGTTCCTTAGTGTCGGCGCCCTCTTGCCCGGCGACGGCTTCCAGTTCGGTGATTTTTGCCCGGGTACTCTCGATGCTTGGGGTGGTTGATCCCAGTGGCCCGGTCTGGTTGGTTTCATTCGCCGCAATAGCGGGCAGCGTCACGGCCAGGCAGAACAGGATCATCGGCAGCATCCTGGTCAGCGGCCGAAAGTGGATCAAGTGGTTCAGCACAGATCTCCCCGGAGGTTCTCTTCTTTGTGGCTCATGTTGGCAGATACCGACCCGTCCCGGGTCGGTTAGTTCAAAATCCCATCCCCCGGGTTTGCTGTCAACAGAAACTGTCGCGCTATATGAAGTGCAATCCAATCATGTCGCCAGAGAGAGACAGAGCCGGCTGGTTGGCTGAAAAGGGTTGCCCCAATACGATTTGGCCCGGTAGCTGTTTTGTGAGGATCAGCCTTCCCCGTGGGCATGCTGATGTTCGGGAATGCTACCGTCGTGGTCGTGTCCGGCATCAATGCCGGCGGCATGGATATGCAGATGGGAATGGGTATGAACGTGCGGATGGCTGTGCATCAGCCCTTCGATCAGGGTGCCGTCCTGGATCATCACGGCGCGGGTGGCCAGCCGTTCCACCAGTTTGCGGTCGTGGGAGACAAATACCATCGCCTGGGGCAGTGACTCCAGATGCTCCAGCAGTCGCTGCTCGGCTTTTTCATCGAGTCCGTTGGTCGGTTCATCCATCAACAGCGCCTGTGGCTGCATGGCCAGCACCGTGGCCAGTGAAATCATCCGTTTCTCACCGCCTGAGAGTTTGTGGGTGATGCGATCAGCGTAGCGTGAGAGCCCGAGAGAGCTCAGCACCTGTTCGGCGATCGCCTTTGCCTCGCTCTCCGGCTTGCCCAGGTTACGCGGGCCGAAGATGACATCCTCCAACACTGTGGGGCAAAACAGCTGGTCATCGGCATCCTGAAACAGCAGTCCCGCCTTGGCCCGCACCTCCCGGAAGTCCTGCTCGCTGCGGCGCTCGCGGCCAAAGGCGTGGATGCGCCCGCGGGTGGGATTGTGCAGTCCCACCATCAGTTGCAACAGGGTGGTTTTACCGGCGCCGTTCTCGCCCAGCAGGGCAACCCGCTCACCGGGGTGGAGATGAAAACTTACGCCGGACAGCACCGGATGGTTCGGATAGCCAAAATTGATATCCTGCAACGTGATCAGCGCTTCATTCATAAAGTTTGCTCCAGCAGTAGCAGTGTGCCCGAAAGGCTGAGCGAGAGGAGCAGAGCCAGTGTGTCATACCGGCTCCAGATATTTTGCTTCACCAGATAGAGCCGTCCATTGAAACCACGGCATTTCATGGCGGCCAGAATCCGCTCGGAGCGCTCCAGGCTGCGCACCAGCAGCATACCCACCAGCCAGCCGAAGGTTCGCCAGGTATGCCGATTGCTGCCGGCGACGAAGGCGCGTGCGCGCATCGCCAGACGCAGGCGCCGATATTCGTCAAACAGGACGCCGATGTAGCGCACGGTAAATAGAAACAGATGGATCAGTTTATCGGGCAGTCGCAGCTGTCCCAGGGCGTGACCCAAAACCACCGGCTCCAGGGTACCGATCAGGGCCATCAGCAGAATCACAATGGCATTGGCCCTGAGCACGATCTGCAGGGCCCGCTGCACTCCCTCGATGCTGGCGTTGAACGGCCCCAGGGTGAATAAGCTTTCGCCGGGCACGGAAAAAGGCAGCATGACCAGCAGTACGATCATGAACCCCTCCATAACCAGGAGCCGTTTCAGCAGCAGCGATCCACTCAGGCCGATCCACCATGCCATGCCCAACGCCAGCAGCAGGGTGAGCAGCAACAGCGGGATCAGGTGTAGGGAAACCACGGTCATTGCGAACAGCAGAGCGGTAATCAGGCGCAGGCGCGGATCGAACTGCCTCAACCTGTCATTTCGAGATTCTTTTTCAATGAGGGTCAGTTGCATTATTTTTCCGTTCGCGCTGCCTGCCGCGCCACCAGAGGGCAATACCGGCGAGACCGAAAATAAAGCCGACGCCGCCGAGTATATCGCTCAGGCGCGCCCGGTCTTCGCTACGTTGCAGCGCCTCACGCAGGGGGCCGATCTGCCGTGCCACGGCCCGCTCGATCAATGCTGCCAGTTGTGGGGCGGGCAGAGCAGGGAGGGTGTTGACCGGCTTAACCGCCTCCTGACCACCGCCGGCCGTGGCGGCACCGGCAGGGAACGCCTGGCTGAACTCGTCCGCCCGGATTAGCCACTCTGCGCGGTGGCCCTCGCCGGTATCTGCCCGAATATGGTATTCACCCGGGGTGGCCGGGGTGTAGCTGAAACCGCCCTGTGAATCGGTTTTCAGACTGACAAGCTGTTGATTGTTGCGGTCGCTGATGGTGATCGCCAGGCCGGCGGCATTGGTGCCTCCGGCAAAGTAGGCAGAGCCGTGAACGCTGGCTCCCTCGACATAGGCAAACAGTTTCAGCAGGTGCGCCTCTGCGGTGCCGTTCAACAGCAGCAGGAGTGGGAGAATCAAGTGCAGGCGTGACATCAGTTCACTCTGGAATGGTGATCAGTTCTGGCGCCACCTTGAGGATGAACCCCAGGGTAAAGCCGGTGACAGCCGCCTCGGCGATCATCAGTGGTGTGTAGGTGGCAAGCACGACTTTGGCGGCCGGCAGGAAATCGGCACTACTCAGGCCGAGGCAGAGACTGACCAGTGTGCCGGTCAAGAGAACGCCCACTGCACCGCTTACAGCTCCCCAGATCAGGCTGAATCTGCCGTCGGAACGCCTCAGCGCCGGACCCAGAAGGGCAGCGCATAGCAGCGCTGGGAGGGCGATATTCATGGTATTCACCCCCAGCACCAGCAGACCGCCATAACCGAAAAATACCGCCTGCATGATCAGCGCAACAAAAATGGCGGGCACCGCTGCCCAGCCCAGGATCACCCCCATCAGACCGTTTAGTATTAGATGGACGCTGCTGGGGCCGACCGGCACCGAGAGCAGGGAGGCGATAAAAAAGGCCGCCGAGAGCACCGCCGCCTGGGGTATGCGGTCGAAGTCGAGGCGCCGGATCGCCGCCGCCAACAGGCCGGTGGTGACGACAGCGCCGGTGATCAGTACGGGCGTGGAGAGCACACCGTCAGGGATATGGGCCATGGTCGTGGCTCCTCAGTTATGGCATATCACGGGCAAAGACCCAGATCAGTGCCCCCTGTTCCACCGGCACGGCCTCCCCGGCGGGATTGTTCAGCTTTTCCGGACCCTCCAGCAGCGCGGCGAAACCCCACCAACCGGCACGGGGCATCACATAGCTGAAGGTGCCGTTGGCGTCCGCCCTGATCACTTGGGTGACATAGGCGTCTGCCGGTGGTGTGACGCTGCCGTCATTCAGCCACTCGACCTCCACCTCGGCGAAGGGCACCGGCTGGCCGTTCCGCCTGACCACTCCCTGGAACAGATTGCCGGTCCAGAGCCCGAAGGGGCGGGTGAGTGGTTCGATCTCGACCGGAAAACCCACCAGCCTGTCCCAGCCGGTCTCCGCGGAGAAGGCGTCCACCACCACCTTGGTGTAGTGCTCAATCATCACCCCCTCGGCCGGTTCCCAGTACGGGGCGGGCTGCAGATAAAAAAGATAATCGCCGGGCCGGGTGAAACGGTAGTCGGCCCGATAGGCTGTTTCACCATTTATCTGGTACGGGGAGAGGGAGTCGTGCAGATTCTGGTGTCCACCGGGGCCCAGCACACCAAATTGCACCGGCTTACCCATCGCCATGGCGGGGCCCCGCTGCATCGGGTGGGTGAAGGCCATGTCCAGCCGGATGATGCGTGGGGTTGTCTCATGGACCAGGTCATGGGAGGGGATCAGCGTTTGGAAGTGTGCCGTGGCGAGTGTTGGAAACAGGGTCAGTACTGCCGTCAGAAATCGGGTAAGCCGTTTATACATTCGCAGACTCCGGTGAAGAAACTCGCCGGCACGACTGTGCCGCAGTACCCGGGTGAGTTATGAAATATTACAAAAAAATAATTCGTAATACAACTGCAGGGAAAGGGCAGGGTTATGGCTGTGGCGGTGGCTTCATGCCTGCTACGGTGCTTGCAGGCGGGTCCCGCCGCTGACGATTCCTCGGTTGTTGTCCCTGTCCGAAGATTCAGGTCTGGGGGTGGGTATGGCTGTGTTTGTGGGCGCCGCTGCCATGGTGGTGATGCTCCTGCTGTACCTCCACCGGAATTAGGTTGAGCTTGCCATGGCGCACACCCGGCTGGGTGATGACGGCATTGGCAAACTCTTCGACCTGTTTGGTGGGGCCGTTGACCACCACTGCCTCCAGGCAGTTTTCATGATCCAGGTGGACATGCAGGGTGGAGATCGAAACATCGTGATGGTGATGGTGGGCGTGAGTCAGTCGCCTGGCCAGCTCCCGTTCCTCGTGGTTGAACACATAGGTGAGGGTGCCGACGCAGTGGCCTGTGTCGGCATGCTCCATGCGATCCGCTTCCAGGGTGTCGCGGATCATATCCCGGATCGCCTCTGAGCGGTTCTTGTAGTTACGCCGTTTCAGGTACTCTTCAAACTGGCTGATCAGCTCCTCATCCAGGGAGATGGTGATGCGTTCCATTGGACTTCCTCGTGTTTTCGGCGTGCTATGCTCGAATCATCGCAGGAGATCCGCGCGGGGGCAAACATTCGCCGGATCGCTCGAATGCCCTAATGTCACAACAGATTCAGGAGCAACCCGGATGGGCCGGAAGTACAGAGAGATTCCGCAAAAGATGATCGATTTTATTCGTGACCAGAAGCTGTTTTTCGTGGCCACGGCGGCCGCCGATGGCCGGGTCAACCTCTCTCCCAAGGGGATGGACTCACTGCGGGTGCTGGATGAGCGGCGCCTGGTCTGGCTCAATGTTACCGGCAGCGGCAACGAAACGGCGGCCCACGTCCGGGAGTTTCCCAGGATGACCCTCATGTTCTGTGCCTTTGAGGGCAGTCCAATGATCCTGCGACTGTATGGCACACCCCGCGTGATTCATCCCTACGATACTGAATGGGAAACCCTCTACCCGCTGTTCAAGCCACTCTCGGGTGCTCGCCAGATATTCGATCTGACGGTGGAACTGGTGCAGACCTCCTGCGGCATGGGGGTACCGTTTTATGATTATGCGGGTGAGCGTGAACAGTTGACGGCCTGGGCGGAAAAGAAGGGTGAGGCGGGGATTCGTGACTACTGGCGGGAAAAAAACCGGCACAGTCTGGACGGCAAGGCGACCCATGTCCTGGAGCCGGAGAATTGATCAGCCGGTATCCGTAATGCCCTGCACCTTGAAGTCACCGGGGTTTGCGCTATTAGTTACAGGTAAGGGGAGCCGGACACGGGTGGAAACTCTGTATGGTACGTCTCCCCATGGTTGTTTTATGGCTCTTGTCGCTGTACGGCTGGTCGGCGGCGACCGCGGAGATCTCCAGAAATACCTATCACACCATTCTTGACGTGGTCGGCCGGACCTATGTTGCGGCGTTCAGTGAGCGTAACGAACGGTTGCGAATCGACCGGCTCTGGCAGGACGATACCAATCAGGCTTCAGCCTGGCGCGAGGAGGACCGGCGCGGAGAGATCGCGGTGCTGCGCATTCCCGGCGGGATCGCCCGCCAGCCGATTATCAATGCCGATGCTTTCACCCTGATAATCTGCCATGAAATCGGCCATCACCTGGCGGGACCGCCGGCGGTCTGGAAATACTCGGTGGAGGGGCAGGCGGATTACTTTGGGGTCTCCGATTGCCTGCGACGCGTGTTCCCGAAACTGCCGGAATACAGCGTGCTGCGAGAAGAGACCACGCCGGAGATCGTGATTGACCGCTGTCGGGGGGTATTTGATGACCGCGAGGCGCGGGCGCTATGCATGCGCTCGGCCATGGCCGGGGCGCGCCTGACCCGTTACTTCGCCCATAAACGGCATATCGGCTACCCGATGTTCGAGATGCCGGAACTGTCGATTTCGCAGCGGACCAATATGGGGCTGCCCAGTCCGCAATGCCGTCTGGATACCTATTTTGCCGCCGCCCTATGCGATCCGGAGAACCGTCGGTCAGCGGCTGATGCTCCATCCTGGCTCTGCACCCATCACCCGTTGCAGACCCACGGCGTGCGCCCCCGCTGCTGGTTCAGCGCCACCAATGGTGAGTAGATTTTCTATTCCCAGGCCTCAGGAACCCGACCCCGGCTGAATCTGTGGCAGGGATAATGCCCCTGGCGGGCTCATACCAACCCTTTCAGCAGTCCGATAGTACTGATCAACAGCAGGGCAGAGCCGAGCAGGCGGAAGAACAGCGGCGATTCCCGGTCGAGCATCCGCCGGTGCAGCCGCAATCCCAGCAGATGGCCGACCGTGGCGCAGGGCAGCAACCAGAGCTGGTGGATTAGCTGCAGGTCGATGCCGACGGCAATAAAGGCAGCCATCTTGATGGTCACCAGGATGAACCAGAGGACAAACAGGGTATCGCGCAACTGGTGTTTATCCACATGATTGGCGAATACGGCGATGATCAAGGGCGCGCCGATCAGTGAGGAGCCGCTGATGTAGCCACCCAGCATCAGGAACAGGGCATCCACCGCCTTGCTGTTGCTCTTGAAGGGGCGGTTCAGGATATAGCCGATGGCATATACGGCCACGATGGAGAAGATGATGCCGCTCATCACCGCCGGTGGCAGGGTGATCAGGCCGAATACCCCGAGCAGCTTGGGTATGATCATCACCGCCAGTGCATACCGCAGATAGGCCCAGTCGATACCCTGCCTGAAGGCCCCGCCGCTCGCCTTCGCCAAGCTTGACCGCCGCGCGTTCACCAGCACGGTGGAGGAGGAGAACACCAGCAGGTGAATGGCGATGATGGGCAGGAAGATCAATGGCTGGTTTTCAATCAGCAGCAGAAACGGCAGTGACAGGGCCGCCCCGCCAAAGCCCAGTCCCGAGCGCACGAAGCCACTCCAGACAAAGATCAGCGCGATCAGCAGGTATTGATAGGTTTCCAGTTCACTCATTGCCCGGATAATCCGCGGGGCGAGCAGGGTGAATATCGCATTATTTTCCCGGTTGATCAGTGGATGCGGTCGATGATGTCAGATCGTATAGTCGCTTGCGGGACCTATGATACGCCTTAGCTCGGCTGTTTTGTGCACGCCTGTTCCGTGCGATCAATGTCAACTATCCGGGGAAGAAACCGGGGTTGCGAGGTCGCACACGTCGGCATTTTGCTGATCCCTGTCAATTAAATCCGCAAATTACCGTAGGTCTCTACCGGTTTTATTAAAGTCCTCCAGCAGGTATCCGATAAGGGGAGTTATAACAAGCTGTGCTGAAACAGTGCCATTATGCGTGGTATCAGTCGGCCGCCACGTGACTTCCACGTCAGCTTTTTCAGGTTGTTATCCCGATAATGGACTACCTCTATAGCGAAACCTACATATGATCAAATCACTCTTCTTGCGCATGCGCAGCATACACTGGGTCGGTATTATTATTCTGGTGGCCAATGCCCTGGTCCTTACCGAAAATTTCTGGTCCATGGTGATCCAGCTGGTGGTGGCTGCGGTTGTCCTGGTACATGACCTGGATGAAAAACGCTGGGGTGTGGACGCCCTGAAACAGATGTCCCACTACATGGAAAACTTTGCCAGAAGGGATCTATCCCAGGAGTGCAAGGTCAACGCCAACTTCAATACTGAACTGGGACAGGTGCTGTCCGTCATTGACAGCTTCAGGCACAACATCCGTTCGGCGCTGCTGGAGACGAAACAGTTTGCCAGCTCGAATAAGAACGCGGTGCATGACATCAACCAGATGACCGGCGAGATCAATCAGCGCATCAACGGTATTGCCAAGTTGATACAGGAGGCTCACCAGGAACTGGCGGAACTGGACCAGATCACCGACAGCCTTGTTGTGGATGCGGAACAGAGCCAGACCCTGATCCGCAATGTCAGTGAACATCTCAACAAATCCCAGCAGGGAATCAGCGATTTTGGTGAGAAGTTGCGCCGCTATTCGGTCAGCAATCGTGAAATGGCCACGGAGATCGCCCAGCTATCCAACAACACCGATCAGGTCAAAGGGGTGCTGACGGTGGTCAACGGGATAGCCGAGCAGACCAATCTTCTGGCGCTGAACGCGGCTATCGAGGCGGCTCGTGCCGGTGAACAGGGCCGGGGGTTTGCCGTGGTGGCGGACGAGGTGCGGGGCCTGGCGGTGCGCACCCAGCAGAGCCTGGAGGAGATTCACCGGATTATCGCCGATATCACCCAGTCGGTCAGTACATCGACCAAAAAGATGGAGAGTCAGACCACCCTCCTGGAGGGTGTGATGCATACCATGGAGGAGACTATCGAAGTCATTAACGCCGCCACCACAGACGCCGCCAATGCCTCCGCTCAGATGGAACACACGGTCAAGATGTCTTCGCTGTCGCAAGAGAAGAATGCGCATATCGTGGATTGCGTGGCCCAGGTGAATCAGATTTCACAGGCCAATCTGGATGCCATATCGGAAATCAGTAGCCGTATCCAGGAACAGGAGTCAAAGGAAGAGACCATGCAGCTGAAACTGGCGGAGTTCAAGCTCTGATCGGGTATCCCGGGACCCGGCGTTGCCTGCCGCGACGCCGGTCCCTGTCAGTCATAACGCCCCATACCCCCCGGTGACTGGAAGTCGATCTGCGGTCCCTTGGGGATTATGCCGTTCGGGTTGATGGAGGGATGACTGGCGTAGTAGTGAGTCTTGATGTGATCCATGCTTACCGTCTCTGCGATCCCCGGTATCCGGTAGAGCGCACGCAGCCAGGCCCAGAGATTGGGGTAGTCGACGATGCGTTGCCGGTTGCACTTGAAGTGTCCGTAGTAGACCGCATCAAAACGCACCAGGGTGGGGAACAGCCGCCAGTCGGCCTCGCTGGGCCTATCGCCTATTAGCCAGGGGTTCTGCTCCAGCCGCGCTTCAAGCTGATCCAGTGCGTCAAACAACTGGTCGAAGGCTTTTTCATAGGCTGGCTGGGTTTTGGCAAACCCGGCCTTGTAGACGCCGTTGTTCACCCGATCGTAGACAAATTCATTGAGTTCGTCGATCCGGTTGCGCATTGGCTCGGGATAGAGATCCAGCTCTCCATCGCCCCAGGCATCAAAGGCGCTGTTGAACATACGTATAATCTCCGATGACTCGTTGTTTACGATCTGGTGGCGCTGCTTGTCATACAGTACCGGCACGGTGACCACGCCGTCATAGCCTGGTTTGACCTGCTCATAAAGCTGGGCCAGTTTTCGGTAGCCATGCACATGATCCACCGTGGCCCCGGGATAGCTGCCGAACAGCCAGCTCTCTTCGGGCATGACCGGATGCACCACAGACACCGAGATAACATCTTCCAGGCGTTTCAGTTTGCGAAAAATCAGGGTGCGGTGGGCCCACGGGCAGGCCAGTGAGACATAGAGATGGTAGCGCTCCGGCTCGGCCGTAAAGCCGCCTTCTCCACGCGGGCCTGCCGCGCCCGTGGGGGTCACCCAGTTTCTGAATTGGGATTCCCAGCGTACAAATTCACCTGTTTCACTGTTTTTCATCACTTCACCTATGCTGACGACCGCCAGGCCCCTGGGGCAGATCAAACAGCAGGATCTCCGACTCCTCAACACCGGTCAACTTCACCTGCGGCTCTTCAGACAAGGTGATGGCGTCGCCATCACCCAGGGTTTCGTTGTTGATTACCGCCTTGCCCCTGGCGATATGGACATAGACGATGCGTTCCGCCGCCAGTTCGTGGCACACCGATTTGCCCGGTTCCAGCAGGGTGCCGTAGATCAGGCCGTCCTGGTGGGCGCTGATGGAGCCGGCGCTGCCGTCTGGCGAGACCAGCAACTGGAGAAGGTTGCGGCGCTCCGAGGGGGGGAAGTGTTTCTGGGCATAGCCGGGTGTCACACCCTTACGGTTGGGCAGCAGCCAGATCTGCAGCAGATGTACCGGCTGCTGGTCCGAGTGGTTGAATTCGCTGTGCCGCACCCCGGTGCCGGCGCTCATGCGCTGAATGTCTCCCGGCCGGATGAGTGAGCCGTTGCCCATGCTGTCCTTATGTTCCAGTACCCCATCGAGTACATAGGTGACAATCTCCATATCCTGATGCGGGTGGGTGGGAAATCCGCCTGCCGGAGCGATCCGGTCGTCATTGATCACGCGCAGGATGGAGATCCCCATGTGGGCCGGATCATAATAATCGGCAAAGGAGAAGCTGTAATGCGTCTCCAGCCAGTCGTGATGCTGATAGCCACGGTCACTTGCTGCTCTGATCTGTTTCATTATCCAGACCTCATGTTGATGAATTAGAGTGTAGTTGCTGGGCTTCAGACAACCAATGCATGGCAAGGATAATGCCCCTGACGCAAAGCGGTTGATGGCCTGCCGGGCTTTATGTCAGCGGGACGATATGGGATAAATGCCCCACAGGATTGGAGGGAAGCGCATGGGATTCACCGATTATATGAAGGCACTGTTTGCCGACGCTGGCGAAAAGACGACGCAGCCGGTGGCCGCGGTAGCCTATAAGGGATTCGATATTCAGCCGGAGCCAATGGCCGATAACGGCCAGTTCCGGGTGCAGGGCTGGATTACCCGTGATGGGCAAACGCACCATTTTATCCGCGCCGATCTGCTGCCAAACCATGACCTGTGTGTGGAGGAGACCCTGCGCAAGGCGCGTGTGCTGATCGACCAGCAGGGGAGTGACCTGTTCAGATGAGCCGCTCCTGTGGATTGAAAGGTTGCCGTCGATGGACCGGTGAGGATGCTGAATAGCGCGGCTTCAACCATTCGGCGGGTCGGCCGGGGACCGCTGCGGCTTTCACCCGAATGGCTGCTGCTGTCGTTATTGCTGACAGGCGGGTTACTGTTCACCGTGCATTCCCAGTGGCTGTGGCGGCTGGATCAATTGCTCTATGATGTACAGCTCGACGCCTGGTCACGCCCGGCGCCCGGTGACTTGGTCATTGTCGCCATTGACAGTGCCAGCCTGGCGACCTACGGGCGCTGGCCCTGGCAGCGCAGCCTGCATGCCGATCTGATCGACCGGTTAACTCAGGCGGGTGCGCGTGCCATCTTCCTGGATATTCTGTTTGTCGAGCCGGATGTGCGGGACTCGCAGGGGGATGCACGGCTGGCACAGGCCGTGGCCGAAAGTGGTCGGGTGTTTTTGCCGGTCATTATCGAACAACAGCAGTATGGGGAGCTGAGCGAGACGCTACCGATGCCGGCCCTGCGGGCGCATGTCAAGGGCCTGGGGCATGTGGATATCGACCTGGATCCGGACGGGATTGCCCGACGCGTGTTTCTCCGCGAGGGTCTGGGCAGCGCGCGTTGGCCGAGCATTGGCGTGGCGCTTCTGCAGGAACTGGAGCCTGCCGCGGTTGATCCGTTACCGGGTGGCCGTAATCCGTCGGATGTGCCGGCCGACGCGCAGACCATTGTTCGGGATAACCACATTTTACTGCCCTTTGCCGGTTCGCCCGGTCATTTCCCCAGGATCTCCTACCAGGATGTGCTAACGGGTCGGTTCAGCGCGGAGGCGTTTGAGAACAAATTTGTGCTGGTCGGTGCCACCGCGCCGGGGCTGGGGGATCTGCTGCCGACGCCGGTGTCCGGTTACAGCCGGCCGATGTCGGGAGTAGAGATCAACGCCAATCTGATTGACGCCCTGAGACGTGGCATCACCATTGAGTCGCTGGCTCCGAACCGGCAGCTACAACTGAGTGGGATCATCCTGATGCTGGTGTTTCTATCTTTTCCGCTGTTAAAGCCCAACGTGGTGCTGCCAGTTGTAACCGTTTTGGCGTTATTGACGTTGGGTATGAGCGGTCTGCTGCTGCACATGTTGCATCTCTGGTTTCCTCCGACGGCGGTTTTAATCGGTCTGCTGCTCGGTTTTCCACTCTGGAGCTGGCGGCGCATGGTGCGGACGGTGCACTATTTTGAGCAGGAGTTAACCCGGTTGCGCGCGGAGCCGCGCGGCATCGGATTTCATCAATCTCCGATGCAGATCTCCCGCGGACTCCGGTTCCTGCAAATGCTCCTGTCACTCGATGGCTGGATATTGCTGGATGCCGACGACGCTGTTCTTGAGCGCAATAGTTGGCGAGCTCCGCCCACCGCGCCTGTGCTGTCAATTCCACTGGAGCCGCTGATCCAGCAGCAGCGGGTTTGGATTCGCATACCACGGGGCGACGGCCACTGGAAACTTGGAATCGAGATGAATGGAGAGCGCAGGGTGGATGATATGTTGCTGCAACTGCTGAGCGATTACACCCAACAGTTTGCCATCACCTATCTGCCTGAGCGCAGGGGCAATATTGAATTGGTGGAGCGGCAGGTGCGGCGGGTGCAATCGGCTATTGCCGACCTGAGGGCGGTGCGCAGACTGTTGTCCGATATCCTGCGCCAGATGGTGGACGGCATGCTGGTGATCAATCTGGGTGGCGAAGTGGTGATGAACAATACCCAGGCGGTGCGTCTGCTTGGCTTGCCGAATGAATCTGACCTGTCGATGATGGAGATGCTGACTCTGGCCGAGCGGATGGAGATCAAGAGCAGTGAGGGACTGGCGGGTGCACTACGACAGGTATTAGTAAAAGGCGAAACCATGTCATTGGAGGGGCGGATTCTTCAGGGCAGTGAACTGCTGATACAGATCTCGCCGCTGACCGTTGCCGGAGGGCATTTTAATGGGGCGATTGTCAACCTTTCCGATATCACCCGATTAAAAGAGAGTGAGCGTAGACGGACACAGACGCTGAATTTTCTCTCCCACGATCTGCGTTCACCGCTGACTTCGATGATCTCCATGCTGGAGATACAACGCGCGGATGTCGGACAGGTGGGCCAGGCCGAGATGGTCGAACGTATCGAAGGGTATGCTCACAAGGCACTGAAACTGGCGGATGATTTTCTACGTTTGGCCAAGGCGGAAAATGCGGATTATGATGATTTTCAGGAGATTGATCTGGTATCGGTTGGGCACAACGCAGTCGATGCCGTTTTCGCCGAGGCGCAGAAGAAAACAATCCGTCTGGTGCGTGATATGCGTCTGGAGCAGGCCTGGATTAAAGCGGACGGTGCGCTACTGGAGCGTGCGCTGATCAATCTGCTGGAGAACGCCATACGCCACAGTCCGGCCGGCGCAGTTGTTGAATTGCAGATGGACGCCGCAGCGGATGAAATCCACTGTCGAGTCAAGGATCAGGGACCGGGCATCGCCGAGGCGGATCAGATGCGGATATTTGCTCCCTTTCAGCAGGTCAGGAAAGGGAATGGCAAGGAGCAAAAAGGCACCGGACTTGGGCTTGCCTTTGTTAAAGTGGTGGCAGCGAAACATCGTGGGCGGATCAGTGTCGAAAGTGAAGTCGGCAGCGGTACCCGGTTCTGCCTTACGCTGCCTTTTACCAATGAACCACCGGTGGAGAACGAAAAAGGAGTCGGATTGGAATGATTGAAAAGATAAAGCAGTTCTTCGAGGCCCACCTGTCTCCCGATTCTGACACCATGGCAAGGGATCCGGAACACGCTCTCCGGCTGGCGGTTACCGTGTTGCTGTTTGAAGTGGCAGAGTCAGATTTCCAGCAGCAGCCAGAGGAGAAGGAAGCGCTGTTGCAGGCGGTACAGCGCTATTTCGGTCTGGGCCAGGAGCAAGCCGAGGCGTTGCTGTCCATGGCCGAGTCGGAGCACGCCGACTCCACTGACTATTACGAGTTTACCCGTCTGATCAATCAGCACTATACCGCCGAACAGAAGAACCAACTGATCGAGACACTGTGGCAGATCGCCTTTGCCGACCAGTCACTGCACCGCTACGAGGAGCATGTCATACGCCGGCTGTCAGAACTGCTCTATGTACCTCACTCGGTCTTCATCACGGCAAAGCACCGGGCCGATAATCGCTCGACATGATCTCCTGTTCTTGACTCAGGAATCACGGGGCTCCATGCTGCATAAGCCATTTTATTGGAATACTATTAATGGGCTGCCGGCTTGATCGGCTGTACTTTATTCACCATTTTTTTGGTGTGGTTATCAGGAGAGGGAAAATAATGAAAAAGGGTCTGCTTCAATCTGTGATGATGATTTCACTGCTCGGTACTGCCTCGTCGGCCGCTCTGGCCGAGGAGGGTATCCAGGGGGCGATTGATTTCAGGGAGTCGGTCATGACCACTTATAAATGGTACATGGACCCGATGGGGGCGATGGTAAAAGGCAAGATCCCGTTTGATGCCGCATTTTTTAAAAGCCGCGCCGAGGGTCTGGCCAATGCCTCCCGTCTGGATGTCTCTGAAGGCTTTCCGAAAGGATCAGTGGGTGAGAGTGAAGCCAAGCCGGAAATCTGGGATAACTGGGATGATTTTTTGAGCAAATACCAGAACATGCAAGATGAGGCGGTCAAGTTGCAGCAGGTGGCGGCGACGGGTGACGAAGCGGCAATAAAAGCGCAGTTTGGAAAAACCGGTGAAACCTGTGGTAGTTGCCATAAAAAATACCGCAGCAAGAAATAGTCGCATTACTCGGTGATCGTGTGCCGGGCCGGCCTGTGCCGGCCCGGTGCGTCCCCGGGATTTTTCCTGGCTGGACCTCCTGCCCGTTATTGGTATGATCCCCGGCTATTTATTCAAGGCACAGGAGCGCTTACCGGCGTGATCAGTCAACCAGCACCACTCTTTGACCCGTACAGTCTGGGTAATCTCCAGCTAGATAATCGAGTCGTAATGGCCCCCCTGACCCGCAGCCGGGCGGGTGCCGGTTTTGTGCCGACTCCACTGATGGCCGAATATTATGCCCAGCGCGCATCGGCGGGGTTGATTATCGCCGAGGCTTCGCAGATTTCCCAGCAGGGGCAGGGCTATCAGGATACCCCGGGTATCTACAGCCAGGAACAGACCGACGGCTGGCGTCTGGTGACCGATGCGGTGCACGCCGTCGGTGGCCATATCTTCCTGCAGCTCTGGCATGTGGGACGGGTGTCTCATAGCAGCCTGCAACCCGATGGCGGCCAGCCGGTCGGTCCCTCGGCCATCCAGGCGGACGCCCTGACCTTTGTCGATGGGGCGTTTGTCACCGCCAGCCAACCCCGGGCGCTGGCTCTGGATGAAATTTCCGGGATCGTGCAGGCCTATCGGCAGGCAACCCGCAATGCCCTGGAGGCCGGTTTCGACGGGGTGGAGATCCATGCCGCCAACGGCTACCTGATCGACCAGTTCCTGCGCGACGGGTCGAACCATCGGAATGACCGGTATGGCGGTTCGATCGAGAATCGCAGCCGTTTTCTCAGGGAGGTGATGGCGGCGGTGATTGAAGAGGCAGGTGTTGGACGGGTAGGGGTGAGGCTATCCCCGGTCAGTCCGGCCAATGGGGTAAGCAATGCGGATAATTGGGCCCTGTTTGAATCGGTGTTTGATCAACTGGAGCAGCTTGCGCCAGTCTATGTTCATGTAATCGAAGGTGCCACCATGTCATCCCGGGACCATGATCCCGAGTTTGATTTTCAACGGCTGCGAGCGCGCTTCAGTGGTACCTATATCGCCAATAATGGATATACCTCTGAGCTGGCGCACGCGTTGACCGCTAAAGACCCCAACGCGCTGGTGGCCTTTGGTCGGTCATTCATCGCCAATCCTGATCTGGTGCGGCGACTTAAGCTCAATGCACCGTTGCAGCGCCTGGACAAGCAGACCCTTTATGGTGGTGGTGCCGCCGGGTATACGGACTACCCTGCGTTGGCCATGCAGCCGGGTGATTGAGTCGGGGGTGGAGTTACGCTTGCGGGCTAACTCGACGATTCTGTTATCGTATTAGCGTCGCGCAATTCAACAACGACGGATGAATGTAATCCAGGCACTGCGAGGACGGTGTCGTCGTCACAAAAATCGGCCTGACTGGCGAGCCGTGTTGTCCCGGTCGGCCATTGCCTGGTGGTAAAGGGCGCGGTAATGCTCGGCGCTGGCGTTCCAGGAGTAGTCGCTGCCCATCGCGGTGATCTGCAACTGCTGCCATGTATCGGTTTGCAGGTATAGTTCAAGCGCGCGCTGAAGAGTGGCCAGCAGATCGGCGGATGTCTGTGTTGGGATGACAAAGCCGTTGGCCGTTCCGTTTTTTATGGTCCGGGTATTGGCGTCCACCACGGTATCCGCCAGGCCGCCGACATTCCTTACCACCGGCAGGGTGCCGTAGCGCAGGCTGTAGATCTGGTTCAGTCCACAAGGTTCAAATGATGATGGCATCAGGAACAGGTCGCTGGCAGCCTCCAGCCGGTGTGACAGCGGTTCGTTATAGCCGATGATCACTTTCAATTGTTCGGGGTGTCGGCTTGCCCACTCCGTGAGCTGCAACTCGTAATGAATGTCTCCGGTTCCGACAATGATCAGCTGGGCGGGCATCGCCAGTAGATCGGCCATGCCCTGCAGGATGATCTCAAGACCTTTTTGCTCGACCAGCCGGCTGATCATGCCGATCAGCGGAACCCCGGCATCCACCGGGAGTCCCAACTGTTGCTGCAGGCGGGTCTTGTTGATGCTTTTTTGCTGCAGATTTTGTATGCCGTAGGGAGCCTGGAGATATTTATCGTTCTGCGGATTCCATACCTTGCTGTCGATTCCATTGAGTATGCCGGAAAGCCTGTCCCGGCGATGCCGCAGCAGTCCCTCCAGTCCGTAGCCGAATTCGGGTTGCAGGATTTCACGTGCATAGGTCGGGCTGACGGTATTGATACGATCGGCAAAGGCCAGTCCACCCTTGATGAATGAGAGCTGGCCATAGAACTCAAGCCCGTCGGGGTGCCAGAGCCTGGCCGGCAGATTCAGATCCAGAAAGGTTTGATAATCAAACAGCCCCTGGTAGGCGAGATTGTGTATGGTGAACAGGGTGGCCGGCCGGCTTTGGTGCAGTTGCAGCAGCGCCGGCACCAGGCCGGATTGCCAGTCGTTGCCATGCACGATGTCGGGTTGCCAGTTGAGGTTCAGTCTGTTCAGTGCAATATCGACAGCCACCAGGCAGAAGATGGCGAAGCGCAAGGCATTGTCATGCCAGGGCTCGCCATTGCCGTCGATATAGGGGCCACCGGGGCGATCGAATGCCGCCGGACAGTGTACCAGCCAGGTAATGACGCCGCTTTCCGGCAAGTGGGTTTCGAACAGTCTCACCTCCTGGTTGTAGTAGCTGCCGCTGGCCAGCAGGGTCGGCTGTTTTATCCAGCGCATGACCTCCGGATAAGCAGGCAGAAGTATCCGCATCTCCTGACCCAATTTCGTCAGGGCAGGCGGCAGGCTGCCGGCGACATCGGCGAGGCCCCCGGTTTTTATCAGTGGAAACAGTTCGCTGGTCAGGTACAGAACGTTATTCATGTTATTTTTGCGAGTATCAGTCCGGCTAGGGGCGGCAGGTCAAGGCACAAGGAAGCCGGTCGGCCCATCCAGGGTGTATCGTCGGTCATCAGTACTTCACCGCTCCCGGCATTACTGCCGGCATAATAGACCGAATCAGAATTGAGAATCACCCGGTAGCTGCCGCTCGTGGGCGTGCCGATCCGGTAACCCTTCCTGATGACCGGAGTATAATTCAGCACCACCAGCAGATGCTCACCGTCCGCTGTGCGCAGATAGGAGAGGACCGACTGATCCGAATCGTGGCAGTCGATCCATTCGAATCCCGCGTAATCGAAATCGTACCGGTATAACGCCGGTTGTGTGGTGTAGAGCCGGTTCAGATCGGTAACCAGTCGCCTGACTCCCTGGTGCAGGGGATATTGCACCACATACCAGTCCAGCGCCTGGTCGCTGTTCCATTCATCGCCCTGGCCGAATTCACTGCCCATGAACAGCAGTTTTTTGCCGGGATAGGTAAATTGATAGGTATAGAGCAGGCGCAGATTGGCGAACCGCTGCCACTCATCCCCCGGCATTTTGTTGAGCAGGGAGCTTTTCTCGTGCACCACCTCGTCATGGGAAAACGGCAGGATAAAGTTTTCATTGAAAATGTACAGCAGTCCAAAGGTCAGCTGGTCATGGTTATAGCGGCGGTACACCGGGTCCTGCTGCATATAGTTCAGGGTGTCGTGCATCCAGCCCATGTTCCATTTCATACTGAAACCCAACCCGCCGAGGTGGACCGGGCGGGTGACTTGTGGCCAAGAGGTCGATTCCTCCGCGATCATGAGGGCGCCCGGATAGCAGTCGTGAACCACACTGTTCAGTTCCCGTAGAAAGGCGATGGCTTCCAGGTTCTCATTACCGCCATACTGGTTCGGTATCCAGTCGCCTGCCTCGCGTGAATAGTCGAGATAGAGCATGGAGGCGACGGCATCTACCCGCAGACCGTCTATGTGGTACTCCTCAAGCCAGTAAAGCGCGCTGGCGAGCAGGAAGTTTTTCACTTCGTTGCGGCCGTAATTGTAGATCAGGGTTCCCCAGTCCCGGTGTTCTCCCCGCCGTGGATCCTCGTGTTCATAGAGCGCGGAGCCGTCAAAGCGGGCGAGGCCATGCTCATCCTTGGGAAAGTGTGCCGGAACCCAGTCCAGCAGGACGCCGATCTCATGGGTATGGCAGTAATCGACAAAGTAGCGGAAATCCGCGGCATCGCCGAAGCGGCTGGTCGGTGCGAAATATCCTGTTGTCTGATAACCCCAGGAGGCATCCAGCGGGTGCTCGGTGATCGGTAGCAGCTGGATATGGGTAAAGCCGGTCTCCTTGAGATAGACCACCAGTTGATGAGCCAGCTCCCGGTAGTTGAGAAAGTGGTTATCCCGGTCGCGTTGCCATGAACCGAGATGGCATTCATAGATGGAGAGCGGCTCATGCAGCCACGCCTGGCCGGCTCTTGCCGCCATCCATCCGTTGTCCTGCCAGGGGAAAGGCAGTGCCTGTTTGGCCACTGAAGCTGTGCGCGGACGCAGTTCCATCTGTTGCGAGTAGGGATCGGTTTTGGTCAGGATGGCTCCAGAATCACGGTTACGGATTTCGTATTTATACAGACTGCCGCTTGGCAGATCGGGGATGAACAGTTCCCAGACGCCGCTAATCCCGCGCGAGCACATGGGATGACGGCGTCCATCCCAGTTGTTGAAGTCGCCGATAACACTGACCCGTTCGGCATTGGGCGCCCAGGTGGCGAACCGTATGCCGTCTATGCCATCAATGCACTTAAACTGTGCGCCGAGGATGTTGTAGATATGAAAGTGTCTGCCCGCGGAAAAAAGCTGCAGGTCTTCGTCTGAAATCTGCAGGGGAAAGCTGTAAGGGTCATGGAATAGGCTCACCCGCTGATGTGTATCCAGTCGCCGCAATCGGTAATACCGGGGGATTGCCTGGGGATCTCCGGTATAGACAAAAAAGTCACTATCCCCAATGCGCGCGAGTGATTGATCCGGCTGTTCCAGGGAGAGTTCAAGCGTGTCTGGTGAGTAGCACAACAAGGGGCCGTCACTCTGGCATTGTTGCCTGCCCAGTACGGCACAGGGGTTGTAATGTGCCGCATTGGCAATCCGGTCAAGATCCTGTCTGACGGTAGAGAGATAGCTCAATGTCTGACGGTCCAATTCATTGGTGAGAGCGGTCATTACGCAGCCTTCCTGTAGCGGGCGTTATTCACGGTTAATCCCGAAAGTATAAATAATATCTATGTGGAACAATTTTACTGTATAAGTCGATGCTTTGTCGGTAGAACAACATGGTAGCCAAAATAGACTGGATAATTCATATTTTCTAACTACGCTTTACTAGGCGTGTAGCGGATGTGTACCGGAACGCCAGGAGTTTTTTCGTGAATCCGCTGGCTGAGAGTTCAGTGGCTGTGATCAATTTGACCTGGATAGCCCCTGCTTCGGGAGCGAAGTCTCGCGAGGCGTGGGCGCGCTGCCGATGGTAGAAAATTATTACAGATCATGAAGTGATGGATAACACAGGGAAAGTACGTCGATGAAGTATAAAAACTCACCCCGCTTTATCAGTTATCTGACCCGCAACGCGCTGGCCCTGATATTGGCAGGTGGGCGGGGAGTACGCTTGAAGCAGTTGACAAAATGGCGCGCCAAACCGGCGGTGCCGTTTGGCGGAAAGTTTCGAATTATAGATTTCTCCCTGTCAAATTGCGTCAACTCGGGTATTCGCCGTATCGGGGTGCTGACGCAATATAAATCTCACTCTTTGAATTTGCACATACAACGGGGATGGGGGCATTTTCGTGGAGAGCTGCGGGAGTTCGTGGAGCTGCTGCCGGCGCAACAACGTATTGAGGCATCCTGGTACTCCGGTACGGCGGACTCGGTTTACCAAAATCTGGATATTATCCGCACCCACTCGCCTGATCATGTGCTGATCCTCGCCGGCGATCATATCTATAAAATGGATTACGGCACCATGTTGGCGAGACATGTTGATTATAACGCCGATGTAACCGTGGGTTGTATTGAAGTCCCCCTGGAAAAGGCATCGGCCTTCGGCGTCATGAGCGTTGATGAGGAGATGCGCATCAACAAGTTCGTGGAAAAACCGGAGACACCTGAGTCCATGCCCGGCAATAACCGGTACGCCTTATGTTCGATGGGAATCTATATTTTCAATACGAAGTTTTTGTACGAGCAGTTGATCCGTGATGCCGATGATCCAAAGTCCAGTCATGATTTTGGCAAGGATGTGCTTCCCCGAATCATCGATAGATACCGGGTCTGTGCCTATCCATTTACCGATTCCGACAATCGTGTACAGGCCTACTGGCGCGATGTGGGAACGGTTGATGCGTTCTGGGAAGCGAACCTGGAATTGACTGCAGTCACTCCGGAGTTGAACCTGTATGACGATGAGTGGCCGATATGGACCCTGCAGGAACAACTGCCGCCAGCCAAGTTCATTTTTGATGATGAAAAGCGCCGGGGCATGGCTATTGATTCGATGGTTTCCGGTGGCTGTATCATCTCCGGTGCAATGGTCAGGCGCTCACTATTGTTCTCCCATGTCAGTGTCAATGATTACTCACGGGTGGAATCATCTGTGGTACTGCCGGAGGTCACCATCGGGAAACGGTGTCGCATCAGTCGTGCGGTAATCGACAAGGGGTGTGATATTGCCAATGACATGGTGATAGGAGAGAACCCCGAGGAGGACCGCGAAAAATATTATGTGACACCGAATGGTGTTGTCCTGGTCACCCCGGAAATGCTCGGGCAGTCGCTTCACCATGTCCGATAAAAATTCCCGGCACAAGGTGATCAACGTTGTTCTTTACTGGCATATGCACCAGCCGGACTATCGTGATCAGCGAAATGGCGAGTACCAGCAGCCCTGGACCTATCTGCACACTATCAAGGATTATGTGGATATGGTGGCGCATCTGGAAAACAACCAGCAGGCCAGGGCGGTTGTCAATTTCGCGCCGATACTGCTGGAGCAGATAGAAGATTATACAAGCCAGCTGGATAACTATCTGCATCACGGAAAGGCGCTTCGCGATCCGCTGCTGGCGGCTCTGATAGATCCGGTTCTGTACCTGGATATCCATAGACGGCTTAAATTGATCAAGTCCTGTCTAAGGGCCAATAAACTTCGATTGATCGAGCGTTACCCGCAGTTCAATATCCTCGCGGATATGGCGCAGAATGCCATGAAGGCTCCGGAAAAACTTGCCTATTACTCCGATCAGTATTTTGTCGATCTGCTGGTCTGGTATCACCTGGCCTGGCTGGGAGAGACCGTGCGCAGGAGTGATGCCCGTGTTAAATCGTTAATGAACAGGTGCTGCAACTACACCATACATGACCGCCATCTGATAATCGAACTGATCCATGAATTGATCGATGGCGTGATTGGCCGATACCGGCGCCTTGCCGAGTCGGGACGAATCGAATTGTCCTTGACGCCCTATGCCCACCCGATGCTGCCCCTGCTGATGGATTTCAAGTGTGCCGAGGAGTCCCTGCCGGATACGCAGCTTCCGTTATCACCGGTTTATCCCGGGGGTGAAGCGCGCTGTCGCTGGCACATGGAGCAGGGACTGGCGGTGTTTGAAAAACATTTCGGATTCCTGCCGGCCGGTTGCTGGCCATCCGAAGGGGGGATCAGTGGCGAGTGCGTGGAGTTGATTGCCGGGATGGGGCTTAAGTGGCTGGCCAGCGGGGAGACGGTGTTGAGAAACTCCCTGAACAGATCACACCTGGAACAACCTCCCTGCATACACGATGCCTATAATTACAGGAACAGAGAGATCGCCTGTTTTTTTCGCGATGATGGTCTTTCCGATCTGATCGGCTTCAAGTATTCCAATTGGCATGCGGATGATGCCGTGGCCAACCTGGTGCATCATCTGGAAACCATTGCGCAGACTTGCGCCGATGAGAGCGAACCGGTGGTCTCCATCATCATGGATGGCGAGAATGCCTGGGAACACTACCCGGAGAACGGCTATTATTTTTTATCCGGGCTGTATGAAAAACTGAGCAGTCACGAAGGCATCAGACTCACCACCTATAGTGATTATCTCCAGCGGGCGACGAGCGACAGGCCGAGGCTGGAGCAGATTGTGGCCGGTAGCTGGGTCTATGGGAATTTTTCCACCTGGATTGGTGAGAAAGGGAAAAACCGGGCATGGGATATGCTCGTTGAAGCAAAAAATACCTATGACAAGGTAGTGAGTAGTGGGACTCTGGATGACGAGAGTTACCGCAATGCCACGTTGCAGTTGGCTACCTGTGAAAGTTCCGACTGGTTCTGGTGGCTGGGTGAGTACAATTCGGCAGAGTCCGTGGCGATGTTTGATGAGCTCTTCCGCTTGCACCTTAGCAACCTTTATCAATTGCTTGAAGTGGAATCACCGGACTATCTCACCCGGGTCTTCTCCGTGGGTACCGGGGCGCCGGCCATGGGAGGCGCGATGCGACCAGGCAGGCAGGAGTGATTGATCAAATCAGCAGTGAGCGGCAATCCATGGACAAATCACGTTGTGCAGGCATTCTGTTGCATCCGACCTCCCTGCCGGGCCCACTCTCCGGCGGTGATATCGGGCATGAGGCCTATCGCTTTGTCGAATTTCTGCACGCCTGTGGCATCAAGGTCTGGCAAATGTTGCCGCTCTGTCCGCCGCATGAGGATCTCTCTCCCTACCAGTGTTTCTCGGCGCATGCGGGGAATCCGGCACTGATCAGCCTTGACTGGCTGGTTGATAGAGGCTGGCTGGATCTCGAAGCTATCCGTCAACCTCAAGTGAACGGCCGGTACCGGTCCATCTGTCTAGAGCAGGCGCATGACCATTTCAATCAGGTGCCGCCGGATAGTGAGTGGAAGGGCCGTTTGCAAGAGTTCAGACTGAGTAGCAAGTCCTGGCTCGACGACTTTTGCCTGTTTGTCGGGCTAAAAAAAAGATACGGAATGAAACCCTGGTATCTGTGGCCGCCGGGGTTACGCCAGCGCAACAAGTCGGCGCTGTTGCAGGCGGCAAGTGAACTGTCGCAAGAGATCGATCAAGCGGTTTTTGAGCAGTTTGTGTTTTTCACCCAGTGGCGCGAGATTCGTGAATACGCCGCCCGGTACAACGTGCGTATTTTTGGTGACATGCCAATTTTCGTTTCCCATGACAGTGCAGATGTCTGGGCCAATCGTGAAAACTTCCAGGTAAATGAAGACGGTAGTATGACTTATGTGTCCGGCGTGCCACCCGATGCGTTTTCTCCTACGGGACAGAAGTGGGGCAACCCACTCTATGACTGGGAGTACATGCAGCGTGACGGGTTCAAGTGGTGGAAAGATCGGCTGGCGACCCTGCTGCAGTTATTCGACCTGATTCGCGTGGACCATTTTCGCGGGCTCGATGCCTGCTGGGAAATACCGGCAGAGGACGAAACGGCCATCAACGGACACTGGCGTGATGTCCCCGGTGAGACCCTGTTGAAGGCACTGCACGACTGCTATCCGTCCCTGCCCCTGATTGCTGAAGATCTTGGCGTCATCACTGATCGGGTCCACGCACTTAAGGAGCGTTTCGGCCTGCCGGGAATGAAGGTGCTGCAGTTTGCCTTCGACGGGAATAGCGCCAATCCTCATCTGCCGCATCGGCACAGACATTGTGACGTGGTGTATACGGGTACGCACGACAATGACACAACCCTCGGCTGGATCAAGGATGAAGAAAAATACAATAAGGATTTCTTTTTAGCCTATAGCGGCTGTCGCAGTGATTCGGCGGAAGAGCAGATGCTGGCCATGCTGCGCATGGCATTGTCATCGGTGTCGTTTCTCTGCGTGTTGCCCATGCAGGATATTCTGTTGCTCGATTCCAGTGCGCGCATGAATACACCGGGAACTGTCTGCGGCAACTGGGCCTGGCGCTTTTCCTGGCACCAGGTAAATCCCGAGCGAACTGAACAAATTACCCGTTTAATAGCCTTGTACCAGAGGTGAAAGCATGTCCAACTTGAACAAGGAGTGTAACGATGAGCTGTTTGATATCGAGACTCCGGCCTCCGACAGTGATGCCATTGCCAGTGATTTTCAGCGCTATCTGACGCAGCATCTCGGGCGGTTTATCGGCTGCATGCCGCTCTATCAATACGAGGCGCTGGCCCTCACCATCCGGGACAGAATAATGACCGACTGGCGGGATACCTGGCGGCGTTATGATGAGCAGGGCGTACGCCGGGCCTATTATCTGTCACTGGAGTTTCTGATCGGTCGTTCGCTGGGCAATCATATACTCAATCTTGGGCTTGACCGTGAAACCGAAGAGGCGATGAACCGGTTTGCCCTGGACCTTGAAGGGATCATGTCTGAAGAGGTGGATGCCGGGCTGGGCAATGGGGGGCTCGGCCGACTGGCCGCCTGTTTCATGGACAGTTGCGCCTGCCTGCAATTACCGGTAATCGGTTATGGCATACGCTACCAGTACGGCATGTTCAGGCAGGAAATCGAGAACGGTTTCCAGGTAGAGGAACCGGATCACTGGCTACGTGACGGCAACCCCTGGGAGCTGGAACGCCCCGAGTTTAAAAACCTGATCCGTTTCGGGGGGCGGGTCGAGACTGTCACCGACAGCCAGGGGAAAAGCCGCAGCGTCTGGGTGGATACCGCCAATGTGCTGGCGATACCCTATGATGTGCCGATCTCCGGTTACAGAAACCACACCATCAATACCTTGCGCCTGTGGTCCGCCAGTGCGACCAGCGACTTCAATCTCGAGGAGTTCAATGCGGGCAGTTACTCGGAAGCGGTGGAGGCCAAGAACGATGCCGAGCATATCACCATGGTGCTGTATCCGAATGATGTGAGTGAAAACGGCAGGGAGCTGCGCCTGAAACAACAATATTTCCTCGCCTCGGCAAGCCTGCAGGATGTCCTGAGAATGTGGGAGAACAACCAGGGCCGCGATTACGCAAGTTTCAAGTCACGGAATGTATTCCACCTCAATGACACCCATCCAACGATTGCGGTCGCCGAACTGATGCGGTTGCTGATGGATGAAAAGGGCCTGGCCTGGGATGATGCGTGGGAGATCACCAGCCATTGCATGGCCTATACCAATCATACCCTGCTCCCCGAGGCGCTGGAGAAGTGGCCCGTGGCCCTGTTTGAATATCTGCTGCCGCGGCTGTTGCAGATCATCTATGAGATCAATGCCCGGTTTCTCAGGATGGTCGCGATGAAATGGCCTGGAGATACGCAGCGGCAACGCCGGATGTCCATTATTGAAGAGGGCGAGGTCAGACAGATTCGCATGGCCTACCTGGCTATTGTCGGCAGTTTTTCAGTAAATGGTGTGGCCGCCCTGCATTCCCGGTTGTTGAGCTGTGGACTGTTCAGGGACTTTTATGAGCTGTGGCCGGAGCGGTTCAACAATAAAACCAACGGGGTGACGCCACGGCGCTGGGTGGCTTATGCCAATCCCGGCATGAGTGCCCTGATCACAGAGAAGATCGGTCATGACTGGGTACAGGATTATGGGAAGATCGCCGCTCTTGGTGCCTATGCCGATGATGAAGGATTCAGGCAGCGCTGGCATGCGGTGAAGCAGGCGAACAAGCAGCGGCTGGCGGATATGGTGATGCACTATTGTCAGGTTGAGTTCGACACGGACGCGCTGTTTGATGTGCAGGTTAAACGGATACACGAATACAAGCGCCAGCTGCTGAATATGCTGCACGTGATTCACCTGTATGACCGGATAAAGCGGGGTGATATCGAACATTGGACCAATCGCTGCGTCCTTATCGGCGGTAAGGCGGCGCCCGGTTACCGGATGGCCAAGAACATTATCAAGCTGGTGAATAATGTGGCAGAGGTGGTGAACAACGACCCGCAGGTGAATGGTCTGCTCAAACTGGCCTTTATACCCAATTACGGTGTTTCAAAAATGGAGGTGATCTGTCCCGGTACGGATCTCTCGGAACAGATATCAACCGCCGGCAAGGAGGCTTCGGGTACCGGCAATATGAAATTCATGATGAATGGCGCCGTTACCATCGGCACTTATGACGGCGCCAATATCGAGATCATGGATGCGGTGGGAGAAGACAACTTTTTCCTGTTTGGTCTGCGTGCCGAGGAGGTTGACAGGGAGCATGCCCAATACAATCCCGGCCTGCTGATCGAGCAGGATGAGGATCTGCGGCGGGTGATGCATCTGCTACGTTGCGGCCACTTCAGCACCTTCGAGTCCGCTATCTTTGAAGAGCTGATCGACTCTCTGCAGAGCCCCGGCGATCCATGGCTGACCCTGGCCGACTTCAGAAGTTACATAGATGCCCAGAAGCGGGTGTCGCTGGCCTACCAGGATCGAAGTTGCTGGCTGAAAATGAGTATCGCCAATACCGCCTGTAGCGGCCATTTCTCAACAGACAGAACTATCAGTGAATACAATGAGGGGATCTGGAAACTCCAGGCCAGGCCCCGGGATGAACAGTCTCGCTCAAGAACAGCAATAAAGGAGACGTAACTGGGCCGAAAGGGAAGAGGTGCATATGTCAGATTTAACCGAGCTGGCCGTGTGGTCGGCGCTCAAACATCACTATGCCGAGATTCGTCACCAACACATGCGCGATATGTTTAACGAGGATCAGCAGCGGTTTGACCGGTTCTCCCTGCGGATCAACGATATTCTCTATGACTATTCCAAGAACCATATAACGTCTGAAACCCTCGGGCTGCTGGTGCAACTGGCGGAGCAGGCGCAACTGCCGCGCTGGATTGAGCGGTTATTTAATGGTGATCTCATTAACAACACCGAGCGCCGTGCAGTTCTGCACACTGCCCTGAGAGCCAGGGCGGGGGATGAGATCATCCTGGACGGAGTCAATGTGGTCAGTGAAATCAGTCACGAGCGGCTGCGGGTCAACCGGCTGGGGGAAGCGATACGGACCCGGGAGTGGCGCGGCGTGACTAATCAGCCGATAACCGATGTGGTCAATATCGGTATCGGTGGCTCGCATCTTGGACCGTTGATGGTTACCGAGGCACTCAGGCCTTTTACGCTGCATGACCTGGATGTGCACTTTGTATCTAACGTGGATGAAAATCACATCAACGATACGCTGGAGTTTCTCAACCCCGAGACGACATTTTTCATTATCTCGTCCAAGACCTTCACCACCCAGGACACCATGGTCAATGCCGAAACGGCACGGCAATGGTACATACACAAGGTCGGCTCCGCCGAACAGATCCAGCGCCACTTTGCGGCCGTCACCTCCAACGCGCGTCTGGCCCGGGAGTTTGGCATCGCCGAGGATAATATATTCAAGATCTGGGATTGGGTCGGCGGGCGTTATTCACTCTGGTCCGCCATCGGTCTGGCGATCGTGGTAGCCATCGGATCCAGGCAGTTCGATCAGTTGCTGGAAGGGGCGCATGATGTGGATGTGCACTTCAGACAAACACCGTTGGAACGGAATATCCCGGTTATCATGGCCATGCTCGGGATCTGGTATAACAACTTTTTTAACGCCCAGACCATGGCGATCCTGCCCTATGATCAGCACCTGCACTGTTTTCCCGGCTATCTGCAACAGGCGGACATGGAGAGCAATGGCAAGTGCGTGGACCGCAGCGGCAGGGCGGTGGATTACTCCACCGGCCCAGTGCTGTTCGGCGAGATTGGTATTGCCGCGCAACATGCGTTTTTCCAGTTGTTGCATCAGGGCACCAAGCTGGTTCCTGCGGATATCCTGGCGCCGATCTACACCGTTCGCTGCATCCAGCGTCATCACCGGGCGTTGATGTCCAATGTGTTCGCCCAGGCCGAGGCGCTGATGCGCGGCAAGACCGCCGAGGAGGCGCGTCAGGAGATGCTGGCGACTGGGATGGAGTCTGCGGAGATCGAGCGGCTGTTGCCGTATCGGGTATTTCCCGGCAATCGGCCAACCAGCACCCTGTTGTTCAATACGCTGGATCCCAAAACCCTGGGTTCGCTCATCGCCCTGTATGAGCACAAGATATTTGTCCAGGGTGTTATCTGGAATATCAACTCCTTCGATCAGTGGGGGGTGGAACTGGGCAAACAGCTGGCATCAACCATTCGGCAGGAGCTGGATGATGGACGGACGGTTTCCGGTCATGACTGTTCCACCAATGGCCTGATCAACTATTACAAACGCCAGCGGCCGGTAAACAGGCAGCAGACGTAGCGGGGTTGCTATGCGAATTCTGGCCGGTGATATCGGTGGCACCCACGCACGTCTGATCTATGTGGACGACAACTCGGATTGTCCGGTCAGGCATAGCGGCAGTTATGCCTGCGCAGGCTACCCGGGACTGATGCCCGTGATCGAGTCATTTCTGTCCCACTATGCTATCGATAAATCGTTTGACGCCGTCTGTCTCGCGGTGGCCGGGCCGGTGTTTGCAGGCGAGGCCGTAATCACCAATCTGCCCTGGGAGATTTCCGCCGACAGGCTCGCGGCACAGTTGGGCACCAGAAACATGTTTCTGATCAATGATCTGGTTGCCGTGGCCTGGGCCGTGCAGGGACTTCAGCCGGACCGGATTGTGCTGTTGCAGGCGGGGCTCGATCAACCTGCAACCCCGCGCAGGGCGGCGGTGGTGGGTGTCGGTACCGGACTGGGGGCAGCTGAACTGGTCTGGAGCGAGGGGCATTACACCGCGTTCAGCAGCGAGGCGGGGCATGCAGGGTTTGCCCCGGCCACGGTTGAGCAGGAGCAACTGCTGGCCTGGCTGCATCAACGGCATGACCGCGTCAGCGTCGAGATGCTGCTCTCCGGTAACGGCATTCACAAACTCTACAGGTTTTTCAGGGATGTCCTGGGAGTAACCGAATCCAGCCGGGTAGCGGTTCAGATAGCGCAAGCCGATGATCCGGCAGCGCTGATCAGTCGGCGAGCCCTGGCCGCTGATGATGAACTCTGCACCCGCGCCCTGGCCTGTTTTGTTGAAATCCTCGGGGCGGCGGTGGGGGATATCGCCCTGCACTATTTCCCGCTCAATGCCGTCTATCTGGCCGGTGGTGTGGTGGCCGGGATAGCGCCTCTGCTGCAAGACCACCGATTTCTTCATGCATTGACCCGCAAAGGTCCCATGCGGACCCATCTGCAGAAGCTGTCGGTGACCCTGATCATGTCCGGCACGGCCGGCCTGGATGGCGCCGTTGCCTATGCCCGCCGGCGGTGTGTGCGGTGAATACATGACGGTCGGATTGCCCGGCTCAGGTGTAGCTCGAATTAGCGGCAGCGTCATCCGACAATTAATCCATGCCAGATGTGCCGGAAATGTTGTCGGGTTACGCCCTGATGGGCTAACCCGACCAAGGCTACTACATCCGGAACATCCAATGGGTTGCCGGAGTGTTAGTTGGAGATCAGCTCTTCGATCGTTTTAACAACAGCTGCCTGTTCGTCCTCCATCGCGATCCGCTTTTGCTCGGTCAGCATTTCGCGCAGGATCTCCAGGGTGGTCAGGGGATTGGCCAGTACCACCCGAAATACCGTGATGATGTCATTGTCGTATTTTGGCCGAGAGAGCCGGGTACGGGAGACAAAGCTTTGACCGGCCGCGCGCTGACTTTTCTGGATCTGTTTGGTCAGGGTGTTGAGTTGGCGGTTGATTGTGGCGCGCTGCTCCGTGGAGGCATAGGAGAGTGCCGCCTGCACGTCGGCCGGAACATAGCGGTAAGTAAGCAGATTCAGTTCCGGGCGGGTGATCAGCTCAAAATTGGGGTCGGCCGCGATCATTTCGGCAAATGCCCTGGCGATATCGATTCCCTTGTCTATCAGCAGTTCATAACCCTTGCGGCCGATAATGTTCAGTGCCGAGTGAACCAGCATGGCTGTGCCCGGGCGTGAACCCTCCAGGGTGTGGCTGCCGAGATCCTTGGAGCCCTTGCGCAGAATATACTCGGCATGGTGTTCAATACTGGCCAGAGAAGCGGGGTTCTTGAACAGCACCATGCCCGCACCCATCGGCACATAGAGCTGTTTGTGGGCGTCGATGGTTACCGAGTCGGCCCGCTCAATCCCCTTAAGAAGTGGCTTGTGGGTTTCAGAGAACAGAGTGGGCCCTCCCCAGGCGGCATCGACATGGAAATGACACCCTTGCTGTTCGGCGATATCCGCCAGCCGGTCCAGCGGGTCCACATTGCCGGTCTCGGTGGTACCGGCGATGCCCACCAGACTGAGTATTTTGATGCGTTGTTCCCTGAGGCGTGCGCAGGTCGCCAGTAGCTGCCCGATATCGATGCGGTTATCCCGGTCAGTCGGAATGGCGACGATCGCATCCCGGCCGATCCCCAGGAGGTCGGCCGCCTTGCCGAAGGAGTAGTGTCCGCGTTGCGAAATCAGTACCGCGACCCCTTCGCACTGGTAGTGTTTGAGCGCCCGGTAGAAGCCCTCACGGGCGATCCCGCGAAAACCTTCAGTGGCAGGGAACAGGTTATTGCGCGCCACCCAGAGCGCGGTGATATTGGCCAGGGTGCCGCCAGAGCAGAAGGCCCCCAAGGCGCAGTCCCGATCGTGCATCCAGTGCTGGTAATAGGCGTCGTCGTTGCCGTAGATCATGGCGTGAAGCATGCCCAGCACCTGCCTTTCCATCGGTGTAAAGGCCTTTGAGGTCTCTATTTTGACCAGATTCTGGTTCAGCGCCGTCATGATTCGTGACAGCGGCAGCATGAAGCTCGGCAGCGCGGAGGTCATGTGGCCGACGAACCCGGGAGCGGCGGTATGCACCGACTGGGCTACCAGTGTGTCCAGCAGGAAATCGGTATAGTCAGAGACGAAAGTGGGCTGTTCAGGAATCCGGGGAGAAGAGAAGTCCTGTTCGATGATCGCCAGATCCTGTTCGGTTGCCACGATCCGGTTGCGCAGAAATCCGGTCAGGTTCTGGGATATCTCCTGGTCGATCTTGCCCAGTGTGGAGTCGGGTGATTCAGGTATGGTGAAAATCCGATACAGATTACTCAGATTGGCGACCGCATGTTTCTGGTCACTTGCTTTGCCTGGATTCATCATCGCTTTTGGAACACTCTGCTGATTGCCAGGGGTTGAATGTAGAGCCTGACCCGGACTCTGTCGAGTATTTTTTGCTGCTGCGCATCATTAAGGTAACATGAGACCTGTCCGCTATCGTTATACTAAGGTTAAAAGCAGATTGGTATCGTTTGAAATGTTTTGGCATTTTTATCCACTGAATCCGGCATCACCAGGAGAGCAGTCTAAGGCGTACCCGTGTCCGCGCCGAGGATACGGGCGTGACCTGTCGGTGAAGTCAAGGGGAACAGCGTGACTGTACAACAGCAATCCCGTGCCCGACTGGATGAGAGTCGTGCCTTGATGCGTACCCTGATTGAAACCATACCGGACCTGGTATGGCTGAAGAGCCCCCAGGGGATCTATCTGGCCTGCAATCCCCGGTTTGAAAGCCTGATTGGGGCAGATGAATCGGAGATTGTTGGCAAGACTGATCATGAGCTGGTCGCACCGGACCAGGCTGATTTTTTTTCTCAGCAGGATAGGTTGGCCATCGAGTCGGGTGGTCCCTGGGTATATGAAGAGTGGGTCACCTATGCCAATGACGGCCACCAGGAGTTGCTGGAAACCATCAAAACGCCGATGTATGACAACGAGGGCAGCCTGGTTGGTGTACTAGGCATAGGCCGGGATATCACGGATAGAAAAAGAGATGAAACCGAGCTTCGCCAGTTTAAAAAACGCCTTACCGAGGTACAGCGCCTATCCAACAGCGGCAACTGGGAACTGGACCTGACCAGTGACACGCTTTGGTGGTCCGATGAAGTGTATCGTATTTTTGAAGTTGATGCGGCGACCTTTCAGCCCAGCTACGCAAGCTTTGAAGCCGCCATTCACCCCGAAGATCGGGAGGCGGTCGGGGAGGCTTATCGTCAGTCGGTAAAGCGGCGCGAACCCTACGACATCGTGCACCGACTGTTACTGTCGGATGGACGCATCAAGTATGTCCAGGAACACTGCGACACGGTCTACGCTGAGGACGGCAGGCCGTTGCGTTCGCTGGGTATGATTCAGGACGTCACCAGCCAAATGGAAGCCCAGCAGGCACTCACCCTGAGCGAGCAGCGTTTGCAGGCGATTCTGGCGAATGCGCCGGCGGTAGTCTATCTGAAAGACCTGGATGGCCGCTATCTGATGATTAACAACCTGTATGAGACGCTGTTTCATCTCGATGGGCAAGAAGTGGTTGGCAAACTTGATTCTGATCTGTTCCCCAGCGCGCAGGCCGAGGCGCTTCGGGCCAATGATCTGCAGGTGCAGGAGCACGGGCATCCATTGCAGGTGGAGGAGCAGGTTCCCCAGGATGATGGCATGCACACCTACATCTCCATCAAGTTTCCAGTTCGGGACGGAAATGGTCAGATTTATGGCGTCTGCGGCATCTCCACCGATATCACGGAGAAAAAACGGGCGGAGCAGCGGTTAAGGCAATCGGCGGCTGTTTTTGAAAATATCTCGGAAGGGATGTTCATTACCGATATTAAAGGACGGATTCTTGATGTCAATAAAGCCTTCAGCGAGATTACCGGATACACCCGAGAGGAGGTGCTGGGAGCCAATCCACGGCTGTGGAAATCCGAACGGCACGATGCGGATTTTTATCGGGCCATGTGGAGTTCAATCACCAGACGGGGTCAGTGGCGCGGCGAGATCTGGAATCGGCGCAAGGACGGTAATATCTATCCGGCCCAATTGACCATCAGCAGTATCAGTGACGACCAAGGCAGCGTGACCCACTACGTGGCCCTGTTCTCGGATATCACCAATCTCAAGCAGTCGGAGGAGCAACTGGAACGACTGGCGCACCATGATCCGTTGACAGAATTACCCAACCGGCTGCTGTTCAATGCGCGACTCAGTCATGCGCTGGAGCAGTCCAGACGCAGCAACCAACGGCTGGCACTGCTGTTTATCGATCTCGATAGATTCAAGCATATCAACGACAGTTTTGGACATGTGGTGGGGGATGAACTGTTGCGTCAGGTTGCCGGCCGCCTGACAGCCTGCATGCGTGAGGAAGATACCGTCGCACGCATTGGCGGTGATGAATTTATTGTCCTGCTGGAAAGCGTTGGCGAACCAACCCACGTGGTAGTGGCCGCGGAGAAGATTCTCGAAAACTTCGCATCGCCTTTCCAATTGCATGAGCGGGAGGTGTTTATCTCCCCCAGTATCGGTATCAGCATCTATCCGCGGGATGGCAGTGATTGCGGTTCGCTGCTGCGTAACGCCGACACGGCCATGTATCGCGCCAAGGAGGCCGGGCGTAATGGTTTTGCCTTCTATACGGAAGAGATGACCGCGCAGGCGGTGCAGCGGGTGTTGCTGGAGAGCAAGCTGCGCAAGGCGCTGGAACTCGATGAACTGCTACTCCACTATCAGCCGCAACTGGATATGGAGAGTGGAAAGCTGATCGGTGCTGAAGCGCTGCTACGCTGGCAGCAACCGGAGATGGGGTTGATTCCACCCGACAGGTTTATCCCGCTGGCGGAAGAGAACGGACTGATCCTGCCGATTGGCGAGTGGGTTCTCCACACGGCTTGTCGCCAGGCGAAAAAATGGCTGGAACAGGGGCTGGCGTTTGGCCGCATATCGGTGAACATCGCCACACCCCAGATACAGCGGGGCGATCTGGTGCGCCTGGTGGGGCAGGTGCTGCGGGAGACCGGCCTGCCGTCGCACTGCCTGGAACTGGAAGTGACCGAGAGCGTGATCATGGAGGACTTTGATCAGGCGATAGCGGTGCTGGAGGGGCTGCGTGCCCTGGGGGTGCGGTTGGCGATGGATGATTTCGGTACCGGCTACTCTTCGCTGGCCAATCTCAAACGCCTGCCGATTGAGCAGTTGAAGATCGATCAATCCTTCGTCCGGGATATCCCGGATGATTCCGATGACATGGCCATCACCCGGGCGGTTATTGCACTGGGAATCAGTCTGCAGCTGGAGGTCATTGCCGAAGGGGTGGAGACTGAGCAGCAGCGCCAGTTTCTCCTGCAAGAGGGGTGTCGCTTGGGACAGGGCTATCTGTTCCAGCGGCCGGTGGCACCGGAGCTGTTCGAGCAGTGGGCCGGCACAATTCAACCGGCGATCGGCCCTGCAACAACCGAAATCCCCGAAGGCTAGTGCGTTAACTGCACATCAACAGGGCAGCCGCTTCCTGCTGCCGGGGAGAACCGACTGGATGGGGCAGTCCACCGTTGGGTTCACTCAGCAACGGTTGTGGCCGGGAGTAGAGAAAGCCCTGAATGATATCCACGCCGGCCCAGCGGACGAAGTCCGACTGGGTTTGATGCTCGATCCCCTCGGCCACCACCAGGCTGCCGCTGGAGGCGGCCAGATCCACCACTTCACGATAGAAATTGGCTGCCCAGATCCGCTCTGGCACGTCCCGTATCAACCCGAGGTCGAGCTTGATGATATCGAATCCCCCCTCGTGCAAGCGTCCCAGGTTGGAGTAGCCAGCGCCGAAATCATCCATCGCTACGAGAAATCCCTGGCGGCGCAGGGTGTGTACCCGCTCCAGAATCAATGAGCTGTCGACTACATCTTCCGCCACCTCCAGCACGATGCGCCGCCGCCGGGCTGGCGGCAACGCTTGCAGGGTGGATTCCAGAAGTGACCCAAACAGGCGGTCATCTTTCAACAGCTCTCCGGCCAGATTGAACCAGAGCGACCCATCGAACCGCCACTGACTATCCAGTGCGATCACGTCCTGAATCTGCCGGACGGTCAGTTCCAGCAGGCGTTGCGGTTGCATCTTCAGCAGGGAGAAGAGTACCTGCGGTGATACCGGCGCATCCGACTCGGCGCAATAGGCCCGGGTCAGGATTTCCCGGCCATACAGTCCGTTCAGGGCGCCGGCGACCAGCCCCTGCTGGTGCCAGTTGAGTACCAGGTCTTGTTCGCCCAGGCGTAATTTCATGTGCATGTCCAACCCTCGCGAAACTGCTGGTAATCCCGGTCCTCGGCCTCCAGCCGGGCATGGATTTCGTTCATCAAGTGGGTGATGGCATCCTGCTGTTCAGCGCTGAGTGTCAGGGCGGGGTGGCTCAGTTTCTCCCGCTGCAGGAAATCGGCAGTTGCCATGACCGCCTTTCGCAGGCTCTCATAGCCGGCGCGCAGACCCTGCAGTTTCTCTCCATCGGAGCCGGAAACCTCCCGTACCGCGGGATCGAGAAAACAGGCCTCCAGCTCCAGGTGCATCAGTACGGCACGACTTAAACGCCTCAGGCGTGCCTCTATCCGGTGCAGATGACAGCGTGGATGTTTCAGTAATTGAACAATCTGTTCAATCTCTGTCTGAATATCCCGATGATGCCGCAACAGCACCCGGGACCAATCCGCCAGGTGTTCGGGACCGGTCAGTGAGGCGGTGAGGTGTTGACAAACCAGTGGACGTTCCATGTTCACCACCTAGCTGTTCGAGACCAGCTCAAGCAGGATTCTTTCGACCGTCAGATATTGTGACTCCATCAGACTGATCTGTTCCTGGGCGCCTTTATGATCGCCCTGATCGGTTAGTGTCACGGCGTGTTCCGCATGCTCATGAACCCGGTCGTGCGGCTCTTCCAGGGCGATGAACAGCCTGTCTCCGCGAAACCGTTGCCGGATCTCATCCGCATAGTACCACTTGCCGATACCACACTCCCGGGAGGAGGGAATGTTGGAAAGGCTCTCCCCGGTGGGGTGGTTGACATAGGTAATGATATCGTTGCGCAGGAAGGTCTCGTCGATCATCGCCAACTCCAGCTTGGAGCGCCAGTTGGCGCTCTCCAGGTCGGCCTGGGTGGCGCTGATCCGCTCCAGCTGGGCGCCCAGGTCGTCCAGGGTGTTGACGGTACCCCGGGCGATGCCGTCCACGTTGGTCGACAATGTACGGTTGATCTCACCCAGTTCTGTCGAGGTGGCGGCCAGCCCTTTAAGGAAGCCATCGGCCTGCTTGGCCGAGGCACCGGTGGTTGAGGAGAGGGTGCGCACTTCGCCCGCGACAATGGTAAAGCCCCGACCATGCTCACCCGCCCGGGCGGCTTCGATGGCGGCGTTCAGGGAGAGCAGATTGGTCTGCTCGGCTATTTTGCTGATATTACCAACGATAGTGGAGATCTGGCGGATCTCACCGAACAGGCCCTCGAAGGTGGAGAGCTGTTGTCCCTGTAACTGCGTCAGACCGGTCAGTTCGGTGGCCAGCTGTTCAATTCGCTCCTTGGCGCCGCGTGAGACAATGACCGCTTCCCCGATGGCAGAGCTGCTTTTAAGCAGGTTTTCATCCAGCCACTCGAAGGATTTGCGCATCCTGCGCATGCGCAGGGAGAGTGACTGGAGTTCCGACTCATAGTAGGCCCTGGTCTCCCGCTCCTTACACAGGGCGAGTTCCCGCTCCTCGGCCAGCTGCTGTTGCTCGCGGGACTGATTGCGGCTGAGTTCCAGTTCGTCACGCAGCAGTTCCAGTTGATCTTCCAGTCGCTGTGCAGGAGACGGGACCTGTCTGCTCATACGTGACATAAGGGGCGCGAAAATGCTCATGGACCACTCCTCCATTAATAGCTCGTTGTTGTTGTGGTTATCCTAATTTAATGTGCATATAAAATGCAACTTATAAATCCCACGCATCCAGGTACCGCCGCAAGACGGCCGTAATCCTGTTGGTGTGGAGTGTCTGAAGCGCGTGCTGGGTTGGATCTGCCCGGGGCTGCAGCTAGCGGCTATAACTCAGAATCTGACCGCGAAACGGTCGTGATAGATAGTCGGAGTTTTCCGGTTTATCCTGGCGGTGAGTGTAGCCCAAACTCACCATCTGTCTGCTGAAGCGCGCGTGATTGCCACGTCCCGGATCAACCAGTACTACTTCGCAATGTGTCTTGGCATGCTGATCAATGAAACCGGACAACAGCTCGGCATGAGTGCGTTCATACAGCAGATCACTGCCGATGAGCAGGTCAAATTCGCCCAGGTCGCTCTCCGCATCTTCCCAGGCGGTACGCACAAAAGGGATCTTGTTTCCCTCGTTCAACAGGACATTTTCCGCCAGAAAATTTTCCGCTTCCGGGTGATAGTCGGTGGCGGTGATATCCGCCTGTCGGTGGTTCAGTACCAGGCTGGCCAATGCAATGCCGCAACCCACTTCAAGAATCCGTTTGCCGCCAATCTGGTAATCAAGCATATGGTGTGCGAGCACCTCACTGGAGTCCCAGACCACGCCGAATAGAGGCCACAGGGCGGAGGAGATGCCCAGCTTTTCCGCTGCCCCGTCAACATCGAGGAACTGTTGCCGGTCGCGCAAGGTGCGCAGGTGGATATCAAGGTCACCAAACTCTATGGTCTGGTAGCGTACGCGCATCGGGGTCATGGGAAATCGCCGGGTTCGGTTAAGACGCACGATTAACCAAGGCTATTCGACGTATGAGGAGCCTGCACTGTACAGGTATTCCAGCGGTTTAGCTAAATTATCCGCCGCTGTCAGATTGATTCAAAGTAGTCGATCATCTGCTTGCGCTGCTCGGCACTGGGCAGCCGGCCCCGCCCGGCCAACATATTGTCCTGCAGGTGTTTCAACTTGGTGGTGGCCGGTATGGCGCAGGTGATCGTGGGATGGGAGACAGTAAACTTCAGGAAGAATTGCCCCCAGCTGGCGCAGTCGAACTCGGCCGCCCAAGCGGGGAGCGGTTTACCCTTTACCCGGCGAAACAGGCTGCCGCGCTGAAATGGACGATTGGCAATTACTGCAATACCCCGCTCCCGGGCAATGGGCAGCAGCCGTGACTCGGCTTCCCGGTTTCCCAGATTGTAGGTGAGTTGCACAAAATCAAAGCTGTGTCGCTGCAGGATATCCTGCAGTGCGCTGTGATAACGGCCGTGCGAGGTGGTGATGCCGAGATAGCGAATGGCCCCATCCGCCTTCATCTGCTGCAGGGTCTCCAGGTGGGTCTCCCAGTCCACCAGGTTGTGGATCTGCATCAGATCGAAGCGCTGAATACCCCACTGTTGCCGGGAATCCTCCATCTGCCGGATGCCGCTGTCGCGGCCATCGGTCCACACCTTGGTGGCGGCAAACAGATTCCTGTCACCCGTCATCCTGGGCAGTAGTTGGCCGATCACCCGCTGGGCCGAGCCATACATGGGCGATGAGTCGATCATGCCACCCCCCATGTCAAAAAAGGCCTGCATAACCTCCTGTAACTGCATGAGAAGTGCGCTGCTGCCTCCGGCCTCGAAGGTGCGCGAAGTCCCCAGGCCGATTACCGGTAACAGCTCACCGCTTGAGGGGATGGCCTTGCGGATTGTTTGTGGCTGTGCCGCTGTTGTGCCGGGCAGGAGCAGGGCAGCGGTCAGGCTGGTGGCGGCCTGGATAAACCGGCGCCGATTCATGCTGGATAGTTGTGGCATTTCTATACCTCTTCAGGACAAGGGGCTTCGGCCAGCTTCACCTGTTGCCGCCCCAGGGAAAAAGCGATCCCGGCCCAGACAAGCGCCAGCGGTATCGCGATCATGGCAATTCCGGCGAGGTTCATGCCGAGGCCGCGCATGCCGGCATAGATCCAGGCGCTCACAGCGTCGCCGGTTCGATAAACCACCGTGTCGATCAGATTCTTCGCCTTGTACTTCTCCTCCCTGGTCAATACGACGTAGAGCATTTCCCGGGCCGGACGCATGATGGCGTAATTACCGGCGCGTCGGATCACTTGTACCACCAGTAGGACTGTCAGTACCGGCGCGATGCCAAGGAGGGTGAATCCGGCGCTGAGCAGGAGTGGCACAATGGCCAGTACCATGGCCAGTCCGAACCATTTAATCAGCCTGCTGGTAAGGAACAGTTGCAGTAGCAGCGTCAGTCCATTGACTGTCAGATCGATCGCGGCAAATACTGCGGTGCGTTGCGCTGAATCGGCAAACGCGTCCCGTACAATCTGTGCCTGCATCAGATAGAGGAAGGTCGCCAATGTGGTGAACAGCAGCATCAACAGGCAGATCCCCAGCAGATAGGGCGAACGCGCAACCAAAGTGATGCCGGCCCAGATGCCACCGCCCAGTGACTGGTTTTCGGCTGCTGTGACGGGTGTGTCGTGATTGGTTGGGTTGTCCGCCGACCAGTTCGACAGCCTGGCAATGCAGAAAATGGCCCAGGAGAGCAGAAGGGCGGAAACCAGCAGCAGGTTTCTTGCCCCCAGCGGCTGTACCAGCAGTGTGGTCAGGGCTGGGCCGGTCAGTGCTCCCAGAGTGCCGCCAGCGGCAATGAATCCGAACAGACGGCGTGCTTGGTTATTGGCGTAGATGTCTGTCATGAAACTCCAGAAAACGGAGACCACGAACAGATTGAACACGCTGGCCCAGATAAAAAAGGCCCGTGCCACATAGGGAGTAGCCCGATGCTCATCCATCAATAGATAGAACAGCAGCATCACCAGAATGAAAAAGCCGTAGACGTAAGGTAGAAAGCGGCGACGGGGAAAGCGGGAACTGACCCAACCAAACAGCGGGACCGCTGCTGTCATGGCGATAAGCGTGCCGGTAAATAACCACTGCAAGTTCTCCACACCACCCAGTATGCCCATCTCATCGCGCATCGGTCGGACGATGTAGTAACTGCACAGCAGGGCAAAGAAGTAGCTGAATGACCATAACAGCGCCGTTACTTCAGCCGGTTCGACCTGAACGGATCTGAGCAACAGGCTGTGGATGCGTGATTGATTTCGGGACATTTCCGCTCCTTGCGGGAAGGGTTGAGAGGGATTGGGTAATCCGACCGGTCTGCCGATTTTTCTAACTATAGCCGGTGCCCAAGCAATCGGACACTATTGGTGGATCAAGGCATGTTTCGTGTCGGTGGTTGCCGGCGCCCCGGTGCTGATCTGGCGGGGGGAGAAAGGCAGCCCCCGCAGACGACTATTGTCCTCGCTTGAATCGGCTATATTTGTAATCAGCAGTGCTGAATTCTATTCCGATTCTGTATCGATCCCTGTGTGGATCGTATTGGGAGGAGGCCAATGGTTGAGATAGGAGATCTTATTTCCGGCGGGTCATCGGCTCACTGGTTCAATAATGGCGGGAATACGGAACAACGCCCCTCACCACCCCGAGTTCTGCGTGATCTGGCTGCCGAGGCCGATGTACGCTTCAACGGTAACCGGCCGTGGGATATCCAGGTGTTCCACCCATCGGTCTACCGGCGGATTTTGATGCAGGGATCACTGGGGTTCGGTGAAACCTTTGTCGAAGGTCTGTGGACTTCGCAACGACTCGATGAAACCATCAGCCGGTTGCTCTCGAGGGATGTGGAGCAGCGGGTCAACCGTCGCACCCGGCTACGCTGGCTCTCGGCCCTGCTGAAGAATATCCTGTTCAACCGTCAGTCACGCCGACGCGCATTCCAGGTTGGTGAGCGGCATTATGATATCGGCAATGATGTTTATACCGCCATGCTTGATCCAACCATGAGCTATAGCTGCGGTTACTGGGCCCGGGCGGATAATCTGCAACAGGCGCAACGGGCCAAACTGGACCTCATCTGTCGCAAACTGAATCTGCGACCCGGATTGCGCCTGTTGGATGTCGGCTTTGGTTGGGGTGGTTTGGCCCGGCATGCTGCTGAACATTACGGTGTGACGGTTGACGGCATCACCGTCTCCCGCGAGCAGTTGATCCTGGCGCGGGAACGCTGCCGTGGCCTGCCGGTGCGTCTTGAACTGATGGATTACCGGGATCTCAAGGGATGCTATGACCGGGTGGTATCGGTTGGTATGTTCGAGCATGTTGGACCGAAGAATTACACGGCCTATTTCGAAACCATCAACCGCGTGCTCAATGACCAGGGTATTTTTCTGCTACACACCATCGGCGAGCACGCTGACAGCACCGTCACCGATCCCTGGATCGACAAGTACATTTTCCCGAATGGAAAAATTCCGTCGCCGCAACGTCTTGCTACGGCCTTCCAACCGTACTTCGTGCTGGAGGATTGGCATAATTTTGGCGGGGACTATGATCGCACCCTGATGGCGTGGTGGAAACGATTTGATGCCGCCTGGCCGTCGTTGAGGGCGCGCTATGACGCCTGTTTTTACCGCATGTGGAAATACTATCTGCACAGTTGTGCCGGTTTTTTCCGCTCCCGTCAGGGGCACCTGTGGCAACTGGTTCTCACCAAGCGCAAGCGTCCCGCAACCTATCGTTCACTGCGTTGAGGGGCAGCAGGGCTTTATCAGTTTGTACATGACAGAGTCTGTTCCGCGAAGTGACCGCCGAGTTTATTCCGTACTCCAGAATCCAGCGTGGCTTCTCAATACACGTGGGCCGGAGGGTGTTTCAATATGGGCTTCCAGAAACGCCTGGCTGTTTTTGGGGAGTGGATGTATTCGTGCCAGATCCGCGGCGCCGATGGACTCCAGAATAGAATCCAGCCATGCCGGATAAGGGTGATAGATATCCAGGCCCTGAAACCGGCACCCCGCATCCGCCATCTGTTTGGCCGGGTGTGAATCGACCTGCCAATCAATAATGTAGGGTAACATTCCACCCGCCAGAAGACGTCCGTCGTCCGGCAGTCCAAAATACCAGCTCAGTTTGCCTCGGCTGATTAAGGTGGCCTCGCCAAACGCACCCCGGGTTTTCTGCAGCAACTTGTTGATATTTTCCGTATTGACGACCCAGGACAACAAGGCGGGGCGGTTATACAGCGACTGTCGGACATGGGGGTCATCCAGATCGTACCAGCGGGGTCTGTTCGGCGGTTCCCTGTTGGGATTTAAGGCAATGACTTCGAGAAACAGTTCATCGCCAAGCCGCATCAGGTGATTGTGGGTGCCCATCGTATCGTGTGCACCGCCGTAGGGGATATCAACGCCCAACTGTTCTTTAACATAGGCGGCTCCCTGTTCAAGATTCGACGCACCTATGACGAGATGGTCTATTCGCGTGCCCATGAGCTGTCCCAATGCCGTTTCTTGCATTCATCATTGATCATGCTTCGCGCGCTGCAGGTATCCATCCCGGTCAGAATATCCACCCTTAACAAAACCCTGGCAATGACGCCTTGTTTTATTACCATTGTGGTATCGCCCGGTTGACCGGATTCAACAGTTGCGGAAAGCTGCCGGAAGAACCGAGCAACTTTCCGCAGGGGCATAATAAAGGAGGGGGCCTTAACTGGCCTTGCCCGCAGTGGTTGCCTCAGGGACTTCCATCAATTTTCCGGTTTTGCAATCGTAGATATAACCGTAGATCGGGATATCCGAGGGTACCATGGGGCTGCTCCTGATACGCTGTACATCCTCCACCACGCTCTTTGCATTGTCACTGATAGTCAGCCAGTTGATGTACTTGCCATCGGTGGTTCCGCCGCCCGCATTGCTGTCATGCCAGCCGCTCGCATCGATGCTGGCGGATTTCAGGCTGCGTGACAGCAGATCCCCCATGATCTCATTGGTAAATGTCTCCATACCGCAGTCAGTGTGGTGGATGACAAACCACTCCCGGGTCCCAAGCAGTTTATAGGAGATCACCAGGGAGCGAATCGCATCATCGCTGGCCCTGCCGCCTGCGTTACGGATGACATGGGCATCGCCCTCGGACAGGCCGGCATATTTTGCCGGGTCCAGCCGGGCATCCATACAAGTCAATATGGCAAACTTACGCCCGGGCGGCATGGGCAACTCTCCCTTGTCGCCAAAGTTCGCGACATAAGCAGCATTAGCTGATATCACCTCTTTAACGGTTTTACTCATTTTCCCGCTCCTCCGGTTAACCGCATCCTGTTCCGTCAGGTTCCCCAGCGGTGGTATCCGGAACCTGAAGGCCAACCCGGGGCAGGCTGCAACTGGCTGAATGCCAACGTCCAACTTGCCGGCCCCTTTGTATGGTTCGTATATATAGGTCGTTAGTGAACTGGTTCCACTCCATGATCGTGGGAAATGGAAGGTCAGTACCAACAACCATCAGTATAGGAACAATTGACGCCGGGTGGTGAAGGGAGTTTCGGCGGGAATTGAGAAAGGCAACGGGTGCGGGTCGGGTTGTCTGCAAGGCGTTATCTGAAATAGATCTTGATGAGGTGTGGAAATTGCTGTCCGACTAGCCGGTACAAAGGAGACATACAACTCTGTCGCCGAAGGTTTGGTTTAGTCGGCGGTCGCCTGTACAGGGTGATGTCGGGCTGCCGTCGCACCCAGCTCATCCAGCCACTTCAGACCCTCTTCCCATTCACCCAGTCCTGATTCGTGATTGATGTGGCCGTAGTCGCCGAGGGTTTCTATACGAGCGCCGAGCTGCTCGGCGAACAATCGTCCGCGTTTCAGGGCGGAATAGGGGTCGTTGCTGCTTAAAACTGCGATGGAAGGGAAAGGCAGCGGGCTGAGTCTTGGGTTGGCGAAGCCCTGGATGGCATCCGGGAGATCGGGTCGCTGGACGTCGGGGATGGCGACCAGCAGGGCGCCGATGATCCTGTCACCGGGGTGTTCACTGGCCCATTCAGCCACGGTGATGGTGCCCAGGCTGTGGGCGATTAGGATAATCGGTCCCTCGGTGGCGGTGATTTCCCGGTCCAGCGCGGCGATCCAGTCATCATGCTCGGGGAAGTCCCAGCTGGCGGGTTGGGTGCGGCGGCTGTTGGGTAGTCGCCGTTGCCAGCAGGTCTGCCAGTGCTCTGCGCCGGAGTTGCCATAGCCGGGAACAATAATGTGGTGAATAGTGCTGTCAGTTGTCATGGTTGGGTTGGATCACAAAGCCGTTCAAGGTGTGTACCGAGTATAGGCCGCCGGGAAATGACGGAAAAGAATGGTTGGCTATGTCGCCAGTCTATTCTGTTATGACGGTTCAAGTCTTGTTCTGAGTACAAGCCTGTAACATAATGCCCTTATAAGCATAATTTATTATTAGAGTTTTACTTTCTATTAAGGCCAGCCAGTCCTGCACTAACAGATGAGACATTCCCGTCACCCGGCAAGGGTGGAAGGAGCGGCTATTCTTGTTTAAGTGGTACCGAAATTAGGGGCCGGAACTGAATGAAACATCCAGGTAACTGAGGTTCAGCGTGGTGGTGAGTTTTATCTGATTGTATTAACAGTGATTTATACATTAACAACTGTAACGCAAGTTGACGGGTGGATGCTTCAGCAGCTCGATTGGGGTACTTGCGACAGCGGGAGCTTCAGTGCAGTGGGGTGCTGCAACTCCACGTGGAATATGTACCCGATTTCCCAATATTAAGATATAGCTTCAGGAGATAGTATGGATATGGCGACCAGCGACCTTTCAGTCAAAGTGGATCTCAGTCAGTACGGCATCACCGACGTGGCGGAGATCGTGCACAACCCCTCCTATGAGCTGTTGTTCGAGGAGGAGACGCGTCCGGACCTCGAAGGGTACGAGCGGGGTGTGGTTACCGAACTGGGTGCTGTAAACGTCAATACAGGAATCTTTACCGGTCGTTCTCCGAAAGACAAGTACATCGTCAGTGACGCCATGACTGGCGATGTCCTCTGGTGGTCACATCAGGGCAAGAATGACAATAAGATGCTCTCGCAGGAGACCTGGGGGGAGTTGAAGACCCTGGTGACCAAGCAACTCTCGAACAAGCGGTTATTCGTGGTGGATGCCTTCTGCGGGGCCAATGTGAATACCCGACTTGGTGTACGCATTATTACCGAGGTGGCGTGGCAAGCGCATTTCGTGAAGAACATGTTCATCCGCCCCAGCGAGGAGGAGCTAAAGAACTTCAAACCTGATTTCGTGGTGCTGAATGGAGCCAAGACAACCAATCCCAATTGGGAACGTCAGGGTCTCAACAGCGAGAACTTTGTAGCCTTCAATATGACCGAAAAGATGCAGCTGATCGGGGGTACCTGGTACGGCGGCGAGATGAAAAAGGGTATGTTCTCGGTGATGAACTTCCTGCTGCCGCTGCGTGGTATCGCCTCCATGCACTGTTCCGCCAATGTGGGTGAGAAGGGAGATGTGGCCATCTTCTTCGGTCTCTCCGGAACCGGCAAGACCACCCTGTCGGCCGACCCGAAAAGGGCGTTAATCGGTGACGATGAACACGGCTGGGATGATGACGGCATCTTCAACTTCGAGGGTGGCTGTTATGCCAAGACCATCAACCTGAGCGAGGAGAACGAACCGGACATCTACCATGCCATCAAGCGCGATGCCCTGCTGGAGAATGTCACTGTCGATGAGAGCGGCAAGATCGATTTCAGCGACGGCTCAAGGACCGAGAATACCCGGGTCAGTTACCCGATCTATCACATCGAGAATATTGTCAAACCGGTCTCCAAGGCGGGCCATGCCAAGAAGGTGATCTTCCTGACCGCTGATGCCTTCGGTGTGCTGCCCCCGGTCTCCAGGTTGACCCCGGATCAGACCGAATATCACTTCCTGTCGGGATTCACCGCCAAACTGGCGGGTACCGAGCGCGGCATTACAGAGCCGACCCCGACTTTCTCCGCCTGTTTTGGTGCGGCCTTCCTGAAACTGCACCCCACCAAGTACGCCAGGGAGCTGGTCAAGCGCATGCAGGCGGTGGGAGCGACCGCCTATCTGGTGAATACCGGCTGGAACGGTTCCGGCAAGCGCATCTCCATCAAGGACACTCGCGTCATTATCGATGCGATTCTGGATGGCTCGATTGAGCATGCAGCGAGCAAAACCATCCCTGTGTTCAATCTGCAAGTGCCGACCGAACTCCCCGGCTGTGATAGCGGCATTCTGGATCCCCGCAAAACCTACAGTGATGTGGAGGAGTGGAACCGCAAGGCACAGGATCTTGCCTACCTGTTCGCCGAAAACTTCGGCCGCTATACCGATACCGCCGAGGGCAAACGCCTGGTGGCTGCCGGTCCGCAGATCGACTGATTCGAGGATACGCAGGTGGAGACGGGCATTGTCTATCCGCACTCGTTGCCACTATGGCTAGGGATCGCCGGATAATCGTTGGGTATTTTGATGTGTGCCTCACGGCGGTTGGGGGCTGGCATCTTTATCCAGGGGTTCTGTTTGCACCGATTTCCCGATCCCGAAAGAGGCCGGTTGCGCTTGTGGCTCGGCCGGATAGGGAGAATGCATATGCAGCCACTTCTTCAGTACGGGCCGCTGCCCGGAGCCTGCCATCCGCCGATACTGCGCGAACAGCCTGTTGATGTTTCCCCGATTGCTCCTGGGGTTTAGGGGGCAGGCGAGTTCTATCCGTGTTCGGTACTGATCACAAGGCAGTATCTGAGTTACGGATTTGTTCACCCTTTAGCGTGCGGATGCCGCCTGACAAGACAACCGGTCAGGATTCTCCCTGGTGGGTTGTCTTGTCAGTTGATCTATCGTTCTCCCGCTTTATGCGGAAAGATTGCTGCGACGCCGTTTCTGGTAACCCATACCCACGAGGCCAAGACCTATTAGTGCCAGAGTGGCCGGGACCGGGACTGATTCGTAACTAATCGAAACGGTGACCAGATCCCCATCGCCGAAGGTCGATACGTCATCACCAAACAGCACGCCGACGGATATGCTGTTGTCAATAAGAAGGGTCTCCATTGCGACTTGGCTCAGGTTGAATGGCAGTGAAAAATCGCAGTTGTTGAAGTTGCCCGAATTGTCCACAGCACCGGCAATGGGAGTTGAGCCGTTGTTGGAAGGTCCACCGCAGCTGTAGAAGCCCTGTGACAGGCCATCAAAGATGACCTCAAAATTTTCATCCTCTGCTGGGAAGGCGCCGCTGAGATCGAGACCCAACGTACCCTGGCCCTGCGCGGGAGCAATAGAGATGATCCCGGGGCCGCTGGTTGCCGGCAGTGCGTTGAAGTTGAAAATCATGTCCTGACCATCGGCAGTCAGGGCCTGTGTCTGTGTGATCAGGAGAGCGTGTGACGCAAACGAAGTCATTGAGAGTGCTGTAGCCGCAGCTAAGAGGAGCGTTTTTTTCATGGTTTTGATCTTCCTTGCTTGAGTTAGAAAGTTATTATTGTGCTTGCGGCTAATGAAGATTCCTTAAACCACTACACTAACACAGCAGTTAAGCAATTAATGTGCCATTTATTTTTAGTTGGTATTAACTTTTTAATAAACAAAGTGTTATATGGTGTTTTGTGCAATCGGCACAAGCGTGAATCGACTCGGCTGTAAAATCTTGTGACACTTTCCAGGAGCAAGACAGGCGAAGGCGCGGTCTGTTGAAAATCAACGTAAGTCAGATCAATTCTACTGAAAAGTGTTTGGCGGGCGATCAAGCAACGAACAACACCGGTGCAGCCCAAGACATACACCGGTGTACCTTCTCACGACTGACGAAGGTCAGTCGGGTCGTTTAGCGCTGACCGTACTTCGTCTTGGCCTCTCGCCGCCGTGCGTGCAGTACCGGCTCGGTGTAGCCGCTGGGCTGTTCGCAACCCTTGAACACCAGATCACAGGCGGCGGCAAAGGCGACACCGTCAAAATCGGGTGCCATGTTGCGGTAGTTCGGATCACCGGCATTCTGCCGGTCCACCACGGCGGCCATGCGTTTCAGGGTCTCCATCACCTGCTCTTTCGAGCAGATGCCGTGGCGCAGCCAGTTGGCGATGTGCTGGCTGGAGATGCGCAGGGTGGCGCGGTCCTCCATCAGGCCGACGTCGTTGATGTCGGGCACCTTGGAGCAGCCCACGCCCTGGTCGATCCAGCGCACGACGTAACCGAGGATACCCTGGGAGTTGTTGTCCAGCTCTTGCTGGATCTCCTCGGCGCTGTAGGTTTGATCCCCCATCAGCGGAATATCCAGGATCTCATCCAGGCTGGCCATTTTACGCTTCGCCAGTTCATTCTGGCGCTCCGCCACGTTCACCTTGTGATAGTGGATGGCGTGCAGGGTGGCGGCAGTAGGCGAGGGGACCCAGGCGGTGTTGGCGCCGGCCATGGGATGGGCGATCTTGGCCTGCAGCATGCTGGCCATCTGGTCGGGGATGGGCCACATACCCTTGCCGATCTGCGCCTTGCCGCGCAGGCCGCAGCGCAGACCGTTGTCCACGTTCCAGTCCTCGTAGGCCTTGATCCAGGGGAGCTGTTTCATTGCTTCCTTGCGCGCCACCGGGCCGGCCTCCATGCTGGTGTGGATCTCATCACCGGTGCGATCCAGGAAGCCGGTGTTGATGAACACCACTCGTTCTTTGGCCGCCTGGATGCAGGCTTTCAGGTTGACCGTGGTGCGACGCTCCTCATCCATGATGCCGACCTTCATGGTGTTGCGTGACAGTCCCAGGGCATCCTCAATGCGGCTGAACAGCTCGCAGGTAAAGGCGACCTCTTCCGGTCCGTGCATTTTCGGCTTCACGATGTAGATACTACCGCTGCGACTATTGCGGTATTTGCCGTTGCCCTTCAGGTCATGCAGTGCGATCAATGCGGTCATCATGCCGTCCAGGATGCCTTCGGGGATCTCGTCGCCGTTGCGGTCGAGGATCGCCTCGTTGGTCATCAGGTGGCCGACATTGCGGATGAACAGCAGGCTGCGACCCGGCAGGGTCAGACTGCCGCCAGCCGGGGTGGTATAGGTGCGGTCCGGATTCAGGTGACGGGTGATCGTCTTGCCGCCCTTCTCCATTTCGGCAGTCAGGTCTCCCATGAACAGGCCCAGCATGTTGCGGTAGACCACGGCCTTGTCTTCCGCATCCACGGCGGTGACCGAATCCTCACAGTCCTGGATGGTGGTGATGGCCGCTTCCAGGACCAGGTCCTTGATGCCTGCGGCATCCTCCATGCCGATCATGGATTGACGATCGATCTGGATCTCGATATGCAGACCATTGTTTTTCAGCAGGATGGCGCTGGGCGCCTCGGCGTCACCGTTGAAGCCCACCAGCTTTTCCGGCTGGGCCAGCCCGGTACGGCTGTCATCACTCAGGGTCACCGACAGTTTTCCGGTAATGATCTGGTATTCAGTGGCGTCCTTGTGGCTGCCACTCACCAGTGGTACCACCTCATCCAGCAGATTGCGTGCGGTTTCGATCACCTTGGCGCCGCGGGTTGGATTGTAGCCGGCGGTAATTGCCAGGTCGCCGCTCTGATCGATAGCATCGGTGCCGTAGAGGGCATCGTACAGGCTGCCCCAGCGGGCGTTGGTGGCATTCAGGGCATAGCGTGCGTTGTTGATGGGCACCACCAACTGGGGACCGGCCATCTGGGCGATTTCCGGATCGACATTTTCGGTCTCGATAGTGAAGTCGGCGACTTCCGGGAGCAGATAGCCGATTTCGATCAGAAACGCCTTGTAGGCCGCGGCATCCAGAGGTTGGCCAGCCCGCTGCCGATGCCATTGGTCGATCCGGGCCTGCAGTTCCTCGCGCCTGGCCAGCAGGGCACGGTTTTTCGGGGTCAGGTCGTTAACAATCTTCTCCAGTTCACTCCAGAAGGTTGCGCTGCTGACACCGCTTTCCGGTGCGATCTTGTTCTCTACTAACTCTTTGATCACGTTGGCGATTTGCAGGCCGCCGATCTGTGTGCGTGCTGTCATGTAATGCCCTTGTTGCAGTTAATCAATACGGATGCCGTCACTCATGCCCGCAGTGCGGAGTGGCCACACTGTATTTTGTAAACAAATTCGCCGGTTCAGGAGATAACGGTAAATAATCAGTCTATCAAAATCGTGTATGGAATGTACCCCATGAAAATATGGAATTATTTTCAGTTACTCTCTGGCGCCAGCCGGGCCAGTGGGCGTTCGTTGATCGGCAGATGGATAATGGCCGCCAGCAGTCCCAGTACCACGCCGGCCCACCACACCGCGTTGTAGGTACCCGTGGTGTCATACAGACGCCCACCGAGCCAGACACCGAGGAAACTGCCCACCTGGTGGCTGAAGAAGACAATGCCGAACAGGGTGGCCATGTAGCGCACGCCGAACACCTGGGCCACGATGCCGGAGGTAAGAGGGACGGTGGAGAGCCAGAGTATGCCCATGGCGGCGGCGAACAAATAGATGGTCAGGGCGGTTTTTGGCGCCAGCAGCATCGCGGTGATGACAATCGCCCGGCTGAAGTAGATGAACGCGAGCCCGCCTTTCTTGCTCCAACGGGTGCCGACAGCACCGGAGATAAAAGAGCCGGCGATATTGAACAGGCCGATAAGGGCCAGCGCATAGGCGCCCACCTCCGGTGCCAGCCCCAGATCCTTCACGTAGGAGGGGAAGTGGACCGTGATGAAGGCGACATGAAAGCCGCAGACGAAGAAACCGGTGGTGAGCAACACGAACCCGCGGTGTCCCGCCGCTTCCCGCAGTGCCTCGCCGAGCGACTGATCGAACGCCGGTTCACCCTGATGGGTATGGCTGTCGGGCAGTGCCAGGGCCAGTGGAATAATCAACAGCGCCGTGGCGGCCAGGATCAGCAGGGCCGACTGCCAGCCAAAGGCGGCAATGAACTGCTGGCCGAGCGGGGAGAAGACCACCTGTCCCAATGATCCGGCGGCGGTGCCGAGTCCCAGCACCAGGGTGCGCCGTTCCGGTCCCACCACCTTGGCCATGGCGGCCAGGGCGATGGAGAAGGCAGAGAAGGCGATACCGAGCCCGGTCAGCACGCCACCAAACAGATGCAGCCCCATAGTGCTGCCGGTGGTGGCCATGCCCCAGACGCCGATGCCGTAGAGCAGGGCGCCGAAGGAGAGCACTCTCATCGGGCCGTAGCGGTCGGCCATCGCCCCGGCTACCGGCACACCGATGCCCCAGAGCAGGTTCTGGATCGCCATGGCGATGGCGAAGGTCTCCCGGCTCCAGCCGTGGGCCAGGGTCATTGGCTCCAGAAACAGACCGAATACCGAGCGGATGCCGAAGCCGATCATGGCGATCAGGCAGCCGGCGACGATGACCAGTAGCGGTGTGCGCCAGCTGTGCGTATTCGGGCCTGGAGTGAGATCGCGCATGGTGGATGCCTTTCGGGATCGACGGATTCGACATAGTACATGATCCAGTCGGAATAAATAACAGAGCCCGGCGAGGGTTAATTTCATCTGCAACTGAAAATGCCAGTGTCGGATCAGGCGTCAGTAATACGCAGCTGTGGCGCTGAGTAGATTGTCATTTTGGCGACTGTTCTGGCCAAGCAAATGGGTTATGATTCGGCAAGTCAAGTTGCTGGGGTAGCGGTAAAAAAATCATGTCGGCGGAAAGTGCTCTGGCTTTTTTTGTGGCCATCTTCATCTTCTCCATCACCCCGGGCCCGGGGGTGTTTGCCATTCTGGCACGCGCCATGACCGAAGGTGCGGGAGCCTGCGTCACGCTGTCACTGGGGATGGCGATCAGCGACATCATCTACCTGGTATTTGCCTGCTATGGTCTGGCGGCCATCGCCGAACACTGGGGCGGGCTGTTTACCGTGATACGCATACTGGGTGCCGCTTATCTGCTCTATCTCGGTTGGCAGATGTGGCGTGCCCGCCCCGCTCTGGCAACGGAAGCCGCAACCCTGAAATCGAGCGATCAGCTCAAGAGTTTCATCCAGGGCTTTCTGATCTCCGCCTCCAACCCGAAGGTGATTCTGTTCTACATCGCTTTTCTACCGACCTTTATGGATCTGTCCGTGTTAACTGCGCAGGATATTGTGCTCGTGTCGCTGATCGCCCTGGTCGGACTGATGCTGGGCCTGATGCTGATCGCAGTCTCCGCCTCCTGGGCACGTAGAAAGTTTCGTTCCGAGAGGGCCATGCGTGGTCTCAACCGAGTGGCCGGTTCCATTATGATGGCGGCCGGCACCTATCTTGGTTTGCGTCACTGATCCACCCTTTCGTCAACCAATCTCCATTCAAAACCGGAGCTTGATGCATGCCTGATCGCAAGACCCATCTTGACTTGCTGGCGATGGCCATTCTGCTGGTACTCTGCGCCAGTTGGGGACTGCAACAAGTGGCGGTCAAGCTGGCTGGCGTCGGTGTATCGCCGTTTTTTCAGGCCGGTATCCGTTCGTTGGGTGCAACGGTCCTGCTGCTGGCCTGGATGTGGCTGCGCCGTATCCCGATCCTGCAACGGGACGGCTCCGCCGGGTGGGGTGTGCTGGCCGGACTGTTGTTTGGTGGCGAGTTTCTGCTGATCTTCTGGGGACTGGAGTTTACCAACGCCTCGCGGGCCGTGATTTTTCTCTATCTCTCACCCTTTGTCGTGGCGATTGGCGCCCACTATTTTGTCGAGGGTGAGCGGCTGCGCTGGGTTCAGGTGATCGGCCTGATGGGGGCCTTTGCCGGAATCCTGCTGGCCTTTGGTGAATCATTCACCTTTCCATCAAGGGAGATGCTGATCGGTGACAGCATGCTGGTGGCGGCCGCAATCCTCTGGGGATCAACCACGGTGGTAATCAAGGCTTCGGTGCTGCGCAGTCTGGCGCCGAGCAAGGTTCTGCTCTATCAACTCGGTGTTTCCGCCATCCTGCTGTTGGGTGCCGCCTGGGTCGTGGATGAGCCGGGTATTACACAAATGACTCCGTTGATTCTGGGCAGCCTGCTGTTCCAGGCAGTCTGGGTTGCCTTTGTCACCTATCTGGCCTGGTTCTGGTTGGTCAGGCACTATCCGGCCGGACGCCTTTCCGCCTTCACCTTTCTGACCCCCCTGTTCGGCGTGCTGGCGGGGCACTGGATACTGGATGAACCGCTCTCCCTGGTGTTGCTGGTGGCGCTGCTGTTTGTCGGACTGGGGATCTATCTGGTGAACCGGCCGCAGCCCGGCAGGACAGAATTACCAGCGGGAGTTGAGGAAAAGCTCTAGTCGCGATTGTGTAAGGTCCGCGCTCCGTGCGCATCTCCACAACGATGCGCTGTGATTGCCATCTGTTCAAAGTTGATTTCGAAGCCCCAGCTTCTGTGGATGAGGCTGCAGATAGACCTGGCGGGAGATGTAAGGATCGGGATGCAGCCGGAAATAGTGCCGGAACAGGGTGATTGGCACCACCAGCGGTATCTCGCCCTGCCGGTAGCGCTCAATGCTCTCCCCCAGTTCCTGCTTGTCATGAGTGTCGATGTTGCGCTTCAGGTAACCCATGATGTGTTGCAGTACATTGGTGTGACCCTTGCGGTTGACCGGCCGCTGTAGCGCGCTCATCAGCTCGCTGAAGTAGTCCTGGCTGATACGCCTCAGTGCATTTTTCGGTACATTCGACAACAACCGCCCCATGCGTTTGTAAGCCGCCTGGGAGTGGGCCATCACCAGGTATTTATGCCGGGCATGGAAGTCGATCAGCCGGGCCGGCGTCAGCCCTTCGTCGGTGAGCTGCTGCCAGTGGTGATAGACGAATACCCGGTTGATGAAATTCTCCCGCAACACCGGGTCGTTGAGGCGGCCTTCATCCTCCACCGGCAGGTTAGGCAGATGGCTCATCAGCGTGTGGGCAAAGATGCCGGAACCCCGACGCTGGGCACTACCGCCCTGTTCCGGATACACCTTGACCCGTTTCATGCCGCAGCTGGGTGAGTCCTTCTTCAGTATGTAGCCGCTGATGCCGTCCAGGTTGGCGAGCGCTTTTGTCGAGTATGTCCGGAGCTGACGAGTCACATCCACGTCCGGATTGTCCACGCCGACGGCACGGGGATTGTCCGGGTCGCCCACCAGTCGGATGGGAGGGCGGGGCGTTGGCATGCCGCTGCCCATCTCTGGGCAGACCGGAATAAATCGCATGTATTTTGAGAGCTCACCGGTGATGAAACGGTCCCGTTTGTGGCCGCCGTCATAGCGTACATTCTCCCCCAGCAGGCAACTGCTGATGCCGATGGTGACCGGGCTGAAAGGTTTATCTGTCATGAAGGGGGATTGGCTCCTCTACTTTAATATTTAATAGGCACGCAGCGCTTTGCCCCATCTTACTGGCGAACTTTATATTATGGGGCGCTGGTGATCTTCGCCAGCGCCTTGGGCAGGGTATCATATTGAAAATGGAATCCCGCCTCGGGCAGACGTTCCGCGATCAGGTACTGTCCCGACGCCAGGGCTTCGGCACCTTTGCCAAAGAGCAGCTTCAGGGCAAACAGAGGCACGGGGAGCAGGACGGGACGGTGCAGTTGCTGGCCGAGTGCGCGGGCGAACCGCAGATTGGTGGTGGAATCAGGCGCGCTGAGGTGATAGATGCCGGTCATCTCCGGATGCGACAGCGCATAGCTGTAGGCGCGAATCAGATCATCGATGTGTATCCATGAAAATGGCTGGCTGCCATCGCCGATCGGGCCGCCCAGGCCCAGTCTAAATGGCAGCAGCAGCTGTTTCATCATGCCGCCATCCCGACCCAGTACCAGGCTCAAACGGAAGATCAGGGTGCGAACACCAACGGCTTCCGCCTGCCGGGCGGCCTGCTCCCAGTCGCGGGTAAGCCGGCCGAAAAAGCCGCCGGCATTGGGTGCATCGGATTCCTTGTAGCGTCCCTTGCTGTCAAAAGCGCCCATGGCGGAGGTGGAAATGAACAGCCCCGGACGCTGCTCCATCCGGGTCATCGCTTCCACCAGTGCGCGGGTGGTGAGCACACGGCTGTCATACAGCGCCTGCATGTACTTTTCGCTCCAGCGGCGACTGATATTTTCCCCCGCCAGATTGATTACCGCATCGCAGTTCTGGAGTTGACTGGCCAATCGTGCGCTGTCTGCGCGAACGTCGGCGCGTCCCAGTTGGACCAGCTGATGATCTTCACGGTTGAGTGCCCGGCAGAGGTGGCTGCCGATAAAACCGGTGGCTCCGGTGATGGCGATTTTCATGGCGGTTCCTGATAACAGGGATATCTCTGTCAGTCTGCTTTAAGCATAGCCCAGCGCAGACGGCTTTGATCCGGCCGGACGCGTTGCGGTAATAGCCATGGCAAAATCCATTTTATTAATCTGCCGCAGACGCGTATAAGTCAACCTTTATCAGCACGCGCGAAGCTACGCCCAATCATGCTCACACACTCCGTCAGTCTCTATTTCGCCGCCGTCTTCATCTGGGGCTCCACCTGGTATGCCATCAAGTTTCAGCTGGGCACGGTTCCGGCAGAGCTTTCGGTGGCCTACCGCTTTGCCCTGGCGGCACTGATCCTCTTTGTCTGGTGCTGGGTACGCGGGCTGCCGCTCCGTTTTGACCGGCGAGAACACCTCTGGATGGCGCTGCAGGGATTCATGTTGTTCTGCCTCAACTACGTGATTTTCTACTGGGCCACGGCGGAACTGACCAGTGGTCTGATCGCTGTGATCTTCTCCACCATTGTGCTGATGAATATCCTCAATAGCGCGTTGTTCTTCCGCAAACCGATAGACGCCTCGATGGTGGTCGGTGCCCTCATCGGACTGATTGGAATCACCCTGGTGTTCTGGCCGGAGGTTGCCAATCTGCAGCACAATAGTGGCGCCCTGAAGGGGCTGCTTCTTAGTCTGCTGGGGACCTTTATCGCCTCATTGGGCAACATGATTTCGGCCAGAAACCAGCAGCAGCGCCTACCGGTAATTCAGAGCAACGCCTTCGGCATGGCCTATGGAGCGCTGATTCTGTTTCTGTATGCCGCGTTTCAAGGGGTGGGGCTCACCTACGATTGGTCGATCCCCTATAACCTTTCGCTGCTCTACCTGGCCCTGTTCGGTTCCGTACTCGCCTTCGGCAGCTATCTTACCCTGCTGGGACGGATCGGCCCGGAAAAGGCCGCCTATGCCACGGTGCTGTTCCCCCTGGTGGCACTGGGTATCTCGACGCTGTTTGAAAACTATCACTGGAACCTGGTGGCGGCCGGCGGCGTGGCCCTGGTGTTGGCGGGGAATGTGCTGATCATTATGCCGAAACGGTTGCTGCTGCGCCTGGTTTCACCGCGCCGCATCGACCCGACGGAGGAGCATCCCTGACTCCGGCTTCCTGTTTACACCGCTTCCGGAGGGGGCTTTCTGTGCATCGCCGGCAGTTGGGATATCAACATACCCACCAGCATGATCGCGCAGCCCAGCAGTCCACGCGGCCCCAGGGATTCGTCCAGCAGAAGCCAGCCTCCCAGCGCTGCAAAAACCGATTCCAGGCTGAGGATAATGGCGGCATGGGCCGCCGGTGCATGGCGTTGCGCCACCACCTGCAGGGTATAGGCGACACCCACTGACAGAACACCGGCATAGGCGATGGGAATCCAGACGGTTGTGATGGCCTCTATTTCAAACCGTTCCCAGATCAGTGCCGAGCCAAGGCTGAGCAGGGTGCAGACTAGAAATTGCCCCAGCGCCAGACGAATGGCATCGATCCGACGGCACAGCCAGCCGATCAACAGGACATGCCCCGCCCAGAACAGGGCCCCGATCAGTTCCAACAGATCTCCAAAAGCCAGTGTCAGGTCGTCTGTCATGCTCAGAATGAATAATCCGATAACCGCAAGAGTGGCGCCGAACCAGGTATAGGGTGCTGTTTTTTGTCTCCAAAACAGTGCGATGATCGGTACCAGAACAATATAGAGGCCGGTGATAAATCCGGCGTTGCCGGCCGTAGTGTAGATGAGTCCGATCTGTTGCAGTGATGAGCCGCCAAACAGCAGTATGCCCGCGGCCAGGCTGCCGCCCAGCAGGGGAAGCAAGGGTTGATGACGATCCGGCCTGCGCAACCAGACCAGTGGCAATAGTGACAGGCAACCAAGCGCGAAGCGGGCCGTGTTAAATACAAACGGGCCGATGTGTTCCATGCCGGCGCGCTGGGCTACAAAGGCCAGTCCCCAGATAATAGCGGTGACCAGCAGCAGGCCATCGGCTTGCCAGGTATTTGATTTCATCAGGAGGACTCGCGAAAGCAGTGGTGAGCAGTCTGCCTGGCAGATGCTTACAGTAGCAACAATTCTACAGTTTATAGTGGCTTTGTTCTATAATCCCGGCGAAGTGGATCTGCATGACTGCTCACAAGTTGTATCCGTGTCATCCAGTGATACTGAGTAATTACCGTTAACCAGACCCCGGACTTGTTGATGCCTGATGTGACAGCTGGTAATAATGACCCTGTTATGGTGGTCAAGGATCTCCACAAGCGTTTTTCCAGTCTGGAAGTTCTCAAGGGCATCACGCTGTCTGCTGACGAGGGTGATGTGATCTCGCTGATCGGCTCCAGCGGTTCCGGAAAAAGCACGCTCCTTCGGTGTATAAACCTTCTGGAAATACCCGATGCCGGCTCGGTCTACATTCATGGTGAGCTGATTCAGATGACCCGGAACCGCCGTGGTGAGCCGCTGGCTTCGGATCCGAGACAGGTCGATCGTATCCGTTCACGTCTGGGGATGGTATTTCAGAACTTCAATCTCTGGAGTCACATGAGCGTGCTGGAAAACGTCATGGAGGCCCCGGTGCACGTCCTTAAGGTGCCGAAAAAGGAAGCCAGGGAGCGGGCCATTGCGATGCTGGAGAAGGTCGGCATCGGAAATAAACTGAACGACTACCCGGCACAGCTCTCCGGTGGTCAGCAGCAGCGGGCGGCGATTGCACGGGCACTGGCCGTGGAGCCGGAATTGATGTTGTTTGATGAACCCACATCCGCACTGGACCCGGAAATGGTCGGGGAAGTGTTGCGGGTCATGCGCCAGTTGGCCGAAGAGGGGCGCACCATGCTGGTGGTAACCCATGAGATGGGGTTCGCCCGGGAGGTCTCTTCAAAAGTCCTGTTTTTACACCAGGGTCAGATCGAAGAGCAGGGCACCCCCGGCCAGGTATTCAACAACCCGGAATCGGAACGTTGCCGTCAATTTCTCACAAGTCATCTCTGAAGATTATCGCCGAGTGATACCACACACGACACAGTCAACCCTAAACAAGGAACGCTTATGAAACCGATCAGCATGCGCGCAATACTTCTCACCCTGCTTCTCTGTACCAGCGGATGGGCGACAGCCGATTCGATGAAGATCCGCATGGGTACCGAGGGAGCCTATCCCCCATTCAATCTTATTGATAAGAATGGCGAATTGGCCGGGTTTGATATCGAAATCGGTAATGCCCTCTGCGAGGCGATGAAGGCAGATTGTGAGTGGGTGACCTCGGATTGGGATGGCATCATTCCCGCCCTGCTGGCGAAAAAATTCGACACCATTATCGCCTCCATGTCGATTACCAACGAGCGCAAGGAGAAAGTCGCGTTCACCGATAAATACTACACCACCCCGGTCCGGTTCGCCCGTGCCAAGGGAACCGACTTCGAGATCTCGGAGAAGGCTCTGGAAGGCAAAATCGTTGGCGTGCAGGGCTCAACCGTCGCCGAGAACTTTTTACGGGGCCGCTTTGGTGAGATTGTAGAGGTGCGCGCCTACGGAACCCAGGATGAGGCCAATCTGGATCTGCTCTCCGGTCGCGTTGATCTGCTGCTGGCCGATTCCTTCGTGCTGGGTGAGTTCCTGAAATCCGAGAGTGGCCAGCCGGCTGAGTTTGTCGGACCCGGCTTCACGGACAAAAAATATCTGGGCGAAGGGATTGGTATCGCCGTGAGAAAGGAAGATACGGCCCTGTTGGAGAAGCTCAACCAGGCGATCAAACAGATTCGTGCAGATGGCACCTACGCCCGGATCAATGCCAAATACTTCGATTTCGATGTGTATGGTGAATAACGCCGGATTGACAGGCGGTTACCGGACCGGTCGAACCCATTCCCGGCGGGCGCATGTTTGATCTGAAAGGCTATGGCGGCATGCTGCTGGACGGGCTCTGGCTAACCGTGGCGGTGGGGCTCAGTTCAATGCTGCTGGCCGTGTTGCTCGGCCTGTTGGGGTCCTGGGGCAAGCTCTCCCGAAACCGACTGGCCAACTTTATCGCTGACACCTATACCACTGTGGTGCGCGGCATTCCGGAGTTGATCCTGCTGCTGTTGGTCTACTTTGGCGTGCCCACCCTGCTGCAGGATATTGCCAAACGATTGGGTCATGATATCCGCATAGACCTGGACCCGTTTCTGGCCGGGACTCTGGCAATTGGCTTCATTTATGGGGCGTTCAGTACCGAGGTGTTCAGAGGGGCGTTTATCTCCATCCCGTCAGGACAGTTGGAGGCGGCCAGGGCAATGGGGATGAGCCGGATACTCACCTTCCGGCGTATCCTGCTACCGCAGGCGATGCGATTTGCCCTGCCGGGACTGGGCAATGTCTGGATGGTGTTGCTGAAGGCGACCGCCCTGATATCGATCATTCAACTTGATGAGCTGATGCGCAAGACCAAGATCGCTGCCAATGCAACGCACCAGCCATTCACTTTCTACCTGCTCGCGTCCATTATCTTTCTTGGCCTGACCGTCGTCTCCATGCTACTGCAACACAGAGCGGAAAAGTGGGCGAATCGGGGCATCGCCGGGAAGCCGTGATGGATCTGCAAGTGGTCTGGGAAAATCTGCCGAAGCTGCTTCAGGGAGCACAACTGACCCTGGAGATTACCGTCACCAGTCTGTTGATCGGCCTGCTGATCGCAGTACCCGTGGCGCTGATGCGGTTGTCCAAGCACGCCGTATTCTGGATGCCGGCCTATGCCTATATCCTCTACTTTCGCGGTACCCCCCTGCTGGTGCAGTTGTTTCTGATCTATTATGGGAGTGGGCAATTTCGCGCCGAGTTGAGTGATCTGGGATTGTGGGGTTTCTTTCGCGATGCCTATTTCTGCGGCGTCCTGGCTCTGACCCTGAATACCGGTGCCTACACGGCTGAGATACTGCGCGGTGCGATTCAGGCGGTGCCGTCAGGCGATATCGAAGCGGCCCGCGCCTGCGGCATGGGTAGGGCCTTGATGTATCGCCGAATCATCCTTCCCAAGGCGATGCGACTCGCCTGGCCCATGTATGGCAACGAGGTGGTGTTTCTGATGCAGGCGACCTCCCTTGTCAGTGTGATCACCCTGCTCGATCTGACCGGGGTAGCCGGACGCATCATTTCCAAAACCTTTGCCGTTTATGAGATCTATATCGCCACGGCCTTGCTCTACCTGGTCATAACCTACGTTATTGTATTCCTGTTCAAGAGGATTGAGCGGCGGCTTAATCGCCATCTGGCGTGAAGGCCGGCCCGACAACCGGTTCCCGCTACTGACTTAAAAGCAGTTTCACCGCCATGGCGATGGTTGCGAGGATGATTGCGGGTCGCACCAGCGCCGCGCCACGGCGGATCACCATGCTGGAGCCCAGGCGTGCGCCGATAATCTGTCCCAATGCCATGACGATGGCGGCACTCCAGATCACCTGACCACTCCACAGAAAAATCACCAGCGACGTAGTGTTGGTCATCAGCACCAGGGGTTTGGTGTTGGCGGTGGCTCGGCGCATGTTGTAACCCAGCAGGCTGGTGAATGCGAAGGCAAAAAAAGAGCCAATGCCGGGGCCGAAAAATCCACCGTAGAAACCGATGCCGCCACCCACTGTCCAGTTGAACTTGCCCTGGCTGATCCTGGGGTGTGAATCGTGATCATCCACCCGGGGTGAGAACCAGAAGTAGAGGGCGATGCCGATCAGTAGGAAGGGAATAAGCTGTTGCAGAAAATCGGCGCTCATGTTCTGCACTGCAAAGGTGCCGACCGCCGCCCCCACACCGGCGCACAGCAGGGCCGGATAGAGTCGGGAAAAATCGATATGTCCCTTACGAAAATAGTTGATGGTGGAGGAGAGCGTGCCGAACACACTCTGGAATTTGTTGGTGGCCAGTGCGTTGATCGGTGGAATGCCGATGGAAAGCAGCACCGGCAGGGCGATCAGGCCGCCGGCACCGGCGATTGAGCTGACGAATCCGGCGCTGAATCCGACCAGGGCCAGCAGTGCCAGTAGTTGTAATGAGAGTTCGATGATGCTGTCCCCGAATGGCAAATAGCCGCGAATATTTCCAGGTGATTTCGCAGGATGTGGTGACTTGGATGAACTGCATCGGTGGCGACTGATGCGCATCGTCCTGCTGGGTGGCTATTCTGACAACACACCGACCGTGGAGCAACCGCAACAGGTCGGGAATGTTTCGGGGTGGGGGTCGGAGTCAAACCGGCCAGGCATGTATTAAGCGGATCCCGAACGCAGGCGGATTGAATCCGGCACCGGCATGTCCTGCGGCGAGCACCGCCTGCCCTATGGCTTGAACTGCGAGGGGGCTACTGATTCAAGGATTCGAAATAATCCTGTACCTGTTCGTCATCCAGATCATCCAGGTCGTCCAGATCGAGATAACTGTAGTCGAACTCGTCATGTTCGAAACAGGCTTCGGAAAAGCCGATAGCGAGTTTGTCATTCATTGTCCTGTCTCCTGTAGTTGCTGTTTCAGGGCACAGGCTAGTCGACGAATGCGTCAGCTTGATGACAGAGTCAGGACTACTCTTTTTTCTGCCCGGTAATCATCCACAGCATCTGCAGTAACAGAGTATTGTCGAGACGCGACTGCTGGCAGGTTTCGAGCTGCTTCTCTTCGTGACAGATCTTGTCGAACAGCAGGACGGATTGCCCGTCATACTCGACAAACAGCAGCCGGCTGCGGTCAACCACGTAGGCGACGGCGGCGGAAACGTCACGCTCGGTAAGATCCTCAAGCCCGCCTTTTGGAGGCATCTTCCCATGTCCGTTAATTGCGTGGCTGATCAGGGTCGCCAGCGGAGTCTTCAGACGTTCCTCCCAGTCATTCACGGATCCCAACTGGGGGGCGCCGGAGTCGGGTTCACCATGGCATTTGATGCACTCACCGGAAAAAACCGCCCGTCCCAGACCGAGGTTGTATTGCTGCGGCTGGGTCTTTTCCGGGCCCGGATCGACAGCCGCCGCACCCCAGGCCATCAGGGTGCCGAACAGGGCAAACAGCAGTTGTTGTGTAAAACCGAATCGGTGCATGGTATTTGATTCCGATGTTGGAAAAGAGTCCGTGACTGAAGCCGGTGAGCTGTCCAGCCGTCTTGGTTTAATGCTACATCCAACTATAGTCGGCCGCCTTGATTCAGGTCGTTAAAACCGCTGAACCGTTTCTGATTGGAGACAGCTGTCTCTACCTGCTGAACAATCGACAGGCGTTATTCGACCAGTCCGGCGGCCTGAATGTCTGCGTGATAGGAGGAGCGTACAAAAGGCCCGCTCGCCACGTGGGAGAAGCCGAGCGATTCGCCGAACGCCTTTAACTGTTCAAACTCCGCCGGGGTGACATAGCGACTGACCGGCAGATGGTGCGGGCTGGGTTGCAGATACTGACCCAGGGTCAGCAGTTCACAGCCGTGCAGACGCAGATCCTGCATCACTTGTCGGATCTCTTCCAGGGTTTCTCCCAGTCCCAGCATCAGGCCGGACTTGGTCGGTATCCCGGGGTTGTCCTGTTTGAACCGCTGCAACAGATCGAGTGACCACTGGTAATCGGCACCCGGGCGTACCGATTTGTAGAGTCGCGGCACGGTTTCCAGGTTGTGGTTGAGCACGTCCGGCGGGGTGGCGCTGAGCATCTCCAGGGCCTGCTCCATACGGCCGCGGAAATCCGGCACCAGGATCTCCACCTTGATGCCGGGATTGGCCGCGCGCACGGCCTGGATACAGGCCATGTAGTGACCGGCACCGCCATCCATCAGATCATCCCGGTCCACCGAGGTGATCACCACATAGCGCAGGCGCATCTTGCGGACCGCGCCGGCGAGGCGCGCCGGTTCGTCCTGATCGAGGGCCAGGGGCCGGCCGTGCGCCACATCGCAAAAGGGACAGCGGCGGGTGCAGATGTCCCCCATGATCATGAAAGTGGCGGTGCCGTGGTGAAAGCACTCCGCCAGGTTGGGGCAGGCCGCCTCCTGACAGACCGTGTGCAGACCGGTCTCCGCCACCAGTGCTTCGACCTGGCGCCGCTGCGCCGGGTCGGGCAGCTTGATGCGCAGCCATTCCGGCTTCGGCAGCGGTGCGGCGGCAGGCACCACCTTGATCGGGATGCGCGATACCTTGTCGGCATCGCGCAGCTTCTCGCCCGCCACCACTTTGCGTTTTACACTGGAGTCTGTCATTTGGCTGGCCTTGTCCGTTACTTCTTGCGTTTCGGGATAAACAGATCGGTGATGGTGCCTTCAAATGCCTCGGCTGCCATCGCCACCGTCTCCGACAGGGTCGGGTGCGGGTGCACTGTCAGTCCGATGTCGGAAGCATCACAACCCATCTCGATAGCCAGGCAGACCTCGGCAATCAGATCCCCGGCGTTGGGGCCGACAATGCCGGCACCGATCACCTGTCCGCTCTCCTCGTCGAAGATCATCTTGGTGAGCCCTTCATCACGTCCCAGGGAGAGGGAGCGGCCACTGGCGGCCCAGGGGAAGGCCCCTTTACCAAATTTGATCCCTTCGGCCTTGGCCTCCGCCTCGGTCTTGCCGACCCAGGCGATTTCCGGATCGGTATAGGCGACCGAGGGGATGACCCAGGCGTCGAAGAAGGTGCTGAGTCCTGCGCACACCTCGGCCGCCACCTTGCCTTCATGCACTGCCTTGTGCGCCAGCATCGGCTGACCCACCACGTCGCCAATGGCGAAGATGTGCGGTACATTGGTGCGCTGCTGCTTGTCCACATGGATAAAACCGTGATCATCCACCGCCACGCCGGCGTTCCGGGCGTCGATCTTGTGGCCGTTGGGTGAACGGCCCACCGCCACCAGGATCGCGTCATAGAGCTGGGGTTCAAGGGCCTTGGCACCCTCGAAGGTGACGCGCAGCCCCTCTTTCAGGGCCTCCACCCGGGTTACGCGGGTTTGGGTGAGTAGGGACTCGTACTGCTTCTCCAGCTTCTTGTGCAGCGGCTTGACGATGTCCTTGTCGGCACCGGTGATCAGGCTGTCAAGCATCTCTACGACGGTGATTTTACTGCCCAGGGCGTGATAGACGGTGGCCATCTCCAGGCCGATGATGCCGCCGCCGATCACCAGCATGCGCTTGGGTATCTCCCTCAGCGCCAGGGCACCGGTGGAGTCGATGATGCGCGGATCGTCCGGCAGGAACGGCAGTTTCACCGGTGCCGAACCGGCGGCTATGATGCATTGGGTGAAACCAACCGTGGTGCTGTTGCCCTCTGCATCGATCACTTCGATATTGCTCTGGTCAATGAGCTTGCCGTAGCCGTTCACCACCTGCACTTTGCGCTGTTTGGCCAGTCCCATCAGGCCACCGGTGAGGCGGGTAACCACACCGTTCTTCCAGTCGCGCAGGGCATCCAGATCCACCTCCGGTTCAATGAACTTGAGACCGTGTTTGCGAAAATCGCGCGACTCCTCCAGCACCTTGGCGGCATGCAGCAGCGCCTTGGAGGGAATGCATCCTACATTCAGACAGACCCCGCCCAGGCTGCTGTGGCGTTCGATCAGGATCACCTTCTTGCCCAGGTCGGCGGCACGGAAGGCGGCGGTATAACCGCCGGGACCCGCGCCCAGCACCACCACGTCGGCCTGGATATCGGCATTGCCTATATAGGCTGTCGGCTCCTGGCTGGCGGCTACCTTCGGGGCGGCCGGTGGCGGACTGGCAGCCGTCGATGCGGCCTTGGCCCCGGCGCCGCCGGGACTCGCTACCTCCAGGGTGAGCACCAGATCACCCTGGGATACCTGCTCGCCCACCTTGACATGCACCGAGTGGACCGTACCGCTGCTGGGGGAGGGGACCTCCATGGAAGCCTTGTCGCTCTCCAGCGTGAGCATCGGTGTCTCGACATTGATCTTGTCCCCTGGCATCACCAGCACTTCAATGACATCCACGTCCTGGAAGTCTCCGATATCGGGGACGTACACATCCTGCAACACGGTTTTGCCGGCATCACCCGGTGCCGCACCGCTTTTGGCGCTGCCCTGTACCAGTGGGTGCGGTTCCTGTGCCGCCACCTTGGGTTCAACCGCTTTATCCAGGCTCAGGATCAGACTGCCCCTGGATACCTTGTCACCCAGCTTGACGAGAATTTCCTGCACCGTACCCGATAGCGGCGAGGGGATCTCCATGGAGGCCTTGTCGCTCTCCAGGGTAATCAGGGGGTCGTCAATATTGATTGCATCACCCACCGACACCAGGATCTCGATAATCTCCACATCTTCGAACTCCCCGATATCGGGGACGTGAATCTGTTCTATGTTGCTCATGGTCTTATTCCGTTTGTTTTGGTGTTGGGGATGTTCAGAGCAGCAACCGCCGCACGTCGTTCATCAGCACGCCGAGGTGACGCACGAAGTGCGCGGCCTGGGCGCCGTCGATAACCCGATGATCGTAGGAGAGTGACATCGGCTGCATCAGGCGGGGGATGAACTCACTGCCGTTCCAGACCGGCTTCATCTGCGAACGGGTGAGACCGAGAATGGCCACCTCCGGCGCGTTGACGATTGGGGTAAAGGCAGTGCCGCCGATGCCCCCAAGGCTGGAGATGGTAAAGGTGGCACCCTGCATGTCGCCGGGTTTCAACTTCTTGTCCCGTGCCTTGGCGCTCATCTCCATCAGTTCGGCAGAAATCTCGAAGATGCTCTTCTGGTCCACATCCCGGATCACCGGCACCACCAGCCCGTTCGGTGTATCGACTGCCACACCAATATTGATGTACTTCTTCAGGATCAGGTTTTCGCCGCTGCCATCCAGGGATGAGTTGAAGGTCGGATAGGCCTTCAGGGTGGCGGCACACGCTTTCATGAAGAAACTCAGCAGGGTGACCCGCACGCCCTGTTTCTCGGTCTCCGCCTTGAGTGATTTGCGGAACGCCTCCACTTCGGTGATATCGGTCTCGTCGTGGTGGGTGACGTGGGGGACGTTCAGCCAGGCACGACTCAGATTGATGCCGGTGAGTCGCTTGATCTTGCTCAGTGGCTGGAACTCCACCTCGCCGAACCTGGAGAAGTCCTGCTCCGGAATGGCGGGAATGCCGGACCCGGCCGGTGCGGCGGCTGCCGGCCTGGGCTCTTCAAATTGTCCGCTGGCCAGTGCCTGCAGTACCCGCTGACCCGCATTGGAGAGATCTTCCTGGGTGATACGGCCCTTGCGGCCGGTACCCTGCAGGGTATTCAGATCAATGCCCTTTTCACGGGCGATACGCCGTACCGACGGGCTGGCATGGGTGCGCTCGAATGAGACATGGCGCAAATCGGCGGCGGGTTCGGTGACCGGGGCGGCGCTGCCGGGTGCCGGCTTCGCTGCAACCGGAGCGGCTGTGGGCGCCGGGGCCGCTGCCGGAGCCGGTTCCGCCGCCGCTGGTTTGTCTGCCGCTGCGGCGTCTTCAACCTCCAGCAACAGGATCAGACTCCCTTCGGAGACCTTATCTCCCAGGGATACTTTCAGCTCCTTCACCACGCCGGCATCGGAGGAGGGGATCTCCATGGAGGCCTTGTCACTCTCCAGGGTAATCAGCGGGTCATCCACGGCGATGGTGTCACCGGGGGCTACCAGGATCTCGATCAATTCAACGTCGCTGAAGTCACCGATATCCGGTACAAGAATTTCTTTAATAGTCACGTCTGTTTCTCCTTGTTCTGTGCGCGGCTTAAACGGTTACCGGATTGGGTTTGTCGGCGTCGATGCCGTACTGCTTGATCGCCTGACTGACCAGCTTGACCGGTATGACGCCTTCATCAGCCAGTGCCTTTAGGGCGGTGACGGCGACATAATAGCGGTCCACCTCGAAGTGGCGGCGCAGGCCTTCACGGCTGTCGGAGCGGCCGAATCCATCGGTGCCCAGAACGTGATAGCGGGCGGGCACGAAGGGGCGGATCTGCTCGGCAAAGGCCTTCATATAGTCACTGGCGGCGATCACCGGACCCTCGCGGTCCTTCAGGCACGCCTCAACGTGGCTGACCCGTGCGGTCTGTTCCGGATGCAGCCGGTTCCAGCGCTCTACATCCTGCCCGTCGCGGCACAGTTCATTGAAACTGGTGGCGCTCCAGATGTCGGCCGAGATGTTGAAGTCGTTCTTCAGCAGTTCCGCACCGGCGATCACCTCGTTCAGAATGGTGCCGCAACCCAGCATTTGTACCCGTGGGTTTTTCTTCTTGCCCTTCTTCTCGGCCTCGCTGCTTTGCAGGTGGTAGAGCCCCTTGAGAATGCCCTCCTCGGCGCCTTCCGGCATGTCGGGGTGGCTGTAGTTCTCGTTCATGGTGGTCAGGTAGTAGAAGACGTTTTCCTGCTCCTGGAACATGCGCCGCATGCCTTCGTGCACAATCACCGCCACTTCATAGTGGTAGGTGGGGTCGTAGGAGACGCAGTTGGGGATGAAGCTGGCGAACAGCTGGCTGTGGCCGTCCTGATGCTGCAGTCCCTCGCCATTGAGCGTGGTGCGACCGGCGGTGCCGCCCACCAGGAAGCCGCGGGCCTGCAGGTCGCCGGCGGCCCAGGCCAGGTCTCCCACACGCTGGAAACCAAACATGGAGTAGTAGATATAGAACGGAATCATGGTGACGCCGTGGCTGCTGTAGGCGCTGGAGGCGGCAATCCAGGACGACATGGCGCCGGCCTCGTTAATGCCCTCCTGCAGCAGCTGGCCCTTTTTATCCTCTCGGTAGGGCATGATGTCGCCGGAGTCCATGGGCGTGTAGAGCTGTCCCTCAGGGGCGTAGATGCCCATCTGGCGGAACATGCCCTCCATACCGAAGGTGCGCGCCTCGTCCGGTACGATTGGCACCAGGCGCGGACCGATCTCCTTGTTGCGGGAGATGGCGACCATGGCCCTTACCAGCGCCATGGTGGTGGACATGGTGCGCTGTCCCGTGCCTTTTAGCAGCAGGTCGAACATGGAGAGATCGGGAATGGTCAGGACATCACCCTGGGTGCGCCGTTCCGGCAGGTAGCCGCCCAATTTCTGGCGGTGGTTGTGCAGGTACTGCATCTCCGGGCTGCCATCGGCCGGTTTCAGGAAGTTGGCCTCCAGGACATCCTCTTCGGAGATATCGAGATCGAGTCGGGCGCGGAATTTCTTTAGCTGATCATTACCCAGCTTCTTCTGCTGGTGGGAGATGTTCTGTCCTTCGCCGGCCTCACCCATGCCGTAACCCTTGACGGTCTTGGCCAGAATCAGGGTCGGTTGGCCCTCGGTATTGACCGCCTCGGAGTAGGCGGCGAACACCTTCTGTGGATCGTGGCCACCACGGATCAGGTCGTGGTAGATCTGGTCGTCGGTCATGTGCTCTACCATCTTCTTCAGCTCGGGGTATTTGCCGAAGAAGTACTCACGCACATAGGCACCGTCCTTCGCCTTGAAGCTCTGGTACTCGCCATCCACACACTCTTCCATGCGCTTGCGCAGCAGACCGTTGTGGTCCTGTGCCAGCAGTTTGTCCCAGGCCGCACCCCAGATCACCTTGATCACATTCCAGCCGGTGCCGCGGAAGTTGCCTTCCAGCTCCTGGATGATCTTTCCGTTGCCGCGTACCGGGCCGTCCAGTCGCTGCAGATTGCAGTTGATCACAAAGATCAGGTTGTCCAGCTTTTCGCGCACGGCGAGTGCGATGGCGCCCTGCGCCTCCGGCTCGTCGGTCTCGCCGTCACCCAGGAATACCCACACCTTGCGATTGGATTTGGGAATCAGGCCACGATTCTCCAGATATTTCATGAAGCGTGCCTGGTAGATCGCCATGATCGGTCCCAGGCCCATGGAAACGGTAGGGAATTGCCAGAAGTTCTTCATCAACCAGGGATGGGGGTAGGAGGGGATGCCCTTGCCGCCGGTCTCCATTCGGTAGTTGTCCAACTGCTCTTCGCTGATGCGGCCTTCCAGGAAGGCGCGGGCGTAGATGCCCGGTGCCGCATGGCCCTGGAAGTAGATCAGATCGCCGCCGTGCGCATCACTGGCGGCACGCCAGAAGTGGTTGAAGCCGGTCTCGTAGAGCACAGCGGAGGACTGGAAGCTGGCGATGTGCCCACCCGGAGCGGCCGGCTTGCGGTTGGCCCGCACCACCATGGCCATGGCGTTCCAGCGGACGATGTCACGCAGCCTGGCTTCAACTGCGGGGTCTCCCGGCAGGCTCGGCTCGCGGCTGACCGGGATTGAGTTTAGATAAGGGGTTCGGGAGCAGTCGGGTGGCTCGACGCCGGCGGCCGTGGCCTTGTCGATGGTGCGTTTGATCAGGAATTTCGCACGTTCCGTGCCTTCCCGCTCCAGTACCACATCGATTGCTTCCATCCACTCCAGGGTCTCCTGGGGGTCCACGTCCCGGTATTCACTTGAACGATCGCTCATTTGATCTCTTCCTCGACTGGTTTAGTGCTGTGCTCGGATTATTGGTGGCACATTGTTAGTAGTATTAATGGTCTGACCATTAAAAGGTATGTTAATAAACATGTCAAATAATTTTATGGTATGTATAACAAGGATTTAAGAAGTTACAGCGGTAATGAAATTAAATATTTAAAAAACAAATATTTATTATTATTTCGTTATTTATGCTGATTAGTGTTATAACAATGGTCAGACAAATAATTGGTTGTATATAATGTAAATGTTTCTCCGTTGTTCGGGTGAAGACGGTAGAAATTCAGTGTAGTGCATGGATGCCAAACTGTTTTCGATTGCCACTGGGGCTACGGCCGCGGGCAGTTGATAAATCAGGGATCGGAACAGTTTTTTTCCGATTCCTTGGAGGTGGCGTCCCGGGACAGGGGCATCTACCGCCAATTAATCCGGAGAAGTACCATGCAGTTACAACCCATCAAACCGGCCAGGGTCTCGGACTCGATCGTCGAGCAGCTGAAAACCCAGATTATCAAAGGGGTGTTAAAGCCCGGTGACAAGCTGCCGGCAGAACGGGAGCTGGTCGAGCAGCTCAAGGTGTCCCGCCCCTCGGTGCGCGAGGCGCTGCTGAAGCTGGAGGCCCAGGGTCTGATTTACAGTCGACAGGGCGAGGGTACCTTTGTGCTGGATGCACTCGGTACCACCATTACCAACCCATTGGCCAATCTGCTGAAAGATAACCCGGAGGCGCTCTCCGATGTGATGGAGTGCCGACACGGTCTGGAGGAGTTGGCGGCCAGTTATGCGGCGGCCCGGGCGACCGAAATGGACCGTGCAGTTATTCGGGAACGTTTCCAGGCGCTTCAGGCGGCCCATGAGCGGCGTGATCTGGAGTTGGAGGCACAGGCGGATGCCGCCTTCCATATGGCGATTGCCGATGCCTCCCACAATGTGGCGTTGATCCACCTTACCCAAAGTCTGTTCGATCTGCTGGGTGATATGGTGCTGCATAACTGGGAGAAAATTTACACCATGGAGGAGAGTTATCAGGCGATCCATGCCCAGCATGGAGAAATCTATCAGGCGATCTTTTCCGGTGACTCCAACCAGGCACGGCATGCCGCCCATGAGCATCTGGCCTACATCGGAAAATGCCTGCGGGGAGCAGGCTGACCTTAATGGTCGCTCTCCAGTTGCGCGATAAGCTGTTCCAGCGGCTTGATTGCCGCCGGGTAGTTGAATGCCCGTAATTGCTGTACCAGCAGCGTGATGGTTTCTGGATGGTTGGAGTTATCGATCTCCCGCTCGAGAGTATCAACAGTAACGCTCTCTACAAGGTCGTGCTGACTTATCTGCTCCCGCAATTGCCGCAATATCGGTAACAGATCGATAATGGCGTGATTGGCAGATGCTCTGTTTAGCTGGGCGTTTTTCGCCGCCAGTTGCTCAGAGAGGATGCTGATGCGTTTGATAACCCGGTCCAGCTCGGTCTCCAGTTCCTGGTAGTTGGCTATCAGCTGATCGGTTTCACCCCCGGCAAGGGCGGACTCCATGGCGGCGCAGCGATGGTAAAGCCCCATCGTGGCCATATTGCCGGCGACGCCCTTGAGCCGGTGCAGGGACTGAGCAAGACACTGCCAATCCTGGCTTTCCAGGGAGTGTCTGATCTGCATCAGGTCGGACTGGAAGCTATCTTCAGCCTGTAACAATAAACGGAGTACACGCGCATGATCACCCTCAAAACGACCCAGTAGCGTCTCCAGATCAATAGCCGGGAGGGTGTGTGGCTGCGGTTGTACACTTGTATCCGCGATCTCGGTGTTTTCGCCGGTGAGTTGCAGGGACTGGCTCAGTGCCTTGATCAGATCGTCCCGATTTATCGGCTTGGTCAGGTATAAATCCATACCGGCAGCCAGACACTGCTCACGGTCGCCGGTCATGGCGTTGGCGGTCATGGCAATGACCGGTATGGATTTTAATAGTGGATGTTTGCGTATTCTGCGTGTGGTTTCAAAACCGTCCATGACCGGCATTTGAATATCCATCATGACGGCATCAAACTCCTCAATACCCAATTCCTCAAGTATTTTCAGTGCATCTTTTCCATTGTCTGCCAGGGAGGCCGAGACGCCCAGCTGATTCAGCAGCTCGGTAACCACCTGTTGGTTCAATGCCGTATCCTCGGCGAGCAGTATGTGCATGCCGGCCAGTTGATCAATCTCCTCCAGTTGTGATGAACGGCGTTTTAAGTGTTTGTGCGGCAGGTCGGGGTTGAGCATCTTCAGCAGTGTCGCTTCCAGCTTGTCCTGGGTCAGTGGCTTTTGTATTACATTATCGAGTAACCCATTACGCTCATCCTCAAAGCTGTATAGCAGCAGGATTTGGCATTTGTTGGTTGTTGGGCAGGTGTTGACGGTTTTTTTCAATGTGGTATCTGAATCACCGATAGCGGAAGTGTCGACAATCAGAATATCGGGTGCAGCACGTGAATCTGATTCTATGAGTGCGTCTTCAAAATGCTCCATGCTATTGAAGTGATGAGTGGTGCAGCCAAAATCCTCGAGATATCTAAGGACAGTTTGGTTAATAAAGGGATCGTCGGAGAGCAGGGTAACGGATTTTCCCACTAATGCCGACGGGCTTGTCTCCGGGGTGTCAGTGGATTGCTCAAGTCGTTCGAAAGATGCGTAGAAGCTAAAGCAGCTGCCGCCGCCCGGTTGTGATGTGACGCTGATTTCACCACCCATTTTTCTCACCAGACGCTGACAGATACTGAGTCCCAGTCCACTGCCGCCGAAGCGGCGGGTGGTTGAGGCGTCCGCCTGGGTAAAGGGGCGAAACAGTCGCTCCACTTGATCCGGCGGAATTCCCGGTCCGGTATCCTCGACTGCAAATGCCAATATCAGTTGGTTCCGATCACGGTTTTGAATATTTACACGCAACATTACATGTCCCTGTCGCGTGAATTTTACCGCATTGTTGATCAGGTTGGTCAGTACCTGTTTGAGCCGCAGGCTGTCTCCAATAATCTGATCATCAATGTCGGGTGAAATGTCATACGCCAACTTCAAGCGCTTTTGCGCCACCGCCGGAATCATCAGGTCGGCAATCTCCTCCAGTACCTGATTCAGATTGAAGGGGCTGTGCTCGAATTTCAATTCTCCAGCTTCAATTTTCGAGAAATCCAGGATGTCATTAATAATGACCAGCAGTGAATTGGCCGCCGCGCTGATGGTGTTGAGGTAGAGCTGTTGTTTCTGGGTAAGCGGGGTCGACTGCAGCAATTGACACATGCCAAGTACACCATTCATCGGTGTGCGGATTTCGTGTGACATATTGGCGAGAAATTCACTCTTTGCCTGATTGGCAGCCTCCGCCAGCTCTTTTGAGTGACGCAGGTCGTGGGTCTGACGGTCGACGCGCTGCTCCAGGTTTGAGATGAGGTCGTTCAGCGTGTTGGCCATGCTGTTGATGCCGGACTGAACCTGACCCAGCTCGTTGTTCGCGGGATTGGCAATGCGGGTGTCCAGTCGACCCTTTTCGATCAGCTTCAAGGCCTCCAGTGTTTGCTGGATCTGTTTATAGAAGCGTTCATAGAAGATCAGGAAAAGCAGGCTGACGCTGACCAGCGGGATCAATGTCAGCAGCAGGGCGAGGAGGGCGAAGAAATTGCGCTGCATAAACATTTCGGCCTGAGTGATGGTCAGGATCAATGTCCAGTCCCATGCCGATTTGGCAAATACCGCAAACATGGAGTCGCCGCCGGAGTGGTAGCTTAAACTGCCTGTTCCCTGGTCCGACAGGGATTCGGTAATCAGGTCGACAGCAGGTGGTGCGTGTCTATTGGCGAGCGACATCAACAACACATTGCCTTCGCTATCCAGGATGGTCAGGCCGCCAGTTTCACCAAACCTGTAGCGCTTCAGTTTGGAAATCAGGTGCTCTTTTTCGGCCTTGAGATAGTCCTCCTGCGAAAGTATGCCAGTGGGTTTAAGTCGGATTACGCTCTCCCTGATGGTGTTGTTAATGTTTGCCACTTCTCGTGTGAAGCTGTCTTCATACAGATGGAAAACAATCCGGTTGATAATCCAGTAGCCGCCGGTGGCAACTGGTAGCATGAGCATAATGACCATGCTGAGAGTGAACAGGATGAACTTCAACTTGATACTCATACAATACGCAGGGTCCTGGTGTGGTGCATGGATCAATAAAGGACGGTGGACAGTTCCAGACGTGCGACAGCTTGGTTAATTGTATAGTTGATTGTTAAACGTATTGCCGTGAATAGCGTCATACTAGACGCTTTCCGGATTTGTCTGGAAACTTGTTTCATTGCTGAATATTTTGCCCCTGACGCAGTTTCGTCCGGCGTTTTTCGCGGCATAGAGCATTTTGTCCGCCAGCTGCACAAGGGTGCGCGGAGTGCTCCGGGAATTGGGTGTGTTCGTGGTCACCCCGAGGCTGATGCTGATATAAGGGTGGGTACTGATGCCGCGGGCATGGGGAATCAACAATTTGGCGACCTGGACGCGCATCTTTTCAGCCAGGTTCAGCGCCACGCTGTGTTCGGTTTCGGGCAGGACCGCGATGAACTCTTCTCCGCCGTATCGGAAGATGCTGTCGGCGGGTCGTTTCAGCGGTATCGGCAGCGCCTGGGCGACCCGGCTCAGGCAGCGGTCTCCCGCCAGATGGCCGTAGTGATCATTAAACTGTTTGAAGTGATCGATATCGAGAATGATGATCGATATCGGTTCTTGCGACCGACGACAGCGGGCCCACTCACGCTTCAGTATCTGCTCAAAACGTCGGCGATTCGGCAAATTGGTCAGGGCATCGATCAGCGCCAGTTTTTCCAATAGATCGCTGTTGTGCTTCAGTTGAATATGCGTTCTTACACGTGCTCTTACGATGGGTGTCCGGAAGGGCTTGGTGATGTAGTCGACAGCACCCAGTTCGAGTCCGCGCGTCTCGTCTTCTATCTCATTTTTGGTGGTGATGAAAATAATGGGTATTTTACGCGTCCCATCGCTGGCCTTCAGGTGGCGGCAAACCTCGTATCCATCCATGTTCGGCATGACAATATCCAGCAGTATCAGATCAGGCTGCTGATTACGCGCCGCCTCTATACCGGATTCACCACTATTGGCCACCTTGATATGGTATTCCGACTTAAGCACCTGTGCCAGGTACTCGATATTGATCGGACTGTCGTCAATAATCAGAACGGTCTTTTCCTTACGTACTTCTGTCTGCATATCGGGTGGCAACCTTTGGATTAAGATGATTGATATTCCATTCCCCCCATCTCACAGAATAGTAAAAATATGTGGCGGCAGAAAGGAATAGGAAAAATAGGAAATAATCTATCGATTAAGCGATATGCCGGGATTACGGCTACAGGCTGATTGAGGATTTGGGGCGAAAAGTGGTTACGATCCCCGGTTTAATGGCCGGGCAGGCTGTGCTCATTTGTCATCAGGCGTGGAACCCAAGTGGAAAGCCGGTGTCTTTTCATGGGAGGAGGAAGGGCCTAGAATGGCCTGTTTAGCGCCGTGTGCCATGCTGCCTGGACGGCGGGTGTGTGTACACGGACCGTTACAATCCGTTGTAGCGTCACAAATACAATAATATCTATCTGTTGAGTATGATAATGCGCAAGCTATTGCCGCTGCTTTTGTTGGCCCTGTTTATTGGCGTCACACAGTTGATCTCCCACTTCAAACCGGTTGCGGCAATACGTGATACGCCTCCCACCCCCGTCATTACCGTAGAGACCGCGCAATTGATGCCGCGCGACTATACCGTAGTGGTCAACTCCTTTGGCCGGGTACAACCGCGCACCGAGGGCGAACTGGTGGCCCAGGTGTCCGGACAGATTATCGATGTCAGCCCCAACTTTCGTAATGGGGGTTTTTTTGAGGCGGGGGAGACCCTGATCACCATCGATCCCCGTGATTACAAGATTCAGGTGGATATTGCCGCGGCGGAGCTGGCCAATGCCAAGGTGAATCTTGAGGAACAGCAGGCACTGGCGGATCAGGCCATAAAGGATCGGGCGATCCTCAACAAACAGGGGCTGGCATCGGACTACGCCTTGCGCAAACCGCAACTCGCAGCGGCCCGCTCGCAAATCGACGCCGCCCAGGCAAAACTGGCCCAGGCCAGACTGGCGGTTGAAAGAACCGAGATCAAGGCGCCCTACGCCGGGCGGATTCTCTCCCGTAGTGTGGATCGTGGCGTGGTGGTATCGAATAACCAGGCGCTGGCGAGAATCTACGCTACCGACCGGGTGGAGGTGCGGCTGCCGCTGAAAAACAGTGAACTCGGTTATGTGGAGTTGCCGGAAAATTATCGCAATGAAGGCTCCGGCCAGAGTCATCTGCCCTCGGTGACTATTATTAACAATCTGGGTACCGCCCCGGAACAGTGGCCTGCCACCCTGGTACGCACTGCCGGCGCCATCGACGAGCAGAGTCAACAGCTCTATGTGACAGCGCAGATCGAAAACCCCTATCTGGTGAACAAGGATGGGCGGCGGCCATTGAAGATCGGACAGTATGTCACTGCGCAGATCCAGGGGCGCACCCTGCCGGGAGCCATTGTCATCCCCAACTCGGCCATTTATCAGGGCAGCTATGTCTATCTGTTTGACCAAGGGCTGTTACAGCGCACGGAGATAGAGGTGGCCTGGCAGAACAACCATGAGTCGCTGATCAATAGTGGTCTCAAACCCGGCAATCAGCTGGTATTGACCCCGCTTGGTCAGGTCAGCAGTGGCACGCCGGTAAAAAACATGGCAGGCGGCAAACCGGATAACGTCAAGAGGACTGCCGAGCAGGGTAATAAATCCACCGGGCGATCATCCGATGCCGCTACAGTTAACTAGGTTTCGCCCATGATCGCCTGGTTTGCACGTAACCATGTGGCCGCCAATCTGCTGATGGTGAGTCTGCTGATTCTGGGGCTGTCGTCGCTTTATTTTCGTATCCCGCTCGAAGTGTTTCCGACCCTGGAGGCGCAGCAGGTCAATGTGGAGATCAGCCTGCCCGGCGCCACCCCGGAGGACGCGGAGCAGGGTATAGCCATTCTGGTCGAGGAGGCGGTACAGGATCTGGAAGGGATCAAGGAGATCACCAGTCGTTCGTCCGAGGGTACTGCCAGCATCGGTCTGGAGATTGACAACGGTTATGATCCCCGGGAGATGCTGGCCGATATCAAGAGCCGCGTCGACTCCATCAACAACCTGCCGGTCGATGCGGAGAAGCCGGTGGTCAGCCTGGCCACCTGGCGACGGGAAGTGATCACTGTTGCGATAGCGGGCCACTATCCGGAGCGGGAGATCCGCGGATTGACGGAACAGGTACGTGATGATCTGCTGCGTATCCCCGGCATCACCCAGGTAGAGCTGGATTCGGTGCGCGCCTATGAAATCGCGATTGAGATGTCCGAGGATAGTTTGCGCCAGTATGGCATCAGCCTGCGTGAGGTGGCGCAGGCGATTTCCAACAGTGCGCTGGATCTTTCAGCGGGGAATATCAAGGCCGATGCCGGAGAGATCCTGATCCGTTCCAAGGGGCAAGCCTACCGCCGCGATCAGTTTGACAGCATCATTGTGCTGACCCATCCGGACGGCAGTATTGTCCGGGTGAAGGACCTGGCCCGGGTCAATGACGGATTCGAGGAGTCGCCGCTGCGCAGCCGCTTCAACGGCAAGATGGCCGGCTTTGTGGATGTGTTCCGGGTGGGGGATCAGAGCGCCATTGACGTGGCGGACAAGGTGAAGGCCTATGTGGCGGAGCGTCAGGCCTCACTGCCACAGGGGGTTGAGATGACCACCTGGCGGGACCGTTCCCGCATTGTGAAGAAGCGCCTGCAGACCCTGACCAACAATGCCATTCAGGGTGGTGTCCTGGTGTTGCTGCTGTTGACCCTGTTCCTGCGTCCATCCATCGCCTTCTGGGTGTTTATCGGCGTGCCCGTCAGCTTCATGGGTGCGTTCGTGGCCATGCCCTTTTTTGATGTCAGCCTGAATGTGTTCAGTCTCTTCGCTTTCCTGCTGGTGCTGGGTATCGTGGTGGATGACGCCATCGTCACCGGTGAGAATGTCTACACTCACCTGCGGCATGCCGAGAATGGACTGGAAGCGGCGATACGGGGTACCCGGGAGGTTGCCGTGCCGGTCACCTTTGGTATTCTCACCACCATCGCTGCGTTTCTGCCGCTGGCCTTTATTGAGGGGCGTCGGGGCCTGCTGTTTGCCCAGATCCCCATCGTGGTGATCCCGATCTTCCTGTTCTCGTTGATCGAGTCCAAGTTTGTCCTGCCGGCTCACCTCAAACATATCAAGCTGCGCTCGGAACGCCATCAACCCGGATTGCTGGAACGATTCCAGCAGGGCTTTGCCGATGGTTTTGAGCGGGCAATCCTGCGCTATTACCGGCCAGTGTTGAAAACGGCGTTGGATCACCGCTGGAGCACCCTGGTGCTGTTCGGTGGCATTCTGCTGATCATGGTAACCCTGGCCACCACCGGCTGGACCCGCTTTACTTTCTGGCCCCGGGTACAGAGTGAACTGGCGCGCGCCTCCCTGACCATGCCTACCGGCACGCCGTTTGAAGTGACCGATCGCTATATCCGCAAGATTACCGATGCTGCCTTTAGCCTGAAGCGGAAGTATCGCGATGGGGAGGGGGTCGATCTGGTGCTGGATATCCAGTCCACCACCGGCTCCAGTGGTGCGCGTGGTTCCGGCTCCCACACCGGTCTGGTGATGTTCGAGATCGTGGCGCCGGAAGATCGTATATCGCAGGTCACCAGTATCGAACTGGTGCGGGAGTGGCGCAAGATGATCGGAGTGATCCCCGGTGCCGAGAGTCTCACCTTCCGGGCGGAGATTGGCCGTATCTCCGACCCGATCGAGATCCAGTTCTCCGGAGTTGATTTTGCCGCGCTCTCGGAAGTGGCGGACAAGACGAAGGAGCGGCTGGCGCTCTATCCGGCGGTGTTCGATATCAGCGATACCCTGTCGGATGGCAAACAGGAGTTGCAGATTGAGTTGAAGGATGAGGCCCATGCCCTGGGGCTGACCCGTTCGGATGTACTCAACCAGATCCGTAATGCCTTCTACGGTTTTCAGGTACAGCGGATACAGCGTGGTCGGGAGGATATCCGGGTGATGGTGCGTTACCCTGAATCCGAGCGCAAATCGGTAGCCAATCTGGAGGATCTGCGCATCACCAACGCCAGCGGGCTAAACGTGCCTCTGGGCCAGGTGGTTACACTCAAGCCGGGCAAGAGTCCCACTTCAATTATCCGCATTAACCGATACCGTACCGTCAAGGTAGCCGCTGATATCAACAAGGCAACGGCCAACATGACCATACTGCAGGGTGAGTTGAGCGATTTTCTCGACAATCTGCTGTTGCAGTATCCGGGCGTCAGTTACAGCTTTGAGGGCGAGATGAAGGAGCAACAGGAGTCGTTCGGCTCCCTGGGCATCGGGCTGGGGATTATGCTGTTTGTCATTTACGGCCTGTTGGCTATCCCGTTCAAATCCTATCTGCAGCCTTTGGTTGTCATGTCGATTATCCCGTTCGGTGCCATCGGTGCGCTGGCCGGACACTGGATCATGGGCATGGATCTCACCATGCTCAGTCTGCTGGGAATGATGGCCCTGGTGGGTGTGGTGGTGAACGATAGCCTGGTACTGGTGGACTTCATCAACAATCACAAACAGTCCGGTGGTTTGCAGGAGGCGATCCTGAATGCCGGCGTGGCGCGCTTCCGTCCGGTCATGCTTACCTCGCTGACCACCTTTAGCGGGTTGATGCCGCTGCTGTTCGAGCAGTCCACCCAGGCGCAGTTTCTGATCCCGATGGCGGTTTCGCTTGGATTTGGCATCCTGTTTGCCACCTTTATCACGCTGCTACTGGTGCCGGTGAACTATCTGTTGATGGAGCAGGGTATAGCCGGCTGGAAGCGGTTGATGGAGCAATGAGAATACTGCATACCGCCGACTGGCATATCGGCCGACAGTTTCACAATCTTTCCCTGCTGGAAGATCAGCGCCATGTATTGCAGCAGATTACCGACCTGATCGAGGCCCGACGGGTGGATGTGGTGCTGGTGGCCGGTGATATCTATGACCGTTCAGTGCCGCCGGCCGCCGCCGTGGCACTGCTGGATAAGGTGCTGAACCGCATCTGCCTGGAACTGGAGGTGCCGGTGATCATGATTGCCGGCAATCACGACGGACCGGAACGGCTGGCGTTCGGCGCCCGGCACCTGACCAGGGCCGGGCTGCACATCGTTGGCCATCTGACGCCGGAGCCACAACCGATCCTGCTCGGTCCACCGGGTGATGAAGTGGCCTTCTACGCCATTCCCTATGCCGACCCGGCCAGTGTTCGACAGCTGTTCGATAACGAGGTCGCCAGCCATGACGAGGCGATGGGTTTTCTCACCGGCCGGATCCTGGAGCATAATGCCGGGCGCTCTCCCTGTGTGTTGCTGAGTCACTGCTTCCTGGCCGGTGGCGAGGTCTCTGAATCGGAGAGACCTCTCTCCATCGGCGGTGCCGAGTGGGTCTCACCCGGCCATTTCCAGCCCTTCGATTATGTCGCTTTGGGCCATCTGCATGGCCGCCAGTTCCGGGGGGCGGAGCATATCCGCTATGCCGGCTCGATCCTCAAGTACTCCTTCTCCGAAGCCCGGCACCACAAGTCGGTGACCCTGGTGGATCTGGATGGGGCGGGCATCAGCCAGATCGAGCAGGTGGATCTCCAGCCGCTGCACGACATGCGCATCCTGGAGGGCGAGCTGGAACAATTGCTGGCGCAGGGGCAGGATGATCCGCAGCGCGATGACTACCTGCTGGTACGCCTGACCGACAGTCACGCCATCCTCGACATCATGGGCAAGCTGCGGGCGGTCTATCCCAACGTGCTGCACCTGGAGCGTCCGGGGCTGATGGCGAGTAGTGAACAGCACACCCTGCAGCGGGATCAGTTGAAGCGCGGTGAACTGGCCATGTTCCAGGACTTCTACCGGCAGGTGCGGGGAGACTCGCTGACACCCGAACAGCAGGCCCTGATTGCCGATCTGCTGGAGCAGATACACCGGGAAGAGGGAGAGGGCTGAGATGCGGCCTCTGAGTCTCACCATGTGTGCCTTCGGGCCTTTTCAGGCATCCGAAACCATCCCGTTTGAACGGCTGGGTGAAAACCCCCTGTTCCTGATCAACGGTCCCACCGGTTCGGGCAAGACCACCATCCTCGATGCTATCTGCTTCGCCCTCTATGGCCGCACCACCGGTGATGAGCGGGAGGGGAGCCAGATGCGCTGTGATTATGCCGCTGACGACACCCTGACCGAAGTGATCTTCAGTTTCGAGCTGGCGGGGCGGGGCTACCGTATCCGCCGGGTGCCGGAACAGCAACGGCCCAAGGCGCGGGGCGACGGGACCACCACCCAGTCAACCGAGGCCCAGCTCTGGGCTATCGATCCGGACGGTAGCGAGCGCCTGTTGGTCCCAAGCAAGGTGAGCGAGGCAACCCGGGAGATTGAACAGCTTACCGGTCTCAGCGTGGAGCAGTTTCGCCAGGTAATGGTGTTGCCCCAGGGGAAGTTCCGGGAGCTGCTGCTGGCCGAATCGAGGCAGCGGGAGGAGATCTTCAGTCAACTGTTCCAGACCCGGACCTACCGACAACTGGAAGAGCGGTTGAAGGCACAGTCGGCCGGAATCCGGCGTGAGGTGGAAAAGGGACGACAGATCCAGCAGGGCATCCTGCAGGGGATCGGTCTTGAGACACCGGCACAGTTGAATGAGGCGTTGCAGGCACTGCAACCGGAGCTGGAACAGGCCCAGGCGCGACAACGGGTGGCGGAGAGTCAACATGCAGAGGCAGTGCAGGCGCTGCAGCAGGCGCGGCATCTTCAAGACGGGTTTGCGCGGTTGGCGAAACTGCAACAGCAGCAGGCCGGACTCGAACAGCGGCAGGATGAGATCAAGCTGATGCAGCAACGACTGCAGCGGGCAGAGCAGGCCGGTCGACTCAAGCCGCTGTTCGATCGCTGGTCGATAGCCCGTGAGGCACTGCAGGAGGCGCGACAAAAACGGCAGCAGTCACAACAGGTATTGGAACAGGCCCGACAGGCACTGGCAGACGCGGAAGCGACGCTGAAACAGAGCGAGGCACTGAGTGAAACCCTGGATCAGCAGAAGCGGCAGTTGGCTACCCTGCAGGGGTATCAACAGCGTGCTGTGCGGCTGGCCCATGCGGTTAAACAGCTGAAAATGGCGGAAGCGGCTGAGCAGGAAGTTCTGGCTGCACAGCAGAAGGTACAGGCTGAACTGCAACAGATTCTCCAACAGCGGGAGCAGTTCCAGCATGAGCTGAGTCGGCAGCAGGCGCGGCTCAACCAGTTGCACGATGCCCCGTTGCAGCTCAAGCAGATCAGCGATCAGGTGAGGGATAAAACCACCCTGGATAGCTGGTTCCGACAGCGTGAGCGACAGCGGCAGGAGTTGGATCAGGCCGGGCAGACGGGCAAGCGGTTGGCGGCGGAGCTTCAGGACCAGGCCGATACCTGCAAGCGCGTCGAACTGGCCTGGCATCAGGGACAGGCGGCCCTGCTGGCCCGGGAGCTGCAAGCGGATCAACCCTGCCCGGTCTGTGGCAGCCGGGAGCATCCGGCACCGGCCGAGTCCGCCGGCGATCTGCCGGGCCAGTCAACCCTGGAGCAGGCACGTCTGGCGGTGCAGGCGGCTCAGGAGCGGCTGAATACGGCGCGTGATGACTACACCCGAAAAAAGAGTGAAATCGCGAGCCTGGATGACCGCATCAACGAGCTGGCACAACAGTTGGGCGAGGTGAAGGATTTGTCGCTGCAGCAGCTTCAGCAGCAACAGCAGACACTCCAGCAGGCCGTGGAGAGACAGGCGTCCATCCGGCAAAAATTGCAGTCCCTGGATACCCGGGATGGTGAACAGAAACTGGACGAGGAGAAACGCCGCGCCCGTCTGGAACGACTCAATGCCCAGGTAATGGCGCAGCGTTCTGCGTTGGCCGCTGCCAGTAGTGAGCTGAAGAGTGCCGAGCAGGAACTACCCGCCGATTATCGTGAGCCGGGGTTGCTTGACCGTGTGATCCGCGAGACCGGTGCGGAAATCGAGCGGCTGAATCGGGTGATCAGTGAGGCCCGTTCCCGGCACCAACAGGCCAGCAGTGCCCATGCCTCCGCCAAGGCCACCTGCCAGTCAGCGGAAGAGTCCCAGGTGTCGGCGCAGGCTGCCGCACAGCGGGCGGAGGAGCAATGGATGGAAGCCCTGAAGAGCAGCCCGATTGCCGACGAGGCAGGGTTTCTCGGGGCCTTGCTCAGCGAAGACGAATGGTCCCGGCTGCAGCAGACGGTGCGCGACTATGAGCAGACGGTCCAACAAACCAGTGGAGCGCTGCGACAGCAACAGGCAGCCCTGGAGGGTCATGCGGCACCGGACATCCCAGCCCTGGAACGGCAATTGGCTTCAGTGACCGAAACCAGGGCCACCGCCGACCAGGTGTGGCGTCAACTGGATAAACGGCAGGGCCAGTTACAGGATGCCAGGGAAACACTGCAGCAGAGCGAACGCCAGTGCGTGGAGTTGGAGCAGCAGTACGCCCTGATCGGTACCCTCAGCGATGTGGCCAATGGCCAGACCGGCGACAAGGTCAGCCTGCAGCGCTTCGTGCTCAGCGTGTTGCTGGACGATGTGCTGGTGGAGGCGAGTCGGCGTCTGCAATTGATGAGCAAGGGACGCTACCAATTGTTGCGCAAGAGTGAGCGGGCCAAGGGCAACCGGGCATCGGGCCTGGAACTGGAGGTGGAGGATGCCTACACCGGCAAGTGCCGTCCGGTGGCCACCCTCTCCGGTGGTGAGAGCTTTCTGGCCGCGCTCTCCCTGGCCCTGGGCCTATCCGATGTGGTGCAGGCCTATTCCGGTGGTATCCGGCTCGACACCCTGTTTATTGATGAGGGATTCGGTTCACTCGATCCCGAGTCCCTCGACCTGGCGATCCGCACGTTGATTGATCTGCAGTCATCGGGCCGTATGATCGGCGTGATCTCCCACGTGGCTGAACTGAAGGAGCAGATGCCGCTGCGCCTGGACATCAGCAGCAGTCGGGAGGGGAGCCGGGTAAAGCTGGTCACTCCCTGAATGCTTCCGTATCCAACTACCCGGAGAACTGATCTACAATGGTAAAACCAATCAGGTCTATCCCTGACTGGTTTTGTGCTGAGTGGTCGGTGACAAATAATCCAGCCACCGATCCTGTGTATAAAAATGACAGAGGAGTGGTCATGAGCAGAATATGGATAAGTTTACCCCTGCTGGCATTGCTGACCGGCTCGGTGATTGCTGCCAGCGGCGTCAGTGTCATCAGCGTTAATGGCGTCAACGGTGCCTGGATTGGTTATAGCGACGGCAGCGTGCGTTTCTGCAACGGTGGCGGTGGGACCGCCGTGCCGTACTGGACAACTTGTACCACGGCAATCAAGGCGAATGGCTCTGCCGTAACCGATATCAGCAACAGTGATCGACGCGCCTGGATCGGCCATGCCGACGGTCGGTTGCGGTATTGTAAAGATAGCGGTAGTGAGCAGGACCCGGTGACTGAATGCATTGATGTGAAACCGTGATTCGGGTGTGCATATAAACCGTATATCAAGAGCACAACAGGATACCCCTTGATAAAACTGCAACAAGCCCTGCACGACTGGCCGACCAAATCATTTGAACAGTCACTGAAAAATGAACTGCTGGCCCTTGCGCCGGGCATCCTGCCGCTACAGCAGGGGGTTGCACAGGGTGGCTATGTGGATGATTCCGATCTGGAGTTCACCCTGCTGGATAAATCAGCCACTGCGCAACAGCTTGTCGTTCAGGTCGGTGTGTTTTTCAGCGAGATCATTGCCGGTTGCAGTTGTGGTGACGATCCGGTGTCGGAACATGCCTATTGTGAAATCAGTATTCATATTGACCGGCAAAACGCCGAGGCCTGGTTTTACCTGGTGTAACTGTTGTTGAGTGTAATTGGTAGATTGAACTGCACTGTCCCGGCACGGTTGCGTTGTCAGGAAGTGTGCCTACACTTTCGGTATACGCAACATTAACTGGACTATTTCGGCAAAAATGAGTGACCTGGATACCACTGGCTTAATCATTATTGGTCATCTTGTGGGCGCAATGGTCGTCGGGGGCGCCATTGGTCTTGAACGGAGTTTTCATGCCAGACCGGCAGGATTCCGCACCCATGTGCTGGTCTGTATGGCGTCCAGCACATTGATGCTGGTGACCTATTTTCAGTGGAAATGGCTGCCCCAGACACTCCTGGATACGGTGCGTGCCGATCCAGCCCGCATGGCCCAAGGCATTATGACCGGAATCGGTTTTCTGGGTGCCGGAGTGATATTCAAGGAAGGGCTGAGTGTCAGGGGACTGACCACAGCGGCGTCGATCTGGATCACGGCCGCCATCGGTATTCTGATTGGCATTGGATTTTACTTTCCGGCAGTTGTCGCTACTTTGTTGACGTTGGGGACGTTGTCGGTATTCCGTTGGATTGAAACCAAGCTGCCTTCCCAGTTTTATGCGCACTATCACATACGTTTTGATCGCAATACCGCGTTGCCGGAAAGTGAGATAAGGCGGGTATTGCAGGAACATGGTTTTACCGTGGCGAACATGAGCTATCGGGTTGGTGACAACACATCGTCATTCGAGTATCGGATGATTATTCGCACCACGAATTCCGCAAACATGGCCACATTGGCAGAATCATTACGGGTACAGGACAATGTGTGTTCATTCAAAATTTCGCCGACCGGAGACTAGAGCTGAGCTCCAAGTTCCGTCATTACGATATATTTCGCTCCCGCTGTTTGGTGAAATACACAGTAACTTTGTGGCTCGGTACACAAATATATGCACAGTTTTCGGTAAAGGTAACCCTGTCATTCAGTGATATAGATTTCGCATATAGCTCTTGGCAGTGTGGAGTTCCTAGGCCTTGTGGCTGATTACCTTCGCCTTGTTGTTAAACCCCTTCACTGGTTGAAGACGGTGCTCACCAGGTAGGTGGTGTAGCCGATATAACCGAACAACAGAATCGCACCTTCAAATCGATTGATTCTGCCTGGGCCGTGAAATCCGTAACCGACAAGGAACAGTGAGAGGGTCAGAACAGCCATGACCGGTATGTCCCGTACCAGGACGTCCGGGTCCACTGACATGGGATGGATTATCCCGGCGATTCCCACCACGGCCAGCGTATTGAACAGGTTGGATCCGAGTATATTGCCAAGTGCGATATCATGTTCTTTTTTTCGGATGGCAACGATTGAGGCGGCCAGTTCTGGCAGGGAGGTCCCAACTGCAAGGATAGTCAGGCCGATCACCAGGTCGCTGACCCCAAAGCCAGACGCGATCGTTACCGCCCCCCAGACCAGGATACGAGAGCTGACAATCAGTAGCAGCAGACCTATGCTCAGCCAGAAAATTGCCTGGCCAATCCGCATGGTTTGGATATTCAATTCCCTATCCATCTCGCTACCCAATGTATCGGCCTTCTTCCGTATGCCTTGCCAAATAGTCCAGCTCATCAATCCACCGAACAGGGCCAATAGCACCAAGGCATCGTTGCGGGTGATCTCTCCATCCCAAAGCTGCCAGGCGGCCAAAGCCGTGACCGCACTGAGGATCGGCAACTCTCTGCGCAGCACCAATGATTGCACAAGGATGGGACTGATTAGTGCCGTCAGACCCAGGATGAGGCCGATATTGGTAATATTCGATCCATAGGCGTTCCCGAGAGCAAGCCCGGGATTCCCTTGAGAAGCAGCAATTGCCGAAACAATCATCTCGGGGGCCGAAGTGCCGAAGCCGACGACTACCATGCCGATGAGGAGCGGCGGCATGCTGAAATGGCGTGCAGTGGCGGCCGCACCCTCGACAAAGCGGTCGGCACTCCAGACGAGAAGTGCCAGGCCAAAGGTGATGGCAAGTGTTGCTGAAATCATGGATCTCCCAAATCTGGATGCAATAAACCTGATAATATCTTCCCCATCTGCCAGCGTCGGGCCCGAAGCATACGGTTCCTGGCTGTCGAGGGATATTATCCACCCGCTTATGCCGGCTGTCGTCTTTTACCGGTGAATCGGTGGTACCACGTCTGACCAGGCAGCGTGCACTCTGCCTGTTCTCTGCACAGTCACCAACGGGGGAAGTATGGGTTGGAAAACCGATTATCGTTCATTCTATTACCAGGGGGCACCCGAGCCCGAGGATCTGATACTCTCCCCACAGGAGACGGTCTTGCTGACTATAGATATCCAGAATATCTATATGCAACTGTCAGATGATCCGGCACAGCGGACGCGCTGGGCGCCGTTTATTCAGCGCATGCGTGAGGTTGTCATCCCGACCGTACAGCAATTGCAGACCCGTTTCCGGGCACAGGGCATGGATGTGCTGCATGCCCGGATCGCCTGTCTGCTGGCGGATGGGCGGGACCGCTCCCTGAGCCAGAAAAAGCCGGGCTGGAACTACCTGCTGTTGCCCAGGGATGAGGAGAGTTCCCAGATCATTCCGGAGCTGGCCCCCCGGCCCGGTGAGGTGGTAGTCACCAAAACCACCGACAGCGCCCTGACAGGCACCAACCTGCGTCTGATACTGCACAACATGGGTGTCAAAAACCTGGTGATGACGGGGATTTTTACCGATCAGTGTGTCTCATCCACAGTGCGCAGTCTGGCCGATGAAAGCTTCAATGTGATCGTGATCGAGGATGGCTGTGCTGCCGGTACCGATGAACTGCACTACCGGGAGCTGGAGATCATCAACATGATCTATTGTCAGGTGCTTGGCAGTGGTGAACTGCTGGAGATCATGGGCATCTAGCAGTTCTCCGCCATATTCAGGAAAAAATAATAGCCGTGAATGGCTGAAAATGAACACGGATAATGTTATTCCGCCAATACTTCGTTCCCCGTCCTGGTGGGTACTCAGTCAAGGATGAAACTGTTTGTGTCTCCTATACTCCACCAAGGAGTGTCCTGTGAAGTTGTTCTTCATGACACCTGAAATGAGCGCTCAGGGCATCAACCCGCGCGATCATCTCCAATAATCTTGGTCAGGGAGAGAGCGATGTCACAACAGAATAATCAAAAACTGGCTGAGGATCTGGTCAGCGCATTGGCGTTGCAGCACCAGCCGCTGGCGATCAGTTTTACCCAGGAAACAGTGCCCGGGGTTGACCTTTTTTCTGACGCCATGCCAGCACCAACAGAAGATGGTCGTACGGGGCGTGTTCCGGCCGGTTGTGTTTTCTGGATGAAGGCTGCAACTAACACCTTCAGCACGGTGGCGGGAGATCATGCCAACTGTAGCGTGGGCAGTGTGACCCATGGGTTCAAGACACTGGAGGAGGTCGGCAGCAAGTCGGATGTGGGTGCGCTGGTGGGAGCTGGATGGGTGGCGGCGGAGATGTTCCCGCAGATACCGGTTGTTAAGGAGCGGTTCCGTTATGTGACCTATGGCCCGTTAAAGGATTCACAAGAAGAGCCCGACGTGGTGTTCCTACGCATCAATGCCAAGCAGGCGATGACCCTGTCGGACGCCCTCCCGGGCCTGCGTTTTGAGGGCAAACCGCAGTGCCACATCATCGCCATTGCCAAGGAGCAGGAGACGGTGGCCGTCAGTGTCGGGTGCATGCTCAGCCGCGTGCGGACCGGCCTGCCGAATAGCGAAATGACCTGTGCGATACCGGGCAGCCGCCTGGCCGAGGTGGTGCAGATGATCAAAACGACGGCGGTCATAGACAGCACGGTGGCAAACTATGCCAGTGAGGATTCCAGGCGTTTCAGCTCGTAATCACCAACGGCCGCTGCGGTTGCGGTATCGCTTGTGCCGCTCCAGCCGTCTGTTCAGCGCGGAGATCATCTCATCCTCGCTGAGATAACCGTCGGCGTTACGGTCGATCTCCTCGAAACGGAGAGGTGGCGGGTAACTCTTGCCGGGCCCGTCCGCCGCTTTTCGACGCTGTTCAAGTGCGGTAAGAAACTGGTGATACTCCTCCCTGCTCAACACACCGTTCCGATCCAGGTCATGGATGGAGAATGGACCGGTGTGGGGTCCAATGCCGGCGTTGGGTGACGGTTCCGCTGGTGCGGCAAACGCCACCATCAGGTTGAGGGCGCCAGTCAGTATCAGCGCCACCGCCAGTGGTGAAGACCATTGAGGATTGACTCTTTTCATTGCCCCTCCCTCATTTTTTTGAGCCCAGGTATTTTTCCAGGATATCGAGCTGGTCGTCAGAAAAGTCCAGCCGCTTGTGCGAGCGGATGGTTTCTGAACGCAGCAGAGTGGGGATCTTTTCTGCCGCTGTCGCAAACTGCGAAGGGTCGGCCGAATGGCAGTAGATACAGTTCTCTTCATAGAGTCGCTGTCCGGCTTCTATGGCCGCCTCGGATATCTCGTTGCCTGGTGGTACCGGTGGCAGTATCTGGTCCAGGTTGATATAGAAACCACCCTTGTCCCAGAAGCCTGGCTCTGAGCAGCCCAGGCAGGGATGGCCCGATTCAATCGGAAAACTGGTTCCCTCATTCCATTTGTAGACAGCGCAGGCATTGTGGGTAATCGGTCCTTTACAGCCCAGTTTATACAGGCACCAGCCTTGGCGGGCACCCTCATCATCAAACTGTTCGGCAAACTTCTGTTCCTCGTAGTAGTGGTAGCGGGAACAGCGCTCATGCACGGTGCGGCCATAAAAGCTCATTGGACGACGCAAGGCGTCCAGTGCCGGGAACTGTTCGAAAACCAGGAAGTGGGCCAGTACGCTGCTAATGGCGATGGGAATGGGCGGGCAGCCCGGTAGATTGATCAGCGGTTTGGTTTCAATCTGGCCACTTTCCATCAGGTCTGCCACACCGCTGGCGCCGGTCGGATTGGGGCTGGCGGCCGGCAAACCGCCAAAGGTGGCGCAGCTGCCGATTGCGATTACCGCATTGGCGCCGGCTACGCACTCCTGCAGTAGCTGTAGATTGGTCTTGCCGGCGATGGTGGAGTAGATACCGTCATCGGCAACAGGAATGGAACCCTCTACGATCAGTAGATAACTACCGAAGTGGTTTTCCATCGCCTCCATTCGGGCGGCTTCCGCTGCTTCACCGGCGGCGGCCTGCAGCGTGTGATGGTAATCCAGTGAGATGTAATCGAATATCAGTGATTCAATGGTGGGTGCGTGTGAGCGGGTAAAGGATTCGGTGCAACCGGTGCACTCCTGGAAGGAGAGCCAGATCACCGACGGCCTGCGGCTGAGGGCCTTGTTGAGCTGTTCAGCGAAAACGGGTACGACCCCGGCAGGCAGGGCGAGCATAGATACCATCGCGCTGCAGAATTTGAGTAGTCCCCGGCGGCTGATGTCGTGTTGAATTAGTGGATGTTCTCCGATGCCTTGACCCTGCATGGTAGTGCTTTCCTAGATTGTCTCGACAATGTGGAAGACGGCTGGTGTGAGGTCGGTTAGGATCCCCCCGTTCCAGAATCGGGTGGCGTACTCATTCTAGGGTATACAGGCTGAGCATTACACTATCTGTCGGTGGGATATTATCCGTGATGTTGATTTGGATCAAACCTGGATCTGTCTCTGTCATGCGTCCCGGTGCCTGGTGCAGCGCTGCTCATTGCGTCCAAAATGAATTTTAATTCGCAAGCATGTTTGAGCGCCTTGCCGGGCTTTTCTGCACTGAAGGGCGGGGCATGCCGGTACTTCGCAAGTTGTCTATATCCATACCAGAGTATGTCTCAAGGTCTTGAACAAATGGCCGATATTGAAATAGTGGAGTCTCACAACCGCTGGCTGATATGCGATGGAAGAAAAACTGAGTTCGGGAAATGATTAATCGACCCACATGAATAAAACAGGCGACCGGTGTTTGTATCCGCGGCCAAATAATATAGCTACTTGCAGTAGCAGAGAGCAGTATGGGAGAAAGGTGTGATGAAATTTAAAAGCATTCGGGGGAAATTGCTGGTCCTCATATCCGTTGGAATGATTATCGTGGCGGCTGTCGTGCTTCATGGATTTAACTCGGCATGGCAAAGTATCGGGCTCTTCGAGCAGGTTATTCTTCAGGAAGTGGACAATGAACGCCAGATAACCAACATGGCGCTCGAATTCAAGAAGCAGGTGCAGGAGTGGAAGAATGTCCTGCTGCGTGGCGCGGACAGCAAGCAGTTGGAAAAGTACTGGGGCAAGTTCGAGAAAACCGAGGCAGCCATTCAGAGTTCGGGAGCTGGATTACAGCAACGCCTTGAGGGTCAGACAAAACAGCTGGTTATGGATTTTTTGCAGGCGCACAAGACCATGGGTGTCGCCTATCGCAAGGGCCTGGAAGTATTCAAAAGTTCAGGATTTGATCATCATGCCGGCGACAAGGCGGTAGCCGGTATTGATCGAGCGCCGACAGAACTGTTGGAGAATGCGGCCAAAGAGATCAGCAGGCAGGCCAGCGATACGGCTGATCTGACCATTGTCAACAGTAAGGATGATTTGTTGCTGAGTGTGATTATTCTGGTGGTCGTCTTTATATTGACGGCAGCCTTTATTGTTCTGTTTGTGAATGCACAAGTTGTCAGACCTGCGATCAAGATTCAAAACCTGCTGGAAAAAATCGCGGCAGGAGATCTGTCACAGTTCACCAGTATCGAAAGCCGCGATGAGTTTGGGAGAATTGCCGGCAGTGTCAATCAAGTACAGAAACATCTGGGTGAAGTGATTCGGCGCCTGGTCAGTGTGGCGGGCCAGGTGAACGGATCGTCTGAAGATGTTTCCAGCATCACGGAGTCGAATCTGCAGGCGCTGTCCCGTCAACGCGGCGAGATGGAGATGGTTGCGACAGCGATGAATGAGATGACCATGACGATCCAGGAGGTAGCCAAAAACGCCACCGAAACCGCCCAGCAGGCAAAGGACGCCGATCAGCTCGCCGAGCAGGGGAACCAGAAGGTCTCTCAGGTGATTGGTGCGATCAGCCAGTTGTCGAACGAGATACAGGGACTGGCGGGAGAGGTACAGGCGCTGGAGGCGGATTCGACGGAAATCGGATCCGTGGTTGAGGTGATCCACAATATTGCCGAACAGACCAATCTGCTGGCGTTGAATGCGGCCATTGAAGCAGCGCGTGCCGGTGAGCAGGGACGCGGATTTGCCGTCGTTGCCGATGAGGTGCGTACCCTGGCCGACAGAACGCGCAAGTCCACCCAGGATATCCAGGCGATGATTGAACGTCTGCAGCAGGGTACCCGGAAAGCGGCAAGCGCCATGCAACAGGGCACCAAAAAAGTGGAATCCACTGTTGAGCTGGCAGAAGAGGCGGGTAAGGCACTGGGTCAGATCACCCGGGGGATCAACATCATCAGCGGGGCCAACATACAGATTGCCAGTGCCGCGGAAGAGCAGGGAGCGGTGGCGGAAGAGATTAACCGGAACATTGTCAGCGCCAATGACCTCGCCGTTCAGGTGCATGAGTCGGGTGCGGCAACCAGTCAATCCACCCATAAACTTGCTGAACTATCCACCGAGATGGTCGAATTAAGTGCCCATTTCAAACTTGCCGACGGAGATTAAAGCGTCTGGCAGTCGGCCGCACCAATAGTGGAGGTCGCCAACCGGGGCGGCCTCCACCTTACAATTTCTCATTGTGTGCGATAGGCTGCCTGAAGCTAACAGCCGCGCCACATCTCTATTCCTGCTTTGACTATCTGACCTCCCGTAGATGAAATGCCGGTAAAACCGGGATTCGATATGCATTTACCTCCCAACTGTTCTGGCCTACTCTAGGTTCAATAGAACCCATAACGGGTAGGTCATGGATATAACTCGATTCTGATGTTTAGGGGATATGGGGATGCTTACAACTCTTTTCTGGTTTCTGCTGTTTACGGGGGCGGCGATAACCCTGGCTTATCGGCGCGAGAGCCTCAAACGCTCCACGTTGATCATGGGTGGTCTGTTGCTCGCCTACACCCTGTTCGGGAGTGGATGGGCGCTCTGGTTGCTGCTGCTTTGGCTGATTTTTCTGGGCATGCTGCTGCTCAATTTCGACGACTTCAGACGCGACACAGTCTCCCGAAGGCTCCTCGCCATCTATCGGCAGATGCTGCCCTCCATGTCTAAAACGGAGCGGGAGGCGCTGGAAGCGGGTACGGTCTGGTGGGAGGGTGACCTGTTCTCCGGCTCACCGGACTGGGAAAAACTGCATCAAGTGCCGGCACCCCGATTGACCCGTGAAGAGCAGGCGTTTCTCGATGGTCCCACCGAGACACTCTGCCGCATGCTGGATGACTGGCAGATTACCCACGAACTGGCGGACATGCCACCGGAAGCGTGGGCCTATATCCGCCAGGAGAAGTTCTTTGCCATGATCATACCCAAACGGTATGGCGGCCTGGAGTTCTCCGCACTGGCTCAGTCCCGGGTACTGAGCAAGCTGGCCAGCCGCAGTCTGGTTGCCGCCTCCACGGTGGGTGTACCCAACTCCCTGGGGCCGGGTGAACTGCTGCTGCATTACGGCACCGAGGCGCAGAAAGATTATTATCTGCCACGCCTGGCGGCCGGCGATGAGATTCCCTGTTTTGCCCTCACCTCACCCCGGGTCGGTTCTGATGCCACGGCCATTACCGATACCGGTGTGGTCTGCCGGGGAGAATACGAGGGGCAGGAGATCATTGGAATCCGGCTCAACTGGGACAAGCGCTATATTACCCTGGCGCCGATCGCCACCGTGCTGGGGCTTGCCTTCAAGCTTTACGATCCGGACCACCTGATGGGTGAGCAGGATGAATACGGCATCACGGCCGCGCTGGTGCCGACCCGACTGCCTGGCGTAAAAGTTGGGCGTCGCCACTTTCCACTCAATATCCCGTTCCAGAACGGTCCGACCCAGGGTGAGGATGTGTTCGTGCCGCTGGATGCCATTATCGGTGGGCCGGCGCGGGCCGGGGAGGGGTGGAAGATGCTGGTGGAACAGCTCTCGGTCGGGCGTGGTATCACCTTGCCTTCCAACGCCATCGGTACCGGCAAGGCGGCGGTCTATGCCTCCGGAGCCTATGCCAGGATTCGCCGCCAGTTTGGTCTGCCGGTGGGCAAGTTTCACGGGGTCGGCGAGGTGCTGGGACGGATGGCTGGTCGTACCTATATCATGACCGCCGCTGCCGATGTGACCATTGGTGCCATTGATGCGGGGGAAAAGCCCGCTGTTCCTGCCGCCATCCTCAAGTACCACAATACCGAGATGGGTCGCGCCATCGCCAACGATGCCATGGATGTACAGGGTGGCAAGGGGATCATGCTGGGGCCGAAAAACTATCTGGGGCGCAACTACCAGGGGATTCCCATCGCCATCACGGTGGAGGGGGCCAATATCCTCACCCGGGGCCTGATCATCTTCGGACAGGGCGCGATCCGCTGCCACCCCTACGTGCTGAAAGAGATGGAAGCAGCCGGCACCGAGGGAGAGGCGGGTTTACAGGCGTTTGACCGGGCGCTGTTCGGTCATATCGGTTATGCCATCGGTAATGCCGCCCGCTCGCTGGTGATGGCACTGACCCAGGCGCGCTACGTGACGGCCCCGACACGGGATGATACACGCCGTTATTATCAGCATATCTCCCGCTACAGCGCGTCGTTTGCCCTGGCGGCGGATGTGGCCATGTTGACGCTTGGCGGGGCACTCAAGCGCAAGGAGCTGCTTTCGGCCCGGCTGGGTGATGTGCTGAGCGCCATCTACCTAGCCTCGATGGTGTTGAAGCACCACGTCAATCAGGGCAGCCCGGAGGAGGACCTGCCGATTGTCGAGTGGGCCTGCCGTTCTCTGCTCTACGACGCCCAGGAGCAGTTGCACGGGCTGTTGCGTAATCTGCCTAACCGCTGGGTGAGTGCGCTGCTGCGGCTGTTCGTGTTTCCACGGGGCCGTACCTACTCGGCACCGTCGGACGAACTGGGTCAGCAGATTGTTGAACTGATCATGAAGCCAACCGGCAGCCGTGAGCGGCTCTGCCAGGGGATTTATGCCGCTGTCGAGCCCAACAATCCGCTCGGGCTGCTGCAGGAGGCGCTGGAACTGACCGAGTCGGTCAAGCCCCTGGAGCGCAAGGTGTTCAATGCACGTCGGCAAGGCCAGTTTGTCTCGGAAGACACCCCGTCACAAATCAATGAGGCGGAACAGAAGGGTATCCTGACTGCTGACGAAGCCGAGCAGTTGAGAAGTTTCGATGCCAAGGTAATGGCGTTGATTGCAGTGGATGACTTTTCCTCTGAAGAACTGGCGGTAAGTAAAGCATCGGCGTCTGCAGCAAGGCCCAAGGCTCCTGCGAAAAAGCGGGTGGCGAAGAAGCGAGTGAGTAAGAAAAAGGTGGCGAAAAAAGCCGTCCCTAAAAAGGCCGTTATTGATCGCGAAGATAAGCAGGGCGATTGATTTACCCGTCATGTAGCAAGAATGTCGCAAGATCGTGGATTTGGGTTGGAATCGCCAGTTGACGGCTCTGCCCTTTTTCATGCGCTAGGGGCATTCGAGATTCAACTGTACACTGAACCAACCAGGGTTCATGTCGTCCCACTGTTATTGTCTTTATAAAAAAGGGAAGTGGGGACCGATGACTGTCTTGAAACGATTATCGATATTTGTTTTGCTTGGACTGGTACTGTCCGGTTGCTCTTCGAGCAAGGACTGGCGTACCGCCAGTCGGGAATCGGCGGGAATCGCCCCCGATCCTTCAGCTACCAATGAAGCCGTTTTGCAGGTCTATGGTGCCGACGCCTGGGGCTGGCGTGGCTGGTTTGCCATTCACACCTGGATCGCCGCCAAACGAACCGGCGATGATGCCTACACAGTATTCGACGTGATCGGTTGGCGGGGTCGAAACGGCCAGCCGGTGATGCGGATTACCCAGGATGCCCCAGACCGCTATTGGTACGGGGAAAAACCCCGGATTATAAAGGAATACCGGGGAGCGGGTGTCGATCGGCTGATTGATGCGGTGGAGCAGGCTGCCCGGGAGTATCCATGGAAAAACCAGTACACCGTGTTTCCCGGTCCCAACAGCAATACCTTTACCGCCTGGATCGCCAAACGGGTGCCGGAACTTGAGCTGAATCTACCCTTGTCTGCCATCGGTAAAAGTTACGTGGAGTAGGCAAAGTCGGGTCGCGTTGAATGTGGGAAAACCAGTGGATCTAAATAATCAGTTAATCATTAGTGTCGTTCATTGCCTGCTGGAACGATTCATGGGTTGATTTTCTTCCCTGAGATGGTCGTACTGTCCAGATTAATAATCTAAAAAAACGATTATTAAATAATAAAAAATCAATTAGATAAACTATTTTTCATCATCTATCCTTTCTACACGCACTGAGATAAGTGCGCGAGTACCAGAACTATGATGAGGAGAAAGATATGGAACTGAAAGGTAGTAAGACCGAACAGAATCTGAAGGATGCATTTGCTGGTGAGTCACAAGCCAATCGTCGCTACCTCTACTTCGCCTCCAAGGCGGATGTCGAAGGATACAACGATATCTCCGCACTGTTCCGCTCTACTGCTGAAGGTGAAACCGGACACGCCCATGGCCATCTGGAATACCTGGAGAGCTGTGGTGATCCTGCAACCGGTATGCCGATTGGAGGCACTGCGGACAATCTGAAAAGTGCGGTCGCGGGTGAAACCCACGAGTACACGGATATGTACCCCGGGATGGCTAAAACCGCGCGTGATGAAGGCTTTGATGAAGTGGCCGACTGGTTTGAGACCCTGGCCAAGGCCGAGCGCTCGCATGCCAACCGTTACCAGCGTGCACTGGACGAGATGGACTGATCTCTCATACGGAACAGGACCGGGATTGGTCCAATCCCGGTCCACTCACACAGGAAAGAATGGTTACAGGAGACAGCTGACATGGCAGTGAAAGAGGGCAATCTGGAGGCACCGACAAGGCATCCTATCGATTGGAAAAATCCCGATTTTTATAATGAAACCTCGCTTATGGATGAGTTGGAGCGGGTTTATGAAATCTGCCACGGTTGCCGGCGTTGTGTCAGTCTTTGCAATGCCTTTCCGACCTTATTCGACCTGATAGATGAATCCCCGACCTATGAAATCGACGGGGTAAATAAAGATGATTTCTGGAAGGTAGTGGATCACTGCTATCTGTGCGATCTCTGCTACATGACCAAGTGTCCCTATACGCCGCCCCATGAATGGAACGTGGACTTCCCGCACCTGATGCTGCGCGCCAAGGCGGTGAAATATAAAAAAGGTGATATGCCTGTTCGTGACAAGATACTGACCAGTACCGACAGAGTCGGCTCTCTGGCAGGCATTCCAGTGGTGGCGGGAATTGTTAATGCGGCCAACAAGGCGAAGCCGACCCGCAAGCTGCTTGAGTCAGTCCTGGGTGTGCACGCGGACGCCAGACTGCCGGAGTATCACTCCAATACATTACGGAAACGCCTGCGTCAGAATGTGGGCGCTTCCGGTGAAGGTGTCCCGGCCGGGCCGACCCAGGGCAAGGTGGCGCTGTTTGCTACCTGCTATGGCAATCGTAACGAACCCATTATTGGCGAAGATCTGGTGGCGGTGTTTGAGCACAACGGTATTCCGGTAACGATGGCGCAAAAGGAGCAGTGTTGTGGCATGCCAAAGCTGGAACTGGGTAACCTGGATGCCGTGGAACAGGCAATGCAGGCCAATATTCCGGAGCTTGCAAAGCTGGTTGATGAGGGATGGGATATTGTTGCCCCGGTACCTTCCTGTGCCCTGATGTTCAAACAGGAGTTGCCGCTACTGTTCCCGGATAACGCCGAAGTAGCGAAGGTGGGCAAGGCAATCTATGACCCGTTTGAATATCTGTTTCTGCGCAATAAACACGGGAAACTGAAAGCCGATTTTAAACAGTCCCTGGGCAAGGTGGCATACCATGCCGCCTGTCACCAGCGGGTGCAGAATATCGGCTCCAAAACCCGCGATGTACTATCGCTTGTTCCTGATACCACGGTGGACGTGATCGAACGCTGCTCCGGCCATGACGGTACCTACGCGGTAAAGAAAGAGTTCCATGAGACCTCGATGAAGATCGTACGCCCGGTGGTCAATCGGGTAAAACAGGCGGCCGCGGATCACTATGGCAGCGACTGCCCAATGGCGGGTCACCACATCGAACACGGCATGGGTGACGGTAGCCAGACTGAGCACCCTATGAGTCTGCTCAGAAAAGCTTATGGTATATAAATAGTTTGAAAAAAAGGAGAGAAACAATGGCAAGTGAAGGTTATCACGAACCGATCGAGGAGCTCTCGACAGAGACTCGGGATATGCATCGCGCCATCGTGTCACTGATGGAAGAGTTGGAGGCGGTAGACTGGTACAACCAGCGGGTGGATGCCTGCAACGATCCGGAACTGAAGGCGATTCTGGCCCATAACCGGGACGAGGAGAAAGAGCACGCCTCTATGGTGCTGGAGTGGATACGCCGGAATGATCCACGCTTTGATCATGAACTGAAGGATTACCTGTTCACTGAAAAACCGATTGCACACGAGTAGTGGTACAGGGATGTACCGTTTACGGACCTGAGGATGGAATAAGCGTTATCAAGGAGTTTTCGATCATGAGTAAATTGTCACACCAGGATCTCTACAGTCTGGAGGAGTATTCCCGTATCCGACCCGAGTTTCGAGCCAAGGTGATGGAACATAAAAAGGATCGGCGGGTAGCCATCGGTGAGCATGCCGCACTCTATTTTGAAGACACCCTCACCATGCAATACCAGGTGCAGGAGATGCTCAGGATCGAACGCATCTTTGAAGCGGAAGGGATTCAGGATGAACTGGATGTCTATAATCCGCTGATACCGGATGGACAGAACTGGAAAGCCACTTTCATGATGGAGTATGCCGACGTGGAAGAGCGGCGACATGCGCTGGCTCGCCTGATTGGCGTTGAGAAAGCGCTCTGGGTTCAGGTGGAAGGTTTTGACAAGGTGCATCCGGTGGCCAATGAAGACCTGGATCGCACCACCGAGGATAAGACCTCGGCGGTGCATTTTGTCCGCTTCGAGCTCACGCCGGAGATGGCGGTGGCAGCCAAGCAGGGAGCGACCATCCGGGCCGGTATATCACACCCGGCGTACACTGAAGAGACGGTAGTGAGCGAGAATGTACGCAACTCTCTGGCGGGTGATCTGCACTAGCCAAGATTTTCTGGCAGCCGGTGCCGACATCGGATCAACTGTCAGGCAGTGACCAGCATTTCACTGAACAGCGCCACGGAAAAACCCACTACTGCCCCCAGGGGAGGCGCCCAATGCCGCCGTAGGCGCGCCTGGGGCGCCACATCCTGGAAAATCAGATAGACAATGCCCCCGGATGCAAAAAGCATAATCGCCCCCAGAATGGTCGGAAGGTCCGATAAAAAGAAAAAGCCGGTGAGGCCTGCAACCGGACCGATAATCACTAGTGCAGCCATGACCCGTAGGATCTTTCGTCGGTTGCCGCGGTCATGCTTGATCAGTTCCCGGTAGCTATTGAAGCCCTCGGGAAGATTCTGCAGGCCGATCAGCAGCGCCAACAGGGGGGCAATCGGAGAATTAACCGCAACCATACCGCCCAGAGCGATCGCTTCGGGCAGGTAGTCCAGAATCATGCCCATGAACTGGGGTGACTCCCTGCGTTTTAGCCCCAGGGCCCGTTCAATCAGAAAGAAGGTGCAGCCGCCAGATAAGAACAGCGGAATTGCGAACAGGGAATCCTGCATGCGTGCAATGCCTTCGGGAACCAGCACCACGGCTACAGCGCCCAGCAAGATACCACCGCCCAAGGCGATCAGGAAATGACGGAACTCCCGCTCCAACCAGTTTGGTCGGATGTGTTCAAAGCTGGCGAGCAGACCGCCAAGGAAAATACAGCTTCCCGAAGCGATGGTCAGCGCCAGAATAGTAATTATTTCTGACATCTCTTATGGCTGCTGTAGATACAGGATGATGGTAATGTCAGGGTGTTTGCTTTACCGGTGTGAAGCGGTTGTTATTATATTGGTTCGGATTGGGTTTGTAATGCGTACATGAAAAAGGCCAAGCAGGAGTTGGCCGTTGCGGCAGGAAGGGTGTTTTGCGGGGCCGATAGATCGGCAAGTTTCGCGCTGAAGCGCAGCGTGCCCATCAAGCGTCCTGGATCACAACCATAAAAAAACCGCTACCCGAAGTTTCGGGTAGCGGTTCAGGTCAATCAGAAAGCAGTGATTAAGCGGCTTTCTTGGCGGCTGGAGCCTTCTTGGCAACAGGTGCGAGGTTGTTGACTGCAGTGGTTGCAGACTCAACGCTCTTTTCCGCGATCTTCTGCGCTTCGGCTGAGAACTGGCTGCCGATGTTGGCAACAGCCTGGGAATCAGCAATCACTTTCTCACCGATGGTCTTGAAAGTCTCACCCTGTTTGCTCAGGAAAGATTCCAGTGCTTTCTGATCGGTGATCTCGCTGGCGGAACGCATCTGCTCAAGACAGATTTCGGTATAATCGCGGGCGCTGTTCAACTGGATTTCGAACAGCTTTTCGATGTTGTAGACATAGAGCTTGTTAAGCTCCTGGACAGGTGCAAAAACAGTCTGTACCTGGGCGGTGAATTTCTCAAAGATTTCGTTAGTCATGACAATGGCCTTCCTTAGATGAGGGGGGGTTACGTTGATGATGCAGTGCAGCATAGCACTGGCAATGCTGCACTGCAATAACAATCTGGTTAAATTTTTGTTAACTGTGATATATATTTGAAATATAAGAGATTATCTACATCTCTAAGGAACTTTTCTGAAAGGCTACAGCCCGTTCTGCCCATTGCGGATGCGGGAAATCTCTAATATCTTGTTCGGCAAGCAAATAATTCAGGAGTATTCATGTCCAGCAATCAGCACCTCCCCCTCACGGATGTCAGAGGTATCGGACCCAGCGCGGCGTTACGGATGAAGCAATATGGCATCCTCACGGCCAACCAGCTCGCCGGAATGTCCATAGCAGAGTTCAAACTGAATTGTCCATCACTGGAGAAAAAGGGAGAAGCCTTTGTAAAGGGAGCGCGTAGACTGCTCAAACGGGCGGGTGGGGTTGCTGCTCCCACTAACAAAACGCAAACCGGATATCAGGTTGATTCCGGCCCGGATGTCGTTGAGAGCCGCCCGGATGTCGTTGAGAGCCGCCCGGTTGTCGATGATCAGGTCTCCCGTCCGGATGAGGCACGGGAAACAAAAAAGACCAAAAAAGGCAAAAAGAACAAGTCGCCCGTCGCCACTCTCGATGGAAAAGAATCTGTGGAGAAGAAGTCAAAGAGTGATGAGAAGAAAAAACGGAAAAAGAAAGATAAATTGAGTGAGCAGGATAAGAAGGAGAAGAAGGAGAAGAAGGAGAAAAAGGAGAAAAAGGAGAAAAAGGAGAAAAAGGAGAAAAAGGAGAAAAAGGGCGCTAAGAAAGATAAAGAGGGGAAGAAAGCGGACCAGAAAAAGAAGTTGGATAAAAAAGATAACTCATCCGACAAAAAGAAAAAGAAGGAAAAGAAGCGTGATAAAAAGGATAAAGGTTAGTTTCTCGGCGTGGGGCTGAATCGGTGGCTGGTTATTTGGAGGGGTGGCGGACACTGCTTTTCACAAGAATTCATTGGGCTAACGGATTGTTCTGGATTATCTGACTGAAAAATAAAAAATTTTCTGGCTAATTGAGAAGACATGGCCTATAGTGTCCGCAGCTACAGATTTTGTTATCGGCAGTTTTGGTCGTTCCATTCTTGTTACCCCCTCAATTCCTCGTTTCATTACCTGTCAGCAACAAGCACATTGTTCAATTTATTATCAGGTAAAAGATTATGGCTACAGGTACTGTAAAGTGGTTTAACGAGTCCAAAGGTTTTGGGTTTATTTCCCAGGATGATGGCGGCCCCGATGTATTCGTACATTTCAATGCGATCCAGGGTTCGGGTTTCAAAACCCTGGCCGAAGGTCAACCGGTCACCTTTGAGGTCGAGAAGGGTCCCAAGGGCCTGCAGGCGAGCAAGGTTAGCGCTTAAGTAGCGTTTCGTCGGCTAAACCGATATGAGGAACCCCGCTTCGGCGGGGTTCTTTATTGCTGGAAATACCGCAGTAACAGCTTCAATATTGTTAAAGAGGGAACCGCATTGAAAAAGATATTTATCGGAAATCTGCCATCCGACACCAATGAAGAAGATATTCAGACACTATTTTCCGAGTTCGGCACTGTCCGTTCATCCAAGCTGGTGATGGATGTCTTTTCCGGCCAATGCAAAGGCTTCGGTTTTATTGAAATGGAAGGCCATGAGGCGCGTGCCGCTATTGCCGGACTGAATGGCAGGGATTTCAACGGCAAGTCGTTGAAGGTTAACTTTGAAAGCCCCAAACCGGGTGGTGGTCGTCGACGCCGCTAGCCGGAAGGTGGTAAATACCAAGTATCAGTAGCGCCCCCGCTGTTTCATTCCGGCCATCAATTGCACCTGACATTCAGTCAGGTATTTATGCCGGAAAACCAGTACCAAGCCCGGACCACCGGATACCTATCCATTATTCGGCAGTACAGCAGAAGGCCATCCGCGCATCCTTTCGCGGACGGCCCAAACAAGTCCCCAAGCCTATTATTCAGAGGCTGGTTTGTCGCCCTTATCCATCATGGATTCGAAGGCGCTGAACTCTGCCTGGTCAATGGCACCGTTGGCATCCTTATCGATGGTTGTCCAATTCTCACTCACAGTGGCGTCCCGAGCGGCCTCTTCGGCAGTCAGCTGTCCATCCTGGTTTTGATCCAGGGACTCAAACTGAACGGTGTTCATATCTGCGGCATAGGTGGCTGCGGATAACATGGTGATAACTGAGAAACCAAGCAGTTTTACCAAGGTTGAAGTCTTCATTTTTTCCTCCAATTAGTCTTTGTGGTAGATCCACATGCTGAATAAAGCAGCATCCATGCCAGGCGCATAAATATGCATAAAATCAATGTGTTATGTGGAATTCGCTGGAGCGGCTATCGCGTGCCGACTCGAATCTGTCGCTGGTTGGCAACGGCTTTTTATGCCTGTTATTCAACTATCTGAATTAACGGGATATTTATCTGTTGCAAATCGACGACAGCGGCATGAATCTGAGGGAACGACACCGGGTGGCGCTGCTTATTGGTGCTATTCAGGCGCCTGGGGTGATGGGCGTTTGACCGGGGATTGTACTTCGTAGCCTTTCTCTTTCAACATATAGGCAGCGGTACCCCCAACTGCCGCACCCACCACGAATGCACAGCCCTGGATAAGGGTGCTGAATGCCAGGATGCCAATAGCCAGATAGAATGACTTTTTTCTCATCGTAATTCTCCGCTCTGTTCCAGACAGATGGCGTGGGTATTGAACAGGCGGGAGACCATGCCCCCGCCTGTAGTGAATCACCCTGCGTTGAACTTGATACTCCACCTCTGCGCCGTTGCCAGCGAGAGGCGGAGTATCAGGCCCAGCTACTCTTGCTCTTTCTTCTGCTCGAATGCAGAGAATTCAATAATGGGGCGGTCATCCGGTTTTACAACCAGATAATGCTCTTCCGTATATTTCTCACGGGCGGACAGCTCCTCCTGGGTGACCCCTATATGCAACTTATCCTGTTCCAGTCGCAGCTCATTCAGTGGCACCACATGCTTTGAGCCACCAATCAGGCCCAGGAACCCACCGGTGGAGATCACGGCGTAGACGTCGCCATTCTCCTTGCCGCTCACAACATCACTGACTTTCCCGATGGTCTCTCCGTCGCTGCCGACCACTTCCTTTCTATGGAGGTCGTCGGGTGTCAGTGTGAGCATAGGATTGTTCCCAGCCATTGGCTTGGCCTCGGTCCTGACCGGTTCATCCATGGGTTTTGGGGTACTGGTGGAGTATTGCGGTGATTCCTGCATGGTGGATTGCCCGGCCGGGACATCCGTCGTCCCGGGCGTTTGTGCGGTATCCTGCGCACTCAGAACGGGCAGAGTGACCAGGGCGGCTATAGTGCCCGCCAACAATGATTTTCGATATTCCTTGTTCATATATCCCTCCTGCCATTCGGCAGCGCTTGGGTTAGTCCACCGGCATCAGTCAGATGGGTGGTGATTGGTTCGATATTAACGGGGCAATTTTCTTGCCAGGAGATAAAAAAAGGCGTTACTTCAGTGTCTTGTCTGGATGGTGACAGAGGAGGCCGAATGGAAATCGGCGCTAGGGATGATCAGGGCGCCATACAGGGGATGTATCCCGTCGCCAGATGGCGACAGGTGCCAACCGGAGGCGCGGGGAAGGTGAATTATCGCCGTAGCGGTGGGCTCTTATTTTTCCGGGGCGCTGGCCAACATTCCGTTATTGGGGCAATTACTGAGGATCAGGTTGGGTGGGTCGAAGGAGAAAATAAACGGGCCTGCCTGCTTGAGGGCACTCAAGCCCAGAATTTGGCGCGTCTTACCGGGAAACACGGCCGCCTCGACGTTGCTCAGCTGGCATCCACCACCGATATTGAAATTTGACAATCGATAGACCGGGACCACCATCTCGGTGCCGTTGGCGAGTATGCCGCGCAACTCTCGCAGATATTCGGCCTGCTCGTTGCGTTGCAGCTCTCCCAGGGTCTCCTCGTTGATGGTGGTGTAGCCGGAGCCGGTATCCACCATGAAATCCATCGCTTCCAGATCCCCGGCCACTGCCTTTACATAGTAAGTAGTGGCATTGCCGGCGCGCATCGGGATGCTGGTGCCGAATTCGCCGGCACTGGCAGCGGTGCCGAGAAGAAGGGCACAGAATCCTGCGAAGGTTGTTATGACTGTTTTCATGGTCTGATATCCCGTGTCCAGTGGCAGATGAAGCACAGCACACCTTCCCGGGCAGGCCCATACTTGATCCGATGTTATCAAATAATGCGGCAAAGGATCATGGGAAAATAGATTCCCACAACCTGGGTTACTCAAACTAACAAAATAACTCCATCAGATTAACTATCGGAAGATTCGTGAAAATATTTAGGAGAGTTTATTACCTATTGGATGCGCGATTGGACAGGAGCATTAAGTATCGGTTTTGATTCCAACGATTGGGTATTGTTTTTCGACAGGATAGGGTGAGTGCAGGGGTGTAGAAACCACCGGCCAGGGCCGGTGGTTTCCGGGTTTAACATGGGTCGTATGGCGCAGCTTGCCAGGGTGTTATAGAAACAGATTCATGGCGACCATCATCACCACCAGGAACAGTACGGTCATGATGCCGCCGGCGCGCATGAAGTCGGGCACCCGATACCCGGCCGGTCCCATGATCAACGCGTTTACCTGGTGGGTCGGGATCAGGAACGAGTTGGAAGTGGCGATGGCAACGGTGAGTGCGAATATGGCCGGGTCGGCGCCGGCGCCGATGGCGATGTTGACCGCCAGCGGCACCAGCAGCACCGTGGCGCCCACGTTGGACATCACCAGGGTAAAGAAGGTGGCCAATATGGCGACTGCCGACTGGATGACCCAGATCGGCTGTTGGCCCACCACCGAGAGGGTCTGCTCGGCAATCCACTTGGCGGTGCCGGTACTCTCTACCGCCAGTCCGAGTGGAATTAGCGAGGCGAGCAGAAACACGGTTTTCCAACTGACTGCCTCATACGCCTCCTCAATGGAGAGTACCCCGGAGAGGATCATGCCCATGGCCCCGGTAAGCAGGGCTACCGACAATCTGATATCGGTAAACAGCACCATGAAGAGGGCAATGCTGAAGAACAGGGCGGCCCAACCCACCTTGTGCGGGCGCAATTCTTCTCGCGGATACTCGGTGGTAACTACGACGAAGTTGCGATCCTTCTCCAGACGGGCCAGGGCCTCCCAGGTGGTGTGGACCACCAGGGTGTCACCGGCGACGAACGGGATGCTGCGGATATCATCCCCTTCGCGCATGGTTTCACCGTTTCTGTGCAGCGCGATCATGGCAATGCCATAGACTTTGCGCATCCAAACATCACGTGCGCTCTTGCCTATCAGCTTGGAGCCGGGAGGGATCAGCACCTCGGCAATGCCGGCTTTGGTGGCGGCCAGGGATTCGGTGAAGGTGCGCAGTTCATTGCGCTTCCTGAGGCCGAAGGTGTCGACAAAATGATCGATGTTGCGAGACTCGGCGATGACGCCCAAAACCATGCCGTTCTCAATGGCGGTATCGCGTGCCAGCGTGCCTGGGCCTACCTGGCTCTCACCACCCGGGCGCTTGTTGGCGATGACGCGCACTTTATACAGCGTTTCGATATCATCCAGCTCTTTGCCGACCAGCTCGCTGCCATCGGGAACCACCAGTTCAAACAGGCTGAAACTGACCCCATAGAGATCACGGAAATACTGCATGGCGCCGGCGGCAGTGGTGCTGCTTTCGCTCTTGGTGGCGGGTAGAACGAAGCGTCCCGCCAATACGAAATAGATCACCCCGGTAGCCACCAGCAGTAGCCCAATCGGGGTGACGGAGAACAGGCCCCACGCCTCCATCTGCATTTCCTCGGGCAGGGCGCTATTGGAGGTTTTGATCAGGTCGTTCAACAGGATCAGCGGGGACGATCCCACCATAGTGACGGTGCCGCCGAGAATGGCACAGAAGCCCATCGGCATCAGCAGGCGCGACATGGGCAGGTCGGCCCGGGCGGAGATACGGGAGACCACCGGCAGGAACAGGGCGGCGGCGCCGACGTTCTGCATGAATGAAGAGATGATAGCGACGGTGCTGGAGATGATCGGAATGATGCGGCCCTCGGTCTTGCCGCCGATCTTGAGAATGAAGGCGGCCACCTGGCTCATGATACCGGTGCGGTCCAGGCCGGCGCCGATGATCATTACGGCGATGATGGAGATCACCGCATTGGAACTGAACCCGTCAAACAGGTGCTGGGTATCCACCAGTCCGGCGCTCAACCCCATCAGGGGGGCGGCCAGTGATGTGAGACCAAGCAGGACCATGATCATAATGGCCGCCACATCCACACCTACCACCTCAAAGGCGAACAGGTAGATAGTGAGCAGCAGCAGGGCGGTGACCCAGGCGATCTCGATAGAGGGGACATTCATGGCCAACAGTACCGCGCCGAGCAGGAAGAGTCCGGCGGAGATGATCTGTTTCAATGACAGCAATCGTGTCTGGGGAACTGTCTGCTCCTCATCGGCCAGTGTGTTCATGTATCTGCTCCCGAAGTAAAACTTGTATATTTGATTTGTGAAACTCCCTGTCCCGGGATAGTGCTGCCACTCTACTGAGTAAATTTGATATTCCGACGCCTGCGCATGCGGTCACCCCTCGCCAAGCGGCAAAGGCCGATCGAACTTCTCCATGCAGCCGCGCCCGACAAGCGCTGTGACACAGTCCGCCGGGTAGCTTGACGCTATGAGCTGTTGATTATTGGGCTTCTGGAATGCGTGATCAGCAGCAGCTGATGTTCCGAGGGGAAAAGATACTATAAATCATAAGGCCATTCTAATTTATTAATTTGCGGGTAGCGCAAACTGCTACTTATGACTTAACCGAAATCGCCCGCTGCATCCTGCCCGTTGAGCTAACTGGGTAATCAGGTTAGTTAACTATTAAGGCTAAAACCGGCAGACATTGCAGACCCCCAACTGTTGCTGGATGGCCATCAACTCCCGGGTGAGTTTAATCCGCCCCTCAGCCAGTTGACTGAGGATGAGCCTGCTGTCGGCGATAGCCTGTTCGTGTGTCGGCGTGATACCGGTTTTGGTGGTAATCAGTGTTTCATGTATTTGCTTTTGCTTGTTTTCATCCTTGACCAGGAGCTGGAAATTCTCACCCAGGGAGGCCGCCAAATCCATTTGCTGTTGTGTGAACGGAACGGCCACTTTGACCTGATGGGTAAGTTGGGTCTGCTCGGCCCATTCAGTCGTGCAGAGTCCTTGTATGGCCAGTTTGCCCTGGACCTGAGAGGCCTCATCGGGAAAAACAAGCGCCGTATGGGGGATGGACGGGAGCTGCACGTCTGTCGCATGGGAGTGATCATCTTCCATGGTCTCGTCGATGATTTTTATGTTGGCCAACAGTAGTGAAAATAGATCAAGGGACGACTCCGCCTCAAAACCAAGGGCGGCTATCTGGACATCGGATAGATCAAGTGTGGGCAGGTCGGCGGCAGTAAGCACTCCTGTGGACAAAATCAAATACTTCATACGGTGTCCTTTACTTCAAGTCTTCATCTTGATCAGCACTAATTGCGGTCAACAATGGTGCGCTGACACGCTATGATCGCGGCTGGGATAAGCATCCATCCGACAGGTAAATGGCTGCTGCTCTTATATCGTATCTTTGCACAATATTATCATAAACAGTTGGATATCAATCCAGTTTTCCCCGTGCTGTCTTGACGCCGATCTGCCTGGCACGGGGGTATCGGCAGCAGATGCGTTTTACGATTCGACAGAGCCCTTGCAGTCGTGCGACTGCTGCTCCAGCGCCAGCAAAAACCGCTTGGCGCGGATGCCGCCGCCAAATCCGGTCAGACTGCCATTGGCACCGATTACCCGATGGCAGGGGATGACGATGGGCAGCGGGTTGCGGCCGTTGGCGGCCCCCACGGCACGGACAGCGGTTGGTTTGCCGATTTGCTGCGCAATATCGCTGTAACTGCGGGTTTCGCCATAAGGAATCGACTGCAGGGCTTGCAGTACATGGAGTTGGAATGCCGTACCATGCGGGTGCAGCGGCAGATCAAACTCAGTCCGGTCGCCGGAAAAATACTCCGCAAGCTGTGCCTTGACCGTGGCAAATGGCTGACCATCCCGTATCCAGTCTGCTGCGGGTTCGAGATGACCCTTGCCTTCAGGAAAGCCGATGAATCGAAGGCCGCTGTCATCGCCCGCCAACAGCAGTGAGCCAATAGGGCTGTTGTAGTAGTCGTATTTCATGTCAGGTTATCCGTTCAGTTGTGCCGCCGCGCGCCACAGATACATGCCTGCATAGGCGCGCCAGGGACGCCAGTTGGCGGATCGTTCAAGCAGTGCCGCCGCGCTCTGGTCACCGTACAGCTGCCTGGCTACTTTAAGCAAAACGAGATCGGAATGCAGAAAGGCGTCCGGATCGGAGAGCACGCGCAGGGCGATATAGCCGGCGGTCCATTCACCGATCCCCCTGATGGCAACCAGGGCTTGTCGCAAGGCGTCCGGCTCGACCCATCGGTCCAGGTTCACCACGCCCCCGGCAACGGCGCGGGCCAGGTCAACAATGGCCCGCGCGCGCGCCTGTGGCATGGGGAAGTCCGTCGGATCGGCCCGCATCAACCGCTCTGGTGACGGGAACAGGGTGGCACCGTTCACGGTGGTGCCGAAGCGTTCTGCGATCCGGCCCATGACCGTGGTGGCCCCGCTGACTGAAATCTGCTGTCCTACGATCGCCCGCACCGCCAGTTCAAAACTGTCCCAGCTGCCGGGTACCCGGATGCCTGGATTCTCCGACAGCAGTTTGTCCAATGTCTTGTCGTGTGAAAGGGTGCCGTTGATCTCCAGCGGGTCGGCATTGAGATCAAACAGATTCCTGATCCGCTCCACCAGCGTGTAGAGGGGAGCCGTAGAAGGTAAATCGAGCCGGCACTGCAGCGCGGGCTCGGATTCACTGTGGCTTACCTCGATATGGCCGACCTGACCATCCAGTTCGACGTGTCGGTGCCAGCGCCCATCACTGACCCACTCGACCCCGGGTACGGCCCGTTTGGCCAGAAAGGCGCTGATTGAATCCCAGCAATAGGGGGCGCGGTAGGGCAGGCGGATACTGAGCAGGCCGTCGGAAGCCTGCCTTGTGCCGGCTCTCAGTGCGGAGGGTGGTCGATCATAGACCTTGCGGAAATGGTCGTTAAAACGACGTATGCTGCCGTAACCCGCCGCCATCGCCACCTCGGTCATGGGGAGGCTGGTCTCATTAATCAGTTTTTTCGCGAACTGCAGTCGCCGGGTCTGGGCAATAGCGATAGGTGATGCGCCGAGATGCTGCTGAAACAGTCGGCTAAGATGCCGGCTGGTTATGCCGAGCCTGTCGGCGAGGGTGCTGATCGAGGATTGGTCGAGTGCCCCTTCATGGATCAGCCGCAGCGCCCGGGTGACGCTGGTCGAGCTGCCGCACCAGGCCGGCGTGCCGGGGGCTGATTCCGGACGGCAGCGCAGGCAGGGACGGTAACCGTCTTCTATTGCTGCCGCTGCACTCTTGAAGAAAATGACGTTTTCCGCTTTCGGCAGGCGTACAGGACAGATCGGCCGGCAGAAAATACCGGTGGTTTTTACCCCGACAAAGAAGCGCCCGTCGAAGCGGGGGTCCCGGGTCTGTCTGGCCTGTTCACAGGTGGTGAGGTCGATCTCCATCGCCGCTGTCTGCCTTTGTGGATTACCGGTTTCGGTTATCTTAGGGCAGTGACTGGCACGGTGCTAGCCGGAATCGGACCTCTATTCCAGCATGGTCGGAGATCGTTCTGCCCCGCTAGCCCTATGTTCCTCACCCGACAGAGTGTCCGTAAAGGAAGGTGAATGTAGAGTGGATAAGCGACAGTGCATCCACCGGGCATTGGCGGATGCGCCTACCGGCTTATCTACCCTACCAGACAGCGGGTTCATACTCCGGCTCTGGTCTTACCGGGCGCTATGCCTTGCTGCCGCACTCCTGGAAGATGCGTTGCTGACAGCCGGCGCATACCGATTTGTCCAGCTTGTGGTAGATGGCATGAATGGCCGCGTTCTTCGATTGGAAGATATTGCGGTCACCGATCTCCTCGAGATCGCCACTTCGCTCCAGGGCATCCCACAGCCGCTCCTTGACATCGATCAGGTAGAGCCTGCCGCCTGCATCCTTGCGTCGTTTTGCCTCTTCAACCAAGGCGTGGCCGCCCTGCAGGTCCACAAAGTTTATGCCGCTGGCAATGATGGCGAGGTGCTTCTTTTCGGGATGGTTGGTGCGGATGCGATCGAACTGCTCCTGCAGGTGATTCACCGAACCAAAGAACAGGGAACCGTCGATGCGGATAATCTTGAGCTGTTTGCACTCCGGCAGATCGGGGTCGCTGGAAAAGGCGTGCTTGTAGAGACGGGGATCCGGCACCCGGGTGACGATATTGGGCTTGGAAACCCGCTCCAGATAGAGCACCAGGGAGAGCAGGACACCGGCGAAGATGGCAAATTCCAGTTCCAGGAACATGGCGCTCAACAGGGTCACCAGCAGCACCGCGCTCTCCCGCTTGGAGGATTTCAGGACGTGTCCAATCGCCTTGAAATCGATCAGGCCCCAGGCCACCAGGAACAGGATACCGGCCATAGCCGCCTTGGGCAGATAGGCGGCATAGGGCGCCACCAGCAACACGATCACCATCAACAGCAGGGCGGCAAACACGGCAGCCAGCGGGGTCTTGGCACCAGACTGATAATTGAGTCCGCTGCGGTTGAATGAGCCGGTCGCTACATAGCCGGAGAAGAAGGAACCGGCGATGTTGGACAGACCCTGGCCGATAAACTCCTGATTGCCATTGATACGATAACCACCACGGGCCGCAATGGAGCGGCCGATGGAGACGGCCTCGGTCAAGGCAAACAGGGTGACCGCCAGCGCGGTGGGGGCCAGATCCTTGATATGCTGGAGCGACAGGTCCGGCGCCGAGAGCGGCGGTAGCGCCGCCGGCAGGGCGCCGACGGTGGGAATATGAGTGATGGCGTGGCCAAAGGTGTAATCCAGCAGTAGCGATACCAGTGTGCCGGTGAGCATGGCGGCGATCATGTAGGGAATGCGCGGAAACCAGTGCTTGAAGGCGATACCGGAGAGCAGGGTGATCAAGGCAATACCACTTACCCAGGGGTTGATCTCCTGCAGATGTTGCGTGAAATTGAAAACAATCTCATGCAGATGGCCGCCGCTGTCCATTTCGATACCGAAAAAGTACTTGAGCTGTTTCGCTGCAATCAATACGGCGGCACCCGCGGTGAATCCGATAATGACCGAGTGGGAGATGAAATTGACCAGCGCACCCATGCGCGCAAGACCCAGCGCCAGCTCAAACACACCGACCATGAAGGTGAGGGTTAGGGCCAGAGTGATGTAATCGGCGGTGCCCGGGGTGGCGTAGACCGAGAGGGCGGAGAACAACACTACCGAGGCGGCGGTGGTCGGACCTGAAACCAGATGCTTGGATGAACCGAACAGGGCCGCGATGATCGCCGGGATCATGCCCGCATAGAGGCCGTATTCCGGTGGCATGCCGGCGATAGTGGCAAAGGCCACGCCTTGTGGCAGCACGACGATGGCGCCGGTGAGAGCGGCAATCAGATCGGCACGCAGATCGCGCTTGTCGATGTTTGGAAGCCAGTGGGTGAACGGGAATAGAAAGCTCAAGCCGGGATGCAGTGCCGTAATACGCATCTGTTCTTTGTGATTACCTCGTGTCAAAGCCGGCACCTGGAGATGCCGGGATCTGGTACATCCGCTGTGTGCACTGTGGCCATCCCAGCGCATTCCGGAAGGAAACCGGGTTCAGCGTCCGGACCGGCGGTCTGTCAAGCAGATAGGTGTTGCAAGCTGTTGATTCTTCAGCATCCAGAACGGATTATTGCGTGTGCTGATGTTTCGGCTTTTACCATACAATAAACAATTAGGTTTTTCTAATTTATTAATATTACCGTTAGTGTAAGTCACAGCTTATACATTGCTGTTTGACAACAGTCCGAGTAAAGGAACGATGGGGAGCTGACGGCTGCAGATTTGTAGGGCAGTGATTAAGGTGGACGGATAGGCCATCGGCCACTTCACAGCGACGGTCGCAACGAAGACGCGGGATTGTACTCTAACCCTGATGGTTATGATTGTGTGACCGGCACGGGACCATAATTGGAGCGTCAGGTGCATCTATTGGAATTTATCGGCCGTGCTTTGGCCCATTATCTGCACCAACCGAGCAGGCACGGCGCCCGCCCCGCCACCTGTACAACCGATCAGTTGGCAACCGTCCTGCGTAAGGGTGATGTCCTGCTGGTTGAGGGCTCCAGCCGTTTCAGTACGGCGGTTAAATACCTGACCCAGTCAACCTGGTCGCATGCCGCTCTCTATATCTCGGCGGACGGTGATTCGCCGGATGCAATCCTACAAGGCGGAACGCTTCTGGAAGCGGATGTGCTCGAGGGCGTGCGGCTGGTCCCGCTGAGTGACTATTGGAACCTGCACACACGTATCTGTCGTCCGATCGGCCTTACCCCGACCGAGATCGATGCGGTGGTGGAGTATGGTGTATCCAGAATCGGCCATCAGTACGATCTGAAGAATGTTCTCGATCTGGCGCGCTATCTGATCCAGACACCTCCCGTGCCTTCCCGCTGGCGCCGCCGTATGCTGGCGCTGGGCAGTGGTGATCCCACTCGGGCTATCTGCTCTTCACTCATCGCCCTGGCGTATCAGTCGGTACAGTATCCGATTCTTCCCGATAGCGTTCTCATGAAATCGCCGGACCAGGCGTGTCAGGACTGTTACCAGGAGATGCTGCACATTCGTCACCATAGCCTGTTCGCACCGCGGGATTTTGATATCTCGCCCTATTTTCAGATCATCAAGCCGATGCTGCAGATCGAGTTCGATCCCCATACCCTGACCTGGGGTGATCCCGCGGACAATGAGCATGGAGATTCCTGATATATCGTTTCCGGATTCCCCGCCAAACTCGGCCAGGGTTTGCTGCCGCTCCTGCCGCTACGCTTGGTCGCCGGAGTGGTTTGATCTGTAGGAGGCCCGCCCCGGGCCGACTTCGCGGCGAGGGCGCTACTCCTACCGCTACGCTTGGTCGCCGGTGTGGGTTTGATCTGTAGGAGGCCCGCCCCGGGCCGAATTCGCGGCGAGGGCGCCGCTCCTACCGCTAC
>NZ_ATZE01000007.1 GCF_000428045.1 Sedimenticola selenatireducens DSM 17993 | reverse complement strand
TATGACCTTCTTCGATCAGACTCTCCTTTTGCTTTGCCAATCGATGAAATACTTCACCAAGCTCTTTGCGTATTTGGCCAAAAAGCACTTTCCTACGATATTTCGGGATGAACACGATATGGTACTTACACTCCCACCTCGTGTGACTTAAACTTTCTACTCGTCTCATGGTTTCTCCTTTGCGTGTTGCTTGGCGGCTCACGCTTTGGAGTTACTATGAGACTCCCGTTACTGTCAAACTGCTAATGCCTCCCCAGCAAAGCTGGGGGGTCTCTTATATTTGTCTAGAGTGGTTTGGTGATATTGATAGAATTCTTGGATATAAAGCGGGAACATTATCGAAAGATCAAAACCTATGGGCTCAATCTATCCACCCAAATGATATTCCGGTTTTTATTGCTACAGTAGAACATTATCAAAGAGGTACTTCACAGATTCACAACCAGTTCAGAGTCAGGCATAGCGATGGCTCGTATCGCTATTGGAGTAACAACGGCATTCCTCTTCTAGACGATGATGGTCGACCCTATAAGTGGGTTTGTGTGTGCACGGATATTACAGAGCAGAAGGAACACCAGAAACAGCTTGAACATATTGCCCATCACGATATTTTGACTAACCTTCCGAATAGAGTATTACTGGCCGATCGTCTTCAACAGGCCATGATACAAACCCAACGGCTTAAAAATAAACTGGCTGTAATCTATTTAGACCTGGACGGTTTCAAAGATGTAAACGATTGTTATGGTCATGACACTGGTGACCGCCTCCTGGTTACACTATCTAAACGACTGAAAAAGATTCTGAGGAAAGGAGATACCATTGCCCGTCTTGGTGGCGACGAATTTGTTTTCGTTCTTAATGATGTGAAAGATTCATCTGAGCACCTCTCGCATATCCACCGTATATTACAGATAACAGCGCAACCAATTCACGCGGGTGAGTTGAGCCTGCAAGTATCAGGTAGCTTAGGTGTTACTTTTTATCCGCAAACGGAAGACACTAATGCTGATCAATTATTGCGCCAAGCTGATCAGGCAATGTATCAAGCTAAACTTGAGGGAAAGAACCGCTATTACATATTCGATTCTGCAATGGATAGGACTCTTCGTGGCCGTCATGAAAGCCTAGAACGCATCTACCAAGCGTTAGATCATCAAGAATTTGTTCTTCACTATCAACCAAAAGTCAACATGCATACGGGTGAAGTTATTGGTGTCGAAGCACTGATACGTTGGCAACATCCAGACCGGGGATTGATATACCCCAACGACTTTTTACCAGCAATAGAAGATCAACCTTTTTCACTGGTTCTTGACGAATGGGTTATTAACACAGCACTCTCACAAATATCTATTTGGCAATCACTGGGACTGAATATTTCCGTTAGCGTCAATATTGGCGCTTACCACCTACAACAACCTGATTTTGTTGAACATTTATCACAATTGCTAGAAAAGCATCCCGATGTTCCTAACGATCGCCTTGAATTAGAAGTACTTGAAACAAGTGCTCTAGAGGATGTGTTCCAAGTATCGAAAGTAATGCATGAATGTAAATCCATTGGAGTGAGTTTTGCTCTTGATGACTTTGGAACTGGATATTCTTCATTGACCTATCTTAAGCACCTCCCTGCTTCGTATTTAAAAATTGATCGAACCTTTGTACGCGACATGCTCTATGATTCTGACGACCTAGCTATTCTTGAGGGCGTATTAAGCATGTCTGCAGCATTCAGGCGTAATGTAATTGCAGAGGGTGTAGAAACGGTTCAGCATGGTCAGTTACTGTTAAAACTGGGGTGCACGTTAGCTCAAGGATACTGAATAGGGTTACCTATGCCTGCATCTGAAATACCCATGTGGATTTCAGAGTGGCGTCCACACACAAGCTGGACACAACAGAAGCGCATAAGTCATGAGCATCAATCTCTGATTTTCGCAGAAATAGAGCATCGAGCATGGGTTCGAAATATCAACGACTATCTGGAAGATAAAAAAGATTGCCCACCTGCATTAGCGGTAGACAACTGTCGATTCGCTCAATGGCAAAACAATGAAGGAAAAATATTTTATAGCGATAATGATGCATTTACATGCATTAAGGAATTGCACAATAAAGTTCATTCACTAGGCTCAAATATCTGTGGTCAGCATAGATCCGGAAAACATGAAGAGGCCACGAAAAGCATGGCTGAGTTGTACGTGCTACAAGATGCTTTAATCGCTAATCTGGGTAAATTAATGTAGTGGGTGTTAGTAATTCCGTGTCATTTCAATAGTATTTTCAAAAAAGGAACCACTGTTATAGGAAGTTTGGAGCCGTGGAATTTTACAAGAAACGCTACTACTCTTTTCTTAACGAATTCGACACACCACTTTTCTCTCCATTTCAAAGGACCGAATAGACCATGCGGCTCAGTTTCGACGACTTTGTCATTGACACAACGCGTTACGAGCTGCGCCGAAACGATCAACCATGCAAGTTGGAACCCAAGGTATTCGACTTGATCGCGCATTTTGCCCAACACCCCAACCAGGTATTCAGTCGCGAGCAATTGGTCGAATTGCTCTGGAACGGTCGATTCGTATCTGATGCCACCATATCTACCTGTATCAAGAGCGCACGCAAGGCGATCGGCGACAGCGGCGCTGCCCAGCGTTACATTCAAACGGTGCGCGGGCGTGGATTCCGCTTTTACGCAGGGGTGATCCGCGACGCCCCGGCTACTAATGAGATTTCCGGGCAACCTTCCAAAACTGCCGCTTCAGATCGCAACGATGATCCATCCCTATTGGTGCTTCCGTTCCGACCACTGTCCGATCAACCTGAATCGATTCAGCTCGCCAGCGGACTGACGATGGAACTGCTTGCGATCCTGACGCGTATACCGCTGCTGCGGCTCAGCGCACGCACCCACCGCTATGCTGACCTGGAGGTCACACCCAGCGCGCGGCAAATACACGAAGACCTCGGCGTAAATTTTGTGCTGGAATCCAGTGTGCAGTTGGTGGAGGGGCGTCATCACATCAATGTGGGACTAGCCGATGCGCGGACAGGGTTTAGATTGTGGTCCGAACGGTTCGTTGTTTCGGGATCGGTTGGTGCCGCATTGCAGGAGGGGGTGGTCGCAATTACCGCCAAATTAGAACCGCAACTCTATCGCGCCATCGCACGCCTGGTTGGTTCCGTGGACAATGAAGAGAACGGCCGCTCACTGTTTCTGGAGGCGAGCTCGATGCTCGCCCTCAAGGGTTGGCATCACGATTCCTTTGCCCAAGCAGCAGAAATCCTTCGCCGGAGCTGGCAGTGTGAGCCTGAATTTGCGCTCGCACCATCTTTACTGTCCTTAGTACTCGGATTCGGCCACCGTGTTGGACTATTGAAAGATCGCGAACAGGCCAAGCACGAGGCACTCAAGGCAGCCGAAATGTCATTGGAACTGGACAGCTTGGACTCCACAGTGCTCGGTTACTCCGGTTGCGCCCTGGCAGATATCGGGCAGCCCGATCGCGCACTGCCAATTCTGCGCAATGCCATCGAACTCAATCCGGCCAACGCCCAAGCCTGGGCTGCGCTGGGTGCCGCGTGCATTCTGCACCAGCGGCTCGACGAGGGCATCGCCCATATACGCCACGGCATTGCGATCAGCCCACTCGACAGTCGCCTATCGATCTGGGGCTCGGTATTGACGGCCGGCCTGCTGCTGTCCGGCGACTATGAAGATGCCCTGCACCAGGGCCAACTCGCCTGCCAACGTGACGACCGCAACTTTATGGCGCGCGTGGTGCTTGCCGGTGCCTATCTCGCACGGAACGAAAATCAGCAGGCGCACGCCGCACTGGAGGATGCCTATCGCATCAAGCCGGATCTGTCGCGGCTGCAAGTGCACTCCCTGCTCGGCCGGGATTTGGGCGAAGCGTTGCTTAAGCTCCGACGCCCCACGACGGGCAATTTCTGAACCCTCACCCATTCCCCCAGAAAATCACAAGTTCTCCTCAAGCACCATACAGGGTCCATACCTAAGCTATCTCCTGACAGCCAGACACTCTCCTTGTGTCGGCTGTAACCGACCCAACTGCACTGGAGATGAATATTCAAACCGCGACTAGCTCTACCACTGCCACCATGCCCGACTACAACGCCATCAAGACCAAGCAGCAGACTACTTGGGGAGCTGGCGACTACGGCCGAGTCGGGGTCACCCTACAGATCACCGGCGAACTGCTCTGTGAATCCATGGACCTGTACGCCGGGCAAACCGTGCTCGATGTCGCCAGCGGCAATGGCAATGTTTCCCTGGCCGCCGCACGCCGTTTCTGCAAAGTCGTATCGACCGACTATGTGCCCTCCCTCTTGGATCAATCGAGACGTCGCGCCGCTGCCGATGGCCTCGCCATCGATTACCGGGAGGCCGATGCAGAGGATCTGCCGTTTGCCGATGCGGCTTTCGATAACGTCGTCTCCACTTTCGGCGTGATGTTCACTCCAAACCAGCCTCAGGCCGCCAGCGAGCTGCTACGTGCCTGCAAACCCGGTGGAAAGATCGGCTTGGCCAACTGGACACCGGATGGATTCATCGGCCAGCTTTTCAAGGTTATCGGGCGTTATCTGCCGCCGCCTGCCGGGATCAACTCTCCAGCTACCTGGGGCACGCAGAGTTTTCTGGATACACATTTCGGTTCACGGGTATCCGATATCCACGCGAGGCCGCGCCAGTTCATGTTCCGCTATAACTCGCCGGAACATTGGCTCGACGTCTTCAGCAAGTTCTACGGTCCGATGTTGAAGGCCTTTGAGGCCCTGGACGACCAGGCAGGTGCATCACTGCGAGATGACATCATGCAACTGATCGCCACGCACAACCGGGCGGCAAGAGGGCCGATGGTGGTGCCATCCGATTATCTCGAAGTAGTCATCATTCGCTAAGTCGTGGCGGGTGACCGCAGCCCTCACCCGGGTTGCGGGTCACCCACGAGGAGAATCGTTCATGAACATATCCAAGGTCGGCGCCACACACTCGGCGGCCCACACGACGCCCCCACACAATGCTATAAATCAGTACGGCAAAAAGATGGCTCTCCCGGTTTGATCATCAACGGGGCCGTCAGAGGCGCCCCATTTACCTGGCAGACATTGACATCCACACGGAAACCGGCGGGGTGAACCACACCGCCCGGCTGCATCCCCTTGCAGGTGAAGCCCGTGGCACAATCAGGCCAACTGCCCGCAGACGGATTGTAGTGCTCTATTGGTGAGTTGCAGCAGCATCCCGCTCCGCTACAGTTGGGAATCGTCGCCGTGGTGCCTGTTGGGGTGGTATGGAAGCAGCCGGTCAGCGTGATGACCATCAAAACACCTGGCCCCCACTGCATCAGGTGTCTGCCCGTAATTACACTATGCACATCATAAGTCGCCGCGCGCATCTCCCTACCTCCTATCGGCCGATATCCGTTTGTTCTGAGCGGTACAAGCTTCAACCCCGTCAGCATCAGGATAAATTGAGCGGAAACGATGGGTTACAATCAACTATAGCGTTAATTGTGACATGCGTCGGTCTGCCACTCTCGTCCGGAACCCAGGATGCACCCATCCTTGAACTGTGCTAGCATCGCGCCCCTTCAGTCACACAGAGCAGTCTGCAGGATCAAAAATCAGTTCGCGAACCCGGGATCACTCCGCCTACACCGCCTATCAAAGCATGGGATTGTAGTCCACCCCCTACCCCGTTGATTTAAAAACCAGCCGATACTCCAGCGTCCTTTGACGGCCTTGGACCGATGTTGCTCGCAGCATGAAATATGGCATGAGCATTGAACCAGACGGCAGGCCGGGACGCTGCTCGCAGAATTCAGTCGATCACTGTTTTGGAAGTTGTTTATGGTTGTATCGTTCAGAAATAGCTGGCTCAGCAATATCCGCGGTGATTTGCTGGCTGGTCTCGTGGTGGCACTGGCGCTGATCCCGGAGGCAATCGCCTTCTCCATCATCGCCGGGGTTGACCCAAAGGTAGGCCTGTATGCCTCCTTCTGTATTGCCGTGGTGATCGCCTTTACCGGCGGACGACCGGGCATGATCTCGGCCGCCACCGGCGCCATGGCACTGCTGATGGTGACCCTGGTCCGGGAGCATGGACTGGAATACCTGCTGGCAGCAACACTGCTGACTGGCTTGCTGCAGATCGGTGCCGGCTACCTGAAGCTGGGTTCGTTGATGCGCTTTGTCTCACGCTCGGTGGTGACCGGCTTTGTCAATGCCCTGGCTATCCTCATCTTCATGGCCCAGCTGCCGGAATTGACCGGCGTGACCTGGCATGTCTATGCCATGACGGCCGGTGGCCTCGCCATTATCTATCTGTTTCCTTACCTCACCCGTGCCATCCCCTCTCCGCTGGTCACCATTGTGGTGCTGACTGCCATTGCCATCGGACTGGATCTGGATATTCGCACCGTGGGTGACATGGGTGAATTACCCGATACGCTGCCGGTTTTTCTCTGGCCGGATGTACCGCTGACGTTTGAAACCCTGACTATCATCTTCCCCTATTCGGTCTCCCTGGCGGTAGTCGGACTGCTGGAATCACTGATGACGGCCACCATCATCGATGACCTGACGGATACCGGCAGCGATAAGAATCGCGAGTGCAAGGGACAGGGGGTGGCCAACATCGCCTCCGGCATGCTGGGTGGCATGGCGGGATGCGCCATGATCGGTCAGTCGGTGATCAATGTGAAATCCGGTGGCCGCACACGCCTGTCAACCCTGACAGCGGGTGTGGTGCTGTTGTTGATGGTTGTGTTTCTGGGTGATTGGGTGGCGCGTATCCCGATGGCCGCACTGGTAGCGGTGATGATCATGGTCTCAATCGGTACCTTCAGCTGGGAGTCGCTGCGCAACCTGAAGAAGCATCCACTGAGCACCAATATCGTCATGACCAGCACCGTGCTGGTGGTGGTGGCCACCCACAATCTGGCTTTTGGGGTATTCGTCGGGGTACTGCTCGCTGCCATGTTCTTCGCCAATAAAGTAGCCCGGTTCAAGCATGTGCGATCAGAACTCAGTGAGGATGGTACGCTGCGCACCTACCGGGTGGTGGGCCAGGTATTCTTCGCCTCGGCGGAAAAGTTCGTCGAGTTCTTTGACTTCAAAGAAGTAGTGGATAAAGTAGTCATCGATCTGTATCAGGCGCACTTCTGGGATATCACGGCGGTGGCGGCACTGGACAAGGTGGTACTCAAGTTCCGCCGTGAAGGTACAGCGGTGGAACTGATCGGACTCAACGAGGCCAGTGCCACCGTGGTCGACCGATTCGCCGTGCATGACAATCCGGCTGCCATAGAAAAGCTGATGAGCCATTGAACGAGGAGTAGACGATGACCCAAGTGATTGCCTGTATCGACGGCACCAACATCTCCCCGGCAGTTTGTGATTATGCCGTCTGGGCCAGCCTGCGTTTCAATGCCCCGTTGGAATTTCTTCATGTACTGGATAAATCAGAGTATCCGACCGAGAGCAATCTCAGCGGTAATATCGGTCTGGGCAGCCGGGAAGCCCTGCTGGTTGAGCTGGCCGCACTGGACGAGCAGCGCGGTAAACTGGCCCTGGAGCAGGGAAAACTGATGCTGGATGCCGCCAGGCAACGCGCCATTGCCCAGGGCATCGAGAACCCTGGGAGTCGGCAGCGTCACGGCAGCCTGGTAGAGACGCTGATCGAGATGGAGACGGATATTCGTCTGTTGGTGTTGGGCAAACATGAAGATCACTTGAGTCAGCACATCGGTAGTCGCCTGGAAAACGTGGTGCGTACCCTGCACCGCCCGATCCTCATCACCACCGCCAGTTTCAAGGCACCCGAACGGGTAATGCTCGCCTTTGACGGCAGCCCCACCACTCGCAAAGGAGTGGAGATGGTTGCCAGCAGCCCGCTGTTTCGTGGCCTGCCCTGTCACCTGGTGATGGTGGGTGTGGAGAGTGACACGGCACGTGAACAGCTCGCCTGGGCAACATCGACCCTTGAGGATGCCGGCTTCAAGACCGAAGCCCGTATTATAGATGGCGAAGTTGAACGGGTGCTGTGCGACTACCGGTCAGACCATGCTATCGACCTGCTGATAATGGGCGCTTACGGCCATTCGGTGATTCGCCGTTTCCTGGTGGGAAGCACCACCACCAGCGTGATTCGCAATGCATCTGTACCGGTACTGCTGCTGCGCTAGGCCGATACCGCCGTCACTGGAAATAGGTCTGGGTAATTGACTGGTTCAGTTCGGCCAGTCCGACTTGCAGCTCATCGATAAAGCGGTGCAGTTCATCCTGTTGCAGGATCGCCTGATCGGCACGCAACACCTTTTTTCCAACTTCGTTCAGTAGTGCAATTGACGCCTCATTGCGCGGCAGATTCTGCAGACAGCTTTTCACTTCCAGCAAAGTGTGAAAAAACGAGCGGGGAAACTTCTTATCCTTGAGCAGAAACTTGAGCACATCCTTGCGTCTGACCCGAACCTGAATATTGCGGCGGTACATCTGATAGGCGGTAAGGGATTTGAGCACGCTCATCCACTGGATGTTTTCAAACGGCGTCAGCCCTTCGTGCTCTTCCAGCAGATTGGCGGAACGTACATCAATAATGCGCGTGGTCATCTCGGCCCGTTCCAGATTGCGCCCCATGCGCAGAAAATCGTAGCCGACATCATGCAGCATGGTTCCGGCCAGCAGGCCGGTAATGGTCTGGGCTCCCAGGACTATGTGCTTCAGGTAGTCGTAGCGGCCTTTTTTTGAGTAGCCACTGGTCGCATTACCCTTCGCCATCAGATACAGGTCATTGACCTGCTCCCAGGCTTCACGCGGAATAATATCGCGGATGGTGCGGGCGTTTTCCCGTGCCAATCGCAGTGAATGCAGTATTGAACTGGGACTCTGGGGATCGGCAATCAGAAACTTGAGTACAGAGCGCTCGTTGAATTCTTCATAGTGTTGAAGAAAATACTCCTCTGTTCCGAGGATCTCGATAATCGGCTGCCAACCCGGTTGCAGACCCTTGGGCAAATCCAGCAACAGATTGGTGTTGACCATGATAAGGCGCGCGGTATTTTCCGCACGTTCAATGTACCTGGCCATCCAGTAGATGTTTTCAGCCACCCGTGACAGCATGCTAGCTCCCCTCGTCGTCCACGATCCAGGTATCCTTGCTGCCGCCACCCTGGGATGAGTTTACGACAATAGAACCCTTGCGCAATGCGACGCGGGTCAGGCCTCCGGTCGTGACATAAACATCATTTGGTGAACTGAGAATAAATGGTCGCAGATCAAGATGCCGCGGTTCGGCCCGGTTATTGACCAGGGTTGGTGCCGTGGACAGGGTCAGCATGGGCTGTGCAATATAGTTACGCGGATCCTTGCGTATCAGTTTTTTAAACTGCTCCCGCTCCTTAGCGGTGGCATGCGGGCCAATCAACATCCCGTAACCGCCTGACTCATTAGCCGGTTTCACCACCAGTTCCCCGATATGCTCCAGCACGTAATCCTTATCCTTCTTATCCACACATTTATAGGTAGGTACGTTGCCGACCAGAGGCTCCTCATCAAGATAGTAGCGAATAAACTCCGGGACAAACGCGTAAACCACCTTGTCATCGGCTACACCCGCACCGGGCGCATTGGCCAGGGCAACATTGCCTGCCTTCCAGGCACGGATCAGTCCCGGCACCCCCAGATAGGAGTCTGGATGAAACACCTCCGGATCCAGGAACAGGTCATCGATACGCCGGTAGATCACGTCAACCCGCGACAAGCCATCGACCGTGCGCATATAGACGCAATTGTCTTTCTCCACCAGCAGATCACCGCCCTCCACCAACTCGGCACCCATTTGCTGGGCAAGATAAGCGTGTTCAAAATAGGCCGAGTTATAAATACCGGGGGTGAGTACAACAATTTCCGGCCGTTCGGTTTCCCGAGGAGACAGTGCGGCGAGCATGTCGTAAAGCTTGGAGGGATAATCGTCAACCGGAAGTATATTCTGGTTCTCGAACAGATCGGGAAACACCCGCTTCATTACCTGACGGTTTTCCAACATGTAGGATACACCGGAAGGAACCCGCAGATTATCCTCCAGCACATAGATGACACCATCTTTATCCCGCACCAGATCAGAGCCACAGATGTGTGCCCAGATGCCACCCGGCGGATCAATGCCGATACACTGTTTGCGGAAGTTGACGGAGTTCTCCAGCAGACCAGCGGGAAACAGCCCTGCCTTAACGATATTCTGGTCGTGGTAGATGTCATCAATGAAACAGTTGAGTGCCCGAACCCGCTGCTTGAGCCCGGTTTCCACCTGGGTCCATTCCGACTTGGGGATAATGCGGGGGATAATATCGAACGGCCAGGCCCGATCAATTGAGCCCTCTTCCTCACTGTACACCGTAAAGGTAATGCCCATGACGCTGATGGCCATTTCGGACGCTGACTTGTACTCTTCAATCTCCTGGTCTGAAAGATCCCGCAGATATTGGCAGAGCGCCAATGCCGCGGGTCGCGGTTTCCCGGTTACGCGAATCAGTTCGTCGTAGAACCCCTTTACCTTGTAACTGCCCCAACGAATAGTCATACAGTGTCTGCAATCAGTTGCTCACTTTTGTCCACCATACCGTAGTTCAGGAGAGATGGCCAAGCGAAATCCCGTTAGTAAAAGCCGAGTATCTGTTACTATTCTAGTCCAATCTGGACCTACCGCCTGGAGTAAAGAATGACCTACTGTCTTGCAATCAGTGTCAATGAAGGCATTGTGTTTGCATCCGATTCACGTAGCAATGCCGGGGTCGATTACATTCGCACCTGCTCTAAAATGCACCGTTTTTTCTGGGCCGGGGACCGCATTATCGTGCTGCTGTCCGCGGGCAATCTGGCTACAACCCAAGCGGTGGTCAACGCCGTCCAGCGTGACCTTGACGACCCCAAGGCCAAGTTCAATCTGTTAAAGGCAAAGCATCTCTTCGATGTCGCCGACTATGTCGGTGATCTCAGTCAGAAAGAGCAGCATCATCATGGCCCTGCGATCGAAAAAAGCGGCGGCAGTGCCGGTGCCAGTTTTATCCTGGGCGGTCAGCTAAAGGGTCAGGAACATGACATTTACCTGATCTATCCAGAAGGCAATTACATCAGCGCCTCTGCTGAAACACCCTATCTGCAGATTGGAGAAAACAAATACGGCAAGCCCATACTTGATCGCGTGATTACCATGGATTCATCGCTGAACAACGCAGCCCGCTGCGCACTGGTGTCGCTGGATTCAACCATGCGCAGCAATATTTCCGTGGGTCCGCCATTCGAACTATCGATGTATATCGGGGACAGCCTGGAGGAGCCAAGACAGTCGTCTCTGAAACTCGCTTCACCCTATTACAAATCACTGCAGAAATCGTGGAATGAAGGACTCAAACGGGCGTTTACGCGCCTCCCAAAGTTTGACTGGGAATGAAAAAATCACGCGCTGAACAGTAACCGTGGAGTGGGGCATCCGTGCAAGCCGCGCGGACTTCTACTGCCCTTTACTGATCACGATGGCATGCACAAAGGCGAGTTTTCTTATAATGAAGTCAGTCAACACAAAAGGATAGGCGTCCGGCAATCCCATGCTGCGATTCATATCATTCAGGGCAACGGTAAAATTACTCCACTCATTCACCAGATCATTGATAGAAACCGATGACAGATACTCGGCATTGAACTGTTGTGACTTTGCTGTATGCTGGCCGGTATTACCCAGATCAAAACCGTAATCGTTGGCGGTCTCCATGCTGTCGATCATGTGCAGATAATGTGCCCAGGTCTCTGCCCAATCCTCCCAGGAGTGGGCGCTGGCGTAGCCACTGATCCAGTTGGTCTGCCAATTCGCCACCGGGCCATTGGCGTAGTATCCCTGCATCACGTCACCATAACCGATACGCTCATCGCCGAACAGCGCGCGAAACTCTTCGATATGCGGTGAATTTCGCAGCAGGACATCCCAGTAGTAGTGCCCCGATTCATGCCGGAAGTGACCCAGCAGGGTCCGGTAACTTTCATTCACATGCGCGCGTGTCTGCTCGCGGGCTACCGGATTCGCCTCGGCGATATTCAGGGTGATAACACCGCTTTTATGTCCGGTAAAAACCGTATCCTGCAATGGCATTTCCTGTGCGAACTCGGAATAGCCCTGATCCTCCATCAAGTGAAAGGCCAGGCCGAATTGTGGATTCTCCTCCCGGTTGACAATGGGCAACTCCAGCCACAACAGACTGTATAGCAGTCGTCGTTTGGCCTGCTCGATCAAACCCCAGAGCTTGAGATTATCCGGATTACTCAGGTCGGGAATAATCTCGGAGAGACGGCAAGAGAAGCAGTAAGCATGGCTGTCCGCCTCCGCTACCATCCAGTTGCAGACATGGTGTTGATCATAGTTCCGGCATTTTCTATAACGGCGATCGTTAGCCATGGCCAGCCAAACTGCTTCGCCGACCGGTTTGAGTGCGGTTAGCGTGCGCAAGTCCGGCAGAAATCCCAGCTCATGTCCACAACTCACGCACAGGGAATTTTCAAAGTGCAGACGGGCACCACACTGGCAGGTGTAGGTTTTCATAAGTCCATTCTAGTCGCGACATTGCCCAGAGTATATTAAATGCTGCCCAAGGTTCAGCCAAAACGGGCGCAACCATGAAGAAAACGGCTCCCACCGACTATCTTACCCGATGGCCAAATTCCGGTTGCTTGTTGAATGTCAGGTCATGCATTGCTGGAGTGAATCTATTCAGTACATCTCACATCGGGAGCATCTACAGAGCGATCTGCCAGGCCAAACCAGCGAGTACGTAACCGGGACAGAGTCTTTCCCATGTCCTGCTGGCGGATTCTTTACAGGTTTGTTACCACTTCTCAACCCGAGCCAACAGCTCGGCAAACTGGACGGCGGCCGCGTATGGGCTCTTGGCAACTGAATCCCGGAAGATGTGAAGTGACGGCCTGACGCTATCCGCAGTGGTAGCACCCTGTATCGCGGTTGCCTGGCGGGATACCGACTCCTGGGGCCTGGTTTGATCCAGATCTGAAAATAGCTCCGCTTCATCCGCATTATGCCTAATCGTCCATTCGCTCACGGCGCGCCGAATAAACGCGCGGGCTACGTCCTTATCCATCACTTGAAGATGAAACAAGGCCTGTTTTTGCCAATCGGCATCCTGATCCGCTGCGACCTCATCCAGGGCACTCTGCCCTGCTTGCTGCAAGCCGATTCCGAAGGGTTGATTCATCTCACGCAGATAGTCGCTGAACGTCTCCGAATCCCGGCCTTGATTCTCCAGCAACCGGATCAGTCGTTCGGCGATCACACGGATACAGCGACTGGCCAGACACTCCGGCTTGCTGAGCATAACCGGCTGCTGTTTCCTTATCGAAGCCTGAACATGATGATCCTGCAGCACGTAACCCAGATAGCCTACCTGCAGCTGCAGATACTGTTCCGTGGCCTGCTTAAACCGTTTGAAGGCGGTTCTCGCGGCGTGCAGATCAGATACCATGTTGACCACGATATAGGCAGTTCCACTGAATCCGTACCGCTTGGCCATCTTCAAGAACGAAAAGGCATCCGTCAGTGAGGTCGGCTCCGGCGTAATGACCAACACCGGACAGGCGGCCGCCAGAAAGAAGTTGAGTTGACCGGTACCAACACCAGCCGCCGAATCGACCAGAATCACATCATTTTGCCGCTCAATATCCCTCAGGCCACTCAGCAGACGCTCCTGCTGCTGGGGCACCAACTCAAGGAACTCGGCGATTCCACTGGCGGCTGGAACGATCCGCAGGTGGTCGGAAACCGGCAACAGAATCTCGTCAAGGCGCTTATGTCCATTGACATATTCGCGCAGCGTTTGCAGGGGGTTAATGCCAAACAGGATATTGATATTCGCCAGATTGGTATCCGCATCGAACAGGCAGACCCGCCTTTTCATCTGCCCTAAAGCAACACCGAGATTGGCGGAGAGCGTACTTTTACCGACACCACCTTTGCCGCTGGCGATCACAACCATTCTGTTAATTGCATCACATTTTTGGCTTTTTATTCCCACTGATCCGCCAAAGGTATCGTGAATAGTTGCTTTTGTCGCTCTCATTTGTCCAGAAATTGTACAGAATTCCTTTCTATGTCATTGACTTATGGTTAATAATTGGTGCAGGATGTGATGTCATGAATGAGGCACCACTTGTCAGCATCGAAAAACTCAATCTGGGCAGACTTCCCTCTGTCCCGCAGGTATTGCTCAGATTAATCGAAGCCTGCCATCAAGTCGACGTCAGTTTTCAGGATCTGGCAGAAATAATTCAGCAGGATGTCGCTCTCACCGCCAAGATCACCGCCGTCTGCAACTCCGCCGCCTACGCACAATGGAACGATGACAGGGACTTCAACCGGCTGCTGGTGGTATTGGGGCTGAACAACATTAAAACCATCGCCATTAACGCCGCGGTGCATCAGTTCTTCTCTCAGTTCAATGTCCAGGCCGGAAAGGGCCTTGGTATGGTCTGGTACAAATCACTCTGGTGTGCCCATGCGGCCAGATCCCTGGCCACATTGACCAGCTATGAGTTTCCCGACGAGGCCTATCTGGCCGGTTTGCTGCACAAGCTCGGCCAACTGGTGTTTCTCAACAATCAACCGGAAGCCTATGGTGATCTGCTGCTCAAGCCTCACTCCGACCTGAGCCTCACCGAGCATGAACGTGAACTGTTCGGCGCCGCTTATCACGAAGTCAGTGCGCTGGTGGTGCGCGAATGGGACCTGGAGTCCTTCCTCAGCGATGCCCTGCTCTATCAGAATGAACCGGCCGATCGTCTGCTTGAAGCACCGCGTTTGGTACGCTTGACCAACTTCACCCATAAGCTGAGTGATCCGGGCATTGATAGCGACATCCTCCATGCCGAAGCAGAGCTGCTGTTTGGCTTGACCCCCTCCGTCGTCGACAGTCTTAAACAAGATATAGAGCAACAGGTTCATAAGGCGGCCGATGGTCTCGGAATTCATCTTGAAAAAGGCGTGGAAGGCCGAATTGAGGTCCAGGTTGAAACCGAGGATGTTCGACTCGAACTGGCCCGCCGGGTGCGTGAATTCGCCCTGCTTAGCGGCATCAACCTGGAGCCGGGCAATGAAAAGGATTTACAGGAGTTCCTCAGGTCGATCCTCGATGAACTGAATATCCTGTTCGGGATGGATCGCAGCATTCTGTTCCTCGCTGATACCGAAAAGCGGCATCTCAAGGGGGTCGCTGCCCGTGCCGTCAGCAACACACTGATTGCGGAATTCAACATCCCTATTTCCGAAGGCCGGAGTCGCATCGCCCAGGCACTGATAGCAGGAACAATCCAGGAACCGATCAGACCGCTGAGTTCAAATCCCGCTTCACTGATTGACCGGCAACTCGCCAGAACCCTTGAGCGGGAATGTCTGCTCTGTATTCCACTGATCACCGGCTCGCATCGAATTGGAGTGATTGCGGTAGGACTACCTGAGCCGGAGCAGGATCAGCAAGCGCACCACTTAAGCTTCCTGCCTCTATTCGCAACAACCGCTGCGGGAAATATCCATACACACCGTGATATCGAAAGAAGAACCGAGGATCTACTAGAAAATACGCGTCAGTGGCACCAGCGTGAAGCAAGAAGCATTGTCCATGAAATCAACAACCCACTGGGCATAATCAATAATTATCTGCATGTACTTTCTGCTAAATTTAAAGAAGATCCCTCTATTTCCGACCACCTGAAAATTATCAAAGAGGAGATTCAGCGGGTTGGTGATATTGCTTTGCGATTACGCGATATCGGCGATCCTCAACACGTTGCATCCTACTCGGTGGATATCAACGAAGTAATCGGCGATCTGGTAGAGATATTTCAGGCCTCCTACTTCCAGACCCACAAGATTACCGAACATGTGGAACTGGATAAGAAACTGCCGGCCATTCAGATCAGCCGGGCAAGCCTCAAACAGGTGGTCACCAATCTGGTAAAAAATGCTGTCGAGGCGATGGCCGATGGTGGAGAAATCTGGATCCGAACGCACGACCATATCAATATCGGGGGACGGGAATACGTCGAGTTGAGCATTGCGGATAGCGGACCTGGTATTCCCCCGGATATCATGGGTAAACTGTTTACCCCGTTAGATAGCACAAAAGGCGATAACCACTCAGGTTTAGGATTAACCATTGTAAAAAACCTCATTGATGAGCTGAAAGGGAGTATTAGCTGTAGAGGTCGCTCAGGGGGTGGAACTGAATTCTTCATCCACCTACCTCGTCGTTTAGGGGACGAGTAACAAGGGGAAGATACAATGATGAAGTCCACGGAATCCTGGCTGGGGAGCGACTTTTTGCCCCAGCTAACCGGTAGGACCACCAATTCAGCCCAGAATGAACCGGCCAGGATTCTGGTGGTGGATGATGAGGTTCGCATGCGCGAAAGCGTTCGTGATCTCCTTCAGGCCTACGGACATTCGAGCATTATCGCCGCAAACGGGCATATTGCGCTGGATATACTGCGTGAGAAACCCATTGAACTGGTCCTGCTGGATCTGAACATGCCGGAAATCTCCGGGCTGGAGTTTCTGGAACTGCTTAAAGCCGACTTCCCCGGCATTGATGTGGTGATTGTCAGTGGCGAAGCGACCTTCGCAAACGCCACCGAAGCCCTCAGGCATGGAGTCCACGATTTTCTGCGCAAACCGTACAATCCGGTTGAACTCCTCGGCATTATTGAAAATGTACTGAAAAAACGTAACCTGGAACGGGATTTCAAACAGGTCCACCAGAGACTCGAAGCGTCCGAATACCGTTATCGTTTCATTGTCGATAACTCTCCAGATATCATCTACATGCTTGATGAGGCAGGTTACTTCTGCTTTGTGAATGATCGCATCAGCCAGCTGCTGGATTACCAGAAAGATGATCTGATTGGACATCATTACTCAGAAGTGGTGCACGAAGAGGATATAGAGAAGGCAAAATATGCCTTTGCCGAACGTCGCACCGGTGACCGCGCCAGCCGAAACGTGGAATTCAGACTGCGCTGCAGGGATAATGCTCAGCCCAGCCGTTATTTTGAGAGCCGCTCTGTCTCCATCGAGCTGAACTCAATGGGCATCTATCGCGACACCGGTAACAATAGTGAAAAATGCTATGTCGGAACCTATGGTGTCGCGCGGGATATCAGTGAGCGCAAACGGGCAGAAGAGATAATAAACTTCCAGCTCTATCACGACCTGTTGACCCAGTTACCCAACCGGGCACTGCTGCGGGACCGCCTCGGACTGGCCATTTCCCAGGCCAAGCGGAGCAGCAGTCAGCTGGCACTGATGTATCTCGACATGGACCGGTTCAAGGTAATCAACGACTCACTCGGTCATGTCGCCGGCGATCAGTTGCTGCAGACAGTTGCCAACCGCCTGCGGAACAGCCTGCGGGACAGCGATACCCTGGCCAGAGTCGGCGGTGACGAGTTCAATCTGTTGGTACCTGAAGTGTCCGGCAGGGTCGACGCCATTCGCTTGGTGGAGAAGGTCCTGGACAACCTGAAAGCGCCCATTTTCATCGACGGGGTTGAGGTATTCGTCAGCTTTAGTATCGGCATAGCACTGTTCCCCGATGACGGAGAAACCATGGACACTTTGATCAAGCACGCCGATATCGCCATGTATCATGTCAAACGACACGGCAAGGATGGCTACGAGTTCTTTTCCAACAGTATGAAAGCGACGGCCGACCAGCATCTCTCGCTGGACACCGGACTCCGGCGCGCCATAGATGAAGAGCAACTACAGGTCTATTTTCAACCGCAGATCGACCTGCAGTCCGGCATTGTTTCCGGAATGGAGGCATTGTTACGCTGGAAGCATCCCGAAGCAGGCAATATCAGCCCCACGGAGTTCATCCCAGTAGCGGAAGAGAACGGCCTGATCAATGAGATCGGCATGTGGGTGCTGGATGCCGGTTGCGCGGAATTGAGTAAATGGCGAAAGGCCGGGCATGATCAGCTAAAGCTGGCGGTCAACGTCTCTTCAAAACAGTTGGCGCAAGCTGATTTCGAACATCAGGTGTTCAATACTCTGACCAAACATGGGATTCCCGGCTCCGCGCTTGAGCTGGAAATCACAGAGAATGTACTGATCCAGGATATGGATCAGGTCATCAATAAACTGCGGCAATTGCACGCTGCGGGTATCTGTATCGCCGTTGATGACTTCGGCATCGGTTACTCCTCACTGGGCTACCTGCAATCCCTCCCACTGAGTACACTCAAGATTGACCGCTCCTTTGTGAGCGGGATACGCGCCACCAGCAGCAGAAACTCTATCGTCACCGCCATTATCGCCATGGCCAAGGAACTGGGGCTGGGGATTATAGCGGAAGGGGTGGAAACGGAGATTCAGCATCAGCAGCTCAAGCGGCTCGGCTGTCCCCACGCCCAGGGCTTCCTGTTCAGTCGACCCATGCCAAAAGAACAGGCCGGACTGTTTCTGAAAAAAGGCTATCTGTAGCGGCGCCAGCACTAACAAACAGAGCATCACTACCCCGGCGAGTTTTCGTCATCGACTCCAGCCGAATAAGCCCTCGGTTCACACCTGACGATGCAATGCCATCACCGCGGCCCAATACACACATCCTGTCGCAATACCCACAGCTTATACCATTGTTTCCAAATGGTTTATAACGCAACTATTTTATAAACTCACATGGCCGGACGGGTATACTATCGGATCGTCACTATCCAGGTATGCCGATGTCCCCTTCTCCATCACACATCAAAGTTCTGTTTGCAGGCGTCATGAGCCTGATCCTTACCCTCGGCATTGCGCGTTTTGCCTATACGCCGCTACTACCGATCATGCAATCCCAGACCGGACTGGGCGATGCCACCGGCGGATGGCTGGCGACCTTTAACTATTTCGGCTACATGGGGGGCGCACTGATAGCTGCCTCTATCAGCAATCTGCAGATTAAGGACACCCTCTACCGTATCGGCCTGGTCCTGGCACTGGTCACAACCGCCGGAATGGCCTTCAGCGAAAGCATGTGGCTCTGGGGTATTATGCGTTTTCTGGCCGGCCTGAGCAGCGCTGCCGGACTGCTTATAGGTTCAGGTTTGATCCTCAACTGGCTGATCAGGCATAACCACCGAATGGAGCTCGGTATTCATTTCAGCGGCATTGGCCTGGGCATCGTTTTGAGCGCGGTAGCCGTTGACCTGATGGCCAGCCATCTCAGCTGGGACCAGCAGTGGCTGGCTCTGACGGTGATTGGGCTAGTCCTGTTCATCCCTGCGTGGGGATGGCTGCCCCGTCCCGACAGCAGCCCGTTCACTACCAGCGGTGTGAAAATGGAAGACCGACCTCCCCCTCGCAGTTGGACAATCCTGCTGTTCAGCAGTTATTTCTGTGCCGGTTTTGGCTATGTTATTAGCGCCACATTTCTGGTGGTGATCGTGGAAGCCGAACCCGCACTGCAGGGAAACGGTGAATTGGCCTGGCTGGCAGTCGGACTGGCGGCGGCACCTGCCTGTTTTATTTGGGATCGTATCGCCAGAAAAACCGGCGAGCTGAAAGCATTGGCATTGGCATTTGCGCTGCAGATCATCGGCATCATCCTACCTACCCTGTTCGATGCCAATCTCTTTCTGGTGCTATTCAGCGCCGCACTTTATGGCGGCACCTTTATCGGCATCGTCAGTCTGATGCTGACGATGATGGGTAAGTTCTATCCGACAAAACCGGCCAAACCGATGGGCAAACTGACCCTCAGCTATGGCGTAGCCCAGATCGCCGCTCCGGCGCTCGCCGGTACCCTGGCTGAAACATCCGGGACCTACAACGGCTCGCTTTATCTTGCCGCCATTATCATGGGTGTCGGCCTGCTACTGATACTGCTACTGGCATTCAGGGAACCCGGAAAACTACAGGCGGGATTTAATTGATTCCGCCGGACTGATTTGACAAAGGTTTACCATTAATCTGTATAGATCCGCTTCCATCAAACAAGAAGCTGGTAAGATTGGCAGGTAATTGATCAGAAAGCCGAATTCAACCCTGGGCAACTGGAGTAGAACAATGCGTTGGCGTGGTCAGAAACAGAGCAGCAATGTGGAGGATCGACGAGGCAATCGCGGCCCCTCTGTCGGTGGAATCGGCGGTCGCGGTGGCATGCTTAATCTGCTACCGATGATCTTCAAGCTGTTTGGGCTCAAGGGTGGCGTGGTCGCTATCCTGGCGCTCGGCGCCTATGGCATCTTCACAGGGAATCTCGGCGGCATGTTGGGTGGAGACAGTATTCAGTCTGCTGACCCACAGCCATCAGGTCCGGTCAAGCAAAGTGCTGCAGAAGAGGAACTGGTCAGTTTTGTTTCAGTCGTCCTGGCTGACACCGAAACAACCTGGCACGAGCTATTCAAACAGATGGGTGATTCCTACAAAGAGCCAAAACTGATACTTTTTCGCGGCGCGGTGCGCTCCGCGTGCGGCTTGGGTCAGGCGGCAACCGGACCATTCTACTGCCCTTCCGATCAGAAAGTTTATATTGATCTCAGTTTTTATAACGACCTGAAAAACCGCTTTAAAGCACCGGGAGACTTTGCACAGGCCTACGTGATTGCACATGAAGTTGGACATCACGTACAGACGCTACTGGGCATCTCAAACAAAGTACATCAGGCAAAACGCTCCCTCTCCCAGACTGAGGCAAATAAGCTATCGGTACGACAGGAACTACAGGCAGATTGTTTTGCCGGTATCTGGGCGCATCATGCTGATCGCTCAAGGCAATTGCTGGAACAAGGCGATGCAGAAGAGGCATTGACCGCGGCGAGCGCCATAGGAGACGACCGCCTGCAGAAACAATCACAGGGTCATGTGACACCGGATTCATTTACCCATGGTCGGTCGACCCAGCGCGTCGCGTGGTTCAACAAGGGCTTTCGAAGCGGCACATTAAAAGAGTGCGATACATTTTCCGCAGCAACGCTGTAACGAGCTGATGACTCGATGCCCACAACTGCGAATATATAAACTATTCAATCGCTGCCATCACTATCTCTTATTATTTGCTTTTCCCAGTTATATGGTAGGTTATTAGCTGAAAATACCGCCCGCACCACCGTTCAAACAAGGGAGTACCATGCGACCAGCCGCGATATCGGCCATTCTGGACCGTGAATACCTGAGTACCGAGCAAGGCCACCACACACCCGTCATGCTCTGGGGACCACCCGGTGTGGGCAAGTCACAACTGGTCAGCCAGGTGGGTAATCGCCACCAGGTGCCGGTAATAGATATACGCCTCTCGCAGATGGAGCCAAGCGACCTGCGCGGCATTCCATTCCGTAGTGGTGAACGCGTTGAGTGGGCCGAACCGGCGCTGCTTCCACATGCCGACACACAGGGTGAACGGGGTATCCTGTTTCTTGACGAGATCACGTCCGCACCACCGAGTGTCTCCGCCGCAGCCTATCAATTGATTCTTGACCGGCGTCTGGGCGAATACTCCGTACCGGAGGGATGGGCCATTTTTGCTGCTGGAAACAGGCAAGGCGACCGGGGGGTCACCTACACCATGCCGGCTCCACTGGCCAACCGGTTTACCCATTTTGAAGTGGATACCCATCTGGATGACTGGGTCGCCTGGGCCTATGATAACCGTATTGATGAACGGGTGATCGCATTTCTGCGCTTCCGCCCCGAGCGGCTATTTGATTTTGATCCCGCCCACAATCCGGTAGCCTTTCCCACTCCCCGCTCATGGGAATTTGCCCATCGCGGGCTGCAAAAGTTCGGCACATTACCGGATCTGCTTTGCGATACCCTGCAGGCCTGTGTCGGGCCGGCGGCAGGGATCGAGCTGGCGGCCTTTGTTAACAACCTGGATAAACTGCCCGATATCGACGCCATACTGGAGGGTGAAGCGGTTCTTGTGCCAAACGAGATAGACCTGCAGTACGCTGTCGCTTCCGCCCTGGTCGCGCGGGCCGTCAAAGCCCGGGGCAGCGACAACGAACAGAAGGTGTATGGACGTATTCTCGAATATGCCGGCCGATTCCCCCAACGGGAGATGGGCATCATGCTGGTTTCGGATATGCATCGCGCCATCGGTCAGGATCTGTTCGGCATACCAGAGTTTGCTCCCTGGGCCGAGGCAGTCGCCGATGTGATGCTTTACGATCTGTAGCACAAGGCCGAAAAAGGCAGACGATGAGTGAGATTGAAACAAAACTCAGCGCCGCCAGGACGCGCCTGATTCTGGACAAACCGTTCCTTGGCGCCCTGGTCCTGCGCCTGCCCATGCTCAAAGCAGATCCCTCCTGGTGTCAGACTACCGCGACGGATGCACGCGCCTTTTACTACAATGTCGATTTCATTGATGCCCTGACCCTGGAACAGACCCAGTTTGTCCTGGCCCATGAAGCACTGCACTGCGCGCTCTCCCATTTCGCCAGGAGAATGCACCGGGATAAATATCGCTGGGATATCGCCTGTGATCTGGCGATCAACCCATTACTGATCGCCGAACAGCTGGAGCCCTGTCCCGGGGCCCTGCACCTGGTTGAATTTGAGGGTATGACCGCCGAAGAGATTTACCCTTGCATCGCCGAGAGTGATCAGATGAACACCCATGATCACCACATTTATGATCGGAGCGACTCCAGTCCCGGTGGCAGCCCGGGTAACGGCGGAGACAGCCCGAAAGATCAACCACCTTCGGGAAAAAGTGCCGATCAGCCCGGGCAACAGCCGGCGGAACCACAACCGGCGGCAAACCGCCAGCCTGCTTCAGACTCATCACCGACAGGCGCCAGACAACCCGACCCGCTGTCACCGGTTGAGCAGGCACAACTGGCCGTGCAATGGACCCAGCGTTTGGCCGGCGCGCATCAGCAGGCAATGCAGGCCGGCAAGATGGGCGGTGAACTGGGACGCATGATCGGCCACCTGCTGCAACCGCAAATTCCCTGGCGCATGCTGCTTGCCAAATACATGACCGCTACCGCCCGGGAGGATTACAACTGGGCCAGGCCATCACGCCGGGAGGGCGATGCCATACTCCCGAGTCTGCGCAGCAGCGAATTGAAAGTGGTGATCGGGCTGGATACCAGCGGGTCTGTCAGCCATGAAGAGATGCGCCAGTTCATTTCAGAAATCGACGCCATTAAGGGGCAGGCCAATGCGCGTATTACCCTCCTGGCCTGCGATGCCGTCCTGGCCCCTGACGGCCCCTGGATTGCCGAACCCTGGGAACAACTCCAGTTGCCCCATGCGTTCAAAGGTGGTGGCGACACCGATTTCAGACCGGTGTTTGAGTGGGTTGCACAACACGATGCCCACTGCGACCTGCTGATCTATTTTACCGATGCCCAGGGCGATTTCCCTGAACACGAACCGGCGATGCCGGTGATCTGGCTGATCAAAGGCAAGGCGGAGATCCCCTGGGGTCAACGCATCCAGCTCAATTGAGGACCGCAGGTTACATGGAACTGACACACGAAGATCTGCTGCGCCTGAACGTGCTTGCCGTCAACGCCGATGCCATTCGTATCAACGAGAACAGCATGGAGGTATATGGCAAAAAGGGCGAAAAAGAGCTGAGAGTTATCCTGCACCCCGACGGCAATCCGGACAGGTATCTCAAAAAAGTGCGCGAACTGCTCGCCGGAATCGCACTTGACTCCCCCGGCGGTTATCCCGTTTTTATTCAGCGCTGGACACGCATGGGACAAGTTGAAAGCACCCGGATGTCCAGCCTGCTGAAACTGGCGGAACCGGAGGCGGTCATGGCGGTAGTCTGTTCGCCGGGTTTGACCAATGAACTCGCCCAATTGGCTTGGTGGTGTGAACCACAAGCCGAGTATGCCAGACGAATGCTGGAACAACCGGCCGTGGCGGCTGGTTCGCTGGCGCCGGAACTGGCTGCCTTTCTGGTGGAACATCTTCCCTTTGAGACCGAACCTCAACAAATGCTGGAAACTGTGCGCCTGGTACTCCAGCCGGGGTTGATTGATGACAATCTCAAACAGCGGCTTTGGAACAGGGGACGCTCCTCGAAGAGCTATCGGGTGGGATTCCTGGAAACAGTCCCTGACGAGCTGCCTGACCAGTTGCCACCCAGAAACGACCTGCAATCCTATCGTTCTGCAATAGCACCGTTGACGGATCAGGGCAATCACTACGCCATACTCATAGAGAAACTGCTGGACAGTCGTGGCCAGACATTTGCCAATGCGGTGATTGACGTGGTGTCGCGCCCGGCCAACCAGGACGTGGTCAGCAGCCTGTTCAAAGCCGTAGGCAACTATTTTTCCAGCGCCCGGTCCCACACCGGTGAACTGCGCGAGATCAGTGAAATTGATCGCGTGGTCGAATCGTTGATAGCTGACAATGACGGCCCCCTTTTCCAATTATCGAAAAGACTTCCCGAATTGAGGGCGGAAATACACGCCATGCTGTTTCTGGCTCATATGGATGACAGCGTCCTTACGCCTATCCTCAGTCTGACGGACGCTGTAGGGTCGGTCATGCGAAAAAAAATCCAGCCTGTTTCACAACCAATGGTTCGGCATCTGGCCTGCCTGTTGGGACGTCAAGGCTGATCTTCACCCATTACACAACAGCTAACGCATTGATATTGAATACTATTAATATTTTTATTAAATAGTTGTTTACTATTTTAGTAATTTCTTATATTCTTACTCACAGTTAAGGCGAGCTGTAGCGCTTTACAGAACAAGACATATACTTAATCAAGGTTTTCAGGAGAGATACCCATGAACAAATTTGCAAAGATTGCTGCTGTTGTCGCCATGTTGTCCGCATCCGCCACTGCTTCTGCCTGGTGGGGCGGCGGTCCCTGGAATGGAATGGGCAACGGTATGGGAGACGGTACCGGTGATTTCAACATGAACTTCAGCGGCCGCAGCAATGCCTATACCCGTGGTAACGGCTATGGCTATGGCAACCCCTACTATGGTGGTTACGGCGCACCTTACGGCTATGGTGCTCCTTATGGCGCGGCTCCTTATGGTGCAGCTCCTTATGGTTACGGCGCACCTTACGGATACCCGGCACCAGGCGCACCAGTAGCTCCGCAGGCACCTGCCGCTCAATAATTGGTCATCTGGTCACCATGTGATCAAAGGATGCAAGCACAGGGATGTGCCGATTGTAAGAGTTCCGTTAAGAACTGTGCAGAACTTCATTTTCCCCGAGTCCGCAGGTAGGACTCGGGGAAAATGAACTACCCTTCTCTGTCATCAACCCACTAAGGTTAATACAATGAAAATCACCAAGTTAATTGTAGCGATTGCCCTGACCACAACCTGTATGATCGCTAGCGCCTGGTGGGGCGGCAATCCCTGGAATGGAAATGGATTCGGCAACGGTCTTGGTGACGGTTCCGGAGATTTCAACATGAGTTTCCGCGGTCGCGGCAATGCCTATACCCACGGTAACGGTTATGGCTATGGTAACCCCTACTATGGCGGCTATGGTAACCCCTACTATGGTGGCTATGGCGCACCTTATGGTGCCGGTGTCCATCCTTATGGACCTGTCGCTCCTCCACCCGCCTACATGACCGAAGAACAGCAAAAGGCCATGCAGGCCCAGCATCAGGCGATGCGCGAAGCCATGGAAGCCCAGCGCAGCCAGTTTCAGCAATCAGCACCCGGACAGCCGCCATTTGCCTATCCCATGGCGCCTTTCAACTCGGACAATCCCGAGGCGAACGCCCAGCGGGAAGAGATGATCAAGCAGATGGAGGCACAGCGTGCCGAGATGCAGAAGCAGCGCGAAGAGCGCCGCGCCGAGGCACAGAAACAGATGGAAGCCCGTCGTGCGGAAGCACAAAAACAGATGGAAGCCCAGCACGAGGCAATGCATCAGGCGATGCAGGAACGTCGCGCCAAGCAGCAGTAATGTAAAAACAAGTGCGGTGCGGGCCGCGTGCCCGTATCGCACCTCCCCAACTTCAGCCTCCGGATTCTGGCGTATTTTTCGGGGCACTCTCCTCCCACTGGCGACGCAAACTCTGCAGTTTCTGCTTATAGGCGTCAGCGTCACCATAGTCAAAGAACTTATCAACCCGGTGATGCGGGTCCGGAGTACGCCGCGCATGTTTTATCGGGCACCAGTACTGTTCCGTGCGCGCGCTGATCTCCCGGCAATACTCCACCACACCATTGCCATAACTGCAGTACAGACAATTCAGCTTTTCGATGGCGTTCAGATAGGAGAGTTGCAGCCGGTCCACGCTCATATAGTCGGACCGGCGGACCAGCGGGATACCATAGATCCTGAAGCAGGTATGCTGGTAAAGAGTGATCATCAGATCCAGTAAAGCCAGCGGCACAATAACACTGTAGATGATCGGTGCAGAGAGCACGTGCGCAAGCCTGGCGCCAAGAAGATAACGCCAGAGTCCGATTCGCTGTTGGCGTTGTAACGCCTTGAAGCCCTGCTCGAACCGAACCTTTCCCTGTTCAAGAGTATAATGAAACTGCCGACGCTTCTCCTTCAGCAGTTGGTCGATCTCTATTTCCAGTTCGGCCTGCAGCTTCTGCAGACGCCCCAGAATCTCTTCCAGCGTCGGTTTTGTCATGGTATTTCCTTCGGGAACCGGGACAATCTTTGGCTGGGCAGTATGGCATAGATATCGACCGGGTAATATTCAGCTTGCTCCGGGGTCGTAACCGTACCGTACTGTTAAACATGTCCGCTGATTTTGGCATGCAGCGGCTTGGTCTGATTGAACCGATCCTTCTGTTCCTGAGTGGCCTCCTGTTGATATTTCGCCTTCCAGGCATCGTAGGGCATACCATAGATGGCTTCCAGCGCCTCATCCTTGGTGATGGAAATACCCTGTGCATCAGCTGCCGCCTTGTACCATTTCGAGAGGCAGTTCCTGCAGAAACCGGCCAGATTCATAATGTCGATATTCTGCACATCGGTCCGTTCTCGAAGATGACCTACCAGACCACGGAATGCAGCCGCTTCCAGCTTGATTCTATCCATTTCATTCATAAACGCCTCCAATCTCGGTTCATCTGCATATGGATCTAATCTAACCCTTTGTTCAGAACCAAACAAAAGGGAAACCACAAGGTTATTTCACAGCAAAATTATTCCGTCCCATTCAGGCACCATTCAGCCATCAGGTCGTAGTCTTTAGGCGTACCGGGAAAATACAGAGGAGAATCGGAATGAAACTTTTAACCAAGGCGTTGATCATCACCTCACTATCACTTGCAGTCGTGACGCAGGTCCAGGCAGGAGGCCGACACGACGGAAGTGGCTTCGTGAAAAATCAGGATAGCCAATACCAACAAAGGCAAGTTGGTTGGAATTCCCATCGTGATGACCGTTTTACTCACCGCGAGAAAAAAATCATCCGGCATCGACACGGGCATTCCCACAACCGGGCCTGGCATCACCGCTTGAATAGTCAGTATCGCCCAAGCAGACAATACTGGAACCATTACGGCAGGCCGGGCCATCGATACGATTACGGCCACTCTTCCGGGACCATTATTTTTCGCTGGTGATCATGGCAACCGATGACCCGGCGTTTTCCCATTCCGGGTCATTTAAAGGAACGGGTACATCCCCATCCCGGGCTGAACGCTTTTTTCTGAGAAAGGCGAGCCAGTACCAGCCCAGGCTGTTGAACCAGCAGATCGCCGCTGTCCACAGGTCATGAGATATGAAGTGGGCGCCGCGTATCTGCTGGGTGATGCCAAATATCAGGCCCATGGTGATCCCGGTTATCAGACCAAGGCGTTTCCATTCCGGTCGTAACACGGCAAGGAAGAAATAGAGCGCCAGGAAAGTATAGCCGGCACCGGCATGCGCCGCCGGAAAACACTTACCATATTTGAAATCGCCCGGATGTGGTTCGAATAGCCCGAGATACGGATGCTCTCCCCCATAGCGCAACAGATCCCAGGGGCAATCGACATGGGTAAGCTCCTTACCGATGCCAACCAGTAGTCCGGACAGGGGCATCACCAGTGCGAGATACCAGATCGCCCGGCGGTAGGGTCGCATACGGGTAACAAACTGACTGATAATGGCAACCGCGAACAGGATCACCGCGAGTATCTTCACCAGCGCCTTGGCGTTGGTATGCAGGATGTCGGAAAACAGCACGCTGTTCTTCAGCGTCCAACCGGGCCCACCCGCCTGGTAGATCAGATCCGCAATATAGAGATCCAGTGAACTGATCTCCAGCAACCCCACCAGCAGCACAAACAGCAACAGTGGCAGAACAAGATGGTTGCGTAAGAAATTATTATTGTGTTGCATTATTGAGTAACCGCTGGCGGTTCCCAGGCATTCAGGTGCTGGGAAAATATGTAACTGGCCCCCTGATAATAGGCGATATCCCGCTCGATATCGGCATCCGGCGCAACAAGCGTGGTCTCTACAGGCGCTGATGCATTCGGATTGACCTGCCTGGTCATGCGCCGTTTTGGGCTGAGGATCGATAGTCGGTTGTCGGCATACAGACCCAGCTTCTGATAGTTACCGATCAGCGCCCGTTCATCGTCCGGCTGCATGGTCAATATGTTCTTGCCAAAAAAGGCCGAGTCATAATCCATATTCAACAACGCCAGCAGAGTGGGCGCCACATCGATCTGGCTCGACAGGGTATCCACCTTTTGCGCCTTAATATGTTCAGGGCTGTAGATCAGCATGGGAATATGATACTGCCTGACCGGCAGGGCAACCTTGCCCGCGCTACCGGAGGTATGATCGGCGACAATGACAAACAGGGTATCCTTGAACCAGGGCTTCTGCCGCGCCTTTGCAAGCATCTCGCCAATCGCCCAGTCGGTATATTTTACCGCGCCAGGCCGGCCACTGCCGGAGGGAATATCAATACGACCATCCGGATAGGTATAGGGTCGGTGATTGGTTGTGGTCATCAGATGAAAAAAGAACGGCTTATCGGCCCGATACGCAGAGTCCGCCGCCTTGATGGCCTGGGCATACAGGTCGTCATCTGCCATGCCCCAGGCGTTGGTAAAGCCCATTTCGCTGTCCGGCGTACTTGACTGATCGATAATGCCGTAACCATTACCCGCAAAAAAGGCATTCATGTTCTCAAAATAGCCGCGCCCGCCATAGATGAATTCGACGTCGTAGCCTTTCTGTTTTAGTACATTACCGATCGACCAGAGATTTGTCTCATGCCCTACACGCTTGACAATGGAACGTCCGGGTGTCGGCGGTATTGACAAAGTGACGGCTTCCAGCCCCCGGGTAGTCCGGGTGCCGGTGGCATACAGATTGGTAAACAGCATGGACTGGCCGGCCAGACGGTCCAGATTTGGCGTCAGATACTCGGTATTGCCGAATACACCAAGATAATCGGCACTCAGGCTCTCAACCATTACCAGAAATACATTAAGGTGTCGCTCGCTTCCCGGGTTATCAATATACCGCCGGATGTCGAAGCTGGGGGCAACGGCCGCTCCCTGACTGATCTCCTTCTGCAGGAGCGAGGCGGCCTTTGAGTCGGGCAGCGTCTGATAGAACTTGTAATAATCCAGCTCATTGTTCCGGAAGGCGGCAATAAACTGATAGGGGCCGTTACTGGCCAGCTCATTTTGATAGCTGTTATTGGACAGTTCACGCAGATCCTGATTAACCAGCAAAAAGCTCACCACCGGTAGCAGCAGTATCCCACCCGCATAGACCACGCGTTGCCGGAATGTCTCCCGGACATCAAGAACAGCCTTGATCCTGTCAGCAATCAGCCAGTATACAAACAGACTGACAACAAAAATGGCGCTGAGGTAGAGCGGTAACGGGTAAGACTCGCGGATGTTATCCGTCACTTCACGCCGGTACACCAGATAATCCACGGATATAAAATTGAAACGAACACTGAACTCATCCCAGAACAGCAGCTCTGCCGCTACAATAAACCCGAGGCAATATATAGTCGCAAAGATCGCAAGTTGCACAAAACCACGGTTCAGTCTAGTTTTCCAGATCCGTTCAGGTATTAACAACAGATACAGGGTAACCGGTATCAGCGCATAACTATAAAATGCCAAATCGTAAATCAGCCCCAGAAGATAGACCTTCAAAAATGCTATGATCGACAGGTCGGCTTCCGGGAATGCCGCCACCAGCAGCAGAGTTCGGGTAATAAAGAAACCGGCCAGCGCGATTAACAGAATATAGCCAATCAACGAATATCGGCTGTTGGAGTGTCGTGCCTGCATCAGAATTTATCTCATGGTAAGAATTGAGGACTTATCCTGGCGAGACTACTTGCAAAAGATTAAGGAAAACTTAAGGCTGTTAAAGCCTAATAGCGGATTTCTTGGGCTGCGAAATTGATGGACGATAATAATGCGGGTACTACTGGTTGAGGACGACCAATTGTTGGGTGATGGGCTGAGCGTCGGCCTGGAGCAGATGGGCTACACCGTCGACTGGATAACCGATGGAAATCAGGCGGAAGCCGCCCTGCAGGATGATGCCCTGGATCTGGCGATCCTGGACATTTCGCTTCCAGGACAGGACGGGCTGACACTGCTGCGCAGAATACGCCAACAGAACAACCCTATCCCAGTCCTGTTACTGACGGCGAGGGACAGCCTGGATGACCGTGTCCTTGGACTGGATTCCGGTGCCGACGATTACCTGCCCAAGCCATTTGATCTGGGAGAGCTTGCCGCGCGCCTGCGCGCCATATCCCGGCGCCGCGCCGGGCGTGGCTCTCCCCTGCTCAGGCATGGCGCTATTACCCTCGACCCGGCCGGCCGCACGGTTCATCTCAATGACCAACCGGTCACTTGCACTTCACGGGAGTACGCCATTTTGGAGGCGTTGTTGATTCACAGCGGCCAGGTGCTGTCACGGCAACGTCTGGAAGAGGCGCTTTACGGATGGGACGATGGGGTGGAGAGCAATGCCATAGAAGTCTACATCCACCACCTGCGGAAAAAACTCGGCAAGTCCACCATTCAGACCATCCGTGGAATGGGTTACAAAATCCCCAAACAGGCCGACGGCAATGTCTAGGAAGGTATCAATCCGCAAGCGGCTGTTACTGAGTCTGATCGGACTGATAGGCATCACCTGGCTGGGTATTTTTATTCTTGTCAACCAGGACGCGACCCATGAACTGGAGGAGATCTACGATGCCAGTCTCGCGCAGAATGCACGGATTCTGTTTGGGTTGCTGCAGCAGGAGATCAAGGAAGGTGAAGTGGAGTTGATTCGCAATATCGAGCTGAACAGCAATTTTCAACATGACTATGAGCTGAATATCGCATTCGCTGCAAATCTTGGCCGTCTTATTATCCAGTCGAAAGATGCCCCCGATTTCCTTACCGAGCTGCCGGAAGGCTTCAGCGACTACACATTTGATGGGGAAAAATGGCGTGTATTCACCCTCCGGGACAGGGAGACCGGACTGGTCATCCACACGGCACAAAAGCTTGCTGCGCGCGAAGAACTGGTCGCCTACCTGATCAAGGATACACTCTCAATCATCATGCTGGTGCTGCCGCTACTGGGACTGTTTATCTGGCTGGGCATCAGTCGCAGCCTGAGGCCATTGAAACAACTGGTGGATGAGGCGGGTGCCATGGACCCACACTCACTCCGTCCTTTCAATATTGATCATGCACCGGCTGAAATTTCTCCCCTGATCAGGGCACTCAACCGGTTACTGCAACGCCTCAACCACGCTATTGAAAATGAGCGCCGCTTTACCGCGGACGCCGCCCATGAGCTGAGAACCCCGCTGGCCGGACTCAAGGTGCAACTTCAAGTTGCGCTACGGGCAACGGATGAACAACAAAAGACCAAGGCGATGAACAAGGCGCTGCAGGGCATCGACCGAACCACCCACCTGGTCAACCAGTTGCTGACCCTGGCGCGGGCTGACCGGGAAAGCGCCACCACACTGACTTTCCAGTCCGTCGATCTGGTCGGGCTTTCCCGGAGAGTGATCACCACCCTGAAGGAGGACGCCCGACAACACCGCATCCGCCTGGAGATGGATTCAGCGCAACCCGAATATCCAATCAATGGCGAGCCGACCATGCTGCAGATCATGCTGCGAAATCTGCTGGAAAATGCCATTAAATACACCCCAGGTCCGGGTGCAGCCGGCATCCGGATTACCCGGGACGCCGACCGGATCCGACTGGAGGTATGGGATTCAGGAACCGGCATTTCCAGCGAGACGCTCGATCTGATGTTCCAGCGCTTCCGGCGTGGGGCACAAAGCGGTCCCAACGGCAGTGGACTGGGCCTGTCCATTGTCAAACGCATAGCGGAGATTCATGATGCCGAGATCGACGTGAATCATACCGACACTTCGACCGGGTTCCGCATCGGCATCCTGTTCCAGCCATTCAGATAGGCAAAACACCCCCCTTCCACAGCAGGTGCACCGCCTTGGGAATCTTAAAGGTCCAGGCCGGCTCGGGTAGTATGGAACTGAGACATGACCCGGTTCAGTTGCTCGATCTCCTCACTAATCTGCGCGTTGGAGTTGACTGTCTGGCGTGCGGCCTGTCTGGTATTTTCTGCCACCTCAGCAATACTGACAATCGAGCGATCCACTTCCGCGGTCACCTGGCTCTGCTGTTCGATGGCAGTAGCGATCTGGGTACTCATATCCCGGATAGTAGTCACCATGCCGACGATCTTCTCCAGGGCAACACCGGCCTCCTCGGTCTGCTCCACACTCTGGTGTGCGATCTCACGGCTCTTGCCGATCGCCTTGACCGAAGCCGTTGCCTGACTCTGTAATCGTTCAATGATATCGCGTATCTTGCCGGTGGACTCCTGAGTGCGCTGCGCCAGGGTGCGAACCTCGTCCGCCACCACGGCAAATCCACGCCCCTGATCACCGGCACGGGCAGCCTCAATAGCGGCGTTCAGAGCCAACAGGTTGGTCTGCTCGGCAATACTGGTAATCACCTCAAGCACCTGCCCCACCTGCTGGGTATCACTCTCAAGGATGTTGATGGTGGAAGCGGCCTCTTCAACCTGCTGCGCCATGTTCTGAATACCACTGCGGGTATGATTGACAATGGTCTGGCCGGTTCTCGCTTCCTGGTCCGCCTGTGACGCAGACTCGGCCGCCTGGCTGGTATTGCGCGCCACCTCCTGTACGGTTACGGTAATTTCGTTTATTGCAGTGGCAACCTGGGTGATCTCCTGTTGCTGTTGAGTCACCCCCTGATCGGTACTATTCAGCGTCTCGGTCGCCCTGGACGTCGCCTCGCTGACCTTATCGGCAACCTGACATACGCCTTTGATCATCTGCCCCACCTGTTGCAGCATGTTGTTATAGGCGGTATAGGCGAGCCCGATCTCATTCTGGCTGTCCAGGCAGTCAATCGGTTTGGAGAAATCACCCTTACTCACCTCCCCAAGATGAGTGCGCAGTTGATCGATCTCCTTCATCAGCACGGTCATGCCGAACACCCGACCCAGCACCACCAGCAGCAGAATGATTGAGGTCATGACAAAGGCGATAGTCTGTTGCAGCGCGACCGAGTCGTTGGCTGCAGTGGCCATCATACCCACCGCTTTGTTCATCTCCTTCAATACCTGAACCGACTGTTTCTGAATCGCCGCCAAACCGGCATTGTCCGGACTTGCCGCATACTGGGTAATTACCTGCTTGTACCCCGACCAGAGCTGCTCCACGAGTTTGAGTTGCTCAAGAATCAGCGCATCTTTCACCGGGAGTATATTTTGTGCTTCATCACCCTCAAAAAGCGCTTTGTGAGAGGATTCAAACAGATTGATCGTCTTCTCCATCACCTCGCGGCTCTCAGCCTGCTGGGCCACCAGCATCGCCTCTTTGGCCAGCCGCTGGCTCAACATCCGCTGCCGGCCGGCGACATCAATGGAGTTGGAATTCACCCCCAGACTCAGATAGATGGTGATCACCGAGATAAGGGCGCAGAGGAAGATCAGGATATAGGAGAACAGGAACTGGCTGTTGATGGAGCGAATACCGACAGCCGATAACAGCCAGCGAATAAGATGGGTTATGGACTCACGCATGAGGAGATCCCCTGACAATTGAAATTTTCCAATTCTACCAACCGGGCTATTCCATTAATTCCGGGCAAATAATCATTGTCTGTTGTATCGACAAATCAGCCTGATCCTTTAGTCATAAGACCAAAGCTGACAAAGATCAGAACCGGTCCGGTCATGCAAAATTCTCATACTCCATCAGGTCACGATGGGAGATGCGTCTTCTGATCAGGCCATATTGATCACCCGTGATCATCACCTCAGGAATGACATCCCGGCTGTTGTAGCCGGACGCCATAACCGCCCCATAGGCACCGGCCTGAAGCAAGGCCACACGCTCCCCCGAGTTGACCCGCGGCAGGCTGGCCTGTTGTAGAAAACTGTCGCTGCTCTCACAGATTGGGCCAACCACATTGCAGATCTCCCTTGCTTCATCCGATTGCTTCAGCGTTAACAGTTGATGGGAGGCCTGATACAGGGCCGGGCGCAGCAGATCATTCATACCAGCATCCAGAATCAGAAAGGGAACCGGCTCAACTTCCTTTCGATAGACCACCTCACTCACCAGCACTCCGGCAGTCGCCACCAGGGAGCGTCCTGGCTCGACGGCAATTGCCACCCCCAGGTTCCGCAGCTCCCGATCGATCACGGCGGCAACCGCCCCGTACGCCAGACAACGACCATCACCGTAGTCAATACCAAAACCGCCACCCAGGTCCAGGTGGGTAATTGGATAGCCTTTATCTCTCAACTCGATAACCCACTCCCGTAGTCGACGGCAGGCTTTCTCATAGGGTTCCAGTGTCACTATCTGGGAACCGAGGTGCACTGCCAGGCCATGTAGCCTCAAACTGTCACTGCGCACAATCCGCTCCAGCGCCAACTCCAGTTGGCTGAAAGGTATTCCAAACTTGCTCCCCCTCACAGCGGTGGTGATATGCCGGTGGGTTGCCGCATCCACCTCCGGATTGATCCGTATTGATACGTTGGCGGTACGGCCCCGGGATTCGCAGAGATCCGCCAGACGTTCCAGCTCCGGAATCGATTCCAGATTGAACTGAAATATGCCCGCATCCAGCGCGGCCAGCAGCTCCGATGTTCTTTTTCCGACACCGGAGAAAATAATATCTTGTGGAGGAATCCCGGCCTTCAGTGCGCGCGCCAGTTCACCCTCCGATACGATATCCGCACCCAAACCCGCCTCGGCCATGAGCCGCAGCACGGCAAGATTGCTGTTGGCCTTCACCGCATAATGTATCGTGGCGCCAATGCTCTCGAAGGCGGATTTGCAATCCCCTATCCGCGCCTTGATGGCCGCTGCCGAATAACAGTAAAACGGGGTCTCCACCTGTTCGGCAATGCTATTCAGAGATATGGATTCCATGTAGAGCTGTCCATCACGATACTGCAAGAAGCTTTCACTATTCACTGTTTGTCTCCGTCGGTTTTGGTCTAATGTTGATCCTACCGAAGGCCCTCACACCCCACAGCTGTAAACACGCCGGTTTTTGACCGTAAGATGTACATTATTCCCGTGAAATTAGCGGTCCAGAGAGTACTGGACGAAGAACCTGAAAACTCGCAATAATCCGGCTGTGGACAAATTTGACCGGCAGATCATCAATCGACTGAAACAGAACGCCCGCGAGTCACTGGCGGCCATCGGGCGTGATATCGGTCTCTCCCGTAGCGCCGTGGCCGAACGGATTCAGCGGCTGGAAGCACACGGGGTCATCCGCGGCTACACGCTGCGTCTGGGTGAGGTGGGCAAGAAAGCGGTGCAGGCCTACTTTCAACTCAGTTTTTCACCATTCAAGCTGGATGAACTGCTACCTGCGATCCAAACCATCCCTGAACTCTGTTACGGACATGCCTTGAGTGGCGAGGTGGATCTGATCCTGTTCGCAGAAACCGATTCGATGGAGCGCCTGAATCAGATACGCCGCCAGTTGGAACAGCTACCGGACCTGACCAGATTGATTACCTGTCCGGTACTGCAATCGATATCCTGATCTCCTGCAACTTCACCAACCCCGTGCGCATCCTCTGAAACTGGATCATCCACCGGTGCTATTCGGGGATTAACAGGGCTGATTGTTCATCGGTTGCCAATCGGGTTAATCTGAAAGTGGTCTTCAGGAACAGGCGGTCAATCTATGGATTTTCCCAGAACCCACGGCAGCGACCCGGAAAGCTCAGTAGTTGAGAAGCACTATGCGGTGATCTATGTACCGGGAAAAAAACGCGCCCGTTTTCCCGAGAACTGTGTCGAGATTATGGACTCGTACAGCAGCGCCATTGCTCAGGCGAATGTGCAAGAGCAGCGCTACCCGGCACTGGTGTATGGACCCTCCCGTTCATCCGAGGGATTCCGTCTGTTCTACCTGATCGAGTGGCTTGAAGAGGCCTGAGGGCTAGGAATCAAAACCGAGGCGTATGCCAAAGAAGACCATGACCGAACCGGTCAGGCTGTGAAAACAGCGCCCAACCCTGGGACGGGAGAGCCAGATGGCGGCCCGCCCCACCATCAGCACCAGTATCAGTTGCCAAATATTGGCGATGATGAAATGCAGCCCGGCCAGGAACAGGGATTTGGCCAGCGCCGGATCGCCCGGCTGGATGAACTGGGGTAGAAACGCCATATAGAAGATGACTGTCTTGGGGTTCAGCACATTGGAGAGAAAACCTTCACGCAGTGAGGTCCAGGCGGCCACCTGGCGGTGCTTTACCCTGCCCGTTTCAAACTTCAGGCCACTTTCGCCACGATAGGCGGAATACAGACTCCTGGCGCCGAGCCAGACCAGGTAACCGGCGCCCGCCAGCTTCAGCAGGGAGAACATCCAGGCCGACTGCATCAGGATCAGGGAGATGCCCCCGGCGGAGACGGCCGCATGTACGAACAGGCCCAGACAGATGGCAAAACTGGTCAACACACCATCCCTGAAACCGCCACGCACGGTATTCCTGATCACCAGCAGGGTATCCACCCCGGGCGATACCGTGAGCAAGGTAATGGCCAGCAGATAGGCCCAGAGATAGTTGTCAAAAAACATATAATATATTTTTTAATTCAAACAGTTACGCGAAATAAAATCGACCGGCATTCTAGCATGGGCAGTTGCAGCTGATACAAACTATTTCAACCTACGGGGGAGGAGTCAAGCCATCCCCTGGCCGACAATCGGTAATACACTTGACTCCGCCCCTTCACCGCCCGCTTCTATCCGCCGCCTTGATAAGCCTGAATGCCTCTACTCAACCGAGAAGCACGCGAAGAGATGCCATGGCTTCTCTGCATTTCCGGCCCAATCCGGCAGGTGAGGTGGTGAATCATGAGAACACGAGTCGTTGTCTTCCTTCGTGTTCTTTGCGTCCTTGGCGGTTGAAACAGGGTGTTTGTTATTAAGATAATACTAAGGGATGTTTAAGATAAACGGGATATGCCGGGATTAGTCGAGTTATAACGGGATCGCATAGTGAAAAACAGGTTACAAAATAAAAAACAGCCGAAAGAGTGTGTATTCTGACCCTAAACTATCTGTTACACAGGCCGACACCGCCTACTGAAAACTAGAATTCAAAACAGACTCTGGCCCAATTTTGGGCCTACCTTGAACCGATCACGCTTGTTGCCACAAATGCCAGGCCGAGAAATCCCCCAATAAAAGTTACGAGCCCAATTGTAGCAAGTAGCCAAATAATCAAATCAGCCACACCTGGACCATGCGGTACATCCTGGCGTTTTCCTTGCAGCTTCTGGCGCCAGGTCTCAGCAAAGAAATAATCTCTAGTAATAATGGTGAATAGCATCAGAACGAGAGAAACGATGGTTATCGCCAAACACCACCATGCAACTTTAAGTGATGCAGCCAAGAAAGGATCTACATCCTGCATTAGGGAGTTTGTAAATATCCCTATCGAGATCGATAGCCCACCGCCAGCAATAATAAATACAGCTCTCGCCAATGAGTCAGTGCGTGCACGGACATCTACCTGGTGTGAGTTAAATTGTATGTATTCTTCTTCCATTATTTAGATTGGTTGAACTCTCTGGTATAAGTCGCCAGCGCTACCGCACTCCATAGCCTCTTAGGAGCCTGTGAATAAGATTTAGCTTCAATAACTGATCCCGGATCACCTCGCCTTCACGTTGGACTAGCCAGACCAAGAAAAAAGCCGGAAAGACAAAAAAGAACACCGTTGCAAGCCACATTCCTGTATAGCCGATTGGCAGGTATAGAGCGCATACAGCATATACAATAAGACCTGCGGTAACAGCTGCCAGTTGCCAACTGAGAAATATGGCTTTTCGAGCATCCTTGAGGATCTTCTTGGTATGTACCCTTTCGGCTATCAATTCGTCAGGTGTGCATTCATTTAGAGGTTTTGGACAGCTTTTTTCATTGACTTGATTGATTACGATATCGCGGCCGGCAGCGTAATTTCCGTTCCCTTCGTTTTGCTGAGAAATTTCTTGCTGGCCCTGTTTATCCATGTTTAATCCTTATTCTTAGGATTAGTAATATCTCTACCAGCAACTTGGTTATTTTCTCCATTAATTGTTTGTTGAACAGTGGACGTGCCGGCCTCCATTCCAATCTCAAGCTCGTTAATTCTTTCGTTCAAAACCTTCTGAAGTTTATTTTTGTGTTCTGGATCAGAGGGTTCCCAATTCTCAATATTGGTTAGTACATTTTTTATAGTGGAAATGCTTAGCATACGGACTGTGCTAGCGATAACTTTTGTTCGTTCTTCGACGTTTGTAACTAGATGTGCCTGGTTGTAAATCATTACTGCATAGTGGCAAAAAACATCATAATTTACCTTTCTTAATTCGCTTTCCTCAGACGCCAAAGCAGAAACTACTTCGTTAAATAGTTCTTCGTCGATAGGGTCTGTAGCCTTATCCCTCCCTCCTTTACCCAGCAATAGATAATCCAAAGAGATATCGTTCCTCTCTGCAAATTGAAGGAACTTTTCATAGGGAATTGCCCCTCTTTTTCTTGAATTACCAATGGCTTGGGGTGTAACCCCAAGTGCCTTAGCAATAGCCGAATCGCTACGAGCCCCTGAGATTTCCATAAAGCGGGACAAGATTTTTCCAATTTCAGGCATTTTTTGTTGACTCATTTAAACTATATGTTTAATATTTCAACTAATAGTTGTATTTAATGGCTTTACTAAACACTATCATGAGGTAATTCAACATGGACATCAATACAGCAACCCCAGGCATTGATCTCCACCTAAAAGTTCGTGCGAACTTTATTACCCAAGGAACCACCTTTTCCGCTTGGTGTCGTGAGCATGGCGTCAACAATGGCAATGCGCGTGCGGCCTTAATTGGCTCTTGGGATGGCCCCAAAGGCCGCGCTCTGCGTGAAAAACTTCTTGAAGCATCTGGTGTCATTGGCTCTTCCTCTGCCGCTGCCTGATCACGATGAATTCCTTTGTCTTTAAACATATGTCGTTTCTGGCTCGTTGCGTAGAGGCACGGACAGGCTTTGTTTGGAGGCTTCGCTTTGGAGGGCTTTCCAATGACCAGGCGTAGTTGGAAGAACAGGCAACCGACATCCCTGCGCCAGGCCATGGAGTGGTGCCTGGAGTATGCGCGTGAGCGACACAACCGCTCTGTGGACCGGGTGGCAGAGCTGATGGGGCTGGCCTCACGCTGGACCTTATATAAGTGGCTGGAGTCCGGTCGACTACCGGCCATCCTGATCCGGCCGTTTGAGGAAGCATGCGGGATTACCTACGTCACCCGCTTTATCGGGCATTCCGCTCACAAGCTCCTGATCGATATCCCCACTGGCCGCAATGCGACCGCCAAGGACATCAATGGACTGCAGGCGTCCTGCACCGAGGTGGTGGGCAAGCTCCTGGCCTTTTATGAAGGCAAGGTCGGCACCGAGGAGACGCTTGCCACGCTCCACACGACCATGGAACAGCTGGCCTACCAGCAACGAACTGTGGAGAAACATCAGCAACCGGAACTTGGATTTGGAGGTAAGAAATGAGGCCAACGACGATCAGGCCAGGCGAACGATTAGTCGTGCGGACTGGGCTGGGGACTAAAACAGCTTTCTTCGTGCGCCGGGTGCCGGCGCAGTGTGGGCGCAAGGCTGTGAATTACCTGCGTTTCCCAGCTTTCGCTGGAATGGATGGACCGGAGGATGAAGGTGTCTGTGAGATGAGCGACTACGACGTGTCACGCAGGGTTGAGAGGGCGAAATAATGAACAATCTTCACAGGGTGCAGCGACTTTCTGAAATCGAGATTCGCCGAAAGGCACGCGACATTGTGGCGGCGCTGATTGATGTTGCCGGCATGGACGCCATGATGATCGTCAACCAGGCGCTATCGATCATACTGCGGGAGAGCCTGACCGTATCACCGCCCCCCGGTTCCCAGGTATACCCCTTCAACCCCAACCTGATTCGTCGCGGTCGGGTTTCAAAAATTGATGCGGACCCCGCGGTGAAGGCATTTATTCACAGCCTCCCGGTTTATCACGGAGTGGCTCGAATCTCAGCCCTGTGCGTGGAGCGATTCGGAAAAGCGCGTGCTCCCAGCAAAAACACCGTGCATCGGTACCTGCAGAAGCTTTCAAAACGTTACCCAAAGGGGAAAACCAGTGAGTGAGATTACCCAATCCGTACACAAGGCTGGGAAGGTCCTGGAATGCCTGTTCGAGGACGATTTCAAAGGCAAGACGATCAAGGAGATCTGGGATCTAACCGGCGTCGATCCCCAGTCGGCTCGGCGCTCGCTGTTGACTTGGGAGGCACTGGGATGGGTGGTTGAAACGCCTGTCTCAGGGGGCAAGGCGTCGCGTTGGATTGTGGCCGAAAAGCTCGCCAACATCTCTGCCAGCTACAGGCGGACGGCCCTTGAGCAAATCCATTTGATCGAAGAGAACTACAAGCGAATTACGGGTGAGGAGTTGCGTGCATGAGTAACGAGAACAAAAGCATGGATATGGGAGACATCAAGCGTCGTAAGGAGCGTGCGGAAACTGAACTGGATATTGCAACTACCAAGCAAGTTATCAAGGCCCAGAACGAGCATGCTGCCTCGGGATACTCGGATGCCCGTGACCTGATCAATCAGATGATTGGCCGGCAGCAGATTCTTGGCGGTATCCATAGACTGGTAACCGCTACCATGGTGGCGGAATGGAAAAAAATAAAGGAAAACAAGTTATATCAAGCACTTAATGGATCTTCGCTAACGCTTGCAAGCGGAGAAGTGGTAACGGTTACCACTTGGGATGACTGTTGCCGGTACATATTCGGGTATTCCAGGGAGCATGTGAACGAGAAGATCACCCAGTTTGATAAGTTTGGTCCCGAAGTCTTTGAAGGCATGACCCAGCTCGGCATAACCGGAAGGATGAGTCGCGCACTTCGCATTGCTGCCAACACAGATGGTAGTGCCGAAGACGAGATCCGTCAGGCGATCATAGAAGGTGACAAGGAAACGCTCCTAGATATCGTGGGCGCGATGAGCGCCAAGCACGCCGAGGAGAAGGAGAGCCTGGAGCAGCGCGCTAAGGATCTGCAGGGCGAGCTGGAGGCATCGCGCCGCATCGTCTCCGACCACCGCAAAGAGACCGACGATCTGAAGGCCAAGCTCTACAAGGCCGAATCGCTCACGCCCGATCAGCGTGCCGGTGAGCTGTCCGAGCGCCTGAACAAGGAGGTGTTTCTCGTCAAGAGCGCCATGCTGGGGCCGCGTGCAGCCATCAAGGAGATTCTCGATTGGGAGGAGGCACCGCGGGACCTGCGCCATGCCTGCGCCCAAGCCCTCGCCCGTTTGCGGATCGTTCTGGATGAAATTCAGGTTGACCTTCAGCTAGACCCGGTGGATCTCGATTACGACGATTCCTGGATGAATGATACGGAGTAACGGTCATGGAATTGACGGCGGACGAAAGGCGATACCTCGTAGACGTTGCGATGAGGCTCGGGCAAGCGCCGCGAGGCCAGCGAAGCGAGATCACCGACCGCGCTGCTGCATTTTTAAAATGCTCCAGGGATTGGGTATACCGGGGCCTGAAGGAAATCGGGTGGGAGTCAGGGCGCAAGCGTCGGGACGATGCAGGAAAAAGCTGCGTTTCTCTCGAAGAAGCCAAAGCGGTGGCGACACTCATGGCTGAGTCGGCCCGAGCCAACGGAAAACGCCTCCTTTCCGCATCGACCGCAATCGAGATTGCTAAGGAGAACGGAATGATCAAATCCAATGCGTCTTCAGGTACCTACCTGCGGACAATGCGCAACAGCGGATGTCACCCCGACCAGCTTACGCGTCCGACGCCCCATACCGAGATGCGCAGCCTGCACCCCAACCACGTCTGGCAGTTCGATGTATCGGTCTGTGTCCTGTACTACCTGGATAAGGGTGGCTTGGCGGTCATGGATGAGAAGCGCTTCTACAAGAACAAACCTGCTAACGTGGCGCGTGTCGCCAAGCAACGTGTGCTGCGCTACCTGGTCACTGACCACTTTACCGGCACCCTTTATGTCCATTACTTTCAGGCGGCAGGTGAAGATCAGGAAACGCTGTTCGAGTTTCTGATGACGGCGTTTGCCGAGCGCCCCCATGAGCAAGACCCGTTCCACGGGGTACCGCTCATGCTGGTATGGGATGCCGGCAGCGCCAACCAGTCCTATCTGATCCGCAATCTGTTGGACCGCCTCCAGGTCAAGCATTGGGCGCACGAACCGGGCCGGCCCCGCGCCAAGGGCCAGGTGGAGAAGACCCACGACCTGATCGAGCGTGACTTCGAGGGACGGCTATTTCTTGTGAACATCCAGAGCATCGAAGAGCTGAATGCCAAGGCGCATGCCTGGATGCGGGCATATAACGCTAACCGGATTCATCGGCGCACCGGCACCACCCGCTATGGTCTTTGGCAGACCATCCGCGCCGAGCAGCTACGGATTTGCCCTCCTCGCGAACTCTGTGAGCAACTGCTTTCCACGAAACCGGAGACCCGCCAGGTCAAAGGCAACCTGGTGGTGACCTATGCGATGAAGGGATGTGCGCCAGAAACCTACTCGGTGGAGCATGTGCCAGGCGTGCGTGTCGGTGAATCCGTGAGTGTGTGTGTTAACCCCTACCAGGCCCCTAATATTCTGGTTCTACTTGAGGATGAGGATGGTCAGGAAGTGGCATATGAGTGCGCACCGCAGGGGCACAATGAAGCGGGTTTTCCCGTCGATGCCCCGATCTTCGGCGAGAGCTACGCAGCCAAGCCAGACACAGACACAGACCGCCACCGGAAGCAAATGGCAAAAGATGCCTACGGGGCAGAAACCCAACAAGAGGTGGACCTCGCCCGTGCTCGACGCGAGCCTGCCTTTGGGGGCAAGGTGGACCCATTCAGCTACTTGGAAGACCAGGTAGTGGCCAGCTATATGCGCCGTCCCGGAACCGAACTTGATTTGCCACACGCGGTTCACCCCGAGCGGCAGCCGCTGAGCATTATCGAGGCGCTGAAACGCTTGCGGGCCCGTCTCGACCGTCCGCTCACCAAGGCCGAGAGCGCCGCCGTTCGTGAGACCTACCCCAATGGGGTGCCGGAAGATGAGCTGGAGCGGATAGCAGCTTGGATGGAGGGAAAGACCTTACCCGATGCCGAGTTGTCTGTTACCGCGTCATAACCAAGGGAGGACCGACACATGCATAGTAGGAAACTGTACGAGGAAGGATGGGAAGCACATCGGAGGCGCAAGCCTACCCCGCTGAAGTGTAAGCGAATATTGGGGGCGATCTGCGTACCGCAGAGCGAGTTGGCGCGTTACCTGGTTCTGGCCAAAGGAGCGCATCCCAGCGAGGCCACATTGGCCCAGATACTCAACCGTGATCTCTGGCCGGCCAGATCACCAAAAAGTTTGTTGCAGCAGCAGATCAGGGCGTTCCTTCGCCATCAGGGCGTTTCTGAGGAGGATATTGAAGTGGCATTCGAGATCGATGAAGAGGACCGATACCAACCGCGCTCGACCCACCAAGACCTTGCGCGGATTGATATCGCCCCCGCTCCGACCGCAGACGAAGATCAACTACCGGAGACCGTTATGCTATCACAAATTGCACGAAACCATTTTCGGCTGTTTCGCAGCCCGTTCCAGGACGATGTACAGGGGCCAGATGACGTGTTTCTGGCACCCGATCAGCGCTATATCCGTGAGTACATGTTCAACACTGCCAGGCACGGCGGCTTCCTGGCAGTAGTTGGGGAGTCAGGCGCTGGGAAGAGCGTGCTACGCCGCGACCTCATCGACCGTATTTACCGCGAGGGGCACGAGATCACACCGATCCTGCCGCGCATCATCGACAAGGCGCGACTGACCGCCGGCGCAGTATGCGACGCTATCATCGAAGACATCTCTCAGGAGCGGCCTCGGCGCTCACTCGAGGCAAAGGGTAGGCAGATTGAGCAACTGCTGACCGGTTCAAGCCGTAGCGGAAGCAGCCATGTGCTTATTATTGAGGAGGCGCACGATCTGACCGTCCACACGCTGAAGTACTTGAAGCGATTTTGGGAGCTGGAAGATGGCTTCCGGCGTTTGCTATCGATCATTCTCATCGGCCAATCAGAACTGAAGTCGAAGCTTGACGAGCGACAGAACTGGCAGGCCCGTGAGGTGATCAGGCGCATCGAGGTTGCCGAGCTAGTGCCATTGAACAGCAACCTGGAGGAGTACCTTGGCCTGAAGTTCAAGCGCATGGATAAGTCGCTAACCGACGTGTTTGAGGCCGATGCCTTCGAGGCCATACGAAAACGACTGACCCTACGCCACCGTAACGGCCGCGACACCATTTCCATGCTCTACCCCCTGGTGGTCAACAATCTGGTGGTCAAGTGTATGAACCTTGCCGCAGAAATTGGCGAGGGAAAAATCACTGCTGATGTGGTTGCGGGGGTATAAAGTGAATAAGGTAAGTAGTGTTGAGCAGAGTGAGGACATGGGCTGGAGCCTAAGAAATAAGATCTATCAATTGACGGCCTTGCTGAAAATAGTCGAGGAACTGGAATGCTTAAACACCATTGGCACAGCTGACCTGGAGGATGTCCGGCAGTTAATTGGCCTGGCTAGTGATGTGGCGCAAAGCGCCGAATCTGGTATTGATCAGTTCTATGATGCCTTCGGATCGTTGAAAGACCGCTTATTAAGTTACCCACAGGAAGGCGATCGACTCCCTGGTGAGTTGCTGCTTGATCTGCTGAAGGTTGTTTCTTCAGAAAGTGCAAGCGCCTCGGGGATTGCTACGGCAGCTTCGGATCTGGCCAATTTTACTGATTCGGATCAGTCACTGAAGCCGGCACTGGAGTTTCTGATGGATAGAATCCGTGAACTTGGCTATATCCCGAATCTTGTACGGCATCAGAATATTGGGTGGCGCGTAGAGATACGGCCAGCCCAGAAAGCGGGTCCGCATGGAGAGTAAAGAGATGTCAATATCCAATGCAAAACTGGGGCTGGTACATGTGGCGAAGAATCAGTTGCATATGAGTGAAAACGCCTACCGGACGCTGCTGCGCAATACGGCGGGAGTTGGCAGCGCCAAGGAACTGGACAGCAGAGGCTTCGAGCAAGTGATGGGCCGCTTCGAGGCGCTGGGGTTCAAATCACTCCGATGCAAACGCAACTTCGGCCATCGCCCTGGCATGGCCAGCCCTAAGCAGCTGGAGTTGATCGTGGGGCTGTGGAAGCAGTATGCGAACGACCCAAGCGAACGGAGTTTGAACCATTGGTTGGAACGTCGTTTTCACGCGAGCAACATCCGGTTCATGAGCTTGGATGTGGCTGGCAAGGCCATAGTTGCGCTGAAGCGTATGACTTCCCGTAGCAAATGAGGGGGGAGACGCTGAGCGGTGATATAAGCCGTTTTGCGTGGTATACCTATACCACGGCATAGCTTGAAGCCAGTTAAACGATTAGCGGTGAATTTAAATGGCATCCTGGGCCCTGAACGCCTTGTCAAACGAGTCGTTATGTTATCGGAAAGGGATTAAGCCTCTGACATGCTTGCAGGGTGAGCTTGTTGAGACGGTACGCAGCCCTTACCAACAACGACTAGGAAAGGTCGCATTGACGGGCATCAGGGCAATACTGGATCGTGTAGGCAAGGAGCCAATTAGTGGAACCGTGATCCGGGGCGAACAAGAGAGCAGTCATATGGGTTTTTCTTTCTCATTCGATGATGCAAGGGAGCAAGTCAGAATCGCCAGGTGCTACCTTCAGAATGGAAGTGGCATGAACTGGGTCGGGGATCGGCTCTTGTCAGCCCGCGCATATGCCATTGACGCCTGGCTGGCTGCTCATGGGCACCCTGCCACAGGTTCATTCGGGGATAGCTATATCGTTTTCATCGAGAAGTCCTCCAATGAGCTTGCCGACAGGGTGAGTGAATTGAGTGCCGGGTGGGCATTGCTGGATTACCAACTTCTTGGCGATCCAGAAGGGATGATTGATACTTTACCACTCCAAGAGTGGAAAATATTAGCTGCTGAATATCTCGATTTAGCAGATCAATTGATTGCTTATCTCCGATCTGATGGCGAGGATTTCTGACGGAGCATTTTCCGCTTTACAAGAGTTGTTCTTTCCTCTCTTTCGCTCTTCACGTCTCTCTATAATCACACCCGGACCGTGGTCCGCCTTAGGACAGTTGTCCGGGGGATGTATCATTTATTTGCACACGGTAAAGCGGAGCGGTAAATGTTCGAAATAGCCAATATCCCCGATGATAAATTGAGATCGTTGCTTCCTAATGGCATCAAGAATCTTCTGGGGAAAAGGGTATCCCTCTCAGGAATCCTTTGGCTGATTAAAACATATGGCGGGACTGATATATACATTCCAAGTAGCACATCGGATGCATCAGCTCGTTTTACTGGATTGAGTTCCACGGATATCCATCATCTGTGTCAATTAGCTGGAGGAACGGATATAAAAATCCCCTCAGGCGTAAGAATTAAGCAATATCTCTTTTCAAATCGGGTTGTAGAGATGAGAAAGGCAGGCATCTCAGAAAGAGATGTCGCGCTCGCGTTAGGTATTGCTGATCGATCTGTCAGGCGAATAGTTCAACAGGCTGACTGGAGATTAAGTATTAAACAAACACAGGAACCCCAATGAAAAACCTCACATCACAGCAGGAAAATTCACAGAAGGCGTATCAGTCTCTCATTGAAACAATGGCGAATAAGCAAACACTTGAAAAGCGGAAAGCTGAATTGAAATCAGCTGTCGGTAATAAAGGCATTAGTGTACGTGGATTGGAGACATCATTAAGAGACGTCAGGAATGCAATCAAGGGTAATCTGAACAGCAATACTGAAGACAGTCGTGCTTTGCTGACGAAATATCAAAATGATGAAAAAGCCATCGCCTTGGAGTTGAGCCGATTACGGGATTCAATACAGGAGGCTACTGATGAAATGGCCGCCATTGACAAAAAGCTTAACTTTCTTGGCCAAGGTGCATCTGCAGATGAAGTCGCCGTGCATCAATCAATCATAATCGATTTATCTGAAAAGATTCAGCAGCTCCAAGAGTTGATAGATGAACAACATGGGTTCGTTGGGAATGCCAGGGATGGCTTTTTTGACCTTGCCGATTTACACCAAAAAAGAGATGACTTGCTGGCTGATATCGCTCTGGGTGAGGCAACCCAAGAACAGCTTGATCCAATTGATGCTGAAATTGCAAAAATGGAGCAAGCAAATGCAGAGCAGCAGGCTGAAAAAGAAAAACTGGCGGCCCGTGCCAACCAGGTGATTTCCGGATTAGTTCGAAAGCAGCAAGTATTGAAGCTAGACCTGGAAAAGCTTGAACGGGTAACACCAAAAATCATGGATCAGTTTCTAATGAATGAGGCAGCAGCTGTTGCCAAGGTTTATCAGGAACAAGCAAAGCAGGCCATTGTATCGTTGACACGCCTTGCAGCCCTTGAGCGACTGATTACAGAGCAGGGTGAGCGCTCTGCGCCTATTTTTCTGACCGGAAACGAGCGGCAAACATTTATTCCAGACAGTCTGATTAATCCGGTGGCACCGACAGTAGGACCAGGGATTCTTTTCAAAGGTCTCTATCCAAACTCTGATCTAGTGATTGATGCAGTAAAGGCGGAGCGTGAGCGGTTTGAAGCCATGGGTATCTGCTGGCCATAAACTAACCTGTCACATTGCCATTTTATCACAAACACCATTTTAGGAGATTGAAGAATGCCCGTACCCGCTGAGTTAACCGATGCGCTGAATGCCGCTGCAATCGCGCGAGCCAATGCAGAAATGAGAGTCTTTATTCTCGAAGATAAAGTGCTTGCCGCCCGTGGTGCTGACAAGGACGACCCTAAGTATCCACAGTATAAGAATGAATACAAAGAGGCGCTCGGTATTGCCCAACAGGCCAAGGGAGCAATGGGGCCAGCGAGGAGCGCACTGAGGGCCTATTACCAGGAAAACCCTGCCGATCTCGATGCGCTGTTCGGTATCGTATGACGGTGATACAGAAAAATGCGCGGGCCAGTACAGGAATTGACGAAGGTATAGGAACATGAAAAATGCTTACTCACCATTGATCGGCTTCGCCAGCTGCTCCCTGGCACCCAATGACCAAGACAAAGCATTCCAGATTGTTCCTCTTGGCGACTTTAGGGCAAGTGATGGGCGGCCAAGAGATATACCGACTTGGCGTCTGACGTTGGCCAATGCATTGAATGTGATTCGGAAGGTTCGTAGTCGGAGGAAACCACTTCTCATTGACTATGAACACCAGACCCTTGAATCAGCTAAAAATGGCCTCCCTGCACCGGCTGCAGGCTGGATAAAGGATTTGGAACTGAAAGAGAATCGGGGCATCTATGCGGTAGGTACCGAATGGACGCCCAAAGCAAAAGCCTATCTCAAGGCGAAAGAGTATCGCTACATCTCGCCTGTCTTTTCCTATAGCAAGAAAACAGGTGAAGTGCTGGATATTTTGCACATTGCACTCACAAACACGCCTGCACTTTCCAGCTTGCCGGAAATACCCATTACAGCAGCAGCCAAGTCACAAGGAAATGTCATTGAAACATTAAAGCCAACCCTTGGAAAGGAGGAGATTGCCATCTGCTCAATGATGGGAATCAGTACTGAAGAGTATGCCAGGCAAAAGGAAATCGATAGTTACTGCGTCGATAGCTCTGCCCTTGCATCATGCTATGGAGTTACCGAAGTCGAGCTGGAGATATGCCAGCAACTTGGTTTATCGCCTGATGAATACGCACTTTCTAAGTGAGCCGGATTTACGGTCGCGCCGTTTAGTCTATTTATCTAATCCTATGAGAATGACATGACGACATCGCCTCAAGAAGAACTGGAAATATTGATTCCGGACCGAGACATTACATTAACCACCGGAGAAACTGTTACGGTCCGTGAATTTCGCTTTTATGAATCACTCAAGCTTGAACCAACGGCGATGCCGATTATCCAGTCATTTGCCGATATTGGTGAAGACTGGGAGACAATCGATATAAACCGTCTGTTATCTGTTTTTTCAAGTCATGCGGAGGAATTCACTCAACTCTTGGCGGCTTCGGTTAACCGTGAGGTGGATTGGGTAAAAGGGCTTTCCGATAAAGACGGTACGATTTTGTCCACCACTTTCTGGAGTGTGAATCAGAGTTTTTTCGTCCGCCGCCTGTTGGCGCTGCTGGTGCCCAAGATGAGGAATCGACAGGCGGAAAATCACTCGGATGGGGATCCGTCTTCGCCACACTCATCGCCCACGGCCATGCAAAAGAGCAGTTGAATGGTTATACGCGTCGGCAGCTGCTTCTCTTCTTTGACTACGCCTTAAAGCATGACCATGAAACCAGGGCAATCCGGATTTGCGATATTAATGCGGCTATGAACTTCGGTACAGCAACAGAAGCACTTGAAATGCTGAGAGAACCCTATGGCGGATAAAAATCTCACTCTTGCAATACGCATCAAAGCGGAAGTCGATAAGGCAATCCGTGACCTGCAACGCTCTGAAAAAGAGATCCTTGATCAGGGCAAGGCGGGCGAGAAATCCAGCAAGGGTATCAGCAAGCTCACCGGCGCCTATACGGCACTGGGCGCAGCCATTGGGGCGGCGTTCAGTGTGGCTACCGCCAGACGCCTGATAAGTGACTTTAAAGTGCAGGAGCAGGCCGTTGCTGGTCTGGATGCGTCCCTGGCATCGATGGGGCGCACCACACAAGGACTGTCTGGCCAACTGCAAGCCCTGGCTTCGCAGCTTCAGGGGGAAGGCATTATCGGGGATGAAGCAATCATCCAGGGCCAGAGCTTCCTCACCACTTACAGTAAAATCAGCGACGATCTGCTTCCCCGCGCCACCCGCTTGATGGTCGACCTGGCCGCAAAGATGAAGGGTGATGTGGTCGGTGCCGCCAACATGGTCGGCAAGGCCAGCATGGGCATGGTGGGAGAATTGGCGCTGGTGGGTATCACATTCAGTGATGAGACGAAGAAGTCTAAGGACTTTGTCAAAATTCTGGAGGAGATGGAATCACAGGTATCTGGGGTTAACAAGAAACTCGGCGAAACCGCTACCGGTGGCATCGACCAGTTTGATATGGCCCTGGGGGATCTGCGTGAACAGCTCGGCGAGATCATTGCGTTAGGGGTCAGTGACTACCTGCGCGAAATGAAAGATGAGATGGCGTTTTCTGATGAAACCGTCAAGGAACTGGGTGACGATCTCAAGGTTTTAGTCGGTCACCTGGATGAGGCGGCCATTGGCGTGAGTGGTCTGCTGGTGGCACGCATTGCAGGCCCGGCATTGGGATCGATGGCTGCCAATGCCCTATTTGCCAGTCGAGCAATGATGATTATGGGGGCATCAGCGACGGCAAGCGCCCTGAAGGTTGATGCCTTAACCCTGTCTGCCAACCTAGCTAAGGGCGCGTTAAAGTTTCTGGGTGGACCAGTCGGTGTGATCATTACCGCCGCCACAGCGTTAGCTGTATGGAAAAGCAACAGCGATGATGCGGCATCATCAACAGAAAACTACTCGGCCAAGCTCAAGCAACTACAGGGAGACCTGAAAGGCGTTGAGCTGGCCCAACTGCAAGCATCCATTGCAAAGGCAGAGGCAGACAGAGAGCGGCTACAGCAGGAGATAAAGTTTACCAGTGGTCGGGAGTTTTCCCGGTTGTTCAACAAGCTGGGCGACGTTAACAGATACCTGAATGAAGCCAAGCGGCGGGCCCATGATCTGGCCACGGCGGCCAAGTCTACAAAATCCGGAATCAAGGGAATTGGTGAGGGTGCCGATGAGGCCGATGACTCCTTGAAGAAATTCATTGATCGCCTGACTCAACAACGCGAAACGCTGGGCCTCACGGCGGATGAGCTGCTCCGGTACCAGACCGAACAGGCTATCGCAGCCGCCAAAGACAAAGCCTTGGCTGACTCCGTTCGGCAGTCAACCGAAGCCCTGATTGCCAAACGCCAGGCCCTGCGGGAAGAGATTGCTGCTGAAGAGGCATTTGAAGCTGTGGTAAAGGCCTCTGAAGAGGCCGTTAAAGCCGAAAATGCAGAATACCAGGCATGGCTGGAATCACTCGACCTGGCGGCCCAGGCCATCCGGGATACGCTGGATCCAATGGAGCCGTTGCGGCGGGAAATGGAGCAGCTCGATGTGCTCTTGAATGCCGGAAAGCTGTCCTGGGAAGAGTGGGCAGCGGCCACCCTTAACGTCCAGGAAAGGATGGACGAACTGAACGGCAAGGCTGAGGAAACCGCCAATGAGATGGACCAGTTTGCCATTCAAGCAGGTAGGAATATCCAAAGTGCCTTTGCCGACTTCCTGTTCGATCCATTCAATGAGGGGCTAGATGGTATGCTGGCTGGCTTTGTTCAAACCATCCACCGGATGGTGTCCGAGCTGCTCGCGCAACAGATCCTGCGCAGCTTCTTCACCAGTATGGCCGGTGGTGATCCCAGCTCGATTTTTTCAACCCTGGCTGCCGGGGTACATCATACGGGGGGTATTGCTGGTAGCGGGCCTGTTCGCCAGGTGTCTCCCCTGGCATTCGTCAATGCCCCCCGTTACCACTCAGGCGGTATTGCCGGCATCAAGCCTGATGAGGTGCCAGCAGTGCTTAAGCGTGGAGAAGAGGTGCTTACTCCTTCGGACCCACGCCACAGGATGAACCAGGCCGGTGGCGAAAGTCAGGCCTCCGCCAATTTCAGGATCATCAATTCTGTTGACCCGCGATTTGTCACCGAAAGCATGGGCAGCGCCGCAGGAGAAAAAGTTATCATGAACGTGATACTAAGGAATTCAACAGGTATTCGCCAGATACTCGCCTGAAACAAGTGCCCCAAAAGGTATATTTATGAGTGAACCACTAAAATTCCCCGCCGTGGAGAAGCAGATATTAGATTCCTGTGAGCGTCATATCCACAGGCAGGTGAAGCAAGCCGGCCAATCCGATCAGGCCGCAGAGGTCATATCCAAACGCCTGCGAGACCGCTTCTCTAAGTATGTGAAAATGGAATTTCAGCTGATGGTTGACCTTCCCTACCCTGAATGCGCTTCAGACCATGAAAAGGAACTGCTGTTTCAGGCAGTCAAGAATCTTGTTACTGAGTGCAAGAAAGCGTGTGAGGAGGCCTTTGTGACCAAAATCATGGCGGATTTTACTGATCTTGAGTCAAAGATGTATTTCCTGGAGGAGTAGTAATCGCCTTATTTTCGGCTGTACCTACTGATCCAAGGCTTCATAGAGTGTAATTTTGTGTTCACCCTGTGCAATTTACGAAAATTGCTTTATCTTGCATTTTCCGCTGAATTATCGTGACGCGCTACAACAGGGTTTTAACGATAAACGGTATTGGACCCCAGGAGCCTCAGTGGAACAGTCGCCCCACCAGCAACGGCAGGAACGTCTCCACCCGGTAAATACGCTCGCCCAGATCCAGCGGCGAGCACCCCGCTGCCAGCAGCTTCTCGACTTCGTAGGGAATAAACCCACCTTCGGGTCCGACACAGATCAGCGCCGGTCGCTCCGACGACAGCGCGGGATTACCGGCGCTCCCGGCATAGGGATGAGCCACCAGCCCCAGCCTCCCTGCCAACAGTCCGGGCAGTTCATCTTCGACAAAGGGCTTGAAACGTTTTCTGATCTCAACCTGCGGCAACCGGGTATCTTTCGCCTGCTCAAGTCCCTCCCGCAGGGTCCGGTGTATCTCACCCGCCGACAGCAGGGGACTCTGCCAGTAACTCTTCTCCACCCGAAAACTGTGGATCAGGTAGAGTCGCTTAATACCGAGTTCCGCAACCATACGCAGACAGCGGCGCAACATCTTGGGACGCGGCAGGGCCAGCACCAGTATAAGCGGCAACCCGTCGGGTGCCGGCTCGTTCAACTCAAGCCGCAGTGTCGCCTGCTGCCGATCCAGGGTCAGGATCTCCGCTTGGCCCATCTTACCGTTGAGCAGACCCGCCTTGAGGCGATCACCCGGTTGCGCGCGATGCACATCGAGAATATGTTGCAGCCGATGACCGCGGATCACCGCAATATTGCTCTCAATCAGGTCCTCTGGTTCCAGCAGCAGCAGATTCATGGCTTAGAGGCTTCTCTCCCAGGGCAGTTTCAGCGTCTCCGCAATCGAGGCCGCGGCACTGTTGAGTCGCACCCCAAAGGCATGCGCCATGTTCTCTCCGGTCAACACCGACTCCGGGCTTCCTTCGGCCAGGGTTTCACCCGCCACCAGCAGCATCAGGCGGTGGCAGTAGTGCGCCGCCAGCCGCAGATCATGCAGCACCACCACCGCCGCTCCGCCCTTTTGGCAGTAGCACTGCAGCAGTGACATCACCTCGATCTGGTGCGCCAGATCGAGCGCCGCCACCGGTTCGTCCGCCAACAACACCTGGGGCTCCGCCACCAGGGCACGCGCCAGCAGCACCCGGGAGCGTTCCCCCCCGGAGAGGGTATTGAACTGCCGCGTACGAAAATCGTTCAGGTCGGTTTCCGCCATCACCTGCGCAATCAGCGCCTGATCCGTCTCCCCCGGTCGCTGCCAGTCGGAGAGATGGGGCAGACGTCCCAGGGCAACCAGGCGTTCAACACTCATCGGCCAGTGGGCGGTGCCACTCTGGGCCAGATAGGAGAGGCGTTTGGCCCGCTCCTGGGGAGACAGTTGCAGATAATCCGCCTCCTCCCAGCACAGGGTTCCCGACCGGGGTTTCAGCAGGCCGGCCAATACCCGCAACAACGTGGTCTTGCCGGCCCCGTTGGGACCGATCAGGCCGAGCATTTCACCCGCTTTCAGATTGAAGTCGACCCCATTCAGGATGGTGACGCCCCCCAGTGACACCGTCAGACCGGTACCGTGCAGCCGATTCATAGCTGGTACCGCCGGCTCTTGAGTATGAGATAGAGGAAGAATGGCGCTCCCACCAGTGAGGTCAGCACTCCAACCTTGATATCGGAGCCGGCCGGAAACAGGCGGGTAGCGATATCCGCCGCCAGTAGCAATGCAGCACCGCCCAGGGCGCTGGTGAGCAATAGCCGCGAGGGCTGAAAACCAACCAGTGGCCGCAACAGATGGGGCACCACCAGACCGATAAAGCCGATGGAACCGGTGATGGAAACCGCCGAACCGACCGACAACGCGATCGCCAGAAAGATACGCCAGCGTAGCCGGGTGAGCGAGATACCCATGGTGCTGGCGGTCTCCTCTCCCAGGGTCAGCGCATCCAGGGATCGGCCGGTACCCAGCAGAAGCAGCCAGCCCAGCAGGACACCGGGTAACAGGGTCCAGAGATCATGCATGCTGTGATTGGCGATGGAACCCATCATCCAGAGTACGATCTCCCGTACCGCATAGGGGCTGGGCGCCAGATTCAGCAGCAGCGATATCATCGCCAGTGCCAGGGCATTGATCGCCACGCCGGCGAGGATCAGGGTGAGGGTACCGGCCTCCCGGCCAGCCATCAGGTAGACCAGAAAGGTAGCCAGCAGCGCACCAACCATGCCCCCCATGGGAACAGCCAGCGGCAACAGCGCACCCAGGCCGAAATAGAGCATCCCCACCGCGCCAAGTGCGGCGCCACTGGCGCTGCCGATCAGCCCGGGACTGGCCAGAGGATTGCGCAACAGTCCCTGCATGGCGGCACCGGCCAGACCCAGGGTGGCACCGGTAAACAGGGCGATCAACGCTCGCGGCAAGCGGATCTCTCCGAAGATCAGGCCGATCACGGTGGGCGTATCCAGCAGGCTCTCACGCGCCGCCTGCAGCACCGGCAGGGGGTTGGCGCCAACAAACAGCGAGGCGGCAAACAGCAGACAAACCAGTATGACGAGGAGCGCCACCAGGGTCTGTTGCTGCAGATTCATCAGCCGGCTCATCGAGGCAGGCTCCGGTGCAATATCTCCACCGCTTCCGCAATCATTGGTCCGCCACAGATCCAGTAGCGGTAGGCCACCTCAATCGGCGCCCTGCCCCGGGTCAATTGCCGAAGGACCGGATGTTGCAAAAGCTGCTGGCCCCGGGAGTGGGTGCCGGGAGCATAGGAGGAGGTGAACAGCTGTACCGGTCGTGCCAGGATCAGCCGTTCCAGATCAATGGCGCCGTAACCAATCACTCCCTCCAGGGCGGCAATATTCTCCCACCCGGCCAGTTCCAGGGCACTGTGCTGCAGGGTATTGATGCCGCCGGTATAGCCGTTGGGCTGATAAAATGCTCCCCTGGGTCTGATCTCGGGTCGCTGCCGTTTTATCCGTTCCAATCGTTCATCCATCGCCTCGATCATCTGGCGGCCCTGCGCTTCCCGGCCGATCAGCCCGGCCATTCGGTGAATATTGCCGCGGATATCCTCGACACTGGATGCAAGCGGAAACTGCTCCACCCGGTAGCCGAGTTTTTTCAGTAGCGCAATCAGCGAGCGGTCGGTGTAGGCGCCGGCCAGAACGAGATCCGGCTTCAGGGCCAGAATCTCTTCCGCCTTGGCGTGATTGACCGGGTAGTTGGCAGCCTGTGCCGCCATGTATGAACTATTCGGCTCCAGTGCCAGGTGACTGACCGACGCGATCTGATCCGGTCTACCCAACATCAACAGCAACTGGTCGGTACAGAGGTTGATGGAGATGACACGTTGGGGCTGTTCGGCCCCACTGGCCCCTGTAACCACCCACAGCAATAACAGAAAAGTGAGTGATCTCCGGTTCAATATTGTTTTACCCACTCTGCTGCCCGATTAAGCCTGATCCGGCCCCTCTCAGTAATGAGGGGGCCGGGCGATTATCCCCTATTTCGCTTCATAATGAACAGAGACAAACAGTTCACGACCGCCGGTGTTATAGGTACGAATAGTCTCATAGTCCCGGTCAAACAGATTGCGCACCTGACCGCGCAGGGTCCACTCGCTGCTCAGATGGTGTGCCACCCGCAGATCCAGGGTACCGAAGCCGGAAGTCCTGAAGGTATTGGTTGCATTGCTGTAGCTGTGACTGCGAGCCTGTAGTGTGGCACCCAGCTCAGTGGGACCGAACGCCCGATCAATATCAATCCGAATCGCCTGTTCATTTCGATCCGTCAACAATCTACCCGTCGTGCGGTTGCGAGGATCGAGCAGGGTCAGATTACCACTAATCCGCCAACCGGCCAGTTGCGTGTTGATGCCCGCCTCCAGGCCATCAATTCTGGCCCGGTCGACGTTCTGCGGCTGATAGGTAAAGGGTGCAATTTCGACCCAGTCGATCAGGCCTTCAATATCGGTACGAAACAGATTGATATTCCATCCGCCCCACGACTGACTGCCCCTGAGTGACAATTCAACGCTCTCTGACTCTTCCGGGGTCAGATTCGGGTTGCCGTTTGAACCCCAGGGATCCTGATAATAGAGGTCATTGAATGTCGGGGCACGAAAACCGGTGCCATAGGAGGCAACCAGCCTTAGCGTCTCGGTTAACTCCCGTCCCCAGGCGATATTGCCGGTGTTGTAGTCGCCGAACGCTTCATTGTCATCATGCCGCAGGCCGATCACCACGTCGTTCGCGCCAAACGCTGTCTGGTACTGGGCAAACAGCGCACTGTTATCCCGCTGATTTACACTGTAGCTGCTGGTACCCTCAACCTGATCACGCAGAAAATCGATACCGAGCGTGAGTACACTCTCTTCATCGACTGCAATGTCGTTCTGCCAGGAGAATTGACGCCGCCTGGTATTGAAGAATGAGGCAAAGCTGCTGTTGGTAAAATTGATCGTCTCATCCCGGCTCTCACCGAACGAGAGTGTGATGTCCCAGCTGTCATTGGGCGAATACTCCAGTTTGCTGCTGAGCGACTGTTGCAGAAAATCGGTATCGAAAAAATCGGCCGGCCCGAAGGCACTGTCATACTCGTTCTCGCCTTTAGCCTGCAAAGCGGTAACACCCAGCTTCAGGCCATTGGAAAAGCGATAACCCAGATGTCCAGAGAATGAACGGTTTTTATAACCATCCTCATCCGGGTTATTGTTTTTCAGCGAGCTGAATCCGTCCGACCGCAGATCAGACAGGCTAAAACCGTAATCCAGGTTATCCTGTGTTGCATTCAGTCCCAGGGCCACTCGTCGGGTATTGTGTGAGCCGTATTCCGCCTCGGCAGTTACCAAGCCGCCGGGCTTTCCCTTTGTGGTAAATATCTGTATGACACCACCCATGGCATCGGCACCATACAGCTGGGAGCGGGGTCCCCTGACGATCTCGATCCGTTCGATCTGCGCCAGCGGAATATCCTGAAAAGCGACCGTTCCTAAAGTAGCGGAACCGATACGCATCCCATCGATCAACACCAACACCTGTTTGGAATCTGTACCCCGCAGACGTATGCCGGTTACCTTGCCCAGTCCGCCGTTGCTGCTCATGGTCAGTCCCTGGGTACCATCGAGTAGCTGGGTGATGTCCTTGGCCTGGCTGTTTTTGATATCGTCCCGGGTGATGACGGTGACTGCCGCCAGGGTTTCATCAATGCTCTGTGCCATGCGGGTGGCGGTCACATTAACCCTGTCCAGGGAGGTGGCGGCATAGGTTGCACACGTGGGCAGCGCCAGGGTGATGCCGGATAAAATAACCGACCGATAGTATCTATTGCGAATCATTGCTGGGTCTCTCCGTTACTCCCCGGGGGGAGTGCATTTGGAACAAATGCAGGACGGAAAGAGAGACTTGCTGATGCTGACAGGCCAAACCGGAACGGGCCACAGCGGGACTGCATACAAGTACAGGTTTTCCGACCTGCCTGAATGCGTCAGCTAACGGAAGACCGCTCTACTGAATACCCCGTTCGGTAGAAATGCGACGCATGAAAGGCAGGTTTCCTGACTTGCAGATCGACACCCGGTTTCGCCTTCCCAATCGTTGGACCAGTGGCTTCATGAGACCGGACTACTTGCTTACAGTTGCGAGGACAGTCAAGGATTTGTCTGGATCAGACTCACCTTGTTCCCTTTTAACCCATGACGGGCACCCTTCAGAGGTGGCTATTTTAAGCCAAGTCGAAAAATCCACAAGGGAATTTACCCCCCGCGGCTGGACCCGTGGCACAAACTGGCCCTGTCGGGATGAGGTGTATGGGTGAATTTCTGATTGCGGGGTCAATTCATGGCAAAGCGTATCGGCACCCGAAACTCCCAGTAGTCACGATCCAACTGGGGTGGAATGGGTTCAAAACGTCCCAGATCCGTCACCGCCTTTGAAGCAGCCCGGTCCAGGATCACCCTGAGTGAACTGCTACCGATTCCGACCTCGGAGATGGTGCCGTCCCTGAGCACGGTAAACAACACCAGGACTTCTCCTTCATAACCCTTTTTTCGAGCCCGCAGGGGATAGCGCTTGTGTCTTTCGATCGCGGTAACCAGGGCGTTCATATAGGCTCGTTCGATCTCCCGCAGAGCCTTCGCCGACTGCTGCGGTGACTCCGCGGAATCGTGCTGCTCAACCGGCCCGGCACTGGATGATGGATTGGCCACGCGCTGTACAATCGGTTCATTGGCAGGTTGTGGTTCAGGCATCGGGGGCGGCGGCTCGGCGTGTCGCACGACGGGCGCTTCCGGCTTTTTCGATACTGCCGCAGCAGGGCTCTTTACCGGTCGCCCCGCCGCGGTGGGGGCCTGTGTGGCGAGCAACTGTTGAATGACATTGCTCCGGTCTGATTCATTGGGCGAGACAACCGGTTCCGGCGTGGCTTGATACACCGCCTTGGCGGAAGCCGGTTTCGGCGCCGCCTCGGGCACAGGCGCAACCATCGCCTCCTGCTGCCCTTTTTCAGCACGCACAAGAGCGACCTGCAGACTTTTGCCCGATGTGGCCGGTAGCGGCCTGTCGTGCGGAGTAAAGCCGCCTAGATAGAGCAGAACTGTTCCATGGGCCAGCAGTGACAGGAGCACGCTGGCTATGCGCATCAACATCGTATTATTCGAATCAACCGGTTTTCAGATCCGGAACATGGCCGCCACGGATACTTCCGGGTGCTGAATATTCCGGCTGTAACAGCCGCAGCATGGCGTTGGCCTTGTGGAAAGTCTCCTGGTATTCGCTATCCAGCACGGAATCCGCCACCAGACCGCCACCTGCCCAGAAGCGCATCCTACCATCAATATGCACCATTGTGCGTATGGCGATATTGCTGTCCATATTGCCATCAAACCCGATATAGCCGATTGAACCGCAATAGACCCCACGACGATCCGGTTCCAGTTGCTCGATAATCTCCATCGCCCGCAGCTTCGGCGTGCCGGTAATGGAACCACCTGGAAAGCAGCCACGCAACAGATCCAGCGCATCCCGATTTGCCGCCAGCCGACTACTGATCGTGGATACCAGGTGATGCACAGTGGCGTAGCTCTCCAAACCGAATAACTCACCCACTTCCACAGTGCCCAAGGCGCTGTTTTTGCCCAGATCATTGCGCAGCAGATCTACAATCATCAGATTCTCCGCCCGATCCTTTTCGCTCGCCAGCAGACGCTGTTTCAGCGCCCTGTCATCCTGGGTGGTTGTGCCACGCGGCAGGGTACCCTTGATTGGCCGGGTCTCCGCCAACCCGTCCCTGATCGCCAGAAATCGCTCCGGTGAAGAACATAGCAACTGTGCTGCCGGGGTATTCAGATAGGCGGAAAAAGGAGCTGGATTGAGTCTTCGCAACTGCTGGTAGGCCTGCCAGGGGTCACCCTCGGTAGCCACCGAGAAGCGCTGGGCCAGATTCACCTGGTAACAATCCCCTTCCTGGATGTAGCGCTTTATCTCGCGGAAGGCATCGGCATACTGTTGCCGGGACATATTGAACTCGACCGCTCCCTTCACCCTGAAAGGTACCGGCTCAACCATTACCGGGGGCCGGCAGAACCGCTCCACCAGCATTGGCCACTGAGTAACGGTACGCGAATCAAAACCGCAGCCGACCAGCCAGCTACGCTGCTCCTGGTGGTCGACCACCAGCGCCCAGTCATAGATGCCGATGGCCATCTCCGGCAACTGGTCCTGATCCCTGGCCACAACCGGCAACCGCTCCAGAGAGCGGGCCAGGTCGTAGGAAAAATAGCCCAGAGCCCCACCACGAAAGGGTAAGGATTCATGGGAATCCATCCGGTGTTGCCGAAGCAAGGCCTGCAACAGGCCCATCGGCTCATCTTCGGAGACAACCACCGAACCATCCGCCCGGGTGATCCGGGTCCGGCCATTTCGAGTGACCAGAGTTGCCATCGGATCACAGGTGACCAGATCATAACGGGCCTGTTTGCTCCCCCGGTCGCTGCTGTCCAGAAACATCGCCCAGGGCTGCCCGGCAAGCGGAGCAAACAGCCGGCTGGTGTCCTCGATGTAGGGAAGTTCCCGCAACAGTGTTGGCGTCTGGCTCGTCATCGGAGTGGGATCGATATCTGAAAACGGTGCTGTGAATTCGGGCCGAGCAGTATAGCACTTGCCGCCACAGGCGCCGTCCATCGAAATAAACCTAAAAAAAACTATTTCAACCGCTAAGGACGCAAAGAACACGAAGGACAACAATGACTTGTATTTGCCAAATTACTCACCAACCGGGTTGGGCCGGAGGAGTGGTGCAGGGATGTACCGCTTACGGAACCGAGGATGCAATACAACTGGTTACGGACCCATGGACGGAAATGAAGATAAGCCATGGTATCTCTTTGCGTACTTTGTGATCTTGGCGGTTGAATCGAGAAATTCAGGATCAGGATCAAGGGCAATAGATGCGCGTCGCCCTGCTTGGCACACCATAGAAAAAGGGGGTGTCCTCACGGACACCCCCTTTTTCAATTGGTCGGGCGGACAGGATTTGAACCTGCGACCACTTGTCCCCCAGACAAGCACGCTACCAGACTGCGCCACCGCCCGAAAACTGAGCGCGCATACTAGGCGGTATGCACCCCGTTGTCAATGTTGAGCGAATCAGCGTTTAAGTATCTGCAACACCTCTTCCAGCTCGGCCCGCAACTGCCTGGCTATCTGGTGACTCTGGTCCTGATCGTCCTTTGCGCCTTCACCGGAAAGCTGCTGACGCGCCCCGCCGATAGTAAAACCCTGGTCATAGAGCAGACTGCGTATCTGGCGAATCATCAATACGTCATGACGCTGATAATACCGACGATTTCCGCGCCGCTTGATCGGCTTCAGTTGGGTGAACTCCTGTTCCCAATAACGCAGCACGTGCGGCTTGACGCCACACAACTCGCTCACCTCACCAATAGTGAAATAGCGCTTGCCGGGTATTGCCGGCAGATCTGCAGTATTACTGCTTGCTTCCAGCATAAGCTTCGACCCTCGCCTTCAATTTTTGACCCGGGCGGAATGTCACCACGCGGCGCGCCGAAATCGGGATCTCTTCACCGGTTTTCGGATTTCTTCCAGGGCGCTCTTTCTTTTCGCGCAGATCAAAATTACCGAACCCAGACAACTTAACCTGTGAACCTTCCTGCAGCGAAATGCGCACTTTCTCGAAAAACATTTCAACCATCTCCTTGGCCTCGCGTTTGTTCAGGCCAAGTTCATCAAAAAGTTTTTCGGCAATATCCGCCTTGGTCAAAGCCATATGTTCAATCTCTCAGTTGTGCATTGTAGCGTTCGACAAGCGCAGCAACTATCTGCGCCATTACGCGTTCCACTTTTTCATCCGTAAGAGTGTGGGAACTTTCCTGTAAAATCAAGCCCAAAGCGAGACTTTTTCGTCCTGAGTCTACCTTTTCACCAGTATAGACATCAAAAATCAGAATTTCTCTCAAAATTTCCGGCACCGATTCCCGGATTGTCTGTCGAATCTCGTCAAATCCCACCTTTTGATCCACCACGATCGCAATATCGCGCCGAATGGAGGGGTATTTGGAAAGCGCACTGAAAACCGGCAAACGCCCTTCCAGAAGATGATTCAGGCCAATCTCAAACAGGTAGGCGCCGGAGGTCAGATCCAGCTTCTGTTCCAGTTCCGGGTGCAGTTTGCCAATCCAGCCGACAGTTTTGTCACCACGGATGATCTGTGCGCTCTGCCCCGGATGCAATGCACTGTGGCTGGCGGCCTGGAAGCGAAACTCATCAGCACACCCAGTCAGGGCAAACAGCGCCTCCAGGTCGGCCTTGATATCAAAGAAGTCAACGGCCCGCGCAGGGGTGCCCCAACCTTCTGGCTGCGCTGCACCTGAAACAAGACCAGCTATCATTGATTCTTGTTTAATATCATCATCTTGCCTAATAAATCTAAGACCTGACTCGAAGATTCTGACGCGTGCTTGCTGGCGTGACTGATTGTACATGGCCGTCTGTAGCAGGCCGGCCCACAGGGTGGTCCGCATAATCGACATATCTGACGATATCGGATTGGCCAGCACCACCGTGTCATGTCCGGAATCGATCAGGTCGTGCATTTCACTGCTGATGAAGCTGTAGGTAATCGCCTCCTGGTAATCCCGATCGACCAGCAGTCGCTTGGCCCGCTGCAGATTGAAGGTTACCTCTGGTTCAGCCCGCATCACCGTGGCCGTCGCGCTGCGGCGGGTGGGAATCCGGGTATAGCCATAGATCCGCCCGACCTCCTCGATCAGATCCTCCTCAATGCTGATATCGAAACGGCAACTGGGGGCAATCACCTTCCAGCCCTCATCCACCTTCTCTACCCGCATCTCCAGGCGCGTCAGGATGTCGCTAATGATGTCATTGTCAATCTCCAGCCCCAGCACCCTGGCCACCCGCTCGCGGCGCAGCAGGATCTCTGGACGGGGTTCAATATGGGATTCGTCGGCCGATTCCGATACCGGGCCGGGTTCTCCGCCGGCGATTTCCAGCAGCAGCTGGGTGGCACGCTCGATGGCCTGTCTCTGCAGCTGGGGATCGACACCCCGTTCGAAGCGATGGGAAGAGTCGGTATGCAGACCATAACTGCGCGCCTTGCCGGTAATCATGGTCGGTGCAAAAAAGGCGCTCTCCAGCAGGATATCCCGGGTGTTGTCATTCACGCCGGAGTGCTCCCCGCCCATGATACCGGCTATGGCCACCGGCCTGGCCTGGTCGGCAATCACCAGGGTATCGCTGCGCAGGGTTATCTCCTGGCCATCCAGTAGTACCAGCTTCTCACCCTCGTCCGCCATTCGCACACGAATGCCGCCCTCAAGCTCGGCCAGATCGAAGCCATGCATCGGCTGACCCAGCTCCAGCATCACATAGTTGGTGACATCAACCACCGGGCTGATGGGGCGCAAGTCACTGCGGCGCAGCCGCTCCTGCATCCACAGCGGTGTCTCGGCGGCGGGGTTGATATTTTTCACCACCCGGCAGAGATAACGGGGACACCCCCCCGGCGCCTCCAGGGAAACCGGGAAGCTTTCGTCATTGACCGCCGGAACAGGCTCCATGACCGGCGGCGTGACCGGGGTACGGTTGATTACCCCGACCTCCCGGGCGATACCGGCCAGCCCCAGACAGTCCCCCCGGTCCGGCGTCAGATCCACATCGATCGCCTTGTCATTCAGCGAGAGATAAGCCCTGAAGTCATCACCGACAGGGGCATCCGCAGCGAGTGGTAGAATACCGTCAGACGACGCCGCCAGACCCAGTTCCGAGGCGGAACAGATCATACCCTGCGACTCGACACCGCGCAGCTTGGCCCGCTTGATCTTGAAATTACCCGGCAACACGGCGCCAATCACCGCAACCGGCACCCTGAGACCTGCCGCCACATTAGGCGCTCCGCAAACGATCTGCAGCGGATCATCGCCCCCCACATTCACCGTACAGAGGCTGAGCTTGTCGGCGTTGGGATGCTGCTCACGAGTGAGCACCTCACCCACCAGCACCCCCTCGAACTCACCGGCCACCGGCTCAACCGAGTCCACTTCCAGACCTGCCATACTGAGCTGATCAGCCAGTTCAGTGGTCGTAACGGCTGGGTTTACCCACTCACGCAACCAGGCTTCACTGAATTTCATAATCTCGTTTCCAATCCTGAAGGGCGCCTATCGCGCGCCGAATATCGCAATTAAACCCCACACTCCTTCGAGTCGCGGGCGAATGATCAGGCAAACTGCCTGAGAAACCTCAAATCATTCTCAAAAAACAGACGTAAATCATTGATCCCATAGCGCAACATGGTGAGTCTCTCCACCCCCATACCAAAGGCGTAGCCGGTATATTTCTCGCTATCGATGCCCACGTGACGGAACACCTCGGGATGCACCATGCCGCAGCCCAGCACTTCCAGCCAGCCGGTATGACTGCAGACCCGGCACCCCTCACCGCCGCACATCACACACTCAATATCTGCTTCGGCCGAGGGCTCGGTAAAGGGAAAATAGGAGGGCCGGAAACGAATCTTCAGGTCACGCTCAAAGAAGCTTTGCAGGAAATCGTAAAGCACGCCCTTCAGATCAGCGAACGAGACATTCTCATCGACCAGCAATCCCTCCACCTGGTGAAACATCGGGGTATGGGTCAGATCAGAGTCACAGCGGTAGACCCGCCCCGGCGCGATGATCTTCAGCGGCGGACCGGCATTCTCCATGGTACGAATCTGTACCGGTGAGGTGTGAGTACGCAGCAGCAGGTGCGCATCAAAGTAGAAGGTGTCGTGCATGGCGCGCGCCGGATGATGGGCGGGAATGTTCAGCGCCTCGAAGTTATGGTAATCATCCTCGATCTCCGGCCCCTCTTCGATAGCGAATCCGGCGCGGGAAAACAGCTCCTCGATCCGCTCCAGGGTCCGGGTCACCGGGTGCAGACCACCCTGCCCCATACCACGCCCGGGCAGCGTCACATCAATCCGCTCTGAACTCAGTCGTGCGGCCAGGGCCTGCTGCTCAAGCGCACTCTTGCGCTGCTCGATCAGCCCCTGCAGTGCCTGCTTGGCCCTGTTGATGGCCTGGCCGGCCAGCGGCCGCTCCTCGGCAGGCAGCTTTCCCAGCTGTTTGAGCTGAGCCGTCAACAGACCGCTCTTGCCAAGATAGCGTACCCGCACTTCATCCAGTGCCGCCAGTTTCTCCGCGCCCGCAATCAGGCCTGTCGCCTCATCAACCAGCGTGGAAAGTTCAATATTGGATTCAGAATCCATTAATAGGGTCCTCATCTGGAATCAGCGCCAGGAACCTGCCGGACTGGACACTGCACACAAAACAAAAGGGGAAAGACCAAAAGGCCTTTCCCCTGTCGTTGTCACACTAGTGCGCCGGAACTCCCGGTCGCAATGACAAGCTATCAGCTGGAGAGACTGGCCTTGGCCTGTTCTGCCAGGGCGCTAAACGCCGGCTTGTCAAAGATGGCCAGATCGGCCAGCATCTTGCGGTCGATCTCCACACCCGCCTTCTTCAGCCCATTGATCATGCGGCTGTAAGAGAGACCATTGGTACGGGCACCGGCATTGATGCGGGCAATCCAGAGTGCGCGAAACTGGCGCTTCTTCTGGCGACGGTCACGGTAGGCATACTGACCGGCCTTGATGACCGCCTGCTTGGCTACACGATAGATCTTGCTGCGGGCACCATAGTAACCTTTGGCCGCTTTAAGCACTTTTTTGTGTCGGGCGTGTGCTTGTACACCACGTTTTACGCGAGGCATCTGTTCAGTCTCCTATCGGGCTTAAGCGTATGGAATCATACGACGGGCTACGGCCACGTCGGCTTTGTGCAGCTGTGAAGGACAACGCAGCTGACGCTTACGCTTGGTGCTCTTTTTCGTCAGGATATGACGACGGTGGGACTGGCCACGCTTGATGGCGCCGGTACCGGTTACCTTGAACCGTTTTGCAGCGCCACGATTTGTCTTGATCTTTGGCATTACCTGTAACTCCGCTATTTAACCCGCCGACCGGGGTCGATATCCAGAACCCATGCGGTCCTGCGATGACAACCTGTCTCGATCCTTGGATCTTGATTTTAAGATACTTACTTTTTGGGACGCAGAACCATCACCATCTGCCGGCCTTCCATCTGTGGCTGCTGCTCAACTTCACCGTATTCAGACAGATCCGCCTCAACACGTTGCAGCAACTCCAGACCGAGTTCCCGATGGGCATGCTCTCGACCGCGGAACCGCATGGTTACCTTGGTCTTGTCCCCGTCATTCAGGAAACGTATCAGGTTGCGTAGTTTGACCTGATAATCCCCCTCACCAGTCCCTGGCCTGAATTTGATCTCCTTAACCTGTGCTTGCTTCTGCTTTTTCTTGGCCGCTGACTTCTGCTTTTTTGCCTCAAAAACAAATTTGCCGTAATCCATCACCCGACAGACAGGTGGTTCCGCATTGGGCTGAATCTCGACCAGATCCAGACTGCTCTCTGCGGCGACAGCCATGGCTTCATCTATTGGGACAATGCCGACCTGTTCGCCATCGGCGCCGATCAGACGGACTTCACGGACATCGATTTCATCGTTCATCCGGTTTCTTTTTGGTGCAGCGATAACTCAGTTCCTCCACAGAACCAAAGCCTACCAACACAAAAAGCACCGATAACCGGTGCTTTCAACTGGTAAGCCTTTAATTTGAACGGCGGCTGATTTCGTCCCGCATGCGCTGTGAGAAGTCTTCGATGCTCATGCTACCGAGATCTTCGCCGCTGCGTGTGCGGACGGCCACTGTCCCCTCTTCCATCTCGCGGTCGCCCACCACCAACAGGTAGGGAACTTTTGCCAGAGTATGTTCGCGAATTTTAAAGCCGATCTTCTCGTTTCTCAAGTCTATTTGCACCCTGAAGCCCTGATTATCCAGGTTTTCGGACACTTTTTTCACATATTCGGCCTGCCGGTCGGTAATATCCATGATCACGGCCTGTTTCGGCGCCAGCCAGAGCGGCAGCGCACCCGCCGACTCCTCGATCAGAATTCCGATAAAACGCTCTAATGACCCGAGGATCGCCCGGTGCAGCATCACCGGCACCTGGCGGCTGTTGTCATCGGCGATATAGCTGGCATCCAGCCGTCCCGGCATGGAGAAATCGACCTGCATGGTGCCGCACTGCCAGACCCGTCCGAGGCAGTCACGCAGGGAAAAGTCGATCTTGGGGCCATAGAAGGCGCCCTCTCCAGGCTGCAACTGCCACTCCAGCTCCTTGGCGTTGAGCGCCTGCTCAAGGGCCTGTTCCGCCTTGTCCCACACCGCGTCACTGCCGACCCGCTTCTCGGGACGGGTGGAGAGGGCAATCTGGATATCGCTGAAGCCGAAATCGGCATACACCTCGAACAGGAGGTCGACAAAGGCGGAGACCTCGGACTGGATCTGGTCTTCGGTGCAGAAGATATGGGCGTCGTCCTGGACAAAGTTGCGCACCCGCATCAGACCATGCAGGGTGCCGCTCGCCTCGTTGCGGTGACAGGAACCGAATTCCGCCAAGCGCAACGGCAGCTCACGATAGCTCTTCAAGCCCTGATTGAACACCTGCACGTGACAGGGGCAGTTCATCGGCTTGATGGCGAAATCCCGCTCTTCCGAATTCGTGGTAAACATGTCGGCCCGGTACTTGTCCCAGTGGCCCGACTTCTCCCACAGGGAGCGATCGACAATCTGCGGAGTACGGATCTCCTTATAGCCGGCCTTTCTGATCTTCTCCCGGATGTACTGCTCCACTTCCCGATAGATGGTCCAGCCGTTGGGGTGCCAGAACACCATACCCGGCGCCTCTTCCTGGATATGGAACAGGTCCTGGGCCTTGCCCAGCTTGCGGTGATCGCGCTTTTCGGCCTCTTCCAGCCGGTGCAGATAGGCCTTCAGATCTTTCTTGTCACGCCAGGCGGTGCCGTATACTCGCTGCAGCATCTCGTTGTCCGAGTTGCCGCGCCAGTAGGCGCCCGCCAGTTTCATCAGCTTGAACGCCTTCAGATGCCCGGTGCGGGGTACATGGGGACCGCGACACAGGTCGGTGAAATGACCCTGGGTATAGAGCGAAAGATCCTCGTTGGCCGGAATCGACTCAATAATTTCCGCCTTGTACAACTCCCCCATGTCACGGAAGTACTTTACTGCCTCATCCCGTGACATGACCGACCTGGAAACCGGCTGATCGGCCTTGGCCAGCTCCTTCATCCGCTCTTCGATCGCCTTGAGATCCTCCGGGGTGAAGGGGCGCTCATAGGAAAAATCGTAATAAAAACCATCATCGATGGTCGGGCCGATGGTCACCTGGGCAGAGGGGAACAGCTGCTTGACCGCCTGGGCCAGCAGATGGGCAGTGGAGTGGCGGATTACATCCAGGCCGTCGTCGTCCCGATCTGTGATGATCGCCAGCCGGCTGTCCTGTTCAATCAGAAAGCTGGTATCCACCAGCCGGTCATCCACACGCCCGGCGAGGGCGGCCTTGGCCAAACCGGGACCAATGGAGGCGGCAACATCGTGTACGGAAACCGGGTTATCGAAGCTCCGCTGGGAGCCGTCTGGGAGGGTAATAACAGGCATTATATTCTCTCTCTCAGTGGTGACCCATACGAGAGGCCACATGAATTACAACAGATCTTCATGATCCATGAGGGTGACGTGCAAGGCATGTCATTGTGTCAATGGCGAATGCGCCTGCCGGCCTATCCACCCTACACCAAATTTAACTCTATTGAGTTACAGGATAGGCAAAGCGCAGCGGCCTCACCAAACACTTTTGCGACCGAAGCCACTCCCACCACCCGGAATCCAATCAGGACAAAAAAGCCTCCGTTTCAGCGGAGGCTTTTTTGGGTGTTGGTAGGCGCGATCGGATTCGAACCAACGACCCCTACCATGTCAAGGTAGTGCTCTAACCAACTGAGCTACGCGCCTGTAAAAGAGGGCGCATAATACACGCCCAACGGTCGATCATGCAAGCGGGAAACGCAAATCCCGGAAGAAAAACGGGAATGCGCTTCGGTCCGCCCAGCGGACCGGCGGGTCGGTTGACTTCCCTGGAAATAGAAGCTAAAAACCGATCTCTTTTCTGTCGGAGTGGTTTTGTGCAGCAAACACAGCGCATCTGGTACCCCCTGCCCTTCTTTCTCTGCCATCTGTTTGCGCTGCTGATCTACGGCAGCTGGCTGTCCGAACCCACCCGGGCACTCTGGAACACCCTCGACAGCGAACTTTTTTTTCTGCTGAATGGCCTGCTGGCCAACGGGGATCCGTGGTCCACCTTCTGGGCGGCCGCCAATACCAAGGCCGCCGACATAGTCACCGGGCTGGTCATGATCCTGTTCTTCTTCATATTCATCTTTACCGGCCCCAAGACACTACGCATTGAACGCCTCAGCATGTTCGGCATTATGTCCGGCATGATCCTGCTGAGTCAGGATGGCGGACTGGTGGATCTCTATTCGCGGATTATCGCAGTGGTGCGGCCCAGTCCGTCACTGGTACTGGAGCCGGTCTATCGCTTGAGCGAACTGGTGCCCCATATCAAGGCCAAGGATGCCACCTACAGCAGCTTTCCGGGTGACCATGGTATTGTCACCATGATCTGGGTCGGCTGTATCTGGTTCTTCGCCAGCTGGCGCTGGGGCGTGGCGGCGACGCTGATCGGCGCCCTGATCCTACTGCCCCGCATGGTGGCCGGCGCTCATTGGTTGTCCGACAATCTGGTGGGTTCCAGCCTGCTGGCACTGCTGATGGTGGCGTGGATTCTCTGCACCCCACTCACCTATTATCTGCAGCGCCTCGGGATCTGGGTACTCGGTTTCATACTACCGCGAAGCTGGGGAACGACCCAGCAGGCGTAAGTACTCAGGCCAGCAACCCCTTTCCCTGTAGCGACTTGATCTGGTCGCGCAGCCGGGCGGCTTCCTCGAATTCCAGGTCCCGGGCATGCTGATACATCTGCTTTTCCAGCTCCTGGATGCGCTTGGCCATCTGTTTTGGCGAGAGTGAACCGTATTCAGCCGTCTCCTCCGCCACCCTGGCATAGCGCTTGGCCGACATGGGCCCGCCGGGGCGCGCCCCTTCCATGATATCGGCTACCGATTTGATGATGCTCTGGGGTGTGATGCCATGCGCCAGATTATGGGCGATCTGCTTTTCCCGTCGTCGGTTGGTCTCATCAATCGCCCGCTGCATTGAACCGGTCACCCTATCGGCATAGAGGATCGCCTTACCGTTGATATGGCGTGCGGCCCGACCGATGGTCTGGATCAGCGCACCCTCCGAACGCAGGAAGCCCTCCTTGTCGGCATCCAGGATCGCCACCAGCGAGACCTCCGGCATGTCCAGCCCCTCACGCAACAGGTTAATCCCCACCAGCACATCAAACTCACCGAGTCGCAGATCGCGGATGATCTCCACCCGCTCCACGGTATCAATATCGGAATGCAGATAGCGCACCCGGATACCGTGGTCATGCAGGTAATCGGTCAGATCCTCTGCCATCCGTTTGGTCAGGGTGGTGACCAGTACCCGCTCCTGCACGGTGATACGCAGATTGATCTCCGAGAGCAGATCATCCACCTGGGTGCCGGCCGGTCGCACTTCCAGCTCCGGATCCACCAGACCGGTGGGGCGCACCACCTGCTCGATCACTGCACCGGAGTGCTCCAGCTCATAGTCGCGTGGCGTGGCGGAGACATAGATGATCTGGGGTGAACGCTGCTCAAACTCCTCGAAGCGCAAGGGGCGGTTATCCAGGGCCGAGGGGAGCCGGAATCCGTACTCCACCAGGGTCTCCTTGCGTGATCGGTCACCGCGGAACATACCACCCACCTGGGGGATGGAGACATGACTCTCATCCACCACCAGCAGTGCGTTGTCCGGCAGATAGTCAAACAGGGTTGGCGGCGCCTCACCAGACTGGCGGCCGGAGAGGTAACGGGAGTAATTCTCAATACCGGAACAGTAGCCCAGCTCCAGGATCATTTCGATATCAAAACGGGTGCGCTGCTCCAGCCGCTGTGCCTCCACCAGTTTGTTGGCCTCGCGCAGCTGCTCCAGGCGCTGCTTCAACTCCACCTTGATCTGTTCCACGGCGGCGAGCAGGGTCTCACGCGGGGTCACGTAGTGAGACTTGGGATAGATGGTGTAACGAGGCACCTTGCGCAGGATCTCACCGGTAAGGGGATCGAACAGGGCAATCGACTCCACCTCGCCGTCAAACAGTTCCAGCCGCACCGCCTCTCCGTCTGACTCCGCCGGATAGATATCGATCAGCTCACCACGCACCCGGTAGGTGGCGCGGTGCAGTTCCACATCGTTGCGGGTGTACTGCAACTCGGCCAGACGCCGCAGGATGGCGCGTTGATCCAGCACATCACCGCGTACCAGGTGCAGCACCATGCTGAGATAGGAGCGCGGATCACCCAGACCGTAGATACAGGAGACGGTAGTGACAATGATGGTGTCCGGTCGCTCCAGCAGCGCCTTGGTGGCGGAGAGCCGCATCTGCTCGATATGCTCGTTGATCGAGGCGTCCTTCTCAATGAAGGTATCCGAGGAGGGAACATAGGCCTCCGGTTGATAATAGTCGTAATAGGAGACGAAGTACTCCACCGAATTGTTCGGAAAAAACTCCTTCATCTCGCCATAGAGCTGGGCCGCCAGCGTCTTGTTATGCACCAGCACCAGGGTCGGACGTTGCAGCTCCTGAATCACGTTGGCAATGGTAAAGGTCTTGCCTGACCCGGTCACTCCCAGCAGGGTCAGCCCCGCCTCGCCATCCCGAAGACCTTCCAGCAGTTGGCGAATCGCCTCCGGCTGATCACCGGCGGGCTGAAAATCGGATACGAGTTGGAAGGCCTTTGTCATATCAATTACTTAAAACCGTTTAACCGCGATAGCCGCGAATAACATTTAATAGAGAGGATAGACGGGCAAATTTCTGCACCGCCATCGAAAGCAGTTCGTGATTGGCATTCCACCAGGTCGGATAAAAAGCCATTTTGCCTGTTACGCACTTCTCGCAGTTCTCCAATGCTCTCAATCGGAAAACTCCTACGGAGACTTCACGGCAATCCTATCCGTCACCCGCGCGCGCCGGGTTAAATTCCATCCTGCCGGGCGCAAAGGAATTGTGCCACAACCAGACAAAGGAGTGTCATCGTGAAATCTCATGTAAACGGGTTTACCCGCCGGTGTGACGGACTCACCCTGCTGGAGCTACTGATCACTTTAGCCATCGGCGGTATCACTCTCTCCCTCGCGATACCCGCCATGGGCGCACTCACCGGCAACAATGCGCGCTCCAGTTCAATCAATACCATGATCAGCCATATACAACTGGGGCGCAGCGAAGCGATAACCCGCGCCCGACGCACCATCCTCTGTCCCAGTCTGGACGGTCAGACTTGCAACGACAGCATTATCTGGGATCAGGGTTATATCCTGGTTGAAGACAGTAACAATAATAAAACCGTTGATTCCGACGACACCTTGCTGCGGGTATTCCAGGGCCTTAGTGACCGGATAACAGTCCACTCGACTATTCTCCGCAAGCGCATCCTGTTCAACCCACTGGGCATGTCGCCCGGCTACAACCTGACGCTCAGTTTCTGTGATCAGCAACAGGTTGTGGAACCCAAGGCGGTCATCGTCTCAAATACTGGACGACCGCGCCTGTCACAGACCAAATCCGACGGTTCACCGATTGACTGCCCCTGAAGTCAGCGTAGAGAGCAAATGCCGGCCCGTGTGGCGAAATAAAACTTTTTCCCACCTACCCTTGACCCCACACGGATAGCTGATTAGTATACGCGCCTCGACACATTCCTCGGTAGCTCAGTTGGTAGAGCGGGTGACTGTTAATCACTAGGTCGGCGGTTCGAGCCCGTCCCGAGGAGCCATACAAAGAAAGGGTTAGCGGCAGTAGTAGCCACTAACCCTTTTTCTTTGTCTGGGGGCTTTTCGCAGTCTCCCTAACCTGTTATTTAATAACCCTGCAAAACGAGTTATCGATCCTCCATCATCATCCCGTTCACCAGTTATTCCCTACCCGTTGCGGCCGGTACGGTTTGCTAAGATCATAGAACCGGATACTCTCATCATCACTGCCGCTGGCAACATAACGTCCATCCGGGCTAATGCGCACTGCGGCACCGCAGAGCCGGTGTCCCTGCAACCGGCGCAACACCTTACCCGCATCTGCCGTCACCAGGCGCAGGTTGGCATCGGTATGGCGACCCAGGCTGATCAGCCGCTGGCCGTCCGGGTGATAGTCGATCGAGGTAACCGCTCCCCAGTGTTCAGTCTGCTGAACCCGCAGGCGGCCGGTGGCCAGATCCCAGTAGAAGAGCTTGTACCAGGCACCGGACGCCAGCTCCCGGTCATCCGGCGAGAAACTCAATTCCAGCGCAGTGGCGGAGGGTAAATCCAGCCGCTGGATCTCGGCGAGCGTGCGGTCCAGCAAGCGCACAGCTTGATCATCGGTGGAGACCGCCAGTCGGTCACCCGCATGATCGCTGGCCAGTGCAACCACCGCGGAACCGAGATCCAGCTGTTTCAGCGGTTCCAGACCCGGATAGGAAAAGGCCATGACCCGCCCGTTCTCATAGCCGGCAACGACCAGTTTGGCTTGTGCCATATAGGCGAGCGACGTCAGCCCCGGCATCGTCACGTGTTTGCCCAACACCCGGCCCTCGGTCAGGTCTGAAATGACAATAACGCCCGCCTCTTCCGCACTCAACAGCCGGTCATCATCGACCCACGCCAGTCCCCGCACCGGTGTGTTATGCCAATTGAGTCTGCTGATTGCACGACCTTCCGGCACCGACCAGACCGCCAAATCTCCCTTAAAGCCGGCCGAAGCGACACGCTCACCTTTTGGATCAAAAGCCAGTCGGGTGACACCGAACAGATGACTGTCGGGGATATTCAGATCGGGCGGTTGCGCCGGTTCAAGTCCCGCGCAACCGCCGAGCAGCCACGTTAACAGTAAAATCAGGCAGGCAGCGAGGCGCATGAATCTCCCGGCGTGTAGTTAAGCTTTGGTCAGTGCCGCACTGATTATTCAAGGCAACAACAGTTCAACCTGTCGTCCATCGGCCAGACCATAACGCAGATCCTGGTCACCATCCCCATCCAGGTCAACAACCAGCAAAGCGGTGACGATGGGACTACTATGCGCCAGTTTTTTTATCTCCTTCAACGTTCCATTTGTTAAGGAAATGAGCCGGAGTTCATGGAACCCTGGTGCAGGAACAGCCAGGTCCGGGGTTCCGTCGCCATTCAGGTCCACAACCGCCGATTGTCCCAATATCAGAGAGCCGATACGGTGATTTGAAAAGCCGGACATTCGATGTACCGGCACCAGTCGGCCACCCTGGCGTTTATAGATGGTCAAAATACCACCAATATGGGGAGTGACCACAGCCGCCAGCTCGATGATGCCGTCCCGGTCGAAATCGCCCGTGCCGACCGGATTCATCCAGCGATGCGGCAGGCCAATCGGATCAGATTCAGCCAGGATCTTAAGCCCGTCTAGTGTGGTCTTTAAAACAGCCAGAGCCGCACCCCGGTCAAGATAGCTGCGGACCAGAACAATCTCATCCACACCATCGCCATCCAGATCGACCAGCCTTGGATAGCGGTCTTCAAATACCGAATCCTCCGGGAGCCTGAAGGTCTGGCGCTGACCGGAGGCAAGTTCAATCCGCACCCCCTCCGCCTCAATGCCATCTCCCAGGATGGCATGGTCATATCGGGTGGTGGGAAACACCAACCAGGCAGAACGAACGGCACCGGTACCCATTGCCAGCACGGCATCCGGCAGTGCTTGCGGATCATCCACAGGTGGTCGCGCTGAACCCGCGGCAGTCAGGCCGTCACCCGATATATAACGTAGCTCTAGTGCCTGGATCGGATTAATGGCAAACAATATGCCGACAACCAGCAGAAGAATTCGAAACATCACAGACGACGTAGCTCAATCAGCTTGTCGTTGGCATCCAGAACCAACTCAAAGCGTCCGGAAACGCCACTGGCGGTAACAAAGGGTCGAAAGTTTTTGGCCGGGAGCTGGATGGTGCGACCATCCTCGGCCTGGACGATCACCGCGCGTGCCGCGCCCCGGTAGTAGTGAAGAAAAGTTTCCGCACTGATATTCAGTTTAAAGCGGTGGCGTACCATTACACGATTTTCATCGGTGCTGTTCCAGCCCGAAAAATATCCCATCCAGCACCAGCAAATTGGGACTGATGGTACCCAGGATCTGCTTGTTGTCCACTACCAGCGCGCGCACCAGGTCGAAGCGGGCAAACAGGCGGGAACAGTAGCGAATATCCATCTCCGGATCGACATAGACGGCCGGTTTGGTCATCACCTCATACACGTTAACCCGCTTGGGAGAGCGATCCAGCGCCAGCACCTGGCGGGAGATATCCGATATCAACAGCAGACCGTACTCATCATCCTCATGGCGCTTGTCCACCACCAGCAGCGAGGTGCGGAGCTTTTTCATCAACAGCAGCGCCTCGAAAATCGTGGCACTTCCCTCGATCAGGCCAAACTCGGTTTTCATCACGTCCCGTACACAGACACGGGGGGTGGACTCATTCATGTCACTCTCCTCGGGGTAGTGCGATTACCTCACGATACGAACCGCCGTTCAATCCACTACCCTTGGACCAACCAGGAGATCCGGGACAGCACAGCGACTGACATTATCATTCATCTCGCCCTGCAACTCTAGGGACGCGCTGATTAAAGCCACCCGGCGTTGCCGGAACCTCTGAATCAGTCAGAGGGTCCCCAGGTGAATTCAGGTCTTCTCCGCCACCAGCATGGCCATATCCCGCCAACCGCGATGGGTATCCCCCAAGCACCGCTCTTCCCGATAGACCCGGATTTTGAGCGTGGGAAACAGTTCCAGCAGCTCATTGTCATCCAGACGGAACTGTTCCGACGAGGGTCCCTCATCAGTCACAGCCGCCCGGCTGTAGGTCTGATAATAAAGCAGACCACCCGGTTTCAGCGCCGCCGCAATGGCCGGCGCCAGCTTGCGCTCAAGAAAAAAACTGACCAGGATAAGATCAAAGGTCCGGGGCTCCGGTGGAGAGGCAATCACATCCCTGACGGCGGCTTCAACAACCAGCCCCTCTTCCACTGCCGCGCTGTCCAATCGACTGATGGCCACCGGAGACAGATCCCAGGCCGTTACCGCCAGCCCCGCCGCTGCCATGTGGAGCGCGTTGGCCCCGCGCCCGCAGGCCAGGTCCAGCGCCCGGCACCCGGGGGCGGCCAAGTGAATGTTCTGCTCCAGCACCGCCGCCACACGCCCCAGGGTTTCCGCCTCGGCATGTCGGCGATTCCACATCTCGAGCAGTCCGTTTTCTGTAGCCACTTTAGTTAGCCAGTCCCGCTTCCAGATCGTGCTGGATGTCTTCAATATCCTCCAGCCCGACCGCGATGCGGATCAGGCCATCTTCGATACCAGACAACTCCTTCTCCTCATCCGTCAACCGGCCATGGGTGGTGGATGCCGGGTGGGTAATGGTGCTCTTGGTATCACCCAGATTGGCGGTAATGGAGATCATCCGGGTGGCGTCAATCAGTCGCCACGCCTGCTCCCTCCCCCCCTTCACCACAAAGGAGAGCATGCCGCCGGCCGCCTTCTGCTGGCGCTGCGCCAGCGCATACTGTGGATGGCTCTGTAGACCGGGATAATAGACCTGCTCAACCGCATCCTGCCTCTCCAGCCAGCGCGCCAGTTGCAGAGCATTTTCCGAATGGGCCCGCATGCGCAGTTGCAGAGTCTCCAGTCCTTTCAGAAATACCCAGGCATTGAATGGACTCATGGTCGGCCCGGCGGTGCGTAAAAAACCAAACACCTCCTCACCCACCAACTTGGCATCACCGACCACCGCACCACCGACACAGCGACCCTGCCCGTCCAGATACTTGGTAGCGGAGTGGATGACGATATCCGCACCCAGTGCCAGCGGCTGTTGCAGGGCCGGGGTACAGAAACAGTTATCCACCACGAGCAGCAATCCCCTGGCGTGTGCCAAATCGGCCAGGGCGGCGATATCACCCAGTTCGGTAATCGGATTGGACGGAGTCTCGGCATACAGTATGCGGGTATCGGGGCGGATAGCCGCCTCCCAGGCAGAAAGATCACTCAGCGGCACAAAGCTGGTGCTGATACCCACCTTCGCCAGAAACTTGTTGAACAGCACGTTGGTAGTACCGAAGATACTGCGGGATGAGACTATATGATCACCCGCCTTCAACAACGCCATGCAGGTGGCCAGGATTGCCGACATGCCGGACGCGGTGGCTACGCAGGCCTCGCCCCCCTCCAGGGCTGCCAGACGCTGCTCGAAGCAGGCCACGGTCGGATTGGTGAAGCGCGAGTAGATATTACCCGGTTCGTCGCCACTGAAACGGGCAGCCGCCTCGGCGGCACTCTGAAAGACAAAACTGGAAGTAGTGAATATCGGCTCCGAGTGCTCTCCCTCCGCGGTCCGGATGTGGCCCGCCCTGATCGCCCGGGTTGCCAAGCCCCAGTCATCATACGCTTCTGTCATTTGGGAATACCTTTTCTTGAATAAAATCCCGGGCATAAAAAAACCCGCCTGGCTGCACAGCCAAAGCAGGTGTTCCTCGCTTTAGCCGCATTTCTATAGCGCCCGCAATCTGAGATAAATCGGCGCTTCGGCTAAGACTAGGTCGGCAACGGCAGTATTGTCAAGCGATTGTGCATACCCGGGGTCACTCGAACAGTTTGAGATACTCACCATATCCTTCCGCCTCAAGCGACGCTTTCGGAATGAACCGGAGGGATGCCGAGTTGATGCAGTAGCGCAGTCCGGTCGGCGCCGGTCCATCGGGAAACAGATGGCCCAGATGGGAATTTCCCTCACGGCTGCGTACCTCGGTGCGTTCCGTGAACAGCTTTTTATCGGTGCGCTCGACGATACGCGCCTGATCCACTGGCCGGGTAAAACTGGGCCAGCCGGTACCGGAGTCAAACTTGTCCCGGGAAGAGAACAACGGCTCACCACTGACCACATCCACATACAGTCCTTCCCGCTTCTCATCCCAGAACTCATTCTGGAATGGCCGCTCGGTCCCGTCCTGCTGGGTTACCTGATACTGCAGTTCCGTCAGCTTGTTACGCAGATCTTCATCCGTAGGGTGCTGAAAGGCCGGCGTTTCTTTTGATGTGTTTTCACTGGACATGCTGCCCTCCTGATAGTCATAACAGCTATAGCTTAAAAACAGGACAATACAAACCTGGAGGTTGTAGGGTTCGGCATCTCAAGCCGGTTTATCTATTTTCATGCCATTTTTAATAAAAACCTTTAAATAACAGGGTATATAGCGCTTACTCCTGACATTTCAGTCAGTTACAATTGTTACCATTCAAACCGCCAGATTTTCAGCACGGTTGCGGACCTCTGAACCCCGCGCTTTCTGTTGCTGCACCGCACTATTAGGGGTACTGTAGAAACCATCTGATGCAGTCTATCGAGTCGTTGCTATGCTTTATAACCTCCATGCCGTGGGCACTTTCTGGGCCCGTTCGGTCAATCTATACGCCTTTCTCAACGCCACACTGACCAAGGATATCCCCTGGCTGAAACAGTGGCATGCCGCGAGTCGGTTGCTCGAACGTTATACCCGCCCCTACTCCCGACCGGCCTTTGATCTGGGAATTGAGGAGAGCGTGGTAATCTGCAAACCATTCGGTGATCTGCTGCGGTTTGGTGCCGTCGATGTGAAGAAGCCCAATCTACTCATGGTAGCGCCCATGTCCGGTCACTATGCCACCCTGTTGCGTGGAACAGTCCGGGAATTCATGCAGGATCACAACGTCTATATCACCGACTGGCATGATGCCGGCAGCGTGCCGCTCTCCGATGGCCGCTTCACCCTGAACAGCTATGTCGATTATCTGCGCGAGTTCATTCGCTATTTCGATGGTGACGTGCACCTGATGGCCGTTTGTCAACCCTCGGTGCCGGCCATGGCGGCAGTTGCGCTGATGTCGGAAGACCAGGAGCAAGTACCACTGAGCATGATCCTCATGGGCGGTCCGGTGGATACTCGCAAGACCCCCACCGAGGTCAATGATTTCGCCGAAAATCGCAACCTCAACTGGTTCAAACGGCATACCATCCACACCGTTCCGCTGAATCGAAGAGGCGCCGGCCGCAGTGTCTATCCCGGGTTTCTGCAACTGGCCGGTTTCCTCTCGATGAATCTCGACCGGCACGTCTCGGCCCACCATGACTACTTTGAGCACCTGGTATCGGGTGATGGCGACAGTGCGGCCCAGCATGAGTCGTTTTATGACGAATATCTTGCTGTCATGGATCTGGACGCTCCCTTCTACCTGGAGACCATTCAGAAGGTCTTCCTGGAGCATCACCTGCCCAAGGGAATACTGGAGTGCACAGGCCGGTTGGTTAAACCGGAATTGATCAGCGCCACCGCGTTAATGACCATCGAAGGGGAGCTGGACGATATCACCGGACCAGGCCAGACCCGGGCGGCCCACAAACTCTGCCCCGCCGCTCCACTGCATGAACACCTGACCCAGCCAAATGTCGGACACTACGGTATTTTCAACGGCCGCCGCTTCCGCGAAGAGATCGCCCCGCGCATCCGCGCCTTCATCCAGCAAGCCGCCGCACGCTAGGAGCCTGTCGGACTTAACACTGATCTACTGCGGAAAAGCCGGATTTGGCCATATTTCCCGATCTTCCTCGTTGAATAGGTCCACTATTCGCCTCGAAAGATCAAAAAATCTGTCTCAAATCGGCTTTCCCTCGCTACGATCGGTCAAGCCCGACAAACTCCTAGACTCACAAACCACCTCGCCCGGTGGACCACAACCGCCGGGCATGCCATTCCCAACAAAAAAAACTCGCCTATAATTATCTGTAACGAAATCGTAACGGCTGCGAACAAACTTGACGGATTTACTGAGTTATCCTATTGTCTGCGCCCAACGCGCCTCACAAAGGCCGTTATAAAGCACTGATCTGAAGCCCCAAAAGGGCTTTCAATCAGCCCGAGCCGACCGGTTCAGGCGCCAACCAAACGCGGCGACCCCGCATTGGAGGATGGAACAATGATTCACGCCACAACCCCCCGGTGGTTTTCTCCACCCAAGCAACTGCACAACACTCCCAACCTGACGGACGCCCGCCGCCGATCCGCTCCGATCAGTTAGCCGCCGTTACCAAAGATCGATTCCACACGTCGCGCGACAGCTTCGCTGCGGTTAATCCGTTGCGTCGTCGCTGATTGCCGGCTACTGACTCTATGCGGGCCAACAGCCCGAATCAGGCCCTGGGAGATCCTCACATGGCGTTAGCTGATATCAAGCTTGATGACAAGTACACCCTAGACTCCGGTCGCGTCTATCTCACCGGTGTTCAGGCACTGACCCGCCTGCCGATGCTGCAGCAAAAGCGTGACCAGCAGGCCGGTCTCAACACTGCCGGTTTTATTTCGGGCTATCGCGGATCGCCCTTGGGCGGTCTGGACAAGGAGCTCTGGAAAGCCAAAAAGTACCTGGACCAGCACCGCATTACCTTTCAGCCTGGGCTCAATGAAGACCTGGCCGCCACCGCCATCTGGGGCAGCCAACAGGTCAACCTGTTCCAGGGTGCCCGTTACGACGGCGTGTTCAGCATGTGGTACGGCAAGGGACCGGGCGTCGATCGCTCCGGCGACGTGTTCAAGCACGCCAATGCCGCCGGCACCTCGCCCCACGGCGGCGTGCTGGTGATCGCCGGCGATGATCACAACAGCAAATCATCCACCCTGCCACACCAGACCGAATATGCCTTCATGGACGCCATGATCCCGGTCCTCAACCCGGCCGGGGTGCAGGAGATCCTGGACTACGGCCAGATCGGCTGGGCGCTGTCGCGCTACTCCGGCTGCTGGGTGGCGCTCAAGACCATTGCCGAGACTGTCGATACCTCGGCCTCGGTTTCGGTCGATTCCGAGCGGGTAAAGATCACCATCCCGAATGACTATGTACTGCCGGAGGGCGGACTCAATATTCGCTGGCCCCATACACCGCTCGACCAGGAGAGCCTGCAGCATCGGCATCGGCTCTATGCCGCCCTCGCCTTTGCCCGGGTCAACAAGCTGAACCGGATTGTCATCGACAGCCCGGAACCCAAGCTGGGCATTGCCACCACTGGCAAATCCTACCTGGATGTGATGCAGGCGCTGGAGGACCTCGGCATCACCCCTGAGCGGGCTGCACAGATCGGTATCCGCCTCTACAAAATCGGCATGAGCTGGCCGCTGGAGCGTGAAGGGGTACGTCAGTTTGCCGAGGGACTGGACGAAATCCTGGTGGTGGAAGAGAAGCGCGGCCTGATCGAAAACCAGATCAAGGAGCAGCTTTACAACTGGAAGGAGGAAGTGCGACCGAAAGTGGTGGGAAAGTTCGACACCGCCAACCAGTGGCTGTTGCCTTCGGCGGGTGAGCTGACCCCGGCCCGCATTGCCCGGGTGATCGCGGCCCGGATTGAGCGTTTCCACCAGAGTGAAGTGATCGAGAAGCGGCTGCATTTCCTGCAGAAGAAAGAGGCCGAGCTGGCACTGCCCCGGGTGACACTGGACCGAGTACCCCATTTTTGCTCCGGCTGCCCCCACAACACATCCACCCAACTGCCCGAGGGGAGCCGGGCCACCGGCGGCATCGGTTGCCACTACATGGCCACCTGGATGGACCGCGGCACCGACACCTTTACTCAGATGGGTGGCGAGGGTGTGCCCTGGATCGGCCAGGCCCCGTTCAGCGACACCCAACATATCTTTGCCAATCTGGGTGAAGGCACCTACTTCCACTCGGGGGTACTCGCCATTCGTGCCGCACTAGCCGCGAATGTCAACATCACTTACAAGATCCTCTATAACGATGCCGTGGCCATGACCGGTGGCCAGCCGGTGGACGGACCGTTCAGTGTCCAGCAACTGAGCCAGCAACTGGCGGCGGAAGGGGTCAAACGCATCGCCCTGGTCAGCGACCATCCGGACAAATTCAAGCAGCGCAGCCAGTTCGCACCCGACACCACTTTCAATCACCGGGACGATCTGGAAAAGATCCAGCGCGAGCTGCGCAACACCCCGGGTGTCTCGGTGCTGATCTATGAACAGACTTGTGCCGCCGAGAAGCGACGGCGGCGTAAACGGGGCACCCTGGAAGATCCCAAGGTGCGACCCTTCATCAATACCGCCGTGTGCGAAAACTGCGGCGACTGCAGCACCCGGTCCAACTGCCTCTCGGTAATCCCGGTAGAGACCGAGTTTGGCCGCAAACGGGCCATCGACCAATCCTCCTGCAACAAGGATATGCGTTGCGTGGAGGGCTATTGTCCCAGTTTTGTCACCGTGCACGGCGGTCAACTGAAGCGCGCCGCCAACCAGCCGGACGGTCTGGCGTGGCCCGACCTTCCCCTGCCGGTGCTGCCCGAACTGGAACGCCCGCACAGTATCCTGCTGACCGGTATCGGCGGCACCGGCGTGGTGACCATCGGCGCCCTGCTGGGCATGGCGGCCCATATCGACGGGCGTGGCGTAACGGTACTGGATATGACCGGCCTGGCGCAAAAATATGGCGCCGTGGTGAGTCACATACGTATTGCCAAAAAACCCGAGGATATCCACGCCATGCGAATTGCCGCCGGCCAGGCGGACACCCTGCTGGCCTGTGATCTGGCGGTGGCCACCGGCTTCGAGGCGATGGCCAAACTGAACCCGGAGCGCACCGACGCGGTGATCAACAGCCACCAGACCATGACCTCCGGATTCATTAAGCAGAAGGATCTCACCTTCCCGGCCCAGGCGCTGGAATCGCAACTTGCGAAGACTACCCGAAACGCCCAGTTCATCGATGCCAGCCGGTTGGCGGAATCGTTGCTGGGGGATGCCATCGGCGCCAATCTGTTCATGGTCGGTTTCGCCTGGCAGAAGGGCTATCTGCCGCTGTCGCTGGAGGCACTGAAAAAGGCCATCGAGTTGAATGGCGTGTCGGTCGAGGACAATCTGCGCGCCCTGCTCTGGGGACGGCGCGCCGCCGTCGATCTGGAAGCGGTACAGCAACTGGCCGCGCCCGACAAACCGGCGCTTGAGCCGCCCAAGACACTGGATGAGCTGATTGCCCATCGCAGCCAACACCTGACCGATTACCAAGACGCCGCCTACGCCGCCCGCTATCGCTACCTGGTGGAACGGGTCAGGGAGCGTGAGCGGGCATTGCATCTCAATGGTCTGGCCGAGGCCGTGGCGGAAAACTATGCCCGTCTGCTGGCCTACAAGGACGAATACGAGGTAGCCAGACTCTACAACGACCCGAACTTTCGGGAGCAGATCACCAACCAGTTCGAAGGCGACTTCCACCTGGAGTTTCATTTCGACCCACCCGTCCTGTCGAAGGCGGATGCGGAGACCGGCAGACACGGCAAACGCCGTTTTGGTCCCTGGATGTTGAAAATAATGGGTCTGTTGAGCCGTTTCAAAAGGCTGCGCGGCAGTCGATTGGATCCGTTCAGAAACAACCCCGACCGGCAACTGGAACGGAGGCTGATCCGTGACTATGAATCCACTCTTGAGACACTGCTCACCCACCTGACAGGCGACAATCTGGAGACCGCCATCACCCTGGCCCGCCTGCCGGAAGAGATTCGTGGTTTCGGTTACATCAAACAGGCGGCGGCCGAGCAGGCGGCCCTCAGACAGCAGGCGCTGCTTGCCCAGTTCCACCAACCGTCCGTCGACAAGACCCGGGCGGCATGACCACAACCATGAATAGAGCAGGATAATAACCATGAAACTGTTTACTCATCATGAATTCGACCATCATGAACAGGTGGTCTTCTGCCATGACAAGGCGTCAGGACTGAAGGCCATCATCGCCATACACAACACCCACCGGGGACCGGCCCTGGGCGGCTGCCGGATGTATCCCTATGCCAGCGAAGCGGATGCGCTGAATGATGTGCTGCGCCTCTCCCGGGGCATGACCTACAAATCAGCCGTTGCTAATCTGCCCCTCGGGGGTGGCAAGTCGGTCATTATCGGCGACCCGCGCAGTGAGAAGACGCCAGAATTGATCCGCGCCATGGGACAGGCGGTGGAGCGTCTGGGCGGTCGCTATATTGTGGCCGAAGACTCCGGCACCGGTGTTGCCGATATGTTGCTGATGGGAGAGCTGACCCGGCATGTGTCGGGCATTGCCGAAAAGTGCGACGCGGAAGGCAACTGTCGCAGTGGCGACCCCTCCCCCATGACCGCACGCGGCACCTTTGTCGGTATCCAGGCGGCGGTGCGGCACAGGCTGGGCCGGGAGAGCCTGGAGGGTGTGCGGGTGGCCATACAGGGTGTCGGCAACGTGGGTCATCACCTGGCCAGGTTCCTGTGTGATGCCGGCGCCCGCATCTGGGTTTCCGACATCAATCGCGACGCGGTGCAACAGATGGTCACTGAACTGGGCGCCGTGGCCGTCGCCAACGAGGAGATCTATGACCAGGAGGTGGATGTGTTCGCCCCCTGCGCCCTGGGTGCCATCCTGAATGATGAAACCATCCCGCGTCTGCGAGCCAGCATCGTGGCCGGGGCCGCTAATAATCAGTTGGCGGAAAAACGTCACGGCACGGCACTGATGAAAAAGGGCATTCTCTACGCGCCCGACTATGTGATCAATGCCGGTGGCGTGATCGATGTCTGTTATGAACGCATAGCAATGGATCAGCAGCAGATCGTGCAGCAGGTGGACGCCATCGGCGATACCCTGTCGGAGATTTTCAACCGCGCCGAACAGCAGCATATACCGACTGATGAGTTGGCGGACCAACTGGCGGAGGAGCGGTTTGCTTGAAATCAAGCGGTCAGACCTGTGGGATTGGCGCAGCAACAACCCACATGGGTACACCTTTGACGGCCTGGATGGTCGCACTATCCACCATCGGATATACTTCCAGTTAACTGTCAGAGCCTTATGCCATAGCGCACAGGACAACATTCTTGGATCGCCCAGACGCCGCACATACGCCGATCAGCCAGGACCTTCTCACACCGGGAGAGCCACCGGCCTGGGAGGAACTGAACAGCGAGAGCCCGTCACCGCTGCTGTTGCTCTGCGACCACGCCAGCAACCGGGTGCCACAAAAACTGGCCCATCTCGGCCTGGATCTGAATGTATTCGGCATGCACGTCGCCTATGACATCGGTTGTGAAAAGCTGACCCGTCTGTTGTCCAGCCGGTTCAATGCCACCGCCCTGCTGGCCAACTACTCCCGCCTGGTGATCGACCTCAACCGCCACCCGGGGGATGGCTCTTCCATACCGGAAGTGAGCGACAATATCGAGATCCCCGGCAACCACGCCCTGACACCCGAACAGATTGGGCAGCGGGAAGAGGCGCTGTTCTGGCCCTATCACAACCGGATCGAACGCATCCTGGGCCGAATCATCAGCCGCGGCCAGACACCGGTACTCTGTTCCATTCACAGTTTTACCCCGATATTCCGGGGCTTTCAGCGCCCCTGGCATATCGGTGTGCTGTGGGACCGGGATCAGCGCCTCTCCACCCCATTGCTGGAGAGTCTGCGATCCGCCAGGCGGTTCCGTGTGGGGGACAATGAGCCGTACCATGCGCGTAACCCGGTGGGCTATACGATGGATGTTCACGGTGAAAAAAACGGTTATCCCCACCTGTTGCTGGAGATCCGTCAGGACCTGATCGGCCACGACGACGGCGTCGTCGAATGGGCCGATATCATCCATACTCATTTGCAACGGGTTCTGACTCAGGTGACTGTTCCCTGAGTAGTCAACGACAATAATAATCGGGCGATCTGGAGAGCAAATGAAGGAACCGTCATTTACCATCGGTATCGAAGAGGAGTACATGCTGGTCGACAAGGATTCCCGGAATCTGATCAGCCAGGCCCCGAAAACCATGCTGGCAGAGTGCGAAGCCCTGCTGGAAGGGCAGGTTTCACCGGAATTTCTGCAGTGTCAGATTGAAGTGGGCACCCGGGTCTGCCATACCCTGGGCGAGGCGCGTGATGATCTCGCCTATCTGCGCCGTACCGTGGCCAGCGTGGCCGAGCGGCACAATCTGGCAGTAGTCGCCGTGTCCACCCATCCCTTCGGCAAGCCAAGCCAACTGGAACACACCCACAAGGCGCGCTATGACCAGTTGGCCAATGACCTGCAGGAGGTGGTGCGGCAACTGGTGATCAGTGGCATGCACATCCATGTCGGCATTGAGGATGACGACCTCCGCACCGACCTGATGGCCCAGACAACCTATATCCTGCCCCATATCCTGGCGCTCACCACCTCTTCCCCCTTCTGGCGCGGCCGCAATACCGGCCTGAAGTCTTACCGGATTTCACTCTGGGACGGCATGCCCAGGACCGGTCTGCCGGAGTATTTCGACAGCTATGGCGAGTACCAACGGCATATTGATGTGCTGGTGAAGGCCGGCGTTATCGAGGATGCCACCAAGATTTGGTGGGACATACGGCCCAGCAGCCGTTATCCCACCCTGGAGATGCGCATATCCGATGTTTGCACCCGACTGGATGACGCTCTCTGCGTGGCCGCTTTCTACCGCTGCTGGCTGCGTATGCTTTACCGACTGCGCCGCGGCAATCAGCGCTGGCGGCGCTACACCCTGTTCTTGATTAATGAGAACCGCTGGCGCGCCCACCGCTACGGTATCGATGAGGGGCTGCTGGATTTTGGTCAGGGACAGATCACCCGCTTCGAAGATCTGATTGAAGAGATTCTGGAGTTACTGCAGGAAGATGCTGAATTCTTTGGCTGTGAGCGGGAACTCGGCCACATGCGCACCATTGTTCGGGAAGGCACCAGCGCGCATCGCCAGGTCAAGGTCTATGAACAGGCACTGGCCGGGGGTATGGAACACGAAGCGGCGTTGCGGGCTGTAGTGGATCTGCTGATCCGGGAGACGCTGATCGGCACCGAACCGCATTAAACCGAGCGTTGCAAAAATCAACCTGTAGGAGCGGCGCCTCGCCGCGAAATCGGCCCGGGGGCGGGCCTCCTACAGGATATAGCAACGGGAGATGACAGCATGGGCACCCTACAGAGCCGAACCGTCTCAGATAGCCTCGAAACGGTGACCAGCCACGTTTTTGCGCGCATGCAACGGATCGAACACCTGGCCGTTCATCGCCACATAGATCCCAGGCGGCATCATCTGCACCGTGGCGACGGCGTAACCGATATTGAAAATGGCATCGCTATAACGCAGACGGGCCGGCTGCATGGAGCCGACCAGGACAATGGTCTTTCCCGGGATGCCCACCAACGCCTTTGCCGTCTCCACCATGGTGTCGGTGCCATGGGTCAACAGAATGCGCTCATTCAGATCCTTGCGGATACGCTCAGCAATCAGTGCCCGGTCCGCGTCACTCATATCCAGGCTGTCCTTGCGCATTAGTGATTCAACCTCAAAATCAAAAGTGATGTTGGCTTCCCGCAAGAGCTCCAGAATCTGCGGCTCGCCCACCTGGAATTCGCTCTTCTGATCGAAGTAGATCTTGTCGATAGTGCCACCGGTGGTGTAGATCTTGATTTTCATAAAAGGCGCATCCTCTGTGGCGTCGGCCTGTCAATCATGAAGGTTGTACATGTTTTGCAGCTATTGTATGCCGACAGGGTGATCTCGGCTAACATGCTGCTTTGTACTACAGGTGCCAACCATGCCCGACACACCAATATTCGCCAGCCATCATGTCCGCAATTGAACTGTCAGCGGAAATTCTGGCACTGTTGTTTTTTACCGGCATGCTGGCCGGCATGGTGGATGCCATTGCCGGCGGTGGCGGTCTGATCGCCCTGCCGGCACTGCTGGCAACCGGAATGCCACCCACCCAGGCGCTGGCCACCAACAAATTGCAGGGCTCCTTCGGCACCTTCTCCTCTTCGCTCTATTTTATCCGCAACAATCTGATCAGGTTGAGCGAGTTGAAATTCATGATTGCCTGCACCTTCGTCGGTGCGGCAATGGGCACCCTGATCGTGCAGCGTATCAGCACCCAGTTTCTGGCCAGCGTCATCCCGTTGCTGCTGATCGCTATCGCGCTCTATTTTCTGCTCTCCCCCACAATCAGCGACGAACATCGCACCCCCAGGGCATCCCCCTTGTTGTTCTCCTTAACCATCGGCTTTGGTGTCGGCTTTTATGATGGTTTCTTCGGACCGGGTGCCGGTTCGTTCTTTGCCATCGGTTTTGTCGGACTGCTCGGTTTTGGGCTGACCCGGGCCACCGCCCACACCAAGATATTGAATCTGACCAGTAACCTCGCTTCACTCAGCTTTTTCATCATCAGCGGTCACGTGGTATGGAGCATCGGCCTCACCATGGGCCTTGGGCAGATGATCGGTGCCCGGTTTGGCGCCCGGCTGGTAGTAAAACGTGGCGTGCGCCTGATCCGCCCCATGATCGTGCTGGTCTGCATCCTGATCAGCACCAAGCTGTTACTGGAGAGCCATCCGGCGCTGCTTGACTGGATAGGCCTGTAACAGCACTGATCAGCGCCCGGCTGGATTCACCAAAATCAGCAGTTAGCGCTTGACATGACAACCATAATCAATAGAATACCGGCCTTCGATTGATGCGGGAATAGCTCAGCTGGTAGAGCACAACCTTGCCAAGGTTGGGGTCGCGAGTTCGAATCTCGTTTCCCGCTCCAAATACAGAAAGGCCCGAAGCCACAAGGCTTCGGGCCTTTTTTTATTCAGCCACGATACCGGGAATCGAACCGGCATGGGATAACTGGAGACGGTCAGCCTGTAAACCGTCAATCCGCTCTTTATGGGCACGTTGCGCTTCGCCTACTTGGATGTAGGTGAGGGGCATTAGCTGGAGTGGCAAGCCTTGCCCATCCTACCTCTTCGTTTTTTCCAACCAGCCGCCCATTGCGTTCAATTGAGCATGCTGCTCAATTCAGATTCGGAATCATCTTCTTCAGTGCGGTTTTCCAGGTGCGAGATCAGATCCAGGCCCACCCGTATACAGGCGAGGTTGTCGTTGATATCCACCTCCGTCCAGCGGCTCTCGTTCCCCTTGTGACTCAGGATATTGGCCACCTGGATGATATCCACATAGTCCACCATATTCCCTTTGGGTACGCGGTCCAGTTTGTCATGATTGGCAGCCACATCCACCAGCCCGGGATCAAAATTCCACCGTGAGAGCAAGAATTTGCCGATCGGCATGTGCAGCTTGTCGATCACCTTGTCGAGATTCTCCTCCTTCTCCAGCAGCACCGGATACTCGGCCGCCTTGATCAGCACGGGAATTGCCCCGACGTCATGAATCAAACCGGCCAGCATGGCCTCATCCTTGTTGAGATGGGGAAAATGAGACGCCAGAACGGTCGCCTTGGCGGCCACATCCACGCTGTGCTTCCACAGTGCTTCCATACGCGCCTGGATCGGTTTGAAGGCGGTGGTGAAGACATCCCGCATCGCCAGACTGAGGATGGCGTTCTTTACTGCATCGAAGCCGATCCGGGTGATGGCCGCCTTGACGGAACTGACCGTATTCACACCCCGGTAGAGCGGGCTGTTGGCGTATCTGACCAGACGGGCAGCCATGGAAGTATCCTTACTGACAATCCGCGCCACATCGGCCATGGAACTGCCGGCATCGTTCACCACCAGCAGTGCTTCAAGGGAGATTGCCGGCAAGGTGGGCAGTTTAATACGGTTATTTTCGATATCCTCCACGAGTGTATTCGCGAAGGCCTTCATATCGAATCTGGGACTGTCACTGGAGCTCATGCGGCAACCAAAAAAGAATTAAAAAGCAACTCGAGGATTATAACGGCAGCCCACATCCAGAGCGATAAGCTGATCCCACTTCCAGACTCTGACCTGGTAATCGCCACCGGGATACGGTGTTCTTATCTATTCAACCAGTATGGAGACATTGCGGGCGGTCCAGTTCTCGCCACCGAAGGCGGGACGGTCCAGATCATTCCAGAGGCTGGCGATCTGGGAAAATGAGATCGCATTATTCAGCAGGTCCGCCGCATCCTTTCTCAAGGCAGAGATGTATACCGTGCGGCCGATGACCTGGGCCAGACCGGCGATGTCAATTTCCACCCCATGATCCGCCTTCAGAGTATCGAGTACATCTTCCAGACTGTGGCCCTGCTTCTCCAGCAGCTCAATGGCTATGGCCTTGATATCGGGCCCACTCTCATGCACCTTCTTCTCATCACCATAATCGAACAGGATACGATCCTTGACCCTCCTCCAGGTCTCGACACTTTCGTGGGTTGATTCAGTTGCCAGATGCGCAAATCGATTATTTAATTGATCCAGTCTGTCGGCGCAGGCATCCACAGACTCAAAGAGTTTTCGCATTTTATCCATCAAGCAATCTCCCAACAGATCACGGCCTATCCAGGGTTAGCGACAACAAAAGCGAAATCTTTAAATCCGACCGGCAATTGACACACCAGGCCAGGGCGTTTCCGTCAGCAGCAGCCGGCACCCTGATCATTATCAACCGTCGATTCCGTCGCAAACGGCAGGCTGGTACCACACCCGTCGAAAATGCCGTAGTGGATCTCCCGATTGCCGAAAAACTCGAAGTAGTCCGTGAACCGGGTCTCCCGCAGCATTCGATAGGTGTTGCCACAAACGGGAATTATCTTCCCTCGCTCCATCAGGTGATGCTTGTCCAGCTCGAAGCGATGCTCACTATTGGCAATACCGCCCCGATAAATGACCGCCTGACCATAGTCCTCGCTGTGACTCTCCAGCCCATCCAGCTTGAACAACCTGTAGGTGGCGGAGAAAAATCCGATATGGCCGATTTTGCGGTGGATTTCGTCATTGCCGATAGCGATGGGATGATCCTCCACCAGCCGGGGGTCGAGAAAGCCCGCCTTTTTAGCCAGATTCTGAAAATCATTCCAGTAGAGCGCGCCACTCAGGCACTCGCCATACAGCACCTGATCGTTAAGCAGTTCCGCCGGCACCCGACGGTCCGAGTAGACATCGGAAAAGTAGAGCTCACCACCCGGTTTGAGCAGACGATACGCCTCCCGCAACACGGCTTCCTTGTCGGGTGATAGATTGATTACGCAGTTGGAGACAATGATATCGAAACTGTTCTCTTCCAGTTCCAGCTCATCCAGCTGTTCGATATAACCCTTGCGAAACTCCACATTGGAGCGGGCAAAACCGAAACGCTGCCGATGCCATTCGACATGCCGGTTGGCCACGGCGAGCTGTTCGTCGGTCATGTCGACCCCGAGTACATAGCCCTTCTCACCCACCAGTTGGGCCAGCAAATAGCAGTCGCGGCCCGAGCCACTGCCGAGATCGAGTATGCGCATACCCTCCAGCAGTTGCGGACGCACCAGTCCACAACCGTAATAGCGGCCCGCCACCTCATCATGGATATTGGCCATCGCTGTCTTTAGAAAATCCGGCGTATCCGCGCTACCGGTACAGCAGGCGTTGGTCTGCAGATCGTTGCTGTGCTGCAGGATCTTGCCGTAATACTCTTGAACTGACTCTTTCATGACTGCCTCACTGGTAGAAAAACTACGCTAACAACATACAACTTTCGCTATTCATCCGAATCTCAGAACGACCAGCTTATACTAACCAGCCTTTTCCAACCGATGCAGCAGGATATTGAGCATGCGCATGGTGGCGTTGATGGCGGCAAACACCTGGTTGTAGTGAATACCCCGGGTGTTATAGCTTCGGCCAGCTATTTCCCATGCAATAGTTGCCTCGGTCAGCGCATTGGTCTTGCCGCCACGCGGGATGCGCACCTCGAAATCCACCAGTTTCGGCAGCACGACATCATATTTTTTCAGCACCTTGCCAATGGCATTCATGAAGGCATCGAACCCGCCATTCCCGATCCCGGCCATACGAATCTCCTCGCCCTGAATCAGCACCCGGATACTGGCGGTCGATTCCAGATCAAGCCCCGAGGTGATGGAACAGTTGATCAGTTCGATATGGTGATAATCCTTGCTCTCCAGCACCTCGGCGATGATGAATGGCAGATCATCCGACGTGATTGCCTTTTTCTCATCGCCCAGTTCCACTACCCGCTTCAGTACCTTCTCCAGATTCTCCGGTGACAGGGAGATATCCATCTTCTCCAGGTTTTTCTGCAGTGACGCCTTGCCACTCATCTTGCCCAGGGCATAACTGCGGCGGCGGGAAAAACGCTCGGGCGTCAGCTTGGTCTGATACAGTCCGCCCTTCTTGTCGCCATCGGCATGGATACCACTGGTCTGGGTAAAGACATCGGCACCGATAATCGGTGCATTGTCCGCGACGCGCTTGCCCGAGAAGCTCTCCACCATCTGGCTGAGCAGTACCAGGTGGGACTCCTTGATCCCCAGCTTCATGCCCATCTGATCTTTCAGGTTAACCGCCACTTCTGCCAGCGAAGCGTTACCGGCCCGCTCGCCCAGACAGTTCAGGGTACAGTGGATGGACGAGACACCCGCCTTGACCGCCATTACGGCATTGGCGGTGCCCAGGCCGTAATCGTTATGGGGATGAAAATCGAATTGACATTCGGGGAAGCGCTGGATCATGTCAGTCAGATCGTTGAACACCTCATCCGGAGTCAGCACACCCAGGGTATCCGGCAACATGAAGTGCTCGATACCCAGTCCCTGCAGACGATTCATCAGTTCGTAGACGTACTCCGGATTATCCCGGTAGCCGTTGGACCAGTCCTCCAGATAGAGATTAACCTGCATGCCCTGCTTGTGGGCGTAATTGATGGTCTTCTTGATATCTCCCACATGCTGGACGAGGGTCTTCTTGAGCTGATTGACGCAGTGGTTCTCGCTGCCCTTGGCCAACAGGTTGATGACCCGGCCACCGGTCTCACGAATCCAGTCCACACTGCGTTTGAAATCGACAAAACCCAGCACCTCGACCCGGTCTGCCAGTCCCACACTGTCGGCCCAACGAATGATCTCGGCGACCGCCGCCTTCTCCCCCTCGGAGATGCGTGCCGATGCCACCTCGATGCGGTCCACCTTCAGCAGTTCCAGCAATGCCTTGGCAATGTTCAACTTCTCCTCGGGTGAGAAAGAGACCCCCTGGGTCTGTTCGCCATCCCGCAGGGTGGTATCGACGATCTTGATCTGTCTGGACTCTGTTGCCATGGTTCAGTTTCGCTATTATTTAAATTGTCGCTGTTCGCAAACGGTGGATGCGCTTTCGCTTTTCCACCCTACAAAATCGGATGCAATGAGTAGGATAGGCAAAGCTTGCCGCTCCCAGCTAACGCCCCTCACCTACACCCATGCAGGCGAAACGTACGCGCGCCCTTCCGACCATCCCTGGACAAAAAAAGACCGGCCGGACGAGCGGCCGATCCATTTGATCCGACATATTTAATAAAACCCGCCCTAACCGGCCAGGGTAGTCTTCATGAAATCCCGGATCACCGCCGCATCTGCTTCCAGAACGGCACAGCGGGTCTCTTTCTCCATCAGTCCCTGCAGCGAGGCTGGTGGTTCAGACTCCACACCGATCGCCTCTTTCACCGCCGCACCGAACTTGGCCGGATGGGCCGTCGCCAGGCAGATCGCCCCGGGGATCTCTTTGGCGGCATGCACACCCACGGCGGTATGGGGATCGAGGATGTAGCCGGTCTGGGCATAGGTGTCGCGAATCTGGTCCCGGGTCTCCTCTTCACTCACGGCCGCCGCCTGGAACAGTGCGGCTACCTCGGCCCGTTTCTCAGCCGGCACCTCCAACTTGCCCTCCCGGCCCATCTGATCCATCAATGCCCGCACCTTGGCCGGGTCCTGATCCATCAAGTAGTAGAGATAGCGCTCGAAGTTGGACGATATCTGGATATCCATCGAAGGACTGATGGTGGGATACACCTCGCCGGTCTGATAGACGCCGCTATTGACGAAGCGGCTGAGGATGTCATTGCGGTTGGTGGCCAGAATCAGGCGCTCTACCGGCAGGCCCATGCGCATGGCCACATAGCCGGCGAAAATATCGCCAAAGTTACCGGTCGGTACCGAGAAGGTGACCTTCTGATCCACATCTCCGCCGCTGACCCGGCCCCAGGCATAGAAGTAATAGACCACCTGGGCCAGAATGCGCGCCCAGTTGATCGAGTTGACCGCGCCCAGCGTGTACTCCTGCTTGAAAGCGAGATCGTTGAACAGCTCTTTTACAATGCGCTGGCCGTCATCAAAGGTGCCGGTGATGGCAATGTTGTGCACATTGGCATCCAGCACCGTGGTCATCTGGCGCTCCTGGATGGGCGATACCCGCCCCTTTGGATGCAGGATAAAGATATCGATCCGCTCCTGACCCCGTACCCCGTAGATGGCGGCGGAACCGGTATCGCCGGAGGTGGCGCCGAGGATATTCAGACGGCCGCCGCTGCGCTCCAGCAGCAGCTCAAACAGATTCCCCAGAAACTGTAGCGCCACATCCTTGAAGGCGGCGGTCGGGCCGTGGAACAGCTCCAGTATGCGCAGATCCCCCACCTCCACGACCGGCGTCACCTCGGGATGGCTAAAGCTGGCATAGGACTCCTCGACCAGCTTTTCCAGTTCCACCCGGGAGATATCCTCACCGACATAGGGATACATCACCTCAACCGCCAGTGCCTTGAACGGCAATTCGGCCCAGCGCTGCAGGGTCGTGGCATCGATCTGCGGAAAGGACTCCGGCAACAGCAGACCACCATCGGTGGCCAGGCCCATCATTACGGCCTGGGAAAAGGTAACCGGCTCTATGCCGCCTCGGGTACTCACATAACGCATCGTTGATCGTCCTCGATCCTGAAATTCGTAAAAAAGTAACAGCGGCCCAGTATACCAGCCTTGTGCGGAGATTCAGATTCCAACCTGCGCATAAAAAAACTGCCATGCAAATTTTTCGAAGCTATATTGCTAATGCGAAATTTATATCATAAGATTCTGTTTGTTATATATTTTTATGCAAGTATATTTGCAAATAAGCATATTCCACGAGTCTCAATCGAATGACAAAACTGACCAATCTGGGTAGCCGTATCCGCAAACTGCGGGATCAAAAGGGCCTGACCCAGGCCGCCCTGGCAGAAAAGATGGCCATCTCGGCCAGTTATCTGAACCAGATCGAGAACGATGCCAGACCTCTCAACAAGCGGATACTGACCAAGCTTGAACTCGCCCTGAATATCGACTTCACCGACTGGACCGAAGATGAGGACCGGCGTGCCAACCAGCTTCGGGAATCCCTCAGCGACCCCCTTTTCCGGGGCACCGACATAGCGACACACGAACTGCGCGAGGTAGTCTCCACCTCGCCCCGGCTGGCCGACCGTTTCCTGCAACTGTTTCGCGCCTATCAGCGCCTCCAGGTGGATCACCAGACGCTCTCTGAATCGATTGCCGGTGAAGAGCGCATCAAGGCACTGCATGGCGCCCAGTTTCCCTATGAAGAGGTGCGGGATTTTTTCTACCGGCGCAACAACCACATCGAGTCACTGGACCACGCCGCCGAATCCCTGTTTGAACAACAGCAGTTCAATATCGACGACCTGGAACAGAACCTGACCGATTTCGTCCGGCAGGAATATGGCATCGCGGTGCGGCTGAACAGTTTTGAAGAGAAGCGCTCACTGCAGAAACAGTTTGATGCCAGCAACAAAATTCTTTACCTGACAAAACCCTCTTCACCGGCCCGGCGCGCCTTTCATATCGCCCATCAGATCGCCCTGCTGCTGTTTCATGACCTGATCGACCAGGAGCTGGAAGACGCCGAGCTGGTCAGCAGCCAGGCGCAGGCGATCTGCCGGGTGGGCCTGGCCAACTATTTCGCCGGCGCCCTGCTGATGCCCTACAGCCAGTTCCTCAACAATGCGAAAAGACTGCGCTACGACATCGGCTGCCTGAGCGGACTCTATGGCACCAGTTTCGAGCAGGTGTGTCATCGCCTGAGCACCATGCAGCGATCGGGCGACAAGGGGGTCCCCTTCTACTTTGTACGGGTGGACATGGCCGGCAATATCTCCAAGCGGCAGAGCGCCACCAGTTTCCATTTCGCCCGCCTGGGCGGGGTCTGCCCGCTGTGGAATGTGCACGAGGCGTTCTCCTCTCCCGGCACTATCCTGCGCCAGTTGGCGAGAATGCCGGACGGAAAAACCTATCTCTGCCTGGCGCGTACCGTGCACGAGAGCGGCACCAGCTACCTGCAGCCGCAGCGCAAGTTCGCCATCGGTCTGGGTTGCGAGATCAAACATGCCCATAAACTGATCTACTCCACCGGTCTCAACCTGGAGGACCAGGATGCCGTGGAACCGATCGGCGTAAGCTGCCGGGTATGTGAGCGGAGGGACTGCCCGCAACGCGCCTTTCCGCCCCTCTCCCGGCGAATCAGTATCGATGAGAATGCCCGTAGCGCCTTCCCCTATTCATTCGAGGGATCGGATTCAAACGACGGTTAAATAGCGGCCACAGCGAAAACCGCCGATTCCTGTCGGGTTACGCCTTCGGCTAACCCGACCTGCGATGCATTCAGCCCCACAGATCGGACTAGCGCAGCATAATCCGACGGAACCCTGTATAAATCAGCTGTAGGTCGGATTAGCGCAACGTAATCCGACAAAACACGACGGGATATGGCAGATTTATCCATAGACCTGATTAGCACCGCATAATCCGAAAAATTCGGCCGCATAAACGATTCGACCGGTGAATTAACCCCACACTGGCGGTATCCTGTAGCAAACAGGAAGAGACCATCATGACCACTACCGACCGCAAAACACACTGGGAACATATTTATCAGACCCGCCCTTCAGATGAAGTGAGCTGGTTTCAACCAACCCCGGCCCTGTCACTGGAGCTGATTGAGCAGTGCAACCTCACCCCCGAAGACTCCATTGTGGATGTAGGTGGCGGCGCATCAAAGCTGGTCGATCATCTGATCGAGGCCGGTTACCAATCCATCACGGTGCTGGATATTGCCCGGGCGGCGCTGGAGGTGGCCCGTTCACGACTTGGTGAGGCGGCCAACCGGGTCGACTGGCTGGAGGCGGATGCTACCGACTTCCAACTGGCGCACCAGGTGCACCTCTGGCATGACCGGGCGGTGTTCCACTTCCTCATCCAGGCCAATGACCGCCACGCCTACATCGCCAACGTGAAAAAGACCCTGCTGCCCGGCGGCCACCTGATCATCGCCGCCTTCGCCCCCGAGGGACCGAAAAAGTGCAGTAATCTGGATATCGTTCAATATGACAGCCGGAAGATTTCCATGGAGCTGGGGCATGCCTTTGAACTGCAACAGACCCGACAGGAGACCCACAAAACACCCGCTGGCGCCGACCAGCAGTTCAACTATTTTCTGTTTCGCTATACCCCGGCACTCTGAATTCCATCCGCGTCACAGCCTGTAGGGTAAGTACGTTAAATGAATCCACACCATCCGCTGGGAGTGCACCGAAGACCGGACATGCTCATGGTCTGCGGGATTGGTGCCTGGCGGTTTTCACGGCGTTGTCCGCGTGGGCGCAAAGAGCGTGCCCACCGGGTTCCCTCTCCCTCCGAGGGAGAGGGCTGGGGTGAGGGTGTTTTTCAAACCCAGCAGCGCTAACGCCGCTTTCTGGTGCCCGCTTTCTTACCGGCCGCGGACCCGATCACCGGCGACCTGGCACCACGCGTGATACGCTTGGCCGGGCCACTGCGACGCGTTTTTGACCGCCCCGTCCCCTCCGGCTGCCATGAAGGCACCAGGTGGCGCTTGCCGTTGCCGATCAGATCGGCCCGGCCCATCTGCTTCAGCGCCTCGCGCAGCAGCGGCCAGTTCTCCGCGTCGTGGTAGCGCAGGAACGCCTTGTGGATACGTCGCTGACGCCCGCCCTTGGGCGTTGATACCTGTTCTGAGTTGCGCTTCACTTTCTTCAGTGGATTGCGCTCGGTGTGGTACATGGCCGAGGCGATGGCCAGCGGCGTTGGCAGGAACGCCTGCACCTGGTCCAGGCGGAAGTCGTTCCGCTTCAGCCACAGCGCCAGGTTGAGCATGTCCTGGTCCGAGGTGCCGGGATGGGCGGCAATGAAATAAGGGATCAGGTACTGCTCCTTGCCCGCCTCCCGGGAATACTTCTCGAACAGTTTCTTGAAGCGGTCATAGGTGCCGATGCCCGGCTTCATCATCTTATCCAGCGGCCCCTCTTCGGTGTGCTCCGGGGCGATCTTCAGATAGCCCCCCACATGGTGGGTCACCAGCTCCTTGATGTACTCCGGATCGCGCACCGCCAGGTCGTAACGCAGGCCCGAGGCGATCAGCACCCGCTTCACCCCTTTCACCTCACGCGCCTTGCGGTAAAGCTGGGTAAGCGAACTGTGATCGATCTGCATGTGCTTGCAGACATCGGGAAACACACAGGAGAGACGGCGGCAGGCGGATTCGATCTGCTCGCTCTCGCAGCGCATGCGGTACATGTTGGAGGTGGGTCCACCCAGGTCAGAGATGGTGCCGGTGAAACCCGGCACCGTGTCGCGGATGGTCTCGATTTCGTGAATCACCGACTCATGGGAGCGGTTCTGAATAATGCGCCCCTCGTGCTCGGTAATGGAGCAGAAGGTACAACCGCCGAAGCAGCCACGCATAATGGGGATTGAGAAGCGGATCATCTCCCAGGCGGGATTGCTCGCCTCGCCATAGGCCGGATGGGGCCTGCGGGTGTAGGGGAACTCATAGAGCCGGTCGAACTCGTCGGTCTCCAGCGGGATCGGCGGCGGATTGAGCCAGACATCACGCTTGCCATGCTGCTGCACCAGCGCCCGGGCGTTGCCGGGATTGGTCTCCAGATGAAACACCCGCGAGGCGTGGGCGTAGAGCACCGGGTCCGCCACCACTTGATCATAGGAGGGGACGCGCACCACCGCGTGGGCACGATCCGACTTTTTCGGCCGCTGATGAAAGCTGACCACCTTGCTCTCTGCCGGAGGCGTCTCGCAGGCCGGCGCCTCGGCATAGGGCGAAGGCTTGGGATCGATCTGTCCGGGCTCATCCACGCTGCTGGAATCAATCTCCAGCCAGCCATCGGGGATGTCCTGGCGCATAAAGCCGGTACCGCGCACATCGGTAATGTCACCGATCGCCTCGCCCTGGGCCAGCCGGTGCGCCACCTCTACAATCGCCCGCTCGGCATTACCGAACATCAGCAGATCGGCCTTGGAGTCCGGCAGAATGGAGCGGCGAACCTTGTCCGACCAGTAATCGTAATGGGCGATACGGCGCAGGCTCGCCTCGATGCCGCCAATGATGATCGGCACCCCCTTGAACGCCTCCCGGGCGCGCTGGGCGTAGACCACCACCGAGCGGTCCGGCCGCTTGCCCCCCTCCCCGTCCGGCGTATAGGCATCGTTGGAGCGGATCTTGCGGTCGGCGGTATAGCGGTTGACCATGGAGTCCATGTTGCCGGCGGTGATGCCGAAAAACAGGTTGGGCTTGCCGAGACGCTGAAAATCGGCCACCGAGCGCCAGTCCGGCTGGGCGATAATCCCCACCCGGAAACCCTGCGCCTCGAGCAGCCTGCCGATCAGCGCCATGCCGAAACTGGGGTGATCCACATAGGCATCCCCGGTCACCAGGATCACGTCACAACTGTCCCAGCCGAGCGCATCCATCTCCGCACGGGACATGGGCAGCACCGGTGCGGTACCGAACCGCTTGGCCCAGTACTGGCGATAAGAGAAGAGATTGGGAGCCGCTTGCATGGGGGGAGCACCGTGAACAAAGTTGACGGAACAGTATACCGGTTTGGCTCCAGGATTGCAGGCCAACATGCCTTAACCTGATGAAATAAAAGGTTAAACCATAATAAAACGCACCAGCAACATGGCCGAAAGACCAATGCCACCCAAGATATCTGGCGTCAGATGAAAAACTAAATGTCGCACACATAGCTCCATCGGTGGCTTTCCATACGACCTAAAACTTCCATCCAAACTTTCAAACTCCACTGTTGAACCGGTTCGGGTAAATGGTAATGGTTTGGGTCGGGTACAACTGTCTATAATCGGCCCACGTCATTTAACCCGGTGGCACCCAATGCAGTTAATTACCCTCATGTTCGCCTTGCTTGTTTCCTTCTGCGTATTCGCACAGGATCCACCTGGCGAGCTGCTCGTTCCGGTGGCGGATCAGGAACTTACCATTGTTCGCTATCCCGCCGAAGGCACCCATCTGGCCATCTGGCTGATGCCGGGGCTGGGTGAGCCGACACGCATGCTGGAAACGGCGGTGAAGCTCTCCGGGCTGGGTGTGGAGGTCTGGCTGGTGGATCTGGCGGAGAGCCTGTTCCTCATCAAGGGGCCACAGACCATGCGGACCATCGATGGCAAGTATGTGTCAGGCTTGATAGCGGCGGCGCATGCAAGAACCGGTAAGACGATCACCGTGATCGGCCGCGGCTATTCGGCCATTCCGACCCTGCGCGGAATTCAGCACTGGCAGCAGGCGCAGCAGAACAGCGGTGAGGCCACCACCTATCTGTCGGGCGCCATGCTGTTCTCACCCGAACTCTATGCCACGGTGCCGGCATTGGGCCTGGAGCCGGTTTATGAGCCCATTGTGGATGCCACCAATGTGCCGATAATTCTCTACCAGGCAGAGAAGGGGGGAAACCGCTGGCAACTGGGCAAGCTGCTGTCGCGTCTGGAGAAAGGGGGCGCCACGGTGTATGTGCAGGTGATGCCCGGAGTCACTGGCCTTTTCTACGATGACGATGAATCACCTGCCACGCTGAACGCGCTGAAGAGGGTCCCGGCACAGATTGTCCGAGGCCTGGACCTGCTTGATAAAACACCAACGCCAGGACATGCCCTGCCCCTGGCGGACAAGGTTGCCGCATTGTCCAGCGGCCTTGATTCCGAGTTGACAGCCTTTCGTGGCAACCCGGCTCCGCCGCCCATTGACCTGGTTGACGCTAAAGGGCAGCACCTCTCCAGGGACGACTATCGCGGCAAGGTTACCTTGGTCAATTTCTGGGCCACCTGGTGCGGTCCCTGCGTGGAGGAGATACCCTCGCTGAATAACCTGCGGGAACAGATGGCCGGCGAGTCATTCGAACTGATATCTGTAAACTACGCTGAGGGTGCCGAGCAGGTACAGAAATTCATGGGGCAGGTGAAGGTCGATTTTCCGGTCCTGCTGGACGAGGATGGCACGGAGTCAGCCAAGTGGAACGTGCTGGTATTTCCCTCCACCTTCGTGATTGGCCCGAATGGACAAATCGCTTACGGCGTGAACGGGGCGATTCACTGGGATGCACCCGAGGTTGTCAACCAACTGAGGGCGTTACTGACACCTTGATACGTATTTGGATGAACGCGATTGAGTCCAACCTGCCTACTGGTATGATGCCTGGGATATTTGGGGGGGATGTTTGGGGGGGATGTTTGGGGGGGATGTTTGGGGTCAGACTTGACCTGATTGTTCCATCGTTTCTTAAATTGGAGATCGGTCATTGAATACTAAAAAAGTTGGTTCGTGCCTTTGCGGTGAAATACGTTTCGAAATAGAGGGAAACTTTGAAAGTTTCTATCTTTGTCATTGTGGTCGTTGCCGTAAAGATACCGGCTCAGCCCATGCAGCCAATCTTTTTTCTACCACTGCGACGCTAAAATGGGTATCCGGCAAAGATAAAGTTAAAATTTTCACTCTGCCATCAACTCAACACACTAAATGCTTTTGTTCTATTTGCGGCTCGGCACTTCCTAATCATCAAATGGAAGGAAAGCTTTTGGTGGTACCTGCTGGTAGTCTTGATGGCGATTTACCGGTCAGGCCGGATGCGCATATTTTTGTTTCTAACAGGGCAGATTGGGACAAAGACCTGGAAAAGATTCCAATGCTTGAAGACTCACCCAAGTAATGGGGTCAGTGTAGAAACCCGTCTGGATTTGAATGATTTTCGCTACAACCATCAATATTCTGCGGACTTTCATCCCATTGGTTCATACCCCCTGCCGGTCGTAGACCAATCGCTCACGTTGACCAGCCATCATGTCGATTCGCTGAACTACACTATGTAATGCCAGTCAACCGAGCTCACCCATGATGCTGCAACCCGGCCCATCAAATCCATCAGGAGCAAGCCAATGAGTAGAACTCCGCTAATCGTCAACCAGAATAATTATGGACCGGCGCTAAATGTCGTCGGCACGAAAGTAACAGTGCTTGCCTCAAACAAGGACACGAAAGGACAGGAATTCAGCTTCCAGAGCGGCGAGAATAACATGGGGCCTCCTCCGCACAGCCATGATTGGGACGAAGCATTCTTTGTGCTTAAAGGAAGTGTTGAGTTCACCTGCGACGGGAAGGCGGATATGTGTACACCGGGCACACTGGTTTTCATTCCCGGTGGAACGATACACGCATTCAAATATGGTCCCGATGGTGGCGAGATGCTTGAAGTAACAGGTGCCGGAAGCATAGCTTCCCAAATGTTCACGGCGGTCGACAAGCAAATTCCAGCAGATTCTCAGGATGTGGAAAAAATCATAGAAGTGGTGAGCGAAAACGGCGTCACGGTACATTTATAATACGGAAGAAGTAAGAGGAGAATTCGATGAAACTGACCAGCGACCAGATCAAGGATAACCGGCCCATCCCCGTAACCAATGCCTTTGGCAAGCATGACAAAAACAGTCACGTGGCACTTGCCGGCAATCAGAATCCGGGCCTGAGCTGGGATGACGTCCCTGAGGGAACGCGCTCTTTTGTCCTGATCTGCCACGACCCGGATGTACCTAGCAAACCGGATGACGTGAACCAGGAGGGGCGCGAAGTACCGGCCGACCTGCCCCGGGTCGATTTTTATCACTGGGTGCTGGTGGATATCCCAGCCGATCAGCGACAGATTGCTGCCGCTGCTGATGCCGACGGGGTCACGGCGAAGGGAAAGCCGGGAGGCCCCTCACCTGCCGGGGGCATTCGTGGCATCAACAACTACACCGACTGGTTTGCGGGTGATGCCGACATGGCGGGAGACTATTACGGCTACGATGGTCCCTGCCCTCCCTGGAACGACAGCATTGTGCACCACTACCACTTCACGCTCTACGCACTGGATATTGAGGGCTGCGGACTCAGCGGCCGTTTTGGCGGCCCCGAGGCGCTCGCGGCCATTGAAGGTCATGTGCTGGCCAGCGCCAGTCTCACAGGCACTTATATAATCAATCCCAGATTGACGTGAGTAACAGAAAAACAGGCCCATTTACCGCCGGGGTAGACGCGACTTCTGTGCCCACCCGTCAAGACTCTACCGTTATAATGCGAAAGCCATAGAGGCACTCATGTTAAGAAGAGACAACACCGGTCTTATTGTTATAGATATACAAGGCAAGTTGGCAAATATTGTTCATGACAGCGACAGGCTAGTCGCAAATGCGGTAGCTTTAATCAAGGGCATGAAGGCCCTCGATATGCCCATTTTGTGGCTGGAGCAAAACCCGGAAAAACTGGGCGCGACGATTCCGGAGATTAGTGAAGCATTAACTCCGCTTGAGCCAATAACCAAATATATGTTCGATGGTTGTGGTTCGGAGGCATTTGACAAAGCCGTAAAACAGTCGAATGTCACCACATGGCTGGTATGTGGTATTGAAGCACATATTTGTGTTTACCAGACCGTATCGAGCCTGATTCGCCTCGGGTATGAAATCGAACTGGTTTGTGATTGCGTCTCTTCCAGAGCACTATCCAATAAAGAAATCGCCATTTCCAAACTCACTTCCAAAGGTGCCGGGAAGACCAGTGTCGAGATGTGTCTGTATGAGCTGGTGGGTGACTGTCGAGCCACCGAGTTCAAGGAAATACTCGGGCTTATCAAGTAACACAGTCGGGCGAACCTATGACAACCGACACGACCTGATTGACCCTAATCCAAAAACCGGATTCCAGAGAAAAAGATATGGCGTACATATATTTGGCTATTGCTATCATTGCAGAGGTTGTAGCAACAAGTGCACTGAAGGCATCCGCAGAGTTCTCTAAGCTATATCCAAGCCTGGTGGTTATTGTTGGCTATGGCTTTGCGTTTTATTTCATGACCCTGGTTTTAAGAACCATACCGGTAGGAATTACTTATGCAATCTGGTCAGGCGCCGGCATCGTCATGATCACCATTGCTGGTGCATTGCTGTATAAACAGATCCCGGATATCCCCGCCATAATAGGTATGGGACTGATTATTTCGGGCGTAGGGGTAATTCATATTTTTTCAGGAACGATTGGCCACTAAAATATAGCAAGCCAGGCAAAGTAATTGGGATCCGTGTAAAACCGAGCCTGGCATTGGGTCATTTATTCACTGACCCTAAATACCTGTACGACGGACTGTAATCGTCCCGGATAGATAAAAGGGTCGAAACGCAAACTTCGGGAATAGACAACCTGGCAACGATGTTGCGGGGATCATCAATGCGGAAACAGATCGGGCTTTTTACGGCGGCTGGTGATCTATTTAGCGAATAGCGACGCGGGCACGATAAACGTGCCCGCGCTGTGGGATTCAACCCTGCGTTCTGCGCCTGACCAAACCAAGTCCCAGAAGACTTACACTCATGAGAATAAGGATTGAGGGCTCAGAAACCACAGCCACCTCCAACTGTTGAATTCTAATGCCCTGGTTACCATCACCGTTAGTGGTTGGTGTTTGTCCGACAAAGGCAAACCGGGATCCTGAAAGGGCAAAACCGCTCATATCCAGGCTAACAAAATTGCTTCCAGCAAGATCCGGCGTGACGGCAAAATCATTCAAAACAAGTAATCCGTCTATATACAGATCGAACAATTCGATTGGGGTACCGCCTCTTTCAAACACCACACTCGACAAAAGCGAGACGGTTTTTGATGCCCAGTCAAATACCATCGCTTCATCCAGACCAATCCTGTGATCAGCCGGATCGGTCTGGATGCCCCAGCCATTGGCATGACGGTTTATATTGGCGGCCGTACCGGTGTTCGTGGTTGCATTGTAATCGGTATCATATCCCGAGACCTCGACGGTCAGACCGTCAACCGATACCGTATGTGAGGTGCTACCATCGCCTCCGTTACCAAAGCTGTAGATTACAGAAGCCGAAACAGTGACAGGTAGCAGCGTTGCGATCCAAATGACCCCACACAAAAGTATTTTCATTATTATTTCCCGCAATGCAGTTCAGATTTAGAGTATTAATGCCTGACATGCACTTCAGCAAATAACGAGCCAAGAAAAATATACTATTGGGAATCAAACAGATGCTCAGTTAATTATTTTTATTATTAAGAACAATTAGACTATTTTGTAAAAAATATCGACAGTATTTATGCCATGGATATGCCCGCGCTGGCGGGTCCCACCCACCCCTCTCCCTGAGGGAGAGGGGTGTTATAGGGCATAAGCAGTAAGACTGCTCATTACACAGATCAATCAGATCTCATTTTCATGACAATCCGCGCAGCCGACCTGGTGACCTTTCGGAAACTCTTTAGGACCCTCATCGGCACAGAATTGCCCCTCGTCGTCCTTACATTCCAGAATCCGGTTGGTTGCCATTGCCGAGAGCACCGTACCCTGACCGTCAGTACCGTGGCACGCCTGGCAGCTGTTCCTCGGACCATCTTCCTGGGCCTTCTTGTGGTGCGTGTTCCAGTGACGACTGCCCACCGGATGCATACCGTGGGGGCCATTCATGGTCAGCTCGAATTTGCCACTGTCCTCGAAGGCCCGTGCGTCATGACAAGTGCTGCACTCGGTGATCGTCCCACGATGCCCCTGGAGTTGAACGGCCGCCACATTGTCATTGGCCTCGGGGTTCTTGTTTGGCCAAATACCGTGAGTCGCACCATGGCACGCCTCACAGAAAATACCCTCATGCCCGGTACTTACCCGGTAGAGCATCGGGTTACCGACCCGTGGATCATCAGCCGGATCGGTACCGGCCTCCTGGGCAGCATCGATCACAGCGGGATTCTCTGCGGTGATGACATTTTCAGCAAAACGCTTGTTGGTCGGAACAATAGGGGTCGCCTTCGGATCATTGGTCAGATAGGCCTGTAACAGCCGTATGCCATCAGTGGCTCCAGCGCTGTTACCAGGATTAACCATGACATCGGCATGCCCAGACATATTGTCCACTGCATCACCGGTATGACAGGAACCACAACCCGGCTCATTCGCCCAGGGTACACGGGGCTGATCGGCATTGGTGTAGAAGTCACCACCCAGCTCAAAGGCGCCGGGGTTGTCCGGTGTTACATTTCGGGTGAAATCATTGCCGACCTGCTCCATGCTGCCGTGGCAATCCTGACAGAGCATGCCGCCATTGGCCATTGCGCCGCGCAGGCAGTCGCTACGTCGACCGGGATGGCACTGGTAACAGGTCTCTTCAAGAACTTGCCGGCGCTCCACCACATTGAGCACGAAACCATTTTCATCCTTTTCGATCGCCGGCATGTCCGGGAACAACCGATTGCCATCTTTATCCGTGACAGTGCCGTGATGGCTGTGCATAACATTGGACATCGATTTGTTTTTTATCTGGTCGCGTCCATTATGGAGCGAGTTTCCAGGATCATTCTCTTCCCCCAGCGGCCCGAGTTGAGCCAGGTCCAGCGCCGGTGTGTAGTGGCAGGACTGGCAGACAACCGGTGTCTGATCAACCAGGTCAGGTGTGTATTTGGGTTGCGCAATACCTGACCCATGCTTCAGGTCATGCAGGCGTAGCAGATTGACGTCGGCCGCATACTCCTTGCTCACTTCCAGCGGAACCTCATCCAGCTTGGGATCATCCAGAACCGTGGCGACTTCGATACCCGCCTGGACCAGGCGGTCCGTGGCAGCACCATTGCCACCATCAACGGTCGCACCATGACAGGCGCCGCAGTTGGCCTCGCCGGAGATTGGCACGACAGTATCATTCGTTGCCAGGATATTTCCGCTCGCATCATGGGCCTGCACCCGATACAGGGGCCAGGGGTTTTCACGACCGTAGTCATCAAAAGCGGATACAGGAATGCCCGCGGCCTCATACCAGTTGACGCCCTCCGAGACATAACCAAACCGGAATGCCGGATTCATGAAGAACGGTTGATCCACCACGTAGGCCTCAAACAGTTCAACCAGATTATCCAGATAGGGAGCATGACGGCCCGGCATGGATTGCTGATCGGCTGTCAGTGCACCATCACCGAGATAGAAGCGTTCAACATTGGGCATGGGTAATCCCAGGTCCAGAATATTGGCACCCGCCGGGTAGAATGCCGGGAGTATCATTGGCGGATAGAAGGCGTCGTATGCCTCTCTCGCCACCTCCCAGAAATTGGTTTTATAGACCGTTCCATCTGCCAGCATGCTCGAATAAACCGGCCCGGTACCCGCGGAGTTAACCCCTGTCAGAATCGGATCATTCGGGTTGGAGGCCGCCGAATAAACCACACTCACACCGTCTGCGGGAGTAAGGACGTTCGGCTCCACGCCCCTTTGTATGACCGTCGCATGCAGGACATTGAACGGCGGCAGGATACTTGAGATTCGGGTATCGAAGTCACCGCAATGCATTCCCAGGTCATTAATGGCGAAGACCTTGTAATTCTGTCCGATGATGAGTGGCTGTTCCTCGACGGGAGTCCAAGGTAAACCATTCTGGCTGGTAGAGTTGATAGAGACGTTACTGGAAGGGTCTGTTGGCGGCTCAACCGGAGGTGGCTCAACCGGAGGTGGCTCAACCGGCGGCGGTTCGACGGGTGGTGGCTCGACCACAACCTTTGGGTAACAATCTGCCGGCGCGTTTGTTACATCGGCTTCACCCAGATTATTGTCGGTCCCGGCCTCAAATATGCTAATGCGGCAGGGCACAATTTCCAGATCACGCTCTGTAACTTTCCACCTACCCCTTCTGTTGGGATCATCCTCGCCGATAACCAGATTGTGATCAAAAGCATTGACCACTTGAATATCAAAATCCTCATCACTCGTGCCTCTTACTGTTAGCCGCTCTTTCGCTGTATTCCATACGGCACTATCAAGCGTGACAGAGGCATCGGCCTCGCCTGGTATGATGATAGCCAGCGCAACCGCAATCAATACAAGTGGAGCTAGTTCTTTGATTCGCTGACGAAATTCTGAAAAGGTCTTTTTCGATGCCGGTAGTTCTTTTTGGGTGCGCACGTAAGACAAGTTATTTGTCATTGATCTGTCCTCTTCTGGAGGAAATGTGAGATACCGCCCCTGATTGAATAACTCCGAGCTGGAACTAATTTCTAATTCCCTTTGATTCCTGCACCTTGATTGCTATCTGACCGCTTCATATTTTGAACCGGTCTAATTCCAGTAAACCTATCAATACAGTAAGCTTTTCAGACAATCGGTGCGTCAGTTCACATTTATAAAAATGGGAAGCAACCACTTAATAAAGTGCATTTATAACCAGGTGGGGTGGGAAACGTTTTTGCCTACGCCAATGAAACGCCAAAAATCAGCAATAACAGTCGAAGGATGTCCTAATGTTGTATGCAATATAGGATGAAATTCAATCTATGAAAATTCTAGTTAAACGTGTGTACGACAAACCGGATTCAAAGGACGGATTCAGGATATTGGTTGATCGATTATGGCCAAGAGGTTTGTCAAAAGATGACGCGAAAATTGATGTTTGGCTGAAGGCTGTCGCGCCATCAAATGAACTTAGAAAATGGTATCAACATGACATCCCAAAGTGGCCTGAATTCAAGAAGCGGTATTTTGCCGAACTCGACAACAATTCCGAGGCGGTAAGTGAGCTCGTAAACTACCTTGACAAGCCAACTGTCATGCTTCTGTATGGATCAAAAGAGCGACAATACAACAACGCAATCGCACTAAAAGAGTATATAGATTCAATGCTGACGCAATAGCATGCCCCTTACCATCCGGTAATCCGGACCACTAGCCCGAAGCCTCGCCATAACGGGTGGCGCTCAAAATCAGCACCGGCATGTTGAAACGGACATGCCCATCCGCTTCTACAAACGGCCGCAAGGACTCCTCTGCCTTGCTCGTCAGTCGTTCGAACTGCCGGTCATCGAGCAGCCCACCCAGGGTCCAGACACAAGCTCGTTCAGTGGAAACCAACGCCTTAATGGAGGGAAATTCAACCAGTCCGTCATGTCGAGTGACCGCCACCCTTCGGCAACCGGCGGCAGTAATGCCCGCCTGCGCACTGCGGGACAGCAGCAGCTCCCGGTCCCCGCAGCTGAAGGGGGCGCGGAAAGCGTCGGCCACGGCGCTGCCGAACAGCCGATGCAGCAGTTCCGCAAGTACCGCATAGCCGGGCGAATGATCCAGCGCATCACAGACCGCAACGGCGAGTTGTCCGCCCGGCCGCAGCACCCGCAGCATCTCCCGCAAGGCGCCTGCCTGATCCTCGAAAAACATGAAACCGAACTGACTGGCCACCCGGTCAAAACTCCCATTCTCATACGGAAGCGCCTCGGCCGGTCCCTGTTGCCAGTCAATGACGGTATTTTTTCGTCTGGCGACGGCAAGCATCTCGGGATTGATATCCAGCCCCACCACGCAGCCATCATTCCCCACGCGAGTAGCAGCAGCACAGGCCAGTACGCCGGTGCCGCAAGCCACATCCAGCACCCGGTCTCCCAGGCCAACGCCCAACCGGTCGACCATGATATTCCCCCACTGGCGAAACAGCGCGGGCACAAAGTGCCGTTCGTAGATCTCCGCCGACGATCCCGAATATTGACCATCCATTGCGAACCTCCCGTCCGCCCACCGGGCAGGCGGACTCGTCTGACAGTAGGTATCAGCATGCCAATTGAGTCTCGTGGGGGTAAGAGGCAAAATGGGCAGAACCGGGGCATTTCAGCCAGCGTGGGAGGGAATATGCCCGACCAACGAACAATCCATGTCAGTCTGGTGGCGACACCCGAGGTGGATGTCTCCGCTCTGGGTGGATTACACGGTGTGCTCAACAGCGTCGCTCACATGGTACCGGATACAGTGTCATTCCGCGCCAATGTGGTAGTACCGGATTCGGTTTTGGAGTGCGCCGAACCTGGCGGCAACATCATTACGAACGTCATGGGCATGCCTCTGCCGATGCAGACCCGACTGAGCAAGGTGGACCAGACCGATGTGCTGATCATTCCATCGCTCTATCTGCTGACTTCCAACTGGCCCAGGGACCCCTACCCCGACCTGACCGAATGGATCAGGCGCATGCATCAACGGGGCAGCCTGATCTGCTCCGCCTGCACCGGTGCCATGCTGTTGGCGGAAACCGGATTGCTGGATGGCCATGAAGCCACCCAGCACTGGGCCTTCGAGGCCCTGTTCCGCGAGCACTTCCCCAGGGTGCGGTTGAACATCGACAAGGTACTGCTCATAACCGGTGCATCCAACCGCATCATCATGTCCGGAGCCTCAGCCGCCTGGCACGACCTGGTGCTCTACCTGATTGCCCGCTACAGCTCACCGCAGGCCGCTCGCGTCATAGCCAAGTTTTTCCTGCTCAACAGCCACACCGATGGACAGGCGCCCTACATAATCTTCCAGGACAACCGCCAGCATGGCGACGGTGTCATCCTCGCCGCCCAGCAATGGCTGCAAGCGCACAGCCACCTGCCCCGTCCGTTGAAGCGGGCACAGCAGAATTCGGGACTCTCACCGCGCACATTCAGCCGCCGTTTCTGTCAGGCAACCGGGCTCAGCCCAATCCACTATGTCCAGCAGTTGAGAATCACCCAAGCCAAATCTGAGCTGGAGGAGACAGATACCCCGGTGGACGAGATCAGCTGGCGGGTAGGCTACGAAGATCCGGCATTCTTTCGCCGGCTGTTCAAACGTATCACCGGCATGACACCGAAAATGTATCGCCGCAAGTTTCAGCTACCTGATCCCGGCCGAAGCAGGTGAGCGGCGTCGGATGAAGTTTTGGGAAACGGAACAGCTACACCGCAGCCCCGGTCGAGTGAATCCAACCGCAATGCTGAATCACAACCCGTTCTGCGCCAGGATATAGGCCAATGCCAGCGGAATCACCAGCAGACTGCCGAGGTTGCCGAGCATGACAATTGATGCGACCTTGCGCGGCTCCTGGTTGTACTTCTCCGCCACCATGAAGTTGAGCACCGCAGGGGGCAATACACTGAACACCAGCAGTTGTCCGTACTGCAGTGCGGGCAGGTCCAGGAAGGGGGTGATCATCAATAGAATAATCAGACCGGTGGCGGGACAGACCAGGGCACCAATGACACCGATGCGCCAGTCCCGAAGATCCACCCCGGTCAGGCGCACACCGAGGGAAAACAGCATCAGGGGAATCGCCACCTGCCCCACCATCTCAATGGAAACCGACAACACATTGGGCAGCACCCAGCCGGTGAGACTGAAGGCGATACCGGCAACCGTCGCCAGCACCATGGGGATACGCAGAATACCGATCAGCGAGGTACGGTGATCCAGCATCTTCATGCCGATACTGAAATGCAGCGTGTTCTCGACAATAAACAACACCACTGCCGCCGGTAGCGCCGCCTCACCAAAGGCGAACAGCGCCAGTGGCAGTCCCATATTGCCGGAGTTGGAGAACATCATGGGCGGCACAAAGGTCTTGGCCTCATACTTCAGCAAACGGGCCACGCCCCAGGCCAGCACCCCGGAACCCAACACCACCAGCAGTGATGCCAATGCCAGTTCCTGGTAGGCACCCAGCTCAAAGCTCTTCTGTGACAGCACATGAAAAATCAGCGCCGGGACAAAGATATCCAGGTTGAGCTGATTGGCTGCCGCCATATCCGGCGCATGCCGGCGTCCATAAAGATAGCCCACCAGGACGATGGCGAAAATGGGAAAGACAATGCTGAATATCTGTTGCATGGAAGGGACGATCCGAATGCTACTGATTGAATTTTAAAAGGCGCTAGTATCCACACTTCACCCATTGATGACCAGCCATCAAATCAAGCGGGATACTCTGCCTCGAAACATCGATCAACCAGGTAGACGATGGACTGATAAGAGAGACCGGCATGCAGCGACAGCCCGATCTCGCAAGTGCGGCTGTTGGATATGCCCATTTCACAATCTGCCGGGAGCGACGCCTTCAGCCGTTTCAGTGCCGAAGCATTCAGCTCGGGACGGGTGAATCCCTTATCGCCGGCAAATCCGCAGCAGCCCTTGTCCTCGGACAGGAACACCTGTTGCGCGCACTGTTGCGCCAGCCGGCGCATCTCATCGGCCAGACCCATCTTGCGGCTGGTGCAGGTGATGTGCAGCGCCACACTCGCCATTTGCGATGTGCGCCGCAGGTGTTCCAACAGGTAGCGATTGATGAAGCCCACCGGCTCGTGTATCTGCAACGGTTGCCTGATCTGTTCGAGCATGCGGAAGGTACAAGGGCTGGTATCGCACAGGACTGGATAGCGGCCCTGTTCACTGGCAGCCCACAAAGCCTGCTCCAGCCGCAGCAGACTCTGGTCCGCTTGCGCCAACAACCCCTTACTCTCCAGCGCCATGCCGCAACAGAGCCCCTCCGGACGTTCGGGGATAATCACCCGGTAGCCGGCCTTGTACAACAGCGATTGCATCACCTGATGCAGATCGGCCTGAAAGGGATCGGACTTGGCCGGTCCCATGGTGCGGCTGACACAGCTGGGAAAATAGACCACCGTGCCGTTGCGCCCGGGGACATCGGTAACCGATGCCGGCAGCTTGCCGGCGGCGCGCGGCATGGCCGGATTCCATTGCGGGATACGTTCACCGCTCAGGCGTCGCATCAGGCCGCTGGTTTTGCCCATCAGCCGGTCACCCAGCAGATCCTGGGAGAGTGCCGCCAGCCGGAGACCGGCACGGGTCGTAGCGGCAACCGTGGAGAAGTGCCTGTCCACCCAATCACCAATACGTGCCGCGGCGCTGCCATGTTGTGACTGGCGAATCTGCCTGGTCAGCTTGCCGGTATCGATGCCCACCGGACACTCGATGGCGCAGAGTCCATCCAGCGCACAGGTATCCAGCCCCTGATAGGCGAAGTCGTGTTCAAAGCGCGCAAGTCGCTGGGCATCTTCACCGCTCTTTTTCAGCCGCGAGATTTCGCGCCAGGAGACGATGCGCTGGCGTGGTGTCAGGGTGAGATTGCGCGAGGGGCAGATCGGCTCACAGAAACCGCACTCGATGCACTTGTCAATCAGCGGGTCAGCCGGTGGCAGCGGTTTGAGATTCTTCAGATGAATCTCGGCATCCGCGTTGAGGATGACGCCGGGATTGAGCAGATTGGCCGGATCGAACAGCCGCTTGAGCTGCCACATCAGGCGATAGGCATCGCTGCCCCACTCCATCTCCACGAATGGAGCCATGTTGCGACCGGTGCCGTGTTCCGCCTTCAGCGATCCACCGTACTCGCCCACCACCAGCGCACACACCTCGTCCATCAGACCCTGGTAACGTTGCACCTCGGCGGCGGTGCCAAAATCCTGGGTAAAGACAAAGTGCAGATTGCCTTCCAGGGCGTGCCCGAAGATCAGCGCCTCGTGATAGTGATATTTCTCGAACAACTGATGCAGCCCCCTGACCGCCGCCGCCAGTTGCGGTACCGGAAAGGCGATATCTTCAATAATCACCGTGGTGCCGGTGGTACGTACCGCCCCCACCGCCGGGAACAGCCCCTTGCGAATATTCCACAACGCCTGATAGGCCACCGAATCGAAGGTGAACTCAGCCTCGCGCACCAGTTGGATATTTTTCAGCACCGCCAGGATCTCCGCCACCTGGAGTTTCAGCGTCTCCGGATCGGCGGCGCGCACATCTACCAGCAGGGCGGCCACCTCATCATCCAGCGCATGCAGGTAGGCCGGCATGTCCGGCTTATCCTGTACTGAACGCAGGGCAGCGCGGTCCATCAGTTCCACCGCCGTCACCGGGGCCTGCTTGAGCAGCGCCACCGCCTGGCAGGCGATCTCCACCGTGGGAAACAGGATCAGGGCGGTGGATTTGCAGGGGTGATCCACCACCGTGCGGTAACCGATCTCCGAAATGAAGCCGAGCGTTCCCTCGGAGCCGATCATCAGGTGCTGCAGGATATCAATCGGATCAGCAAAATCGATCAGTGCATTGAGGCTGTAACCGGTGGTGTTTTTCAACCGGTACTTGTGACGAATACGTTCGGCGAGTGTGGGATTGTTGCGCGTTTCAGCCGCCAGCACGGAGAGTGACTTCAACAACTCGTCATGGGAATCCCGGAAAGCGGTGACCGATTGCGGGTCTGCCGTATCCAGTACCGTCCCGTCGGCCAGGATGAGGCGCAGACTGGCGAGGGTGTGGTAGCTGTTCTGGGCCGTGCCACAACACATGCCGCTGGCGTTGTTGGCGGCGATGCCACCGATCTTGGCCGCGTTGATGGAGGCCGGGTCAGGACCGATCTTGCGCTGATAGGAAGCCAGGTAACTATTGGCCCAGGCACCGATCACCCCCGGTTGCAGGCGAATAATCACCGCATCGTCACTGATGCTATAGCCCCGCCAGTAGTCGCCCGAGAGCAGCAACAGCACCGAATCGCTGATCGCCTGCCCGGAGAGACTGGTACCGGCCGCCCGGAAGGTAACCGGTGTGTTGAAACGGTGGGCGGCCGCCAGAATCCGCACCATCTCGGCCTCGTCATTCACCTTGACGACCAGTTTCGGTATCAACCGGTAGAAGCTGGCATCGGTGCCGTAGGCCAGGGTGCGCAGCGGGTCATCAATCAACCGGTCGTCGCCGATGAAATATCCCAGTTCGCGCTTTAATGCCGTGTAGTCCGCTGACATGCCTTACCTGTATCCAAGGGTTAATAACCCACAACCATCACTCATCAGAAAACCTTTGCCTTACTTACCATAAGCCACCGACGGCAGCCAGGTCACCACCTCGGGGAAGAAGGCCACCACCAGCAGACCCAGCAGCTGCAGCACAATGAATGGAATCACCCCCTTGTAGATATCCATCAGGGAAATGCCCGGTGGACAGACCCCTTTTAGATAGAATAGGGCAAATCCGACCGGCGGCGTCAGGAACGAGGTCTGCAGGGTCACCGCCACCAGCAGGGCAAACCAGACCAGTTCGGGATTGTCCACCACCCCGTGGCCGTCGATATCCAGCCCCAGCCCCTTGATCACCGGCGCCAGCAGCGGCAGGATGATCAGGCTGATCTCGATCCAGTCGAGGAAGAAGCCGAGCAGAAATACCACGCCGAGAATAAAGGCGATAATACCGTAGGGCCCGAACGGCAGGCCGGTCAGGGTAGACTCGATCAGCTCATCACCACCCAGCTCCCGCAGCACCAGGGCAAACACCGTGGCACCGACAAAGATGGCGAAGATATAGGCCGAGGTGTTGAAGGTGTTGATCACCACCTCTTTCATGACCGACCAACTGAGCTGACGATAGCTGGCGGCCATGATGATGGCACCCAGCGCGCCAATGCCGCTGGCCTCGGTTACCGTGGCAATACCGGCGAAGATGGAACCCAGCACTGCCAGGATCAGGGCCGCTGGCGGCAGAATGGTCTTCAACACGCTCCAGACCACCGCGAGACTGACCGCCTGGGCATTGTCCGCGAGCGGCGCCGCGGCGGGACGGAAGAAAGAGAAACCGAGGATATAGAGCATATAGAAGATCCCCAGGATGATGCCGGGAAACACGGCACCCATAAACAGATCACCCACCGAGAGGCCCATCTGATCTCCCATGATCACCAGCATGATGCTGGGCGGAATCAGGATACCGAGACAACCGGCACCGGCAACGGTGCCCAGTGCCAGGGTCTTACTGTATTGCTGACGCATCATCACCGGCAGGGACATCACACCGAGCAACACCACCGAGGCCCCGATAATACCGGTGGAGGCGGCCAGGATAATACCGATCAGGGTGACCGCTATGGCCAGCCCGCCACGGACCCGGCCGAACAGCCCCTGCATGGCGTGCATCATGCGTTCGGCGACACCCGATTTGTCCAGCATCAGGCCCATGAAAATAAACATCGGCAGGGCCACCAGCACCCAGTTGTCCATGATGCCGAAGATACGCCCCACCGCGAGGCCCAGGGTGGAATAGTCCAGGCCGGTCATGGTATCCAGGTGGTTGTCCGCCAGATAACCCACACCGGCAAACAGCACACCGATACCGGCCAGCGCCCAGGCGACCGGAAAACCGGTAAACAGCAGCGCGATGAAACTGACGAACATCGCGATAACCAGGATCTCGTTCATCTCCATGGCTCAGCCCTCCCCGCGCTGATGGTTGTCGCTGGTGTCACCACTGCCCTGCTCCTGCACCTGAAACAGGTGACGCAGCATGGAGACGCGTCCCGGATAGGCCTCCTCCGGCTCCCGGGCCAGATGCAACAGCAGCGTAACCTCACGCACCAGGCGTGCGATGGTCGCAATAAACAACAGGGCAAAGCTGAGCGGGATGACCGATTTAACCACCCAGCGATAAGGCAGGCCGGTGGGGTTGGCGGAGCTCTCACCAGTTTCGTAGGCGTAGTAGACCCACTCCAGGCTGTGCAGAAAGATCACCACAATGAAGGGCAACAGCAGAAACAGGATGCCGAAGATCTCCCAGCGGTGCTGATTGGCGCGGGAGAGGTTCATATGCACGATATCCACACGAATGTGTGAATCATTTGTAATGGCGAAACTGAGGCCGAACATGAAGCCGACGGCATAGATGTGCCAGATCAGCTCCTCCAGATAAACCAGTCCGTGATTGAAGCCGTAACGCAGGACGACCTGAACCAGGATTATGCCGATCAGCAGCACATTGCTCCAGGCCATCACCTGGCCGATACGTTGCACAAATCCATTCAGGGCATCGACGATGGGAATGCGGTATTCCAGATCGTTGGGTTGATTCATCTCTTGCCTCGATAAATTCCAGGAATATTCCACCCACGCATCGTCACGCAGATAGGGGGATAAATGGGGCGGATAAAAAAAGAGGGGCCCCGAAACCCGGGCCCCTCCTGTAGCAGTTTACTGCTCGCGCACAGTGCCCGGACGGGGCAGGAAGGCCCACTTGTTCCAGATGGCGTAGTCGCTGCGGAAGCTCTGCATGTTGTCCCAGATCGCCTTGAACTCAGGGTCCTTGGCCGACTCTTCTGCCACAACCTCGTTCCACTTACCCTCGAATGCATCCAGGATCTCGGGAGACCAGTAGCGGTTCTCCACGCCGTTCTTCTGGAGATTCTCCTTCATCTGCGGGAACTGGATCGCTTCCCCCAGTGCCAGGCCATCCAGCATGGCGGCCTTGCAGCTCATCTCCAGCAGACCCTGCTGGGTCTCACCCATACCCTTCCAGGTATCGCCATTCACCAGCAGTTCATACACAGTTGCCGGCTGATGCCAGCCGGGGTAGTAGTTGAACTTGAGGATCTTGTGGAAACCGAGCAGCTTGTCGATGGCCGGCATGGAGAATTCGGTTGCATCGATCGCGCCCTTCTCCAGCGCCGGGAAGATCTCGCTGGAGGGCAACAGGCTGGTGGAGACGCCCATCTTCTCCATCACCAGCGCCCCCAGACCAAAGAAGCGCATGCGCAGGCCCTGCAGATCGGCCGGTTTATCGATCGGTTTGTTAAACCACCCGGAAGTCTCCGGCGCGGTGATGCCACAGGGGATGGAGTGCACGTTGAGTCCTTTCTTGTCGTACATCTCCTGCCACAGCTTGCGGCCTTCGCCGTAGTAGATCCAGGCAAGGAATTCCGGGGCATCGGGACCAAAAGGCACGGCCGAGAAGATGCCGCCCTTCGCACCCAGCACCCCGGTGTTGTAACCCGGTGTGGTATAGCCGGCATTCACCTTGCCGCTGGCGACCGACTCCAGGATCTCCTTGGGCGGGATCAGCTTGCCCGGCTCATAAACCTTGATCTTGACACTGCCGCCACTGGCGACATTCAGCTGATCGGCCAGCCACTTCGGGGTACTGCCCAGACCGGTCAGGTGGGTGCCGAAATAGACCGGCACCTTCAACAGGGTTTTCTTTTCTGCCGACAATACGGCACCGCTGGCAACACTCAGGGCCAGGGCAGCAGCAGACACTACAGAGATCAATTTTCGATTCATCGTTTTTTTCTCACTCCAATGGGGAAACAGGGTGACGGCCTCCCGATCAACCGTCTTCTCTCCGGCTTCTACCCTGCGCGGATCACAATCCCGAGACGATTTGACAAGGCCATCCTGTCGCCTGACAAACTGGTTAATTGGTCAGGCCAATTTATTAATAACCCATGGAATTTGTAATGTCAAACATTCGGAAAGAGAAAATATCAGGCCGTTCACACCCTATATATACCCTCCTTACTGCGTTATTTTTGTTGAAAATTTGATAAAATAGCCCCCCAGGACTTCTCTTTTTTAACAAATCCATCTAAACTCAAAAACAATTGGTCTTACCAGTTGTAAGGAAGCAGAGACCGCAACATGAAACAGCAACGACTTTCTGACCAGATTGCAGAAAAGCTGGAGACGATGATTGCAGAGGGCGATCTCAAACCTGGAGAGAAACTCCCGGCCGAGCGTGACCTGGCTCAGCGACTGGAGGTATCAAGACCCTCCCTGCGTGAAGCGATACAAAAACTCAACAGCAAGGGTCTCCTCAGCACCCGCCATGGCGGCGGGACCTATGTATGTGAATCGCTGGAGCCGTCGTTTGTCGATCCGTTGATTACCCTGCTCAGGGAGATGCCGGAATCACGCTTCGATGTACTGGAGATCCGCCACGCCCTGGAGGGAACGGCCGCCTATTACGCGGCCCTGCGCGGCACCGGTGAAGACAAGGAGAAGATCAGGCGCTGTTTCGATGTGATGATAAAAAACCACGGCAGCCCCGATCCCATGGACGAGGCGCGTGCCGACGCCGCCTTTTATCTGTCGATCGTCGAGGCGTCGCACAACCTGGTGCTGCTGCATGTAATGCGCGGGCTGTTCACCCTGCTCCAGAGCAGCATCTCGCACAATCTGGACAAGCTCTACACCCTGCCCCGGGTATTCGAGCCGCTCAGTCACCAGCATGAACGGCTGATGAACAGCGTTGTCGAGGGCGATGCCGAGAAGGCACGCCAGGCGGCGCAGGAGCATCTGGTATTTGTGGAGGAGTCGCTACAGCAGATTGACCGTGAAGAGGTGCGCAAGCAGCGCTCCCTGCGCGGCCTGTCAACATAACGATTGGCTGTTATCCTGTAGGATGTGATTTCGTAGGGTGGATAAGCGACAGCGCATCCACCGCAACAATGGTGGATGCGCCTACCAGCTTATCCACCCTACAAAACTGCGCTCAGCACATTCTATTATTTGCGTATTAACTTTTTGATTCACACTACTCGGGAGCCACTATGTCTCTGATCCAGCACTATCCGGACAGGCCCGAAAAGGTCTATTTTTTCGGCACCTGCCTGATCGACCTGCTCTATCCCCAGGCCGGGCTGGCCGGCATGCGGCTGATCCAGCGGGAAGGGGTCCAGGTGATCTTCCCACAGGACCAGACCTGCTGCGGACAACCGGCCTGGAACTCCGGTTACCGCAATGAGACCCGGGCGGTGGTGCTGAACCAGATCCGCTGCTTCCCCAAGGATTATCCCATTGTGGTCCCCTCCGGCTCCTGCGCCGGCATGATGCGTCACCACTACCCGGAGGTGTTCAAGGGCAAGCCCGAAGAAGCCCTGGTGAATGAATTCTCGCAACGGGTGTTCGAACTGACCGAATTCCTGGTGCATGTGTTGAAGATTGAATTGAAGGATCTCGGCGAACCCGTCAAGGTCGCCCTGCACACCGCCTGCTCGGCACGTCGCGAGATGGGCGTTGCCGATGAGCACGAGGCGCTGTTGCGCCAGCTCGGCAACGTGCAGCTGGTGGAGCAGGCTCGCAAGGCGGAGTGCTGCGGTTTCGGCGGCACCTTTGCGGTCAAGCATCCGGACATCTCCGCCGCCATGGTGGCAGACAAAGCCCAGGCCATCAGCGATACCGGTGCCGACCAACTGGTCAGTGGCGATTGCGGCTGCCTGATGAACATCACCGGGCACATGGAACACCAGGGCATCGGACCCCGGAACCATCACATCAAGGGCCAGCACATTGCCAGTTTCCTCTGGGAGCGTACCCATGCAACAAAAAGCTGAATTCGACCAGCGCGTACAGGAGGCGCTGAACAACCCGCAACTACGCAGCAATTTCCGTATCGCCATGGACGGGCTGATGGAGAAGCGCAGCAACGCCTTTCCCGACAAGTCCTTCATGGAAGAGCTGCGCGTCCTCGGCTCGAAGATCCGCGCCAATGCCCTGGCCAAACAGCCGGAGCTACTGGAGCAACTGGAGGCCAACTGCACCCGCAACGGCATCCAGGTGCACTGGGCCGAGACCATCGAGCAGGCCAACCGGATTGTGCTGGAGATCATGGAACGGCATAACGCCACGCGCATGATCAAGGGCAAGTCGATGGTCTCCGAGGAGATGGAGATGAATCATTTCCTCGAAGCCCAGGGTAAGAGCTGCATCGAGTCCGACCTGGGTGAATACATCATCCAGCTGGATCATGAGACGCCCTCCCACATCATTGCCCCGGCCATCCACAAGAGCAAACAGGAGATCGCCAAGCTGTTCAAGGCCAAGCATCCCGACATCCCCTACAGCGAGGATATCGAGACCATGACCCGCAGCGCGCGCCAGGTTCTGCGTAGCAAGTTCTACGAGGCGGAGATCGGTCTTTCCGGAGTCAACTTTGCCGTGGCGGAGACCGGCACCCTCTGCCTGGTGGAGAACGAGGGCAACGGCCGCATGTGCACCACCGTACCGCCGGTACATATCGCCGTCACCGGCATCGAGAAGGTATTGGAGAAGCTGTCGGATGTCCCGCCCCTGCTGAAACTGCTCACCCGCTCGGCCAGCGGCCAGCACATCTCCACCTACTTCAACATGATCAGCTCACCGCGCAAACCGGGTGAACGGGATGGACCCAAGGAGGTACACCTGGTGCTGCTGGACAACCAGCGCTCCAAGATCTACGAGGATGACGAACTGTTCGACAGCCTGCGCTGCATCCGCTGTGGCGCCTGCATGAATCACTGCCCGGTCTACACCCGCATCGGCGGCCACGCCTACGGCTCGCTGATTCCCGGTCCGATCGGCTCATGTATAGAACCGCAGAAATTCGGCCTGGACAAGTTCGGCGTCCTGCCTACCGCCTCCACCCTGTGCGGTGCTTGCGGCGAGGTCTGCCCGGTGAAAATCCCGCTACCGAAGCTGCTGCACCGGTTGCGCTATGAGCAGGTGCGGGACGACCATACCGGCGCCACCAACGGCCAGGGCTCGCAGCGTTCCGGCAAGGAGGCGATGATCTGGAAACTGTGGAGCTGGGCGCATGCCAATCCTGCTGTGTATCGCAGCGGCACCCGGCTGGCCAGCCTGTTCCGTGGCGCCATACCCAACAAGATCGGTCCCTGGACCCGGGTGCGCACAGCCCCGAAAATCGCCCCGAAATCATTACACCAACTGGCCCGGGAAGAGGGTTTTGACCATGAGTAAGGCACGTGACAACATTCTGGCCCGGCTGCGCGCCAGAAATGCGGAAAAGCCCCCGGTGGATCTGGATCGCGGTTTCAATTCACCTGACTGGAATCGGCAACAACGTATCGAACTGTTCTGCAAGGCGATGCGCTCAGTGAGGACCGAAGTGCACCGGGTCACCGCTGCCGACTGGCCGGAACAACTGGCCAAACTGGTGAAAGAGAAACAGCTGAAAAATCTGCTCTACGCCCCGGCCGGACCGTTGGCGGAAAAGATTGAGAGCGCCTGGCGGGCAGGCGAAGAGTTGCCGGAACTGGTCACCCGTGAAGTGGATGTGGATGGCTGGAAAGAGGAGCTGTTCTTCGACATCGATGCCGCCATCACCTCCACCCGCAGCGCCATAGCCGAGGTGGGGGCGATGATCCTCTGGCCCACCCCGGAAGAGCCGCGCACCTTCTCCCTGGTGCCACCGGTGCATATCGCGGTGGTGGAAGCAGACAAGCTGCACAACACTTTTGCCGATGCCATTGCCAACGAAAACTGGCAGGACGGCATGCCGACCAATGCCCTGCTGATCTCCGGCCCCTCCAAGTCCGCGGATATCGAGCAGACCCTGGCCTATGGCGTGCACGGCCCGGTGGAACTGATTGTGCTGCTGATTGAATAGATTCGACAGACGCCGATGGCGCCCGCTGCAACTTCCCACAAAGGGCAATGCCATCTCTCACCGGATGGTGTAATCTGCCCGGATGTCTGAGACCGCACTGCATCAGGAAGTGGAAGCCCTGACTCAACAACTACTGGCAACTGCCGGCAACCGCTTCCAACAAGACCCGGGCAAGGTGATTGTCCGATTTGACCTCACCGGCAAGGCGGCCGGGATGGCCATCTTTCCGGCCCGTTCCACCCCCGTCATCCGCTTCAATGCGCTGCTGCTGACCGAGAACCGGGATGATTTTCTCAAGCACACCGTGCCGCACGAAGTGGCGCATATCGTCGCCCGCCGCCTGTTCGGAAAAAAGATCAGACCTCACGGCCCGGAGTGGCGCCAGGTGATGCAGCTGTTCGGTGCCGAGGCCTCGCGCTGCCACAACTACGACGTCAGCCGCTCCAGCCGACGCACATTGAAGCGTTATCCCTATCACTGCGACTGCCGTACCCACCAACTCAGCAGCATCCGCCACAACCGGGTATTGCAGGGTCAAAGCTACCACTGCCGCTCCTGCAGACAGCCGCTGATCGAGCTCGCCGAATCAGATCAGGGACTATAGCAACAGTTGGCGGTCGTGATATAAATCAGTTCCCGCCCACTTTGAGGAGACTTCCCCGGTTATACTCAATCCCGCTGCGATCTATACTATCAGGCAGAGCAGGCACTTCTGCGCACCTATGTCTCCACCCGCTGTTGTTCCAAAGGACCATGACTGAGATTAACTTTCACTACCGTCTGCATCTGCTGGTACTACTGGCACTGATGGCTTTCCTTGGTCCGAGCGGCGCCGATGAGAAAGAGATCACGACGTCCGTGCTCACTGGCTCGTTGCAGGAGCAGCTCACCACCGGTGAGTCGCTGCCGATACGCCCCTCCCCGGACTGGTCACAATTGCGGCAGATTTATAGCAACTACGGCAACCGGTTGTTGTGGCATGATGCGGCGGGCCTGATCAGTGAGGCGGGCAGTGCATTGAAACGCTATATCATGGGCAGTGCGGAGCTCGGGTTCGACCCTGGTTTTTATCACGCCCAAAGCCTCGATACCCGGCACCTCGACAAAATTCAGCAGATCATTCGTAGCGACCTGCTGCTGACCGATGCATTTCTCCGGCTGAGCCGGCACCTCGCCCAGGGACAGCTCGATCCAGGCGAAGTGGACCCGCTGTGGAAAATACCCGTGGAACAGATAGATGCCTCACGACTGCTGGATCAGGCGGTGGTCAATTTGGACCCGGTGTCTGTATTGCAAAGCCTGAGCCCGCGATCCCAAAGCTATCACCAGTTGCTGCGGGCGTTGTCTGACTATCGCCGTATAGCCGACCGAGGTGGCTGGCCCGGACTTCCCGAAGCGCCCTTGATACGCCCCGGCGAGCATCACGACCTGATACCACTGCTGCGTCAACGACTCATCGCCTCGGAAGAACTTGAAACGGGCGAATCGCCCATTGATGACAGAATCTACGACCCCCGGTTGCAGCAGAGCGTCGAACGCTTTCAGCAATCGCACGGCCTCAAGCAGGATGGCATCATCGGCCCCGAGACACGCAACGCTCTGAATATTCCCATCGAACAACGCATCGCCCAGATAAAGTCAAACCTGGAGCGCTGGCGCTGGTTGCCGCAACAGCTTGGTGATCGTTACATTCTGGTCAATATCGGCGGCTATCTGGTGCAACTGGTGGAGCATGACCAGATACAGATGGAAAAGCGCACCATTATCGGCCGCCCCATGCGCAATACCCCGTCTTTCGCCACACGCGTGACTCACCTGGTACTGAACCCGACCTGGACCATACCACGACGCATAGCCGTGGAAGACCTGCTCCCGGAACAGCGCCGTGATTCTGAATACCTTTTACGCAAGAACATCCAGGTCCAACAACGGGAGGGGGACAACTGGGTGGAGCAGGATCCGGCCATGATCGAGTGGGGGCAATACAACAAATACAACTTCCCGTTTCAGTTGCGCCAAAGTCCAGGCGACGGCAACAGCCTGGGACGGATTAAATTCCACATGCCCAATCCCTATGCCATCTACCTGCACGACACCCCGGCCCAGAGACTGTTTGAACAGCCCGTCCGGGACTTCAGTTCCGGTTGTGTGCGAGTCCAGGATATCAGGGGATTCGTTCATCAGTTGCTGCCCCAAGGCGATCTCGAAACAGCCTCTTCCTTCACCAGTCAGCTGGAATCCCGTGAAAGCAGTTACTTCAGACTAGCCAACCCGATAGATGTGTTTCTGGTCTATTTCACGGCCTGGGTTGACCCGGCGGGACAGATCCAGTTCCGTCCCGACATCTACGATCTCGACCGCCCACTGATCCTGAGCCTGGGGCAGTTATACCCTTCCCAGGATAAAAAGTTTGCCCATCAGGAAGCGGAAGAAACCTCCTTCCCTAATTAGCGACAACTCTTCGATCCGGCACGCCCACAGCGTGACAGGGCTCACACGGCTGGCAATGAGCGGCCTCTTCGTATAGCATCGACAAAATTTTTTCGATATAAAACAAGCAAGTCAGCCGTATGCATTGGGGAACCCGGCTTCATGATGTTTGAGCCAACAAAAAAATCAGAACTGCAGACACCCACCCTCAGTCGACGCGGATTCCTCAGTGGCTGTGCCGCAGCTGCGGCCGTTCTGGTAGTTCCCAACGCCTTCGCCAACATTGCCAAGAAACCTGAACGCGTGCTGGCGCTGCATCACCTGCATACGGGAGAACGCACCAAGGTTACCTATTGGGCCGATGGCGAGTACATTCGGGACGGACTGAAAGAGATCAATCACCTGTTGCGTGATCACCGCACCGGCGACCAGCACAAAATGGACCCGCGGCTATTCGACCTGCTGCACCAGGTACAGGCCCGTATCGGCTGCCGTGGCGAATTTCACATCATCTCAGGCTACCGCTCCCCCAAGACCAACAGAATGTTGCGCCAAAACAGCAATGGCGTTGCCAAACGCAGCCTGCACATGGATGGCAAGGCCCTCGATATCCGTCTATCCGGATGTGACATCAAACAGCTCCACCGCGCCGCCAAATCGCTGAAAGCAGGTGGTGTCGGTCTCTACACCCAGTCCAATTTCGTTCACGTGGATACCGGACGCGTAAGATACTGGTAAGCCAGTAACCCGCCGGCCTCCATCACCCCCGTGCCTAGGAGTCTGTCGGACTTAACACTAATCTACTGCGGAAGAGCCGGATTTGGCCATATTCTCCGATCTTTCTCGTTGAATAGGTTCACTATTCGCCTCGAAAGATCGGAAAATCTGTCTCAAATCGGCGTTCCCTCGCCACGATCGGTCAAGCCCGACAGACTCCTAGCTTGCCGTGCGCTTCGCCTCGAACAGTGTTCTCAACTGTTCGGTCCGTTTGGCATTGACACCCCCATCACTATAGCCAACCCGCGAACCGGAGCGGATATGGATCAGCTGTCGGGCGGTATCGATACGGACCTCCAGATCATCCACAAATCCGAAAACGACAGAGCTGAACGTGGCGGCCAGATAGCCGTCGCGCTCGGCAAGCACCGTCCCGCCCATCTCGCCGATAATACTTGTTAATAAAGGCAAAATATTCTGCTGATTGTCCGGCGGGATAGGGATCGGCGGGATGTGGTGCGCAGTATCTTCCACATACTCACTACAAACGCAGTTGGGTCTGTCGGGACATTTCGACAGCATTCCCCCGGCCAGTCCCGGAGGCTCTCCCGAGCGGGAAACCATCGCAAGGATAAAGAACAGCATAATCACAGCAACCGTTATGCCGAGCACAATAATAAATGCTGCTTTCATGGGGTCGCTTCCTGTTGCATAAGGGGGAGCATCTTCCAGCTGATGATACGCCACATTGGTTCAGGATGATGTAACATCAGCAGACATGCCCTGTTTGGGTAACCGGTATCGATACTTATGGACTGGAACAACTTTATTCTTGAGAACGAAGTACCAATACGACTCGGCTTTTTCTTCGGCATACTATTGCTGGTGGCTCTCTGGGAGATCCTGACCCCGCGCCGGTTACTGAGTCAGCCCAAGATCCTGCGCTGGTCGCATAACCTGGGCCTCACCTTTCTCAACTCGCTGCTGCTGCGCCTGCTGTTTCCTGCGGCGGCGGTCGGAGTGGCGGTTTTTGCCGGACAACAGGGTTGGGGTCTGTTTAACTATTACCATCTGCCGCTGGCGCTCTCGGCAACCGTTTCGGTCATCCTGCTGGATGGCATTATCTACCTGCAGCATGTCATGGTGCACGCCATCCCCCTGCTCTGGCGGCTGCACCGGGTACACCATGCCGACCTGGATTTCGACGTCACCACGGGCGCCCGTTTCCATCCATTGGAGATCATCTTTTCCATGCTGATTAAATTCGCCGCCATCCTGTTGCTGGGCCCACCGGTGCTGGCCGTTGTAATTTTCGAGATATTGCTGAACGCCACGTCCATGTTCAATCATGGCAATCTGCGACTGCCGGTGAAAGTGGATAGGGTATTGCGACTGTTTGTTGTCACCCCGGATATGCATCGGGTACATCATTCCATTGAGGATGACGAGACCAACAGCAATTTCGGCTTCAACCTGCCCTGGTGGGACCGGCTGTTCGGCACCTACAAGGCGCAACCCGACGCGGGGCATGAAGGGATGACCATTGGTATTGACCGGTTTCGTGACCCGACCAAGGTGGAGCGGCTGCCGGGTATGTTGCTGCTGCCATTTTCCGGCCACAGCACGGGCTATACCATCAATCGGCGCAATTGGAACAAACGCCCCAAGGCGTGACGTCGAGCACCGGAGCGGGCGCCGTTATGCTCAGCCCTGCGGGTTCCTGTCCAGCCATTTACCGAGGGGTTGCGGTCGTTTCCAGAAACGGCGCAACGCGCTCCTGTCTATGCGGTATTTCTGCCCATTACAGGTGTAGAGTTGGAGCGAGTCGAGCCGCTTGTCCCTGACCGCATCCACCAGTGGTTCAATCCAGCGCTCGAATTGATTGATCTGTTCACTCCAGTCATAGGGATCGGCGCAGAGCACCGGGCGTTGCAGCCGATCGTAACAGACAAGGAGTTCTCCACCCGTCGAATCGAGCAGCACATCGACCCTGTCCGGCAGCGGCTCAACGGGTTTACCGGCGACGCTGGCCAATCCACACAGCAGAGGGGAGTTTCCATAAAGTATCGTGAGGCTGGTCCGAGGCTGCCCAGCCAGTTGCCCCCCACCGGATAACCAGAGGCCGTTAATCGGCCCCTTCCCCGCCTGCTCGCGGCGGGCATTGAGATCCGCTGCATAAAACAGCATCTGGATCTCGTTCAGCACTCCGTGCCAGCGAATGCCCTCCTCGCCTTCCGGGAGAAACAGATCCATATTGCGGCCAAACACATCGCTCAGCTCGTAGGTCTTGAGAGCGGGCGCCGATGCCAGCGGTAGATACCAACGGTGCGGATGACCTACCTCCGCCTGCCACCCCTCTTCGGCGAAATGGCTGTTGAAGAGTTGAGCCAGTTCATTCGCTTCATCCAGCGTCAGGTCCAGGTCTTCCACGTCAAACAGCAGCAGCCGGTCCTGATCCGGACGCAGATAGACCGGCGTCAGTTGCAGCCAATAGCGCTCATCGGCGGCTGCGCCGTCACCGAGGCGGCGATAGGCGGCAGTGGGCAGGTTGCGGTCATCATCAGCGGAGATGCCAAACAGGCGGAACAGCACCGATTCCAGGTCGTGCCCAGGGTGCGCCACGCGATGGGCTCGAGCCAACAGCCTTTCCAGCAGCTTAAAATCCAGCGGCGCCCCTGCCTGATTCAGCGTCGGCATCGGTCCCAGCAGACCGGGAACAAGCAGATGTAGATTTCGCGGTTCGGTCATTACCTGCTCGGAGTGTCATAGGGTGGATCAGCGATGGCACGTCCACCATTGCATCATGAGGTCCGCCGCCCGGGTAAGCTCAGCCTTCCAGCTGCTCCATGCGAATACGCATGACAGGGCCCGTTACCGACGCCAACGCCTCCATCCGGTCGATCGCCTGGTTCATCTGCCGTTCCAGCACTTCATGGGTCAACATGATGAGCGACACCTGGGTGTCCCCCTCCGCCGGCTCTTTCTGCTGAATGGCCTCAATGCTGATACCAGAGTCGGCCAGGATGCGGGTAATCTCCGCCATAACGCCCAGTTCATCCGCCACCTGCATACGCAGATAGTAGGCGGTCTCCACATCCTCCATACCGAGGATCGGCAGATCGGACAGTTCATTGGGCTGAAACGCCAGATGGGGCACCCGGTTCTCCGGGTCGGTGGTCAGGGCACGCACCACATCCACCACATCGGCCACCACCGCCGAGGCGGTAGGCTCTGCGCCGGCGCCGGCGCCGTAATAGAGTGTCGGACCGACGGCATCGCCCTTGACCAGCACGGCGTTCATCACCCCATCCACATTGGCAATCAGACGTCGCTCCGGAATCAGGGTCGGATGCACCCGCATCTCGATACCCTTTGCCGTCTTATGGGCAATACCCAGGTGCTTGATCCGATACCCCAACTCCTCGGCAAAGGCCACATCCTGCCGTTCAATCCGGGTAATCCCCTCGGTATAGGTCTTCTCAAACTGCAGCGGAATACCAAAGGCGATGGAGCTGAGAATGGTCAGCTTATGGGCGGCATCGATCCCCTCCACATCAAATGTGGGATCGGCCTCGGCATAACCCAGCGCCTGGGCCTCGGCCAGCACATCCTCGAAGTCGCGCCCCTTGTCACGCATCTCACTGAGAATGAAGTTGCCGGTGCCGTTGATAATGCCCGCCACCCATTCGATCTGGTTGGCCGCCAGTCCTTCACGAATCGCCTTGATAATGGGTATTCCGCCGGCCACGCCCGCCTCAAACGCCACGGTGACGCCCTTTGCCTGGGCGGCGGCGAATATCTCATTCCCATGCATGGCGATCAGTGCCTTGTTGGCGGTAACGACGTGCTTGCCGTTTTCGATCGCCTGCAACACCAGCTCACGGGCTGGCGAGTAGCCACCGATCAGTTCAATGACAATCTCGATCTCGGGGTTATTGACCACGGCGAAGGCGTCATCAGTCACTTCGATCTGATCCAGTCCGCTGATCGCCTCGGCGTTGTATTCACGCGCCGCCGCCTGGGTGATGCGAATTCCCCGGCCTGCCCGACGGGCAATCTCGTCCGCGTTGCGGGTCAGCACATTGACTGTACCGCCACCGACCGTACCCAATCCCAATAAACCTACTTTGACCGCTTCCAAACTCTTTCTCCCAATTTCCTGTCCCATTCCGCGCAGCCGTCGCGCGGGAAATGTTTATTCTACCGCCAGCTTGGCATCCTTGCGGATCATCTCGCGTATGCCGCGAATCGCCTGCCGGGTTCGGTGCTCATTTTCGATCAGTCCAAAACGCACATAGTCGTCACCATGCTGGCCGAATCCGATGCCGGGGGCCACCGCCACCTTGGCATCCTTCAGCAGCTTTTTGGAGAACTCCAACGACCCCATCGCCAGATATTGTTCCGGAATTTTGGCCCAGACGAACATGGTCGCTTTGGGCCGCTCCACCGGCCAGCCGGCGGCTTTCAGACCGTCGCACAGGACATCCCGACGTCGCTGGTACATGTCGCGGATCTCCCGCACACACTCTTGCGGGCCTTCCAGGGCATGGATCGCCGCCACCTGGATCGGCGTGAACATGCCGTAATCCAGATAGGACTTCATCCGCGCCAGGGCCGCCACCAGCGCCTTGTTACCGCACATGAAGCCAACCCGCCAGCCCGGCATATTGTAACTTTTTGACAGCGAGAAGAATTCGACGGCGATATCCTCCGCCCCCTTCACCTGCAGAATCGAGGGGGCCACGTAGCCATCGAAGGCGATATCCGCATAGGCCAGATCGTGTACCACCCAGATATTGTTCTGGCGGGCGATATCGATCACCTTTTCGAAAAAATCCAGCTCGACACACTGACCCGTCGGGTTACCTGGAAAATTGAGCACCAGCATCTTCGGCTTGGGCCAGGAATCGACGATCGCCTCTTGCAGCTTGTCGAAGAAATCCACATCCGGTACCAGGGGCACGTGGCGGATATCCGCACCGGCGATGACAAAACCGTAGGGATGTATCGGATAAGCGGGATTAGGCACCAACACCGAATCGCCCGGGCCCAGACAGGCCAGCGAGAGGTGCGCCAGGCCTTCCTTGGAGCCGATGGTGACAATGGCCTGGGTCTCTGGATCAAGATCCACATCGTAGCGCGTCTTGTACCATTTGGTGATAGCACGACGCAGCCGCGGAATACCGCGGGACATGGAGTAACGGTGGGTATCCTTGCGTTGTGCCGCTTCCACCAGTTTGTCCACGATATGCTGTGGCGTCGGCTGATCCGGATTCCCCATGCCGAAGTCAATAATGTCCTCGCCCCGCGCTCGCGCCGCGGCTTTCAAATCATTAACGATATTGAAAACATACGGCGGCAGGCGCTTGATTCTGCTAAAATCTTCCATCTCGGGCGTTGACACAGGGGACCTCTTGACTGCACTGATTCAGTGGCTGGAAAAAAGGGTTTAACGTAACCGAGCGGTTACAGCCATGTCAACGTAATAAACCGGCAGTAAAGGAGAATTTATTCTTTTTGCAGGGAGTGCCGGGGGCTGCTATCTTTGCCGGCATGAAATTCTCCGTTGCAGACCAATCAAACGGCAATACCATTCACGCCTACACGGACAACAGCGTGGTCGTGAACGGTATCACCTTTTCCAAAAGCCTGGTGATCATGGCCGACCGTATCATCCCCGACTGGCGACCGGACTCCTTTCAGTCGCTGAGCGAGGAGGACTTTGCCGCCTTTGTCGAGCTGTGCCCCGACCTGGTGGTACTGGGCACCGGCCAGCGGCAACAATTCCCGGACCCGCGCCTGTACCGCGCGCTGATCGACGCCGGCATTGGCATTGAAATCATGACCACGCCCGCCGCCTGTCGCACCTATAACATTCTCACCTCGGAAGGTCGTAAAGTGATCGGCGCCCTGTTGTTCAATTGATGTCACTACCACGTCCGATCCGAAGCAAATCGGCCATGCTAGCCGGCCATTCGATTTCCAACCTGGAGCACTGATGAACCCGATCCTCTTTGAAGAGCGACAGATCACCCCGTCCAAGGTGATCTGTATCGGCAGAAATTATGTCGATCATGCAAAGGAGTTGAACAACGAGGTACCCACCTCCCCGGTCATTTTCATCAAGCCCAACTCCGCTATCAGCAGTGAGTTGTATGCCGGTACGGAACAGCCCCTCCATTATGAGGGTGAGATCGCGCTGCTGATCATGGACGGCGCCATTGCCGGGGTTGGCTTTGGGCTGGACCTGACCAACCGGGAGATCCAGGGCGAACTGAAAGCCAAAGGCCTGCCCTGGGAACGCGCCAAGGCGTTCGACCGCGCCGCCGTGTTCAGTGATTTTGTGAAACTCGCGAACCCGGTCGAATCGCTGCGGCTGGAGCTGACAATAAACGACAAACTGGTCCAACAGGGCGGTTATGACCTGATGATATTCAAACCGGACCTTCTGTTGCGGGAGATCTCCCGCAGCTTCACCCTGGAGGACGGCGATATCATCATGACCGGCACCCCCAAGGGAGTGGGCGCCTTCAACCGGGGGGATCGATTCAGGGGCACTATCCTGACCGGCGATAGACCGCTGGTCACACGGGAATGGACCGCTCAGTAGGAAACCATCGGACATGTCAATTGACGAAAACACACTCTATCCGCTCAACGGCATCCGGTCGATCCTGGAAAAGCTCCCCCATGTCGAGGCGTTGGGAATCACGGCCATCGAATTGAACCGGGGCTCCTGCCTGTTCCAGGTCGAATACGCACCTCATCTGGTGGGCAACCTGGAGACCGGAGTCCTCCACGGCGGAGTCATCACCACCCTGATGGACAGCGCCGGTGGTGCCGCCGCCTTTAGCGTGGTCCCGGTCGGCGCATCAATCGCCACCCTGGATCTGCGCATCGATTATCTGAAACCGGCGGAGCCGGGAAAATCCATCCTCGGTTACGCCGAGTGTTACCGGCAGACCCGGCATGTGGCGTTCGTGAAAGGTCACGCCTATCACGACTCACCAAACGATCCGATTGCTCATTTTGTTGCCAGCTTCATGGTTGGCTCGGTAGGATTCGCACCCGATGCACAACAGTGAAACCTCATTATTTGAGAAAATCATGAAACTGAAAGCGGCCGGCGAGTTCCCCGCCATCAGTGACTTGATCCCCTACAGCGCCTTTGTCGGCTTTGAGCTGGATTCGGACGAACAGGGCCTGCTCACTATTCTACGCGCAAAGCCCAGCAATATTGGCAATACCACCATTCCGGCAGTGCATGGTGGCGTGGTCGGGGCGATGCTGGAACACGCCGGGGTGATGCACATCATCCACGAGTGCGATATCGCCCGTTTCCCCAAGATCATCAACATCTCGGTGGATTATTTGCGTCCCTGCATCGGTAACCAGGACACCTTCGCCCGGGGTTATCTGATCAAGCAGGGACGCAGCGTCTCGAATGTGCGGGTGGAGGCGTGGCAGAGCGATCCACAGCGGCCGGTAGCCGCCGCCCATGCTCATTTCATGATGGGTTGACCCGGTCCAGGCCCCTGTGCCTGCCCTGATCGACACATAACCAATAAGGTCTGTAGGTTGGGGTGAGCTTGCGAACCCCAACAAACGGCGTTTCTGTCCAGCGCCCATGTTGGGGTTCGCTCCGGTAGTCACCAATCCGTGGTCGCTTTTGGCGATGGGCCTGGTTGTCGGTTGCGTGAGGTCGATCTGGTCACCCCAACCTACGCACTTCATTAACAGGCCGGATATATGGACGCAATCCTGTCCCTGTCATGCAGCCACAGTGCCTTGCAACGAGGGAGGAGACCATATATGGGCTAACGGCGCACAGGCACCGCGCATTCAGGGCACGGCAATATGCATTCCCACGCAGAGCGTGGGAACGAGGATAGCTACGCGCTGGTCTCCGTCGTTACTGGTTATTATGCAGGCCGATCACCACGTCGGTTGCAGAACTCTCGCCCTGCTTGGCGGTGTCGTTACGGATCAGTTCCAGCTGCTCCAGATACTGCGGACTCACGTCACCGGTGACATACTGACCGTCAAATACCGCCGTGTCGAATCGCTTGACCACTGACTTGTCCTCCTTCTTGACAGCGGAGATGAGATCCTCGATATCCTGGAAGATCAGACGGTCGGCGCCGATAATCTCCTGCACTTCTTCCACGCTCCGGTTGAAGGCGACCAGTTCATTGGCCGAAGGCATATCGATGCCATACACATTGGGGTGTTTTACCGGTGGCGCGGCAGAAGCGAAGTAAACTTTCGCCGCACCCGCCTCTCTGGCCATCTGCACGATCTGCTGCGAGGTGGTGCCACGCACAATGGAGTCGTCCACCAGCAGCACCCGCTTGTCCTTGAACTCCGAATCGATGGCGTTGAGCTTCTGCCGGACCGACTTCTTGCGCACCTGCTGTCCCGGCATGATGAAGGTCCGGCCGATATAGCGATTCTTGATAAAGCCCTCGGCATACTCCACACCCAGCGCATTGGCCAGCGCCAGGGCCGCAGTTCGGCTGGTATCGGGGATCGGAATTACCACGTCGATATCGTGATCGGGCCAGACCCGCTTGATCTTGCCGGCCAGCTTGGTACCCATGCGCGAGCGTGCCTTGTGGACGAAGATGTTGTCGATAATGGAATCGGGACGGGCGAAGTAGACAAACTCGAAGATGCAGGGGGTATGCTCGGTGGGAGCCGCGCAGACACAGCTATGCAGCTTGCCACTCATGTCGATGAAAATCGCCTCGCCTGGAGCCAGATCCCGCACTCGTTCGAAATCCTGCGAATCCAGCGCCACACTCTCGGAGGCGATCATATATTCGGTGCCCTGATCGGTCTCCCGCTTGCCAAAAACGATAGGACGTATGCCGTGGGGATCACGGAAGGCGACCATGCCGTAACCGATGATCATGGCGACAGCGGCATAACCACCCCGGGAACGCCGGTGCACCGCCGCAACCGCCTTGAAAACGTCTTTTTCATCGATTCGCAGTTTACCCAGACTGTGCAGTTCATGGGCGAACACGTTCAGTAGCACTTCGGAATCAGACGAGGTGTTGATGTGGCGCAGATCCTCCCGGTAGAGGTCACCCTTCAGTTCGTCGGCATTGGTCAGATTGCCGTTGTGCGCCAGGGTGATACCGTAGGGTGAGTTGACGTAAAAAGGTTGTGCCTCTGCAGATGAAGAACTGCCGGCAGTGGGATAGCGTACATGGCCGATGCCGATGTTTCCCTTGAGGTTGATCATGTGTTCGGTCCTGAACACATCCCGCGCCAGGCCGTTGTCCTTGCGCAGATGGAGTTTCCTGCCATCCATGGTAACGATTCCCGCCGCATCCTGTCCGCGATGCTGTAAAACCAGCAGCGCCTCGTAGATCGCCTGATTTACCGGGCTGTAACCAAAGATTCCGACAATACCGCACATGATCTGTCTACCCTTGAGAGTCTTCTCAATCGTTAATCAAGATTTAAATAAATTTAAACTTTTCGCCGATATCCGCAGGCAGCAACTGTTTCAGCCAGACGGCAAGCTCCTGGAAATATCCGATCAATTGTGACTCCTTCCACCAGGGATCGTTTGGAAAGGGTGTTAACCCTGCCAAAAGTACCAGTATTGCTACCAGTATAGCTCCCCGTGCCGCTCCAAACAGAATACCGATCAGCCGGTCCGTTCCGCTCAGTCCGGTCTTATCGACCAGTTGACCTACCAGAAAGTTAACCAGCGCACCCAACATCAGGGTCGCTATGAAGAGAATAAGAAACGCGGCGCCAAGCCGGACCGAGGGGACGGTGAACCAGTCCAGTTGCAGGGCGAGATTACGGAAAAAGGTCCAGGCGACCCAGAAGGCGAGCACCCAGACTGCCAGAGACAGCGCTTCACGCACGAAGCCACGGATCAGGCTGATGATTGCCGATAGGCCGATAATGCCGAGAATGACGAAATCAATCCAGATCATTCAGAACATCACCTGGCTGCTGGGTCTAGACCTTAAATTCATAGAGGAATTTTTGTCTTGGAAAACGCGCGATTTTATCAGAGGCTCATGAGTAGCAGAAGCAATTAATGCCATTCAAACCAATGTAATTCTCTTCAAATCAAGGGTAGGATTTAACAGCGCCCTTTAAATTCAATGGTTTAAGATCTTTATTCAGACTATCAAGCATTTTGTCAGCCAGCTTACGGTCAACCTCGGGACCGACCTTGACCCGGTAGAGCGTCTTGCCATCCACATCCGCCTGCTCCATGAAGGCGGCATATTTCATCTCACGAATCTGCTGCACCAGTTTCTCCGCGTTTTCCCGGTTGGAGAAGCTGCCGACCTGAATCACCCAGGCGGTCAGTCCCTCACGCGGCGCCACTGCCGGGGGCTTCGTCTCCGTCTGTTCGGCTGCATCAGATGGTGTAGAGGATGGTGCGAGTGGCTCCGGTTTTTCAACCACCACGGGTGCCGGAGGTGGTGGTGGCGCCTTCAGCGGCACGATCTCCGGGCGGTGCGAAATCGGCGGAATGGAGAGTTTTTCATCTTCAGCAGGGATCACGCGGGAGGAAAAATCACGTTCGGGTTTGGGTGGGATATTGGTTTTTTGAATGCCGGTTTCAACTATCGGCTCATCTTCCAGCAGCATGGGAACAAATATCACTACCAGAGACACCAGCACCGTCGCTCCCACCAGGCGTTTTTTCAATTTTTCATCCACGTCGCATACCCTTCGCCGATTCCGAGGTCGGCTCCATTATAGGGATGGATACAACCACCGTTCCAGTCCCCTGCGGAGAATTGTCCAACTGCACCCGATGGTTGCTGCGTATCATACCAGTTTCACCACATCTCCCACCGCATAGAATGAGCCGAATACCACGATCCGGTCACCCTCACCGGCAGCGCTAGTGGCCGCTGAAAAGGCGGCAGTGACATCGTCAAAGCAGCGCCGCTGCCCTGCCTCTATCGCCTGCGCCTGCAACGCCTGCTCCAATTGCGACAGACTGGCCGCCCGTACCGCATCGATCGGGAACAGATACCACTCATCGATACGCGAAGACATGATCTTCACCACCTGTTCAATCTCCTTGTCTGCCAGCATGGAGAAGACGGCGATGGTGCGGCCATGACAAAACATATCCCCCAGATTATCCGATAGCGCCTGGGCCGCTTGGGCATTATGGGCCACATCCAGAATCACCTGGGGATCACGCCCGACCACCTGAAAACGACCGGAAAGCTGTGCCTCCTGCAATCCGAAGCGCACTGCCCGCTGGTCCAGCGGCAGTTCATTACGCAACAGTTCCAACGCCATCAGTGCCGCTGCGGCGTTCTGCAACTGAAATTCTCCACGCATGTTGGGCAGCGGCAGTGAATGACGCGGATGGGTCGCATGCAGCCAGTCCCAGCCCTGGTCCTGACGGCGCCACTGGTAATCCTGACCCGCCAGCAGCAGATGGGCGCCCACCTTTTTCGCGCTCTCCCGGATCGAATCCGGTATGTCGTTGCCGGCGAAAACTACCGGTCGACCCGGCCGCATGATACCGGCCTTCTCCCGTCCGATCTGTTCCCGGGTCTGGCCCAGCCAGTCCGTGTGATCAATGTCCACAGTGGTGATCAGGGCGACATCGGGATCAATGATATTGACCGCATCCAGCCGTCCGCCCAGCCCCACTTCAAGCACCACCACGTCCAACCCCGCTGAGGCAAACAGATCCAGCGCCGCCAGGGTGCCAAACTCGAAATAGGTCAACAGGCTGTCTCCACGCGCCTGATCAACACGCTCAAACGCCTCACAGAGCTGACGATCGGGTACCGGCTCACCATCGATCAGAATTCGTTCGTTATACCGCACCAGGTGGGGCGAGGTGTAGCAACCCACCCGATAGCTGGCCGAACGCAACATGGCCTCCAGAAAGGCGACGCAGGAACCCTTGCCGTTGGTTCCCGCTACCGTGATCACCTGGCATGCCAGTGGGTCGGCGTGCAGCCTGCGCCAGACCGCGCTTACCCGCTCCAGCCCCAGTTCAATCTGTTTAGGGTGCAGGGTACTCTGCCAGTCCAGCCAGTCTTCGAGATGTTCAAATCGCATGGAGGTTATTATCGTAAGTGTACATTTGATCGGCGGAGTCGGAGTCAAACCCAAACTGTCCAGCAGCCCGCAGGTTGGGGTGAGCCTGCGAACCCCAACTGTGTTGCATGCATGTGCGCCAGAATGTTGGGGTTCGTTCCTCACCCCAACCTACGGTCCTTTTCTACTCTTCCGTTCTGGAAACCACCTCGATGGTTTCAGTCTTGGCAACGGGTTTCGGCTGATGGGTCAGGATACTCAACAGATCAGCCAGCTTGTCGCGCATTTCACGCCGGTCAATAATCATGTCCAGGGTGCCGTGCTCCAGCAGAAACTCGCTGCGCTGGAACCCCTCCGGTAGGGTCTCGCGCACGGTCTGCTCGATCACCCGGGGACCGGCAAACCCTATCAGGGCGTTCGGCTCGGCCACATTCAGATCCCCCAGCATGGCAAAACTGGCAGAGACACCGCCGGTGGTCGGATCGGTCAATACCGAGATGTAGGGAATTCCCTGTTCGCGCATCTTATGCAGTGCGGCACTGGTCTTGGCCATCTGCATCAGGGAGTAGAGTGACTCCTGCATGCGGGCGCCACCGCTGGCCGAGAAACAGATGAAGGGGATGCGCCGCTCCAGCGCCACATTCACTCCCTGGACAAACTTTTCCCCCACCACCGAGCCCATGGAACCACCCATGAAGCTGAATTCGAAGGCCGCCGAGACTACATTCAGGCCCTTCAGGGTACCCTGCATGACAATCAGCGCATCTTTCTCTCCCGAGGCCTTCTGCGCCTGGGTAATCCGGTCCTTGTACTTCTTGCTGTCCTTGAACTTCAGCGGATCGGTTGGCGACAGTTCCGCGGCAATCTCCTGCCCGGAATCCATATCAAGAAATGCCGCCAGACGCTTGCGCGCGCCGATCCGGTTGTGATGGCTGCATTTGGGACAGACATCAAGATTTCGCTCCATCTCGGCGCGATAGAGGACGGCCCCACAGCCGGGGCACTTGGCCCAAAGCCCCTCTGGAACGGCCCGTTTGCTGCCGCCTTCCGTACGGATACGGCTCGGCATCAATTTTTCAAACCAACTCATGGTTAAATCCCGTTTATACTCTTTAAACCCGTCCAACCGATGCCCATGTCAATACCCACCCGGCATCGTACCTAAATCAGATCAATTGCATGCCGCATGGAGGAGAGGATCATGGCAACAGCCGGGGCGATCTCTTCCGGCGTTTCTCGCAACTCCTCGATCCGCTTTACCAGCACACTGCCGACAATGACCGCATCCGCCACCTGAGCCACCGCCTGCGCTGTCTTGGCATCCTTGATACCAAAACCGACACCGACCGGCAGTCGGGTATGCTTGCGGATCTGGGCAGTCTTGGCGGCCACGTCGCCAATCGCCAGATGCCCGGCACCGGTGATACCTTTTACCGACACATAATAAACAAAACCGCTGGCTGTATCACAGATGCGCTGCATGCGATCTTCCGTGGTGGTCGGGGCCATCAGGAAAATCGGATCGATATCCCGCGGCCGCAGTGATGACAACAGATCATCCGCCTCTTCCGGTGGCAGATCCACCGTCAGAACACCATCCACGCCGGCCTCATGCGCGGCCAGGGCAAACACCTCATAACCCATCACTTCAATGGGATTGAGATAGCCCATCAACACCACCGGGGTGCTCGTATCCCGCTCGCGGAATTTATGCACCATGGCCAGCACATCCCGCAGGCTTATGCCGTGCTCCAGGGCGCGCTCGCTGGCGCGCTGGATCACCGGTCCGTCCGCCATCGGATCGGAGAACGGTACTCCCAGTTCGATAATATCGGCACCCGCCTCGACCATCGCATGCATCAGCGGTACCGTGACAGCGGGACCCGGGTCACCGGCGGTAACAAAGGGAATCAGCGCGACCCGTCCCCGCTCTTCCAGTTGCTTGTAACGATCACTGATTCTGCTCATATTTTCAGTCCATCCAGTGCTGCCACGGTATGCATATCCTTATCACCACGACCAGAGAGATTGACCAGCACGGTCTGTTTTTCGTCCATATCACGGGCCAGTTTCAGCGCATAGGCGATGGCATGGCTCGACTCCAGCGCCGGGATAATGCCCTCCACCCGGGTCAGGGTATGGAATGCCGCCAACGCCTCCTTGTCGGTGGCGGCCACGTACTTGGCGCGACCGACATCCTTGAGCCAGGCGTGCTCGGGACCGACCCCGGGGTAGTCCAGCCCGGCAGAAATGGAGTGGGTTTCGATAATCTGGCCGTTCGGATCTTCCATCAGATAGGTTCGGTTGCCATGCAACACCCCGGGTGTACCGGCACAGAGAGGTGCCGCGTGACGACCCGAATCGAGTCCGTCACCGGCGGCTTCAACGCCGTAGATCGCCACCGAAGAGTCATTCAGAAAAGGGTAGAACAGTCCGATAGCGTTGGACCCGCCACCGACACAGGCGACCAGTGCATCCGGCAACCCGCCGGTCTGCTGCTGCATCTGCTCCTTGGCTTCACGGCCGATCACCGCCTGGAAGTCCCGGACCATGGCCGGGTAAGGATGGGGGCCAGCGACCGTACCGATGATATAGAAGGTATTGTCAATATTGGTCACCCAGTCGCGCATCGCCTCATTCAGAGCATCCTTGAGGGTCCTGGAACCGGATGACACCGATTCAACGCGGGCACCCAGCAATTTCATGCGATAGACATTGGCCTCCTGGCGGGCGATATCCACCTCACCCATGTAGACCACGCACTCCAGTCCCAACCTGGCCGCGACCGTGGCAGTCGCCACTCCATGCTGACCGGCACCGGTCTCGGCAATGATACGGGACTTGCCCATCCGCTTGGCCAGCAGCGCCTGACCAATGGTATTGTTCACCTTGTGCGCACCGGTATGATTCAGGTCTTCCCGCTTCAGGTAGATCTGGGCACCGCCGTTCTCGCGGCTGAGCCGTTGTGCGTGGTAGACCGGCGAAGGCCGTCCCACGTAGTTCGCCAGATCGGCATCCAGTTCAGCCAGGAAAGCGGCGTCCTGCATATACTTTTCATAGGCGTCACGCAGCTCTTCCAGCGGCTCCATGAGTGTTTCTGAGACAAACAGTCCGCCATAGGGGCCAAAGTGACCACGGCTGTCCGGCATACGGGTAAAATCAATCGTTTTTTCGGTTGGCACGCTCTACTCCTCGCATGAATGCCCTGATTTTCTCTTCATCCTTGATACCTTTCTCTTGTTCGACGCCGCCACTCACGTCAACGGCATAGGGACAGACCTGCTGAATGGCGGCCGCAACATTCTGCGGGGTCAGTCCGCCCGCCAGAATGATCCGGCCACGCATGGTGTCTGGAATACGCCCCCAGTCGAAGGTAGCACCAGTACCACCGGGGCTACCCGGTTGATAGCTGTCCAGCAGCAGACCCAGCGCCGACTGATAGCGCCTGTCCAGCTCGGGCAGATCCACATCCGGTCGCATCCGCACGGCCTTGATATAAGGACGCCCATGCCCAACACATGCATCAGGTGGCTCATCACCATGAAACTGCAGCAGGTCCAGCGGAACGGTTTTCAGTACCGCCGCCACTTCATCGGCCGTGGCGTTCACAAACAGCCCGACCGTGCTGACAAAGGGTGGTATATCCTGGATGATCTGCGCCGCCCGGGACGCCGTTATTGCACGCGGGCTGGGTGGATAGAACACCAGACCAATGGCGTCCGCCCCCGCCCTGACAGCCGCGATGGCATCTTCTGGACGTGTAATACCGCAAATTTTAACCCGGGTTCTCATAGAACGAATAACGATACAGGATAGTGCCTGATTGAGAAAGATTTTACCCGCCATCCGGGCCACAAATCGATTCAAATAGAATGTAACCGCAAGGAGCGCTGAAAACGGGTCGTTGACTCATATTGCAGGTAACCGAAAAGCATCTCCATCACGTCTCCGCAGTCTGATCCACAACCAGACCATACTCGGCGGGATATCCCACATGAACCAGATAAAGCCCCTCCGGCGGAGCAGTGACACCACCGAGGGTGCGATCCCTGAATTCCAGCACATCCCGGCTCCACCTCACCGGCTGTTCACCCTTGCCGATACTGATCAACACACCGGCGATATTGCGCACCATGTGATGCAGAAAGGCATTAGCCGTCACCTCGATCACCACCCGATCTTCCTGCCGACTCACGACCAGCCGGCTGACCGTCCTGACCGGACTCTTGGCCTGACAGCCGACCGCCCGATAGGAGGAGAAATCATGGGTGCCGATCAGATGATCGGCCGCCGCCTGCATGCGTTCCGCATCCAGGGACTGGTGAATCCAGACCGCGCGATTGCGCCAGATAGCCGACCGGGTAGACCGGTTCAGGATGACATAGCGATAGCTGCGACTGGTGGCAGAAAAGCGCGCATGGAACGATTCCGGCACTTCACGGACCCAGTTGACATTCACGTCCTCCGGCAGGTTGACATTGGTCCCCAGCAACCAGCCCCGCATGGCGCGTATCGAGGGAGTGTCAAAGTGGACCACCTGCCCTTCACCATGCACGCCGGTATCGGTTCTACCCGCACAATGGGTGCGTACCGGATGGGCCGCCACCTTGCCCAGCGCCGCTTCCAGCATCTGCTGAACCGTACGCACGCCGGATTTTTGCAATTGCCACCCATGAAATGAGGAGCCGTCGTACTCAATACCCATGGCCAAACGCATTCAGTTTCTGCTCCCTGGATGCCTGGTTGTATTTGGAGGATTCATTCGGAACGGTATGTTACTCGAAATGACCAAGATCGACCGAATCTGTTTGTCGCGTTGGCGCGTGTAACGGGTGAATACCACAGCACGCCGCGCGGCCACGCTTGATAGCTCAAAAGGCGCCCCACGGGCGCCATTGACCGTGGCGGCGGCGCAGCCCGCGCTATGGGGCCAAACTACTTCGCAGACATACGCATGCTGAATACCGAAATCAAAACGCGGAAGGCGCACCGAAGTGCGCCTTCCGTTTCCTGCCGAGAATGGCAATCAGGATAACTGATCCAGCAGCTTCCGCGCCTCCGCCTGCTGCCCGTCATTACCCTCTTTCACTACCTCGTCGAGAATACTTTTGGCACCGTCGGCGTCCTCCATATCGACATAGGCACGGGCCAGATCCAGCTTGGTGTTGATTTCATCAGTGAGATCACCGCCTTCCTCGATCTGCCCATCGCTGTCGTCCTCCTGGTCCAGGTCATCCAGGGAGAACGACTCGTCCAGCTCAAGCGGGGCATCCGCGTCGTCCTGATCCAGCTCCAGTGAGTCGAAAATCTGTGAATCACCCTCCTCGAGCGCGAGTGAATCACTGAAATCCAGCACTGCATCCCCCAACTGTTCGGCCTCGGATTCGGCATCCAGTTTCAGATCATCCATTTCAGCACTTTCCAGGGGATCTTCGATCGAGAAGGCGCTATCCTCTTCCAGTAATCCCTCGGTATCCAGCTCGCTCAGGGTCAGATCGGCATCCGTATCATCATCATTCACCAGCCCGCTCTCAGTTACCATACTGATATCGGTATCGGCATCGAGCGTCAGACTATCGCCCTCCTCAAGAGAGAGCATTTCCTCATCCGCCTCCGGTGCAGACTGCTGTTCCGAGCCTTCCGGCTCAAATCCCAGATCCGTGCTGATTTCGTCCAGATTGGCCTTGAGCAGTTCACTGTCCAGGCTGAAATCATCCAGATCGTCCAGTTCTGAAAACTCCGAGGTCTTATCCAGATCCAGCGCACTGACAGACTCCAACTCTTCAGTGGCATCCTGGTCTATCAGGTCAACCGTGGTCGACACCTCATCCAGGTCAAGCCCGTTATCCAGCCCGAGTTCATTTTCCAGGGAAGTGAGCTCGTCATCATCCAGCTCGGACTGACCGGCCTGTTCGCCACCAGCAAACAGTGCGTGGCCGGCGGCCAGTTGCGCTCCCATGGTCACGATCTTGCCCCAGGCTATCGGGTCTTTTCGATCCAGACCTTCGGCCGCCGCGCTTTCGGCCAGCGCGACAAAGGCATCTTTGTCTTTGGTGGCATAGAGAATCTCAAGCAGCTTATGCTTCAGTTCCGGCCGCTCCGGGAACTTCTCTATCGCCTGGCGAATCAGCTCTTCCGCCTGCTGGTAACGTCCGTAGGCGATGTAGACATCCGCCTCCGCCAACGGGTCGACTTCACCGGTTTCATCCTGCAGGGCGTCGATATCGCTGGGCGAAAAATCACTCAGGAACGAGGTTTCCTCGGTTGGATGCGACGCCGGTTCCTGGCTGATCTCATCCATTACCTGCTCGGAATCACCCTCATCGATGGTGCTGATAAGGATACTCTCCTGGAAGTCCGCGCTGCTGGAACGACGCCGACTGACAGCCACCCAGAGCAGCGCCAGCAACACCACGATACCGGCCACCGCCACACCAAGCATGGTGGTGTCACCGGTAATCATGTCCAGCAACCCCTCATCCTTGGCAGGTGCCGGCTGGGGCGTCGGTTTTGCATCCTCTTCCGGTGCTGGTTCAACTGCGGTTTCCGCTGGCTGTGCAGCCATTTCGGTCTTGGGTGCCTCCTCCATTACAGGCGAGGACTCCTCTTCGGTTACAACAGGCTCGGCTGCAACGGGGGGCTCCTCTGGTGCACCCGCATCAACAACCGCCTCTTCCATAACCGCCGGTACATCTGCCTCTGCTGTCTCACCCTCGGCGGGCAGCGCGATCTCCTGCTCCGGCTCAGCCATCACCGGCGAGCCCTCTCCCTCTGCCGCGCCCTCTGCGCCTTCGGCCATCACCGGAGTTTCTTCCGCAGCCTCGGGAGTTCCCGCGACGCCAGCCTGCAACCGGGACAACTGTTCGCTCTTCAGGCTCAGCAGGCGCTGCAGGTCTTCAAGCTGGGACTCCAGGTCGTCCACGCGGGACCGCACATTCTCTGCTTCCTGCAGCGCTGCCTCTTTCGCTTCTTCCGATGCGATCAGATCCTGTTTCAGCTGTTCGAGTGCGGCGCCCTGACTGGCACCTTCACTGGGACCCGCCTCACCTTCACCAGAGGGCCGCGCAGAAGCAATCTTCAGCTCCACTGCGGGCTCGGGCGTGACCTCCACCGGACTTTCCGTGGCCATCGGTTGGTCGGCGTCGGCCGTGTCTGCAGGCATTTCGGTCGGTTTACTGTCCGCCTGCCAATCCTGCAGTTGCTCGCGGTAGGCTATCGACGCTTCCCGACGACTCAGCTCCTGTACCTCATCGGCCTTCGGGACGCGGAGAATCTGCCCCACCTTGAGATTATTGATATTCTGGTTGATGAATGCCTGCGGATTGGCCCGCTGCAGGGCAATCATCATCTGCTCCATGCTGGCGCCGCTGGTCCGCACCTGCTTGGCAATACCCCACAGCGTATCATTACGCTGGGTCGGCCCATATTCACTGACCGACGGACTACCCGCCCAGGCCACATCCGAAGGGGCTACTGCTGAACCGCCGGGGGATGCCGGCGTCCGGGCAGCCGGAGCAGCCATCTGGCGGCTCGGTGCCCGCTGCATCGGCGCCTGCTGTACCGGTGCCGGCCGTCGATCCAGGGTGACCGGCGGGTCCAGCAGCACGGTGTATTCACGCAACAGCTTGCCTTTCGGCCAGTTCACCTCTATGAGGAAATTGAGAAAAGGTTCGCGGATTGGGTCACGACTGGAAACCCGGATAACCGTTTTACCATCGGCTGTCTCTTCCGCGTTAAAGCGGAGCTTGCTGAGAATAAAGGGACGCTCGATTCCGGAGCGACGAAAGGCGTCGGGACTGGCCAGCGTCACCTTGATATCCGCGATCTCATCCTGATCAACCGAGAGCAGATCGATCTCCGCGTCAAAATACTGGTTCAATGCAGAATTAAGGTGGATATTCCCCAACCCTACCGCAAAAGTGCTGAACGGCGATATCCCCAATACCAAGGCCACAGCCAAGGATAATTTACGAACCATGTCTCCCCCTTCGATACCCACTTTCCTTAATTTCCAGACAGGAAAATCCGGCAAATACCCACAACATAGAATGGACTTAATAATTGTTGCCTAACTATAGCTTACAAATAGTCTTTTTCCAAAATCTCAGCAATCTGAATAGTGTTAAGTGCCGCACCCTTTCTCACATTATCGGACACAATCCACAAATTGAGCCCTCGAGGATGGGAAATATCCTCCCTGATACGCCCGACAAAGGTGCCATCCTGCCCGGCAGATTCGGTCACCGGCGTGGGATATCCGCCATCATCACACTCATCCACCAGTTCAATGCCTGGAGAATTCAACAACAAATCCCTCGCCTGTTTCGCGCTGATCTTCTCCCGGGTTTCAATATGCACCGCCTCGGAGTGACCAAAAAACACCGGTACCCGCACCGCTGTCGGATTGACCTGGATTGACTCATCACCGAGTATCTTCCGGGTCTCCCATACCATCTTCATCTCTTCCCGGGTATAGCCGTTCTCCATAAAGCGATCAATCTGCGGCAGTACGTTGAAGGCTATCTGTTTGGGAAAAACATGCGGCTTGATGGACTGGCCATTGAGCAGACGGGCAGTCTGCCCGGCCAGCTCTTCGATCGCCTTGTGCCCTGCACCGGAAACTGACTGGTAGGTGCAGACATTGATACGCTCTATACCCACCGCCCTATGGAGCGGGTTCAAGGCTACCAGCAACTGGATGGTAGAGCAGTTGGGGTTGGCGATGATACCACGTTGCCGATAATCGGCAATCCGCTCCGGATTGACTTCCGGTACCACCAGCGGAATCTCGTCATCATAGCGAAACTGTGAGGTATTATCGATACAGATACAGCCGGCATCCACCGCTTTCGGAACATATTCGGCAGAAACGGCCGCGCCGGCCGAGAACAGTGCGACCTGTACCTGGGAAAAATCGAACTCGGCCAGATCCTTTACCACCAGGTGTTTCTCCCCGAACGGGACCCGCTTGCCCGCAGAGCGCTGACTCGCCAGCACGTGGATCTTTCCAGCCGGGAATTTTCGCTCTTCGAGTATCGAAAGCATCGCCTCGCCAACGACGCCAGTGACACCCACTATCGCGATATCCACTTTCTTGTCCGTCATTTACCCTCACCATAATAGAAAAAGGAGCTGGCCCAACAGCCTTTCGATGCCGCTGGGCCAACTCCCGGTCTGTCGTTATTGGTTAGATCAGTCCTGGAGCAGGATTCGCAACATGCGCCGTAGCGGTTCAGCCGCACCCCAGAGTAACTGATCTCCGACGGTAAATGCCGAGAGGTAGTCCTCACCCATGGCCAGTTTACGCAGACGACCCACCGGTACACTCAGCGTGCCGGTCGCCACCGTCGGGGTCAGTTCACGGATGGTACGCTCCCGGTCATTCGGGATCACCTTGACCCAGTCGTTGGCCTCCGCCAGCATGCCCTCGATCTCATCTATCGGCAGATTCCGCTTTAGCTTGATGGTCAGGGCCTGACTGTGGCAACGCATGGCGCCGATGCGCACACAGAGTCCGTCAATCGGCACCGGATTAGCCTCGCGACCCAGGATCTTGTTGGTCTCCGCCCCGCCCTTCCACTCCTCGCGGCTCTGGCCGCTGGGCAACTGGGTATCGATCCAGGGGATCAGGCTACCGGCCAGCGGCACCCCGAAGTTATCGGTGGGAAACGCCTCGCTGCGCATGGCGGTGGCCACCTCGCGGTCGATATCCAGGATGGCCGAGGCCGGATCGGCCAGCAGCCCCTGCACCGAGGCGTGTGCCGCCCCCATCTGGCTCAGTAGTTCGCGCATGTTCTTGGCGCCGGCACCGGATGCCGCCTGGTAGGTCATGGCCGTGGCCCACTCCACCTGATCCCGGTTGAACAGGCCACCCAGGGCCATCAGCATCAGGCTGACGGTACAGTTACCGCCAATGAAATCCTTGACGCCAGAGGCCAGGGCATTTCTGATCACATCCATGTTGACCGGATCAAGGATGATTACGCTGCTCTCTTCCATGCGCAGCGCGGACGCCGCATCAATCCAGTAACCATCCCAGCCGGCACCACGCAGATCCTTGTAGACCTGCTTGGTGTAGTCGCCACCCTGGCAGGAGACGATGGCATCCATCGCCTTCAGTTCATCAATGCTGGCGGCATCCTTGAGTGCGGGTATCGGCTTGCCGATATCGGGACCGTAATGGCCCACCTGCGAGGTAGTGAAGAAGACGGGCTCGTCAATCAGATCGAAGTCCTTCTCCGCAAGCATCCGCTCCATCAGGACCGAGCCCACCATGCCACGCCAGCCGACAAAACCTACCCGTTTCATTGCTATCACCTATATAGATAAAAAAATCGTAAATAAGCCGTTTTTCTAACGGCCTTATGCTGTAGGTTGGGGTGAGCTTGCGAACCCCAACATATGGCATTGAAAAAAACCGCTATCCGTTGGGATTCGCTCCGCTCATCCCAACCTACGCACTTTGCGCCCCGGCGAGAATAATTTGATCTGACTTATCCTGCCCGAAGTGCCGCGACAACCGCGTCGCCCATCGCCTCGGTACCCACCTTCCGGGTGCCCTCGGAGTAGATGTCGGGAGTACGCAGCCCCTGGTCCAGCGTCTTGTTCACTGCCTGCTCAACCCGATCCGCCATGGCATCCTCATCCAGCGAGTAGCGCAGCATCATCGCGACTGAGAGAATGGTTGCCAGAGGATTGGCCACACCCTGACCGGCGATATCCGGTGCAGAACCGTGAATCGGCTCGTACATGCCCTTGCCGTTCTCGTCCAGCGAGGCAGAGGGGAGCATGCCGATAGAGCCGGTCAGCATGGAGGCGCAATCGGATAGGATATCGCCAAACATGTTGGTCGTCACCATCACATCGAACTGTTTCGGTGCGCGCACCAGCTGCATGGCGGCATTGTCCACGTACATGTGTGACAACTCCACCTCGGGATAGTCGGCACCGACCTTGACCGCCACTTCGCGCCACATCTCGGTGCACTCCAGCACGTTGGCCTTGTCCACCGAACAGACCCGTTTGTTGCGCTTCATGGCAATATCCATGGCCACGCGGACAATGCGATCAACCTCTGATTCTTTATAAATCAGTGTGTTAAAGCCTTCTTTTTCACCATTTTCTAGAACACGCACACCCCTGGGTTGACCAAAGTAGATGCCGCCGGTCAGCTCGCGCACAATCATAATATCCAGCCCGGAGACCACTTCAGGACGCAGGGTGGAGGCATCCGCCAGTTGCGGATAAAGAATGGCCGGTCGCAGATTGGCGAACAGTCCCAGCTCCTTGCGGATACCCAGCAGGCCCTTCTCCGGCCGTACCGAGATATCCAGCGGCTCCCACTTGGGGCCACCCACGGCGCCGAGCAGCACGGCGTCTGCTTCCCTGGCCAGATTCAGAGTCGCCTCGGGCAGCGGGTGTCCAGCCGCGTCGTAGGCGGTACCGCCGATCAGCGCCTCATCCATCTCGATATCCAGACCGTAGTCGTCGCGCAGGCAGGCCAGCACCTTGACTGCCTCGGTGACGATCTCCTGCCCAATGCCGTCACCCGGCAGTACCAGAATATTTTTGCTCATTCTCTAACCTTCAATTCATTCTCAATGATTTATTAAAATAACCGCAAAGTACACCAAGTGCGCAAAGCTTAAAGCCTATTCACCATGCGCTTAATGCCGTCTTTCATGAGCTTCACATTGAAGTTCAATAGAAAGCCCAGCTTGAAACTCCCCAGTTTCAGGTAGTTCAGCAACTGCGCCTCATGCAGTACGGTAATTATTTGGGTTGACTTTACCTCCAGGACCACCTGCTGATCAGCCAGCAGATCAACCCGATAACCCTGATCAAGCGTTACCCCGGAATACACCACGGGCAAACCGACCTGTCGCAAAACCGGCACGCCTCTTGTCCTGAGTTCATATTCAAGACAAGCTTCGTAGACACCCTCTAGCAAGCCAGGCCCCATTTCTCGATGAACCTTTATTGCTGCATCGACAACTTCACTTGCAACCTCTTCAATTCCCATTAAACACCTCCCTGTGTTTGCCTTCGCCCTTAGCGCACTTGGCGCGCTTAGCGGTTTATCAAAATAACCGCAAAGTACGCCACGTGCGCAAAGCTTAAAGCCTATTCACCATGCGCTTAATGCCGTCTTTCATGTGCTTCACATTGAAGTTCAAACGTCACTTGCAACCTCTTCAATTTCTTTCAAACACCTCCCTGTGTTTGCCTTAGCGCACTTGGCGCGCTTAGCGGTTTATCAAGTAAAGACCCAGGGCGCCTTGGCCCGGCGCTGCTGCTCGAACGCGGCGATCTCGTCACTGTGCCGCAGGGTGAGTCCGATATCATCCAATCCCTCCAGCAGACACTGCTTGCGGAATTCGTCCACCTCGAAGCCGATCACCTCGCCATCTGCCAAGGTGAGAGTCTGGGCCTGCAAATCCACGCTGATCTGCAGCGCCTGATCACCAGCTGCCTTGGCGAACAGGCCATCGATCTGCGCTCCACTCAGGCGGATCGGCAGGATGCCGTTCTTGAAGCAGTTGTTGAAAAAGATATCGGCGAAGCTGGGGGCGAGGATCACCTTGAAGCCGTAATCCGCCAGTGCCCAGGGGGCGTGTTCGCGCGAGGAACCACAGCCGAAGTTGTCCCGTGCCAGCAGTATCTGCGAACCGGCATAGCGCGCATCATTGAGCACGAACGAATCGTTCAACGGCCGGTTGCTGCAGTCCATATCCGGCTCGCCGTGATCCAGGTAGCGCCACTCATCAAACAGGTAGGGACCAAAGCCGGTGCGCTTGATCGATTTCAGAAACTGCTTGGGAATAATGGCGTCGGTATCCACATTGGAGCGATCCAGCGGGGCCACCACACCAGCAAAGGTTTTAAAAGCTTCCATCAGAGCCCCCTCACATCAACAAAATGACCCATCACGGCGGCAGCCGCCGCCATCGCCGGACTCACCAGATGGGTGCGCCCACCCTGCCCCTGGCGGCCTTCGAAGTTACGGTTCGAGGTGGAGGCACAGCGCTCGCCCGGTTTCAGCCGGTCGGCATTCATCGCCAGGCACATGGAGCAGCCGGGCTCGCGCCACTCAAATCCGGCCTCGATAAATATCTTGTCCAGGCCTTCCGCTTCCGCCTGCTGCTTCACCAGACCGGTGCCCGGCACCACCAGCGCCTGCACGATATTGGGCGCCACCTTGCGACCCTTGGCGACGGCGGCGGCGGCCCGCAGGTCCTCGATGCGGCCATTGGTGCAGGATCCGATAAACACATGATCCGGACGAATCTCCACTAGCGGCGTACCCGCCTCAAGCCCCATGTACTGCAGGGCACGGCGCATGCCGTCCGCCCTGGTGGGATCCTTCTCCTGATCCGGATCGGGCACGATACCGTTGACCGGCAACACCATCTCAGGCGAAGTTCCCCAGGTTATCTGAGGCTGGATATCTGCGGCATCGATACGCACAACGGCATCAAACTCGGCCCCTTCGTCCGATTGCAGGCCACGCCAGACCGCCTCGGCCTGATCCCACTGCTCACCTTTCGGGGCATAGGGGCGGCCCTTGAGATAGTTAATGGTGGTGTCATCCACTGCCACCAGTCCGGCCCGGGCGCCTGCCTCGATTGCCATGTTGCAGACCGTCAGACGTCCTTCCATGGTGAGATTGCGAATGGCCTCACCACCGAATTCGATCACATAGCCGGTGCCGCCTGCGGTACCCAGCACACCGATAATTTTCAGCACGATATCCTTGGCGGTGACCCCGGGGCCGACCTCACCGTCCACACTCACCAGCATGGACTTGGATTTTTTCTGGATCAGGGTCTGGGTGGCCAACACATGCTCCACCTCCGAGGTACCAATACCGAACGCCAGCGCGCCGAAGGCGCCGTGAGTGGCGGTATGGGAATCACCACACACGACGGTCATACCGGGCAGGATCAGCGCCTGTTCGGCACCCATCACATGCACCACGCCCTGACGCACATCGGACATGCCGAATTCGGTAATACCGAACTCTTCGCAGTTGCGATCCAGGGTCTCCACCTGCAGGCGAGCGATCGGGTCATCGATGCCATCGGCCCGGCCCAGGGTCGGCACGTTGTGATCGGGGGTTGCAATGGTGGCACTGGTGCGCCAGGGCTTGCGCCCGGCGATCCGCAGACCCTCGAAGGCCTGGGGTGAGGTCACCTCGTGCACCAGTTGCCGGTCTATATATAAGAGCGTGGTGCCGTCCGCGTCGGTTCGTACCACATGCTCCTGCCAAATCTTGTCGTAGAGTGTTTTTGCGCTCATCGTTCCGCCACCTTTGAATGGAGCAGAAAGCATAAACCTCGACTAAATATAAAACAAATTCATCTTTTTTATGTTTATAATTCTTTGCGGGAATACTGTATTCTTCGGGCTGGGGGCGGAAACCGTGAGGCGAATCCGCGAACCCCAACGGATTAGATCTAACCGCGAAGAACGCCAAGTACGCAAAGAGATACAATGGTTTATCTTCATCTTCGGCCCAACCCGGCAGCTGGAAGTTCTCGAGAATACAAGCCGTTGTTTTCCTTCGCGCTCTTTGCGTTCTTCGCGGTTGAAATATAGCCCGCAAGTCGGGGTGAGCCTGCGAACCTCAACCCACTGGCTAACGGGAACAAAGACTTCACATGGACATCAATGCATTGAAAGCCTTCCTGGCGGTGGCAGAGACCGCCTCCTTCTCGGTCGCCGCCGAACAGCTACACCTGACCCAGCCGGCAGTCAGCAAACGGGTCGCTTCCCTGGAAGAGGAACTGAACACCCGTCTGTTCGATCGCATCAGCCGCAGGATCAGCCTTACCGAAGCGGGCCGGCAACTGCTCCCCCGGGCTCAGCGGATGATCTACGAACTGGAGGATATCCGTCGCAGCATCTCCAACCTGAATGGCGAGGTAAACGGCAGGCTGACCATGGGCACCAGTCACCATATCGGGTTGCGACGTCTGCCGCCGGCACTCAAACGTTATAGCCGAAACTATCCGGAGGTACAGCTGGATATCCGCTTCATGGATTCAGAAACCGCCTGCAGCGCCGTACTGCAGGGGGATCTGGAGCTGGCGATTGTCACCCTGCCCACCGAGCCGATCGCCAACCTGACCACCCGGCCAATATGGCACGATCCGTTATTGTTTGTGGTATCGACAGAACATCCGCTGGCCAGCTGCCGCCGGGTCTCACTGGCCGATCTGGTCAGTTACCAGGCGGTGCTGGTGGCCAAGGGCACCTATACACAGCGTATTCTGGAACGGGCCCTGCAACCATTGGGGCTGAGCCTGAAAATCGGCATGGCCACCAACTATTTCGAAACCCTTAAGATGATGGTCTCCATCGGGCTCGGCTGGAGCCTGTTGCCGGAGACCATGACCCATGCCCCGGATCTGAAGGTACTGGATATCTCGGAACTGCAGTTGAGTCGCACCCTGGGGGCCGTCACCCACACCAACCGTTCCCTATCCAATGCGGCCCAGGCAATGGTCGACGCCTGCCTGGAGGATGCAGCCCCGCCCAGGGATGGATCACAAGGGGAGGATTTAATACGCGGGTGAATTCCTGCCGACCGCAGGGGCGCTCCGCGGACGGGTAGGATGGGCAAAGCGGAGCGTGCCCATCATCTTCCCGGATAGCGGGTTTCGGATTGATGGGCACGCAGGCTTTGCCCATCCTACACCGGCTACTCTGGGCAGGCTGCAAACGGCATTACCCCCCCGGGCTGTTCTTGGTACACCAGACTGCCGCCTCCAGGCGGGTGCGCAGGTTGAGTTTTTTCAGCAGATGCTTCACGTGCACCTTGATCGTACCCTCTGCAATATCCAACTCGCGGGCGATCTGTTTGTTGCTCATGCCGGTGGCTATCAGGTCCAGAATTTCCTCTTCTCGCCGGGTCAGGCCCGCTTCTCCGGGAGTTCTGGGGCGCGCATCTTCGCGCAGCGCCCGGGCCAGCAGTTCAGTCAGGCTATCGGTGATCGCCAGTCTGCCGGACGCGGCAATCTGTATATGCTCCAGAACGCTCTCCGGTTCCATATCCTTCAACAGGTAGCCGTCCGCCCCCAGGCGTAGTGCGGCGGTGACATCACTCTCGTTATCGGAGACGGTCAACATCACCACATAGCTCTCCAGATCCGTCTGCTTCAGTGCCTTGAGGGTCTCCAGACCATCCATCCCTTTCATATTAAGATCCAGCAGGATCAGTTCCGGCTTCAGTTCCTGCGCCCTGGACAAGCCCTCCTCCCCGGATGAGGCCTCAGCAACAAGGTGTAGACCCGGATCCATTCCGATCAGATCGGCCAGCCCTTTCCTGAACAGCGGATGATCATCAATAACCATAATGGAAATCGGCGTTTGTTTGCTCATAATTCTAGGGAATCCACTTTATCAACGATTGCCTCGTGGCCTTTTTTCGCGGCCATGAATTCAAATGCCACCCGGGTGCCGCACCCCGGCAGAGGCTCGATAGTCAATATGCCGTTAAGGCTCCTGACCCTCTCATCCATAATAGCCAGACCGTAGTGACGGGAACGCTCGGGCGAGGCCGGTATACCACGCCCGTTATCCACCACGGAGACTCTGATCGGTTCATCCTCCCCACCCGTCAGTGTCACCTGCGCCGACGTTGCACCGGAGTGGCGGATCACGTTGGAGAGTGCCTCCCGTATCACCTGCAGCACATGGATCTCCTGATTTTCACTCAACTGCAGACCCTGCAGATTACAGTCCAGCCGGATATCAATTTCACTGCGTGCCTTGAACTCATCAACCGTATCTTCCAGCGCCTGCAACAGCCCTCGGCCATCCACCTTCAGTCGGAAGGTGGTCAGCAGCTCCCGCAGCTGGCGGTAGGCGCTGCTCAACCCCTCTCGAATCTCCTGAACCACGCCCTGGATAGCGTGCGTATCGCTGGATTGCTTGATCGCCATATCCAGGCGACTGACCTGAATCTTCAGATAGGAGAGCGACTGGGCCAGGGAGTCATGCAGCTCACGGGCGATCACCCCCCGCTCCTCATAAAGTGCCAGGCGTCTGTTATAGGTGGTGCGGTAGGCCACACTGATAGCCGCACCGATGTGATCCGCCACCGCCTCCAGCAACTGCTTCTGCCACACCTTCAGCAGCGTGCCCTCCGGGATGGCAATAAACAGGATACCATGCTGCTCATCCTGATCCCGTATCGGTATCGACAGCACCCGCCGCAGGGTCTGATCTGACTCCCGCCACTCCTTGATCTCGGTCCCCTGCTGGTTCATGCAGGAGAGGCACTCATCCTGGCTGCAGACCGTGGCTCCGGAAAGATTGCTGGAGGCCAGGGTAAACACCTCACCACCCATCGATTTTGCCAGACAGATGTTGCCCGGCCCAAACCCGACCACTTTCTCGATATCCTTGAGCAGCTCCTCATACATCCGGGGTGAGATGTGGGTATCACTTAGACGACGGGTGGTCTTGTAAAGCAGCTCCAGAGAGCGATTGCTGCGCTCCAGATCAGCAGTCTTTTCCCGTACCCGCTTCTCCAGGTCGGCATACATTTTTGAAAGGTCATCCGCCATGCCATTAAACGCGCTGCCCAATTGGCCCAGTTCATCATTCTGCTCATGCTTGACCCGTACCGTAAAATCACCATGGCGGGCAAGCTGGGCAAATCGCAGCAGATCACGCAACGGCGGCAATACCACCGCCTGCACCAGATACATGGTGTAAAACACCGCCGCCAGAGTCAGAAACAGGGAGTTGAGTTGAATGGCCCTGAGCCAACGGATATTCGACTCGGTTCCCTCTTCCAGCAGCCGTACCAGAATATCGATGTCACCTACAAAACGGTCGACAATGGAGACATAGCGCGAGCGTATATTCTGCTGGGTCGCCACCCAGAGAGGATCACCCACCTCATGGGGTGGCAGCAATCCAGTTTTGTCGGGTGCCATCAGACCCACATAAACGGTTAAAACCGGCTTTATTTTTTTGTGCCACTGCTGATTGATCCGATTGTAGGCCCGGGTCAGCTTATGCTCCGGATCTGCCGGGATGATACCTATCAGGCGCGGACTGCGCAGCCGATCCTCAAACTCCTGCACCAGCTGATTGGTCAACTTCCAGTAGGTTTCGGGATTGATATCGGACTTGTAAACCAGCCGGGTGGCTATGCGATAGGACTGCATGCGCAGGCTGCCTGCCTGATTGACCGCCGCCGCATGCCCCTGGGTTTTTTCCTCAATAAAGATTGATCCCAGCATGGTCAAAAAACCGAGCAGGATGATGAATCCCATGGAGATTCCCATGCGCAGGACAATCGAATTTTTATACCGCTGGGCCATATTGCGATCTTATCCTGTTCAGGGGTGGTAGGAGCAAGGTATTTAGCAGTACCCCCTTAAACTTCACAGGCTTAATACCACCCTCAAAGCAACCCCCTTGTTAGAAAACTTTTCCTTCATTTACATACACTTTCCTTATCTACCCCCTATACCTCTTTAGTGGTATGCAGGGCATCTGACCAGTATCCCACCCCACTTCCACAACCATTTCATGGGTATAGACTGCACCCACACTCCGACGAGTGGGCTGTTTCTTCTCAATAATTTGTAATTACAGGTATTGAAAAATATGGCGAGTCAGCAGAGAAAAGCAATATCCGTACTGAGCATGAATACCATCGCCTTTACGGCCTGCTTCGCAGTCTGGGTGATGTTCTCCATCATCGGCATCCCTATCAAGCAACTGCTCACACTGAACGACACCCAGTTCGGACTGCTGATCGCCACGCCCATCCTGACCGGCTCCCTGGTGCGTCTACCCGTCGGCATGCTCACCGATAAGTTTGGCGGACGCATTGTCTACTTCGTGCTGATGTGCGCCATGCTGATTCCGCTCTGGTTCATCGGGGACGCCACGCAATACTGGCAATTCCTGGTACTGGGCCTGTTTGTCGGTATCGCCGGCGCCTCCTTCTCCGTGGGCATCGCCTACACCGCGCGCTGGTTCCCCAAGGAGAAGCAGGGCTTCGCCATGGGTATATTCGGTGCGGGTAATGCCGGCGCGGCATTGACCAAGTTCGTCGCCCCTACCCTGGTGGTTACCTATGGCTGGACCATGGTACCCAAGGTCTATGCCGTTGGCATGGCGGTGGTGGTGATCCTGTTCTGGATGTTCACCTACGAAGATCCCGAGCACAAGGTCTCCAAGACTATCACCATCAAGGACCAGTTGGCCGCATTGAAAGATCCCAGGGTATGGAAATACTGCCAGTACTACTCACTGGTGTTCGGCGGATTTGTCGGTCTCTCATTGTGGATGACCAAGTATTACATCAATGAATACGGCTTCGACCTGACTACTGCCGCCCTGCTGGCCGCCATTTTTGTACTCCCCTCTGGTGTCATCCGCGCCCTCGGTGGCTGGTTTTCCGACAAGTACGGCGCCTACAAGGTGACCTGGTGGGTGATGTGGATCTCCTGGGTATGCCTGTTCTTCATGTCCTATCCGCAGACTGCCGTCACCGTCAAGACCATCAATGGCCCGGTTACCCTGGATATTGGACTGAATGTCTGGGTCTTTACCGTGCTGCTGTTCATCGTCGGTATCGCCTGGGGCTTTGGCAAGGCGTCTGTATTCAAGTTTCTGTCCGACGAGTATCCCGACAACATTGGCGTTATCTCCGGCATCGTCGGCCTGGCAGGCGGCATGGGCGGCTTCCTGCTGCCGATCATGTTTGGCGCCATGAAGGATATCACCGGCGTCAACTCCACCGTCTTCATGCTGCTCTACGGCGCCACCTGCGTCTCCCTGATCTGGATGCACTACACCTTCGCCAGGGAGCACCAGGAGCACGACATGGAAATTGCCAAGGAGCATGCCGTGGATGAATACGTGAAGTCGCACGAAAACCCCGAAGAGTACGCCGCCGCCAAGGCTGCAGTTGAACAGGCGCATCTGCTGGAAGAGCTGATCACCAAGTACACGGAATCGAAAGAGAAGGCAAAACTGGAAGCCAATGATATGCGACTGCGTCAGTTGAAGGCGGCCGCCGTGGACACCCTTGAATAAACAACAGCACTGAAAATAACGATTAGTAGTAACAATCTTATATAGAGAGGCAATTATGTCTGATTTACAAAAATGGGATGTGGAAAACGCCCAGTTCTGGGAGTCGGAGGGCAAGCGGATCGCCAATCGCAACCTCTGGATCTCGATCCCCAGCCTGCTGTGTGGCTTCGCCATCTGGCTCTACTGGGGCATCATCACGGTACAGATGCTCAACCTGGGTTTTCCGTTCGCCAAATCCGAGCTGTTTACCCTGGCCGCCATCGCCGGCCTGACCGGCGCCACGCTGCGTATTCCCAGCAGCTTCTTCATCCGTATCGCGGGTGGGCGCAACACCATCTTCTTCACCACCGCCCTGCTGATGCTGCCGGCCATCGGTACCGGTATCGCGCTGCAGGACAAGACCACGCCGATCTGGGTTTTCCAGGCACTGGCCTTCCTGTCCGGCTTTGGTGGCGGCAACTTTGCCTCATCCATGTCCAATATCAGCTTCTTTTTTCCCAAGCGTCAGCAGGGTCTGGCACTGGGTCTGAATGCGGGTCTGGGCAACGCTGGCGTTACCACCATGCAGATCCTGGTACCGCTGGTGATGACCTTCGGCATCTTCGGTGGTGAACCGATGATCCTGGAGAACACCTCCGGCACCCTGATCGGCAAGATCCCGGCCGGCACCGAAAGCTATATCCATAACGCCGGCTACGTCTGGTTGCTGCTGCTGATACCACTGGCCTTTGCCGGCTGGTTCGGCATGAACAACATCCGCACCGATGACGTCTCTCCCCACATCGGCTCCCCCATCGGCGCCATGTCCAAGATCGCCGGCATGCTGCTGATCGGCTTTATCACCGCCGCTATCGGTCTCTACATCATCCTGCCGGCACCGACCGGGCTGGGTGCGCCGGGTTGGGCCAAGTGGCCAGTGATCGCTGGCATCCTGTTCGGCACCGTGATGCTGATGAAGATGATCCCCGGTGACATCAAGCCGAACCTGCAGCGTCAGTTCAAGATCTTCAGCAACAAGCACACCTGGATCATGAGCGTCATCTACACCATGACCTTCGGCAGCTTCATCGGCTATTCCGCCGGTTTCGCCCTGGCCATCAAGGTGGTGTTCGGTTACCAGCATCTGATGGTCGACGGCGTACTGACTCACAACACGGTCAACGCCAACGGCCCCTCGGCCCTGATGTACGCCTGGATGGGCCCCTTCATCGGTGCCCTGATCCGCCCGGTCGGCGGCTGGATCGCCGATAAGGTGGGTGGTGCCAAGGTGACCCAGATCGTCTCCATCATCATGATCGGCAGCGCCCTGGGTGTCGCCTACTACCTGCAGGCTGCCTATGCATCGGCTACACCGGAAGAGTTCTTTGTGCCCTTCCTGATCCTGTTCCTGATCCTGTTTGCCGCCACAGGCATCGGTAACGGCTCCACCTTCCGCACCATCGCCATGGTGTTTAACAAGGAGCAGGCAGGGCCCGCACTGGGATGGACCTCCGCGGTAGCCGCCTATGGCGCTTTCATTATCCCTCAGGTGTTCGGTGAGCAGATCAAGGCTGCCACGCCCGAGTACGCCCTCTACGGTTTCGCCATCTTCTACGTGGTCTGCCTGATCATCAACTGGTGGTATTACCTGGGCCCGAAGCGGGAGTACGACAACCCCTGATCGATCGCGTTGATCAACCGAGTAAAAAGGGTCTGGAGCAGGCCCGCCCATCCACACGTGCTTTGCTCATGCGGATACTTACCCCCCAATCAGGGCCTGCTCCTACTTAATACTGTTTTAGTTAATAGCACGTTAAAAAACATGCTTAGAGGAGATACACAATGAGCCACTTTCTTGACCGCCTGAGGTTTTTCAAGAAGGTCCAGGGGACCTTCTCCAAAGGCCACGGTATAGTGACTAACGAAGATCGCCAGTGGGAGGATACCTATCGTAACCGCTGGCGCCATGACAAGGTGGTTCGCTCCACCCATGGCGTGAACTGTACCGGTGGTTGCTCCTGGAAAATCTATGTCAAGAATGGTCTGGTTGCCTATGAAATGCAGCAGACTGATTACCCGGAGACCCGGCCAGACCTGCCCAACCACGAACCCCGTGGCTGTCAGCGTGGCGCCTCCTTCTCCTGGTACCTGTACAGCCCGCACCGGATCAAGTATCCGCTGGTGCGCGGCCGTCTGATCGACCTTTATCGCAGCGAGCGCAAAAGCGGCAAGGACCCGGTGGAAGCCTGGGAAGCGATCCAGCAAGATCCCGCCAAGCGCAAGAGCTACACCGCCGTGCGCGGCCTGGGCGGTTTCGTCCGTTCCAACTGGGAAGAGCTGACCGAGATCATCGCCGCGGCCAACGTCTACACCATCAAGAAGTGGGGACCGGACCGTATCTACGGCTTCTCCCCCATTCCCGCCATGTCCATGATCAGCTATGCGGCCGGCTCCCGCTACCTGTCGCTGATCGGCGGCGCCTGCGGCTCCTTCTATGACTGGTACTGTGACCTGCCCGCCGCCTCCCCGCAGGTTTGGGGCGAGCAGACCGACGTGCCGGAAGCGGCCGACTGGTACAACTCCAAGTACATCATCATCTGCGGCGCCAACCTGCCGATGACCCGTACTCCGGACGCCCACTTCGCCATCGAGTCCCGTTACAACGGCACCAAGGTGGTCTCCATGGCGCCGGACTACGCCGAGTTTGTGAAGTTCGCCGACCTCTGGATGCCGGTCAAGCAGGGCACCGACTCCGCCGCCTTCATGGCCATGGGCCACGTGGCGCTGAACGAGTTCCACATCAAGAAGCAGGACCCCTACTTCTCCGAGTACGTCCGCACCTACACCGACATGCCGATGCAGGTGATGCTGCGCAAGGATGGTGACCGTTATGTCTCCGGCCGCTTCCTGCGCGCCACTGACTTCGACAAGAACCTGGGTGAGTCCAACAACCCCGAGTGGAAGACCGTGGTGTATGACGAGGTCAGCAAGGCCTTTGTGGTGCCTAACGGCTCTGTCGGATTCCGCTGGGGCGAGGAAGGCAAATGGAACCTGTTGCCGAAGAACGCCGCCAACCAGGCCGATATCGAGGCCGAACTGACCTGTATCGACAGCCGCGATGACGTGGTCAGCGTCGCCTTCCCCCACTTCAACCCGGGCGAGGACGACACCCTGCTGCGCAACATCCCGGTACGCAAGCTGAAGCTGGCATCGGGTGAGGAGGTCTTCGTCACCTCCGTGTTCGACCTGATGGTCTCCCAGTACGGCATCGACCGCGGCCTGGGCGACAACCTGGCCACCTCCTACGAGGATGAGAGCGTCGCTTACACCCCGGCCTGGGGCTCCAAGGTGACCGGCATCAAGACCGCAGACCTGATCCGCACCGGACGTGAGTTCGCCGAGAACGCCTCCAAGACCCGCGGCAAATCCATGGTGATCATGGGCGCCGCCATCAATCACTGGTACCACAACGACCTGGGCTACCGTTCGATCATGAACATCCTGCACATGTGCGGCTGTGTCGGTCAGTCCGGTGGCGGCTGGGCGCACTACGTGGGCCAGGAGAAGCTGCGTCCGCAGGCCGGTTGGGCACCGATCGCATTCGCCCTCGACTGGCACCGTCCGCCGCGTCACATGAACAGCACCACCTACTGGTATTTCCATACTGACCAGTGGCGCTATGAGAAGGTCGAGGCCGACAACATCCTCGGCTCCACCGCCACCGCCAAGTATCGCGGCTACCAGATCGCCGACTACAACGTAGTCTCCCAGCGTCTTGGCTGGCTGCCGTCGGCGCCGCACTTCAACAAGAACCCGCTGGATATCGTCAAGGCGGCGGAAGCGGCCGGTGCCACCGACGAGGCAGGCATCTCCCAGTACATGGCCGAGCAGCTGAAGAGCGGCGAAATGGCCTTCTCCATCGAGGATATCGATGCGGAAGAGAACCATCCACGTAACCTGTTCGTCTGGCGCGCCAACCTGATCGGCTGTTCCGCAAAGGGGCACGAGTACTTCCTCAAGCATCTGCTGGGCGCCCAGAACGGCGTCATGCAGGAGGGCACCGAAGGCGCCAACTGCAAGGAGATCAAGTGGCGTGAAAAGGCGCCGATCGGCAAGCTGGACCTGATGGTGGATATCAACTTCCGCCTCAACTCCACCGGCGCCTATTCGGACATCATCCTGCCGACCGCCACCTGGTACGAGAAGGCCGACCTGAACACCACCGACATGCACCCGTTTGTGCATCCGCTGGGCAAGGCGGTGGATCCGGCGTTCGAGTCCAAGTCCGACTGGCAGATCTTCATGCGCGTTGCCAAGAAGTTCTCCGAGATCGCCGAGAAGCATCTGGGCACCGTGAAGGATGTGGTCTCGCTGCCGATGCAGCACGACTCCCCAATGGCCCTGGCCCAGCCCTATGGCGAGGTCAAGGACTGGAAACGCGGCGAGTGTGACCTGATCCCGGGCAAGACCGCCCCGCTGTTCAAGGTGGTGGAGCGCGATTACGCCAACACTTACAAGAAGTACACCTCGGTCGGCCCGCTGATGAACAAGCTGGGCAACAACATCAAGGGGCTGGACTGGAATACCGATCTCGAAATCGACCAGTTGAAAACCCACAACGGCGTCATTACCGAGGAAGGTATCTCCAAGGGATTGCCCTCACTGCTGGAAGATGTGCAGGTGTGCGACACCGTACTGATGATGGCACCCGAGACCAATGGTGAAGTGGCCCATAAATCCTGGTCCGCTCTCTCCAAGAAGACCGGCATCAACCACAGTCACCTGTATGAAGGCCGTCATGAGGAGAAGATCCGTTACCATGACATCGTGGCGCAACCGCGCAAGATCATTACCGCACCCACCTGGTCCGGCATTGAGTCTGAAGAGGTGAGCTACAACGCCTGTTACACCAACGTCCACGAGCACATTCCGTTCCGTACCCTGACCGGACGCGCATCGTTCTACCTCGATCACGAGTGGATGCTGGACTTTGGTGAAGGTCTCTGCTGCTACCGTCCGCCACAGGACCTGGGTGCACACAAGAACCTGCCCAAAGAGCTGGCGAAAAAGCTGGAAGGCAAGAAGACCCTGACCCTGAACTGGATCACCCCGCACTCCAAGTGGGGCATCCACTCCTCCTATCAGGATAACCTGCGCATGCTGACCCTGTTCCGCGGCGGCCCCTACTTCTGGGTCAACGAGGAAGAGGCCCAGAGCATCGGCCTGAAGGACAACGACTGGGTCGAGGCGGTCAACGCCAACGGTGCCACCGTGGCCCGTGTAGTGGTCAGCCAGCGTGTACCCAAGGGCATGGCCCTGATGTACCACGCCCAGGAGAAGAACGTGAACGTACCGGGTTCCAACACCACCGGTAAGCGCGGCGGCATTCTCAACAGCGTGACCAAGGTGGTGATGAAGCCGACCAACATGATCGGCGGTTACGCCCAGCTCTCCTACTCCTTCAACTACTACGGAACCGTGGGCAGCCAGCGTGACGAGAACGTCATCGTGCACAAAATCGAAGATGCCGACGTGAACTGGCTGGAAGGTGATCTGACACCGGAACGCGAGGCTCAACTGAATCCGGAAGGAATCAACAACTGAGCCTGTGAATCGCAATGTGCGGGGTGATAGCACCCCGCACCCGGTGAAAAGCATATTGAGGAATACTAAAGATGAATATACGTGCACAAATCGCAATGGTCCTGAACCTGGACAAGTGCATCGGTTGCCACACCTGTTCTGTCACCTGCAAGAACATCTGGACCAACCGCAAGGGTGTCGAGTACGCCTGGTTCAACAACGTGGAGTCCAAGCCCGGTATCGGTTTCCCCAAAGAGTGGGAAAACCAGGAGAAGTGGAAAGGCGGCTGGAAGAAAGAGAACGGTCAACTGGAGCTGAAGGCCGGCGGCCGCATCAGCAAGCTGCTGAACATCTTCGCCAACCCGGACATGCCGGAGATCGACGACTACTACGAGCCGTTCGACTACGACTACCCCAAGCTGCAGAACAAGCCCCTCTCCGAGGCGGCCCCAACTGCCCGTCCGCTGTCCCAGATCACCGGTGAGCGCATGGAGAAGATCCAGTGGGGACCCAACTGGGAAGATGACCTGGCCGGCGAGTTCGAAAGCCGCTCGGTGGATCAGAACTTCAAGGGTATCCAGAAGCAGATCTACAAGGAGTTCGAGAAGACCTTCCATATGTATCTGCCCAGGCTGTGTAACCACTGCCTGAATCCGGCTTGCGTGGCCAGTTGTCCTTCCGGGGCAATCTACAAGCGCGATGAGGACGGTGCGGTACTGATCGACCAGGACCGCTGCCGCGGCTGGCGTATGTGTGTCAGCGCCTGTCCCTACAAGAAGATCTACTTCAACTGGGAGTCCGGCAAATCCGAGAAGTGTATCCTCTGCTACCCGCGTATCGAGTCCGGCATGCCGACCGCCTGCGCGGAATCCTGTGTTGGTCGTATTCGCTACATGGGCGTGGTGCTGTACGACGCAGACAAGATCAGTGACGCCGCCGCTGTTGCGGGTGACAAGGATCTGTACAAATCACAGATGGATATCTTCCTCGACCCGAATGATCCGGAAGTGATCCGTCAGGCACAGGAACAGGGTATCCCTGACACCTGGCTGGATGCTGCCAAGCGTTCACCGGTTTACAAAATGGCTATCGATTGGAAGATTGCGTTCCCGCTGCATCCGGAATACCGCACCCTGCCGATGATGTGGTACGTGCCGCCGCTGTCGCCGGTACAGAGCCAGATTGACCAGGGCACCCTGCCGACCGAGGCCGACGGCTGCATTCCCAAGGCCGAGGCGCTGCGCTTCCCGGTTCAGTACCTTGCCAACCTGCTTACCGCCGGTGACGAGAAACCGATCATCAGCGCGCTGAACCGCCTGTTGGCAATGCGCAGCAACCAACGCTCCAAGAATGTGGACGGCACCACCAACACGGCCGCACTGGAGGCCGCCGGTCTGACCGAGGCGCAGTCCGACGAGATGTACCAGATGCTTGGCATTGCCAACTACAACGACCGTTTCGTGATCCCGACCGCCAACGAGGCGCTGGCGCAGGAAGATCCCTACGCCTTCCAGGGACAGAACGGCTTCAGTGCGGGCAATATCAGTTCTCAGGGCAGCGACGCCGGCCAGGGCTTCTCCCTGTTCCCTGCTTCCCGTAAACGTACCTATACCCCGCAGGATATCCAGCCGCGGAAAAAAGATACGGTTTAACAGGAGACTATAACGATGCTTATCTACAACATCATGGCCCGGTTGCTCGACTATCCGGACGACGAGTTGATGCAGAACCTGCCCGGGATCATCGACGCCATCAATCAGGATGACGCCATTGGTCCACAGGAAAAGGAAGATCTGCTCAATCTTGTCTCCTGGATGAACATGCATGACCTGACCGGTCTGCAGAGCCAGTATGTCCAGACCTTCGACATGGTTCCGGAGCATGACCTGCACCTCACCCATCACCTGTTTGGTGATGACCGGGGTCGTGGCCCTGCCCTGATCGACCTGTCGGAGTATTACAAGGCGAGTGGCCTGGAGGTTGAGGGCAAAGAGATCCCCGACTTCCTGCCGCTGATCCTGGAATATGTTTCCACCCTGGACGATCTGCAGGCGCGGGTTTTCCTGGGCGACGCCGCCAAGGTACTGAAAGTGATTGGCGACAACCTGGAAAAGGCCGAGAGCCCCTACGCGCGGATTCTTCGCATTGTTGAAAACCGTGGACATCTGGCCCAAGCAGCCTGAGGAGAGATTTGAATGACACTGCATAACTTCTTTTTTGGGGCCTACCCCTACCTGGCCGGCACCATCTTTCTGCTCGGAAGCTGGCTCCGTTTCGATCGTGAGCAGTACACCTGGAAAGCCGATTCCAGCCAGCTGTTGAGCGGTAAAAGCATGCGCCTTGCCAGCAACCTGTTCCACGTGGGCATACTGGCGGTATTCTTCGGCCACCTGGTCGGCATGCTGACCCCGCACAGCTGGTTCCTGGCACTGGGTATCTCGGATACCGCACACCAGTACATTGCCATCTATGCGGGTCTGGTCTTCGGCAGCCTCTGTCTGATTGGAGCCACCATGCTACTGCTGCGTCGCCTGAACGAGCCACGGGTTCGTGCGGTCAGCCGTACTCGTGACACTTTCATCATCGGCTGGCTGCTGGCCACCGTGGCCCTGGGTCTGAGCACCACCGTGGTCTCCTTTGATCACGCGTCCCATGGCGATGCCAGCACCATGATCGCCCTGACCGAGTGGGTGAAGAGCGTGGCCACACTGAGTGTCGATCCCAGCCTGATCCAGAATGTAAACTTCATTTTCAAGCTGCACATATTCTTCGGCATGACCGTGTTCCTGCTGTTCCCGTTCACTCGCCTGGTACATGTCTGGAGCGTGCCGTTGAGCTATATCAGCCGCCCCTACCAGATCGTGCGGGTGAAAATGATCAAAATGAACTAAGTGTTGGGAAAGTGTCGATTCTAAGTTACGCTTACCGACTCAAGAGAGTGCGATGAAACGCATCGAAGAGTAGGCACCTGCGGGCTCCACGGCAGGTGGAAACAGACATGAGAAGTATCCGGAGGGGAGCAAGATTGCTCCCCTCTTTTTCGGAGGTTAACAGATGAAAACGAACCCTTTTGCCATACGTATTGATTATGTCACTGTGGGTGATGAGCAGATCGCCACCGATCAGGAAGGCTATATCCAGGACATGGATGAGTGGTCGGAAGGCTTTGCCGTGGCTCTGGCGGAAAAAGAGCACCTGACGCTGACAGATGAGCACTGGGAAGTGATTAATTTCATCCGCGACTATTATCACCAGCACCATGTGCAGGCGCAGGTACGCGACATGATAAAGCACTTCAAGAAGAGCTGGGGCAGCGAGCGGGGCAATACCCGCTACCTGCACGATATTTTCCCCATGGGGGGACCGCAGAAGCAGGGCAACCGGCTGGCCGGTATCCGCAAGACCAAGGGCGAACACTGAACACCGCCCAATATCCCCGGGTAATCAAGCTGGAAATATGCCAGAATCGGCCGGTTCGTCTTCCAGAATTGCCAAGAGTCCAATATCCATGGGTAAAAGAGAGTTTCCGATTGTTGCGGTGACCGGCTCATCCGGTGCCGGTACCAGTACCGTCAGGGACGCCTTCAGCCATATCTTCTATCGTGAAGGTATTCAGTCGCTGATGATCGAGGGTGACTCCTATCACCGCCACACCCGTAGCGAAATGAAAAAAGCCACCAAGCTGGCCAAGCAGCAGGGACGGAATCTGAGCCATTTCAGCCCCGAGGCCAACCTGCTGGACGAACTGGCACTGATGTTCAAGAACTACAAGGCGACCGGACAGGGCAAGATCCGCCACTACCTGCACAACGAAGAAGAAGCCCTGCAGTGGGATATGAAGCCGGGTACCTTCACGCCCTGGGAAGAGACCCGGGAAGAGACCGACCTGCTGCTCTATGAAGGGCTCCACGGCGGCATGCCGGAAGTACGCCGCTATGTGGACCTGCTGATCGGCGTGGTGCCGATTATTAATTTGGAGTGGATCCAGAAAATCCAGCGCGACAATGAAGCCCGTGGCTATGACACGGAAACCACTGTCGAGGCGATCAAGCGCCGCATGGATGACTACGTGGAGCATATCACGCCCCAGTTTTCCCACACCGACATAAACTTTCAGCGTATTCCCACGGTGGACACTTCCAATCCCTTCATCTCCAGGGAGGTGCCAACCGCTGATGAGAGCCTGGTGGTGATCCGGGTCAAGAAGCGCATCATCAAGAAATACAATATCGACCTGGTCTACATGAAGCACATGATCGAGAACTCCTTCATCTCCCGCCGCAACACCCTGGTGATCCCCGGCACCAAGATGACCTTTGCCATGGAGGTGCTGCTGACACCGATTATCGAAGACCTGGTGAAGAACTCCAAGAACGCACATCGGGTGAAGAAAAAGAAAAAAAGCACCCGGCACGATGACTGACCCGCTGTTTGTCCACAATAACTTGTTCAACGGGTCCTGCTCCGCCCCTAACTCGAGATCCGGGGTGACAATTCAAACAGAATAGTGTCACCATTGACTCTGGAATGATTCCCAATCGAAAGGAGACAATAACAATGGGCACCGTCAAACGTACCGCCATCAGCCTGGCAACCCTTATCATTATCGTCGTGATCGGCGTGTTTATATTTCTCTCATCCAACCTGGGCTCCCTGATTGTTGATGCCGTGGAGGGTTTCGGGTCCAAGGTGACCCAGAGCAGCGTATCACTGGACAGCGCCGAGGTGGCCATATCCGGCGAAGGTGCACTCAAGGGACTGACCGTGGGCAACCCGGCCGGTTACAAGAGCGACAATGCCTTTCAACTGGGCGCGATCAAGGTTGCCCTTGACCCGGAATCCCTGACCACCGATGTCATCCGCATCAAGAGCATCAATATCGAGGCTCCCAAGCTGAGCTATGAACCGGGTGGCGACGCCGGCTCCAACCTGCAGCAACTGGTAAAAAATGTGCAGCAGTTTGCCGATGGCGGCAAAACTGGTAACGAAAAGGCGGGAGATAAAGAGAAGAAGCTGATTATCGATCTGCTGACCATACAGGACGGCGAAGTCTTGGTAGTCACACCGCTCTCTGACACACCCATCCGCACGCCATTGCCGAATATAGAAATGAAGGATATCGGCAAAAAGGACGGCGGCAGTTCAGCCTCGGATGTAGTCGAACTGGTAATGCAGAAAGTCACCAGTGCCGCTTCCAGCGTTGGCAACGTCTCCCTGGACGAGCTGAAAACCAAACTTCAGTCACAGGTTGGCGACAAGATGAAGGCGGTACAGGAACAGAGCGGATCGATAGATGACGTCGGCGACAAGGCCGGAGAAGTCGGCGACAAACTGAAATCCATCTTTAAATGACATGACCTATCCCCTCACCTCGATCATGGGTGAGGGAATAGGTCACTCTATGAACAGCCGGCATCATAACGCGCGGAACGCTTACCTATATCCTGAAACGCAGTTATTCCTCGAAGGTAAGCAAATCCACATCCGCCGCCATCTGGCGTAATGGAATCAGCGCCTGGTATGCCGCTGAGGTGTGCCAGCCGTTCACCGCATCCAGGCTGGGAAAACGGATAACCACCGTATCGGTGTGCACGTGTGCTCCACCGAGGACTGCGACCAGCTTTCCGCGCAGGAGCAATTCAGCACCCCACGGCTCCAGGGTAGCCGGCACCCTGTCACGGTACTCCTCCCACATTTCAGAATTCTTAACCGAAATATGGCCAATCACATAAGCATTATTCACTGTAAATTCCAGAAATTCGAACCCATGAATAGGAGATCCTGTTATTGTCGTGCCAGAGCATCAGGAAGCATCGCGCCCTATTCCCTGTGGCTCAGCGAGCCTACCAAATCAGTTGCTGTTATGACAGCGTGAGCGGATCACTTCACGCCCCTGTAGTGCAGCACGCAATAAGTTTCACCCAACGAATTACAGCACATAAATAACCTGCCGGGCTGGAGAATCTGCCGGTTTCCGAAAGTAGATCACCAACAGAAAGGCCGCCATATCTCTGCGTGATCGGAGACATGGCGGCCTGAAAAGGTTTTCACGCTACATCTTGCCTGCTTCCAGCAGCATTCGCATTGCCTTGGCCAGGGTCTGCTCTGCCTGGCGGTGCTCACCGCTGTTATGTAGTTTCATCCCTTCATCACGCAGAGCCATTACCTCGGACTTCTGCATATCGTTGAGTTGGGTATTCTCAAGTCCCGCATCTATCGCCTTGGCGTCCATGGGGCAGTGGCTGGCAAGCGCCGGAGTGGACAGCGCCAGGGTTATAGCGATTGTAAGGAATATGCGCTTGAACATGTTGAAACCTCCAATGTCTGGGTGGGGTCACTCAGACACTGAGTATAGTTCAGGGTGGTTGTGTTATACGGGTAACCCATAATTATTGAAGGGTAATAAGATCGTCTGAACTGACTGTAGCAGAGGGAAGTGGTTACGTTGGACAAAGCCGGAGCCGACTACTGATTCTCCAGTTCACTCCAGCGGTAATCAATCAGCTCTACCAGTACATTGTTCATTTTTTCAGGATGGATAAAGGCAAACTCGCAGTCCCTGAAAGGTCTCGCCTTCTCTCCTTTCCGGGTCGGTATAAATGGATAACCTTTTGGCTCCAGTTCCGTTATGGATTCCCGGGTATCGGCAACATTGAGACTGACAATCATCACCCCTTCACCATGTTTTTCTATCCACTTGGCGACGGGCCCATCGGGCGAGGTCGACTCCATGAGTTCAAAACCTACTCCGCCAAGCCAGTATCTGGCTACTCGGATCTGTTCAGGTTCATCCACATAGGGATCGTCGGGTTGTGATTTGCCCAGAATCGGCTCCCATACCTTTCTTGCCGCATCCAGGTCTTTTACTGCAATACAGAGATGGTCAATCTTTTTGGTTTCCATCGCCTTTTTATTCCCATGGCCCGTGTTAAATATGCTGGCAGATATTATCTGTACGCTACCAGACATCTGGCGCAACTGACCCCAACAGGCTGTCCAGTTCGCTCTCGTTCACACCGAGCATGATCAAAATCTGCTTTTGGGCGGCCTCTAAAATCCCGCGTCGCTCCTCTTCATGAGGAATACTTTTGGCAATGGCAACAGCGCCCACCAGGGATGCAAGAATGGCGCGGGCTTTTTCGGCGATGGTGTCCCGATCGGGCTCAAAGGGCAGTTTTTTCAGACGGCTCAAGGCCATAATGCGGGTTTCCAGCATCTTTTTCAGACTATGGTATGACGTTTCAAACAACTTCCTGACTTCTGCATTATCGTTGCCGATTTCGTTGAACAGGATCGTTTCAGGCCCGGGTTTGCTCTTTTCCTTCAGTTCCTGAAGATTCCAGTAATTGGTAACCAGCGCAGTTAAATGTTTGATCGACAAGGGCCCTTTAACCAGTCGTGCGGCGCGGCTGCCCTTGAGTGTTTCCAGGAACGACGCATTATAGAGGGCTTCTTTCGATTCAAAATGGGCATAAAAAGCCCCGTGCGTCAGCTTCGCTAATTTCATGATCTGACTGATGGATACCTTCTCAAAACCGTAGCGGCAAAACAGTTCGGTGGCGGATTTAAGGATACGGTCTTTTGATTTTGCTTTGTGATCTTCTGAATAAGGCATGAAATTCCCCCATCATCGTGGGCAAAATATTATCTTGATCATATATTGGCGAGTGCTAGGGTTTCATTATTAGATTACATTGTGGAGAAACCATGAGTTCACCGATCGTCATTACAGGGATGGGCATGATCAGCCCTCTGGGTTGCGGCGTCAAGCCAGTGTGGGAACGTTTGACGACCGGACAATCCGGCATTGGTCTGATTGATCGTTTTGATACCGAGGCATTTCCGATCAAGATCGCAGGACTGGTACCCAATATTGAACAGGACCCCGACGCCGGTTTCGATATTGAGCCGTTGATTGAGAAAAAAGAGCGCAAAAAGCTCGATCTGTTTACCATCTATGCCCTGGCGGCGGCGCAAGAAGCGTTGGAGCAGGCGCGCTGGTTTCCCGAAACCGAGGCCGAGCGGCAGGCAACCGCCACCATCATCGCAACGGGCATCGGTGGTTTCACTACCATCACCCAGGCACAACAGACCCTCGATGCACGCGGCTACAAACGCCTCTCACCGTTTACCGTGCCGGCTTTTCTGGCCAACATGGCATCGGGCAATCTGTCCATCAAATACGGCTTCAAAGGCCCCCTCGGCTGTCCGGTAACGGCCTGCGCAGCAGGGATTCAGGCTATCGGCGATGGCATGCGCATCATCCGTAATGGCGAAGCCGAGGTCGCCCTGGTAGGGGGTGCAGAGGCGTGTGTCGATCCCCTGTCACTGGCCGGCTTCAATGCGCTCAAGGCGCTCTCCACCGAAAGCGAGGCACCCACCAAGGCCTCACGCCCCTTCGACCAGGCACGCAACGGTTTTGTGATGGGCGAAGGCTCCGGCCTGATGGTGATTGAAACCCTGGAACACGCCCTGGCGCGCGGAGCAAAGCCACTGGCGATGCTCAGTGGTTACGGCACCAGCGCCGATGCCTATCATATTACCTCGGGGCCGGAGGATGGCTCTGGAGCGGCTGCTGCTATTCGCGCCGCGCTAAAGATGGCCGGACTCGAACCCGGTGATATCAACTATGTAAATGCCCACGCTACCTCTACCCCGGTCGGCGATAATGCGGAGGTTGCCTCGCTGAGAAACGTGTTTGGCGATGGCTTGCCAAAGATCCCGGTCTCGTCGACCAAATCGGCTACCGGTCATCTACTTGGCGCGGCGGGTGGTATTGAGAGTATCTTCTCGGCTCTGGCAGTAATGAACGACCTGCTGCCCCCTACCCTCAATCTGGACAATACCGACGAGGCCATGCAAGATCTGGATTTCGTGCCCAATACCGCACGCCCCCAGACCACCCGCCACGCCCTGTGCAACGGTTTCGGCTTTGGCGGGGTCAATGCCGCACTGATCATTAGTAAAGCGTCATAAATTATTCATGCATGCCGGGTGCTGATAGCCTGTCCACGCTCCAACACCCAGCAGCGTGGATTATTGGTATAACCGATGTGCGCGTAATAGGAATTGGCCGCCGGCGCTGCCAGCAGAATCAGCTTGCAGCGTGGACCAAGCTGCGCTTGGGTGATGGTTTGAAGTTGTCTTCCGACACCGCTTCTCTGAAATTTTTCATGAACAGCCAGGTCAGAAAGATAACAGGCAAAATGAAAATCCGTCATTGAACGTGCGATACCAATCAGTTTATCCCCGTACCAGGCTGTCACCATCAGATTGCTGTTCCTGACCATCCCCTCCATACAATCACGATCTTCTACCGGCCTGCGCTCACCCAGCGTCGATTCACGTAGCAGCGTAATAAACTGATCGGTTGCTATCGGGGTATTGACTTTGTAGTCGATATCCATGCCGTCACCTGTAGCTGTTAATGTTTGTACCACCCTTATCCGGCATCCGGCCAACGAACGACAGCAAAGGCGGCGTCGGTTCACCAATTCGATGATTTGCAAATGTAAATGTTGCGTCAAGTACGAAATAAACTATTCGACAGTACCCTTCGCACAGATCCGTCCGGCGGGGTCAAAAACCTGATTCCGGCCACGCCGCTTGGCCTCGTAGAGATTTCTGTCAGACGCTGCAATCAATTCAGAGATATTTTGGGTGGCAGAGATACACTCCACACCAAAACTCGCTGTGACAGGATCGGTTATACCAATCACATCAAGATCAATCACTTCAATTGCTTTACGAAGTTTCTCCGCCACAATCAAAGACTGCTCTTGATTGGTCTGTGGCAACAGAACCAGAAATTCCTCCCCTCCCCAGCGACACACTAAATCCTGCTGCCTGACCTCTTTTAAAAGAAGCCGGGCGATTAATATCAGGAGTTCGTCCCCCTTGCCATGCCCATATTTGTCATTAATCTGCTTAAAGTGATCCAGGTCCATCATGATGACCGAAAACGGATGGCCATGCCGAAAAAACAGACTCTGCTCAATCTCCAGGCTTGCCTGCATGGCCCGTCGGTTCACGAGCCCGGTGAGTGCATCAGTACGAGAAGCCAGTTCCAGCTCATGGCTGATCGCTACGTACTCATTCTGGCTTTTCCTGCGCAAATATTCATAAATTGAAGCCATGATGCCTAATGCAATAAACGACGCTATAAACCGGATTTTAAAGGCCGGGTATATTCTGCGGAAACAAATGAAAGGTTTGGATAAAACATCAGTACAATTGCGATAATCAGAAGCGCAAAAAAAGCCATCACACCTTTTTTGAATCCCTGTAACAACATGATTATCAGAAACAGGGAATAGCTCCAGAGGGGTCCGGTATTCTCCACACCCCCGGAAGCTATCAGATATGCAAAAATAACGACGATTGGAATCGAGATCCCATAAGTGCCATAGGCGTAGTTTCGGGTACTCCGCATCAGAAGTATGGAAAATAATCCGCAAACAGAACTACCAAATAACACCGCCGCGAGAAAATAGTTCTCCTGCAAAATGGCATTGATACCAAAGAACAGAAGGAATGCCACACCCGCCAAACCAATTATATTGATGGTCTGGAAATTTCGCGTCTGGTCAATTTCCTTGATAGCAATTCCTGATCTGTTCGATAGCACCCGGAATATTCCCTTATTTCTTATTGATTATGGGGTTCACTGGTATAGCGTTTTACACAATATAACGCCCACCCTGAAATTAAAACAGAATTAATCTATGCGGTGTCTCGACAGCGAACCGGCAGAACAGATGTGGATCATGCCCTTCGATGCATTGATTCGGCATATGATATGGGAAAGTCCGCTTTAATCAGGCGGCACAACAGCAATGTTCAACCTGGGAACAGATAATCATCTGTCTCAGGACTATCCGAACAGCAACTGCTGAACCCGAATTAAGCAACCCTCCTGGCCCGCTATATGAATCGGCGTGCAGGAATTCTCTTCCACATCGAGCATGGGACATTCACTATCAACTTGCGCCCCTTCGCCCAGGTCAGCAACGGTTTTGTCGTGGATTAAAGTGCCAGTCATATTACCTCGGACCCGAGGTTGGCCACGGCTCTGCTACCTTATTTGGTCGCCGCTGATTTTGTGATACACGCCAACGCCTTTTCCACCTTCATCAGCGTCTCTTCACAGCCCGTGATGTTATGCCGTTTTTCTAAATATCTCGGGTCGTTGTAGGATATCCAGACCTTGGCCGCTTCATTCTCCCAGACCAGGGCTTTCTGGGGCAGATCAATGGCAACCGTTTGCTGGCATTTCATCAGGGGGCTGCCAACCTTGGGATTGCCAAAAATGATCAGTTCCGTTTTGCGCAGTTCTATACCGACCGCGGCCGCGCTTTCAGAATGTTTTATGCGATTGAAAATGGTCATGCCTTTATTCTTCAATACCTCCTCCAGACGATTGGCGGTCTCCTCGACACCATAGTCACTCGGAACATTGATTACGCCGTCTGCCGCCGTTAGCGGACTGGTTATGAACAGAAGGGTCAACGTTGCAAATAATACCTTTTTCATCTCATTCTCCATTTATTCACTGAATTCAACTATTGCTAAAGTGCATCCGGCAAAGCCACTCCGCTATTCGCATATAGCTCGATAACCGACAAGCAAACTATCTGTTTAATATTGGCGTGGAGAGTGCCATACCAATGTAGTAAAAAATTCGCTACCACCTCTCTCCACCAATCAAGCAGGCATGCTGCAGAACACGAGAGCATGGAATCCATTGAGCCGTCACGTACTAACATCACTACCTGGTTTACGGCGGGTTGCGGCGCGTCATCACCTGTGGGTGTTCAATACTTCTGTCGGAACGCCTCACCGAACCCACGAGGCTCTGCCGATCAGAAGAGAGACGCAAGCGGTGCAGGAAACGAAACTCCGTACGCTCGAATACCAGCTCCAGCGCCACCTGCAGCTCACCGTCCAAAATTTCGCCAGGACCCTGTTGCCACACCTGGTGCGATTCGTAGTGAGTCTCATCCACCCACAACCGTCCGTTCTTTTCCCGTACCGACCAGTAGCTACCGTTGGGCAAATACCACAAACCGGTGTATTGCTCCACCCCCACCATGCTGCGCCAGTAGTACAGCCCCGACAAAGCCACTGCCAACACCATCACCAGCGACAAAACAAGCCGCCAGTGCGGCAGACGTCTGTACAATTCACGCCCGACGCCAAATCCCTCGAGAACAGCCGCCAGTCGCGCCATATCGTAGTCCCAGCGGCTTTCTGATAACTCCACCGCTTGCAGTCGCGCCAGTCGCCCGATGGATACCGGCAGATCATCCTCGTCCGGCATGCTGGCACCCTCCACGAGTACCGGAATCACCTTCAGCCCCGAGTCATTGAGCGCCATTTCAATCTCACGCCGGACGTGATCTTCAGGACTGTCGAGACGACGCGCGCCATCGACCGATGTTTCGGTCAGCCAGGTATCACCGATCAGCACGATGCACACCCGGGCGGCATGGATAGCCTGTTCCAGCGCCTGTACAAAATCGACTCCAGCGGTAATCGACTCGATGTCACGAAAGGTCACTGAACGCCCAAAATGACGCGCCAGGTCATCACTGATACGACCCGCGTGACCCGAGGTATCCACGCGCCGATAGCTGAGAAAAATAACGTGCTCCATGCCATCGAGCATAGGACATCCACTATCTACTTGCCGGTGATGGGTCACTGGCAGCACACTGGCGCCGCTGAATACGTTGAATTCTCAGCGATACCCCAAGGGCTGGCGCTCATCCAGGGTGGAGCGTCTTAACCGGTACGGTCTCCAGTGGTCGATCACCCCCGAGCCGCACATACCGTAGCGAAATGGTGGAATCAGTTCCGGTAACAGATAACGCAGATCGGTAAACCAGACGCAGGTCTCCCCCGCCACCCGGTCCACACGATAGAGCACAGGGTAGCGGGCAAAACGCCGAAACCCGTCAAACCTGGCCGCTTGCCACGCTGACTGCACCAGCGCCCGCTCACGGCCGGGCGCCCCGAAGCGGCTGTATCGCTCCCAGTTCAGCAGCGACGGCGACCGGTAGGCAGTCCAGAGCCTCCCCAGCCATCCCAAGGCACCATCCGGTAGCTGATCGCCTGTAGCGTCAAGACTCACCCGGGCAAGGTGATAACGCTCTCCCTCGGTGACGATGATCAACCAGTTGTAGGGTGACAACGGCTGGGCCAAGGCACGGCTGGTCGCCTGCTCCAGTTGCTGGACCCGGGCATAGGTTTCACCCATCGAGGTCGCACGCTGTTGCAGGAACAGTTGAAGCACGAGATAAAGCGCCAGTACCAGCAAACCGACGCGCGCCCAACGCATGGTTGTCCATCTGAGTGATGCCACTACTCCAGCCAATACTATCGCGCTGAAATAGGGATCGATGACAAAGGTTATCCCCAATCCCGGGCGCCAATCCGAAAATGGCGCCAGGATCTGCGTACCGTATATGGTGATAAGATCGCCAGCGATATGCGACAGCAGCCCGAGCAGACAGATGCCCATATAGACACGGCTATTGCTTCGATCACGCAACAATCTTGAGAATGACCAGCCGAGCGCAGCTGCCCACAGCGGAGCCAGGACCAGCGAATGGGTCGGGCCCCGATGCCAGTCCGCGATGAAACTGAGCGGGTCAAGCCAGAACGTGAGGTAGTCAATATCGGGAAAGAGGGCGGCGGTGGCACCCACCAGGATTGCCCGTGAGGAGCTGACGCGGCTCCACGCCGCTTTCTGGCCAGGCGCAGCACGCACCACCAGTACGCCAAACAACGAGTGGGTCAGAGGATCCATTGCCCGCAGACAAACTCAATGAATTGACCGGTCACCTTGTACTTCGGTCCGTGCTCCGTCACGGGAGGGGTCATAGTCATGCCCATGGGTCCTGATCAATCCAGTACCACAGTTGAAGATCGGGCTGGCCAGTCTCAACTGGCGATGGAGAAATCGGTGCGTTCTTTGGGAGCGCACTGATTCATCCGACATCCAGTAGAAAAAGGTCGCGAGATAGATACCGGTATGCACCGTCTCCTCCAGCGCCCGCCGAGGAAAACCGGCCTGATAGCCTGCCGCCTCGCGCATCCACTGCACAGTACGACTGACGCGCATCAGCGCGGGAATCTGCAGATGCAGATGCCCCGGTTCCAGTTTCCCGAGGATCATCTGGCGGGTCACCTGTCGATGTCTGGACAGTGCATTGAGCCAGGTCATGATCGCCCGATGCATGCGCTGATGTCGTGCCAGCCGGGTATGTACCAGTGTCGCGGCATCCGTCAACATGGCACGGTCAGCACGGTCAAACCAGGCGTCGACCAGTTCATCCTTTTCGCTGAATTCGGCCCGGATATCCTCCAGTGTGAGCGAGGCCCGACTCGCCACTTCCTGCAGCCGAACCGCTTCCCAGGACTTGTCCTCTGCCAGCATGATGGCAATATCCAGGATTCGCGCTTTAACCGTTGTCCCGTCTGTCATGGTTCCGCCTCGACAGTAGTCCCAGCCCGACCTGCGCCTCGTACCCCCAACGGGTAATAACATGATTATAGCTCAGCTGTGTTCCCTCACCCTCCCCAACCAATATCATGTCGGTACTGCTTTCCCTGGTACTCAAGGATGATGCCCCGCCGCGTAATCGACTCCAGCTTCACTCCGTTGGGCATCGAGTCACCCTCCGTATACCGCTTCCTCCCACCCAGGATAAATCGTTTGGCCGGATCATCGTAGTAGACATGAACACTGACTGTCGTCATCGGCACCCCATGGTTCTGTGCCGCGGGTAGGGTACGGTAGTAAAGGTCCAGGGCACTCTGCTCGGGAACGGGTTCGCCCGGGTTCGCCTCTGTTTTTTCATGGGCTTGGACTTCCTGCACCGGAGCCGGTTCTGTAACGGGTTGCTCCGCTCTTTTGGCCCTCTCCTCCTTCAAGATCTCGGCAACCCTGTCTACCGGCACAGTCGGTGGCAATTCAGCGACCTTTTCAGGTTGCATCCGGCGGGCAATAACACGCTCACCCAGCGGTTCTGCCGGTTTTTCAGCCACATCATCCGACTGTTCAGGCACTGCCAATTCCCGCAGCTTTTCCGCCAGCCGACCACCCTTCGGCACAACGGGATAGACCGGTTGTGGAGGCTTATTGACTAAATCCTCGGGCAACTTGACGACCGATGATGGTATCGGCTGCGATGGTAGCTCTGGCTTTTTTTGTATGGTGAGGACCACAGGCGCCACCTTCTGAGGTTTGGCTGGCGGCTCCACGATGCGTGGCCGGGTTGCTGAAGGCGGAGGAGTCACCACGGCGGGCACATCGGTGGCAGGATGCTGAGTCGCTTGCTTGGCAACGTCACTCGGCGCCTGCCGGTCCCATAGCAGAAATATCGCCCCCCCGGCTCCCAGCAGCATCAGAACTATACTCAGCCAGTACCCCCCTAACGAACGTTTTTGTGGTTTGCCAACATGGGATGTCGACAGATTGGGCACCTCGCCGGATTGGAGTTTTCTCTCCTGCTCGGATTTTCTTAATGCATCGAGTATGTAGGACATAGAGCTATATACTCATTTTTCTGAACGTCGCAGCCTGGGCACCGACGTATCATTAACAAGGCTGTTCAAGGAGATAAATGTCATGGGGCCTGCGATTCCATCAACATCCAGTCCCTGATCACGCTGGAATGCACGCAGCTGATCATACAACCCGTTATCGAAGTAGCTGGCATCCTTCGTCGTCTCCACCCAATTTCTAACCCGAGACAAGCTCTTTCGGAGCCAGCGCACACCATTGCCGCGCATCCCCGGCTGCAAATAACTTACGCCCGAAACCGGCGGATGCCAAAGTGATAGATAATCCCCCGTATAAACGCGAGCCAATCCATCCAGGGGCACCTTGGAAATCCGTTCCCCCACTTGCACCTGTGCAGCTGTTTCCTCTAAACCGACCAGTACAACGAAGTGTACATTGCCCCCATTTCCGGCAAGCTCGATGATTGCAGCTCTATCAATGGTGCGAAGTTTTTGCAGGCTTGCCTTGCCCTGGAGACACTCCAGCTGAGCTGCTGCCGCGCGCATGCAGGGAGAACTACCATCCAGCTGTGCGTAGGCCATACCCCATAACGCAAAAAGGTCGTTCAAGGCTCCCACCAGATTACCGACGGGGGATTCTTGTATCAATTCATCCACCGGGTTCAATGCCTCAGCAGTAATCAAAGATTCGCCATCGGCAGCCAGTGGCAGTTCTTCATCTGTTTGATCCGGTTCAGGTTGGGGAGTGCTATCGACCTTATCAACCCCTGCCTGCGGTTCTGCTGAAGGTACTGCGGTTGACAGTTGCGGGAGTCCTGGCGCCAACACTTCGTCTCCAAGCGCCGGCGTCTCCGCTGCTGCTGGCGGAGAATCCACGGCGGGTGCCGGTTCGACAGCAACCGCCTCGCCTGGCTTACCCACCGCAAGTGGGGGCTGCCTTGGGGTATCGCCCGGGCCGACCTCGTCTTGGGCCACCGGGACATTCGCCACACGTGAATAAGTAAAGCCCCCGATACCGGCGACCAGGACGAGGATAAGCGAGATCAGCAATACCCGGGACGAGCCCTGCAACCGCTTGCCGGTGACCTCCTCGGCCGCCTTGTCGATTATCCGCCGGTCAGTGGATATCCGGTCCTCAGCATAGGCGCCCAACAGGGCCCGGTCGCAAATGGTGTTTATCAGCCGTGGTACTCCACCAGAGTGCTGGTATACCCGACGCTGGCTAGAGGGACTGAATACAGCACGATCCAGACCCACCACCGACAATCTGTGGGCTATGTAGGCCAGGGTCTCCTGCTCAGTCAGAGGCGGCAGGTGAAAGCGGGCGGTGACCCGCTGGGAGAGTTGGCGCAGATCGGGGCGATCAAGCATATCCCTCAGTTCGGGTTGGCCAATCAGTATGATCTGCAGTAATTTATGCTTGTTGGTCTCAAGATTGGTCAGCAACCGAACCTGTTCCAACGCATCCGGACTCAGGTTTTGCGACTCATCGATAATGAGCACTGTCCTGCGCCCCGCACCATGCGCCTCCAACAGATACCGGTTAAGTACATCATACAAAACCTTCAGGCTTTGGGAGGATTGCGGGTAATCGATCCCCAGTTCATCACAAAGGGTGGCGACCAGTTCGTAGGCGGTCAGGCGCGGATTGAGGATCAGAGCGGCATCCACATGCTCCGGCAATTGCTCCAGCAGGCAACGACATACCGTGGTCTTGCCAGCCCCAACCTCGCCGGTCAACAGTACGAATCCGCCACTCTCGCTGACACCATAGAGCAGATAACCCAGTGCCTCCTGGTGCTGCTGACTCATATAGAGAAAGCGCGGATCAGGGGTGATGGAGAATGGACTCTCTTCGATACCGAAATAAGAGGTGTACATAGCCTTCAGTTCTGGTCGTTCGCGACTCTTGTTCCAGTTGGAAACATATGTGGACTATTGGCGCATTGTAAGCACGGGAGGAGGAGTGACGCAATGTGAGTGATTTCCAGGGGTCGCGGCCTGTGCCCCGACATGAACGGTGTCATGAGTCAAACAATCAGTTCGTACACTTGCCTGCGTGGAAACTGCAAAAATACGACTCTACGATCAAAATCAAGCTTCCCATCACCAATGCCGTGCGTGCGTTACGCCAAGCCCTGGCAGAATTCGCCCTCCCACCGCTACCGTCAAGTTGGATCGGATGACGCTGCTGCTTCGGCTGCAATTCAGGTCAGACGCGCAAGGAAGGTTACTAAACCGATCCCAAATATGCTTATACGAGATTGCCTCCCCAGACCTCGGACAGCTCTATGTCGTAGCCATTCGGATCTTCAATATAGATAGACCTGGATTGTGGCCACTGGATGGCACCATCATATTTGATGCCGATACCTAACTCCCTACACCTCTCCTCAATATCATTAAAGTTTTGAATATTGAATGAAACGTGTGCAAACCCACCTTTCTCATATTTCTGCATACCCGGCCTCTCATATAAGGCTAAAAGGGCACTTTTAACGCCAATAATTTTTCCATTCTGCTCCGGGATCTCTTCCAGCACCTCAAATCCAAGCAACTCATTCCAGAATTTACAGCTCTCTTCCAGGTCAATTACATCAAGATTTAAATGATCTATTCCCGTGGTTATCAGATTCATGCCTGATCTCCTGATTTCACATAGCTCTTTAAATATATAAGAGAAAATATGGGGCGCAGGGTTCAGCACCGAAAAAATAACGTGTTTCATACTGTCCCATAGTCATGCGCAGTCAGATCATAAACTCAGGAGCCACTCGCGACTTGCGGGTTAGGCTATACTTACCGGGGCGACACGGACGGCACCATGGGTTCAGCAGTAATATGGGGCTTTATTGGCCACGAAATCGGCCAGGATGACGACAGATATTTACTGGATAAAATATTGGCCTCGGCCAATGTTGCAGCAACCCATTTCGCAGTAACCACGCCCAAGGGTGCGCATATCTTGAAAATCAGATTCCATTAGCGAAAACACCATTACCGAGGAACAGCGTAATGAAACTTACAAAACGTAGCGCCACCATCGGTCTCTCCTTAGCCACGGGTGCACTACTAGTTGCACTCACCGGCTGTGACCAGAATGACGGACCGGCAGAACAGGCGGGCGAAAAAATCGACAACGCGGCCGAACAGGCCGGCGAGCAGATGGAAAAGGCCGGTGAAGCCATCAAGGATGCAGCAAAGAGCGAATAAAATAACCGGCATACCGGAATCCATCGAATGATGTAAGCCTGTATACAAACCGCCGGTTATCATCCGAATTAACGCGGGATACCTGATGTACCCGGGCGATTTACGGAGTGGAGACGTCCACGCCGGCGGTCACTATGTGGCTGATAAAACCGGGTTGAAACGGATGCGACCGGCATGGGCGCAAACCATTTTAATCCACCTTTGCAACCGGGGCATCCAGGTCAACAACCCACCGTTTCCAGCGACCATTCACCGGTGTCCACGCCTTTGCCTGCTGCCACCTGTAACAGCTCCTGCAACCAGGCATCGGGACCGGCGATATAGATCTCGGTTCGCGCATTCTCTTCCATCGCCTGGATAATCTGCCCGACCAATTCATCGGCCGCAATGGTTGCCTCGGTACTGCGGTACTGGAAGTTATCCAGGGCATCATCCCAGGATCGACAGAGCCGTTCCAGGGAGGAGCCGGCCGGGCTGCCCCCCACCAGGATCAGGGAGATATCTTCCGCTTCATCGATGGTAATGGCCTGTTCCACCAGGCTCTTGACCGGCGCCAGACCACCGCCCCTGGCAACAAACAACACCGGGCGTTTGGAATCTTCATGCAACAGAAACTGACCTTCCGGACCTTCCAGCACCAGCGTCTGCTTTACAAGGTCGCAGTTGAATACCGTCTCTTCCAGTGCAGAACCGATACCGGCAAAGAGCAGGAACAGCAGATTGCGGCCATCACAGGGGCAGCTGGCAATATAAAGTGTATCGCTCACACCCGCTTCGGTGGTCACCTGCACTCGCTGGCCCGCCTTGAAGCGAAGCGACCGGGTGCGCGGCGTCTGCACATGCAGCACCGCCAGTTCAGGACTCTCCCGCTCCACCTTGCGCACGACGGCACGAATCATCTGATGCGGCAATTCATCGCTGACTGACGCCTCATTGGCCTCAATCACCAGATCGGATATTGCCGTATTGGAACAGGCCAGGACATAGCCTTCCTCCTGCTCTTTGGCACTCAGCACATAGTCGTGTTGACGCAGCTTGCGCACGGCACCGGAGACCACCTTGCACTTGCAAGCGCCACAATTGCCACTGGTGCAACCGTAGTCGAGATAAAGACCGGCCTTGAGGCCGGCCTCCAGGATCGAGTCATTGCCCTCGATAAAATATTCATGCCCACTTGGTTGCAGGCGTACACTGGCTGTGACAATCTTCAGCAGTGCATCCTTGGCAAACAGCCGCGCCTTGGCGTCTCCTGCCCGATCCAGCCGACCCATCGCACCATCCAGTTTGCCAATGCATAGTTTGATGGCCGCGCGCAGGGCGGTCTCGGGCTTTTCCAGCGCGCTCCGCAGATCGGAAACCACTTCATCCAGTAGCGCCTCTGAGGTGTTTAGCGCCGACTTGGTCTGTACCAGGGTGTGCTGAAATTCATGCAGGCGCTGCATCAATACCTGAGGATCAGGCATCCAGCCGTCACTGTAGTGGGATTTCGGGCGTGCCTCGCTCTTGATGCGCTGGACCCGCTCAAGCACCGGGTCATCATCCAGATTGACATGGGGATAGAGAATCAACAGATCCTCTACGGCGATCTCACCTTCAAAGGTCTTGACCCGCTCTTTTCTGATTTTTTTCTGCAACTCGCCGCGCGTGACATCCGCGAGACGCGCGGCCCGGGACAGTGATAACAGTTGTGGCATACGGCTTCCCTCCTGATTCACTCTGACAGGCAATATAGCAGTTCCCACTTGAATAGTAAGCGTAAACAGCGGCGGGACAAGAGACAGCTGAAGCCGTTGCCCGTATCATGTCAGCAGCTACACTGTAGTCAAACAGAATAAACAACAACGGTTTCAGGCTATGAATGAGACAAATGAACAACCCGGCACCCAACTGGCTATCATGGCGGAGGCGCTGTTCCTTTCCAACCTGCTGCTCCTGCCCGGCGTCTGTTTTCTCTGGCTTGCCTATCTCTATTTCAAGCATCGCCACAGCGCTCCGCCCCTGGCTCGTTGTCATCTGGAACAGACCTTCATTGCCAGCATTATCGGCGGTATTCTGCTGGTGATTGCCAACCTGGCGATCCTCTGGCTCGGGGGTTATAAAAGTGCCAACACCTGGATGGTGCTGATTCTCTATTTCACCACCGTCCACTCCACCCTGGTACTACTCGGCATTGTCGGATTGGCCAAGGCGATGGCCGGGAACGAATTCCGCTTCCCCCTGATAGGCCGACTCAGTTTCAACTGATTCACCGGTCGATTGGCGGGCATGCCCTATAGGCATCCCGATGGACCTCTCCGCCCCTAGGGCGTCCTGTGAACGCCGCATCACCGCTCATCTCCCCGGAATGTATGAATTCGAACATCCGGAAAACGGCCGGCTTTTTTATTTGACTCAGTCAACTATTTGGCTGCATATTAGCTGCACAGGCCCAGGGAGAACGGACGATGACCGGCAACCAGACAGCAGACAGGATCGATCAGATCCGCGCATTCAACCGCTTTTATACCCGCCACATCGGTATCCTCGACGAGGGTTTTCTCGGCCAACAGTACAGCCTGCCCGAGATCCGCGTGCTGTTCGAAGTGGCCGGGGACAGCAGTACTACCGCCACATCACTGGCCGATTATCTGCGCATGGACCCAGGCTACGTGAGCCGGATACTCGCCAAACTGCTGGATCAGGGCCTGCTGCAGCGTACCCCTGATCCAGAGGATCGCCGTCGCAAGCAGCTTACCCTGACACCTTCTGGAAAGACCCGGTTGGGGACGCTAGATAGCCTGGCACGGGAAAATCTGCAACAACTGCTCAAGCCGTTGCCCCCGGACCAGCAGGACGAGCTGATATCGGCCATGCAACGAATCCGTCAACTACTGGAATTCGACAAGCAGCGCGCAGTGCTGATACGCCCCCTGAAGCTGGGTGATCTCGGCACCATTATCAACCGGCACGCCGTGCTCTACGCCGATGAATACGGCTGGGATCAGAGTTTCGAGCGTACGGTACTGGAGGTGCTCTCGGCCTTCGCCAGCCATTATGACAAACAGCTCGAGCAGGGCTGGGTGGCAGAGGTGGGCGGACAGTTCGCCGGCAGTATCTTTGCCGTCAAGGAGGATGACACCACCGCCCGGCTGCGCGCCTTGCTGGTAGAGCCCCGTTTTCGCGGAATGCTGATCGGCAGACAACTCATCGAACAGTGTGTCGATTTTTGCCGCCAGTCCGGTTACCGGAAGATCACCCTCTGGACCTGCTCAGACCTGACGCAGGCGAGAAAACTCTATGGCAAGACAGGCTTCAGCTGTACCCGGGCCTGGCAGGAAAAACTGTTCGGCACCGAGCTCACCAGTGAGTGCTGGGACATGGATCTGTAATGGGTAGGGGTGAACCCGCTAACCCCAACGGGGGATTCATCTCCATGCACCGTGATGTTGGGATTCGTCCCTCATCCCAACCCACGAACTGCGCACCGCTCCCCCCGGAGCCATGGCGTCAACCCGGCCGCATCCCGGTACGCCGGCCCTGTGCCTCAATGAACTGCTGCAGGGTGGCGCTGCGGGCATCCGGTGCCAGCATGATCTCGATCAGCTGAAACCGTCCCCGTGTGGCAACCGCTTGCTCCAGTGCGGCCTGCAGTTCGGCACGATTGTTGACCCGCACTCCATCGCCCCCCAGCGGGCCGCACATGTCGGCAAAGTGCCAGTCATCCAGCTGGTTGAAGCGGCTCTCCGGCTGAAAAGTAGCCAGCATGCCCCAACAGCTGTTGTTGAACAGCAGCACAATAGGATCCCAGCCATAGCGCCGGCAGTTGCCCAGTTCCCAACCGGTCATCTGGAACGCCCCGTCACCCACCAGGATAATAGGGCGCTGTCCGGTGGCCGCCTGCAGACCCAATCCCGCCGGCACGCCAAATCCCATGGTGGCGTAATAGCCGGGCGCCACCAGCTGGGTATTGTCCATATCCATGGCGGTAAACAGGCAGTCCCCGATGTCCGAGGCGATCGGCATCGGACCATGCCGGTCGAACAGGTCATTGACCGCCCGGGCAATATCGGTGGGTACTACAGGTGATGCATCCGCCTCCAAACCGCGGGGATAGTCCGGCTTGACCGGCGTGGCATGGTTGGCATTGGATTCGGTCTGGCACAACAGTTCATCCACCAGTTCGGACAGGGAGAGTCCCCGGTAGCCGTGATAACCCACCTGTACCTCGCGGTCCGAGGCGTTCACGGTATGGCGAATATCCAGCCGCTTCGCCGAGACGCCGAAATTAGTGTCACAGACAATCACCCCCAACATCAACAACTGGTCCGACTCCTCCACCGCCTCGCAGACTGCCGCGTCGCCAGCCATGCCAATATAGGAGCCGATCAGTGGGCAGTCGGATTTGGAGAACAGGCCACGGCCCATGAACGAAGTGGCCACCGGCAGGTTCAGCCGTCGCGACAGCTCAGCCACCTTTTGCTCCAGTCCGTAGCGGCGCACCTCGACACCGGCCAGGATCACCGGCCGCTCGGCCGCCGTGATCCGGGTCAGGATATCTTCCGCACAGGCGGCCAGCGCCTGGGGATCAGCCACGGAAGGTTCCAGCAGCGGAACGGCATCACAGGCGGCATTGACCAGATCACGGGGAAACTCGATATAGACCGGGCGTGACTGCTCGAGGCAGTTGCGCAACACCCGGGCGATCTTTTCCGGTGCGTTGCGCGGATCATCCAGCACCACCTGGTCACAGGTAAACTCCTTGAATACCTCGAACTGGGAGCCGAGGGTTTTCACCTGATGATGCAGCAACAGATCACCCTGCTTCTCGGCGATACCGGGTGCGCCGGAGATCACCACCAGCGGCGACTTCTCCGCATAGGCGCAGGCCACGCTGTTGACCATGTTAAAGGCACCGGCCCCATAAGTGACCACCGCCACCCCCAGGGAACCGCGACAGCGCCCCGCTGCATCAGCGGCAAAGCCGACCCCCGGCTCATGGCTCAGGGTAAAGAAGGGCAGGATGCCCGACTGCTCAATCACCTTGAAAAAAGGCAGGGCAAAGTCCCCGGGGATGCCGAATATCTCTTCCGCCCCATGCCGTTTCAAACCGTCCAGCAGTGCCTCGGCCAGTGTCATGATCATCTCTCCAGGTCAGGGTAAAAACTGGGCGCCAGCATAGCGGAAACCACATGACGTTATCGCGTGTATGCTGAAGAGTTTTTAAGCAAATACGCTTGTTTATTGCATATTTTTGTTTAATATGAATGTTTCAAGCATTATTCTTCCAGAATACACGGCTTTACATGCCACAGGGGTAGGCCATGACCATCAAACTGGACAAGTACGACAAGCTGATCCTGCATCATCTGCAGCAGGATGCCCGCCTCAGCCACGTGGCCCTGTCGGAACGGATCAACCTCTCCCCCTCCCAATGTGCCAGGCGACTGCAGCAACTGGAAAAAGCCGGCATCATCACCGGTTATTCGGCAGTAATCGACCCACAGGCTCTGGGACTGGATGTGGTGGCACTGATTAACATCACCCTGGAAAAGCATCAGGAAAATATCGCCGGGGCATTTGAAAAAGCGGTACAAGCACGGCCGGAAATCCTCGAGTGCCTGCTGATAACAGGTGATGGCGATTATGAGATGCGGGTGATTGCGAGGAATCTACAGGGTTTTTCGCGCTTTATTTCCGAGCATCTGATGAAGATGCCCGGTGTCTCTTCCATCAAGTCAAATATCCAGCTGTCGCAGATCAAGGCCCGCAGTTCTCTGCCCCTGCTGGAGCTGGAGAATTAATCTGTGGAAAGCACAACACCCGCCGTGACGGGTGTTGTTGCATTGGGTTTCATCTATAGCCGGGATGCTTCACTTCTTGCTTTTTTTCGACCCTTTTTTCTTCTTCTGTTTTTTCTTTTTATCAAGTTTGTTTTTGGCCTTCTTTTTCTCCTTACGCTTCTTGGCCTTGGCTTTGGCCTTAGCTTTAGCCTTGGCTTTCGCCTTCTGCTTCAGCTCTTCGGCTTTTTTTTCACTCTTCTTCTCACTCTTCTTTTTCCCCATGGGGCTTACTCCTTGCGTAAAATTCAGAATACAAATATGACACTTGCCATTGTCAGAATATGCACAGCGGCCGCACCTGGTTTATCCACCCTACACCACCATGCTATCTATCACGGCGTTGTGGGGCAAATCATCACTCACCCTTGATCACCATGACAGAGCATTTGGCGTGTTCCACCACCTTGGCGGCACAGGAGCCAAGAAAGACCTGTGACAAGCCCTTGGTGTGGGATGGGATGACAATTAGATCCGCTTCGATCTTTTTCGCCTGTTTGAGGATCTGCTCCGGCGGATTGCCTTCGGTAATCACCGGATGGGTGACGATGTCATCGGGCAGATTGTCACGGATGTAGCGTTTTATCACCTTGGCCACCTCTTTCATTGCTTCCTTCATCGCCTGGTCGGGAAAGAAGGAGGCGACCAGCGGCATACCAAACCCCGGCAGCACCGTCATCACATAGATCTCGGCCTGATGTTTGCGCGCTTCATCAGTGGCAATCTTCAACGCCTTGACTGCCAGCTCCGTCTCCTGGAGATCAATCGGTAGCAATATTTTTTTGAACATAACCGGTTCCTTTTACCATGGGCGGCCCCTTCAAAGCAGAGGCGACAATTGTGGAGATCAGACCGACAAGGGCACGTCCTGGCGCTGTTGCCGGGCATGACGCCGCCGCTGTATCAGACCCACCAGCGCCAGCAATATCAATGCGGGGATGAACATCCACTGTTTGGCCGGGCGGTCGGCTTCCACTTCCAGGTGGACGATCTCCCAGTCAAAATCAATGCCCACACTCTGCGCCGTACTGCCGAACACCACATTGTCGGCGTACACCTTATCCCCCTCTATACGGGTCTCCAGCCCGGCGCTGGCCAGCCGCGCCTCGCCACTACCGGCCGCACCCAGGGGTAGCAGAACGGTTTTTCGAATAAACTTGCCGTCCAGGTTTTCCCCGGCAACCGTGATCTGCAACTTGCCGTTCTCCCGGACGTTTTCCGCTACCCGGTTAATCTCGGTGGCGGAGATAACATCCATCGGCGCATACAGTTCATCCCACCAGAAACCGGGACGAAACAGGGTAAATGCCACCAGCAGAATGGCAATCGACTCCCAGAACCGACTCCGGGTCAACCAGTAGCCCTGGGTGGCCGCAGCAAACAGCAGCATGGCAATCACCGCACTGACAATCACCAGAAGCAACTCAAACCAACCGTCGATATCAATCAACAATAGCTGGGTATTAAAAATGAAAAGGAACGGCAGGATGGCCGTCCGGATGTCGTACATAAACCCCTGGATACCGGTCTTGATCGGATCGCTCTTGGCGATGGCGGCGGCGGCAAAGGCCGCCAGTCCCACCGGCGGCGTGTCATCCGCCAGGATGCCGAAATAGAACACGAACATATGCACCGCAATCAGGGGAACCACCAGCCCATTGGTGGCCGCCAACGTCACCACCACCGGCGCCATCAGACTGGAAACCACGATATAATTGGCGGTGGTGGGCAGTCCCATGCCAAGCACGATACAGATGGCGGCGGTGAAGATCAGCGCCAGTATCAGGTAACCGCCGGAGATGAACTCTACGAACTCGATCATCACCTGTCCTATACCGGTGAGGGTAATGGTGCCAACGACGATGCCGGCCGCCGCCGTCGCCACACCAATACCGATCATGTTACGCGCACCGACCACCAGGCCATCGATACAGTCATTCAGACCGTACCGGAACTCTATCCACTCCACCTGACCACTCTGACCACGAAAAAAGGCCACCAATGGTCGTTGGGTGATGACGATAAAAATCATGAACAGGGTGGCCCAGAAAGCCGCAAGCCCCGGAGAGAAACGCTCCACCACCAGGCACCACATCAACACCACAATCGGTAGCAGAAAATAGAGTCCGACCTTGACCGTGGGCCCCACTTCCGGCAGTTCGATCAGCGGGTTGTTCGGGTCATCCACTTCCAGCTTGGGATATCGTGCGGCGAATTTTATCAATCCGACATAGGCAACCAGGATCAGCAAAGAGACAATATAGAAGGCTGCCTCACCGGCGTAAGTCTTGATCCATCCAATACCGTAATAAACCGCCAACCCGATAAAACAGGTACCGGCGACAATGGCGGAAAAGGTCATCAGTTTCTGCAGCAGCGTCGTTTGGACCGGCCTTTTCAGTCCCTGCATATTGGCTTTCAGCGCTTCCAGATGAACGATGTAAAACAGGGCGATATAGGAGATCACCGCTGGCAGAATGGCATGCTTGATCACTTCGAGATAGGAGATACCGACATATTCGATCATCAGAAACGCCGCCGCACCCATCACCGGCGGGGTCAACTGTCCGTTGGTTGAACTGGCCACTTCGACCGCACCGGCCTTGGCACCGGAGAAACCCACCCGCTTCATCAGCGGAATAGTAAAGGTGCCGGTGGTTGCCACATTGGCGATCGAAGAGCCGGAGATCAGTCCTGTAGCCGCTGAGGCGACCACCGCCGCCTTGGCCGGACCGCCCTTCATATGACCCAGCAGGGCGAACGCCATCTTGATGAAATAGTTGCCCGCCCCGGCCTTTTCCAGCATGGCCCCGAACAATACAAACAAAAATACAAAACTGGTGGAAACACCCAATGCAACACCGAACACGCCTTCCGTGGTGAGCCACTGGTGGGACATCACCTTGGAGAGGCTCTGTCCTTTATGGGCAATGACATCCGGCATATAGGGACCGCCGAATGTGTAGATGAGAAAGACGATTGCCACCACCATCAGCGGGGGTCCCAGGGAGCGCCGGGTGGCCTCCAGCAACAGCAGCATGCCGATGGAAGCGATCACCAGATCCTGGGTAATAGGCGCTCCTGAACGGCCCGATAAATCTTCATAAAACAGGTAGATGTAGGCCGCGCTGAAAGCACCCAGGACGGCGAATATCCAATCCTGCAGCGGAATGCTCTCACGTGGCGAACGCTTGAACGCAGGATAGGCGGTAAACGCCAGGAACAGGGCAAACGCCAGATGAATCGAACGGGCTTCGGTATTGTTGAATACGCCGAAATTGAAAAAGAACGGCAGCGGTGAGGCGTACCAGAGCTGGAACAGCGACCACGCCAGGGGCACGCCGAACAGAACCTTACCGGGCACGCCACCGGGATGCCGGGCACCACTGTCGGTCTGTGCGACCATCTCCTGCAGTTCCTGGTCGCTGACGCTCTCCTCTCTTGTGGGTTCCTTATTCATTCTGCTCTCCCAATGGGTCCCGTTTCGCGGCGAGGCCGCCCCTGCCGATACCGCTGGCCACCGGAGTGGGCTTGATCTGTAGGGGGCCCGCCCCGGGCCGAATTCCCGGCGAGGCACCGCTCCTACCACAAGAAGGGCAACACCTCCGCTGCCAGTTCACGCTCATCAAACAGCCCTGGACAAATCCGCTCCCGGCCATCCTTGGCCTCCGCGGTATAATTCCATCCCTGGACAAAACGGGCAGCCCGCCGGCCGCCCGCTCAGTCGTCTTACATCAGGCCAGCCTCTTTATAATATTTCATCGCTCCGTCATGCAGCGGGGCCGACAGACCATCTTTGACCATCTGCTCCTTCTTCAGAACTTCAAAAGCGGGATGCAGCTTACGGAAGTCATCGAAGTTTTCGAACACCGCTTTGACCACCTGATAAACGGTATCAGCCGGGGTATTGGTGGAAGAGACAAAGGTGGCACCCACACCAAAGGTCTGCACATCATTGTCATTACCACGATACATTCCGCCCGGAATGGTGGCGACCCGGTAATAGGCGTTCTCCGCGATCAGCTTCTCCACTTCCGGTCCGGTGACCGAGACCAGTACGGCATCACAGGTGGTGGTGGCCTCCTTGATGGAGCCGGAGGGGTGACCCACAGTGAACACCATGGCATCGATCTTGTTGTCACACAGGGCTTTTGACTGCTCGGCCGACTTCAGTTCTGAAGCCAGGGAGAAGTCATCCTTGGTCCAGCCCAACGCTTCCATCAACACCTCCATGGTGCCACGCTGACCGGAACCGGGATTGCCGATATTGACCCGTTTTCCCTTCAGGTCGGTAAAGGTCTTGATGCCGGAATCGGCACGCGCCACCACGGTGAACGGTTCCGGGTGCACCGAGAAGACAGCGCGCAGTTCCTTGTTTGGACCGCTCTCCTCAAACTTACTGGTGCCATGATAAGCGTGGTATTGCCAGTCTGACTGCGCCACGCCCATGTCCAACTCACCCGCACGGATAGTGTTCAGGTTATAGACCGAACCACCGGTCGACTCCACGGAGCAACGGATGCCGTGCTCCGCGCGGTTTTTATTCACCAGACGGCAGATCGCGCCGCCGGTGGGATAATAGACACCGGTAACACCGCCGGTACCGATAGTGATAAATGACTCCGCATGGGCGGCGCCGACAACACCCAGCGCCAGTCCCGCCAGCAGTGCCAAGGTGGTTACTTTTTTCTTCAACATGATAAATCCTCCTGAGTGAACAGTTTCAGCTTGCTACCTTCACTGGTAGCAGTTTGTTCCGCAAAATGTGCAGCCTACCCGTGCCCGGATAGCCGCACGATGCCAAGGAAACGTGCCTACCTTCCCTTGAATTTCGTTTTGCGCTATTCAATAAACGCATTGATCGCCGGGACCACGCCCGGGCATCTCTCCCTCGTGCCGTGCCAATCATGCCGCCTCCTGTTGCGGGTTTAGCAAGACGCGTGCATCCAGCACGCAATAATCCCCGGGCCTTGCCAGCACCGGGTTTAGATCCAGCTCGACGATTTCGGGGTGGTTCATGCAGAGATCGGAAACCGCCAGCATCAGGGAGACCAGCGCCTGCCGGTCTACCGGCTCCCCGCCCCTGATTCCATCCAGGACTTTACTGCCACGAATCCCATCCAGCATCTCCAGCGCATCGGCTCGGCGCAAAGGCAGCGTGCGAAACACCACATCCCGCAACACTTCCACAAATACGCCACCGAGTCCGAACATCATCACCGGACCAAACTGCCTGTCCTGGGTGACACCAATAATCACCTCCACACCCGGCTCCGCCATCGGCACCAACAGTACCCCTTCGATCCGAGCGTCCGCCTGGTAGCGCAGGGCGTTGGCCAGGATCTCATGATAGGCCTGCGGGAAATCGTCGCGCATCAGGTCAAGCTTGACACCGCCCGCATCCGTCTTGTGCAGGATGTCCCGGGACACCAGTTTCATCACATAACGCAGATCCGGCGGGGACGGCGCCATGTCGCTGAATCCTTCTTCATCCCGGATCACCTGCGGCACGACAACCTTCGCCCCGTAGGCGGCGAGTGCATCCAGCGCCTCGTATTCATACAGGCTGCTACGGCCTGCCTGCAGCACTTTGAAAATCAACTCGGATACCGGGATTGACGGATCGGCCGCTGCTGTTTGGTCATGGATCGACAGCCGTTTTTTTGCCTCGCTGTAATTGACCACGGCAGCCAGGCAGCGGGCTGCTTCATCAATGGAGCTGAACAGCGGGATATTCGAACTTTCGAGATAGCGCAGCGGTTCAGGCTTGAGCGGCCGGTAAAGACTCTGCAGCAGCAGTGGTTTTCCGAGACTGCCCGGCAACCGGGCCAGCCGCTCGGCACACTGCCGCTCCTCGCCGGCAAGCGATTCGGAAAAACGCAACGCATAGCCACCGAACAGACCGACGATCAACAGGGCATCGATCCGGCTGTCGGCCAGCAGGACCTCGGCACAGTCGGCGAACAGTTGCGGATGATTATCGGTGCCACCGGCCACATCCACCGGATTATTGATAGCGGCGGCCGGTGGCAACAGGCTACGCAGCTGCTGCCGGGTCGTTTCACTCAACGACGGAATCGACAGGCCGAGCTGATGCAGGGCATCGGCAGCGATGGTGGCGTGCCCCCCACCATCGGCGAGAATGGCGACACGGTTGCCGTTGAGCGGTAACCATTCTGCGGTTGACGCCAGAGTACTGGCAACCGGCAGGATCTCGTCGGCCCGCTCCACCAGCAATACTCCGGCCTGTCGCATCACGCCTTTCGCCATCTCATAGCTGCCGGCCAGTGCACCGGTGTGGGAGCGTGCCGACTGCTGGCCAACCGCGGTACGGCCTGACAGGTAAATGACCAGCGGCTTTTCCAGGCAGATACTGGCGGCGGATTGCAAAAAACGCCGGCCCTGTTTCAGCCCTTCCACATAGCCGACAATCACCCGGGTATGTGGGTCGGCGGCGAAGTAGTCCAGATATTCGTGAAACTGCACGTCCGCCTCGTTACCCACACCCACATAGGTGGAGAAACCCAGCGTGGCGTGCTGCCCCCCTTCGGTCACCAGCGAGAGCGCCATGTTGCCGGATTGGGAGAGCAGGCCAATCGAACCGGTACGCAAATCCCGATAGCCAACCAGGTTGGCGCCGCAATGGGTATTGAACATGCCGGAGGTGTTGGGACCGATGATTCTCAGCCCACTCTCCCGGGCCGCCCGCACCATCTCATTCTCCAGCGCCAGCCCCACCTCTCCGGTCTCGGAAAAACCGGTGGCCAGTACCACCGCCCCACGAATTCCCTTGCTTCCGCAGCGGCGGACAAGCTCAGGCAAAGTGTTTGCGGCGGTGCAGATCAAGGCCAGGTCCGCTGCCTCCGGCAGGCTCTCGACCGTGGGATAGCATGCCAGCCCCAGCACCTCTGTCTCTTTCGGATGGACCGGATAGATTGCTCCCTGAAACTGATTCTGCTGCAGATAACGGATCGCCAGGTTGCCCCTTTTCCCGGCGTCACGGGAGGCACCCAGCACGGCAATGGAGCGAGGGGCGAGAATCTGCTGCAGCGGATTGTCCATTGGCCGGGTCATCTCAGCGTCCCTCGAAGCGCGGTGCACGTTTCTCCCGGAACGCATCCACCCCTTCCTGCCAGTCCCGGGTGGTTGCACAGAAGGTCATGCCCTCCAGTTCCGCCTGCAACGCATTATCAAAACCCTGTTGCAGCGCATGATTGAGTTGCCGCTTGGCCAGCTGCATGGAGTGCGGTGCGCCAAGCGCCAGCTGGCGGCAAAATGCCCGAACCTCCTCATCAAACCGGTCATCGGCGAAACAGCGGCTGGCCAGGCCGATGCGCAACGCCTCCGCACCGTCTATCTTTTCTCCCAGAAACACCAGCTCACGCGCCTTCGCCAGCCCGACCAGGCGTGGCAGGGTGTGGGTCACGCCGCCCCCCAGGAAAGTGCCGATGGTGATCTCCGGCAGACCGATCCGGGCGGACGCCTTCATCAGTATAAAGTCCGCCGCAATGGCCATCTCGGCACCGGCCCCCAGGGCATAACCGTTGACCGCCGCCACTACCGGTTTGGCGGATTCGCGAATGGCCCGACATACCTGCTGTTCCGCGTTCAGGTACTGACGGCGCTGATAGGCGCTGCGTGTGGCCTCGCCATGGGCCTTCATGTCGGCACCAACACAGAAGGCGCGTCCTGCACCTGTCAGCAGGATCACCCTTACATCTGGCATCTGCTCCAGCCGTCCAAGCTGCTCCTGCAACTCCGCATAGAGCGCTTCATTGACCGCGTTCAGCCGCTCCGGACGGTTGAAGCGCAGCTCGGCAATGCCGTCATCACAGGTCACCAGCAGGTTTTCATGTTGGCTGTTCATATCTCAAATTGCATTTTCCCGATCAACTTTTCATAGCGCATAAGCGAGTCCAGCGCCTTGTCGCCCAGTTTGCGTGCCACCAGGGAGAGCAGCACTTCGATAAGCACCAGGGATGCGCTCATGCTGTTACTGAAGAAGGTGCCGGAAGTGGGCGAGATGAAGGTATAGCTGGCCGAGGCCGCCAGCGGCGAGGCGTGGTTGTCCGTGATCGTCACCACCGCAACCCCCTGCTCCCGCGCGACCTGTGAGGCCGTGACTGTACTGCGGGTGTATGGAGCACAGCCGATGGTAAACAACAGGTCACCCGGTTCCAGCTGGGAGATTCCATGAATAATGCCATGCTCGGCAATACTCAGAACCGAGACATTGTTGCGGATCAGACCCAACCCATAGGAGAGATAGTTGGCGATCGGATAGGACTGGCGCAAACCATGGGTACGTATGCGCGGCGCGTGGACCAACAGATCCACCACCCCATCCAGTGTCTTGCTGTTGAGGTTATCGACCATACTGGCGATGTTCTGGGTCTCCTCATTGGCGATCCGGGTCGCCAGATGCATCCCTTCATGACGGTTATCCTCACGCTGAAACAGCTGTCCGGCACGCCGGCTGTAGAAGTTTTCCGTACCGGCGGTGTAATCCCGAAAGATTTTCTGCAGCTCGGCGAACCCCTTGTATCCGAGGGATTTGGCCAGCCGGGTCAGGGTTGAGGGGTTCACGTCGAATGTCTTGGCCAGATGCGATATGGAGGAGATCGCGGATTGCTTGGGATAGGTAATCATTCCGTCCAGCACCTCAAGCGCGCGCTTGCCGACTTTAAGCTCCGCGGTGCCTGATTTCAGGTCCGCCAGCAATCGGGAGAGCTGCTCCAGGGATTGCGGCCCGTTCACGCTCTCCATGCCGGTGGCGTTCTGTCGCTGGCTATCCATAGTCTCCGGGGGTTGTTACGCATCACAAAGGGTGCTGAACTGCCCTAAAGCATAGGCAGCAGAATGGATGAATGCAATTTTATTTGCTTTATTATTATATTTACGCAAACTTTATGTGCTTTTATGCGGCATGCCGGAATCACATCTGTTCGATACCGTCGGTATGCGCGTAAAACCGGTTCAGGGTTGACTCCGCCACGGATTCGCACACCAGGATGGCACCCTCGCCGGGAATTCGGCCCGGCGCGAGCCTCCTACAGATCAAACTCACGCCGGCGGCCAGCCGTACCGGTAGAAGCTGTTTCAGCCGGTCGTAAGTTTTTTAGAGGCCGGTCAAAAGGTGACGCATTATGAATATCGACAGGGCACGGGAGCTGATACAGGTACAGCTACAGTTCGGCAGCGGCTACAACCGCAATGCAGTGCGCATGATTCTCGGCGAGATGCAGCGCACCCAGGGTCAGCAGGCAGTGGACGGCCTGATCCAGGAGTTTGACCTGGAACAGCATTACGGACTCAGGGTGGGGACAGATTTTAGTCGTGTGGGGGTCTGAGGCGGACTATCCATAGGGGAGGAAACCGGCTCCGGGCTGGCATGGTCCGCCCTATGGATCTGGAGTGATACGGATGGTGTAACGGTGCAGCAGGAAGGCAGCGGCGAAAGCCAGCAGACCACCGAATTCAATGGCAAATACAAACACCACCTGCCAGGGATCTATCAGCAGACAGCCCAGCGCGGTTCCACCAATCCAGAACAACAGACCGAACAGCGCACTCCGTTTCAGCGAACGGCGGTAATTGGAGTGAAACCGTTGAGCACAACCAGGACAGTGGAATTCGGGCCGCCGGGCCACCCAGGATTCGACTCGCTGGCCACAGCCCGGGCAGTGAAAACGGTTGATATCCATAACAGCGGCCTCTGATCCGACCGATCAGATGCTCCACCCTTTGCGTGGACGGGCCGCGCGACAGGCCAGGGTCAGGGCCCAGAACTCGCCAAAATCATTCACCACCACATCCGGCTTGTGCGGGTGCCGCTCGGTGCCGGGAAAGATCTTGTCCAGCCACTGCTGATCCCACTGGGCGCCGTTGAAAAAAACGCTGGTGACGCCGGCCCGCTTGGCGGCGATGGTGTCGGTGGTGCTGTCGCCGATATACCAGATCTCCGGCCCCGGCAGCAGGTGGAGATTGTCCAGCGCCTTGAGTATCGGCTCGGCATGGGGCTTACGCAGCGCCGTGTCGTCACCGCACACCGTGGTGTCGAACAGGTCGGTCCAGCCGGTACCTTCCACGGCCGCCAGCTCGTGCTCGAAAAACTCGCGATCACGGTTGGTCAGCACCCCCAGCTTCATATCCAGCGCGCGCAGTGCCACCAGCATATCCTTGACCCCGGGTTCAAACGGGTAAACAGCGCCAAAGTGGTTGCGATAGTGCCGGTTGAACGCGGCATGGGCAATCTGCTTGGCCTCCTCATCGCTACCAAACAGCACTTCAAAAATATCGGTGCGGGAGATCTTCCGGTCCGCCTTGATCTTGGGATGCAACTGATGGTAATTGCGCACGTGCTCCACCAGTTTGGCATCCTCAAGAGTCTTGCTGTGGGCGGAATCCACCAGGCGCTCCGACAGTCCCAGCGTATCGAGCTCGGGCAGCATATCATCCACCGCGTGATACATGGCATCCAGGGTATCCACCAGGGTGGCGTGCCAGTCAAACAGCAGCAGCACCGGGGCGGTCAGGTCCACCACCGCCGGATGCCAGTCCGGTTCGATACGGGGCGGCGGCGGGCGGCGCGGTGGCAACGGTTCCGGCCGGCTCGCCCAGATGGCGGATCGTTCCGGTGTTATCGTTTCCGGCTCCAGCTTGTAGAGCAGATCCAGCAGTGAATCGAGATCATCCACCACCGCGTCCGGCTTGTGTGGATGCTGCTCGGTACGGGGAAAGATCCGTTCCAGCCAATCCCAGTCCCACATGGCGCCGTTGTAGAAGATGCTGGTGATGCCGGCCTCCTTGGCGGCGATGGTATCGGTGCGACTATCCCCCAGATACCAGACATCCGCTCCCGGTTCGGCGTTCAGGTTGGCGATGGCCTGGAGCAGAACATCCGGTGCCGGCTTGTGGTGAGTCACCTCATCACCACACACGGTGGTGTCAAACAGCTCGACCCAACTGCCCCCTTCCAGGCTGTGCATCTCCTGCCCCAGAAACTCCCGGCTGCGGTTGGTCGGCACCCCGAGGCGAATACCCAGTTTTCGCAACAACAGCAACCGCTCCCGCATCCCGACCTCGAACGGCTTCACTTCACCAAAATGGTCCCGGTAGCACTCGTTGAACGCCTTGTGGGCAATCGAGATCGCCTCCAGGTCGGGACCGAACAGGGCATCAAAAATATCCGTCCGGGAGACCCGGCGTTCGGCGCGGATCTTGGGGTGCAGACGCCGGAAAATACGGACAAAGCGGACCAGCTTGACATCATCCGGGGTCTTGCTCAGCTCCTCCGGGGCCAGACGGTTCAACAGCCCCAGCTCTTCAAACTGCGGTAGCAGATCATCGATGGCGCGATACATGGCATCCAGTGAATCCACCAGCGTGGCATGCCAGTCAAGCAACAGGATCCTGGGGGGGGTGAGTTTCCGTACAGTGGAATCGATTCGATAACTCAACGGACACAGCTCCTCTCATCAGCGGCGTAGCCCCGAATGTACCGCCACTCGGTTACAAAGCAATAATTCACCATGAAGCAGCAGTGAGTATTGCACAGAGGCGATCATGGCGTGAAGGTTATCTCACCCCGGATAACAGGCGCGACATCAAACAGCGCTCCAGGTTGAAGTCCGCCGGGTGTAAGGCTATTCTTCCCCGGTCGAGCGTCGCCCAAGACCATTCCCCAATTTAACCATCCATTGGAAAAATAATGAAAAAGTACCTCCTCATCGCCAGTCTGGGACTGGCCCTTCTGGGTTGCGACAATGGCACCCAGGTTCCGAAACCAGAGCCTGGCAAGCAGACCAGCCTGACAGAGACCGCGGTGGACATCGCCCAGGACAAGTACACCCTGCTCAATACACCCCTGCCAACCGATGAACTGGGCGCCAGCGCACCCTATGTGGTGGAATTTTTCTGGTTCGGCTGCCCCCATTGCTACAGCCTGGAACCCCTGGTCAAGGCATTCAGGCAGGACAACCAGGATATCCAGTTCATCACCATCCCGGCGGCGCCAAACCAGCGCTGGGAGATCGAGGCGCGAATCTATTACGCCATGGAGGCCCTGGGGGTAAAGGAATCCCACTATGATCGGGTGTTCAAAATCTACGCCGACAAGCGCAATGAAAAGCGCTATCCGACACTGGACGAAGTGGCCGACCTGTTCAGCGACGCCGGTATCACCAGGGAAGCCCTGGAGCAGCAGATGAACAGCCAGGAGGTTTCAATACTGATCGAACGGTCAAGGCGCCTGTTCGATCAGGCGGAGCTGACCGGCGTGCCCGCATTGATCATCAATGGAAAGTACCAGCTCGACTTTGCCAAGCTGGATGGCGAACAGTTTGCAAAGGACTTCATGCAGACCATTCGAGCCCTGGGGGAGAAATAGAAATCGAAGGCGCAGAAGGGATCGGAGCCCTACGTCACCCAAACAGTTCCTTTGCCAGTTGATGGCAAACCGTGTAAAACTGATACAGATTACGATATTCGGCGCTGAATAAAGAAGCATATTCACATGCCGGGTTATGACTCTTCCCGTCTGACCGGAGACAGAACGATGCTGGATGTACGACTAAACGCCCTCAAAAGGGCCATGCAACTGGAAAAAGAGGGTATGGCCTACTACCAGGCTTCCCGCGACAAAGCCACCAGTGATATCGGACGCAACATGTTTGAATATCTGCGCAAGTCCGAGGAGGGCCACATCCGGCGCATCCGCGAGATCTACCACACCCTGGAACAATCCGGCGTCTGGCCAGAGCACCCCCCCGTGGCCGAAGAGACTGGGGAAGCGTACAAGACCATCTTCACCAACGCCCTGGCCGAACTGGATGAAAAACAGCATCTGGATGCTGACGATATCGCGGCACTTGAACAGGCCGCCGAGTTCGAGCGCAAGGGTGAGAATTTCTATGCCGAACGGGCGGAAGCCGTCACCGATCTGTTTGAGAAAAACTTCTATACCCAACTGGCCCACGAAGAGTTCCATCATTTGAAGGCGATCCAGGACAGCATCCTGATGCTGAAAGATCCGCAGGGATTTTTCGCCGATCGTGAATTCGGCACACTGGCGGGATAGTGTTTTTCTGTTTGCGGTCGATCCGCTACCGGGGCGGCAGCACCTGATTTTTCAAAACGACAAACCGGGAGGGGCTGAAATTACCCCGGCAGTTCCCGGTTATCATCCCCCGCATGCTGGCCAACCGGAATGAAGGTCATCAGGGTATGGGCGGCAAAACTGATCAGCGCCAGAATCAGCGCCAGCCAGGCGAAAGTCTCCACCTTTGGCTTGAACAGCACAAATCCGGCATCAAACAGCACAACAGTGACCAGCGCCGCAATCGCCGCACCGGGCAGGGTCAAAAACTTGCCGAATCGGCCAAGCAGAGTCACCGCCAACGCCGCTGCCGCGCCGATGATGATCCCGTAAACAATGTGGTACATGATCGAGGCGAACCAGGCACCGCCCGATCCGACGCTCTCCGCCAGCGTCGCCCAATCGGGTAGCAGTCGTTGGATAACCGGCCCGGCCAGCACGCTGACCATCAGGGCGGTGGCAAAAATCTTCAGGGTTCCAAAACTGTTCATATAAGCTCCACCTATAACGATTCGGCAATTATAGGCTGAGATCGAATCAATACGAATTGATCGTAAGCAAACCGGGCGGGATTCGCGCCCGCCATCGGCTCAGAAATGGAGTCGCCTGAATATGGCCGGGAAAGATGGATTTTCAGGTTTTCTTATGACTGCCATCACACAGGGGTTTATTCTGCGACCCCTTGCAGCCGCAAAAGTAGACAGTTCCTGACTCTACAGCCTCATATTTCACCGGGCGGAACTCTGTCACCTTATGCGAACCATCGCAGAAGGGTTGGGTTGCGCTCCGGCCACAGGCACACCAGTAGTAGGTCTTGCCCTGTTCGACCTCAACCGCAAAGGGGCTATCTGCTGCACGTACGGGTTCACTCATCACCTGTTCTCCTGATCCGATTAACGCTCAACTGCTAAGAGAGGCATTAATCATAGCCCAACCCGGAGTATTAATTTGAACAGGCTTTGTGTTGAAATCAGAGTGAGAACATCGCTTCCAGATCGTGTCTGGAGTAAGCCTTGAATGCCAGCATGGTATCGGTCTTTTCGATGCCGTCGATCTTGACCAGTTGATCGGTCACCAGTCGAGCCAGATCATCATTGTGCTCAACACGCACAATGGCCACCAGATCATAGTTGCCGGTCACCGAGTAGACCTCGGATACCTCATCCATCCCGGCCAACTGTTCCGCGATCTCATTGATCCGGGTACGGACGACATTCAGTAAAATAATCGATGTGATCATCAGCTTGCTCTCCAGAGGTCAATAAATATTGCGCTCGACGGCGCGTAACCGGTCACGCATCTCCCGCACCACTTCACTGTGTTTTCGGGTGCACCGGCGCCACTCCAGATAACGTTCATGCTTCTTGCCGTATTCGTTTACATCTTGGCCGCATGGAACCCGGAATGGTGAAAGATAAGCGCAATCAATAACATGCAAAGTGATAAAACTGGTTTTTTAACTGGCATTCCGCTCATGGGGCTTCGCTATATCCACAACAATGACCGGACAAATTTAGCACAAAAGCGCCTGAAGCCGGAGCAGTTTATGCCATCCGGTTTTTGGTAATGTCCGGCTAGTCCTGGCCACCGCGGAGGATGCGTGGAGCATCAGCCTTCTGTTGATACACGTTCAGCAGATTTCCCAGCAGCATCAATCCTGCACCCAGCATCAACGCGACATCAAACGCCTCGTGATAAAACAACACACCGACTACCGCAATCAGCGGCAGGCGAAGAAAATCCAGTGTCACCACAATACCGGCCTCGGACAGTTGCATCGCCCGGGTAATGCAGTAATGTGCAGTCAGGGCGGTAATACCCACCAGCAACAGCCACAACCACTGCAGGGGATCCGGCAGGCGCCAGGAGGAGAGGGAAAGCAACAAGCCGACCGGCAGTTGCACCAGGCACATATAGAACAGCACCGTCAGGGGATGGTCGGTATTCGAAAGAGCCTTGGTGGAGACATGGGCGACGGAATAACAGATCGCCGCGGCGATCACAATCAGTGAAGCGAGATCAAATATCTCCGAACCCGGCCTGACAATCACCAGGACACCAGCAATTCCGAACAGAATGGCCAGGATCTTTTTGGCCGTCAGCCCCTCCTTCAGAAACAAGGCAGCGAACAACAGGGTCCATATCGGTACGGTAAACTCAAGAGCAAACACCTCCGCCAGCGGCAATAATCCGATACCGGTGAACCAGCCATACTGTCCGCCAAAGTGGAACAGGTTTCGGCCGATATGCAGGGCACCTCTCCGGGTGGAAAAAAGAGCAACACGCCCGGTACTGTAGATAATCAGGGTGATGAAAATCAGGCCGATCAGGCTGCGGAAAAACAGTGTTTGAAAGGTATCGATCTCTCCCGACAGCTCACGAGCACCCACCGCCATCAGGCAGAAAGAGAACAAGGCCCCCATCATCCATAGCACTACCCCCATGAGCTCTCCTGATTAACCATCGGTAATGTGATGACCGGCGTGCCGACATACTGGCTTACATGGACATCTCAAGATCATCCACGACCTTGTCGATGCCGGCCTGGGCACAGGCCTCGTCAGTTTCACCGGAGGGCGCACCGCTGACCCCCACGCCACCGAGCAGCATGCCGCCAGCCTGAACCGGCAGGCCACCGGCAGACATCACCAGTCCTTCGACACGACCAATCGGTGTATTGGCACGGGAAACCAGTTGTGAAGTAGCGGCATTGAAATTGACCGCCGTAAAGGCCTTCTGCCGACTGATTTCCAAGGTAATGGGCGCGGCGATTGTGTCCCGCAGCACGGCTTGTGTTGTGCCCTCACGGTCAACGACCGTGACGCCTATCTGAATGCCCTCCTTACGACACGCCTCGATCGCACCATGGGCAATCTCCTGGGCCGTCTCCAGGGAGAGGCGCTTGATATTGATCGTTCGGGATACCTCATCAGCCGGCAGAGTGTTTGACAGCAGGACGCCCAGGCAGATTGCACCAATTCTTCTTTTCATATTCATTTAACCCCCAAATTTATTTTCAATCGCTATTGTACTGGTTTGCCGTAGCAACAGAATTGTGGAAAACCTCAGTATGCGTTTTGCTAAAAAACAGGATTGCCCATCTACCCAAGAGGAACTACCGCTACTTTAGTTCGTTGAGTTTTTACACCGGGGCCCAGGCAGTCAGATAGACTACCGAAATATAGCGTAGTGCCTTGCCAGTGCCCACCAGCAGCAGGAACAGCCAGAGACGGACCTTCATGATGCCGGCAATCAGGGTCAGGGCATCCCCCCCCACCGGCATCCAGGCGAGCAACAGGGTCCAGAAACCGTAACGTTGAAACCAGCGCTGTGCCCGTTCGATCTGTGCCGGCTTGAAATAGAACCAGCGTCGGTCCTGAAAGTGCAGCAGGTACCAGCCCAATAGCCAATTGACCACGGCCCCCAAGGTATTACCGAGCGTGGCAATACTCACCAGCACGATGGGATCACCGCCATCGCGCAACAGGGCGAACAGAACCACCTCAGAATAGAACGGAAGAATGGTGGCCGCCAGAAAGGCGGAGCTGAACAACAGCAGGTAGGAAAGAATCATGCCGTATCCTGCAGCAACCAGCGAAACAGCGCAAACTGGGACGGCAGGTAGAACAGGTATTCCGGATGCCACTGTACGCCAATGATTCTGCATCCGGTGGTCGATTCAACAGCCTGGGTAATCTGGTCCAGGTCCCAACCCACAACCCTGAGATCGGGACCGTGCTCTTTGATTGCCTGATAGTGCAGACTGTTAACCCTGAGATGGATCTTTCCGCACACCGAGGCAATATTCGAATCTGCTGCCAGCCGCACCTGCTTGGTGGGTAACAGACCAGGCCGGTTGTAAGTGAGTTTGCGCAACTGACGGATATCCTGGTGCAGGGTACCGCCTAATACCACGTTGATCAGTTGGGCGCCACGACAGATCCCCAGCAGTGGTATGTGCTTCTCCAGTGCATACTTTATCCAGCCGATCTCCAGACGATCACGTTCCGGATCCGCTTTGACCATGGCGTTGATATCACCGTTGTAGTGTTCCGGTGCAATATCGTCGCCACCGCCAATAATCAATGCGTCTGGAGAATCGCCGCTGAACTGGTGGCGCACACTGATCCGTTCCGGCACGCCACCGGCCAGGCGTAACGCAAACCGGGTGCACCACCAACTGGGAGACCAGCGTCGTGCATTGCCGGTTACACCAACTCGTGGTCTCTTAACCATTGATCAATAAACTCAACCCAGCTCGAACGCCCTACGCCAATCACTGGCCGTTCCGCCGCAAGGAAGGCAGACGACAACTCATCCAATGCACTCCTCTGGTTGGCCAGGCGTTCGACCACCAACCAGTTATTCCAGGGATCTACCAATGTCCAGTCAGCCTTCTCGACATGACAATCGGGAAGCCGATAATGAAAAGCGGGCCTTGACTTGATCTTCGGATCATCCACGGCACGGCGCACGCGGTCATTGTCTATGTCAGACAGTATTGGCAGCATATCCAGGGCACGGTTGCGCGTGGCATTATGCTGAAGATAGTCAGAAAAAACCTGATCCAGTGTCGGTTCAGACCGGGAAAACAACTGTTCCAGATAGGCTTGTGGAAACAAATCAATGTAGGGGCTGATTTTACGTGTCACATCAACCTGCAGATCGTCAACCAGCCACCACTGCAGGAGTGCAAAGGCACGCAGATAGGCGTTCAGTGTGCCGGCATCGAGACTCGGAATTTCGGTATTCACATGAACCCCATAGGCAGCAATCGGGGAATGTTCGGTCCCGATGGCCCCGGCCTGGCGCAGGGCGTCAACCATGGGTAGCAGAGCCCCTAGATCCGCAATCGGAATCGGCGGGCAAACCACCTCCATTGGCACCAGCAGGGTCGCCGCCTGACTCAGCAGATCGACCCAGTCACCGCCCTCCTCCGCCTGCTCACTCCTCGCCGCTGTACGCTTGAGAAATTCCCAGTCCAGCTCGATATTAAACGTACCCAGATCCTCTACATGTAATTTCCGCTCCGCTACCGATATGCTCTCTACAACACCGTTCAGTGAAGACACCAGTGCCGTCTCCGTCTGATCAAGTGTCAGGCCGGTGAACTCCAGCTCGAAGCCGACCCGCCTGGGTGTATCGTCCTGCTTGTATGTAACCGGCGGACCAATGAATACAGCTTCTTGTTGTGTCATAGATCTCCATAAAATGAATTAATCTGACCGGTAAATCGATAACGCGATCCGCGTGATATTAAGAGCCACCGCAGGGTGGCATAACGTGCAATGTACTTTTATAGAACATTGCCAGACCCTGATGTTTCAGCCATACCGCGGGGCAAACATGATTATCGCCATACCGGTCAATGCAACAGCCGAACCCACCAGATCCCAGGACGTAGGCTGAACGCCATCAACGGCCCAGAGCCAGAGAATGGCCACAAACACATAAACACCGCCGTATGCCGCGTATACTCGTCCGGCCGCCGTCGGGTGCAGCGTAAGCAGCCAGGCGAACAGAGAGAGACTGAGTGCGGCAGGAACAAGTAACCAGGGGGATCTATTCTGGTTAAGCCAGAGATACGGCAGATAGCAGCCAACAATTTCCGCCAGCGCGGTTAATAGAAAAAGCCCTACCGTTTTAACTTCAGACATACCGCATCATACCGTTTGCCGTCTACTCCTGAAGCCCCAACGCATCCAGGATTTTCCCGGTTTCAACAAGTATATTTTTCCGCTGAACAATCAATGTTCTGGGGATTATTGATCGGTATTTTTCCGGCAGTACAGAGCCGGTGGACAAGATCACTTCAGCAAGCTCTGTGGCCAGTATTTCAATCTGTTTTTCTTCATATCCCTCTTCCTGTTCAATCTCATCCGGTACCATAACGGGCTGGTTCATCAGATAGACACTGTAAAAATCCGCGATCTGAATGATATCGACACGCAGGCGCAGCAATCGCTCATCCAACGCATCAGTCGGCAGATTATAGTTGTGGTGATTGGCAACAATATCAGTTATCGCCTTGGGTATCTCCCAATGCACACAGGCATCGGCTCCGACCCGAACATGATCGATACCGCAGGTTTTCATCTCAGCATCGAGTAGCGCGGCAGGCGTCGACCAGCGATTTTCATCAATACGGGAAGGACCCTCCGGAACGGCCTGAAAAATGATGAATCGCCCGATATCATGCAACAGCGCTCCGAGGTAGATGATTTCACTTTCCAGATGCAGATCGGGCATCACCTCCACCAGCTTTTTCGCAATTACCGCAACTTGTACTGAGTGAACCCAGAGATTTCGGTCACTCTGATTACGCGGTTCAAAGGAGTCCATCAAGGACAGGCTGGCGACGATACTGGCGATTTGCCGGGAGCCGAGTCTGGCTATGGCATGTTTAAGACTGAACTTCTCCGCCATCTGACTGGACTTGCAGGTCTTTGCGGCATACTGGACCAGCCTGATGGAAAAGGTTGGGTCCTGCCTGGCCAGGTGATATACCTGATCAAGAAAGTCATCATCATCCGGACTCAATACCAGCAGTTGTGAGACGACGGATGGCAACAGAGGTAATGAACCGATCTTATTGTTGATGGCTGACGAATACTGCTGCTTATTAGGCCCGATACTATTCATGAGAGCACCCGCATTACCTCATCCCCTGTATTGGGATCTGCCTTAGGTATCAATAGTAGCAGATCCCGATACAGGGGAAGGTTTGATCCATAACAGAACTACGGCTGTGCATATGGCCCGTCTCACCTCATTCGGCTTCAACTGTGTTGGTGGATAAAAGTTAGGTCAAGCCGGAGCAGAAATGCGGCCACTTTCAGAATGGCACCGGGTACTGCCGATGGACCGATGCAATATCATTCAGTACAGCCTCACTTAAACAGAGTTCAAATGCGGCGATATCTTCCCGCAGCTGATCCATTGAAGTGGCACCGATGATAGTAGAGGTCACGCCATCCACCTGATTACACCAGGCCAGTGCCATCTGGGTGGGAACAAGCCCGTGCCGGGTCGCCACTTCAGCATAGGCCTTTATCGCGCTATTGCTCACTCCGGTATCCCGAAACAATCCATTACGCTGCATTTTGCTCCAGCGGGTACCTGGAGGCCGGGCACCATCAATATACTTCCCCGTCAACGCCCCACCCGCCAGCGGTGACCAGGGCAGGTAGGCCACATCGGCGTGCACGCAGTTTTCGATCAGATAGGGCCAGTCCTTGGTATGTAGCAGATTGAATTCATTCTGAATCGAAGTCACGCGTACAAGATCATGCTGCTCACTGAGACGGATATACTCATTGATGCCCCAGGGGGTATCGTCAGAGAGTCCAAAGTGGCGGATTTTTCCCGCTTTAACACAGGCATCAAGCGCCTGCAAAATCTCCAGCATCTGCAGGGAATGGACCGTTGCCTCCACTTCCGTGAAACGCAGCATCCCTGGATGATGTTTGGCAAAGTGGGGGGAGGTGCGATTGGGCCAGTGCAGTTGGTACAGGTCGATATAATCCGTCTGCAATCGCCGTAAAGAGGCATCCACCGAAGCGATGACCGCCTCACCGGTAATATCGCCGCCCTTGCGGATGTATTCCAGGCCGTTACCGGCGATCTTGCTGGCAAGAACAAACTCGCCACGCCGGGTTGAATTGGCCGCGATCCAGTTACCTATAAGGGTTTCTGTCGTTCCATAGGTCTTTGCCGTAGGCGGTATGGCGTACATCTCCGCCGTATCGATAAAGTTGATCCCCTGGGACAGGGCGTACTCTATCTGTGCATTGGCATCTTGCTGACTGTTCCGGGTACCCCAGGTCATGGTGCCCAGACACACCCGGGATACCCTAAGATTACTGCTGCCCAGTCTGGAATATTTCATAGAAGATGCCCTGTTTTTTCTCTCTGCAAATAACCGTGCGAATATTGTCAATCAATTTCCATAAATAACACACAGCAATATTAAAGCCCCCGGTACAGTTATCAACCATGTATGGCAGCCGGTTTTACCCATGGCACTTCCTGTAACCCTCCAACCTCTCTATTTTGAAACTTCCTGGAATCGCCCCCCCTCCAACAAACCCGGCCTCTCTACGTCGACCACACACAGGGTAAGGATTCCGCTATGCTGCTCTTATGGATCAATCCAGGAAATCCGGGACCATGTTGAACGTGATACTGATAGCGGCCGGCATTTACGCTGTCTTACTGCTCATCGTTTATCTCAATCAATCCAGCCTGCTCTATTTGCCCGGCATGCCATCACGGGAACTCACCGCCAGCCCACGTGATATCGGCCTGATCCATGAAGATGTGCGGCTGCTGACCGACGACGGCGTGGACCTGCATGGCTGGTATATTCCCACCGAGCGCGCGCGCGGAACCCTGCTGTTCTTCCATGGCAACGCGGGTAATATCTCCCACCGGCTGGAATCATTGCAGATCTTTCATCAACTGGGACTCAACGTCCTGATCTTTGATTACCGTGGCTATGGACAAAGCCAGGGACAACCCGGCGAGCGGGGAACCCAGTTGGACGCCCTGGCGGCATGGCATCATCTGGTGGACATCCGGGGCGAATCACCTGATCGAATCGTACTGTTCGGTCGATCACTCGGCGGCGCATTGGCAGCCTGGCTCGCTGCACGCGTGCAACCCGGCGCACTTATTCTGGAGTCTGCCTTTATCTCGGTACCGGAACTGGCGGCCGAGTTGTACTGGTGGCTGCCGGCCAGATTGCTTTCCCGACTGCAATACAACACACGGAATTATCTGGCTGAAGTGCATTGTCCGGTGCAAGTGATACATAGCCGGGAGGATGAGATCATCCCCTATCGACACGGCCAGTCACTCTATGAAGCGGCACATCCGCCGCGAACCTTCCTGGAACTCAGGGGCGACCATAACACGGGATTTATTGTCAGCGGGGATAACTATATGCGCGGCCTTGAAACCTTTCTTACCGCTCACCTGCCTGATCCATTAAAAGAACACCATCCATAGCCTACTGTTGTTCACCCCCACGCTTCGGGATGTGGCAGAGGATGGTGGATGGGACGCCAAGAGTTCATCCACTCTTACCCTGTTTTTATTAATGTTGTTATTCCGGTCTTTCGTACTACAGTTTAACCACTGCAGTGCCGTCTTTAGTTACGCAGACACCCCTCCAGCTATATCTACCGAGAATGACTTAAACAACATTGATCGGACCGACGATGATATGAGGGCGCAGCAGGAATCAGGAACGGCAAGAGAAACGCCAAGCGTAAATGAGATTGGCGAGACCCTGTAACAACCCGCTCTTTCGGTAGTTTTTCATTTAGGAATAAGGAAACACTGATGAGTATTTTTATCACACAAGGCAACTACACCGGCCAGGCGATCAAGGGAATGGTTAGTAATCCCGAGGATCGAAAGAAAGCTGTAGCCGGTCTTATGGAATCAGTCGGCGCCAAACTCCTTCAGTACTATGTTACCACTGGCGAATACGACTTTTTGGTCATCGCCGAAGGTGACAGTTTGACTGATGTCCTGGCCGGATTGATGATCGCAGGGTCATCTGGTGGCGTCACCAACCTGAAAACCGTCCAGGCATTGACCACTCAAGAAGCCAAGTTATCAATGGAGAAAGCGAAAACTGCCCGGGCTGGATTCAAGGGACCCGGTGCCGGTAGTTAAACTTCCATTTTGCAGCGGCGGACGTCACTACCCTGACGGTCTGCTGCTGTAATGAAAATTCATGGTAATTCCGCACTCCTACAGGGCTTCGCCAAGAAGGCTCGACTTACCAGGCTATCAAATGACGTGTAAACAGCACCGCATCAAATGATAACCCGGTAACGTTCGCTGATAGTCTATTACTCTACAGCCACCGAGACACTGATCAGGCCAATCACATCACCGGCATCGAATCCGTCTTTTTCAAAACCCAGCATATCGAGTTCACCTTTCGGTTTTCCGTGGCAAGCCAAACAGGGTGGCATGAGATTAATCGGATCAAAATACCGGTAGACCTTCTGCTTTCCCATCATTGCAAACTCGCCTTTGGGTTTTGCCTCCGTACCGGCATTCACAAACTCGGTAAGTACTTCTATTTCCTTTAAATCCGGAGCATTACTTGGGTGTCGGTAATTGACGGAAGGCTGTTTGGTTACAATACCCGTCCTGGAGTTAAACATCAGACCGGCCTCTCTCGCCCACTTGGCTGGCAGGAAATGTTTCCATTTGACTCCCTGCACATTCAGCCGGTCCTGATTATTATCCATACTCAACTTTCCGGCCCATATCAGCTTGTCAATGATGCGCTGTTGCGTAGGAGAGGCATCCATAAATTCCGCCTCAAGTGCAGATTTCCACTGATCAGCAAACACATCGCCACTGAAGCCTTTATCGCCGAGGGTCGGATCAGTCAGTTTTCCCATCTGGGCAAATATCACCAGTCTGCCAATAGCAAGTGATTTTGATATCATCACTGCCGTTGAATGGGCCTCAGACTCATTCACCTTCTCCAGAAACAAATATTCTGGAAAACCACCTTTTGCAGCTATTCCAATATCACCTGAAGCTTTCGCACACAAAGGCAATAAAACAGATAAAGAAATCAGTAGTATTTTCTTCACAGTTATCCTCCACTGGACTTTTTATGCCGCACTTTTCCACAAGCAATCCTGTGCGGCGGCCAGGAGTTACTTTCCAAGCTATTTTCGATCGATAGCTTTGGTAGTGTGTATGGAAAAGTGAAGGTGGAAGATAGTAGTTATTTTATATTTTTATAACCATACTGCCTAAGAAGACTATCAGATAATTTAATTCGAACAAACACATTTTTATATGGATGGAAACAGGAATCCTGAATGGCTATACAAGATCAGTGATTAGCATCATTCAGTGCACGCGGTGAACAGCGGGATCCATTGGTCACGCCTGGGTTCGCCCTGTTTTGTAGAAGATGTATGGCATAATCGCCACCCACAGCAAAAAGACCACCCAAACCCGGCCTGCCAAGAGATTGTAGTCCTGGAGCAATCTCGCCCAGGAGTGTCCCGCAACATAGTGACCAAAAGAGAACTCAAAGATAAGAGTGAGAAGCAGCCATGAGAGGCCAACCATCCAGACCTGGGTCAGCGATTTCAGGGGCCAGATGCGGGAAAATACCCAAACGGCGAGACCGGTAAATAATATACCTGTCAGGGTAGAAATCTGGTGAGCAGCCAGTTCTGTTACTCGCTTGCCATAGGTTGCCTCCCTCAGCAAACCATTACCGATAGCGACTAGCATAAGCACAAACCAGAAAAAAATATGACGTATAATCATGTTCTCGCGCTTCATATTTCTGAATTGAGCCGCCCTAAGCGTAAAAATTTACCGGGTAGCCATCATCAACATGCGTGTACTCAGTTTGCCTACAGAGGCAATGTTGCAAACGCCGGTGACACCGCCATCGGTGCCCGCGAAGCGGCGCTGGTGGTGTACGGAAGAGAATAACAGCATATCTCTCAGAAGCCACCGTTAAGGTTACGCTATGAGGTTCGCAGGATTTGAGCACAGGATATTGCCCGAGTGGGGCTCCACTGAGTGGCGCACGCGTCGATTTTATTCCTATGGGCAACTTACTTGCCACTGGAAAAAGGCAGCTATTTGCCGAGGCGTATTCCACAAGATATTGCCGATATCAACAAAGCACAACGGAATAAACCCTACTATTTTGTGGTTAATATGCCTGTTTTTCGACCCACACTTTCAGCCCCGCGCCCGGTCCAGAGGTGCCGGCCCAGCCCGGATTTGACAAACCCACGGGCTCAGACTTGGATAATCAGAGTTGCCAGTCACCGCTTGTTCTGTACGGTGCGAGATACCTTTCGGCATACTCCCGGGCAAGTCGCCTGGATGTCATCAACTGATCATCGGTCAACGTTTTTTCCAGCCGTTCTTTCCCTGCCACTCCCTCCGTATCCCCCTGGGCTGCCGAGAGCGAGTACCAGACGTGTGCCAGAACCAGGTCTCTGGGCACCCCTTTTCCCTCGGCATGCATCCCGGCGATGACATTCTGATAAACGGGATATCCACGCTCCGCCAACCCCCTGAACTCCCGGTAGGCCGCAACGTAATTGCCTCGCTCAAGATGCGCGCGACCGACCGCACTGTCGGTCGCAATGGCTGGGTACAAGGGAAAGACAAGCGTGAGTAATAGGAATAAAAACCATCTGTCCATTGGCGACCTCCTGCCAGGCTGGTCTTACACATCCGATCGGCTTATGTAACCAAATATAGGAAACCTGGATTCAAACGCTCGCAAAAATATTGCTCTGCCGCTCTTTTCCTTGTCCGTGTGGCCTGCCAACCTATTGCAAAAAAGTCAGGTAAGGCGGGCCACCCAAGCGGCGCACTTCCCGGCGAATATCCTGTGCTCTACTGCTTACGTAATCAGATGGCGGTGTCACCCGCATGCGCTTGGGATTCGGCAACACCGCTGCCAGCAATGAACTCTCATGCAGTGTAAGCCGATTGGCGGGTTTGCCAAACAGGCGCTGGCTCGCCGCCTCGGCCCCGTAAATACCGGGAGCAAATTCGGCCACGTTCAGGTAGACCTCCAGTATGCGCTGCTTGGGCCAGAGACTCTCAATCAACAGCGTCAGGTAGGCTTCAATCCCCTTGCGCAAATAGCTGCGGCCTCCCCAAAGATACAGGTTCTTGGCAACCTGCTGGCTAATGGTACTGGCGCCCCGGACTCTTTTCTGTCTGGACGACAAGGCATCCATGATCGAATCCAGATCAAAGCCATAGTGCACGGGAAATTTCTGGTCCTCGGACGCGACAACGGCAATCGCCAGTTGCGGAGAGATTCGCTCAAACGGGGTCCAGCGATAGTCAATCTCGCCATCAGACTGCCAGCGCTCGGCCAGCATGAAGGCGCTGGTGGGCGGAGCCATCCAGCGCCAGGGCAATACCACCAGCACGCCAAGGAATGCAACACCCAGCAAGAGCAAGAAGATCCAGCGCCGTATTCGATACTTCCAGCCGGGCTTGGAGCGCCGACCTGTTTTACTTGACCACATAATCATATCGAAAGGCGCCAGCGCCCTTTGAGGAATGTTTGCAAGGCGCAACCCAACCCCATGCCCTGGATTCCTGCGTAATCTCGCACATGCCGCACCCAGCTGCCATTGAACAGCAAATAATTGTTTAAACTACTTGGTCACAGTGACAGGTCGTTGTCGACTATTCCAGGGCAATTTCACCATCAACCACCCAGGTCAGACCCAACTCCGCGATTTCCAGGGTCATCTTGACCTTGAAGTTTTCGTTACCCTTGATCGCACCCGAGTTCATGGCCTGATTCACGGCGTTTTCAATCTCCCGTTGCGAGGTAACACCAACCTTTTTCAGAAATTTACGCATATCCATATTGAACTTGTCGTCGTTCATCTGTTTGCTCCTGTCAGGTTCGGTTAATCAAATCTGTCCGATACCGGTAACCATAGCATTTCAATGGGCGATGAAGGTCTCTCCAGAAATCTATTGCGATAAGACAACACCGTGTAGAGCGGCAGGCATAGGCAAGAAAATAAATCTGCCCCGTTTTCCGTGTTGAACCGGACAACCGCTGCCGAACATCAATACCAAAAGTCCTGGCCATGTTAACTATAATTCAGTGCAACCGGTTTGATTTTCTATGGATAAATAGTCGGAAGCCGGTTACAGGATCCAACAAAAAGATCAGCCCGGTGCTATCACTCTTATCCACAATACCACTAATGGGGATGGGAGCGTTCGGCATCGGGAGGGGATTGCGACCATAACCGGAGAAGCGATCAAGGAAGAGCTCAATGACCAGAATCAAATTACTCGTTTATTTGATTGGCTTGCTTTCAGCACTACCGGCTGGGGCGCAATATTACACCAACTATCCGACACTCGATAATCCAAGTCATTACCTGGAGAGCTACCACGGAGACATCCGGGTCCGTGAAGATCAGACTCAGGCAGCGTTCCTCCTGGTTCTCCTGAATCTGCTGAGTCCAATAGAAGGGATCAGGCAAGACGACATGGTGCCACCTGGTGACCTGAAAGCCATTGGGCTGACAGAGCGCCTTTACGGCGTAGCGGAACTTAACAAAGACATACTCCCGCGTGCACTAACGGCTATACGTGACGAGATCGATATCCAGCAAGAGGTCTACAGGATACTCCCCGATCGGCTCATAGACATGCAGCGAAGCATTGCCAGTAAAATAGGCGAGCAGCCAAACCTGGAGGACATCACAAAATTGGCGGCGATATCGTTCGTTCATCCAGACCCGCTCATTCGCATCGCTTCAGCACCACTGCTGATCGTACTCACCGACGGCGAACAGGAAGCCCTGGAAGAGCTCAGGCGCGGGACGCAGCTAAAGGACCAGCGATTGTCGCTTCTTGCCACCACGCTTCTGGCCCGATTCAAAGCAAAAGACTCAGCACTCGAAAAGCTGACAGAGGAGCAGAAGCCAGGCTCAGATCCAACAGAAAACCCGCATTCTACCTTGGTGATTCATGGCACCTGGGCTAACGATGAAAACTGGTGGCGGAACGGCTACCCTTTCTTTGAGTACCTGGAACATGAGGTACAGATCGATGACCTGTACATTGGTAACAAACCTTTCGCATGGACGGGAACCTGGAGTCACGATGCGCGTAAACAGGCCGCCACAGAACTCGCGACTTGGGCAACTAAAAACAACAAGGCTTGTCTGAATATCGTTGCCCATAGCCATGGGGCTAACATTGGATTCATAGCATCCAGCGGTATTCCCTTCGGCAGAATGATCCTGCTGTCAACCCCGGCTCACCCCCACCGGTATAGCCCGAAACCTGAAAATTACCAATCGATATTCTCACTGCGGGTCCATTTGGATCTTGTGGTTCTTGCGGACGGGGGTGGAAACAGATTTCCCGCCAATTGGAGTGGCGTAGAAGAAAAATATATCGGCTGGTTTAATCACTCTTCGACCCACTATGAAAGTCGGTGGGAGAAAAATAATGTTCCGAGCTGGCTTGCTACCGACAAAACCTGTCAATGAGCATTCGTGGCCTGTGACACCCAGATTAGGCCCGGCATTTCGTCCTTCGCAGGTATGACCATGTAGCTGTCATCTGTTTGTCTAGTACATTGGGTTTCCATTCTTTGTTTCACTTGGAACCTCCTGTATTGAATCCCAATGTTCAACAATTTTTCCATTATGGTCGAAACGGAAAAAATCCATTGTCACGTATTGTTCATTGCCTGGCCATGTCTGATGAGTGTGAAGTGCCACCAAATTATCCTCGGCTACTGCTCTGACAAATTCGATGCTTTTGTCAGGATAATCCCGGGCCATTTCTTCGAAGTAGTCGATGAACGCCTGCTTACCATCGGCGACCAGTGGGTTGTGCTGTATGTATTCTGCACCGACATAATCCTTGACAGCCCTGGACGGATCTCCCAGGTAAGCGGTGCGATAAAATGCAATAGCATTTTGTTTATTTGACTCCAGGTCGTGATCCATTTCTTTTCTCCGACTTAATATTTACGACAGCCCGCGGGTTGAGATAAGCCCGTGAACTCCAACTAAATTCCATTCGCCCCCCATAACCGGATTCGATATCGTTAGCCATGACGTTCCAGTCACTCGCCTCTGTATAAAATAGGTGCCGCCTTTCACATCTGCACGTCGGTAGCGCATGTTTCGCAATCCTTTGTTTATTATGCGCGATAATTGCCGTTGGCGAGTTGGTTATAATTACAGGAATCCCAACGGGTTTGCATTCGTGATTAACGTGATGTTGGGGTTCATTCCTCACCCCAACCTACCGGCTTCATTTTATAATCAATCGTCTGCAGCAACCCTGGTCAAGGCTGGATCACCAGGACGAACATCCGCATATGGATTGATACCAAACCAACTCAACATGGTTTTTGACAGCTGTTTATTGCCTTGTGTATCTATTCGCTCATCATCTAATGCAGCCTGCAGAGCCAAGTCCCCCTCCCAGACTTCCACCATGGTACGGAGTGAACTGCGGATATAAAGATCAACGTCCATTCCCGGATTATCGGTACAGAGGTCGACACTGTCGGCGCGCACGATGAGCCACCAGTTGTTGTAGCGTTCAATGTCGTTAAAGATAAAACAGAATATGGTTTCGCCATCCGGTAGTTCGTCTATCTGCAGGCGACGCTGGATATCCCACATAAGGAATTCAACATCCAGTTCTTCATCACGCAATTGACCGCGCGCCCAACGCATACCCCATACAGCGAGATTTTCTATCAGCGGTTTTAATTCCTTGCCGGCAGGTGTCAGGAAATATTGATGTCCTTTACGGCCCTGCTGTGTCTTACGCACAACAATGCCGGCATCTTCAAGTTGCTTCAGTCGCTTGGTTAACAATGAGGGTGATATTCGAGACAGGCCGCGTTGGAGTTCGCTATAACGATGGGAACCAAGGGACAGTTCGCGCAGAATAAGTAGCATCCAGCGCTCACCGAGCAATTCGGTTGCCTTAGCGATGGGACAGAACTGCCCATAGTCCATAGTGCCTCCCAGCCATCAATCGTTGCAGGTATCAAATAGTCTACTACAGATTTTGTAGTGGTTTACTACATTCCAAGACGTATAAGGGTAAACAGTGTTTGCATAATATTTCTCCATCGACGCGATAAGTCGATTTAAACCACCAAACCCCTTAGGAGAAATATCATGACCCATACTGCAAAAAAAATTGACCACCTGGTAAATGGCGTTGATACCCAGCGCATTGTAGAACTGGCGACCAACATGTCACGGGACGAAAACTACGGTAAGTTTCGCTTCCGCGCCAAAAATGAGTGGATTAACGGCAGCCGCAGTCGCACCGCTATCAAGAGCTTCTACGCAGGCAATAGTGAGCAAGCGGAGCGTACACAAGTGTTGACCGTGAATGCTGACCAGCCTGTATTCCTGGCGGGGCAGAACACGGCGCCGAATGCGGTTGAACATTATCTCAACGCCCTGGTCAGTTGCCTGAACACGACCGTGGTTGCCCATGCATCGGTACAAGGTATCCCAATCGAATCGCTTGATATTTCCGCTGAAGGCGAGATGGATGCTCGCGGTTTCTTTGGCGTTTCAGAGGATGTCAGCCGTGGATATCAAAAAGTTAATGTCGATATCCGGGTTAAAACGCCCGCTGATGAGGCAACTATCGGGAAACTGATCAGCTTCTCTCCGGTTTACGAAATGGTATCCAGGGCCATCCCGGTTGAAATTAAAATGACCATTCAGTAATAATTATCAGGCGTGGTATTAACGCGGTTGGTGGTAATTCGGTCCAACGAGTAGTTGCACTTCATTTATCATCAACCGCTTTTGTTTGTGCGGCCTTTCCGTTAATAAGCGGGCTGTTGCACTCGTAACAACGGTGCGACGTACGATTAAACGTTGACCGACAGGAAGCAATTTGCACTCCTGGTTGTGCGTGTATGCAATGGCCGAATGCTAATCGCATAGTAATGAGTATAGGGGAAACTCTATTACCTATACTTACAGGGGAGTCTTAAGGAGCGAAATGTCCGCTTCCAGATGAATAAACCTTCTATCCGCATGGGCACAAAAGGCGTGCCCACCCTACTTGGCTCGGTTGATTGAGTCCGTAGGATTGGGTGAGGAACGGACGCCAACCTACGGGCTATTGGCTCCGAGAAGGCTCATATATGTTAAATTATTATTGCTCCGTATCAATCACTATTTTAAGTTGTTCGAAAATAGTCCTAAAGTTTTCAAATGACTCTGCTGGCTGCTCGGACACCCAGTTTGAAAATTGGGTCTTAGTACTCTTTTTTACTTTTTTAGCAAGATACCCACTTCCATCTGGAAGTTGATTTGAATAAAGATCGCTAAGATTAATAGTAGTGGGTAGCTCAGGGTCATTCGCTTTTGCTATTCGATCTTCAAGCTCAATGACCCCCTCGCCTAATGCTTCACTTATAACCTCCGCAGGAAACATGAACTCAATCGGTACTGGTAGATTGAGTTCACTACCTATGTTATTTTTTATATCTTCTTCGATAGCTTGAAGCGTCTCAGGTAGTGCAAGCAAACCAGCATAAAGCATTCGCTCAGAAGATATTTCGTAAAATTCAGTATCATCTATACGCCCACTGGAAGAGAACTCCCTTATTTGTTTTCTTCCTTCTTGGTCCCTGTCGAATAAACCGATAACAGCGTGAGAAAATTCTTTTGACAAAACTTTGGCAGACTTAAGATACGGTGGGATATTCGTAGCTCCTCCTGCATGTAAGAATTCACAAAAAGGATCATCATTGGGATAAAGCTTGCGATATGCCTCCTCCATAATGGTTTTATCCGTGACACCTTCAACGATTACATGAGGAATCGCTTGTTGTACAAGCTCTGCGTCAAGTCTATTGACTGTAGTCGTTAAAGTTTGTATCTGCTCATATGCTTCTCTTGCTCGGTCAGCAACTAATGCAGCTACACCGAGCTTGCGATCTAATATCTCTTCAGAAGACACTTTTTCAGCCCGGGTTTCATTACCGCTCTCCAATTCCATTTGATACACATACCATTTAGATACGTGATCTCCAGATAAATCATAAAACGCTGGCGAGTGGGTCGTAAGAAAAATTTGGTTTTCCTCGCAAAACTCCTCCTTAAATTGTTTCGCAAGCTCAAACGCAGGGCCAAGCTCTAATGATGTTTCCGGCTCTTCATATGCCCATATGTGATGTGTGTTTGTATGCCTTGCAATGAAATCAAGAATATAGGGTATATGTCTACTTTGTATGCCGTCCCCTCGCTTTTGAAGAGGTACACTGTGATCTCCATACCCAGTTGAGAAATCAAGAGCGTTAAATAATACACGCAAGTTTGTTGGGGGTTGTATACTGCTTTCTATACCTACCCCTTCTTTTATTTTCTCACTCATATCCTGAGTGCTATTGTTCAAAGTATTCATTAACTCATCTGTTGAGTTAATCAATCCAGCTTTCTCATCTTCAAGCAGGGCGTCATGGAGCAGCGACAAGTAGTGGCTAAATATGTCTCTTCCTCGAACAGCCGGCACGTAATGAAAAGAAATTTTATTCAAGAACCTAGCAATCGCAGTTGAGGGAAGACCTTTCGGGTATGCCACTTCTGGCTCAGCAACATACCGATTCCAAACCTTCTTAATGACAAATTCCTTTGGTAGAGATTTCCAATTTAAAAAGTTATAAAAATGAACCTTGATCCATATAGTTGCACGCCCTTTCGTATCTCGTGCCTCTTGCTCCCTCTTTCTCGTCAGATCATCCGAAAAGTAATATTCTTGGCCTAATTCCGTCTTATTGTTAAAAAACAGGTTTAAAGCCTTTAAAATATTTGACTTCCCACTGTCATTTCCACCAATCAAAATATTCAGATCATCAACGTTCTTTAAATCCACTGAATACACTGACCTAAAATAGCTAATTTCGATCTTTTTAATTATTTTCATAAAGTACTTTTCAATATTTAACCTACTCGCAGAAGTCCCTTACCAAGCTCGTAGGTTAGGGTAAGCTTGCGAACCCCAACGGTTCTTCAGCGTGTACCGCGTGAAGTTGGGGTTCATTCCTCACCCCAACTTACCGGCTACCGGCTGATCTTCAATAAAGAAGCCTATCAAACAACCGTATAATAATGAACTAATTTCTTGGGAAGCATGGAACCCGTTTGGGGATTTATCGGGGCTGGGTTCAGGTGCCCTATTCAAGGAGTATTACAGGGAAAAATGATCCGCATCCAGGTGGGCGGGGAATGCTTCCCGGTAGCTCATCAGCTCGGCGTGATTGAGCTGGACAGTGAACAGCCCTGCCTCACTGCCGGCGTTCAACAGCTCCTCGCCCTGGGGTGAGATCACCACGCTGTCGCCACTGTAGGCAATGTTGTTGCCGTCTTCGCCGACCCGGTTCAGCCCGGCGACATAGCAGAGGTTCTCGATCGCCCGGGCCGGCAGCAGTCGCTGCCAGTGCATGCGTCGCTTCTCCGGCCAGTTGGCGACATAGAGCAGCAGGTCGAAGCTGCTGTTGTTGCGACTCCAGACCGGGAAACGCAGGTCATAGCAGACCAGCGGACAGATGCGCCAGCCGTTGAGGGTAACTACCAGCCGTGCATCACCCGGCTTGTAGTGGCGGTGTTCCTCCGCCATGCGGAACAGGTGGCGTTTGTCATAGAAGGCGAAACTGCCGTTCGGGCGCATCCAGATCAACCGATTGAAGTAGTGACCGGCATCCTCCAGGATCAGGGAACCGGCGATCACCGCCCCACTCTCCCGCGCCATGCGGGTCATCCAGTGGATGCTCTCGCCGGTCATGGTTTCGGCCAGTTGGAAAGACTCCAACGAGAAACCGGTGCTGAACATTTCCGGCAACAGGATCAGATCGGACGCCGGCGCCTGTGAGATCAACACCTCGAAGTGCTCTCGATTGGCTTCCGGCTCCTGCCAGTAAATGCTGTCCTGTATCAGGGTAAGGGTCAGATCCTGCACAATAACTCCGCTGCTCTGATGAGGGTTTCGTCCTCTTTGGCAAAACAGAAGCGCACATAACGCGCCGCTGGCGGCTCTTCATAGAATACCGAAACCGGGATTGCCGCCACCCCTTGCTCCCGGGTCAGCCACTCCGCCATGGCCAAATCTTCCTGGTCACTTATTTCACTATAATCCATCAGCTGGAAAAAGGTGCCCTTGGCCGGGGAAAAATGAAAACGCGATCCGGCCATCTGCTCACAGAACAGGTCCCGTTTGCGCTGATAAAAGGCGGCAAGTTGCTGGTGGTGTTGCGGGCAGGATTGCATAAAATCCGCCAGGGCGAGCTGGATCGGTGTTACCGCCACAAAGGTGACATACTGGTGCACCTTGCGCAGTTCCGCGGTGAGCGCGGCCGGGGCAATGCAGTAGCCGGTTTTCCAGCCGGTGACGTGGTAGGTCTTACCGAAAGAGAAGACAACGAAGGCGCGCGCCGCCAGCTCGTCGTGTTGCAGCAGGCTCTGGTGGGTCACGCCGTCATAGACCAGATGCTCGTACACCTCATCGGAGAGCAGCAGGATATCGGTATCCCGCACCAGCTCGGCCAGGGTCGCCAGATCCTCCGCCAACAGGGTTGCCCCGGTCGGATTGTGGGGCGAGTTGAGGATGATCATACGGGTCCGGGGCGTGATGGCATCCTTGACCCGTTGCCAGTCGACAGCGAAGGCCGGCGGCAACAGCGGCAGATGCACCGCACGGCCGCCACTCAGTTCAATGGCCGGTTCATAACTGTCGTAGGCGGGATCAAACACAATCACCTCGTCCCCCGGCCTGACACAGGCGGTGATGGCGCAGTAGAGCGCTACGGTGGCGCCGGGCGTCACCGTAACCTCCCGGTCTGCCGAGACCGGGCGGCCATAGCTCTGCTCGATCTTGGCGGCGATCGCCTCGCGCAGACGGGCAACCCCGGCCATGGGCGCATACTGGTTATGCCCCTGCCGGATGTGATGATCCACCCGCTCCAACAGCGCCTGGGGGGCACTGAAATCGGGGAATCCCTGACCCAGGTTGATCGCCTGATGACGGTTGGCCAGCTCACCGATTACGGTAAAGATGGTGGTGCCCACTGCCGGAAGTTTGCTATTAATGGTTATGCTCATGGTCTGGACAGGCTGTTCGGATTGATGGCCTAGTTTGCCAAATAGTCATGCCGGGTGATAGCTGAACTGTTGTAGATTTCCTATCCTATGAAGCATATGCAGAATAAACAGAACAAACCGCTGCTTGTCGTTGAACAACTGATGCACAGCTACCGTGAAGGGGGCGACAGCCGACCTATCCTGAACGGCATTGATCTGCAGGTGGCAGAGTACGAGTGTATTGCACTGCTCGGCAGAAGCGGTTCCGGCAAATCCACCCTGCTGAATATGCTGGCCGGCATCGATACCCCGCAAGAGGGCCGGATACAGGTGCTGGGGCAGGACATCAATGCCCTCTCGGAACGGGACCGCACCCTGCTGAGGCGCCGCCACATCGGCTTTGTCTACCAGTTCTTCAACCTGATCCCGACCCTGACTGTGGCCGAGAACGTGGGTCTGCCGCTGGAGCTAAACGGACTCAAGGAACTGGAGATCAGTCGCATGGTCGGCCTGATACTTTCCGATGTGGGGCTGGGTGATCGCTGGAACGCCTTCCCCGACCAGCTCTCCGGTGGCGAACAGCAGCGCATTGCCATCGCCCGCGCACTGATTCACAACCCCACTATCGTGCTGGCCGATGAACCCACCGGCAACCTGGACGCGGAGACCGGCGACCAGATCCTCGGCATCCTGATCGGCCTCTCAAGACAGCTCAAGCGCACCCTGATTATCGTGACCCATAGCCTGGAGGTGGCCGAACGGGCCGACCGCATCCTTACCCTGAGCGACGGAGTATTGAGTGAAGGAGGAGAACTCCATTGGTAGGCTCCCGTCTCTGGCGCGCCGGTTTCCGTCACCAGCAGCGACATGTCTGGCAGTCCATCCTGTCGGTACTTGGCATCGCCCTGGGGGTGGCAGTGGTGATGGCAGTGGGCCTGGCCAACCAGAGCGCCAGCCGGGCCTTCGAGATCACCATGGAGCAGATCTCCGGCCGCGTCACTCACCAGATCATTGCGGGATCGGCCGGACTCCCCGAGCAGCTCTTCACCGACCTGAGACGCCAATACCCCTATCTTCCCAGTGCCCCGGTGGTGGAAGGGGTGGTGCGCATCGACGAGGAGCAGCTGACCCTGCTCGGACTCGATCCGCTGTCGGAGCGTCCATTCAGAAACCTGACCCTGAATGCCCCACCCAGAGTGCAGAATCAACTGTTGACCAGCCGCGATGGCTTGCTGATCTCAACCTATAGCGCCCAGCGACTCGGACTGGACACAGGCAGCCGTATCACCCTGGATATCGCCGGCACTATTCAAGAAGCAGAGATTCTTGCCCTGTTCGGCGACCGCCGGGAGGCGGCGCTGGATGGTGTGCTGGTAACCGATATTGCCGTTGCACAGACCCTGTTACAGCAGTTCGGCAGCCTGGACCGGATCGACCTCGCGCTGGATGAGACGCAAGCCGCCATGTTGCGTGACTGGCTACCCGAAGGCGTCCGACTGGTGGAGACCGAACGGCGCACCGCCGCCATGGCCGACATGAGCCAGGCATTTCAGACCAACCTGACCGCCATGAGTCTGCTGGCCCTGCTGGTGGGCGGATTCCTGATCTACAACACCGCTACCTTTTCGGTTCTGCAGCGGCGCCGCCAGTTCGGCATCATGCGCCTGCTGGGCGCCACCCGGGGCGAGGTGTTCCGTGCCATACTCGCGGAACAGATGCTCATCGGCCTGATCGGCACCCTGGTGGGCATGGGAGCCGGCATTCTGCTGGCCCGGCAACTGCTCTGGCTGGTGACCCGCACCATCAATGATCTCTATTTTGCCCTGACCGTCAGCCAGCTTGAACTGGCACCACAGATCCTGTTGACCGGTTCGCTGCTTGGTCTGCTCACCACCTTTTTTGCCGCCTCCGTGCCGGCCTGGGAGGCCACCCGTTCCAGCCCCCAAAGCGTTAACCGCCGCTCGGTTATCGAGCGGCGGAGCCACCGCGCACTACCCTGGCTGCTGTTGATCGGGATAGCCGGCATGGCCGGGGGGGCGCTGCTGGTGCAAGCCTCGGAACGCAGCCTGTTGATGGGATTTGCCGCCCTGTTCTGCTTCATCATGGGCTATTGCCTGCTGGTACCGACCCTGGTGCCGCCACTCTCCCGGCTGCTGCAGCATCCGCTGAAATGGCTGTTCGGCACCATCGGCCGACTTGCCTCCCGGGGCATCGATGCCACCCTGAGTCGCACCGGCCCGGCCATTGCCGCCCTGACCTTGGCCATCGCCGCCACTATAGGCATGGGCATTATGGTGGAGAGTTTCCGCGACACCGTCGGCCAGTGGTTGGCCCAGACGGTACAGGGGGATATCTATGTCACCGCCCCCCATAGCGCCTCCAAGCGCGCCTCGGCGCCCCTGCCCGACTGGCTGCTGGAACAGGTTGAAGCGCTGCCGGGGGTGGAAGATCTGAGTAGCGGCCGCCATGTCACCCTGGAGAGCGAGAATGGCCCGGTCAACCTGCTGGCCATCGGCCTGGCGGCCCGCAGTTATCGCGGCTTCCATTTCAAGGGCGAGACCCTGCCCGATCTCTGGGAGCGCTTTGCCACGGGTGATCTGCTGCTGATCTCGGAGCCCTATGCCTACCACAATCGTCTCCAGGTCGGTGACGCGCTGCCTCTGCTTACGCCGGATGGCGTAGTCAGATTTACTATCGGCGGTATCTTTTTCGACTACGGCTCAGACCGGGGACTGGTGGTCATGCCGAGAGATCGCTACGCCACCCTCTGGCACGATAAGCAGATCACCACCCTCGGCATCTATCTGCAGGCAGGAGAACCGATCGAACCCCTGCTCACCCGGATCAAACAGTTGGCCGGTCAGTCAGAACGGCCACTACAGGTGCGGGCCAACCGGGAGATTCTGGAACAGTCGCTGGAGATCTTCGACCGCACCTTTACCATTACCCGGGTGCTGCGCCTGCTGGTGATCGCGGTGGCCTTTGTCGGCATTGTCAGCGCCATGATGGCGCTGCAACTGGAACGAGCCAGGGAGCATGCCATCCTGCGGGCCACCGGCCTGACGCCGCGCCAACTGCTGGGCCAGATCAGCCTGCAGACCCTGTTGATGGGGCTGATTGCCGCGCTGCTGGCGATGCCGCTGGGCTGGCTGATGGCGGAGATCCTGGTGCATGTGATCAATCTGCGTGCGTTCGGCTGGAGCATGCCGAGCCAGCTCTCGCCCACCATTCTGCTGGAGGCCACCGGCTTCGCACTGATTGCCGCGCTGCTTGCAGGGCTCTATCCCAGCCTGCGCATGGCGCGCACGCGCCCCGCCCTGGCATTGCGGGAGGAGTAGTATGAAGTGGCTCTGCTTTTTGTTGCTGTTACTCTTGCTGACGGGTTGCACCGAACCCCCGGCACCGGCAGCCAAACTCTCGGCAACCGGGCTGCTCTCCACCGTGGATCAGGCCGGCTTTGCCCGTGCCACGGCGCCACGGGAATTCAGCTTTCCCCGGGATCATGGCGGACATCCTGAATACCGCAACGAGTGGTGGTATTTTACCGGCAATCTGCAGAGCAACAACGGCCGCCGCTTCGGCTATCAGGTCACTTTTTTCCGTTTCTCCCTGACACCACCGGGCAGCGTGAAAAGCGCTTCAAGTTGGGCCGGTAATCCGGTCTGGATGGCCCATGTGGCGATTACCGATGCCGACGGCCAACGCCACTTGGCGGAAGAGCGGCTGGTCAGGACGGGGCCCGGACTGGCCGGGGTGGAGACGGAACCGTTCAGGGTCTGGGTGGAAGACTGGCAACTGGACGCAACCGGATCGACGTTTCCCTGGCGTATCAACATCACCGCCAGGGAGTTCAAAATAGTCCTGGAGTTGGAGGGCGAATCTTCTGTCGGCGTCATATTGCAGGGCGACCAAGGATTGAGCCAGAAGAGTGCCCAGCCGGGCAACGCCTCCTACTACTACTCCTACCCCCGCATGCACACCACCGGCAACATTACCCTGGACGGCACCACATTCAGGGTGCAAGGGAATTCCTGGTTCGACCGGGAGTGGGGCACCAGCGCACTCTCCCCGGATCAGACCGGCTGGGACTGGTTCTCACTGCAGCTCAGCGGTGGGGAAAATCTCATGTATTACCAGTTGAGGGACAGTGAAGGCGAGCCTGATCCCTTCAGCGCGGGCACGCTGGTTTCCGCCATTGGACAGTCGAGACGGCTGACTCCCGATGATGTCGAGCTGACAGCCGAACGCTGGTGGCAGAGTCCGACCGGAACGCGTTATCCCGTTGAGTGGAGCCTGCGGATAAATTCACAAAACAGGACGCTGCAGGTTAAACCGGTGCTGGATGATCAGGAGATGGACCTAAGCGTACGTTACTGGGAAGGTGCGGTGGACGTATATGAGCAGAACAGACTGACAGGCCGGGGCTATCTTGAGATGACCGGTTACTAAGCGCGACGCGATCTGGGCAGTCATAACGAATTTGGGCAATTACCCCAGGTAGGATATGCAAAGCGCAACGTGCCCATTATCCCCTTGTCGGGTTACGCCTTTGGCTAACACGACCTACGGTAACTGACGGTACACGAAAGAAATAGGGCGCCCCGTGGGCGCCGCCGAACAGAATGCGCGACACGAGAAAAATTTCTGCCCACTGACGCTTGAAATCCAAATCCAAAGCCCCTAACTCATAGTCAAGTGGATGCCGCGAGGATTCACGAAACCGTGTGGTTCAATCGAACACACTTGCTTGAAAATATCGCTTGAACAATGAGGATATCACTATGAGAGCTTATGATCTTTCACCCCTGTTCCGCAGTGCCATCGGCTTTGATCGCCTGGCCAACACCCTGGAATCAATCCACAACGCCAACGTCAGTGGCGGCTACCCACCCTACAACATCGAGTTGGTGGATGAGGATCACTACACCATTACCATGGCAGTCGCCGGCTTCACTACCGATGATCTGGAGATCGAGGTCAGGCAGAACATGCTGCATGTCTCCGGTCAGAAACAGGAGGACGAGCAGTCCAGCCGGACTTTCCTGCATCGCGGGATTGCCAATCGCAGCTTTGAGCGCAACTTCCAACTGGCGGACCACATTCGGGTCGAGAGCGCCATTATTCAGGACGGCATGCTCGAAGTGAAACTGATCAGAGAGATACCGGAAGAGATGAAACCGCGCCGGATCGAGATTCAGAAGCGTAGCGGAAACGTGATCGACAGCAAGGTGGAGGCTGCCTGATCCGAGTGACTCGGGCCCGGTCGCCTGACCGGGCCCGATTATTTCTTAGCCAGCTGCTTAAGGTAGACTGCGATCTTCGAGGCCTCCTGTTGCGGCATTTTTTCAAAACTGGGCATCGCGCTCTTCTCTTCCGAGCCCGTCTGTACCTTATGGATAATCTGCCATACCGAGAGATCAGTATCCCGGTTGGCCGGGACACCTTTTAGAAATATACCGGTGCCATCCTCTTTATGACAGGATGCACAGTGATACTCATAGAGCTGCTGACCCGTTTTCAGATCGGGGTGATCGTGCTGATCACCACTGCAACCGGCAATCACAATTGCCATTAAAAGCAAAAATAAAATCGCAATGTTTTGTAACACAACGCCCCCCTTTTTCCCGGAACTCCAGACACCCACCTGATAAGGACTCTTCCTTCCCTCAAAGAACCAGGCTACCCCATCTCAAAGAACTTAATCCCCGTTCGCCGACGGCAACAGGACTACTTTTATTCCAGGCACGCCGGTAAATCAACCCAATAATAATTCTCAGAAAAAGACTAAAGAATTATTCATTCCGGTCGAAAATTGACATATGTCATTAATATGAGCAGGGACAGTGGCGCAACCCCCTCTCCGAAGCCGTGCTTTGAGGAGAGGCCTTGAATCACCTATGCAGTGAAATTTCGGAATCAAACAAACAACTGGCGTGTGCCCCGGCACATACCGATGTTGATGTACGCCTCATAAGTGACTGAGCAACAACTGACCAAGAATGAAACAACAACCAATGTCAATTGCCCCCCCAGCCCCCGGAGGTAACAAAATGAAATTACTCAATAAAATATCCATCAAGGCACGCCTGATCTTTCTGGTCTCGTTTGCTGTACTGCAACTGGCAACGGTTGGACTACTGAGTATCAGCGCCATGAACAATGCCGAGTCCGGCCTGAAAAGCGTTTATGAAGACCGCCTGATCCCGACCGGTCAGCTCAGTAAAATCATTGATCTGATGCGGACAAACCGCGGTGAGTTGCTGCTGGCGCTGCAACATGCACCGGATTCCCATACAGCCATTCTGCATGATCATCCGGTAACCCGGCATATTGAAGCTGTTGATGCCAATATCGCCACCATTTCCAGTATCTGGCAGGCCTATCTGACGACCTACCTCACGCCGGAAGAGAAGGTTCTGGCGGAGGATTTCGCAAACAAGCGGGCCATCTTTGTGCAGGAAGGGCTTAAGGCGGTCGCCGAATTGATCAGGGCAGGCAGATACGAGGCCGCCGATCTGCAGTTGCTGAACCGGACCGGCCCCACATTTGAGACCGCTTATGCCGCCGTGGAGAAACTGTGGCAACTGCAGCTGGATGTCGCCCAGGCCACCTATGCAGACACCGTGAATCAGAATCAATCTGTTCTGAATATCTCAATTGTCTTGATGATTGCCGGTGTTATGTTGCTCGGCCTGCTGGCCCTGCTCACCATCAAGGGTATCAGTAATGCGGTGAGTCAGTTGACCGAAGCATCCCGACAGATGGCCGCCGGCGACCTGACGGTGCGCAGCCAGCATGAATCCCGTGACGAGCTGGGCGAAATAGCCAACGCCTTCAACACCATCTGTGACAAATTCAGAACGGTTGTGAAGGAGTTGGGCGGCACCACCATCCAGCTCGCCGCCGCGGCGGAAGAGACTTCGGTGATCACCGGAGAGTCCAGCGTTCGCATCAAGCAGCAACAGTCGGAAACTGAACAAGTGGCCACGGCGATGACCGAGATGGCAGCCACGGTGCAGGATGTGGCACGCAATGCAGCCGAGGCGGAACAGTCAGCCCTGCAGGCCGACACCCTCACCAACAACGGCCGCGCGGTGGCGGAACAGGCATTGAATGCAACCCGTGATCTGGCCCGCGAAGTGGAACAGGCGGCACAGGTTATTCACAATCTGGAAGCCGACAGCAACACCATCGGTGGCGTACTGGATGTGATCAGGGGTATTGCCGAGCAAACCAATCTGCTGGCACTCAATGCCGCAATCGAGGCGGCACGCGCCGGAGAACAGGGGCGTGGCTTTGCCGTGGTCGCCGATGAGGTACGCACCCTGGCAGGCAGAACCCAGGAATCGACCCAGGAGATCCAGTCCATGATTGAACGTCTGCAGCACGGCACCAAGGAGGCAGTGACCGCGATGCAGCGGGGTCAGCAGAAGGCGGAACACAGCCTCGCCCAGGTGGAGCAGGCCGATCAGGCGCTCAATGAGATCAATCAGGCCGTCTCGCGCATCAAGGACATGAACGCCCAGATTGCCACCGCCGCTGAACAGCAGGGCGCGGTGGCCAACGAGATTAACCGCAACATAGTTTCGATTAATGACCTTTCGGTTCAGTCAGCCCAGGGGGCGGAACAGACAGCGGTTGCCAGTACACAGCAGGCGCAACTGGCCGCCGACCTGCAGACCATGGCGGGGAAATTCCGCACCTGAATCATGCCGGCTCAGGGTCAGGTCGATGCTGGTCGACCTGACCCTGCAGACGCAGAAAATCGGTTATCCGGTCAAGGGTCTGTTCCATCTGTTCCAGATGGGGTGAGTGACCGCAATCTTTGAGTACGGCCAGTTCGCTCTGTTGCGGCGACTGTTCAGCCAACCTATGGATCTGGGCCAGAGTACCGTACTGATCATCCTCACCCATGATCGCCAGCAGCGGCACATTGATTCCCGGTAAACTGGATTCAATATTCCAGGCGGTAAACCGGGGATCCAGCCAGATTCCTGACCAGTGCCGGAAGGTACTTTCCGTGTGGTCTCCATGGTAGCGTTGCAGCCGGTCGGCGAGCTGGCCGGTGTCAAATGCCTGCTTCGCCTGGCGTATTCCCTCCAGGGTCTCTTCCTCAACAAACAGATGAGGCGCCAGCAATACCAGCCCCCTGATGCGCCTATCGGAACGCTCGCCCGAGTAGATCAGGGCAATTGACGCCCCATCGCTGTGCCCTACAAGAATTGCCTGATCGATACCCGCCTCATCCAGCACTCCGGGCAGGATTTCCAACCCTTCCCGATGCATGAAACCGACCTCCAGCGGACGTTCAAACGGGTCAGACCTTCCGTAACCCTGTCTACTGTAGACAAAGACAGCCAGGCCGGTCTTTTCCGCCAGTCTGTCCGGAAAATCCCGCCACATATCGATACAACCCAGCCCCTCATGCAGCAGCACCAACACCGGTTGATCCGCCTTGCGCCGGCCGTACCAGCGGCATTCCAGCCTGGCCCCATCTACCATCAGATAATTTTTACTTTGGCTCATTGATTTCGTTTGCAACGGTTATTGGAGTTAAGAGTAACCACCCAACCATTTAACGATCAGCCCGTGAAGTCAACCCCACAATCAGCATGGCTGCATTAATGGTGGCCGCTCAGGCAACCCGAATACGTACCACTTTCATTATTTCAAACTCGATGCCCGCTACCGAATCCATCGCCGGATAGTAGGTGATATTGACCCGCTGCCCCTGAAGTGATTTGTAGCGCCGCTTGCGTTTATAGATAAAGGGTACCGACTGCCCCTCGATCATCAGGGTATTGATAATCCACTCGCCCTGCTCGCGCTGCACGTGGGATGCTACTTTCAGCATATCCGACTGGGTCAGCTTCTGATGTTTCTTCAACAGTTTATCGATGGATGATGGCATTTCGTTTATTCATCGCTTAACAGACACTGCCGGTCAACTGTGCATCGGTTAAAAATTCCTGATTACCCACCAGAGTCAACTATGGCTGGATACCCTTTATAAAGCCGCGAATGAACGCGAATACACGCAAATAGTAATAAAGACGGCTATCTATATATGCTGTAACCGAATAGGTCCATACCGGAAAACGATCGGTACCCTCCATCCAGACCAGGGGCTGAGGTATTAGCGAAATAGCATGATTCGTATTCATTTGCGTTTATTCGCGGCTAATAGTTTTCCTGAATACGGCTGAGTTAGGTGGATAATCAGGTAAAAATTTACAAGTGTCCACACACCTACTGGCGTGGCGGCATTATGCACGCCTCGCCCTCACAGCCGGTCACCTCGATCGTGACATGCCCCAACGCATGGATATGCCGGATCAACGCCTTGTAATGTTCCGGGTCCCTGGGCTCATGGGTGACCAGCGAGATGATGACGCCGTAACTGCCCGGACCCAACTGCCAGATATGCAGATCCACGATGCGGTTGTCCGACTCCGCCTCGATCGCATCCGTGATGCGCCGGCCAATCTCGTCACTGGGCACGGAGTCAAGCAGCACGGCACTGGTATCCTTCAGTAGCCCGATACTCCAGCGGGTAATCAGCACCGCCCCGACAATCCCCATCAGGGCATCCATCCAGATCCAGTCAAAATATTTACCGGCAAACAGGGCAATTATGGCCAGCACGGAGGTCAGGGCATCGGCAATTACATGCAGATAGGCGGCACGTAGATTCTGGTCATGCTGATGAGGATGCCCATGGTGATGGTCATCATCATGGAGGTGGTGCGCGGGAGACCCGCCATGCAGCAGCCAGGCACTAAGCAGATTGACGACGAGACCCACGACCGCCACCAGAATCGCCTGATTGAAGCGGATTGTCTCGGGCGCAATCAAGCGTTCCACCGACTCCACGCCCATCAGCAGGGCTACCATCGCCAGGCTGATGGCGCTGGCAAAACCACCCAGCGCCGTAACCTTTCCGGTGCCGAAACTGAAACGTGGATTCTCTGCGTTCTGTCGGGCATAACGGTAGGCAAACAGCGAGATGGCCAGCGCCGCCACATGGGTCCCCATATGCCAGCCATCGGCCAGCAGGGCCATTGAGCCGAACAGATAACCGGCAGCGATCTCCACCACCATCATAACCGCCGTCAGCAGGACCACCAGCCGGGTTCTGCGCTCCCCTTCCGAGGTATCTATATTGAAGTTGTGGTCGTGGCGCCACTGTTCCAGCGAGTGGATATGCATATCAGATCCCGAATACTACAAATTTCAGACTATCGGGATTATAGGGCGTTGCCGTGACCGGGGCATCCCAAAAAACAGGCGCTGCTCCGATCATCTGTTGGTATTGGTCCGGCTGGAGTAGGATCATCCGCAGGAGTGACATTCATACAGGGGGCCCGCTTCGAGTCATGCAATGGGGTCGCTATAACGGTTGGTTTCTCGCATCACGATAGGCCTTTAGCTGCCGTAGCCCCTCTGCTTCATGCTCTTTTCGTACCTTCAGCTCCTGTTTGTGTTCCCGCAACATTTTTAGCGCCGCTTTCACATACTCCGAAGAACTCATCTCATCCCGGGTATAACGTTTGAGCAACCGCAGCCACTGATAGTGGATCTGACAATAGCTATCCTCACCCAAGGTATTCATCGGACAGTCCATGCAGCGGGTCTGCGTGGCCTGCTGCGTGACCACCTGTTTCTGCCACTGGTCCCGGTATTGCGCGGCATACTCCGCTATCCACTCGATCGCCTTATCACCATGCTCCTGCTCGGGATAACGCTCCAGGTAGCACTTCATGCTCTCCACCTGGCGTTGCAGAAATTCTCCATCCGTGACATCCAGGTCCCGTGCCCTGGCGACAAAGCGAACGATCAGAGCCAGCACCGGATCATCGACAACAAACATGGTATCTCCCAAACGCGAGCTGTATTCCTGCATACATTTAGCTGATCCACCCAACTAAACAAGTCACATTTCCTGTGGTTAATAGCGACACGGGAATCTACCAATGTGGCTGAAAATCTAATCAGTGAGCTGATGTTTTACCGACAGCATGCGTTGCATGATGCCATCTCTGAGGACAAACTGATGCCACATAGCCGCTCCCGCATGTATTCCAACCAGGGCGTACAACCCATAGGAGCTGTAGATGTGCAGCTGTTTCGCCTGCTCCGCCAACGCCTCATCCTTACCAACAAGATCCGGCAATTCCCACAAGCCAAACCACTCAATGCCATAACCGTGTGCCATGGACATGACATAACCACTCAGTGGCATCACCAGCATTACGGTATACAGCAGCAAATGAACCGCAGCAGCCAGGCTCCGTTGCCAGGCCGGGTGATTTCCGTTGCTCACGGGCAGCGGGTTTAATCCACGCCATGAGAGGCGTAGAAAAACCAAAAACAGGGCGGTGACACCCAATGATTTGTGGAAACCGTACAGGGCCCATCTCTCTTCGCCCTTTGGCAGATCCTGCATGATCTCGGCCGATACAAAGAGTGCAATGAAAACCGCAAACATGCCCCAGTGCAGCACCTGGGCAACCGTGCCAAATCTCATCCCATTGTTACGAATCTGCATATACTCCCCCCTTATCAGCATTAACCATGTTGCCGACTATGGACGTTATCAGCGTTGCCTGAATTCAAGCTGAAAATAACCACTCTGAAGACAGTGAATCGACTGACACGCCTTAGGCGTTATGGCCATGAAAAATCATACTACTGGTGCTACCCGGTCTACCCCGTTAACCGGATGATCAGGTCATTGTGTATAATGACCCGAACCCAGAGCGGATCATTCACCAGATTAAGGCATTTATTATGTTTGAAGATCAAATGATCAAGGTCGCAACCGGACTGGCGTTCATTATTCCAGGGATTTTCATCCTGCGCTGGCTACTCAACCGGTCCACAGGCTCGCCGGAGGAGTGGGCCGAACACCACATCAGGATACTTCAGCAGAAGCACGCCAGCGGTGAGATCGATGATGAAACTTATCAGACCCGGCTGAAAGAGTTGCAGGAGGAGTAGGCCGAATCCTCATCTTGCTCCCCACCGCAGGTCAAGGGGAATACTGCAATGTGCCAGAACCCCGAATTTCCCAGACGTCGAGCGACCCGTCCCCATGACCGAACACCCGATACTCTTTACCATTTTCCTGATCTTCTCCGGAGCCGCCGTGTTTGCCACCCTGGCGTTGTACGCACGGCAGGCGCTGCTGATCTCCTATATCCTGCTGGGGGTACTGCTGGGACCTTCCGCCGCCGGACTGGTGAACGACAGTGAACTGGTACGGGAGATGTCCAATATCGGCATCATGTTCCTGCTGTTTTTGATGGGTCTGGAGCTTAACCCCCGTGAACTGCTGCTGTTATTGAAAAAGACCACCACGGTCACCGTCCTCAGCTCCGCCCTGTTTGCCTTCTGCGGCGGACTGGTCGCCTGGCTTTTCGGCTTCACCCCGCAAGAGTCGCTGATTGTCGGCGCCGCCATGATGTTTTCCAGTACCATCATCGGCCTGAAGCTGCTGCCCACAACGGTGTTGCATCATCAGCATACCGGCGAGCTGGTGATCAGTATCCTGCTGTTCCAGGACCTGATCGCCATCCTCCTGCTGCTGGCGATGAAAGGCGGCAGCGGGAATGAATCCCCCCTGCTGGAGATATTCAAGCTGGGACTCGCCCTGCCGCTGCTGATCGGTGTTTCGGCACTGTTCGTGAAGTTTGTCTTCTATCCCCTGATGAAGAAATTCGACACCATCAAGGAGTATATCTTCCTGATCACCATCGGCTGGTGCCTGGGCCTCGCGGAGGCCGCAACGGCACTCGGCCTCTCTCACGAAATCGGCGCCTTTATTGCCGGCATTTCACTTGCCACCAGCCCGGTCTCATTCTTCATTTCAGAAAACCTCAAACCGTTGCGCGACTTCTTCCTGGTGCTGTTTTTCTTCTCGCTCGGTGCCGGCTTTGACCTGTACATGCTGGATGATGTGATCCTGCCCGCGCTGTTGATCGCGGCAGCCATGCTGTTGCTGAAACCGGTGATATTCTCGCGCTTGCTGCGTAGCGTGGGAGAAGAAAAAATGCGTGCCACCGAGGTGGGTGCCCGACTCGGTCAACTGAGTGAATTTTCCCTGTTATTGGCGGTACTCGCCTGGGAGAGTAAGTTGATCGGGCTGGAGGCCTCTTACCTGATCCAGTTGGCTACCCTGCTCACCTTTCTGGTCTCCACTTACCGGGTGCTGTTCAAGTATCCGACACCGATCGCCCTGACGGCAAAACTGCGGCGGGATTAGGCGCGAGGGCCGAAATCAGCCATCGTGCGGGCCATGCCTCCACGACATCGAAGTTGCGAATTGCGCCGCCCACGGAGCGCCCTATTCGTGCGCTGAATCATCGTTTTTTTAAGCCGCGAATGAACGGTGCCAATCCTCAGACCCCCAACACTTCCCCGTCATCGGTGAGATCGATGCGGTGGGCCGCCGGGCTGGCGGATAATCCGGGCATGGTGACGATATCCCCGGTCAATGCCAGCAGGTAACCGGCCCCGGCAGAGATGCGCACCGACTCCACCGGCAGTTCGAAGCCATCCTGATGCCCTACCCGGGTCGGGTCGCTACTCAGGGAGAGATGGGTCTTGGCGATGCAGATGGGCAGCTTTTCGTAACCCAGAGAGCGAATCCGCTCCAGGTCCTTTAGCGCCGTGCGGCTGAACACCACTTCGCTGGCACCATAGATGGTACTGGCGACGGCCAATATCTTCTGCTGTGGTGACTCATCCAGTTCATACAGGAAGCGTACCGGCGGTTGTGGCTTGTTAGCCGCACCCAGCACCACCTCGGCCAACGCCTCGCTGCCGGCGCCGCCCCGGGTGTAGCCGTCAAACCGCGCCACGGGCAGACCGTGTTCATGGCAGCCGGCCTCGATCGTGGCCAGATCGGCTTCGAGATCGCCGGTAAAACAGTTGATAGCGATTACCGGTTCAAAACCAAACGCCTGTACGCTCTCCACATGGTGATAGAGATGCTCCATCCCGGCACGAATCTCTTCAACCGTACCTACGGATTCGGGATTGCCGCCTCCGTGGATGCGCAGGGCACGGACAGTCACCACCAGCACCACGGCACTGGGCCAGAGTCCGGCGCTGCGGCACTTGATATCAAAAAATTTCTCCGCACCCAGGTCAAAACCAAAACCGGCCTCGGTGACCACGTACTCAGCCCGGGCCAGCGCGCTCTTGGTGGCGATCACGCTGTTGCAGCCGTGGGCGATATTGCCGAACGGTCCACCGTGCACCAGCGCCGGCACGCCCTCGGTGGACTGCACCAGGTTGGGCAGCATGGCATCCTGCAGCAGGGCCGCCATGGCCCCGGTCGCCTTCAGGCTGGCCGCGGTGACCGGCGCCCCCTGACGGTCGAAGCCGACCAGGATATTGCCCAGGCGCCGTTTCAGGTCCGCCAGATCCTCGGCCAGACAGAGAATCCCCATCACCTCGGAAGCTGCGGTGATGTCAAAGCCGGTCTCCCGCGGCACCCCGTTCAATCGCCCACCCAGGCCGATCACCGCCTGGCGCAAGGCCCGGTCATTCATGTCCAGCACCCGACGCCAAAACACCTGCCGATGTTCCAGATCCAGCTCGCTGCGAAAGTGCACCGCATTGTCCACCAGCGCCGCCAGCAGATTGTGTGCCGCGCCGATGGCATGCATGTCTCCGGTGAAATGCATATTGATGCGGGTGGAGGGTTCCAGCTGGCACTGCCCGCCGCCGGCCCCACCACCCTTGATACCGAAGATCGGCCCCAGCGAAGGCTCCCGAAGCGCCAGGGCGGCCCGTGCACCCAGGCGCTGCATCCCCTGGGCCAGACCGATTGAGACCGTGGTCTTGCCCTCGCCGCTGCGGGTGGGATTGATCGCTGAGACCAGCACGATCCGACCGGCCGGCCTGCAGGAATTCTGATTCAGGGCGGCCAGCCGGATCTTGGCCATCTGGTCGCCATAGGTCATCAGATCGGCTGCCGTCAGATCGAGCCGGTCGGCGATTTCCTGGATTGGACGCATTGGGAACCCCTTGTTAGGCATGGTCATGTGGCTTTCAGTCTATTAAAGCACAAGCCCGGCTGCTTCCGTTCATCGGTCTCCATGACAGCGATTAACCGCAATGAATGGCCAGGCGCACGAAGGTGATGATTTATCACGGATCGTTCACCCGACCATTGCAATAATCCACCTGTAGGAGGCCCGCCCCCGGGCCGAATTCGCGGCGCCGCTCCGCTCCTGCCGGTGCTTCACGTACTTCGCGATTCAGGCTTGGTTCTGGAATCCTAAAAAACCCGAAAAGGGATGGTATTCTTGCCGGAAACTCCTTATTCTTTCATCATGCTGCGCCGCACAACGCGGGCACCCTGAACAGTAACAAGAGCAACCATGTTAAGAAGTATCTATATCGCCGGCGCGGAACCCGGCAGCGGAAAATCGGTAATCGTCCTGGGGGTGATGGAGATGCTCACCGCCCTCACCAAACGGGTCGGTTTCTTTCGCCCGATCATCCCGGAGAACGGCGGCAGCGATGATCTCACTCACCTGATCAGCCAACGTTACGGCATCGACCTGCCGGCCAGTGCGCTGTACGGCTGTACTGATGAAACCGCCCGTAATTTACTGGCGGAGGGGCGCTATGCCGAGCTGCTGAAACAGATCATGGCCAAGTACAAGCTGGTGGAGCAGCAGGTGGACATGGTGGTCTGTGCCGGCACCGACTTCTCCGATGTCACCTCGGCCATGGAGCTGGACTTCAACGCCGACCTGGCCAATAACCTGGGTTGCCTGCTGATGCCGGTGATCAAGGGCTATGGTCGATCCGCCCACGAAACGGTCGACGCGGTGCGGGTGCTGGAGGAGTCCCTGAACAATCGCGGTTGCGAGCTGCTGGCCGCCATCGTCAACCGGGTGGACCCGGAGAACATTGATCAGGTGATCGCCGAGCTGACCGTCTCTTCCATACCCACCCTCCCCTTCTACGTACTGCCTGAACACCGCACCCTGGAGAAGCCGACCGTGGGCGAGATCGCCCGTTCATTGAGCATCGCCTGTCTGAGTGGCGACCAGGAGTCACTGAACCAGGAGGTGAGCCACTACAAGGTCGCCGCCATGGAGGTACCGAACTTCCTCGATAACATCCAGGAAGACAGCCTGGTCATCACCCCCGGCGACCGTTCCGACATCATCCTCACCACCCTGGCGGCAGACGTTTCCAGCAGCTATCCGAAGATCGCCGGACTACTGCTGACCGGCGGCTTGACACCCGCCCCCCAGGTAACCCGGTTGCTGGAGGGGCTGACCAAATCCCGCCTGGCTATCCTCAGCGCACCCTGGGATACCTTCTGTACCGCGCTCAAGGTGAACGAGGTGGAGGGAAGCATCCTCCCTTCGGATGACCGCAAGATCGCCGCTGCCCTGGGTATTGTGGAAAAGCATATCAACGCGGAAGAGTTGACGGCACGAATATCTGTCGGCCGCACCCACCGCAAGACCCCGCTGATGTTCGAATACGAGATGATTCAGCGCGCCAAGTCGGTACGCAAACACATCGTCCTGCCGGAGGGATTCGACGAGCGCATCCTGCGGGCGGCGGAGATCCTTCTGCTGCGCGAGGTGGTGGATATCACCCTGCTCGGATCGGAAGAGAAGATCCAGCAACGAATCAGCCAGCTGGGTCTCAATCTGCAGGGGGTCAAGACCATTGACCCCCGCACTTCACCCTGGCGTCAAACCTTTGCCGACACCTACTTCAAATTGCGTCAGCACAAGGGGATCTCCGAGCAGATGGCTTACGATGCCATGGCCGATGTCAGTTACTTCGGCACCATGATGATCCATCATGGTCATGCCGATGGCATGGTCTCCGGCGCCGCCCACACCACCCAGCATACCATCCGTCCCGCGTTCGAAATCATCCGCACCAAACCCGGCTGCTCGCTGGTCTCCAGCGTCTTCTTCATGTGTCTGGAGGACAAGGTCCTGGTGTACGGGGACTGCGCCATCAACCCCAATCCGAATGCCGCTCAACTGGCCGATATCGCCATCAGTTCGGCCGGCACCGCCGCCATGTTCGGCATAGAACCCCGGGTCGCCATGCTCTCCTACTCCACCGGCGTCTCCGGTAAGGGGGATGATGTGGAGTCGGTACGGGATGCAGTCGCCATTGCGCGCCGCCTGCGACCCGACCTGAAACTGGAAGGCCCCATCCAGTACGATGCCGCCATTGATCCCGGGGTAGCCCGTTCCAAAATGCCGGAGAGCGAGGTGGCCGGCCAGGCCACGGTGTTCATCTTTCCTGATCTCAACACCGGCAACAACACCTACAAGGCGGTGCAGCGCTCCGCCAACGCGGTGGCCATCGGCCCGGTGATCCAGGGCCTGAACCGGCCGGTCAACGATCTCAGCCGCGGCTGTACGGTGACCGATATCGTCAACACCGTCGCCATTACCGCCATTCAGGCACAGGAGAACAACCAGCGGGAGAATCCGGCGTGACCATTCTGGTGATCAACGCCGGCAGTTCATCCATCAAGTATCAGCTGTTCGATATGCAACGGCAGCTACCCCTGGCCACCGGGATGATCGACCGGATCGGCGAGCCGGGTGCTCCTGTAGCCAATCATCACCAGGCGTTGGAGCAGGTTGTGGCGCAGCTCGGCTCCAGCGGCGCACTGGCCTCGCTGGATCAACTGACCGCCATTGGACATCGGGTGGTGCATGGCGGTGAGCGGTTCAGTGAACCGGTACTGATTGATGATGAGGTGATCCAGGCCATCCGCGCCATGATCCCGCTGGCACCGCTGCACAACCCCGCCAACCTGGAGGGGATCGAGGTGATGCAGGGACTCTGTCCCGACGTCCCCCAGGTGGCGGTATTCGATACGGCGTTTCACCAGAGCATGCCGGATTACGCCTTTCGTTACGCCCTGCCGGAGCGGCTCTATCGGGACTACCAGGTACGGCGTTACGGCTTTCACGGCACCTCGCATCACTATGTGGCCAAGCAGGCGGCCGAATTTCTCTCCACCGAGCTTAATTCACTCAACCTGATCACCCTGCACCTGGGTAATGGCTGCAGCGCGGCTGCCATTGAAGCCGGCCACTGCATAGACACCAGCATGGGCATGACCCCGCTGGAGGGGCTGATGATGGGCACCCGCTGTGGCGATATCGACCCGGCGCTGCACTTCTATCTGCTGCGTGAAGGCGGCCTGTCCGCGGATCAGCTGGAAAAACTCCTGAACAAGGAGAGCGGTCTGAAAGGTGTGTGCGGCTCCAGCGACATGCGCGAGGTGAGTCAACGGGCATCGCAGGGGGACGATGCCGCACAGCTGGCAAGAGCCATGTTCGCCTACCGGATAAAAAAGACCATCGGCAGTTACGCCGCCGCCCTGGGCCGGGTGGATGCGATCATCTTTACCGGTGGTATCGGTGAAAACGATACGGAACTGCGCCAGCAAATCTGCACGGGATTGGAGGGACTGGGTATTGCTATCTCCTGTGAAGAGCCGACAGCATCCAACAACATACTGGCTTTACACTCGGCCGATTCCCGGGTCCGGCTGTTGGTGATTCCCACCAATGAAGAGCTGGAGATCGCCCGCAGTGCCCAGAGCGTCGTCGGGTTTATTGACGCCTGAAGCCGCGACAGGTACTAGAATCAGATCATGGATCCAAATACCGCTACCATCCTCGAAGCCATGGAGCAGGCCGCTATGTCGGGCCTGTGCCGGGACGGCCAGTTGGAGATCGGCATGCAGATCGCCCGCGGCCTCTACCCCGACATGAGTGAGGCGGAACTGCTGGCGATTGCCGAGGCAGTCTACAAGCGCACGCTGACCAGCGAGTAGTACGATTCAAACCACCGCGTGAGTGTGAGCGGATTTGCTCAGGGAGGAGCTTATACCGCGAAGCACATGGATGTGCGTGAGCGGATTTGCCCGGCAGGAGTAGCGCCCTCGCCGTGAATTCGGCCCGGGGCGGGCCTCCTACAGATCAAACCC